>NZ_CP012677.1:2697635-4046453 GCF_001294625.1 Arthrobacter alpinus | reverse complement strand
CGTTTGACCTGCCCAGTGACGTTGCCGAACGCCTGCCCAAGGCCCTGATCCACCACAATGTTCCCGGCCAGAAGATTCACGGCTTCCTGCAGGCTCTTGACCAGCATTGGCTCGCTGGGGCACCGATGGCGTCCTTCGGCAACCGTCAGCGCTGGATGCTCATGTGCCAAAAAATGTACGACGACGGCTGGCCGGTTGTCAGGGCACCGTCACGGTGGCGCTTAGGCGAACTGAGCGTGGCCTGGTCAGCGGTGAACCCAAACTAGGACCAGGTTCAAGCCTGGAACTACCAGGAGGAGCCGCGGTTTTGATTGCCCTTGCCACGGCCGCGAACCTCAGCCAGCGCCGGGCGGACATCAGCCAAGTACACGCTGGCCGCCGTGACGGCCGCCAGGTTCAACAGCAAGTTAAAGCCCATGCTGGGCGGGATCAGCGTGCCAAAGGCGAGCGAACTCGTCACAGGACCGATCAGAAAGATGAACCCGAAGAAGGCGGAGCCTCCCGTGAGCGCACCCCAAAACAACTTGGTCCTCTTGTCCACGCGCTGAAAATATGCGGTGGGCGTGCGAAGACAGTCGCTGAGCGCCATCAATTGGATACCCAGAGCTGCTACCCCGAGGGCCACGAGGATCAGAAATGTTGCTGCGTTAAGAAGGTTGTTCACCTCTCAAGCGTAGCGCGTGGCCCCAACAACCAACACGCGCCATTTGTTATGACTCGGCCGCCACTTTCTCAAGGGCCTGCGCCAGGTCATTCCACAGGTCCACAAGGTTTTCAATGCCAACGCTCAGGCGCAACAAATTCAGCGGAACGGTGTCGGGTTCATTGGCGTGGCGCCGGCGGCGCTCAATGAGCGACTCCACCCCGCCCAGGGACGTGGCAGGCGTCCACAACCGCAGCGCCTCAACCACGGCGTTGGCTGCGCTTTCTCCGCCCGCAACCTCAACACAGATGATGGAACCAAAGCCGAGCATCTGAGCCTTCGCCCGCTCATGACCCGGATCGGAACTCAGACCGGGGAACAAGACCCGCTCAACGCCGTCGTGCATTTCAAGCCGCCGAGCCAGCTCCAGCGCCGTTGCCTGGGAGCGCTCCACCCGCAAGGCCAGAGTCCGCAAGCCGCGCAGGGCCAGCCAGGCTTCGAACGGGCCGGCGATGGCGCCGTGGATGGAGCGGTGGTGGTGCAGGTCCTGGCGAAGCTGAGGGTTTGAGGTCACCACCGCGCCCAGGATGACGTCCGAATGCCCGGCCAGGTACTTGGTCACCGAATGCAGGACAATGTCTGCGCCCAGCTCCAGCGGTGTTTGGACCAACGGGGTACAGAAGGTGTTGTCCGTGACCACGACGGCGCCCACGGCCCGGGCCGAACTGCACAGGACACGGAGGTCGGCTATTTCCAGCATGGGATTGGTGGGACTCTCCAGCCACAGCATGTCAGCTGCCTTCTCACCCGAGCCGGTGAGCGCGGCAATGACATCGTCATTGTTGGCGATGTCGACAGTACGCAAAACAAACATACCCTTAGCCGCCTGCTCCTGCGCCATGACCAGCGCGCCCTGGTACGAATGCTTGGGCATGACCAGGACACCCCCCACGGGGATCAGCGACAACGCGGCTGAGGCCGCGGCCAGGCCGGAGCTGAAGATCAGGCCCGGTAATGTTGCGCCCTCAAGCTCGGACAGCGCCTCTTCCAACGGGTCCCACGTGGGGTTGGAATAACGCCCGTAAGCCCTGTCGCCGTCAACCACCTGGCCCGCACCCACATAGGTGGAGGACAAAACGATGGGCGGGTTGACGGGCGCGTCGTGTTCGCGGGCGGGTCGTCCGGCGGCCACCACAATGGTTTCCGGGCTGAGCTGGTCGGGGTGGGAAGAGGGTTCGTACGTCATGGTTTCTAAGATTAGTGCCGCCGGTCACTTCCACGTAACTTCGTGACACACTGCTGTGGATAACGCGGGGAAGCTGACAGCTGGGGCCGGTAGGCTGGGGAGGTGACTTTTCCTTCCGCCGCCAAGCCGGGCCTGTTCATCGCCTTCGAAGGCGGGGATGGGGCCGGGAAATCCACCCAAGCCGCCCTGTTGACGCAAGCACTGACCGAGACCGGCCACGTTGTCGTGCGCACCCGCGAGCCGGGCGGGACACCCGTGGGTGAGAAATTGCGGTCCCTGGTGCTGGACCACGGCCAAGGCGAGATCGACGCCCGCTGCGAGGCCCTGATCTTTGCCGCCTCCCGCGCCGCCCACACGGTCCAGGTCATCGCCCCCGCCATGGCACGGGGCCAGATCGTGATCAGCGACCGCTACATCGATTCCTCCATCGCCTACCAAGGTGCCGGGCGCGGGCTGGGAACACGGGACGTAGCGCAGATCAACGAGTGGGCCACCGCCAACTTGTGGCCTGACCTGACAGTGCTCCTTGACGTGGCCCCCCTGGATGGGCGCAAACGTCGCACGGCCGGCGACGCCGCCGAGGACCGGATGGAATCCGAGCCGGACGGTTTCCACGCCGACATCCGCCAAGCCTTCCTTGACCTGGCCGGCGAGCACCCCGACCGCTACCTGGTGCTGGCTGCCAACCGGCCTATCAACGAACTGGCCGCTGCCATCGACGCCGCCGTGGGAACCCTGCTGACCAGCATGAGAGAGAGCCCATGAGCGTCTGGGTGGACTTGCAAGGCCAAGGGCCCGTCGTCGAGCAACTGCGCCGCGCCGCCCAATCCGGGGCTCCCACGCACGCCTGGCTGATCACCGGGCCTCCGGGCTCGGGGCGCTCCAACGCCGCGCTGGCCTTTGCCGCCGCGCTGGTGTGTGAACGTGAACAGCTGGTCGAGCGCGGCTGCGGCATCTGCAGGGCCTGCCACACCACCTTGGCCGGGACCAACGCCGACGTCACCTTCATTGCGACGGAGAAAACCACCATCGCCATCGACGAGGCACGCGAGCTGGTCCGCAAGGCCCACGACAGCCCCTCGTCGTCCCGGTGGCGGGTGATCGTGGTGGGGGACGCCGACCGCATGAGCGAACGCACCACGAACGTGCTGCTCAAGGCCATCGAAGAGCCGCCGCCGCGCACCATCTGGATCCTGTGCGCCCCCAGCCCGGCGGACGTCCTGGTCACCATCAGGTCGCGGTGCCGGACCCTGACCCTGCGCCTTCCGCCCGTGACCGACGTGGCCGCCTTGCTGGTGCGCCGCGACGGTGTCGACCCCGCTCTGGCGCTCCACGCGGCGCGGGCCGCGCAAAGCCACATCGGCATTGCCCGCCGGCTGGCCTCCGACGCCGGAGCTCGGCAACGCCGCGAGGAGATCGTACGGCTTCCGCTGACCTTGCGCGACGTCACAACGGCCGTATTGGCCGCCGGCTCCCTGCTGGAACTGGCACAGGCGGAGGCGGTCTCCTCCAATGAGGAACGCGACATCTCGGACAAGGCGGATCTGCTTCGCTCGCTGGGGGCGCCGGAGACCGGCACCCTGCCCCCGCCCATGCGCGCACAGGTTCGGGCCCTGGAAGAGGACCAGAAGCGCCGCTCCAAGCGTTCGGTGACGGATCAGCTGGACCGGGCGTTGACAGACCTGCTCTCCTTCTACCGGGATGTGCTGGTACTCCAGCTGGCAGCGCAGGGCGCGCCCGCCGTCGCGCATTCCCCTGACCAGGCCGCCACCGTGGAGCTTGTCAATGAGTCCCTGCGCGAGGCGCTGGGCGAATTCGCCACCCGGACGCGGCCCGAGGCTACTTTGGCGCGCATGGATGCGATCAATGACGTGCGCCGCCGCCTGACCACCACCAATGTTTCCCCGCTGCTGGCTCTTGAAGCCATGGCCGTCAGCCTGCTCTAACCTGTGAAGGACTCCCTTATGCCTGCCGGAACTGTTCGACGGCGTCACCGCCTGCTCCTGGCCACTGCCGCTGCAACCGTGGGTGCGCTGCTGCTGAGCGCCTGCACGACCACGACGCCCGCCCCTGAGACGACCGTCAAGTCCAGTGCGGAGGCCTCAATCATTGGTGAGGTCCCGGCCGAGCTCAACGCCTATTACGCGCAGGCCGTCACCTGGACCTCCTGCAACGGCGGTTTCCAGTGCGCGCAGGTTGAGGTGCCCATGGACTATGCGAAGCCGCTGAGCACCTCCATCAAGTTGTCGGTGATCCGCCTGCCAGCCTCCGGCAAGCGGCTGGGTGCGATGCTCATCAACCCTGGCGGACCGGGCGCCTCCGGTGTGGACATGGCCAAGAACGGGGCAAAATCGTACTTCTCGGACAAGCTCCGCGGCGCGTACGACATTGTGGGCTTTGACCCGCGCGGCGTGCAACGCTCGGAACCGGTCAAATGCCTCAGCGACGCCCAGATGGATGCCTCCCGGCAGGAGTCCTTCGACCTGGGCACCGACGCCGGCCTGCAGGCCGCTGAAGCGGCGACGAAGACCGAAACCGATTTGTGTGTCAAGAACACCGGGCCTGTGCTGGCATATATTGACACTGTCAGTTCCGCCCGTGACATGGACATCTTGCGGGCCGTGGTGGGCGATCCCAAACTGAACTATATGGGCTTCTCCTACGGCACCAAGCTGGGCGCCACCTATGCCGGACTGTTCCCCGCACGGGTGGGCAAGTTCTCCCTTGACGGGGCCCTGGATCCTACACTGACCATCGACCAGGTTTCCATGGGCCAGGCGGTGGGCTTTGAAAATGCCTTGCGCGCCTGGGCCGCGAACTGCCTGGGCACCAAGGATTGCCCGGTTTCCGGAACTGTCGACACTGCGCTGTCCCAGATCCGGGACCTGAACGCCGTGTACACCAAGACGCCGGCGCAAACCCCGTCCGGCCGGTCGGTCACCGGGGATGAGTTCACCAACGCCGTGGCGTTTGCCATGTACTCCACCGATCTGTGGGATCCGCTCACCGGCGCCTTGAAGCAGGCTTTTGCCGGGGATGCCTCCGGGATGCTTGCACTAGCCGACTACTCGGCGGACCGTGATTCCGACGGCAAATACCAGTCCAACACAGCCGCCGCGTTCACCGCCATCAACTGCCTTGATTACCCCATGAACTCCAACACCGCGCACATGCGCGAGGACGCCGCAGCCCTGGAAAAGGCGTCCCCGACGTTTGGGAAGCTGCTGGCCTACTCCGGTCTGGGCTGTAAATTCTGGCCGTTCCCTGCGACGGGCAAGCCGGCGGAGATTTCCGCTGCCGGAGCCGGGCCCATCCTGGTCATCGGCACCACCGGTGACCCGGCCACCCCGTACCAGTGGGCGCAGTCGCTGGCCAAGCAGCTGGAGTCGGGTGTTTTGATCACCTGGAAGGGCGACGGGCACACCGCCTACGGCCGCGCCAACGCCTGCCTGACAACCACTGTCGACGACTACTTTGTGGAGGGAAAGGTGCCGGCGGACGGGACCACCTGCTGACCTTCACCTGCGGCCACCCTGCCCCCGATTTTGTGCATCGGGGGCAGGCATATTAGAGTGGTTTCTTGTGTTCGGCGAATAACCCCGCAAGGGTTGTTTGAGGATCACAGGCCTCCATAGCTCAGTTGGTAGAGCGTCTCACTCGTAATGAGAAGGTCAACAGTTCGATTCTGTTTGGAGGCCCCACTAAACCCCGGTGCGAAGACCGGGTCTACGATGAGCGCGTGGACGGAAAATCTCCACCGCCTCCCACGAAAACCCGCCCTGCGCGGGAACCCGGGCGCGTGCACTGGATGGAGCTGTTCTTCGACCTGGTATTCGTGGCTTTCGTGGGACAACTGGCCCACGGCATCCACGGCAACCCCGGCTTCCCCGAATTCGGCACCTTTGTGCTGCTGTTTTTCCCGGCCTGGTGGGCCTGGGTGAACATTGTCTCGGTCATCAACCTGCTGCCCGGGCTGACCTCAAGGTCTCTAGGTGTGGCCATGCTGGCGGCCATGACGGCCGCAGCGCTCATGGCCGCCGCCGCACCCGGAGCATTTGGCGAGCGGGCCTGGGCGTTTTCGCTGGCCAACGGCGCCCTGCGTATCCTGCTGCTGGTGTTGTGGCTTCTCCAGCACCGAGAGCATTCCCCCGAGCCGTCCTGGCGGATCTGGGTTTACAACGGCGGCACCGCCACCCTCTGGCTCGTGGCCGCGCTCCTTCCGCTGCCGGCCGCCGTCGCGCTGTGGGCACTGTCGATCGCCATCGAGGTGACCATGGTCGCCAACAGCAACCGGCTCGGGGCCGACCGCAGCATGGCCGGTATCAACATTGAGCATGCCGGGGAACGGCTGGGCCTGTTCGTCATCATTGTGCTCGGCGAATCGGTGTTCAGCATCGTCACGGAGGCCGCCGAATATTGGAGCCCCGGCGCGGGATTGGCCGCGGCGTTGGGCTTTATGACCGTCGCGCTGCTGGGCTGGGCCTTCTTCCAGTACGGGATGGGCACCCTGTCCGCCGGGCTCGAACACCTCCGAGAGCGGGGCGACCTCACCGGCATCCTGCAGACAACCCTGTTCCTGCCATTCATACTGATTGTGGGGGTCACGTCCCTCGCCGCGGGCATCGCCACCGCCATCCCCGCACCGTTTGAGCAACTCCCTCTGGGCTCCACTATTGCCATCGGCGGCGGCATTGCACTGTTCTACGCCACCAACGCCGCCGTTTCGTCGCGCTATGGCCAACCGCCGCGCACAGTCCTGGCCTGGGGCGTTCCCACAGTGGTGCTTTCGCTGGGACTGGTGCCCCTCGGTGCAACCCAACCCGCCGCCGTCGTCCTTGGGCTGGCGGTTGGGTTGTGGGTCCTGGTCACGGCCTACGTCGAGATCAATGCTCGACGGCGGATCCGCTCACCCTAGTCCTGCCAGGGGAAGACGACGCCCTCCCCCACAACCTTTAGCGACAGGTCGGTTCCGGGCCGGGCCAGCATGGCATTCCAATGCCTGATGCTAATGACTTCCCCGCCAACGGGTTGGTGCGGATCCACGGGTTTGGAAGGGTCCACAGCGATGGGCGCCAGGGCAATCCGGACGGTTGTTTCCGGGCCAAAGTAGTCGGTGTCCACCACGCGCCCGCGAATGTTCCCGCCCTCGGCGATGCGGATTTGTTCCGGGCGCAGCATCAGGTGCACCCTGCCCTGGGCTGAAGGGCGGCGCACCGGAATCCCGCCGAGTGAACACAGCGCCAGTGAGCCTTCCATCCACGCTTCCAGGATCACCGCGTCACCCAAAAACTCCGCCGTGGCCCTGTCGGCGGGCCGGGTGTACACCACGAACGGGCTGCCAATTTGGGCCAGTGTGCCGTCACGCATGACGGCGACCTGGTCCGCAAAGCTGAGCGCCTCGCCCTGATCGTGGGTCACCAAGATGGTGGTCACACCGGCCTCGCGCAAGGTTTCGGACACGGCCCGGCGCGTAGCCACCCGCAACCCTGCGTCCAGGGCGCTGAAGGGCTCATCCAGTAGCATCAGCTCCGGTTGCCGGGCCAGGGCACGCGCCAAGGCCACGCGTTGCTGCTGCCCGCCGGAGAGTTGTGAGGGCCGCCGCTTGGCATAGGAGGGGTCCATGGACACCATTTCCAGCAGCTCCGCCACCCGCGAGGCTGCGGCGCGCCCGCGCACGGGCAAGCCGAACTCGATGTTTTGTCCCACGCTCAAATGGGGGAAAAGGGCCCCGTCCTGGGCCACATAACCCACACTGCGTTTGTGCGCAGGCACCCACGTCTGCGGCCCGGCCACGGTGACCCCGTCGAGACTGACACTGCCGTCATCGGGCGCCTCAAAGCCGGCGATCAGCCGCAGCAAAGTCGTCTTGCCGGAGCCGGAGGCCCCCACAATGGCAGTGGTGCGCCCCTGTGCCACCGTCAGGTCAACACCCTTCAGGACCTCGGTGCCGCCGAACGATTTCCGCACGCCGGTGACCCGCAAGTGGTCGGTGACGTGCCCGGCGTCGTGCGTGAATGCAGGCTGGGCGGGAGCGGCCTCGGAGCCCCTCGGGGGAAGTGTCACTGTCCAGCTACTTTCTTGGATTGGGCAAAGAGCAAGTACGTCATGGGTGCCGAGAGCAGGATCATCAACAACGCGTAGGGGGCCGCGCCCGTGTAGTCAATTTCGCTGCTGAGCGTCCAAAATTCAGTGGCTAGGGTCCGGGTGCCATTGGGTGCCAACAGCAGCGTTGCCGTCAGCTCGTTCACGATACCCAAAAACACCAGCGCAGCCCCGCCGGCCGCTGCCGGGGCGGTGAGCCGAAGGGTGACCTTGAAGAACGCCACAAGCGGCGGTTTGCCCAGCGCCTGGGCGGCCTCGTCGAGTTCCCTAGGCGCTTGGGCAAGCCCGGCCCGCAAGTTCACCAACGCCCTTGGCATGAACAGCAGGGCATAGGCTGCCACCAGCACGACGGCTGTCTGGTAGACCCCGGGCACGTAATGGATGGTGATGGTCACCAGCGCCAGGGCCACCACAATGCCGGGCATGGAGCTGGAAATGTAGTTGGCCCCCTCGAGTAGCTTGCTCACCGGGCCTGGGTGTCGAATCACCAGAAACGCCAGCGGAAACGCCAAAATGGTGGTGACGAGGGCGCCGGCCAGACCATAGCCGAGGGTTTGCAACAACGACGTGGCCAAGGCGTCCCTGGTCCAGATCTCGGCGCCGCCGGCCACCAGCCAGCGCCCCACATGGAACAGCGGCACACCCAGCGCCAGCACGCTGAGCGCCGCCAGGCCAAGCTGTGCCGGTGCTTGGAAACCACCCAAAGCAAGGCGGCTGGGATTCGCCTGCGCCCCGGCCCCCACCCGCGCGTACCGGGCATTGCCGCGGGCCTTGGACTCCCCCAGGAGCAACAACAGGCAAAGGAGCACCAGAACGCTGGCGAGCATGTTGGCTGCCGCACCGTTGAACGTGGAACGGAACTGGTCATAGATTGCGGTGGTGAAAGTGTCAAACGCGATCATGGCGAAGGCCCCGTACTCGGCCAGCAGGTGCAATGACACCAGCAGTGCCCCGCCGGCGGCGGCCAGCCGCAGCTGTGGCAGCACCACCCGGAAGAACACCCGCCACGGCCCCAGGCCCAGGGCTGAACCGGACTGCTCCAATGCCGGATCCATCCTGCTCAGGACGGCGGCCACAGGAATGTACACCAACGGAAAATACGAGAGCACGGAGATCAACACCCCGCCAAACAGCCCGCCCAGTGACGGGATGGCGCTGACCCACGCATAGCTGTTCACAAACGCAGGGATGGCCAAGGGCGCCGCCAGCAGCACTGCCCACACTTTGTGGGCGCGCAGCCGGGTCCGCTCCACCAACCATGCCCCGCCGATGCCAAGCACGACGCAGATCGGGACGGTGACCACCACCAGGGCGACGGTGTTAAACAACAATTCGCCCACGCGCGGGCGGAACACCAGTTTCTCAATGGTGTCCCACCCGGCGTCGGCGGTCATGACCCCCACATACCCCAGCGGCAGCAGGGAAAACATGGCGATCAACAGGCATAACACGACGACAGCCCAAGGGCCGGAGCGCCTGCCCCGGCCCCCGGTCTTACCTGGGAATCGCTTGCGCGGCTGTGCCGCCGCCGTACTTTTCGCTTGTGACATCAGTACTAGAGTAGACCGGCCTGTGTCATCAGCTCGGTGACCTTGGCCGAGTTCAGCTTGGCCGGGTCGATCTTGGGCGCCTGCAACTCGGACAGCGGGGTCAGCTTCGCATTGGGAGCTACATCGGAGGCCACGGGGTATTCAAAGGACGTGCCCGTTTGCAGGACTGTCTGTCCGGCCTTGCCTGTGATGAACTCCAGGAACTTTTGCGCGTTGTCCTGGTGCTTGCTGGAGGCCAGTACGCCACCACCGGAGATGGACACGAACGCGCCCGGATCCTGGCTCTTGAAGTACTCCAGGGCCACGTTCTTGGAGTTTTCCCCGGTCTTGGCCTGGTCGCCGAACCAGTAGTAATGGTAGATGACGGCGCCCTCAACCTCGCCGGCGTTGACAGCCTTCATGGCCGTGCTGTTGCCCTTGTACGCTTTGGAGTTTTCCTTCATGGACTCCAGCCAAGACAGCGTCGCAGCCTCGCCCTTGAGCTCGAGCATGGCCGAGACGATGGCCTGGAAGTCGGCACCCGAAGGGGAGGCGGCCCAGCGGCCCTTCCAGGCCGGATCAGCCAGGTCCATGATGGACTTGGGCAGTTGCGCCTCGGTCAGCTTGGTCTTGTCGTAGGCGAAGACGGTGCTGCGGGCGGCGATGCCCGTCCACTTGTTGGTGGAGGGGCGGTATTCCGCGGGCACCTGCTCTTGGATCTTGGCGCTGGTGTCCGCGAACAGGCCAGCGTTCTCCACCTGCGTCATGGCAGGTGAGTTCTCGGTCAGGAAAACGTCGGCGGGCGACTTTGCCCCTTCCTGGACAATCTGGTTGCTGAGTTCGGAATCGTCGCCCTGACGCAGGGTGACCTTGATACCGGTCTCCTTGGTGAAGGCGTCGGCCCAGGCCTGGGTCAGAGTGTCGTGCTGAGCGTTGTAGACGGTGATGGCATCCGTGGCTGATCCTGCGGCGCCGTCGGAAGCTGTGGGAGCGGTGCCGCCGCTGCAGGCCGCCAGGGTGAAAATGGAAATACTGGCCAGCGCGGTGACAGCGCCTTTGCTGAGCGCGGACTTATTGAGCCAAGTCTTCAAGGGGGGCCTTTCGGCAGATAACTAATTAGCGAACATTTGCTGTACGTAATCATACAATAGGTGAGGCTGCCCTAATTCCCTACATAATGTGAGGCAGCTCTCGCGCGCACTCCGCGGACATTTTCCGCCCGCTACTTGCCGACGGCGTGATTCTTTTCCAGAAGTTCTCTGGCTCGGTTGACGTGTTGGTGGACAGTCCCGGACCGGCGTTCGACGGCGGCCATGTCCCCTGCCCCCAGGCGCAGCATGGCCACCGACTCGGCCGCCGTGGCCAGCGCATTTCCGGCCCGCGAAAGTTCCCGGTGGACGTCGTTGAGGTAGCCACCGGCACCGAAGGGGATATCCATGCCCTCACTTGGGGCCAGCGACTGGGCCCTGGCGGCAATCCTGCGAACCTCGGGCAGCAGGTCTGCCAGGGAGTTGGCCACCGGGACCAGCCGGGCGTAGTTGTCCCTGGCGTTCCGGGTCTCTTGGGCGGATGCCGTGGCACCTTGGACGGGCGCCGTAGCGTCTTGGACGAGCGCCATGGCGTCCGCCTCGAGACCTTCAAGCATCTGGTGGAACCTGTCCAGGCCGCGGCGGAACCTGTCGTGGGCGCGGCGCCACACACCCTTGCCCAGCTCGGCGTCGTCCCGCCGGCCCTGGCGGTTGGCGCCAAAAAGTCCCTTGAGCATAATTCCCACCCCGGTTAGAGGTACTGGCCGGGGCCGCCGGATTCGGGATGGCCCGGCTCACGCCCGGCCCCGCCCGACTGTCCCATGGCGGCCCGGCGCGGCTCACCATTTTCACCCACCACCACGCCCGGTGCGATCATGGTTCCGGGCGGTAGCTGGTGCATCGCCAGCTTGGCGGCGAGCTGCTGGTTCGCCATGGCCTGGGCCGCCAGCGCCGTCTGGATGCCGTGGAAAAGGCCTTCCAGCCAGCCCACCAGTTGGGCCTGGGCAATGCGCAGCTCGGCATCCGAGGGGGCGGAGCTTTCGTTGAACGGCAGGCTCAGCCGGTGAAGTTCGTCCACGAGCTCCGGGGACAGGCCGTCTTCGAGTTCAGCGATGGAACGCTCATGGATTTCGGCAAGGCGAGCCCGCGCCGCATCATCGAGCGGGGCGCTCTTCACCTCATCAAGCAGCTGCTTGACCATGGTGCCAATGCGCATCACCTTGGCAGGTTGGTCCACCATGTCGGAAACGCTGACGGGGCCCTTGGGTGGTCCCTCCTGAGCGCCGGCGGCCGGCGAGCCCGTTGCTTCGCTGCCAGGGGTGGGCTCGACGTCGTCCATGATCTTCCCCTCAGCAACCAAACCGTTGGCCGGGGTGTGCGCCTTGTCAGTCATAATGAAAGTCTCTCACGGAGGCCCCTGTTCCGTCCCTGACCCCTCCCTCCCCGATCTGTGGGGTTTTGGTACAAGAACTGCATTGTGGATACCGGGCAGACGACGCGCTAGCAGCAGCGCCCTTCCGGGTTCGCGTCCTGGCGGTCGGTTTTCTCGCGCCAGAATTCCTTGACCGTCATGGGCTCCGTTGCGCAGTTGGTGGCCCGGTGGTGGTCAAGGTACTTCTCATACGAGTCCTCCCCCAGGACGCCCTTGAGGAAGCTATTGACCGACCCCAGTCCGCGGCCCGCACTGCGCAGCAGGTTCATGGGCTGCCCGTCCACGCCTAGTGCCCGGACCTGACGGTTTCCTTGCCGGAATCGGCCCATTCCTTCAGGATCGCCTTTTCAGCGGCCGTGGCAACCACGGAAGCCGGCGCGAAGATCTTTGAGGCGACGGCCGGGTCCTCCTTGCTGGGTCCCCCGCCAGCCCTGATGGAGCGGATGGCGACAAGGACCGCCGTCGTAATAACGATCAGTGAGAGCGCCACAAAGATGATGGACAAGGTGCCCTGGACGACGGTGTTGCGCACCACGGCCTCCATGGCTTCGACGGTCTTTGCATTGCCGAAGCTGCTCTTGCCGTCGGCCAATGCCGCCTTGAACGCATGGTGTTGAGCCCAGTAGCCTACTGCCGGCACGGTCGAGAAAATCTTCTGGAAGGAGGCCACCACGGTGACCACTGTGACGAAGACCAGGGGCAGCGCCACGATCCACAGGTACTTTACGTGAGTGTTCTTGGAAACGATCACCAGGCAGACGGCCAGGGCGATAGCGGCCAAGAGCTGGTTGGCGATGCCGAACAGCGGGAACAGCGTGTTGATACCGCCCAGGGGGTCGGTCACTCCCATGATCAAGATCGCGCCCCAACCAGCCACCATGATGCCCGTGGTGATCCACGAGCCCGTGCGCCAGGAGGTGTCCTTGAACTTGGGGATGAAGTTGCCGATGGAATCCTGCAGCATGAAACGGGCCACGCGCGTGCCGGCGTCGACCGCGGTGAGGATGAACAAGGCCTCGAACATGATGGCGAAGTGGTACCAGAAGCTCATCATGGCCTTGCCGCCGGCCACCTGCTGCATGATGTGGGCTAGGCCCACGGCGAGGGTGGGCGCGCCGCCGGTGCGCGAGACGATGGATTTCTCGCCGACGTCGGCCGCGGTTTGGGCGAGCGTGGCCGGGTCAACATGCACACCGGTCAGCCCCAACGAGTTCACAAACGCCGCGGCCCCCTCAATGGTGCCGCCGGTGGCTCCGCCGGAGGAGTTCATGGCGAAGTAGATGCCACGGTCAATGGAGAGCGCGGCGACCAGTGCCATGATCGCCACGAAGGACTCCATGAGCATGCCGCCATAACCGATGTAGCGGGCCTGGCGTTCCTTTTCAATCAGCTTGGGCGTGGTGCCGGAGGCGATCAGGGCGTGGAAGCCTGAGAGCGCGCCGCACGCGATGGTCACGAACAGGAACGGGAACAGGGATCCGGAGAACACCGGGCCGTCCGAGCGGCCGGCAAATTCACTGAAAGCCGGGACGTTGATGGTGGGGCGGACCAGAACGATGGAGCCGGCCAACATGACGATGGTGCCGATCTTCATGAACGTGGAGAGGTAGTCGCGCGGGGCCAGCAGCAGCCAAACCGGCAGGATGGCGGCCATGAAGCCATAGACGATGATGGCCCAGGCGAGCGTGGTGCGGTCCAGGTGGAAGGTTGCCGAGCCCCATTCGGTGGCCGCAACCATGCCGCCGCCCACGATGGCGGCCAACAACAGGACCACGCCGATCAGGGACACTTCCATGATCCTGCCCGGGCGCAGGTAGCGCAGGTACACGCCCATGAACAGTGCGATCGGAATGGTCATCGACACGGAGAACACTCCCCACGGCGATTCGCCCAGTGCGTTGACCACGACGAGCGCCAGGATGGCCACGATGATGATCATGATCAGCAGCGTGGCGATCAGTGCGGCCGTGCCGCCGATCAGGCCGAGCTCCTCGCGGGCCATCTGACCCAGGGAGCGCCCGCCGCGTCGCATGGAGAAGAACAGGACAAGGTAGTCCTGGACGGCACCGGCGAGCACGACGCCGACGATGATCCAGATGGTGCCGGGCAGGTAACCCATCTGGGCTGCCAGGATGGGACCCACCAAGGGTCCTGCGCCGGCGATAGCGGCAAAGTGGTGGCCGAAGAGGACGTTGCGGTCTGTGCGGACGTAGTCTTTGCCGTCGGCCTTGTATTCGGCCGGGGTAGCCCGCTTGTCATTGGGCTTGATCAGGTACTTTTCAATGACCTTGGAGTAGAAGCGGTAGCCGATCAAGTAGGTGCAGACGGCGGCAAACACAAACCAAATGGCGTTGACGGTTTCCCCTCGCACCACTGCCAGCACTACCCAGGCCACGCCGCCAAGCAGTGCGATCGCTGACCAGATCGCGATCTTCAACGGCGTCCATTTGTGGGCCTCTTCATCTTTTTCCACATCCACTGCGACAGGTGGCAGCTCCGGATCCTGGATAAGAAGGTCCGCTGGATCTGCGGCCTTACTTGAGGACATTGTCATGGTTTTCCCTACGTCAAGAGATCAATACGGCCTTTTTGACGTTAGCAGTATGACTCGCAACACACCCGGAACGGGATCCGGTCACGGCTGAAAATCTGCCAAAGGTGGTGTCCTCGCGGTGAACGGCAATGCCTGCGTAAATTTGGCCGAATTGGCAGCGTCCCGATCCGCGCTCCGCATTGGTTGTTCAGCTAGAGCGTCAGCAAGACCTTGCCCACATGCGTCCCGGAGTCGAAATATGTGTGGGCGGCAGACGCCTGCGCGAGCGGGAAGGTCTTATCCACCACCGTCTTGAGGGTGCCGTCGGCGATCAACGGCCAGACGTTCTCGCGCACACCATCCATGATCGCTGATTTCTCCCCAACCGGACGTGCGCGCAAAGTGGTGCCGATGACAGCCGCGCGCTTGGCGAGTAGGGTGCCCAGGTTCAGCTCGGCCTTGGCCCCTCCCTGCAGGCCAATCACCACAAGACGGCCGTACATGGCCAGTGCGTCCACGTTTTGCTGGAGGTATTTGGCGCCGACGACGTCGAGGATCACGTTCGCGCCCTGCCCACCAGTGTGATCTTTGACAAGTTCAACGAAGTCCTGGGTGCGGTAGTTGATGGCAACGTCCGCACCGAGATAGCTGGTCAGGGTGGCGACTTTCTCGTCGCTGCCAGCTGTAGCGATGACAAACGCGCCGGCGGCCTTGGCCAGCTGGACGGCCATGACACCAATGCCGCCGGTCCCGCCGTGGACCAGGACGGTTTCACCCGGTTGCAACATCGCAGTCATGAACAAGTTGGAGTAGACGGTGGCAGCGACCTCTGGTAGCGATGCCGCCGTGACAACGTCCACCCCGCCGGGCAACGGCAGAACCTGCCCCGCCGGAACCGCCACCTGTTGCGCGTATCCGCCACCAGTCAAAAGGGCGACCACTTTTTCACCGACCGTGAAGGGCTTGGTCACACCAGGGCCGAACCCGGCAATTCGTCCTGAGACTTCCAGTCCCAGAATCTCCGATGCCCCGGGCGGAGGCGGGTAAAAGCCGCGGCGTTGCTGGACGTCGGCCCGGTTGATCCCCGCGGCAACCACATCGATCAACACCTCGCCGGGCCCCGGAACGGGTGCGCGAACGTCGGCCAGGGTGAGAACCTCCGGGCCGCCTGCTTGGGTGGCAACAATTGCCTTCATGACACTCTCCACATACATACTCAACACTTCCAGAGCGTAAATTTTCTCTCGCCGGAACCGCTCACTTTGGTGGCACCGCCCTGCTTATGAAACACTACTAGGGTAAGGAAGGTTGTCCGAGCGGCCGATGGAGCTGGTCTTGAAAACCAGTGTGCGGTAACCCCGTACCAAGAGTTCGAATCTCTTACCTTCCGCGCGCTTAAGGGAAGCAGTCTCGTCACGGGGCTGCTTCCCTTTTTTGTGCCCGGCCCGCATACCCGGTGGTTCCCCGCATACCCGGCGTTGGACAACGCCGGGTATGCGGGGAAGCGCCGGGCCTAGTGCCGGGCCAGGATGGCCGCGGCAATGGCGTCAGCGTCAAGAACGGTCCGGAAGCCGCTACGGTATTCGGCATTGGCCTGCGCGGCGATGGCCGTTCCCCACTGCACCGATGAGAGTTGCAGACCCAGGACGTACAATCCAGGAACTGGCGTCCCCGCTCCGTCCAGGGGCTGATAGGGCGGTCCCGAAACATCCATACCGCTGGTCACCACGGCTTCGCCGTCGGCGGCCAGCATGACGCGTGGGCGCACCAAACCATCCTCCAACAGGCTGTTCAACAACACAGAGTCACTGCCATTGACCGTGTTGGCCGGCGCAAGCGCCTCCACCAAGTGGCGGGATGCCCATGGATGTCCCGCCACCCACGGCGAGCTCACCGAAAACACACCGTGCTCAATGCGGAAAACGGGATCTGGCCCGGCGAAGTGCACCACACCCGCGCGCACCAGGGCGGCCAGCTGTTCCATGCGCAGTGCGGGCGGGCCGCTGGCCAGCCCCTCCACGAACGCCTCAAACCAACCTCGCAGCTCGCCCATCCACGACTCCGCGGTGATGCCGTCATCCGCTACAAGGGACTTGATGACCGCCCGGCCGGCATTCAACGCCCCGATGGCCATCTTGACGGGATCGGCCTCGCCCCGGAAGGAACCTGCCGCGTCATCGCTCAAATACTCCAGGACAGCGGCATCCAGCTGGGCCTGCGAGGAAAAACGGTGGGTCTCCCCGGGCCGGATCGGGTAGCGGGACAGCGGCCTGGCCAACCCGGGCAGGTCCAGGCGCTGGCCTACCGCGATGTGTGCGCCCACCAACGAACTGAGCCTGTCTGCCCAGGCCAGCCCGTCGCCGTCGAGCCCGGAATGCAGCACCTCATCCAGCTCACCCAGAAAACCTGCAGGCACCGCCCCGGAACCGTTCCGTGCCAAGGTTGAGTAGTACGCCCAAAGCGTGTCCCTGTGCAGTAGCGGCCAGATGTCGTGGTCAAAACCGGCGGTGGCACCCAGGCCCGCCAGGGCGTCCTCGGTGAGGAACCGCAACTCCACGCTGGCCGGGTAGTAGCTCGCCAGCTCGGCCTTGCCCCGGTACGGGGTCCCGCGGCGCGACGCCCCCACAATGACCGGTTCCGCACCCGAAGGTAAGTAGGCCAAGGCATCCCCGGCACCGCGGCCCGTGGGCTCGAAGCGGCCGCCTCGGCCCTCCGTCAGCTGCCCCAGCACGTCAAAGAAGTTCAGTCCCATGCCGCGCACCAGCACGTTTTCGCCCGCGGGAATCAGGTCCCAGTCGACGTCGTTGGGCACTGCCGGCGGGAAATAGGACAGGCCGTGGGTCCTGGCCTGGTCGTGCAGTTCGCGCTGGGTGGGGCTCAGTTTTGACTCCACATGCCCCAAGGCCAGCACCACACTGTCCGCAGGCAGCCGCCCACCGTCTTGCAGGACGACGTCGAACCCGCCGTTTCCCTGGCCCCTCGCCACACGCTTGGCAACGGTGGCGTGGTGGGTGAGTGTGACGCCGTCGGGCTTGGCCTGAAGAAGCTGGGCAAAACACCAGCTCAGGTAACGCCCGTACAAGGCCCGGCTGGGGAAGCCGGTGGCCGCGAGCGCGGCAAGTTCGGTGCGGTCCGCCAGGCTGAGTGTCGCGTCGGGGGCGGTGCGCTGGGCTCGGCGCCATTGCTCGAAGCTGCAGCCGGCCAGCGGCGGGGCTTCCACGCCCTGGTCGGGAACCAGCGTGGGAAAGAACGCCTGCGTGTTCATCAGGTATAGCCGGGACTGGCCCGTCCGCCACACATGGCCGGGGCCCGGCGGGAAAGGATCGACCAGGTGGATGTCCAGGGTACGGTCCGCACCCTGGGCCGTGGCACGAAGGGCAGCAAATTGGGCCAAGAGGCGTTCCATGACGGAAGTCCCGCGGGGCCCCGCCCCCACAATGACTACGCTCGCCCCGCCCATGAATTCCACCCCCTCAGCTTAACCGACCTGCCCCACCCGGTCTGCGTCCTGTCCGGGTGGCCTGCGCGGCCCGCGCCTAGGATAGGGGCTATGACTGATACCGCCCCTGCCTTTGCCGATGCGCCCGCCGATGAAAACCTGTGGCTGGAGGACATTCACGGCAATGACGCCATGGCGTGGGTCCGCGAACACAATGCCCGCACCGATGCTGCCCTGGTGAATCCGGCTTACACGGCCCTTGAGGCGTCGGTGCTGCAGGTGCTGGACTCGCGCGACCGCATCCCCATGGTTGCCAAGCGCGGGGACTGGTATTACAACTTCTGGCGCGATGAGGCCAACCCCCGCGGGCTGTGGCGGCGTACCACTTGGGAGGACTATTTCTGCGGCACCCCCGTCTGGCAGGTGTTGCTGGACGTGGATGCCCTGTGCCGGGATGAAGGCGCCGACTGGCTGTGGGCGGGGGCCGTGTTCCTGCGCCCGGCTCCCGGCGCTGAGTACACCCTTGCCATGGTGGCACTGTCCCCCGACGGCGGCGACGCCGTGGCCTACCGGGAATTCGACCTGGCCACGTTCACGTTTGTGGCGGGCGGCTTTGAACTTCCGACGGCGAAGACCCGCCTGAGCTGGCTGGATGCCCACACGCTGTACGTGGGAACCGACACGGGGGCCGGTTCCATGACGGGTTCCTCCTACCCGGCGGCGGCCCGTGTGCTGCGCCGCGGCGAAACCCTGGAGGAGCTCGCCGCCAAGGAGCCGCTGTTTTCGGTGCCGCTGGATCATCTCAGCGGCGGCGTCTCCCACAGCAGCACCCCCGGCTATGAGCGCGACGTGGCGTACGACGTCGTGGACTTCTTCAACAGTCGAAGCTACCTGCGGGTGGGCGGGGAGTGGGTGCACATTGCGGTCCCCGACGACATGAACGTCTCCCTCCACAGGCAATGGCTGCTGTTGCGCCCCCGCACAGAGTGGACGGTGGCCGGTGCTGTTTATGCTGCCGGCACCCTGCTGGCCATAGAGCTCGAGGCGTTTCTGGCGGGCAGTCGCGAGGTGCGCACCATCTTTGCGCCGAGCCCCTCCCAGTCCCTGCAGACGTGGAGCTGGAGCAAGGACTTCCTACTACTGAACCTGCTCGAGGATGTCTCCTCCACCATCTTGGTGCTGGACCCGGCGCGGAACTGGGCCGCCCAGGAACTTGACGCCTGCCCGCCGCTGCACTCCGTTGACGCGTACGCCGTGGACGAGGAGGATCCTGAGGTCGGCAACGATTATTGGCTCGTGGCCACGGGATTCCTGACGCCCACCACCGTGTACCGGGGCACCCTGTCCCTACACGGCGGCAACGGCGAGCCGGCAGCGCTGGTGCGGGAGGCGCCGTCGTTCTTCAACGATTCCGGTTACGCCGTGGAACAGCACTTCGCCACGTCCCTGGACGGCACCCGCGTGCCCTATTTTCAGGTAGGGCCCAAGGATTTGGTGCACGACGGCGGCAACCCTACGCTGCTCAGCGGTTACGGCGGATTTGAGGTCTCGCGCACACCTGCTTACAGCGGGAGTGTAGGCCGGACATGGCTGGAGCGACGCTCGATGGTGGACGGCTTGGAGCGTGGTGGCGTATATGTGGTGGCAAACATCCGCGGTGGCGGCGAATACGGGCCCGGCTGGCACACCGCCGCCCTGCGGGAAAACCGCCACCGCGCGTACGAGGACTTTGCCGCGGTGGCCCGCGACATCGCCGCGAGGGGTGTGGCATCGCCGTCCCGACTGGGGTGTGTCGGCGGCAGCAATGGCGGGCTGCTGGTGGGCAATATGCTCACGCTCTACCCAGAACTGTTTGGCGCCATCTCCTGTGGGGTGCCGCTGCTGGACATGCGTCGGTACACCAAGCTCTCCGCGGGGGCGTCGTGGATTGCCGAATATGGCGACCCTGACGTCCCGGAACAGTGGGAGTTCATCAAGACGTTTTCGCCCTACCATCAACTGCGGGCCGGGGTGAAGTATCCGGCGGCGTTCATCTGGACCGCCACCTCGGATGACCGGGTGGGCCCCGTGCAGGCCCGGAAGATGGCTGCCCGGATGGAATCCATGGGCATTCCCGTCTGGTTTCATGAGGCGTTGGAGGGCGGCCATGCCGGGGCTGGCAACAATGCGCAGGCGGCCCGGCTGCACACGGCGTCGCACGAATTCCTGTGGCGGGTGCTCACCACGGGCGTCTGAGCTACGGCTCTCCCTGACCTGATTTGCCCGGCCCCCTGTCTTCGTTTTGCTTTGGCCCGTTCAACTGGGTAAAGTTTGGGATGCTGGTTAGGGGCTTCTACCTTAGCCAGTGCTGGAGACGTGCCAGAGCGGCCGAATGGGCTTCACTGCTAATGAAGTGTGGGGCACAACTCCACCGGGAGTTCAAATCTCCCCGTCTCCGCAGAGAAAATCGCAGTGAAAAGGCACCCCTGATTGAATCAGGGGTGCCTTTTTGTGCGCGGTTTGACCACGGAATCAAACATCCGACCAATAGAATTGATTCATGGCCGTTACAGACGAAGCAATCACCAAGATCAAGGACATGATCATCTCCGGCGAGCTGTCAGCCGGAGACAGGCTCCCGCCTGAGAAGGAACTGAGCGAAAAACTCGGCCTCTCCCGTAGCTCACTACGCGAGGCCGTAAAGGCCCTGGAAATCATCCGCGTACTAGATGTTCGCCGCGGGGACGGCACGTACGTCACCAGCCTGGAGCCCAAGCTGCTCACCGAGGCCATGGCATTCATTGTGGACCTGCACCAGGACAAGTCGATCCTGGACATTTTTGAGGTGCGCCGCATCCTGGAACCGGCCGCAGCTGCGATGGCGGCAGGGCGGATATCGCCCGAGGAGATTACCGAGCTGCGCGCCACCATGGAGAACATTGGCGATGACACCAGCGTCGAGTCGCTCGTGGAGCACGACCTTGTCTTCCACGGCCTGATCGCCACTGCGGCAAATAATTCCTACCTGACAAGTGTTTTGGATGGACTCTCCAGCAGCACTGTCCGAGCACGCATCTGGCGCGGCCTGACTCAGGAAAAAGCCGTTGACCGTACGCTTGCCGAACACACAGCCATCATCGAGGCCTTGGAACGTGGCGACGCAGAGTTGGCCAAGGCCCTCCTCACCGTCCACATCAGCGGGGTGGAGCAGTGGCTGCGCCAGGCACTCTAGCAGCGGCCTCTTTCAGATCCGGGGAAGGCCGGGGGCGAATCACCACAACGGCCCCCGGCCTTCCACAACGGCCCCGACCTTAGCGCGAATCCTACTCGTAGAGGTTCGCAGCGATCTTGGGATCTGCGATGTTGGCCTTGTCGTACCAGTAGAAGCCGGTGTCGATAACCTTCTCCACCTTCTCTCCCTTGATGGCGGCGACGGCGGCCTTGACGGTTTCGTAGCCGATGCCCACGGGGTTCTGGGTGACGGCCCCGGACATGAGGCCCTCCTTGATAGCGTCCATCTGGGCCTTGCCGGAGTCGAAGCCGACGATGATGAGCTTGCCGGACTTGCCCGCTTCTTTGACAGCGTTGACAACGCCGATGGCGGCACCCTCGTTGGTGCCGTACACGCCGGCAAGGTTCGGATAGGCGGTCATAATGGCCTTAGCCGCATCCGTGGACTTGGCCTGGTCGCCATCGGCGTACTGGATGTCAACGACCTTGATGTCCGGCGCATTCTTCTTCAAGTAGTCAACAAAGCCATCGCGACGATCGGTGCCGGAGGTCGCCGTCTGCGAGTGGCCGATGATGGCGATGTCGCCCTTGTTGCCCAACAGCTCCGCCATGTGTTTGGCAGCCTCAGCGGCGGCCGCCTTATTGTCCGTGGATGCGGTGGCGACGGGGACGGTGGAGTCCACGCCGGAGTCAAAGGCGATGACGGGGATGTTCTTGCCCTTGGCCTCCTGCAGCACGCCCTCGGCGGCCTTCGAGTCAAGTGCCGCCAGGGCCAGGGCCTGCGGGTTCTTGGCCATGGCGTTGTTCAGCTGGTCCATCTGCTGGGAAACGTTGGTTTCCTTGTCCGGGCCCTCAAAGGAGATATCAACGTTGAATTCCTTCGCCGCGTTCTCGGCGCCCTGCTTCACAGACTGCCAGAACTGGTGCTGGAAGCCCTTGGAAACAATGGCGATGTACGGCTTCTTGCCGGCCGCGGCATCCTGGGTTGCTGCCGGGGTATCGCAGGCAGCAACGCTCAGGGACAGTGCAGCGATGGAGGCCAGTGAGAGGAATTTTCTTCTTTGCATGATTTTCTTACTCCTTTGTGAGAACGCTTTGGCTAAATGGGTTTCGGCAGTGCTGGGAAATGCGGCTGGAAAGTCTATTTGGCGGTCTTTTTGCGACGCATCATGTCCAGGTAAACGGCGAGAATGATGACCACGCCCACGGCCACCTGCTGCCACTCCTGCGGGATGGACATGAGGGTGAGTCCGTTGGTCAGAACGGACATGATCAGCGCACCAATCACTGTGCCGATGATTGAGCCCTTGCCGCCTTGCAGGGAGGTTCCGCCAATAACGACGGCGGCAATCGCCTGAAGCTCCAGGCCCATGCCACCTGCTGGCTGGGCCGAGTTCAAGCGGGCCGTGGCGATGACGCCAGCCAGGCCGGTGAAGGAACCTGCCAGGGTGTAGATCAGCACTGTCCACTTGGTCACGTTCACACCGGAGAGGGCTGTGGCCTGCTCGTTGCTGCCAATAGAGTAGGTGTAGCGTCCAAGGACTGTCTTGGACAAGATCAGGCCGGCAATGATGGCTGCAGCGAACAGGATAAACACGGCGTTGGGGATGACCAATCCGGGAATGGATTTGCCCAGGGCGAAGATCTTCTGGAAGCCTGGCACCTCATTGGTGTAGATCGGTTTGGTGCCGGAAATGACAAGCGCTAATCCTGCGGCCACCATCATCATGGCCAGTGTGGCAATAAAGGACGGGATTTTCAGCACTGCAACAAAGAAACCGTTGACACTGCCGATGAGGGCACCGAAGGCCACGCCGGCCAGCACGCCCAGGATCATGGGCAGCCCCAGTTGAGTCATGAACCAGGCCGTCATGACCGAGCAAAGCGTCATGCCCGTACCGATGGACAGGTCGATGCCACCGGTGATGATGACAAACGTGGTGCCCAGCGCCAACAGGCCTGTCACTACGGTGGAGAGCAGGATGTTGGAGAGGTTGCCGGCTTGATAGAAGTTCTCGCTGGCGACAGAGAAGAACACCACAAGGGCCAACAAACTTGCAAATGCCAACAACTGCTGGAAGCTGGCCCGGATTCGGGTTGCCATTTCTGATTTCTTGTCACTGGCAATCTTGCTAGTTTGCGCAGTGTCCTTTACCAAGGTCATGTCTTAGCCTTCACTTTCTTGTCTTGGTTTAGCGCTGCGCGCTGGCACGGTTGCTGGCGGTGGCATCTTCAGTACTTTGCGTAGCCAAGGCCATGATGTTTGCCTGGTTGGCCTCGGCGTTGGAAAGGAATCCGGTGAGCCGCCCCTCGCACATCACGGCGATGCGGTGTGAAAGCCGCAGGACCTCGGGCAGTTCTGAGGAGATCATGATGATGGACTTCCCTTGCGCCGCCAGGTCGTTCAGGAGTGTGTAGATCTCTTCCTTGGCACCTACGTCGATGCCGCGGGTGGGCTCATCAAAGATGAGGACGTCGCAGTCCTTGACGAGCCATTTGGCAATGACGATCTTTTGCTGGTTGCCGCCCGAGAGGTTCTTGGCCGCTTGGGCACTTGAGGGCGTCTTGATGCGCAGCTTGTCAATGTATTCGGTTGCCGTGGCTTTCATGGCCCGGTTATCCAGGACACCCATGCGGCTAAACATCTTCAGCGAGCTCAGAGCAATGTTGTCCTTGACGTCGCGTTCGAGCATCAGCCCAAGATGTTTGCGGTCTTCCGAGAGGTACCCAAGGCCCAGGTTGGCGGCGATGGCCGGATTTCCAATGGTCACCGGGGAACCGTTTAGCTCAATGGATCCTGAGCTAATACGGTCAGCTCCCACGATGGCGCGAGCCACCTCGGTCCGGCCGGCACCCATGAGGCCGGCAAAACCCAAAATTTCCCCCTTACGCAGCTCAAAGCTGACATTGTCCAGGAGATCTTTGGTGCAGAGCCCGGTCACCTTCAAGACGACGTCGCTGGTGTGTGGGATTGCTTCCGGACGCTGGTTTCCGGAGATTTCCCGGCCAACCATCAAGTTTATGACCTCGGCCATGCTGGTTTCGGCGGTGTTGACGGTGTCGATGTATTCGCCGTCGCGTATGACGCTGATGCGGTTGGAGATGGCTTTGAGCTCATCCATTCGGTGCGAGATGTAGATGACACCGGTTTTTTCGCTGGTGAAGTTCCGGATGAGATCGTGCAAGGTGGCCACTTCAGCGTCGTTCAACGCAGCGGTCGGCTCATCCATGATCAGGATGCGTGACTTGTAGGAGAGTGCCTTCGCTATTTCGACCATCTGCTGCTTGGCAACTGTTAGGTCTCCCACACGGGCCTTCGGGTCCAGATCGATGTTGATCTTCTCGAACAAGAATGCGGCCTTGCGGTTGAGCCTGCGTTCACTGAGGAACATGCCGCCAAGACGGGGTTCGCGGCCGATGTAGATGTTCTGGGCCACCGTCAGGTCCTGCATCAGGTTGAATTCCTGGTGGATGATGCTGATACCCAGTTCCTGAGCATGCTTAGTGCCCGCAATAGCGACCTCTTCGCCGTCAATTTCAAACTTGCCGGAGTCAGGGACATAGATGCCGGAGAGCAGTTTCATGAGGGTTGACTTGCCGGCACCGTTCTCGCCCACCAGGGCCAGAACCTCGTTGTATCCCAGATCCAGCTGCATCTCTGACAGTGCCTTGACGCCAGGGAAACTCTTGTTCACCCCGCTCATGCGAAGAAGATGGTTGCTCATACTGCCCTCTCAAGCGTTATTAATGAGATCTGACGTCAGACCTCTTGGCGAAGCGGTTCCCCGAGCGCCAAAGTCTGACAAATTGTTTGAATATTACCGTAACGTCGGTATTCACGTGGATCCGATTCCACCATTGGAGCAACGGAACTTACCCCATGGTATGTTATCCACGACACAAAGATAGATATTTTACGCTAAAACATCCGATGTTTACGAAAAGGTTATCGGAGGTAAATCCGCTCAGCGGTGCCCGACCAAATGTCAGCGGCTTCGGTGCCGCTCAAGGGCTCAAGCAGGGCTGCCACCACCTGAACGCATCGCGCGTAGTCTGCCCCGAGCAGGCTCACGGGCCAGTCCCCGCCAAACATGAGCCGCTGCGGCCCGAAGGCGTCCAAGGCAATGTCCCAGACCCTCTCCAACGCCTGCGCGCTGAATTCTGCACCGGGGCAATGCAGCCCGGACAGCTTGGCCACGGTGTTGGGCAGGGCAGCCACAGCCCGGAATTCCCGCTCCCAGTGCGCTAACTCGTCAGGCGTTCCGGCCCGCGGCGGCTTGCCCAGGTGGTCCAGCACCACCGTCAGCCCGGGCAACTCGGCGGCAAGGGCCGCCACCTGCCCCAGATGCCGGGGGAACGCGTCCGGCACGTCGAAGGGCAGCCCTGCCCGTGCCAGCATGCGCAGGGACTCCCGCACCGGGGCAAGATCCAGCACATTCGGGCGCGGATCGTCATGGATCAAGGTCCGCACGCCACAAAACTTGGGCTGTGCCAACCATTTCTCCAACAAAGAGGCCCCGGCTGCAGGATCTTCCAGCGGCAGCCAGCCCACCACGCCGGCGATGAAATCGTTCTCCGCAGCGTTTTCCAGCATGGCCACGGTATCCGCGGCGGTGTCATCCGCCTGCACCAGGATGGCGCGCCGAACCCCCGCACCAGCCAGTGTTTCCCGGGACTGCCCCGCCGTAAAGGTGTTGTAGAGCGGCCCCAATTCAGGATTTAGCCAGGAATACATGCCCTCCCCCAACTCCCACAGGTGCAGGTGGGAATCCAGGCGGACGACGCCGTTGCCCGTCTGAGGCGTCCGGCCCACCACAGCGGTGGTCGGCACAGCGGTGGCCGGTGCGGGCGTCTTAGCCATGGACGAGCTCCCCCGCAAGCAGCCCGCGGTCGACCATTTCGTTCCACAACCCTGCCGGGACCGGCGTCGACATGCGTTGTGCACTTTGTGTAATTTGTTCGGGGCGGCTCGCGCCCACAACCACTGTGCGCACGACGGGATGGTTGGCGGCAAAATGAAGTGCCGCCGTCGGCAGTTCCACACCAAATTCCTCGCAGCAGGCAGCGAGCGCCCTGGCACGGGCCACAATGGCGGCCGGGGCGGGCTCGTAGTTGTAGTGCGCATCCGCCGGGACCACCGGCCGGGCCAGGAGTCCGGAGTTGAAGGCGCCGCAATTGGCCACGCCCACGCCACGTTCGGCGCACAGGGGCAGCAGAGCGGCGGCGGCAGGCTGTTCCAGCAGGGTGTAGCGTCCGGCGAGCATGATCAGGTCCAGGTCCGCGGCCTGCACGCACTCGCGCAGCGCGTGGGCGGAGTTGGCTCCCACACCGATGGCCCCGACCAGGCCCTCGGCGCGCAGCTTTTCCAGCGCCGGCAGGGCCTGACTGATTCCGGCTTCCAGGTCGTAGACGTCGGGGTCGTGCAAGTAGGCGATGTCGATGCGGTCCAGGCCCAGCCGTGTCAGGGAGTCCTCAAGGCTGCGGCGGATGCCGGCTTCGGAAGGGTCCCAGCGGCGCACGGCGTCCGCTGGAACATCGAAGCCTTCGGCGTCCCTGGCCCCCGACGGGTTGAACGCCGGCTCCAGGATGCGCCCCACCTTGGTGGAAATAACAAACTCATTGCGGGGTTTCGTGGCCAAGAAGGCGCCCACACGGCGCTCTGACAGGCCCAGCCCGTAGTGGGGTGCCGTGTCAAAGTACCTGATGCCCGTGTCCCAGGCGGCCGCGATGGTGGCGGTAGCAACGGCATCGTCCATGGCCCGATACAAATTGCCGATGCCCGCGGCACCGAAGCCCAGCCGGCCCAGTTCCGGAACACTCATGGCAGTTCCCACACTTTCGCCAAGCCCATGTCATCGCCGGAGTAGTCGTCCGCAACCTCGAGCAACTCGGCCATGACGGACTGCCAGACGATGTTCACGGGGTTGGTGGCGAGTTCCTTGCGCATTGCCTGGTAGTCATCCACCTCGACGACGTGGAAGAGTTCCCGGCCGCTGCGCCAGATGTTCCAGTGGTGCACGCCGGCGGTGCGCAGGGCAGCGTCAAGCTCGTCACTGATGGTGGAGTGGACGGAATCGTATTCTGCCTCTTTCCCCGCCTTGAGTCGGGTGTGCAGGGCGATCTTGTGCATCAGATCTCACCTTCTTCATTGAGGAACAGTTCAATCACGGGCACGGCCACATTGGGCCGTTGCACAGGAAGCTTCAGCGTCAAGGTCCCGGCGTCCTGGCCGGCAGGGGTCATGTGCCCTGCGGCCTGGCCCGGGCCAAGGATCATCATGGCCACCTCTGAGGCGTCGTTGAGCAACTGCGCATAGCGGACCTTGCCCGCCAGCGCCGGCAGGTGCACAAACTGGAACGGCCAGGCAAAAAGGTGCAGGTACAGCCGGTCGCCGCGGCGAGTGTACCGCCCGTCCTGCGGCGGCACCGCAGCGGCGGCCCCCG
Organism: Arthrobacter alpinus; assembly: GCF_001294625.1. Lineage (NCBI taxonomy): Bacteria > Bacillati > Actinomycetota > Actinomycetes > Micrococcales > Micrococcaceae > Arthrobacter > Arthrobacter alpinus. The sequence goes on along the minus strand of NZ_CP012677.1, from coordinate 4,018,848 downwards.
CGCCGTAGATTGATCTGCCGTGGACACGCATCCACTCCCCCATGCCGTCAAGGGCGCCGTGGGCGCGCGAATCGATCTCGCCACGAGCCGTAGGGCCGACGTTGAGCAGCAGGTTTCCGCCCTTGGACACCCCGTCAATGAGCATCCTCACCAGCAGGTCAGCAGACTTGTAGTCGAGGTTGTCCCGGTCATAGCCCCAGCTTCCGTTAAGCGTCTGACAGGCCTCCCACGGCACTTGTTTGCCCCCGCTGAACATGGCGCCAGCGGGCTGGTACTGCTCTGGGGTGACAAAGTCTCCGGGAACATCCAGGCGGTCGTTGACCACGATGCCGGGTTGCAAGTCCCGGATCATGCCCAGCAGTTCCGCCGAGCCCCAATCCTTGCGGCCCTTGCCGGGGAACGTTGTCCCGGCCGACGCCGCGCCGTCGACGGTGGGGTAGGAGAAGTCGAAGAACAGGTAATCGATCTTCCCGTAGTTGGTCAGCAGTTCGCGGACCTGGCCGTGCAGGTACGCACGGTAGTTGCCGCCGTCGCGGGTCTTGTTCAATTCCACGGCGGCCGGGTTGTTCCGCTCGGAGTGGTTGCCGTCGATGGCGAAGTCCGGATGCTGCCAGTCGATGACCGAGTGGTAGAAGCCCACCTTCAGACCCGCCTCGCGCAGCGCCTCGACGTAGGGTGTCAACAGGTCCTTGCCGTAGGGGGTGTTGCTGGCCTTGTAGTCCGTCAAGGCGGAATCCCACAGGCAGAATCCGTCGTGGTGCTTGGTGGTCAGCACCACGTACTTCATGCCAGCCTTTTTGGCAGCTGCCGCCCACTCCCGGGGGTCGTAGAGATCCGGGTCAAAGTGCTCAAAGTATTTTTGGTACTCCTGGTTGGATATTTCCTCCTGGTACTTCACCCACTCGTGCCGGGCCGCCAAGGAATACAAGCCCCAGTGCACAAACATGCCAAAACGTGCCTCGGTGAACCAAAGCGCGTGGTCTACGTGAACTTGCTGTGGCATTGCCCTAAACCGCTACTTCCACGTCTTGTACCTGCCTTGTCTGCGCATCCGCCAGCCAGAAGCCACCATCGGGGAAAGTGAATTCGGCGATGGAGGCCGTATGCATTTCGCTGCCGCCGCCGGGTGTTGTGGGCGGGAAGTAGCAGCCGTCGTGGACGTCAATCGGTGTGACGAAGTGCTCGTGCAGGTGGTCCACAAATTCAATCATGCGGCCCTCCTTGGTCCCCGACACCGCCACAAAGTCAAACATGGACAGGTGCTGCACGGCCTCGCACAACCCCACGCCTCCGGCATGCGGGCAGACCCGAACGCCGAACTTGGCCGCAAGTAGCAGGATCGCCACGTTCTCGTTGACGCCGGCCACCCGGGAGGCGTCGATTTGCAGGACCTGGAGCGCATCGGCCTGAAGCATTTGCTTGAACACCACACGGTTTTGCACGTGCTCGCCGGTGGCCACCGGGATTGGCGCCACAGCCCGGGCAATGGCGGCGTGGCCCAGGATGTCATCCGGGCTGGTGGGCTCCTCGATCCAGGCAATGCCGAATTCGGCCAAGTGGCCCATCCATTCGATGGCTTCGGCCACGTCCCAACGCTGGTTGGCATCCACGGCAATCAAGATCTCCGGCCCGACGGCGGCACGAGCCGCACGCAGGCGGCGGATGTCGTCCTGAAGGTCGGCGCCAACTTTGAGCTTGATCTGCTTGAAGCCGGCGGACACGGCCTCGTGGGCCAGTCGCGTCAATTTCTCATCCGAGTACCCCAGCCAGCCGGGCGTGGTGGTGTAGCCGGGGTAGCCTTCGGCGAGCAAGGTGGCCGTCCGCTGCGCGCGACCGGGTTCGGCCGCGTGCAGAATTTGCAGGGCCTCGTCCCGGGTCAGGGCATCCGTGAGGTAGCGGAAGTCCACCAGGTCAACAAGCTCCTCCGGCGTCATCTGCCCCAGCAGCTGCCACAACGGCAACCCGGCTCGCTTGGCCTTCAGATCCCACAGCGCGTTGATGACGGCGCCGATGGCCATGTGCATGACGCCCTTTTCCGGGCCCAGCCAGCGCAACTGGGAATCATGGGCCAGCTCTTTCCAGGTGGCTCCCATATCCGCAAGAAGTTCCTCGGCGTTGCGGCCAAGAACATAGGGTGTCAACGCCTTGATGGCAGCCGTTTCCACGTCATTGCCTCTTCCAATGGTGAACACGAAACCGTGCCCTTCAAGGCCGTCACCGCTGTCCGTGACAATGCGAAGGTAGGCCGCGGAGTAGTCCGGATCCGGGTTCATGGCATCCGAGCCATCCAATTCACGCGACGTCGGAAAACGAACGTCACTGGTCTCCACGGCGATGACTATGCTCACGATTGCTGCTCCCTGCGAAAGATTGTGGGTAAACCAAAAAAGCTACTCCAAGCTAAACATCGGATGTTTTACATGTCAATATGAGCAATATTGCTGAAATGGCCCGAACTTGTGGGTAAAGTTGCCTAAAAGCTCAGATGTTAAGACCTATGTTGGGCCCCGGCACGCACTAGGGCCGCCCTCACGGCGGCCACGGAGGTAAGTAATAAATGAAGATTGCACGTCTTGGTGCGCAGGGTGCGGAAATTCCTGCCGTGCTGGCCACTGATTCCACCGGCGCCGAACGAGTCTATGACGCCCGCCCAGTCACGGCCGACATCACCGGTGACTTCCTCGCCGGCGACGGGCTCGCCCAACTGGCGGCCGCCGTCGAACGCGGGGAACTTCCCGAGCTTCCGGGTGCCCGGAACCTGCGGGTCGGATCCCCCATCGTCCGGCCCAACAACGTCATCTGCATCGGCATGAACTACGCCGCTCACGCCGCGGAGTCGGGCGCCCTTCCACCCACCATTCCGGTGGTGTTCCTGAAACCGAACAACACCGTTGCCGGCCCCAACGACGCGGCACCGATCCCGCCGCTGGCCGCCAAATACGACTGGGAGGTGGAACTCGCCGTGGTGATCGGCCGTGAGGTCAGCTACCTTTCCAGCGTTTCGGAGGCCGCCGCCGCCGTGGCCGGCTACGTCATCGCCAACGACCTCTCCGAGCGCGAATACCAAATCCCCGGTGCCGCCGGCCAGTGGACCAAGGGCAAATCACTGCCCAAGTCCACCCCACTGGGCCCGTGGCTGGTGCCTGCCTCCGAGATCGACACCAATAACCTCCGCCTGCGCAGCTGGGTCAACGGCGAACCCCGCCAGGACTCCAGCACCGCTGACTTGATCTTCGACGTCCCCACGATCATCCACCACCTAAGCCAGTACATGGTGCTCGAACCCGGGGACGTGGTCCTGACCGGCACGCCCGAAGGCGTCGCCCTCTCCGGCCGCTTCCCCTACATCCAAAACGGCGACGTTGTCGAAATTGAAATTGACGGTCTGGGTCGCCAGCGCCAGGAATTCTTCCGGGCCACAACTACCACGCAGGAGGTCTAAATGAGCCAAGAATTCTCATCACTGACAGCAGTTGTCACTGGCGGAGCATCGGGCATCGGTGCGGCCATCGCAGCGATGCTGCAGGCTATGGGCGCCCAGGTCGCCGTCCTTGACCTGAACCCCACGAACCTCCCTAAGGGGCAGCTCGGCTTTGTCTGCGACGTGGCCAACGACGCCTCGGTCAAGGCAGCGATCGAGGGCACCGTTGCAGCCTTTGGCGGCATCGACATCGTCATCAACAACGCCGGCATCGGCTCGCAGGGCACCGTTGAAGATAACGACGACGCCGAATGGGCACGGGTCTGGGACATCAACGTCATCGGCATGGTCAGGGTGAGCCGGGCGGCCCTGCCGCACCTGCGCAAGTCTTCTGCGGCGGCGATCGTGAACACCTGCTCCATCGCCGCCACCGCCGGCTTACCTCAGCGGGCACTGTACTCCGCCACCAAGGGTGCAGTGCTGTCCCTAACCCAGGCGATGGCGGCCGACCACCTCCGTGATGGCGTCCGCGTGAACGCCGTAAACCCCGGCACAGCCGACACCCCCTGGATTGGCCGTCTCATGGATCAGGCGGATGACCCCGTAGCCGAGCGTGCCGCCCTGAACGCCCGCCAACCCCACGGGCGCCTGGTGACGGCCGAGGAAGTGGCAGGAGCCGTGGCCTACCTCGCCAGCCCACTCGCAGGCTCCACCACCGGCACCTCGATCGCCGTCGACGGCGGTATGCAGGCCCTGCGCCTGCGCCCCGTCAGCCAGTAGCCCACCAGACGCTGCACCACCAATGACAGATTTTTCGGCAACGCTGCATCAGTAGGTGATGCAGCGTTGCCGGAAAACCCGTAAAAGGTGATGCAGCGATGCGAAAAAACAAGTAAAAGGTGATGCAGCGTTTGTCTGGAAGCGGAATTAGCCGGCCTGAGCCAGGACCAGCGGCAGCACCTGGGTGGCCCCGGCGAGGCGCAGCGCCCGGCCGGCAACGGTGAGGGTCCAGCGGCTGTCGACGAGGTCATCGACCAGCAGGACCGGCCCTCCCGGGTAGGCGACAAGGGCGGCGGCAAGCTCCGGCCCCACGGCCAGCCTGTCCCACACGCCCGCCAATCGGTAGGCGCTGTTGCCGCCACGGCGCCCGGTGGGCCCGCCAAATTCGAGGGACAGCTCACCCAGGTAGGGCAGCCTGCCAATCTCGCACATGGTCTGGGCCAGCGAGCGCACCAATTCCGGCTTGGTCCGCGACGGCATCGACACCACCGCAACGGGACGGCCGGCGCCGGCCCACCGGGCCTGGCCCCAGTCGCGCAGCACGCCCACCACGGCCTGCGCCACGGCGGGATCAAGGGGCGCGTCCGGGGCGCCTGCGGCAAATATGGCCCGCAGGGAGTTGCCCCAGCCCAGGTCCGTCATCCTGGCCAGCACCCGACCCTGCGCCACTTGTTCCTCCGCCTTGAGCTTGCCCTTCACCGGAACGCCCAGCCTGTCCATGCCCGTGGGCCACAAGGTGCGCGGCTCAATGGGCAGGCCGGCATGACTCAGGGATTCGCTGGCCGCCTCCACGGCACCGGAGCCGATGTCCGTGGGGAACCACCGCCCGGCACATGAATCACACCGCCCGCAGGGCGCTGCCGTGGTGTCATCCAGGGCAGCGGCGAGGTATTCCATCCGGCAGCCGGACATTTTTTCGTACACCATCATGGACTGTTGTTCGTCCACACGGGCCTGGGCAATACGTTCGTAGCGGTCGCTGTCATAAACCCATGGCTGCCCGGTCGACTCCCAGCCGCCGGAGACCCGCCGCACGGCCCCGTCCACCGCCAGCACCTTCAGCAGCAGTTCCAGCGGGGTGCGGCGCAAGTCCACACGCGCCTCCAGTGCGGGGGTGGACATGGGCTTGGCCGCCGCGCCCAGGGCCTCCAAAACCGCCATCGCCTTGTCCTGGGCAGGCATCGAAGCCGTCGCGAAATACTGCCAGATGTCCTGATCCTCAGCCCCGGGCATCAACAGCACGTCGGCGTTGGCGCTTCCGCGGCCGGCACGGCCCACCTGCTGGTAGTAGGCCACCGGGGATGACGGCGCACCCAAGTGAATCACGAACCCCAAATCTGGTTTGTCGAACCCCATGCCGAGGGCGCTGGTAGCCACCAGCGCCTTGACTTGGTTGTCCTTGAGCGCCTCTTCCAGGGCCTCCCGCTCCATGGTGTCGGTGCGTCCCGTGTACGCCTTGACCACATGCCCGGCCTCCGCCAAAAGTCGTCCGGTGTCCTCGGCCGCGGAGACCGTCAGGGTATAGATGATGCCGCTGCCGGGCAGCTCGGGCAGGTGCGTCAGCAACCAGCCCAGCCGGTCCCGGGAATCGGCTAGGCGCAGCACGCCCAGGCGCAGCGACTTGCGTGCCAGCGGACCCCGGATGGTGAACACGCCGGCGCCCAATTGTTCCTCGATGTCTGCAACCACCCGGGAATTGGCCGTGGCCGTGGTCGCCAGGACCGGGACCGACGGCGGCAGCCGCGCAATAAGGTCAGCGATCCGGCGGTAGTCGGGCCGGAAGTCATGGCCCCAGTCGGAGATGCAGTGGGCCTCGTCAATCACCAACAGGCCCGTGCGCCGGATCAGGGTTGGCAGCTGGTTTTCCCTGAAGGACGGGTTGGTCAGCCGTTCCGGGGAGACCAGCAGCACATCCACCTCGTCGGCTGCCAAGGCCGCGGAGACCAGGTCCCACTCGGTGGCGTTGGCCGAGTTGATAGCCATGGCACGCACGCCGGCCCGTTCTGCTGCCGCCACCTGGTCACGCATCAGAGCCAGCAGCGGGGAAACGATCAAGGTTGGGCCGGCGCCCCGGGCACGTAGAAGCAGGGACGAGACGAAGTACACAGCCGACTTCCCCCAGCCGGTGCGTTGGACCACCAAGGCCCGCCGGCCGGCGTCGACCAGCGCCTCGATGGCCTCAAACTGGCCGTCGTGGAATTCCGCGTCCGCCCGTCCCACGAGCTTTCGCAACACCACCAACGCCTGCTCACGGGTGGCGGAAGTCTCAACGGTGGCCGGAGGCAGGGACGGGGACTGGCTAGGTATCATGGTGCTAAGTATTTCAGTGGTCACCGACAATGGAATCCCCAAAGCCTGCCCGGCACCGAATCTGTGGATAACGGCGATGTCCTTACAATTGTGCCCGGTATCATGGAGATGTGACTACTGCAGAGAATGTACCTGTCGATCTGTCCAGCTCCTTCAAGGCGTATGACGTGCGCGGCATTGTGGGCCAGACCATTACCGCCGAGTCCGTCCAAGCCGTCGGCGCGGCCTTTGTCGACGTGCTGGGCCTGGCCGGCGAGACCGTCCTGGTGGGCGGGGATATGCGCCCCTCCTCCGCCGAGTTCAGCCAGGCTTTTGCCGACGGCGCTGCCACCCGCGGCGCGAATGTGCAACTGCTCGGTTTGATCTCCACCGATGAGCTGTACTTTGCCTGCGGTTCACTGAACGCCGCCGGCGCCGTGTTTACCGCCAGCCACAACCCTGCCGAGTACAACGGCATGAAGATGGCGAAGGCAGGAGCAGTCCCGGTCTCCTCCGAGACCGGTTTGATGGACATCCGCGACCTGGCCCAGACGTACTTGGCGGAGGGGATCCCGGCCGCTGCGGCGAAGGGTGTCATCGCCGAGACTGACGTCTTGCTACAGTACGCAGAATACCTGCGCAGCCTGGTGGACCTCTCCGGCTCGCGCCCCTTGAAAGTGGTGGTCGACGCCGGCAACGGCATGGCCGGAATGACCACCCCCGCAGTCCTTGGCGACACCCTGCTCGCGGGTCTGCCCTTTGAGATTGTGCCCCTGTACTTTGAGCTGGATGGCACCTTCCCGAACCACCCCGCCAACCCCTTGGAGCCGGCCAACCTGCTGGACCTGCAGGCGGCCGTCATCAAGCATGGCGCCGACATTGGCCTGGCGTTCGACGGCGACGCTGACCGCTGCTTCGTCATTGACGAACTCGGCGCACCCGTCTCGCCTTCGGCAGTGACAGCGTTGGTGGCCCGCCGCGAGATCGCCCGCGCCAAGGCGCTGGGCGAGGAGCACCCCGCCGTGATCCACAACTTGATCACCTCCCGTGCCGTGCCCGAGCTGATCGCCCACGACGGCGGGCGCCCGGTCCGCACCCGTGTGGGCCACTCCTTCATCAAGGCCACCATGGCCGAGGAAGGCGCCGTCTTTGGCGGAGAGCACTCGGCCCACTACTACTTCCGCGACTTCTTCAACGCAGACACCGGCATGCTGGCCGCCATGCACGTCCTGGCCGCACTCGGTGAGCAGGAGGGCCCGCTGTCGGATCTGGGCCGCGAATACGAGCCCTACGTTTCCAGCGGGGAGATCAACTCCCAGCTCGCCGACGTACCCGCCGCCGTGGCCCGTGTCCGTGCCGCCTACACAAACGAGGACGTCACCATCGACGAGCTCGACGGACTGACATTCACGGCCAACAATGGCCAGTGGTGGTTCAATCTGCGCGCCTCCAACACCGAACCGTTCCTGCGGTTGAACGCCGAGGCCGTGGACGCCGTCACTATGGCAGATGTCCGCGACGCTGTTCTGGCCCTGGTCCGACAGTAACCGATTCCCCCGCACCCACTTCCCAAGGAGTACCGATGGATACCAACAACGCTGCAGCCGACCAGGCCAGCGCCGAGCAAATTGCTGCAGACCAGCTGGTCCAGGACGACCTGAACAAGCTCATTGGCACCGCGCTCGGTGTGGCCGGAGACCAAATCGAAGCCCACGGCGCGTTCCTGCCGGTGGCCCTGGTGGTCAGCAACGACGGCGAGATCAGCCTCGTGGCTGTCTCTCCGAACACCGTGGAAGGCGAAGCGGAAACCGATCTGGACGCCGATGAGATGATCTCGGACCTCTACGAAGCCCTGACGCAACAAAAGGGGCAAAACCGGGCCGCCGCCGTCGTCTGTGACATTCACCTCCCGGACGACTCCACCGACGCCATCCACATCATGGCCGAACACAGCAACGGCGTGAGTATCTCGGCGGTGCGCCCGTACCGACAGGCACCCAGCGGCTGGGATTTTGGCGCCCCGTTCCTGGAGCCCGGCGAGAATCAAATCTGGGCCTAGCGCATGCGCATCAACTCCTTTTCCGATGTCAGCCTTCGGCTGTTGATGGTGCTGGGTTCAACACCCGAAGATGAGCTTGCCACCACTCGCGAACTCGCCGAGGCCGTGGGGACGCCGTACAACCACGTCAGCAAGGCCGTGCTGAAGCTGCGCCAGATGGGCCTGGTGGAGGCCATCCGCGGCCGCAGCGGCGGGGTGCGCATCTCCCCTGAGGGCCGTCGGGCCACCGTGGGCGGCGTGCTGCGTGTGCTCGATGACCACAGTGACGTGGCCGAGTGCCAGACGAACATGGGCGCCTGCCCCTTAATCCACGACTGCGGGTTGCGCGGGGTACTCAACCACGCCCGCGAAGCCTTCTACTCCTCGCTGGACAGCGTGACCATTTACGGTCTGGCCGGCAAAACCCAGGAAGGCCCAGTCTCTGTGACCTTGAGCACAGTGCGCCCGGCCTAGTCCGCGTCAATTCAACACTTTTCTACAACTCGTAGAAATTGCGACTTTAAAGACGCATCTCAGATGCTACTTTTGGAATGTCACCTCGAATTCCACCCAAGGAGTACCGATGCTTTCGGAAAAGTCCCGCCCGCTGATTACCGCAACACTTCCCCTGGTAGGTTCTCGCCTAGGCACCATCACGCCGAATTTTTACAGCCGAATGCTGACCGCGCACCCCGAGCTCTTGGACGGCCTGTTCAGCCGCGCCAACCAGAACAACGGCGAGCAGCAGAAGGCACTGGCCGGTTCCATCGCCGGATTCGCCAGCGCCCTGGTGGCCAACCCGGACATCATCCCGGAGCAGTTGCTGAGCCGGATTGCCCACAAGCACACGGCACTGGGCATCACCGAGGACCAGTACGACATCGTGTACAAGTATCTGTTTGAAGCCATCGCCGAGGAACTCGCTGACGTCATCACCGCCGAGATCGCCGATGCTTGGACCGAGGTGTACTGGCTCATGGCCAACGCCTTGATCAAGATTGAAAAGGGCCTTTACGCTCTGCAGGCCAATGACAAGATGTGGATGCCCTGGACCGTCATTGAGAAGAACCCCGCCGGCACCGACGCCATGACCTTCGTACTGGCGCCTGCCGACGACACGCCCGTCACCGTGGCCCGCCCCGGCCAGTTTGTCTCCGTCAAGGTTGCCCTGCCCGATGGCTTGCTGCAGGTGCGCCAGTACTCGCTCTCGGCCGACGTCGAGTCCACCACCCGCCGCGTGTTCACCACCAAGAAGGATGACGGCGGCGAGGTCTCGCCCGTGCTGCACAACAATGTGCAGGTGGGGGACGTGCTCGAGCTTTCCAACCCTTACGGCGATGTGACCCTCGACGGCGAAGGCCCGGTCGTGTTCGCCACGGCAGGGATTGGCTGTACCCCCTCCGCGTCGGCGCTGCGCTCACTGGCTGCCACCGGAACCGATCGCGAGGTCATGGTGTTGCACGCAGAAAAGAACCTTGCCGCTTGGGCCCTGCGCGATCAGATGACCAACGACGTCGACGCCATCGACGGCGCCGAGCTGCAGTTGTGGCTGGAGGAACCGACCGAGGGCTTCCACAAGGGCTTTATGTCCCTGGCCGGCCTGGACATTCCAGCGAACGCCTCAATGTATGTGTGTGGGCCGCTGCCGTTCATGAAGGCCATCCGCAACCAGGCGATCGACGCCGGCATCCCGTCCACGAAGATCCACTACGAGGTTTTCGGCCCGGACCTCTGGCTCGCCGGCGCAGCTTCCTAGCGGATCTCGTTGAGAGGGCAGATCACCACGGGCCCGGCGGCGTCGAACGCCGCCGGGCCCGTGGTGATCTGCCCTCTCAACGGTGGGCTGGGTTAAGCCGCGAAGCGCTGCTTTAGGTCTTCAAGCTCGGCAGCCATGTCCGCCGGCAGGGAATCGCCAAAGCGGGCGTACCACTGCTCAATACCCTGCAACTCCTGCTCCCATTCGGCCGGATCCACCTTCAGGGCATCTGCCATGTCCGACGCCGAGACCTCCAAACCGCTCAGGTCCAGTGAGCCGGGGGCCGGGGTGAAGCCAATGGGCGTCTCCACAGCGTCGGCGGTACCTTCAAGGCGTTCCACCACCCATTTGAGCACGCGGCTGTTCTCACCAAATCCGGGCCAGGCGAAGCCACCGCTGGAGGTACGGCGGAACCAGTTCACAAGGAAGATCTTCGGCAGCCGGGCTTGGTTGGCTTGGGCGGAGAGATCGATCCAGTGCTTGAGGTAGTCGCCGGCGTCGTAGCCGATAAAGGGCAACATGGCCATGGGATCCCTGCGCACCACACCCACCGCACCGGTCGCGGCAGCGGTGGTTTCCGAGGACAGGGTTGAACCCATGAAGATACCGTGGGTCCAGTCGCGGGCCTGCGTCACAAGGGGAACTGTGGTTTTGCGGCGGCCGCCGAACAGGATCGCATTGATTTCCACGCCTTCGGGAGCGTAGTACTCGGAGGAGAGCATGTCCACTTGGTCAATAGGCGTGCAGAACCGTGAGTTGGGATGGGCCGCGGGGCGTCCTGAATCCGGCGTCCAGCTGTTGCCCTGCCAGTCGGTTAGGTGAGCGGGCACCTCCTCGGTCATGCCCTCCCACCACACGCCGCCGTCGTCCGTCAATGCGACGTTGGTGAAGATCGAGTTGCCCTTGGCGATCGCTGCCATGGCGTTGGGGTTGGTGGACCAGCCGGTGCCCGGGGCTACGCCGAACAGGCCCGCCTCCGGGTTGACCGCACGGAGTTCGCCTTCCTTGCCAAAGCGCATCCAGTTGATGTCATCGCCGAGCGTCTCGGCCTTCCACCCGGGAATGGTCGGTTCCAGCAACGCCAGGTTGGTCTTGCCACAGGCCGACGGGAACGCCGCGGCCACGTGGTAGCTCCTATTCTCGGGGCTGATGAGCTTCAGGATCAGCATGTGCTCGGCCAGCCACCCTTCGTCGCGGGCCATGACGGAGGCGATGCGCAAGGCAAAGCACTTCTTGCCCAGCAGCGCGTTGCCGCCGTAGCCGGAGCCGTAGGAGAAGATGGAGCGCTCCTCGGGGAAGTGCACAATCCATTTCTCTTCATTGCATGGCCAGGCAACGTCTTTCTCCCCGGGAGCCAGCGGCGCACCCACGGAGTGCAGTGCGGGGACGAAGAAGGCGTTGCTGAGTTCCATCTGGCGCAGCACGTCGGTACCGATGCGGGCCATGATTCGCATGGAAGTCACAACGTAGGCGGAGTCGGTGATCTCGACGCCGTACTTGGGATCCGGCGCGTCCAGGGGCCCCATGACGAAGGGGATGACGTACATGGTTCGACCGCGCATACTGCCGGCAAACCTGTCATCCAGGATCTCCTTCATCTTCGAAGGTTCCATCCAATTGTTGGTGAATCCGGCGTCGCGCTGCTTCTCCGAGCAGATGAACGTCCGGCCTTCAACGCGGGCCACGTCCACTGGATCCGAAAATGCGGCAAAAGAGTTGGGGAAAAGTTCCGGGTTGACCCTGGTGAATGTCCCGGACGCCACCAGCTCGTCGGCAAGCTCGGCATATTCGCGCTCAGACCCGTCGACCCAGTGAATGGTGTCCGGCTGAGTGAGTTTTGCAATCTCCTCCACCCATGCGGCTAGGCCGCTGTGGGTTGTCATTGCCTGCTCAACAGATTCCTGCACGGGTTCCTGCACTGGCGCGTGGCCCATCATGTATCCCTTCATTGGGTCAGTCAGTTGGTGACTAAATGCTATGGCCCCGAAATCGGATTTCCCGGGCGTTGGACATGGGATGTACCCGTGCACCTCATGGGAAAAACCGCTGACCTGCGGGGTTTTCACGAATTGTTATGGTCAACATTTGTGAGACAGATCACCTAGACCGGTCTAGTGTTGGGGAACACCGCGCTTTCGATTTGTGCCCACGGTCAATGCGGGTTAGAGTTATTCACGGCCCGAGGGTCAACAAAGAAACAAAGAAACTAAATATGCGTGCGTAGCTCAATGGATAGAGCACCTGACTACGGATCAGGAGGTTGGGGGTTCGAGTCCCTTCGCGCGCACTTTGAAAAAAGCGGTCCATTTAGGTGGGCCGCTTTTTGCTTTAACTTAGCGTTTCGGCGCATAAACGTACGTTGTCCGCTTACCCGCTGTTGTCTAACAACGGGTAAGCGGACAACGTACGTTTATGCACCAGAACCAGCAGGCACAAGCCGCCGGGCTGCGCAGTCACTTCCTCCACCCAGCCGTGGGGGCAGACGGGATCGCGGTTGCCCCGGACCTCCAGGTTGGAGCCACCAGGACCGGCCGGCCCGGCCCCTCGACTTCCACAAAGTCAATGAGCACCCTGCCCATTTGCGCCATGATCATCGCATTTTTGGGCTCGGGCGCGTCACCAAAACCAGGCAGGTCGATGGCCACCACCCGCCCATGGGATTCCAGGGCCTGGCTCAGTTCGGCAAAATATGGGATCCCCATGCCGACGCCGTGCACCAGCAAAAAGGTGCGCCCTTCCACCTTGCCTGTGTCGGTTGTGACAATTTCATACCCACCTGCGCGAACTTTGCGCACCGTCATGTTGACCGTATCGCCGAGAACTCGCGCCATGGGCCAAACGACGACGGCGCAACCGTCGCTGGGCCGTCGTCCAGGGAACCGCCGCAGGCTTTAGACGGGGCTCACGAACTGGATGATCTTGGCCCGGATGCCGTCAAAGTGGCAGCTGAGCAGGCTCGCGGCGGTGGCGGAGTCCTTGCCGGCGACGGCGTCGTAGATGGCACGGTGCTGGGCTGCGGTGTCGAGAAGATCGGAACTGCCAATACCAATCTCCAGGTGAATTTTGCGGTAGACCTTCCAAAAGACGCTCATGAGGTTCATCAGGAGATCATTGTTCAGCGGCTCAAAGAGAAGCCGGTGGAATTCGGCGTCAGCCTCGGTGAAGGTCTCGCCCTTGGCCGCCTGGCGTTCCATCTTGACCACCGCCGCCTCGATGCTGATCAGGTGCTCATCGGTGACTTTGGCGATGGAGGCGCCAATGAGGCCCGATTCCAGGGCCTGGCGGATGTCAACCAGCTGAAGCGCTTCCAGTCCTTCGTGGCGCAGGGACAGCCTGCCGCGAAAGGTCAGCCCGTCGGCCAGTGCCTCGAAGTTGCTGGGAGCCACAAACATCCCAAAGCCGTGGCGGATCTCAATGACGCCCAGCGCCTGCAGAACCTTCAGGGATTCACGCAAGGTGTTGCGGCCGACGCCCAGAACCTCTGAAAGCTCGTTCTCGGTAGGCATGGGATCACCCGCGTCCAGATCGCGATCCAGAATAAGTTCCATAATGTCTGCCTGCAGGGCGCGTAAACGCGACTGAGCACTGAAACGCGCCTTCGGCACTAGGATGGTGGACAACGGATCTCCCCTTATCTTGGCACTCAAATTACCGGCTTTCACTTAAGACAAGTGAAAGCTCGGGACGTGACCTATGACATAGAATATCGGATGTCCCACGACTTGCCTACATAATGGCACATAGGACCCGAAAATCGCGCCGGGCGCACCGGTCCGTCACGCCGCATCTTGCCGCCTTTATCCCTCACAGCAATGAGGCCCTTCCCCCCCCATCTACCCGTCATTCACAGCGTCGTGCCACTCCCGGCAACTCAGCGTCATATGCGCCAAAAGGCTTGTTGCCAAAACGAGACCTTAGACACTTGACCAATCGCTGTGACCACGATTACAGTTTCCCTATAAGCATCGGACGTCCTACATCCGATAACTAACATACGAAATGGTGAGTCACCCGAATGAGCAACTCTCTTCAGAACCTGCCTCTGAGCAACGCATCACGGCGCACGTTCCTTAAGGCCGCAGGCGTCCTTGGAACTGCAACCGCGTTCACCGCAACCCTGGCCGCTTGCGGCGGCTCCTCCAAGACGTCCACCTCCGAATCTGCCAGCGCCGCTGCTGTCAACAAGGATGGCTCCATCGAGGCCGGCATCTCCTACTCACTGTCCACTGGCTTTGATCCGATGAGCTCCTCCGGCGCCACCCCGCTGGCCGCCAACCTGCACATCTTCGAAGGCCTGGTGGAACTTCACCCGGCAACGCGCGAGCCCTACAACGCTCTCGCCGCCGCAGACCCCAAGAAGGTCGACGACTTGACCTACCAGGTCACCATCCGCGATGGGGCCAAGTTCCACGACGGCACCCCGGTCACCACCGAGGACGTCGCCTACTCCTTCGAGCGTGTACTGGACCCGGCCAACAAGGCCCTGTTCGCCCAGTTCATCTTCTTCATCGACTCCGTCAAGGTCGTTGACGCCAAGACCGTCGAATTCAAGCTCAAAACCGCATTCGCCGGATTCGGTCCGCGCATCTCCGTTGTCAAGGTTGTGCCGAAGGCCCTCGCCTCCGCCGATCAGAAGGCGTTCGACGCCAAGCCGATCGGTACCGGTCCATACAAGTTCGTTTCCGCAGCCAAGGACGACAAGATCGTCTTCGCCCGCAACGACGACTACAACGGCCCGAAGCCTGCCCTGGCCAAGGACATGACCTGGTTCTTGCTCTCCGATGCCAGCGCCCGCGTCACCGCCATGCAGTCAGGTCGCGTCCAGGCTATCGAGGACGTCCCCTACCTGGATGTTGACGCGCTGAAGGCCAAGGTTGACGTTGAGTCGGTCCAGTCCTTCGGCCTGATGTTCCTCATGTTCAACCTGACCCGCGCGCCCTTCGACAAGAAGGAAGTCCGCCAGGCCCTGCATTACGCCCTGGATAAGGAAGCCATCATCAAGACGGCCCTGCTGGGCAACGGCACGGCAGCCACTTCCTACTTCCAGGAAGGCAGCTCCAACTACCAGAAGGCTTCCACGGTTTACGCCTTCGACGCAGCCAAGGCCAAGTCCTTGCTCGCCGGCGCCGGTGTCACCAACCTGAAGCTGACCCTGACCAGCACGGACACCGCGTGGGTCAAGGATGTCATCCCGGTTATCAAGAAGAACTGGGACGCCATTGGCGTTGAAACCACTCTTGAGCCGTTGGCTTCCGCCGCAGTTTACGCCCCCGAGAAGGTTGGTGGCCTGAACTACGACGTCGTCGCAGCCCCCGGTGATCCCTCCGTGTTCGGCAACGACGCTGACATCCTGCTCAGCTGGTTCTACCGCGGCAACACCTGGGCCAAGAACCGCTTCGCATGGAGCGAATCCGCCGAGTACAAGAAGGTTCAGACCAAGCTGGATTCAGCCCTTGCCGCTTCCCCGGAAGACGGCAAGAAGCTGTACAAGGAAGTCATTGACATCATCGCCGAAGAGGCGCCGTTGTACCCGATCTTCCACCGCAAGCTGCCCACCGCCTGGGATTCCAAGAAGCTCGTTGGCTTCGCGCCGTTGCCCACCACGGGCGTGTCATTCATCGGTGTAGGCCGAACAGCTTAATTTTCTTCCTTGCATGACAGACCCGAGGGGCTGTGGCCTCCAGGCCACGGCCCCTCCCGTCTCACACCACATTTCCTATGACGTGGCACACGTTCACCACCAGAGCCGTGCCGCAATTAGAACCGGAGTAAGTACATTGGCAAACTTTTTGCGACTGCTTGGGCGCAGGCTCGCAGCACTGCCGTTGATGATCCTGGGTGTCACCCTGCTCGTCTTCGTTGTGTTGCAGTTCGCCCCAGGCGACCGTGCCGTGTCAGCACTGGGCGAAGGAGCCTCGCCCGAGGCCCTCGAACAGTACCGCCAGGCCAACGGATACAACGAACCCCTCTTCATTCAATATTTCACTTATTTAGGCAAGCTCATCAGGGGTGACTTTGGTAACACCTTGCCTCCGGCAAAACCCATCACCGAGGTTATTGCCAGCGCATTTCCGGTAACCTTGCAGCTGACGTTCTTGGGCGTCTTGATTGCCATTGTTATTTCCCTTGTCTTCGGCGTTCTTGCCGCGCTCTACCGCGACACCTGGGTTGACCAGGTCATTCGCGTGTTCTCCATCGCCGCCATCGCCACGCCGTCCTTCTGGTTGGGCATCTTGCTTATCCAGTGGTTTGCCCTGGGCGAGAATTCCTGGTTCCCCTCCGGCGGCCTGGCAGATCCTTCTGAAGGCTTTGGCGGTTGGCTCAGCTCCATGACGCTGCCGGCCCTGGCCCTGGCCGTTCCGGTCTCAGCCTCACTGATCCGGGTTGTCCGCACGTCCATGGTGGAAGAACTAGACCGCGACTACGTGCGCACGGCCATCGGCAACGGTGTCCCTTACTTCACAGTGGTGTCCCGCAACGTGCTGCGCAACGCACTTGTCACCCCGGTAACCGTGCTGGGTCTTCGCATCGGCTACCTACTGGGCGGCGCCGTCGTGATTGAAATGATCTTCTCCCTGCCGGGCATGGGTCAGCAGATCCTCAACGGCATCACCAACTCGGACACGAACCTGGTCCAGGGCGTGGTTCTGATCATCGCCGTGACGTTCGTCCTCGTGAACATCCTCGTGGACCTTCTTTACCTGCTCATCAACCCCCGAATCAGGACGGTCTAAGTCATGCGAAGCAAACTTGCCGAACGGCTCAGCGCTCCGGGCCTACGCTTCAAAGCCCTGAACCTGGGCTCCAAACTGGCCCTGATCTTCCTGCTCTTCATTGTCATCGTGGCCATCCTGGCCCCCTGGATTGCACCGCACGACCCCCTGGAGACGGGCGATCCGGCCCAGGCCCCGAACGCCGTCAACTGGTTCGGCACCGACAGGATCGGCCGGGACGTTCTCTCCCGCCTGATGTACGGCGCCCAGGCATCCTTGATGATCGGCCTTGGCTCGGTGGCCCTGGCCATCATTGTCGGTGCCACCTTGGGCTCCCTGGCCGCCACATCCTCCAAGGCCGTCAATGAGGTCATCATGCGCCTCATGGACATCCTCATGGCGTTCCCGGGCATTGCCCTTGCCGCGGTGCTGCTGACAGCCTTCGGTAACTCGGTACCCACCATCATCATTGCCATCGGCATCATCTACACCCCGCAGATTGCCCGCGTGGTACGTGCCAACGTTTTGGCCCAGTATGGCGAGGATTACGTCCGCGCCGAGCGGGTCATCGGCGCAGGCCGCGCCTACATCATGCTCAAGCACATTGTGCGCAACACTGCTGCCCCCGTTCTGGTGTTTGCCACCGTTATGGTTGCCGACGCCATCATTTTGGAGGCCTCCTTGTCCTTCCTGGGCGCCGGCATCCAGGACCCCAATCCCAGCTGGGGAAACGTCATCTCCTACGGCCGCAACCTGGTGCTCTCCGGCGGCTGGTGGGCCACAACCTTCGCCGGCCTGGTCATCTTGCTGACGGTGCTTTCCTTGAACATCCTGGCCGAAGGCCTCACCGATGCCATGGTCAACCCTCGCTTCAAGAAGGCTGCCCCGGTGAAGGACGACGACGGTTCAGCCGCCGCCGCTCTTGAGCTCGCCAAGGCTGATGCAGCCG
The DNA here is from genome assembly GCF_001294625.1 of Arthrobacter alpinus. Classification (NCBI taxonomy): domain Bacteria; kingdom Bacillati; phylum Actinomycetota; class Actinomycetes; order Micrococcales; family Micrococcaceae; genus Arthrobacter; species Arthrobacter alpinus. Next base: position 4,000,902 of record NZ_CP012677.1, on the reverse strand, counting down.
CCCGCGCAGCCATCGAGGACCCGTTCGCGGCCCTGAACAAGGAACTGCTCCTGCTGCAGGCTGTTGAACGCTCCCGTTCCGACCGCCTCCCCCGTGTGGGCCCCGAGGCCCGGGTGATCCTGGAGGTCAACAACCTCTCCATCCGCTTCCCGGGCCGCTTTGGCGAAACCGCCATCGTGGACAAGGTCTCCTTCACCGTACGTGAAGGCGAAACCATGGGTTTGGTGGGCGAATCCGGTTGTGGCAAGTCCATCACTTCCCTTGCCATCATGGGCTTGCTGCCCAAGACGGCCGAGGTCACCGGCTCCATCAAGTTCGATGGCAAGGAACTGCTGGATCCGGCCATCAAGCACAGCTCGGTCAAGGCCTACGAGGGCCTGCGCGGCGAGCAGATCTCCATGGTCTACCAGGATGCGTTGAGCTCCTTGAACCCGTCCATGCTGATCAAGGATCAGATGTTGCAACTCACCAAGCGCAACGGCCGCAAGACCCCGCGTGAACTATTGGAACTGGTGAAGCTGGATCCGGATCGGACGCTCAAGAGCTACCCGCACGAACTCTCCGGCGGCCAGCGCCAGCGCGTGCTGATCGCCATGGCACTGTCCCGTTCACCGAAGATCGTAGTGGCCGATGAGCCGACCACCGCCTTGGACGTCACGGTACAAAAGCAGGTCGTCGACCTGTTGAACGAGCTGCGTGAGCAGCTTGGCTTCGCCATGGTCTTCGTCAGCCACGACCTTGCCTTGGTGGCCTCCCTGGCCCACAAGATCACTGTCATGTACGCCGGCCAGGTGGTGGAGTCGGCACAGGCTTCGGAGCTGCTCAGCTACCCCACCCACGAATACACCCGTGGCCTGCTAGGTGCTGTTCTCTCCATCGAGTCCGACGCCGTACGCCTGCACCAGATCCCCGGCACGGTTCCCTCACCTCGCGAGTTTGCCACCGGCGACAGATTTGCCGGCCGTTCACAGCGCCCGGATGCCGACGCCGGGCAAAAGCTGGCGTTTGTTCCGCTCACCCGTGACGGCGTGACAGGCGACCATTTCTGGGCCAGCCACAAGGCCGAAGATGCGCTGGCAGTTTCCGGCGCAGATAAGGAAAACGCATAATGAGCAAGCACACAGCGCCCGTCTCTTCAACTACCCCCGTCATCGAGCTCAAGGACCTGCACGTCCACCACCGGACCCGCTCCGGTGGCCTATTCAAGCCGAACTATGTCAAGGCCGTCAACGGCGTGAACTTCTCGATCAGCCGCGGCGAGACCGTGGGCATCGTGGGCGAGTCCGGGTGTGGCAAGTCCACACTGGCCTCTGTGCTGGTTGGCCTGCAGACTCCCACGTCCGGGCAGGTGTTGTTCCGCGGCGAGCCCGCCATCAAGCGCAACGCCGCCATGCGCAAGGAATTTGGCCGTTCCGTCTCTGTGGTCTTCCAGGACCCTTCGACGGCGTTGAACCCGCGCATGACCATCCAGGACATCTTGGTTGATCCGCTGACCATCCACGGCATCGGCAACGCAGCATCGCGTCTGGCCAAGGTCGCCGATCTGTTGGCGCTGGTCGGCTTGCCGCAGTCGGCAGCCGAGGTTACGCCGTCGCAAGTTTCCGGCGGGCAGCGCCAGCGTGTGGCGATCGCCCGCGCCCTAGCACTGGACCCGGACATCATCGTGGCGGACGAGCCCACCTCGGCACTGGACGTCTCCGTCCGCGCCCAGGTGCTGAACCTGCTCTCGGACCTTAAAAAGGAACTGAACCTGGGCATGGTGTTCATCAGCCACGACATCCAGACGGTGCGTTACGTCTCGGACCGCATCTGCGTCATGTACTACGGCGAGATTGTTGAACAGGGCGCCGCCGAGCAGATCTTTGACCACCCCACCAACGACTACACCAAGAAGCTGCTCGGCGCTGCGCCGTCCCTGCTGCACATCTAATCCCCACCCACACCCTCCCGGGCTGGCCCATATTTTTCACCCGTACAACACAATTTTGGAGTAATCTACGTGACTACCGTCGCTTCCCGTTTCCAGGGCGTCATCCCGCCCGTCTGCACCCCCCGCACCGCCGATGGCGCCATTGACGTTCCCTCCCTCGAGAACCTCACCCGCCACCTGCTCGACGGCGGCGTATCCGGCTTGTTCGTCAACGGCTCCTCCGGCGAGGTCACCCACCTGACCAACACCGAGCGCGACACCGTTTTGACAACCATTGCCGGCGTCAATGCCGGACAGGTCCCCCTGCTGGTGGGTGCCGTTGAGCAGACCACCAACCGTGTTGTCGAGGAAGCCCGCCGCATGGTTTCCCTGGGCGCCGACGGCATCGTAGCCACCAGCCAGTACTACGCCATCAGCAACGCCGAGGAGACCGGCCGCCACATCCGCACTGTGGCAGCATCCGTGGACGTTCCCCTGTTCGTCTACGACGTCCCGGTGCGCACCCACTTCAAGATGCCCACCGACCTGCTCGTTGAGCTGGGCCGTGAAGGCGTCATCGCCGGTGTGAAGGACTCCTCGGGCGACGACGTCTCCTTCCGCCAGCTGCTCATCGCCGCCAAGGACATCCCGAACTTTGACATCTTCACCGGCCACGAAGTGGTTGTTGACGGTGCGCTGCTCGGTGGCGCGCAGGGTGTTGTGCCGGGCCTGGGCAACGTCGACCCGAAGGCGTACCGCCGCCTGTACGACCTGGCCGTGGCCGGCGACTGGGCCGGTGCCGCTGCCGAGCAGGACCGCATTGCCGACGTCTTCAACATCGTCTACACCCCGAAGGCCGGCCGCGTGTCCGGCAACGCCGCAGGCCTTGGCGCGTTCAAGACCGCGCTGATGCTCATGGGCGTCATCAAGACCAACGTCATGAGCGCCCCGATGCTCGCGTTGGATGAGGACGAGACCGCAGCCATCAAGGTTATCCTTGAGCGCACGGGCCTGATCTAAGAATCTTTGACCCCGTCCGGCCCGCCCTGCGTGGCCCGGACGGGGCAATGGACTCTTAGCCCAGACCTAAACCTTGAAGGATTCTCTTATGCGGTACGTAGTTGGCGTTGACCTTGGCGGAACCAAAACGGCAGCCGGAGTTGTGGCCGAGGACGGCTCGGTCCTGGTCCAAGGGGAAATCCCCACGAAGAACCGTGACGGCGGCGCAGCCATTTTGGACGCCACCGCCGTCCTAGTTCACTTCCTCATCGAGCGTGCCGCAGAGCAGGGCGCCGTGGTGGATGCCGTGGGGGTTGGCTCCGCCGGTGTCATCAACGCCGCCGAAGGAACCGTCATCTCCGCCACCGACGCGATCCTTGGCTGGACCGGAACCCACCTCGCGGCCGGCCTGACACAGCGGCTGGGACTGCCGTGCGCCGTCGTCAACGACGTGCACGCCCACGCCCTCGGCGAGGCCTGGCTGGGTGCCGGGGCAGGAACCGCAACCTCGCTCATGGTCGCCTTCGGCACCGGGGTTGGCGGCAGTTTTGTGGTTGACGGGCAGCCGCTGCTGGGCCACCACTTTGTTGGCGGCCACGTGGGCCACTTCGCCTCCCCCTACGCTTACCACGACGGCGCCGCCCTCCCCTGCTCGTGCGGTCACGCCGGTCACGTGGAGGCCATCGCCTCCGGACCCGCCATCCACGAATCCTACCTCCGCTTTGGCGGCTCCCCGTCGGTGCCGGACACCAGGGAAGTCTTTGAGCTGGCCCGAGGAGGCGGCGACGCCGCGGCGTTGGCGGCCATAGGTGTGGGCGCCAAGGCCGCAGGGCAGGCAGTGGGCGGGTTGATCAACATCCTTGACCCCGGCGTGGTGGTCATTTCCGGTGGTCTGGCCAATGCCGGACACCTCTGGTGGACTACTATGGACCTCGCCCTGCGCCAAGAACTGCTGGCACCCCTCGCGAGCGTCCCCGTGGTCAGGGCCTCACTCGGGAACACTGCCGCCCTGGTGGGCGCGGCGTCTTTGGTCCTCGCCTAAAATCTTTCGTTTGTCCCTTATCTAGGAGTCACCTTGACGCTGAAACTGACCAATCTCGATTCGCTCGCAGGCCAACTGGTGGTATCGGCCCAGGCGTACCCGGGAGAACCCATGCGCGACCCGCGCACCATGGCCCAGGTGGCGGCGTCGGCCGTCATTGGCGGGGCCGCTGCCATCCGGGTGCAAGGCATTGCCGACATCCAGTTCGCCCGCGCCGCCGTGGAGGTCCCCGTGATCGGTTTGTGGAAGGACGGCCATGACGGCGTCTTCATCACCCCAACGCTCCAGCACGCCCTGTCCTGCGCAAGCGCCGGGGCGCACATTGTGGCCATTGACGGCACCCGCCGCCCCCGCCCGGACGGCCTGACGCTGGCACAGACCATCGCCGGCATCCACGCCCAGTCCAACGCCCTGGTCATGGCCGACTGCGGATCCTTCGAGGACGCCGTTGCCGCGGCCAACGCCGGTGCTGACCTGATCGGCACCACCTTGGCCGGGTACTCGGGCGAACGCCCCAAGACCGACGGCCCGGACCTGGAGCTCATCGCCGCGATCGCCGCGGCGGAGCTGGGCAAACCGTTGATCGCCGAGGGCCGCATCCACTCCCCCACCCAAGCCCGCGCGGCCCTGGACGCCGGCGCGTTCGCCGTGGTGGTGGGCACCGCCATCACCCACCCGGCCACCATCACAGGCTGGTTCAAGGACGCCCTGGGCGCCTAGCCCACCCCGTTTCCGAAAAGGACCCGGCATGACGTTCTTTGACCGAGTGGACCCGCAACTGCAAGCCGGCGTCGACTTCCTAGTGGGCAGTACCCCTCCGGGCACGCCGGAAGAGCTTGTCGCCACGCGGGCGGCGAACCTTGCCCGGCGCCCCGGGCTGCCTGCCGAGCTGACGGACGCCGTGACGATCACCGACCATGTGGCGCCGGGCCCCGACGTGGGCGTCCCCCTGCGCAGCTACCGGCCGGCCAAGGCGAAGGGTCCGCTGCCGGGCCTGTTCTGGATCCACGGCGGCGGCATGGTGGCCGGCAGCATGGCCGAGGACGATGTGTACTGCCTGAAACTGGCAAAGTCCTTGGGCCTTGTTGCTGTGTCGCTGGAATACCGTCTGGCACCCGAGCACCCCTTCCCGGCAGCCATCAACGACGCCCACCAGGGCCTGTTGTGGACCGCTGCCAATGCCGGTCTGCTGGGCATCGACCCGCACCGCCTAGCCATTGGCGGCGCCAGCGCCGGCGGCGGAATTGCCGCAGGCACGGCACTGCGCGCCCGCGATGAAAAGGGACCAGCTTTGAGCTTCCAGTACCTGGCGTACCCCATGCTCGATGACCGGGACCACACGCCGTCGAACTCTGAGTTCTCCGGCATCCCGTCATGGAACCGCGAACGCAACACACTGGCCTGGTCCTGGCTGCTGGGCCCGGCCCACGGGACCGACAGAGTCAGCGAATATGCTTCGCCTGCCCGGGCCACTGACCTCTCAAGGCTGCCGCCTACGCTGATCCAGATCGGTGAACTCGACCTGTTCAGGGATGAGAACTTCGACTACGCGGCCCGTCTGTTGCGCGCCGGCGTGAGCACCGAATTCCAGGTCTATGCCGGCGTTTACCACGGCGCCGAGGGGCTTATCCCGGACGCCGAGGTGAGCGTGCGCATCCTCCGCGACCGTGACGAGGCCCTCCAGCGGGCCCTGGCCTGACACGCCGGCTGGCTGGCGTTGTGTGAAAATGTGACAAGAGAACTGGTAGCCGCATTTCTTGCACCGACCGGTCAGTTCTGATATTTTTATGCAGCTCGTCCCGCCGCCTAAGGAGCTCCCAGCATGCTCACCACCAGCCAGTTGCACATCGATGGCCGCCATCACACACTGCTGCCCGCCACCACCGTCGAAGCCGGCAAGGCTGAGGTGCTCCTCATCCAGGCCGACGGTCAGGAGCGCCGAACGGCCCTCGCCCTGGCCCTGACCGGGCGCATGAGGCCCTCCTCCGGCTCCGTGGCGCTGGGCCACGACGGCGCCATGAGCGCCCTGCGCAAACGCAGCGCGATTGTGGACTCCCCCGACGTCAACGCCCCGGAACACCACCTTACGGTCCGTTCCCTGGTCTCCGAGGACCTGGCACTTGTCCCCCTGGCGTTCCGGGACCGCACCCGCCCCACGGCCTGGCTGGTCAAGCACGGATTCCGGGACATCCTGGACCAATGGGTTCATGCCCTAGACCCGGGGCGGCTCCTGCACCTGCAACTGGAACTGACCCTGGCCAACCAATATGTTGATGTGGTGGTGGTCGACTCCCCCGACCGGCATACCGCCGACCCCTCCGCCTGGCTCCCGCTCCTGGAACAAGCCGCGGCGGGCCAACTGGGCCGTGACCCCGATTCGCCTGCCGACACCCCGCCGCGACCTTTGATTGTGGTGGGCGTGGTGGGCCGACTGCCAGACGGCTGGACAGGCCCCACCGCACTGGCCGGCAATGCAACGGCCACGCCGTGGGCAACGCCAGCGGCAACGCAGGACGACGGCGAAACCCAGTCCTCCGGCGTCGCCCCTCAGGAACCTCAGGATGACGACCCCCTTGAGGCAACATCCGAGAACCGCATCCACGGCGAGGGTGGGCAACGATGACCGTCTTCCGTCTGGCCCTTTCCGAACTCAAGCGCATGACAGGCGGGATGCTGCCCAAGCTGACTATCGTCGCCCTGGTGATGGTGCCGTTGCTGTACGGTGCCGTCTACCTGTACGCCAACTGGGATCCGTACGGAAACCTGGACCAGCTCAAGGCCGCCGTGGTGGTCCAGGACGCTGGTGCCGTAACCAAGGGCGGCAAGGAACTCACTGTTGGCAAGGAGGTTGCGGCAAACCTCGTGGAGGGGAAGAAGTTCGACTGGCAGCTGGTGGATACGCCGCAGGAGGCAAACGCGGGAGTCAAAAATGGTGACTTTGCCTTTGCGCTGATCATTCCGGAGGACTTTTCCGCAAACCTTGCCTCGCCCGAGAACTTTAACGCGGCCAAGCAGGCCATGTTGACGGTGACCACCAACGACGCCAACAACTACCTACTGACCTCCATCGTGGACAAGGTGACAACGCAGGTCCATGCCGCCGTGGCACAGCAAGTGGGGCTGCAAACTGCCAATGCCCTGCTCAGCGGCTATGGCACCATCCACGCCCAGCTGGTGCAGGCCGCGGACGGTGCCCAACAGCTTGCCGACGGCGCAGCAACCCTTGACTCCGGCGTGGGAACCCTGAAATCCGGTACCTCCGAGCTGCTCGCCGGCACCGACGCACTGGCCGCCGGCCAGGTGAAACTGGTGACCGGCGCGAATGCGCTGCTGTCCGGTTCCTCGTCCTTGGACAAGGGCTTGGGGCTGCTGGAAAGCCAAACGGCCACCCTGCCCGCCGACACCCAGAAACTTTCCGACGGTGCGGCCGCCGTCGCCGCCGGAAATGCCGCGCTAAACGAGAAGGTGCAGGGCGCCGTGGGCACCGCCGGGCAGCTGGATGGCGCTGTCACCTCGGCCATCAACGACAAGCTTGACGGGCTGGTGGCGGCTGGCACCATCACCGCCACGCAGGCGGCCCAGATCCGCAGCTCGTTAACTGGGGCCGCGACAAGCCCTACAGTGGCCGAGCTGAAGGCAAAGCTGGCCACGGATGCCGCCGACATCCAGAAGCTGGCCGCCGGTTCCGTCTCTGTTGCCGACGGCGCCGCGAAACTGGCCACGGCGACGCCTACCCTGACTGCGGCGATTGCGCAGGCCCATGCCGGGGCGGGCGCCCTCTCCGGTGGTGGCTCGGCGCTTGTCACGGGGCAGACCACCGCCCTAGATGGCGCCAACGCGCTGGCTTCCGGGGCCGCGAAGCTGGACTCCGGGGCTGCTGACTTGAAGGACGGCTCCGGCAAGCTGTCCGCCGGGGCCACGGAGCTGTCCACGCAGCTGCGAAACGGCGCCGGTTCGGTGCCCAATCCCAACGACAAAACCAAGGAGAACGCCGCGGGCGTCATCGCCGACCCGGTACGTGTCGACTCGGTTTCCCAGGCCCAGGCCCCCAACTACGGCTCGGGGCTGGCGCCGTTCTTCCTGGTGCTTGCCCTGTGGATTGGTGCGTTCATGTTGGTGCAGGCCATGCGGCCGCTGACGCTGCGGGCGCTGGCCTCCAACGCCCCGTCGTGGAAGATCGCTGTGGGCGGCTGGCTGCCGTTTGCCACGGTCTCCACGTTCCAGGCCCTCCTGTTGTACGCCGTCGTGAAGTTTGGCCTGGGGCTCGAGCCGAGCCATCCGTGGCTCACGCTGGGCCTGTTACTGCTAGCCTCACTGACTTTCACGGCCCTCATCCAGGGCATTGTGGCCTTGATGGGAACGCCTGGGAAATTTGTGGTGCTGATCCTGCTGGTGCTGCAGCTGGTGTCCTCCGGGGGCACATTCCCTTGGCAGACCACGCCGCAACCGCTGCACATCATGCACCAGATACTGCCCATGGGCCACGTGGTGGAAGGCATGCGACACCTCATCTACGGAGCCGATCTGGCGCCGCTGGTGCCCATTTCACTGGGGCTGCTTGGATACCTCGTACTGGGCCTGCTGTTCGCTTGGGCGGCCGTGGCCAGGAACAAGACCTGGACGCTGAAGACGCTCATGCCGGAGATCGCTGTCTAGCTGCGTGTTCCCGGGGGCCCGGCGTCTCTAGCGCGGCACCACAAAATTGCGCAGCGTCGCGTCCTGGCCGTCAAGGGTTGCCCAGTCGCCCCCGTGCTCAAAGACGGCAAAGGCGCTGGTGGGAAACCCCGAGGCCAGGTACATGTACGCCTCCTGGTCCGATTCCCGCGACGCCAGCCGCAGGGCAGCCTCCTGGACGCCTGGCATGTGGCTTATCACCATGAGCGTGGTGACAGTCTCCGGAACATGGTTGATCACGGACAGGATCTGGCGTGGCCCGGCAGCGTACAAGCCATCCTCAAGTTTGGGCGTGGGCGCCTTCTCCCCCAGCTGCTGGCACACCCAGGTGCAGGTTTGCCGCGTCCGCAGGGCTGAGGAACACAGGATGAAATCGGGCACCACGGCGTTCTCCACCAGCCATTTCCCGGCCAGCGGCGCCTCGGTGTGTCCGCGCTGGGCCAGCGGCCTCTCGTGGTCTTCCACACCCAGCGGGAAGGCCGCCTTGGAATGACGCATCAGGATCAGCCGTTTAATGTGGTGTTCGCTCATGTTCACAGTTTAGTGAAATTTAATGGGAACGACGGCGGTCAGCTCACCTAAGGTGACCCGACCGCCGTCGCACGTTCCTGAACTGGTCCGGGGCAACCGCTAGATGGAGTATTCCGGTGCGGCCCAAACAACCACTTCGGGGTGCTCGTAGAAACGGTAACCCTCGCCACGGACGGTGCGCACCGTATTGGCCAGGCGGCCCAACTTCGAACGCAGACGGCGGATGTGCACATCGATGGTCCGCTCATTGGGGACCTCGTCGGCGTTGCTCCACAGCCCTTCAAGGAGTTCGTCACGGCCCACGGTGCGGGTACCGTTTTCCACCAAGTAGTTCAACAGCTCAAATTCCTTGAACGTGAGGTTCAGGGTATCGCCGTCAAGGTGTACTTCACGGCGGGCCAAGTCGATCAGCACACCCGTGGGTCGCTGTTCGGTGGCTACGGGGAGGCGGAGGGCTTCTTGACGCTGGCGGGTAAGCACCGTGGGGTCACCAAAGGTGGAGCGCACCACGTCCAGCGGTGTCCCCACCGCATCCGACGGCGCGATGGCCACGGCCGCATAGCTCTGGGCCTGGGGCACCAAAGTCTGGGCATAGGCCCGGATTTCTTGTGCGAGCTTGGCAAGGGAGGTCCCGGCCGCGGCCGCGGTGTCCTCATCCACGCCAACGTAAAGGACGAAGCCGCGGGCAACGTTGTCAGTGGCGACACCACGCAGCTTGTCACCGCCTGCAACCACAGGGGTGGGCGCAGTCATCGGGTTGGTGTCGTTGGTGGGAACGGTGCGAAAGCGGGAGGACATGGCATCAGCGTCCCGCCGGTAGGAGGCCGGGCCTTCGTAGGATGGCTGATCCTGGTGCAGGCTGCGGTTCAGCGGGTTTTGTGAGCCGCCACGGGCTACAGCTTTGGCGGCGTTGCGAACAGAGATATGGACGTATCCGGATGCTACAGACATTGAACTACCTAGGTGTATGGCCGTATGCTACGGCGCGAATGCTTTCCTCGTGTGCTGGAAACCGGAACTAACTGCCCGGTTGCGAGCCGGCCAGTGGCCGAAAATGCATAAAACAAAGGGGTCCGGCTAGGCCTGCATTCGACAGCGCATCAACATCTGTCCCGTGGCCCGGACGAGGACTGTTGCTGCAGAATTCACTGAGTGGTTGTTCACACTAGCTAGTCTCCTACGTAACAATCCGAACGTGCAAGTAACAAAGGGGGGAAGTGTCCACCATTTGAGACTGACGGGCCATTTGTGACCAAGGCGACAATGTATCTTTAGTCTCAATTGCACCGTAAATGACGCTTTGTGTCAAACTTCCTAAAGATCTTGTCGGATTTTATTGTCATAAATTCTACGAAAAGGCGATTATCGACGAATATATTCATTTCACAAAAAAGCATGTCTATGATGTCCTCGCAAACGATCGGCGGCGTTCGGTTTTCTCCCAGCCTTCTACGGTAGGTCAGCAAAGGTTGCGGATCACCGGCTCCAGGTCCGCCCGCACTGTGCTGTATCAGAGCTAGCACCGACGCAAGCGGTGGCGGCGCTTATCGGTGCAGGATGCGGGCCACGGCAAATGGCCGCATGCTTTGGAACTGGTCCCGGAAGCGGATATTGTTGCGCCGGTTCATCATGACCATGGCAATCGCCGAACAGACTACAGCCACCACGGCGCCGATCCCCAGCGACCAGCGGGCTCCAAATTCGGTGGCGATCCAGCCAACCAAGGGCGCCCCAATGGGCGTGCCACCTTGCAGGACCATCATGTAAACCGCCAAGACACGTCCACGCATGGCTGAATCGGTGGTCAGCTGGACGGTGGTGTTGCAGGCGTTCAGGAATGTCAACGACGCCAGCCCCACAGGGACCAAGGCAAGGGCATAGAGCAAGAAGGTGGGCATGAACGCGGCGATGGCAACGGTTACCCCAAATGCAAAGGCCCCGCCCACGATGTAAAGCATCCGCATCCTCTTGCGCCGCGCCGCCATGAGGGCTGCCGCCAGCGTACCGACAGCCATGACGGATCCCAGAAGCCCATACTCACCGGGCCCCAGATGGAACACGGTAGTGGCCATAAGGGCATTGGTGATCTGGAAATTCATGCCAAAGGTGCCCACCATGAACACCAGAAACATGATCATCATCAGATCCGGCCGTTGGCGGATGTAGCTGAACCCTTCGCGAATCTGCCCCTTGGCCCGTGGCACCTGCACCGCAGGCTGCAATTCGCAGACACGCATGCGCCATAGCGAAATGATCACCGCCAGGAAGCTTGCCGCATTGATCAAGAAGGCCGGACCTGTCCCAAAGAAGGCAATCACCAGCCCGGCAATCCCGGGGCCTGCCAGGCGGGCCAGGTTGAAGGAGGCACTGTTAAGGGCGACGGCGTTGGGGATATCTTCTTTATCGACGACTTCTGAGACAAATGCCTGCCGTGACGGGGCGTCAAAGGCGCTGGCCACACCGAGCAAGAATGCCAGCAAATACACGTGCCACAGCTCCACCGTGTGGGTGATCACCAGCAGGCCCAGCAGCAGGGCGAAGAGCCCCATGGCGCTCTGGGTCCACAGCAACAGCTTTCTCTTGTTCACGCGGTCGCCCACCAGGCCGGCGAAGGGGCCCAGAAAGAGAATGGGCAAGAACTGCAGTCCGGTGGTGATGCCGGCGGCAGTTCCGGAATGGTTGGTCAAGATGGTCAGCACCAGCCAGTCCTGGGCCACGCGTTGCATCCAGGTGCCAATGTTGGACACCAACGCTCCGGTCACCCAGAGCCGGTAGTTGAACACCTTCAGGGCACGGAACATGGAATTCACGAGCCGCTCATCTCCGTCAGGATCAGGGCAGCCCGGTGAAGTGTGGCACGCTCTTCAGTGGTCAGGGCGGCAACGCGTTGGGCCAACCATTGCGTCCGCCGCGAGCGGGCCTGCCGGAGCACCTCGGTTCCGGCGCTGGTTATTCGCACCAACACCTGCCGTCCGTCCTGGGGGCTGGCCTCGCGGGTGACGAAGCCGGCAGCCACCAGTCCGTTGACTATGCGGGTCATCGATGGCGCCTGAATCTGCTCGCGTTCGGCGAGTTGCCCGGAGGTCCGGGCGCCGTCCACGACGCCCACTAGCACCGAATATTGTCCGGGGCTGATTTCCCGGGAAGCCCCCTCTGCCCGCACCCGGCGGGAGGTGCGCATGATCGCTACACGCAGTTCGGCGGCAAGGAGGCCCGCATCCGCAGTTCGTGTTTGGTCCGGAGTCTCCTCGCACCCGGCGAGAGGCAGTGGCGGACCATGTTCCGCCGTCGTAAATGCTGTTGAAGCCTCAGTCATCGCCTGCATCTGTCCGCTGAAAAAGTTACGTATCTCGTTTTCCTTAGCCTAGGTCATTAGCATTGCTAAGTAAATGGCTGTCCCGTCATGCCCGTTACCAAAATGTGACATACGCGGTTTCGTTGCGTAAAGTTGGGAAAGTGCCTACCGAAACACCAACGGTTCCAGGGCGCAAATGGACGGTTCGCCGAGCTCTGCCGCCGCCCATTTCCCGTTCACACTGATGGCAGAGACGGGGGACCCAATCTTTGCGGGCCTCCACCTTGGAAGTCCTTGGGGTTAAACCAAAGCGCGGGCATTTTTTTGCCCGGCGCCTGGCCGGATGCTCTCATCCGTTCCCGACAGCTCACCTCGCAGGCGTAGAGAGGTCCTGTTCACTATGCCCGATACACCTGCGCGCGGCCGCCGCCGCGCCGATTCCGCCAGCAATCCTTCCCGCCAAGATCCTTCCCGCCAAGAAGCCAAACGCCCCGGGTCCGCCAGTGCGGCCGCCTCCCACAGCAACGCCCGGCGCGTAAGTCCGGCCAAACGCATGGCAGTCGTTGCCATCGCCGGGGCACTGCTAGCCGGCGGAGGTTTGACCCAGGCTGGTGCCCACAATGCCCCCGCTGACTTCTCGGCAGCCAGCCTGACATCGACCACCGCGTCCAATGCAGCGCCGTCGGCCATTTCCGCACCGTCTGATGCGGCCATCGCATTTTCCAGCGTCCCGCTCGGCTCCAGCACCGCATCTAGCACCTCGCCCACTGTCAAGAGCCAGGCCGACGCCGTCACTGCGGTGGGGAGCCCCACGGCAGCGCCCGCCGCAGCCGTAGTTGCCGACAACCCGGCCGCCGCGAAAGCCTACGCCGCCACAACTTTGAGCGCCCGCGGCTGGGGCGCAGAGCAAATGAGCTGCCTGACCCAGCTGTGGGAACGCGAATCCAGCTGGCTCACGTCGGCGGAAAATCCCTCCAGCGGCGCCTACGGGATTGCCCAATCACTGCCAGCGAGCAAGATGGAAAGCGTCGGCGCGGACTGGGCCACCAACTACCAAACCCAGATCGCGTGGGGATTGACGTACATCGCGGGGCGCTACGGCACCCCGTGCGGCGCGTGGGGACACTCGAACGCCGTCGGCTGGTACTAAGCCCGCTTTTAACGCCAGAACGGGGCCAACCCGCGAGAACGGTGGGTAATATACCCGTTCTCGCGGGTTGGCCCCGTTCTCGTCACAAGGGTCAGTCCACCACGCCGTACAGGCGGTCGCCGGCGTCGCCTAGACCCGGCACGATGTAAGAGTTTTCGTCCAGGCCCTCGTCAATGGAGGCCAGCACAATATGAACGTTGTCGCGGTCGCCGTGGGCGGCTTCAAGTTTGGCCAGGCCCTCGGGGGCGGCCAGTAGGCAGATGCAGGTGATGTCCGCGGCGCCGCGGTCAAAGAGGAACTTGAAGGCTTCGATCAGGGTGGCGCCGGTGGCCAGCATGGGATCCAGGACGTAGACCTGGCGCCCTGTCAGGTCCTCGGGGAGGCGTTCAGCATAGGTGATGGCCTCGAGGGTTTCCTCGTTGCGGGCCATACCCAGGAAGCCTACCTCGGCGGTGGGCAACAGCCGGGTCATACCCTCGAGCATGCCCAGGCCGGCACGCAGGATCGGCACCACCAGGGGTGTGGGCTTGCACAACCCGGTGCCAATCGTGGAGGTCACGGGGGTCTCAATTTTCACGGGTTGAACCCGAACTTCACGGGTTGCCTCATAGGCCAGCAAAGTGACAAGTTCTTCGGTCAACTGCCGGAAAATGGGGGACGGAGTGTTCTTGTCCCGCAGAACGGTCAACTTGTGGGCAATCAGCGGATGATCCGCAACCAGTACGCGCATAGATAAAAGCTACCATTGAGCCGTGCCCTCCACCGCGAATTTCAACCCAATCGAGACCACCACCACGGCTATGCACGCCCAGTGGATGGGCTTGGCCCTCTCTGAAGCCCGCCGCGCCCTCCTCACGGGGGACGTGCCGATCGGTGCCGTGGTCATAGGGAACGACGGCGAAGTCCTCGGTTTGGGGCGCAACGAACGTGAAGCACATGGAGACCCCACGGCGCATGCCGAGGTGGTGGCCATCCGCGAGGCGGCCAAGAAGCTGGGCTCTTGGCGTCTTGCAGGTTGCACCCTGGTGGTGACCCTGGAACCGTGCACCATGTGTGCCGGGGCCATTGTGCTGGCACGTGTGCCGCGCGTCGTCTTTGGGGCCTGGGATGAGAAGGCCGGAGCAGCGGGGTCGGTTTTTGACGTGCTGCGCGAACGCCGCCTCAACCACTGGGTGGAGGTCTTCCCCGGCGTCCGGGAGGAGGAATGCGCTGCACTGTTGAGGGACTTCTTCAGCGGACACCGCTAGCGAGCCCTGGTAACGCGCACCGCCTTGGTAAAGTCTGCTCCGGAGCCCGGAAACCGGGTGGACAACTATTTTCTGCGAGGGTGGACTGTGACATCATGGCGTGATTCCGTGTCCGAGGCGGCACAGGAAGACTTGGAAGGCTTGCTGAACATGGCGCTGCCGTTCGCGCACCAGTGTCTGGCCAAGTACGGCGAGTTCGTCCCGTTTGCCGCCGCCATCGGCACCGACGGCAAGCCTGCTTTCATCATGGCCGAACCCCGCGAGGAGGATGCCTCGGGGTCGAGCGAGATCATCGCCGACTGCTACCACGGCCTCTCCAAGCGCCACGACGAACTCAGGGCCGCCATCGTGGTTTCAAACATCTCACTTCCGAACCAGGGCACCGACGCCATCCACCTGGCGGCCGAGCACGTCGAAGGCGTGTCGCTGAGCATCGTGCAACCGTATTTGCTGGCCGGGGAAGCCCCCCAACCCGGGGAGATGAGTGTTTCACTTGGTGAACAGATTGTGTGGCGCAAAGCGGGGGCGTAGCTAGCTGACTGTCAGGCGGCGTTGATGGCGTCGATGCGTTTTTGCCTGCTCGACGGCGAGTCCAAGCTGAAGCTGCGGAAGTCGCCCAGGTCATCGCGAATGAACGCCTCCACCTCCTTGATCCGGTGCATCACCGCCGTGGTGGGTTCATTGAAGAGCCAGTGCGCGATCCGTTTGTTACCAGGATCGTACTGCCACAAGCCGATGATGAGGCCGCGGTCCACGATGGGATGGTCGGGAAGATCGGCCTGGAGTGCCAGTTTCTGGGTGAGCAGCTGACGGTCCTGATCATCCTGCGCAAAGTGGCTGGCGGCGTTGCGCCTGAGCAGGAAGAGCGCATCGGTGCCGGCGAGCAGCTGGATCTTCTCCTCCCGCGGCGCCGTATAGTTTTCCCTCTCGTCGGTGTCTGCGGGCAGCAGCCACAGCCCGTCAACTTCCACGGCCTGGGCTGCTGCGAGCGCTGCCTTGGTTTGCGCCACGGTAAAGGCTGTGAACCACTGGGTTTGCTTGAGTGTGGCCCCGCCCGTCCAGCCCAGATACCGTTCCATCAAGGTGGCGCGGGCTTGTTCTGTGGTTTCCGGCGCGGGCTCCAGCCCCCAGAAGGTGTAAGCGTAGCGTTGCTGGTCCAGCCGGCCGTTTAGCGGGACGCGCCGGATGCGCCCGCCGGCCTGGAGCATCCCCAGCACGGTGGGCAGGGTGGTGGAGGCCCCCTTCTTCTTGCCTTCCTCGCCCAAACTGCGGACGGCGTCGCCAAGGCTGTCCCTGAGCTGCTTCGGGTCCAGGGCGCCGGTGCCGTTGCTGGCGGCATCCTGGAGTAATGCCAGGGTCTTCGCGGCAAGCTCGTCGATTTCCCGACGGTCCACGCCGAGTTTGTCCAGGATCTTCACCGAAGCGTCGGCCGCCGCCCGCCCCAGAGTCAGAGCCCAGGCGAAGTCGTCAGCCCCGAGGACGTAGGTGCAGCCGCGCGCCGTCGGAAGTTCGTGGATGCGCACTGCGGCGACGTCGGCGTCGGCCACATCCCTGCGGATCCCCGCCCGGGAGAAGAGTGTCAGGTAGGGGTTTGCGCCGCCCACGGACCGGGCCCACCCTGCCTTGGTGAATATTTCGGCGCTGGTGCTCCCCTCCAGCGATCCGTCCAGGCCTTGTTTGTGCCAGCTCCAGGCACGTTGCGTTGGAGTGTCCATGTGCTTATCTTGCACCATGGATCGGACATATTAGGTGGGATGGAAACCGCCATTTTTGCTCCAGCGCTCTAAGCCGGTATTGTTGACGCGTTGGTGACGTGTCCGAGCGGCCGAAGGTGCAACACTCGAAATGTTGTTCAGGTGAGAGCCTGACGTGGGTTCAAATCCCACCGTCACCGCCAATGAAAACCCCCGGTTTACCGGGGGTTTTCGTCATTTCTGGGATGTTGTGGTGCACTTATGGTGCAGACTTTGAAAGCATCATAGTCAAGTTCCACACAATGTCCCCGTGCTGCATTCACATTTCATCTTGTTGCCAAGCCTCGACACGGAACGAGGGCAGACTAAACCGTCCCGGGTTTGATACCGCTGTCTTTTTTGACCCTTTTATGGATTAAATCAAGCCCCAAGTGCTTCGAGTTGCCTAAAAATTGATCGGGCGAGGAACCGTTTCAAGCATCTTTTGATTTCTCGGTAGCTCAGTCCCTCTGCGGTTCGTCGCTCGACGTAGGCCTTGGTTTTCTCATCGAATCTCATACGGTTCTTGGCAATGATGTCCAAGGCCATGTTCAGTTGCCTGTCGCCTCCGAGGTTAAGTCTGTACCGTTTGGTGTTCCCGGAGGATGCTTGGAGTGGTGAAGTGACGGCTAGGGCTGCGAAGGCAGCTTCAGAGCGAACCCGGCCCTGGTGTGAATACGCGGCCAAGATGATCCCGACGGTCACCGGACCCATACCAAATTGATCCTGCAATCCCGGCGCCATTTTCTCATCAAGGTCAACCAACTCAGCCTCGATTTCTTTGAGCCTTGCCTTGCTGGTCTTGATGGATTTTGCCAGGTCGATAGCCTCGGCCCGGGCGACCCGCTGGTCTTTGTTGTCATGCTCGCGTGTGCGCCACTCACTGATTTCCTTGAGCTGGGCGTCGGTCAACGCATGGCGGGCATCAACCCCTAAGTCGACTAATTGCACCAGGGCATTCAAGGCATTGCGGTTTGCGGTGCGCTGATGATCGATACGGCGCCGTGCAGCCAAAAGCACGCTGATCGCAGCACGTTCTCCGTCACAACGGGGATGAAGCAGCAACTCTGTCTCTTGTCCCAGAACACTCCTAGCTGCAGCAAATGCGTCGATCGGATCGGATTTTCCGACCCCATGACGTGCCTTCTTCCTTGGCGGCTTCAC
The DNA here is from genome assembly GCF_001294625.1 of Arthrobacter alpinus. Lineage (NCBI taxonomy): Bacteria > Bacillati > Actinomycetota > Actinomycetes > Micrococcales > Micrococcaceae > Arthrobacter > Arthrobacter alpinus. The sequence continues at coordinate 3,983,158 of NZ_CP012677.1, read as the reverse complement.
CTCCACTACGCGCACTCCCTCAACAATGAGCGCACGGCGAATAGAAGACCCGTAGGAGTTGGTTCCCTCAATGGATGCCAAGATCTCCCCGGAGGTATTCCTGCGGATCCAGGCGATGGCACGGTTCATCCCGGGTTTGGTGACGGGGAATGTTTCACACCGATTTTGGCTCCAGTGTTGGTGTTGATGACGGCGTACGTGTGGATACGCGAGTGCGTGTCGATACCGATGACGTAATCGTATTGTTCTGCCACAAGGGCCATGATGGTGATCCTGCTTTCCAGTCGTTGCCGCTATTTGGTGGCATCGCATCTGGTGTTCAAGTCTTGTCCGGCAGATCTCTAATGAGACACGCACCATCGCTGGTGTGGTCAACCTTTTATCAAGCCAAGGCAAGGGGCCAGGCTGATGCCACTGCCATTCAATGGACGAGTCAAAAATAGGACAGATGAATTCGTCGCCAGAGAAAGATCGAGTCACGTCGAGAAGCAGTGGCACCTATCCTGACAGTGGGCACCAGGCCTACCAAGAATCATTAGAGAATTTCCGGGCAGATCTTCCCCAGACCCCAACTTGACCTTCCCACAAGCTATGCCAAAAATCTTGGGACCATCTGCGCACGGATCCAATTTTTGGTACACAGAAGGCCATGACTGTTCGCGCGCCAACATCCCCAAACACGTAGCTCGACTTCTTTGCCACCCCGGTCGGCAGACGAAATAAGGGTGGCCGAGTCTTGATGTGCGCTCTGGTCCACCTGATGCTCTGTGGGCTAGTGTCTCAGACATGGGAGGGTGGGAAACGTCCAGGCACCCCGAATGGGACCTGATGTACGAAGCTGGCCTGACCGTGCGTGAAATAGCCGACCGGTGCCACCACAAACGCAGCACTGTTCATCGACACCTTCAAGTTCGAGAAGGCTACCAACCCGGACTCCGTGACCGGCATAACGCATCGTTTGTATCCAGAGACCCCGATCGCCCCACCACAACATGGCGCCGGCGCCTCAAGGACGTCACTGCCTTCCATGCCGAACACAACCGGCCCCCAGCCTGCACCGGCGACAAAAAAGAAGAATCCCTCCACGCCTGGCTCAACGCGCAACGACTCGCCTACCGAATCGGTGCCCTGTCTACACCCAAAAAGGTCCTGCTGGACAGCCTGCCCGGGTGGAGCATTGAAACCCGACAACAACAACTAGACCAGCAATGGCACACACGTCTCGCCCAGCTCAAGGAGTACGTCGCTGCCACGGGCCAACTCCCTCGGTACAAGCGGTTCCAGACCGAGCTCGAACATACCCTCGGCGTCTGGCTACACGTCCAACATCAAAGACGGGCCGAGAAGACACTGCGCCAGTGGAGACTTGAAGCCTTGGACGCTGCCCTTCCTGGTTGGCGCAGCCGTAACTGAATCAATAGTTGCACCGGTTAGAGACTCAATGATTGTCAACATTTCGTCCCATCAAAGGAACCATTAATGGGACACCCACTAGCCGCTCCCCAGCACCGGCAGTCCACGCCTATGGATCGTTGCAATAAATGGCGGTATTCTCACACCGATATTTGGCGCAGGTGCACCCAACCAGCCGTCAAGAACGGCTGGTTGGGGACAATGCCTTGCATCCGGTGGGGTGGGAGACGATGCTGGGCCCAGAACTGCGGCACCGAGCCATCACAGGGCACCGCCACGAACTGCTGAACTCCACACGTCCAAACTTTTTTGAAAGGATGGGCCGGCTTTGGTATCAGTTGTCGGGGACTGTCTTTAACGGTCGATTGGTGCGGCTGCAGTTTTTATCAGGCCGGGTGCTTTTCCCGCTTGCGGGACTGCTGCATCTGATGCACACCCGCTGTCAGGATTTCTCTGACCAAATCGCTGGAATTGATTTGGCGCTCGGCAGCAAGGTCCTTGAGCTGCTGCTTGAGATCTTCAGTGACGCGGAGGTTCAGATGAGGCGAGTGCTTTCCGGGCTTGGCGTCAGGGTCCAGGTTGGGGCGCCCGCCAATCAGACGGTCCAGCTCGGCCGGATCCATGCCAGCTTCCAGAAGAATGGACCGCCCGTGTGCGGCAGCTTCTGATCCACGGCGCACTATGCCAGAGGGCTTTGCCTGGGGCAACCCATTTTCGGCCCAGTCTGCCATCTGCTGGTAGCGGGCTTCCTCTTCGGCGTTCAGTTCCGAAGCATCTTTCTTAGTCATTGTTTTTCATCCTTTCTAGGATCTTCGGACGAGCTTCCATCACGTGGAAGATAAACACGTCCCGCGGCGGGGCGATCTCCACCATGACTTCCAAGAGCGGCCCACCAAGCTGACGAGGCGGACCCATGAACAAAGTTGGTTTACCCCGACCAGGCACCCGGGGATCGCTGAAATTAGCTTCGGAATACAGCTCATTGGCAATGGCGTGCAGGCATCCTCATGAGGTACGCCATGCTTATCTGCCGATGCCGCGAACTTGATTGCCATACTCTATATGGTACTCCATAACCTTATGGAATACAAAAGCTTATGGAACACCGATAACCTAGATAATGTCAGCTAAGAGGTTCCCGTCGCCTGGCCGCGAACTAAAAACTCTGCAGACCCGGCAAGCGCATGATCCCTAGACGCCGGACTGTCTCAAGGAGCGGCGCGGGACCTGCTCAAACTCCCCGATGACAAGCTTCCTACCGCCGTCGTCCGCGGTGCAGGACTGGAACAACAGGGAGGCCACATCCGTCTCGCCGGGAGTACACACCTCCTTGGTCCCGCCGGGCCAGCGATCACCGAGTTGGAACGCAGGCTTACCGAGGACGTGTTCCATGCCCCCGATGCCGACGAACTGGCTTCCCTGGGCTTAGGCACGCGTGAACTGGCCGCTGCCGAGCGCACCGGGCGGTTGCTGCGGCTGCATGACGGGATCGTTCTCCTGCCCACAGCGCCGGCCTTAGCAATGCGCACGCTGACCCGTCTGGAGCAGCCCTTCACCACAAGTCAGGCACAACAAGCGCTCAACACAACAAGACGTATCGTGGTTCCCCTGCTTGAATACCTTGACTCCCGCGTATGGACACGACGTTTGGATGCCAACCACCGTGTCGTGGTGGGGCAAAATCACTGAGCTGAGCGGGAAGCCTTCGTCACAGAACTGATGCCCACTCACCAAGGGAAACTCCGCTACCACGTACCCGGTGGGCTTTGTCGTGGAGTGGAGCGGATTCCGTTTCTGACGGGGGCGTGCGGGTGCCGACTGGTCGGGCGGATCGGGGCTACATCCGTTCCTTGATGCCGCTGCGCACGAGGGCCAAGTTCGTGGGGTAGTCCGTGACGAAACCTGCGACCATCGCGAATTGCATCGTGAACCAGAACACCGATGAGTTCGCCTCGGGTATTTGGCCGAGCCAGGGTCGATAGATCCCGAACATGGCCAGTGCCATAAATCCGTACATTCCGACCTACCAGGAGATGAGGGAGAGGGCATCGGCCCTGACCGCAGCCCACAGCCCCGTTCGCAGACCCAGGTTCCGCATCGGGGCGATCGCGAAGTATTGGAAGGCCACGCCGATGACGAATGCGAAAACGAAGTCGATAATCCATACCGCAAACATCCGCTCTCTGAAGAAGCCGGGGAAGCCGAGCGGGACGAGAACGGCCGGGGCGAGGAAGGCGAGGGTCTCGGCCACCAGGTCGCCCAGGGTGCACCCTGAACCGCAGTGCAACGCGCCTTTGGCCACCGCGATCGGCAGGGGAGTGCCTTCCCGCCGTTCTGTATGGTGACGGGAAACGGACCCAACATCTCCTCCATCGGTTCACCGCAATGGAGGAAATGGTCACCGAATCGCAGGACCCCCGGGACGGTGGCCTGTTCCGGCAGCAGGGCGGCGACCTGCGCGACGGTCGCGTCATGGGCGTAGAAACACTCGCAGGCAGCACAGGAATACTCAATGGAAACAAAATCTGGCATTGCAGGACTCGTGGACTCGATCGCCTCGATTACCAAGTCATCGGCGCTGCCACACACCGTGCACACCAGAGGCGGGGCGTCATCATTGCCGCCACCGGAACGATCACCAGCTGGCCACCTGCTCATGAAAACTCCCGGTGAAGAACCAAAAAGGCGGGACCCTCGTATCGACCGTCCACCACACAAAAAGCTCAATCCCCGGCCTGCCGGCACGACCAGCACCCCGCGAACGCCACTGCTCGACATCACCACAGACCTGCTGTCGAGCAAAAGAGTACTCCCGACCTACCCCACCGTCCATCACACCACGAGGGAGCACCCGTTACGCTTATAGGTACCCCGCTAGACGGTGTGTGTGCGTCCGCGCAGGTCCAATGTCACTTATCGCGCCGGTTCGGCTTGGGACGGCCTTATATCGGGATCGAGCCATCCCCACTAGAGATTCCGTGGTGACCAATGCCCGGCTACTTCAAGGGGAGCGGCCGCGGCAGCGGGGCCGCCAGAGCAGCCACGAGTAGCCGCCCGGAGGGGATGACCCAGCCGAATCTCAAGGCCTCAATCAACTCCTCCCCTCAGATGGCGGTTGAGGAAGTCTCGGCTTGTCCTCGGCGAGTCCCCAGGGCCGTCAGGAAGACCACGGCATTGCGGCATTCGGAACTGCCTCATTGCGTACCCGTCCTCACCGGGTGCCCAAAGGTCGTTTTGGATGCCTTGTGCCCCCTGCCGGGTTTGACGCCGGGACCATGCACGGTAAGCGTGGCGGCAAACGTTGGCAGTCGGTTTCGCTCGTCCCCAGTGTTCGCCCGTGTGGTGTTTGGATCTCCGGGGTTTCTACACGTCCTTGCATCGGCAGGAGACTGGCTTTAGCGTTGAAATTCACCAGACATGATCTAAAGGGTGTGGGGATGTCGATAGAGTGGCAAATACGGATAGGTGAAGTGCCATTGAAGAAGAGTCCGAGTCTGAAAGGTCCAGGATTGTATGAAGACTTGCGCGGCGACGGGGCTTCAAAGGAAAAAGCGGCCAGGATCTCCAATGCCGCCGCCAAGAAGGGGCGTTCGGCCCTGGCGCGCAAGGGAGGCAAGGCCGGCTCCTATGAGGAATGGACGGTCGCCGAGTTGACAGCGAAGGCGAAGGAAATCGGTCTGAAGGGATACTCCTGCAAGCGCAAACAGGAACTGATTGACGCGCTCCGCAACTCCTAGTCCACCGTTACGCCGTCAATCAGATATTCCCCAACCCAATATCTCCCTATTGAGAGGTTGAAATGACAGAATCACATGCTGAACCAGTGGAGATTTCCGTCCGGATGCGCTCTGGTGAATGGACCCCAGAGAGCCTGGTCGAACTGACAGCGTCCTACCAGCGCAAGTTGTTCGAGATGGGTGCCCCGGAATCAGAAGTACTGACCGAAGTCGACACGTCTGAGGACGGTTCCGCCAGTGTGCGCGTGAGCTGGCTGCACCAAGGCGCCCACACCTTCGCCACCCTGAACCAAGTCGAATCGCCGGAGGCAGAACACCCCCGCGGGGACGGAGAGAACATACCGCCGGGGGCTGTCACCGCCGACTCGAAGGGACTGGGCGCAGTGTTCGGTGATGCCGAACGTTCGGCAATCGATGCTCCACCCACGGAACGTGCAGCCGAAGCGGAGAAGAACCAACAAACACCGAACGCCATCATTTACACCAGCCCCGAAGGCGAAACGTATGTCGAGGAAGTCCCCCAAGAACCGGCTGATTAGGCATACCCATCGTCAGTCATCGGCGACGGCTCACCCGCACGGCGGATGGCCGCGCTTGCAATTAATCTAGGAAGGAATGCCCGTGGCCGAACCCTTACGCCGGATTGAGCCTGGAACCGGCGGCATCACCCGGCGGGTGGCCGGGCGCGGATTCACATATATCTCCGCCAATGGCCGGCGCATCCGCTCCGAAACGCTGCTGGAGCGCATTCACCAGCTGGCCGTCCCGCCGGCCTGGAGCAATGTCTGGATCGCTTCCCAGCCCAACGCCCACATTCAGGCCACCGGCGTCGACGCGGCCGGGAGGACGCAGTACCTTTATCATCCAAGATGGCGAGAAATCCGGGACAGCGAGAAGTTCATCCGCTCTTTGGCCTTTGCCCAACGGCTACCAACTATCCGCCGTGCCGTCACACGTGACCTGCAACGGACCACGGATGGCCGCCGCCGGGCGTTGGCCGCTGGCGTCCGGCTTATCGATAGGGCCGGGCTGCGCGTGGGAGGGGCTGCGTACGCCATGGAAAACGGTTCTTTTGGCGCCACCACACTGCAGCGGCGTCATGTCACCGCAGAGGCCGATCTCATACACTTGGTGTTCCGCGGCAAATCGGCCGGAGATTGGGACATGCGGTTGAAAGACAAGCTATTGTCCGAATACATGGCGTCCATACCCCGCACCCCGCCATCGGGACCCGCGATCTGCTATGCGATCACCGCGGGACGACGCAAGGACTGGAAACCGGTCTCGGACACAGACATCAACTCCTACCTAGGTGAGATCGCCGGGCACGGCTTCACCGCCAAGGACTTCCGCACGTGGCAGGGCACTGTTGTTGCAGCGTGTTCCCTATCCCGCTCATCCCGTTCTGGCGCTTCCTCTCCGCAAGCCATGACGGCCGCAGTTCGCGACGCCGCGGAATGGCTCCACAACACACCCACGGTCGCCCGCGAATCTTACATCAATCCAAGGGTGCTAGCCCTCTTCGAACAAGGCATCGTCGCCGACCTGGCACGGAACAGGGACAGCGCTGTATATGCACTGCTTACAGCCGCCCACGATCCGAAAAGAAGACCACCACATTCCACAGCACTCCCCCGGAATCACACCGACGTCCCAGCCCGGTCCGACCCACATCACCACGACAAACCAAACCTGAAAGCCTACCTTCCCACCGCGAACCCTAACTGATTGGAAGGCTGAGCGGAAAGTGGCTGCTGGAGTGCCGGAGATTCATACAACCGTCTCATTTCAAAGTGCCGCCCCGGTTTGTCCAGGGTGCGGTAATTCCCTTCTCGGTGGCGGCCCGGGAGAAATCGCCAATTAACAGGTCAACGCAGGGCGGGCGTGCCATCATTCAGCGTGAATGATGGCACGCCCATCGTTTTGGATAAACTATTTGTTACAAATAGCCGCATTCGGCGCAAGCATCAATTAGGGGTCACGTTCAACGACCCATTCGCTTATCACTTTGGAATATACAAACAATTCATTGGTATTTATAGGTTGGTGTTGTTTCCATCATTCTGGTGGCTGTTGCGGCCGCCCTCAACTTTGGCGTCGTGCGACTAGGCTTGCGCGCCTTCCTTGCCGGCCTGGGACGGGTCGGCGGCGTTTTCACTTCCGAAACTCCCGCTGCTGGTCTGGCCGCCCTTGCGTGCTTGTTCTTCGGTGTCATTGCGGTTTCCGAACTGTCCAGGGTTGTTCTCATCTGCCATGATGGTTCTCCTTGTGGATCGTTTCGCCCCGCCGTGGCGGGCTGACGTTGTCCAATGTAGCGAACGCTCAAAATGTTTGCAACCGCGTGGAAGGCTACGGTATAAAGGCTACGGTGTTGCAATATGGCCATGAAGGAAAGATCGCCGAGGCAACATAGCCGGCACCGGTTATTGGCGTCTTCGTTCCGTCGAGTGTTGAACGTCAATTGTCGAATGTATGTAAGGAGTTGATTTTTGTGGTTGCAAAGAATAATTCAAAGGCAAAGTTCACTGTTCCGGGCATGCCGCTCAAAGATGGTCATAAGGTGGGAGCGTTGCTGCAAAATCGCCTGCACGCCCTCAATGATCTCCAGCTCACCCTCAAGCACGCACACTGGAACGTGGTTGGTCGGGATTTCATCGGTGTCCACGAGATGCTGGATCCGCAGATCGAGCTCGTTCGAACAATGATTGATGAAACAGCGGAGCGCATGGCCACCTTGGGTGTCGCCCCGAACGGTCTCTGCGGGGCCATGGTGCAGGCGCGTAGCTGGGAGGATTATCCCGTCGGCCGGGCTGACACGGCCGAGCATCTCTCCGCCCTGGATGCCGTCTACGACGGACTGATCTCCAGCCACCGCGAGGCGATATCCACTGCCGGTGAGCTGGACCCGATCACCGAGGACATGCTTATCGGCCACGCCGCCAAGCTTGAACTCTTTCAATGGTTCATGCGGGCCCACCTGGAAAACAACACGGGTACTCTCCGTCACGAAGTAAAGCCCGCCTCACCAACCGGTTCGGACACAGCCAAGTAGGCGCCTAGGTGGAAGCCGCTACAACACAACCCTCATATTTCTAAGGAGTCGTCATGGGTTTCATTGGTTGGATCATCTTGGGCCTGATCGTCGGGGCCATCGTCAAGGCAGTCATGCCAGGCAGGGTTGGCGGCGGTTGGGTCACCAGCCTGATTCTGGGCGTGGTCGGGGCGATTGTCGGGGGGTGGATCGGCGACCTGCTCTTTGGTGGGGGAACCATGGAATTTTGGAACCTCGGTTCATGGATCCTGGCGATCGTGGGCGGTTTGGTCGTGGCAGGAATCTATGGGGCCATCACCGGCCGGAACAAAACCAACGCTTGATCCTCTTCAAGAAGCAGCACCGGTTATAGGATTAAAGGCTTGGACGTACGGTCCGGACTCCTTTCCAGGGGAGTCCGGACCTTCATGGCAATCACCTCAAAGGAGAACATCATGAGCGAGGACCAATACACTTTCCAGAACCCAGTGAGTCGCTTTCCCAGTATCAGCCCCCCGAAACAGGACCAGGCCGAACCAGGACTGGATCGGGACTTGGAACCCCAAACTGACCGAGGTGAGGACAGCTATCGCGGCACCGGTCGACTCACAGGACGCAAGGCCCTGATCACCGGCGCGGACTCCGGTATCGGCGCGGCCGTCGCGATTGCCTTCGCCCGAGAAGGTGCCGACGTGGCACTTTCGTACCTGCCGGAGGAAGAGCCTGACGCCCAAAAGGTGGCCGGAATCATCCGCGACGCCGGACAAAAGGCTGCGCTCCTGCCCGGAGACATCTCCGAACCGGCTCGGGCTCGCGATCTTGTCGCCCACGCCGTGGAACAGCTTGGGGGCCTGGACATTGTCGTTAACAACGCCGGCAAGCAAATCGCCGTTGAGGCGTTGGAGGACCTAAGCGATGAACAGTTCGCTGACACGTTCGCCACGAACGTGTTCGCGATGTTTTGGATCACGAAAGCCGCCCTCCCCCATCTGAAACCCGGATCGACCATTATCAACACCACCTCGATCCAGGCCTATAACCCTTCCCCCACGCTGATTGACTATGCCTCGACGAAGGCTGCCATCAACGCATTTACCAAGGGACTCGCGCAACAACTGGCACCGCGGGGCATTCGTGTGAACGCCGTCGCGCCGGGTCCGATCTGGACCCCTCTGCAAGTCAGCGATGGCCAACTCAAGGAGGCTCTGCCCGAATTTGGCAAGGACACACCCTTGGGCCGTGCCGGGCAGCCAACCGAACTCGCCCCGGCCTACGTTTTCCTCGCCTCCGCCGAATCCAGCTACGTTGCCGGGGAGACACTGAACGTCAACGGCGGCAGCCCCACACCCTAAACAACGCCAACCCAGTGACGCCCAGGTCCTGGCCCACCGCACCCTTCTGCACGTCAGGGGGTGGCGGGCCAAGACGTCGTTGCCAGCATCGGCCCCCTCCCGGAAAGACCCAGAGATTGAGCAGACGCGTCCGCAAGGATTCCTTCAGTAAGTTCACGACCCTCATCGCCGCCATGCTGGGGCGTCCCATCGTGTTCCTGTGCGCCGTACTGGCCCTGTTCCTGTGGGCCGTCAGCGGACCTGTTCTGGGCTTTTCGGACACGTGGCAGCTGATCATCAATGCAGCCACCACCATCGTGACGTTTCTGATGGTCTTCATCATCCAAAACACACAGAACCGGGACAACCTGGCCATCAACCTGAAATTGGAGGCGTTGATGCTGGAACTTAAAATTTCCAATTCCAAGCTCTACGGCGCCGAGGACCATGGCGAGAAGGACCTGCTGTACGAACGAAAAATCGTTCAAGCCCAAACCGAAAACCAAAATCAACGGGAAGGGCCACCCGGCGGCGGGGACGCAATCACCGTCTCCCCTCTAGCGGTATGGTCGCAAGCGTTTAAGTTGGAGAGTCAAGTAGGTAGGAGTGTCAAGCTGGTTCGGTCGTGTCTGCCCTGCGTGGGGTTGCACGTGGCGGCGGGTGTCCAAATTGGGCTACGTGGCAACAGGACGCCGCTGTTAGCAAGTAGCTGGTCACAGGGCTTACTGTAATTTCGATAGTGTGGCGGCGCTGGCCCTGACGGTTCTGTCGCCAAGCCCCGAGCTAAACAGCAGTCTGCGTACCCGCACTCGACCAGTACGCCCGCTCACTCTGCGTGGCTCATTCCCGAATCTCGCGAGCGTGGTTAGAGTGAGTTTGAGAAACCACCCATTACGTTGTAGATCCGCGATACCAAGGCACGGATGACGTGCAGGCAAGGAGTTACCGATGAAAACGAAGTTGGCTTTCTCAGCTGGATTGGCTGTGGGGTATGTTCTCGGCACCCGTGTCGGGCGCCGCGGCTATGAGAGCCTGAAAAAGAACGCTCGCGCCTTTTGGCGGATGGACGCAGTCCAGGACACGGTCCAAACCGTGGAAAAATCCGTCAAGGAGGAATCCGAAAAAATGGGATCACGTCTCTTTGGTGGGTCGACCGGGGATGCGAATGAGGATAGCCCAGCGATCCACCCAGCCTCTGAATCGGTTGCCGGTGTGCATCGCACGCTCGAAGACGTGGATTCAGACCCTGCGTTGAACGATGCCGTGGGCCAGGACTGGGCGGATGAAGGCGGCGCGCTGCCTTCTGGTCCTGCGAGCTGACCCATCTGGCTCTTGCTCCGCAACGGGGCCAAGCAGCACCCGGATAACGCCGCTGGCAAAACAACGGCAATGCGCCGTTTTCACTAACTGACCTAGGGAGGTCCTATGACCCCGGCAATGCACGAGCCCACGGCTCCGACCACCGCGACCTCGGGGCTCCCGTCCCGCCGGGGGGTGTACCTGGGTACCAGAGACGGGATCACGGATCTGGACGGCACTGATTTCCTGGACGGGCTCCATGATGCCGCCCGTGATTGTGGCGGCAGGGTTCCGGCGATCCTCGGCCTTGCACGGGAGCTCGGTCCGCAACTACCCTTCCCCGGGAGGGGAAGGACACTGGGGCTCTGGCAGGCGTTGGCTACCTTGGGGGCGGCGGATCTCACGGCAGCACGGATCATCGAACCACATGTGGATGCGGTGGCCATTCTTCACCAAGCCGGGCGGAGTGACATCCAAACGGGAGACTCCACCTGGGGTGTCTTCGCGGCCCAGGGACCGGGAGAGCAGCTGCTGGCAACTGAAACAGACCGGGGCTGGCGGCTCAACGGACCCAAGCCATGGTGTTCCTTGGCGGAGGATCTCAGCCACGCCCTCGTGACGGCACGGGCCGAGGACGGCATGAGGTTGTTCGCGATCGAACTTAGCCATCCGGGCATCTCCACTATGGGACGGGCATGGACGGCGTTGGGGCTGCCCTCTGTGCCCAGTCGAGGCCTGTCCCTGGTGGATGTCCCGGCCATAGCCGTCGGTAGCCCTGAATGGTACGTCCAAAGGCCCGGCTTCTCGTGGGGCGGCATAGGGGTGGCAGCCATCTGGCACGGCGCCGCAACAGCCTTGGCCAGGCGCGTGTATCGGCATTGCCTTTCACGCGAACCCGACCAAATCGCCCTCTGGCACCTTGGGACGCTCGACCAGGCACTCTGGTCCTCAAGAGTGGCTTTTGAGGCCGCAGCAGCCACCGTCGACCGACAATCGGCCGACTCGTTGGAACATGGCGGGGGCGACGCGCCCGCACTTACGGCGGCACGCCTCAGGGCCGCTGTCGTTTCCGCCTCCGAGACCATCCTTACCGTCTCAGCACACGGCATGGGGCCCGAACCGCTGGCCTTCGAACCAGAACATGCCCAGCGTGTGGCGGATTTGGAACTCTATCTGCGCCAAGACCACGCGGAGCGCTCCCTCTCTGCCCAGGGCCGTTCGGTGTTCACCACAGCGGGCGGCGGTGAACCTCCATGGTGACTTTTACCCACGACCAGGAAGCCACCCCCGAAGCGGATTGGCTGGAAAGCCCGCGTGTTTCTGCCATGGCCGAACTGGGAATTGACTGGGACACGGTGGAGAAACTGATAGTGGTCGCCGCGCACCCCGACGACGAAACGCTCGGTGCTGCCGGGCTCCTACAACGGGCGGCGGACCACGGCGTGAGCGTTGAGGTGCTGGTGGCCACCATGGGAGAGAAATCCCATCCCCGATCCACGACGCACACACCGGAACATTTGGCGGCACTTCGCACCATCGAACTCCAAAAGGCACTGGCTGTGCTCACCCCAGGGGTTAACTGCCGAACCCTTCGCCTGCCTGACGGCGGACTCAGCGAACACACCCGGGATCTGGAGCACGAAATTGCCACCGCCGCGACGCCCGGCGGAGCGGCAACGTTGATTGTGGCTCCATGGTCCGCCGACGGCCACACGGACCACGACGCTGCAGGGGCCGCGGCTACCAACGCCGCAGCACTCACCGGCAGCCTGCTGCTGGAATATCCTATCTGGATGTGGCATTGGGGCTCCCCGGCACACCCCAACGTTCCCTGGCCGGCACTGCGAAAATTTGGCCTGACGCCGAAAGAACATGCACTGAAGGCTGCTGCGATGTCCAGCCACACCAGCCAAATCGCACCCCTGTCCGACAACGCTGGGGACGAAACCCTCCTCTCCCCGGCGTTGTTGGCACACTTCGGCCGCAGTTTTGAAACCTTCATCGACATGGCCGGCAAGTTCACACCGTCGGGTCCCAGGTACCCTGCATGGTTGGGCACCCAGTTTGACGCTGTCCATGCCGACGGCGCCGAACCATGGGACCCGCAATCTTGGTACGAAACACGGAAGCGGTCGCTGCTGCTGGCAGCACTTCCCCGCACCCTCTACCAGTCGACGCTGGAATTGGGCTGCTCCACCGGAGCCTTGACGGCCGAATTGGCACCCCGCAGCCGACAGATCACCGGCGTCGACGCCAGCGCAGAGGCGGCGGCCAGCGCTAAGCTGCGCCTGGCCACCATCGAGCATGCCCACATCCTTCACTCGACATTGCCACAAGAATGGCCCCCTGGGCGCTTCGATCTATTCGTCCTCTCTGAAACCGGTTACTACTTCACCGCAGAAGAACTCTCAGAGGTTGTTGGAAAGATGGCTGCTTCCGCATTGCCCGACACCTGTGTCGCGGCCTGCCACTGGCGCCATCCCATAGCCGGATGGCCTCTAGGGGGCGACGACGTCCACAGAATCCTCCGCAACGATGCCCGGCTGAAGCTGTTGGCCGCCTACACCGAAGAAGACTTCCTACTCGAGATGTTTTGCTTCCGGGACGCCCCGTGAGCCCCGTCATTGGCGAGATCGCCGTCGTCGTACCCTCCAGAAACGAGGCCCAACTGTTGCCCCGGGCACTTGGGGCCCTCCATGACGCCATGGCACGACTAGCCGAAGCAGTGCCGGACGTGCGCACCACCCTCACGTTCGTTCTGGACAGCACAAGCGATCATTCCGCACAAATACTGAACAGAGACCCGCAAGTGCACGTCATGAGCACCAACACTGGGCGGGTGGGCGGTGCTCGTAATGCCGGGATCGCCGCTGCGATGGCCATGGCCAGTGTGGAACCTAGCAGGCTGTGGATAGCGAACACCGATGCTGACAGCGCCGTCCCCGAGGACTGGCTCACATGCCACCATGCCTTTGCCACCAGCGGTGCCCAGATGCTCCTCGGCACGGTCGAACCCATGCCCGGTGAACTATCAGGCACACGCCTGGCACAGTGGCGCAATTGCCACCAACTCGGTGAAGGACACCCCCACATCCATGGAGCCAACCTGGGCCTACGGGCCGACGTGTTCACCAAGCTCGGTGGTTTCCCAGACCTTGCCGTGGGTGAAGACCGCGCCTTGGTGGCACAAGCCCGTGCGGGCGGCTTCCACGTCCTCGCCACCGACACATGCCGCGTTGGCACCTCCGCCCGCTTGCAAAGCCGCATCGAAGGGGGGTTCGCCGGTTTTTTGTCTACATTGGACAGGACCGGCCAATACGCTGACCCCACGGCGCCATCATCCCCAGTGAGCTGAACCAGTCACATTGCATAAAGCCGTGGCGGGCACGCCAGCAGGCAAACAGCTTCCCAGCCAAGCAGAACAACCAGGCCACGGCCCAGACACTTCGGACAAGGTCCCGGCCATGGCAGTCCCGAACCGTGGGAGTCGAGAACGGTGCCCTGTCCGAGCACAGTCCGGGCGCTTGGGAACGAGGGCGGTGATGGATTTTAGGTCCCGACGCACCCGCCGGGCCCCACTGACGCCTTAAGACACAGCGCCTGCCAGGGGTTGGGTTGACGGCCCGACCCCTGGCAAGGCTGCGGTCAGGCTTGGGTCGCGAAGCGTTGCCAAATGCGATGTCGTTCCAAGAGGGTGGCGAGGGCGGGGACGACTTCATCCGGGTTGCCCTGGACAATGCCTTCGGCATCCACGTCCACGCCAGCAGCCTTGAGGACATCCTGAGTGCTGCCCCACCCGCCGATGGCCTTGGCATGGCGGAAAGCCTCCGCGACCATCACCTTCACGCGCTCGTCGATGGGGATGTGCTGTCCTGTTTCTGATCCAGCGCCGGCGGATGTAGCAAGGAGCAGAGCGTCGAACTCGACCGATCGTGCTGAGGCGTACGTCCTTTGGACGGGTTCGCTGGTTCCTTGCAGGGTCCCACCCACAGGTGCCACCAAGAGTGCGAGCATCCCGGCTGCAGCTATCGCATCCCGGGCCTCGAGCACCCGTTGAGGGTCGCTACCGGCGTCCGTGACGATTCCGATGACACGACCGGCCACCGGCCACGTACCGCCGATTTGGGATACGGCGGGACTGGTAGCCTCCGAGGTGGGTTCCTGTTCGGGTTCGGGCGCCGAAAGGCCCAGACCTGTTGCGACTTCGCTGCACAAGCCCGCGTCGATGTTGGCCAGTGCCGCCAACTGCCGTTCCCGAATGACCTGTTCGTAGCATTTGCCAAGTTCAAAAGTGTAGGCCTCCACGACGTGGGCCTGCTCGGTGGCAGAGAGACTGCGGTAGAACAAGGTCGCTTGGGAGTAATGGTCACTAAAAGAGGCAGGATTAGCTCGAACCTTGGCCGCACTTTCAACTGGCTGGGGAAAGTCAATGAACGCCCCGGCGTCTGCTCCGGCATGGAAGGGGCAGCCGCCGTCGAGCGAATTAGGCTTGTAGGGGGCCACCCCGATGTAATCAGCGCTCTGGTGCATACCGTCACGCAGCATGTCATTGACGGGTGCATGGGGCCGATTGATGGGAAGTTGGCCGAAATTTGGTCCACCCAAGCGGCTGATTTGTGTGTCGAGGTAGGAAAACAACCGGCCTTGCAACAACGGATCGTTCGTGACGTCGATTCCAGGCACCAAGTGGCCCGGATGGAAGGCAACTTGCTCTACTTCGGCGAAATAATTCTTCGGATTGGCGTTTAGCGTCATCCGACCCAGCATCTGCACCGGTGCAAGTTCCTCCGGTACGAACTTGGTGGGGTCAAGCAGGTCGATTCCTTCAAACATCTCGTCATCGGTGTCCGGGAACACTTGGACTCCCAGTTCCCACGACGGATAGTTTCCTGATTCGATGGCATCGGCCAGATCCCGGCGGTGAAAGTCAGGATCCATGCCATTGACGATCTGGGCTTCCTCCCATACCAAGGAATGGACCCCCTGTGCAGGCTTCCAGTGGAACTTCACCAGGGTGGACTTTCCCTCTTCGTTGATCAGACGGAAAGTGTGGACACCGAAACCCTCCATCATCCGAAATGAGCGGGGAATGCCCCTATCGGCCATGAACCATATCGTGTGGGCCTGGGCTTCAGTGTGCAGGGACACGAAGTCCCAAAAAGTATCGTGGGCGCTTTGTGCCTGCGGGATCTCCCGATCCGGGTGGGGTTTGGCAGCGTGGACGACATCCGGGAACTTGATCGCATCCTGGATGAAGAAGACGGGGATGTTGTTGCCGACCAAGTCAAAGGTGCCCTCATCGGTGTAGAACTTCACCGCGAAGCCCCGGGTGTCCCTGACCGCATCAGCTGAACCACGGGAGCCTACGACGGTGGAGAACCTGACGAACACCGGAGTCTCCACCCCGGCAGCGAGAAAACCCGCTTTGCTCAATCCTGTCCCGGTACCGTACGACTCAAAGACACCGTGGGCGCCAGCTCCGCGTGCGTGCACCACACGCTCGGGGATCCGTTCATGGTCGAAGTGGGTGATCTTTTCCCGCAGATGATGGTCCTGCAAAAGCGTCGGCCCACGCCTTCCAGCCTTGAGCGAATGATTCGTATCCGCCAGCCGACCGCCTTGCGCCGTGGTGAGGTAATCTCCGGCCTGGGCTCGTGAACCCTCAGGTTCTCCAGTCGGTGTGCCAGTAGGTGAAACAAGCTCCGGACCGTGCTGGTCAGGCTTTGGCGGCACCGGCTTACGGGGCTCCGTTGGCTCCTCCAACTTGGGCGTCTGGACCGACGGTGCGCCCGGAATGTTCTCTTTGGGATTGGTCATGTTGCCTCCATAACGTGGATTCGAGGTGCCCAACAGCTCCAGAATGTACCCCAAGGGCCCCGGCGTCAAGGGGCCTGACCAGCCTCGTTGCTCTGCTGCTCTGGGGCGCTCTCCACGCCAAAGTCGTCCCTAACCCAACAAGCCGCCATCACCCCGGCTGTGCCTTCGAACTTCGCGCCCGCGGTCGAGGCAACGCCACGAAACACGTGTACCATACGGGACGGAGAGACCGTCAGCAAACATTGCCGCAGGCAGGCTCTGCTGTACCGGGACACTGGATGGTGCGGGGATACCTCGGGGCAGCACTGGGGGTAACGTGGTCACCCAACCATCGAAAGAGCTCCCGTTGGCAGGACAAAGAGTCAGTAAAAGGCTCTTAAGTGCGCCGCCTTTTAGTGCTCAGCGCGGTACGTCAAGCTGGAAGCCGCATCGGCATTTGAGCACGCGGGTTTCCAGCGGAATCCTGACATCTGGGCTCCCACCAGTGCCGGCCGGGTTCCCGAGATCGGAAACGTTTTCGCCAACTTCATTCATGGGTTCCCCGCAGTGAACGTAGTGATGACTAAAATAAAGCACTCCCCGGGATGAATCGCACTTGTTGAGCAACTGTGCGACCTGACGGACAGTCGCGTCATGGGCGCAAAAGGCATCACAGGCCGAACATGAATACTCAACGGAGACCAGCCCAGGCACTGCCGGCTTGGTGGCTTCAAGTCTCTCGATAATCAGATCATCCGCCCTGCCACACCCCGTGCACACCAACGCCGGGAACGCAGCATCGTCGGTTCCACCGGAAAGATTAGCAACTGGCACTGTTACCATCATTCCTCCTTATTAACGACTCCACGAGCCTGCCTTCAGACCTGCCCAATTCTCGTGAAAGTCGAAGGCAAAAATCCAACACACGATGGGAAAACTCGGTCTATGACCAGAGCCCGCCCCTTCCCACACCATCCTGATTGTGCCAAAATAATATCTCCCCACGCCAGCCGGATCAAACACCAAACCCAACCTTTGGAATCCCCAGACCGGGCCAGAAGCTGCTATCTCCCCTCCGTCCGCGCTGTGAAAATGCTGCTTCGTACTATCCTGGGCGGTACTCGCAGTAATCAAATATTTTTGAGAGGGCCGGGGACGCCTTAGCCCCCGGGCAGGACCGGCAAGGTTCTCCTTGAGGATGGAATAGGAGACGGCTGAATGGTGCAGTAGAGACCCCGAACGTTCAGTACTCCCGGAGGTCTTCGGGTTCGGTGGCCATGAGGGATTCATGGAATGGGTAAAGCTTTTCGGCCTGTTCCATCAGCTCAAATGCTGTTCGTGCGAGATCTTCTGTGTCTTCGTAAGGCTTGATGAGGACTTCCTTTGGAATCGGTTGGGTAGGCCTTCATCGCTAGTTGATACAGGTCAAGCAACTCACCGCGCATCACTGGCGGTCCGGAGATACCAATGTCAGGTGCGTGCGCAGCCCATCGTCCCCTGTCCGGGCGGAAACATAATCAGTGGACGTAAATGCTGCCCTCCATGGTGGGCGACACGCTTGGCGGAAATGGTTCCACCAAGCCTGTCTGAGCTCTGACATTTTTGAACAAGTTCTTGTTGCAAGATACTGCAACAAAAACCCCGCCGAAAGTGCCGCCGCGTAACGGCGTCGGCAATACAGCGTGGACGTCGTCTTGACAGATGACCCTGTCCATCCCCGAAAACTGATTGACCATCCAGCCTGGCACGCCCCTGATTGATGCCACCTCCGACGGTTCAGGTATAAAGCGGTGCGCACCGAGGGGAAATGTCTGTGCCCGGAACACTGGAAGGACCCCTGCCATGTGGTTACAGTGGGAACAGGTTCCGGACCTTTGAAGGGTGAATGCCGCTTTGAGGCGTCCTTCACATTAAATCAGAGACGACCAAGGAGAGCACGATGAGCAACGACAACGGCACCGAATCCGCATCTTCCCCCGCCGAAGATGAACACATGAAGGGACAGGCGCCCCGCGAATCCGGCTACGGCGCCCCCGCCCCGGAAGATGAAGTAGCTCCCGATGCGGCCACGAACCCAGGACCGGCCGACCCTAGAGTCGACGGGCAGCAGACGGATGAGCAGGCACTTGACGCCGACCGTGGCCTGGGTATGCCGGAGCCGAATTTCGCTGACAATGAGGATGCCGGGAGCGATGGGGAACTGGGCGCCGGCCGGCTTGGCGGTACCGATGAGCAATTTCGCGACGAAATGGCCATGGCCCCGGATGCCGCGCGCAGTGAAGCTGGCGAGGACACGCCGATTGAGGCCCCTTCCACGGAGGCTCCCCTGAAGGAGGATAACGCCGGGCCGACCCGAGCCGGGCGGGAGTCCTTTTCCTCGGAAACCGACGAGGACGCCTCCGGGGAATAGACCGCCCGACCAACTCGTACTCGTCAACAGCAAAACGCACCACGGCCACGGCGCAGGCGGGGGGCGGATCACAGCTTTGGGTTTTCTTGCTGCCCCGGAACAAACAGACGGACGATTCTGAGAATTCCTCAAGCTATGGATCGTTTGATGCTGGTGGGGGCGTAATGTGCCGCAGCTGATGTGTTGTTCTTGGCAGGATGAGGCATCCGACGAAGACTCAAGAGACGCCCCGTGGTCGGACAGGAGCGAGGTGTAAGCCTTCGCCATTGATCGGGTGCTGGCGAATGGATCCGACGAAAGAGTCGCACCGATGAAGGGAAGAAAACATGACCGGAAAAACCCGGTGTGCTGTCTTGTTTGACGTTGATGGCACTCTTGTCGATTCCACCTAGCTCCATGCCGTTTCTTGGTGGCAGGCCTTTCGCCATTACGGTTTCACCGTGCCATCTTCCGGGCTCCACCGGGCCATTGGCATGGGAGGCGATGAACTGGTACGGCACTTTTTGGGCGAGGTCTCCGATGGGCAGGTGGAGAAGCTCAAAAGTTCCCATGACGCGATCTTCTCCACCCACTGGCCTGCGCTGGTTGCTTTCCACGGAGCTAAGGATCTTCTGATCCGGTGCTCCGAAGCGGGACTGGGCGTCGTCCTCGCCTCGTCAGCGAAAGAGGAAGAACTCGAGGTTTTGCGCAAGGTCATGGACGCGGATGCTGTCATATCAGCCGCGACAAGCTCCTCAGATGCGGAGCTGGGGAAGCCCGCCCCTGACATCATTGCCGCAGCGCTGGAGGCAGCTGGGGTTGACGCCGATCATGCCGTCTTCGTTGGCGATGCCGTCTGGGACGCTTCCGCCAGCGAGAAATTGGGGGTTCCCATGATCGGTGTGAGCAGCGGGGGAACCAGCGCGGGTGAATTGCTTGAGGCCGGTGCCGTGGAGGTCTACCGTGATGTACAGGCCCTCCTCGACAGCTTTGACGCCAGTGCGCTGGGACAGCTGATTTCCCGAACCCTACGGCCGTAAGCCCCGACATAAGGACGACTTGAACAGTCGACCGTCACCACTACCACCGATAGAGTCGCCGACCGAGGCGCATCATCCACCTTCACATCTAGGAGTGACATGACACCGTTAGACGCTACAGCCAAGGAAACTACCCCGGATGATGGGAACACGCCGGAGTCAACGAATACCGCGCCCCGGAAAACAAGTCAAAAGGACGCTGCCGAGCTGCCCGATGGATCGGGCACCGATAAGCCACGGGAGAGCGGGGACCAAGGTCAGGAAAGCGGTGAACAAGGCTTCGATGCCGGGTAGCCGGCCGGAAGTCGGCCGACCTCCAAGACGAGTGCAAGCTTCCAGTGCTGCCCTCATGGCCTTCGTGCTGGGCAGAGCCCGGACCCGAGTTAGCCCGCGTGGGGGAGGGAAACTTCCACCATGCCATTCACGACCCGGGTCTTAAAGGCCGCTTGCGGGGATGTGGCCGGCCCTCCCATAACTTGGCCTGTGGCGAGGGAGAATCGGCTGTGGTGCCAGGGGCATTCCACGCAGGGGTCGCCGTTGACGTCCGTAACCGTGCCCTCGCTGAGCGGGCCGGAAAGGTGGGAGCACTCATTGGAGATGACTGCAATGTTCTCGTTCGCGGATCGCCACACTATGACAGGGACGTTGCCGACCATGCGTCTTTGTAGCTTCCCCGTCGTAAATTCTCCTACCTCTCCTACACGGTGCCATCCCGGGGCAACGAGGTGCGGGACCGCTTCGGCGTGGTTCGCACCTGCGGCCTGGCGGTAGGCCAGCTGTCCGCCCAGCGTCCCGCCGACGGCAATGGTGGCCAGTCCCAGAGTCGATGCAATGGTCCCCGCCCGGATGCGCCCGCAGCACCGCAACACCAAGGACGTGCCGAACAGCAGTGTCCCTGTGGCGTTGGCGGCTGAATGGACCACTCCCACGCGCTGTTGCTGTGGGTGGAGTTCCAGCCAGTCCGCCCACCCCGAGAGAACTGCTGGCGCCGCGCTCAGCACCCCGATGGCGATCAGGACACGCGAGGCTTTTCCGGCCCCAGGGACGAAGTCAAGGACGACGGCCGAAGTCCACGCCCCGATGGGCAGCTGCACCGCCATGGGGTGGAGGGGGTGGCCCGTCGGCACCCCGTGGAGCACGTCCTTGACGTTCCCGGTGCGAATGACTTTCCGGAGCGCCGTTTGAAGGACCGCGGCCACGCCGTCGAGGTATTCAGCGTTCTCCAAGGCGTCCAGCGCTTTGAAGGGCAAAAATACTTTCATCATGACCTCCGAATTATCTGGCGTGATCTCCACTCCAGGTGGTCTAGACAGAAATGCTCTCAGTGATCACCGTGACTGTGCGGCCTATCCTGCGTAGCTGTCGCTACTTCTCGAGCTTTAGGGTGGCTTTCTTGGCTGCGCGTTGTGTCAGGACCTCAATGACGGCTCCGGTGAGAGCGGTGAAAAGCGCAAAAACAAGCACTCCTGGCAGGGAGTTGTTGAGGTTCTTGGCATCTTTGGGCGGCGCGTTTCCGGTGCCTTTGCGCCATGCCGTCTCGAGCCCTTTCCGGGCAAGAGCGCCGGCTCCCAGGCTCGCCCCGAAGCTGAGGAGCTTAATCAAAATTTTCATAGGCCTTCTCCCCTACGTTCGGTCTGTTGGTTCATGCTCCCATCCTTGCCAATATCCCGCTCGTAAACAAGGTCCCTCCATTGAGGATGAACACCAACGCCACGCACCGAGGGACCGAGACCCTGCACAGGCCCAAGTTAGATACGTGGGGGCGATCGGATGCGCCCACGCTTAACCAGTTGCCGGCCTGATACACGGTACCCGGTCGTACTCAGTGCCCGCTGATTCCTGTCGACGATGGTTCACCAGCACGGTGAAGCCGCGAAACGTTCCTCCTGTTATTCCTCCTGGCTGTCAATACCGGCGGTGACAGTTTTCTGGAATCCACGACGGTCACTCAGGGATGAGGCCGGTTTCCGATGCCAGTAGCCGTTGCTGAAGCGCCGCCAGTATCCGTTGGATGTCCAGGGCTATCGCGACTCCCGGTTCGAGCGACGGAACATCGTTTGATTCTCGGGCAGCGAGAACAGTGGTGAAGTTTGCAAGGCGTCGTTGGGCTGCCTCAAACGCGTCCTGGACCTTGGTGTTTTCTTCCCAAGCAAGTAACACCCCTGCGGTGGCCTCCATGCAGTTGCTCAACGGCCCGCACAATTCGGTATCCAATGCCACATCCAATGGGGTCCCCCAGATGGCGGCCGCCAAAACTTCCGAAAGGTCGCGGATGTGGAAGGTGATGACTTCCAATACTGCGAGATCGTTATAGCCCTCACTGACGACACGATGCGTGGCCCTCAACAAGCCTCGGGGGTTCGCCCGATGGCTTTCCCTCGCTTCGTGGACTGCACCACGGATCTCGCTGACGGAATCTTCCAAGGCGTACCCGCGCGCGGCCCATTCCTCATGTTCCGGAGGCCACTGCTCCACGAGAGCCTTTGCCATGTCCTGGAGTTGGCGAATAAGTACCTCTCGTCCCCGTGAAATCTGTGCCAGCGCAGCACCATGCGTCAACGGGGGGAAAATCGCCACGTTCACGGCAAGTCCCACCAGCACGCCCATCCCCATTTGCACAGCGTAGCCAACGGAAAACGCGTCAACGCCGCTCTGGCCGTCAATGATCAGTACGAGCAACGTCGCCACCGGTACGTACTCGCGCCCTGCCCCCAACCGTGGCGAACCAGCCAACAACACGCCCAGCCCCACGGCAAGAGAGATGGTGACGATATTGGGATGGCCAAGCAGCAGCACACCACCGCCCACCCCTATGCCGAGCAACAGGCCAAGGAGCGTCTGAAAACCAGTCCGGACGGATCCTATGAACGTGGGGTACATGCTCACCAAGGCCCCAAGCGGGGCGTAATACGGGTATTTGTCAGCCACGCCAGGCATGTGGGGCGCCAAAAACCATGCTATCCCCACGGCAAGGGCAGCCTTGATCGACAGCAAGACCCGTTGTCCGTTGACAGTGGACTTCGCCCACACTCTAAAAACACTCACCAGGGCATCCTTTGGAGACCACTCTCTAATCCGACACCCGGTCCTGCAGCAATGTGGCCGTGCCGGGCCACTACCACGATGACCGGAGAACCGCTCGTTCGTCAAGCGGGACTGGAGCACCCTGGAACACTGCAAATCGTTGGGCGACGCCTAAGAAGCTTCAACGATGCCTGTATTTCCACTTGTGTGGCCTTCGTCCGTCGAACCCCGTTCCCCCAACCGCGCTCGGCAAGTATTGCCCTCCACGTGCCCCGCAAATGTCCCCTCCACGTCGTCTGGGCCTGCCGCAAAGTCAGATTCCAAGCCGGCCGTTGTGCTTGCGTTCGTCACAGGTATGAGGGTGGCCAACCTCATTTTTTATGCATGGGCGACCCGCTGATCTCCCGGATCAAGCGCCGTTCTCGAACACGGGATCTTGGCTGTTGGCCAGCGTGGGTGATATCGTCGCCGGAGTTGGTGGTGATACCACCCAAACGAAAAGAGGAGCACCCAGTTGAGCCCGTACACCTCCCCCGTACGGAGCGCGCTATTGTGGTCCCTGATAATGCAGCGCGAGGAAAGGATCGAACACATGTCAACGAACGAGAATCGGCAAAAAGTATTCAAAATCATCAATGACAACCCTGTGTGCATGCTTACCGTCAGCGGGTCAAAGGACGCCCTCTTCAGCCGCCCCATGACGGTGGTCAAGACCGAAGATAACGGGGAGTTGTGGTTCTTCACCTCTTCCACCAGCGCAGCCGTGGAAGAGATCGGCACCGAATCAAAGGTCAACCTCTCCTTTAGCGCCAAAAGCGAATGGCTCTCCGTGCATGGTTCTGCCGTCGTGATCACCAGCGAGCCCAAAGCTCGCGAGATGTGGAACCAAGCAGTTGCCGCGTTCTTCCCGGAAGGGCCTGAATCACCCGCAGTGTCGTTGATTCGGGTACGTCCCGAAGGAGCACAATACTGGGACTCCCCCGGCGGACCGGTCACCATGGCCGTCGAATGGGCCAAGTCACGGCTGTCAGGGACACAAATCAATGCAGGGGAAAGCAACACCGTGGACCTGTAGAGCCCAACTCAGCCTGCCGCCACGGGGACCGGCAAGGCACTCCGACCGCTTTCTCCCGTCAGCAAAGAACAAACCCGCCGCCTCCGGTCGGGAACTGCCTAGGATGATGGCTTGGCCAACAGGAATTCTCCGCATCCCAAGCCCTCATCCACACGACGACAACTGCTGTGGCAAGCCCATGAGGAATCCCCAACAAAAATGCTCACCCGTTTGGACTGCTCCGATGCCGTCTGAACCTGGAGATCACGCCTGCATGGAGCGCAGATTGCAGGCCCTCACACCAATCCGTCGGATCCAGCAACTCTAGAATGAAACGAGCACTGCAGGACTTGAACGTCCGGTTCAGGCCAAGCCCCCTCGTGGGCCATCAAACACGTACCCACATGCCTTACAGCACTCCGGAATTATGCGCTTGGACCAAGGAGAACCCCACCCCCTGGGGGCGTGAACGCCAGGCTGCGTCAGCCCCCCCCCCTCACCAACGCGCCGGGCAAGAATGGGAGCAGGCGACTTTCAGGGTTGGAGCACGACCTTGATACAGCCGTCCTGTTTCTTTTGGAACGTTTCGTACAACTCCGGCCCCCGCGAGAGCGGAACGGTGTGTGTGACCAGATCATCAAGCCCCAGTGGATCGGCGGCATCCTCGGCAAAGGGGAGAAGCGTCTCGGTCCAGCTGCGAACATTGCATTGTCCTTCTCGCAATTGGATTTGCTTGTCGAACATGTCAACCAAGGGCATCGGGGTGGCTTGCCCGGCATAGACTCCACTAAGTGAAATAGTTCCCCCTCGGCGAACCGCGGCAATGGCACTGTGGAGGACCGAGGTTGGATCCACCGAAATGGTTTCCATGGCCTTCTGAGCGACTTTGTCCGGCAGTAGTCCGGTTGCTGTCTGCATTGCCTTCGCACCCGCGGATCCGTGTGCCTCCATTCCCACGGCATCGAGGATCGAATCGGGCCCGCGTTGGGTCATTTCTTGCAGCTCGGCAACCAGGTCCTTGGAAAAATCCAGGACCTCCACGCCGTGACGGGCCGCCATCGCCCTCCGCTCCGGGACAGGGTCGATCGCGATCACCCGGTGCCCCAGATGGACCCCGATCCGTGCGGCAAGCTGTCCAACGGGCCCCAACCCGAAAACTGCCAGTGTCCCTCCGTCAGGCACGTTTGCGTAGTCGACGCCCTGCCAGGCGGTCGGCAGAATATCTGAGAGGAACAAATACCTGTGGTCCGGCAGTTCCTTGCCGACCACCATCGCGCCGTAATCGCCGTGGGGCACGCGAAGGAACTCTGCCTGCCCGCCCGGCACACTACCGTACAGCTCGGAGTACCCCAGGAACTGCGCACCCTTGCCCTGGCTGCGGACCTGCGTCGTTTCACATTGGGACTGGAGGCCGCGTTCGCACATCCAGCAATGGCCGCAGGAAACATTGAAGGGGATCACCACGCGATCCCCGACCTTGACCCGGTGCACCGAGGAGCCAACTTCCTGGACAATGCCCATTGGCTCGTGTCCTACGATGTCCCCCGCCTGCATATATGGTCCCAGCAGCTCGTAAAGATGCAGGTCCGAACCGCAAATCGCAGTCGAAGTGACCTTGATGATGATATCGGTAGGTTCCTGGATCCGGGGGTCGGGGACCTCCGTATACTCAATGCTCCGCTTCCCTTGCCAAGTCAGCGCCTTCATCTCATCCCTCCGTTCCCGGTCACGTTTCCACCACATTCAAACACCGGTCCGCCGAGGATGGCAAGACCCTCAGGTGGGCGCCGCCCACCACCACACCGGACTCCGGGCCCGCACTACATGACATCCACCGGCCATCAGGACCCACGGCGGGCCAAAGACCAGGACAGCCACGCCGAAGGCACCATGTAAACGCTCGGAAGATGATACGCCGACCGTGGCCCAAGTCCTCCACCCTCCACGGTCAAACGAGCTGGCAGTGCCACTCTCACAGCATCACACCACGGGTCGGTCCAGACGTCTGTCCGAGAATGTCCTCGGGTCGGGGCAACCAAGATTCAACACCGCCTGAAATCCTTCGGAGACGATTCCCGCCCCACCCTCAACATCGACCGCCGCCCTTCCCTGGAGGTCAACACAATGGGCGTCGGTTCACATTGGATGCGCCTCAGTCCGTGGCGGGGGTGGGTGAGGGCTTGGTGCCCTAGGGCAGCGCCTCGTGGTGGGCAAGGCCGTGGGTACGACGGTCTTCTTTCATCTCCGCTTCAAACAAGTGCCTCTTTCCTTCAGCAAGAAGGGCACGCGCCTGTTCCTCGGCTGCCTTGAACGCGGAGTAGTACCCGTCGTCGTACTCTTCAACGATTTGGAAAGTCCATCGTCCGGTGATGACATTGCGACCCACGATGCGTTGGTCTATGTCCTGTGCCAGTTCCTCATGGCCAGCGTCGCGCAGCATCTGCACCGCCTCGCCCAAGGCCAAATCGGCCATACCAGTCAATCGGTGGAACCCATATAAAAGGCCCCTGGCATGTTCGACCACTTCAAGCGCCTCGGAGAGTTTCCCCAAGGCTTCCACAGTGGCATCGCTAACGTCGTTTCCTCGCACGTGGCTTTCGTCCGGGCCGTCATGAAGAGATCTCGTTCCCATATCCCACAGCATAAATGGACTCAAGGACTTGCGCGAGCGAGCGGTATGTCACTCCAAGGCAAAGTGCCGATCCATTGTCGTCTCTTATGCCCCTCAACCATCCAACGGCTGCCGGCTACAGTTTCAAGCGCGTTTCTTGGTCGACGGCGTGACACAGGCCTGCACCGGAACATTCGAGGCGGGGGATTTCTTGCCCGTAGCCCTATCGGGCGCAGTCTTTTCCCCGTTCGTTTTTCTGCTGTCCCCCTGTTTGGCGGTGTCCTTTTTACTCTTCGTCTTCTTGCCGGCGGCCTTGTTTTGCTTGGCTTGCTTCTTCGCGTCCGCCTTCTTACTGCCACTTTTTTTGGCGGTGTTCTTGTTGCCGGGTTCTTCGATCTCAGCCAATTTTTTAGCCGTGATTTTGGTGGTCTTCATGGAACCCTTGGCCTTTTTGTGCGGTTGTGTCTGTCTCAAGTGCGAGTTCGGCTCACGGGTGCGTTTTGCGTCGATGCTTCTCTTCAGGGCTTCCATGAGGTCTATGGCGTTGCCACCCGCTGTATGGTTGTTGGCGTCCTGATTTTCAAGGTCTCCGAAGGTGGCGGCGGTATCGAGTGCCTCTCCTTGCTTAAGCTTTTCCTCAATGAGTTTTTTTCAACTCGAGTTGATAGTCATCGACGAAGTCAGCCGGTCGGAAGTCTCCCCGGAATTGTTCCACCAAGGCTGCTGACATGTTGAGTTCTTGGGGACTGATTTTTGTTTTGGTAGGTATTTTTATGCTGTCTACGTCCCGTACTTCATCGTGCCAAAGGATCCCCTGGAGGATCAGCACGTGGTCTTTGACCCGTAAGGCTCCCAGCCGGGTCTTCTGCCGGAAGGCGAATTTTACGACCGCTGTCAGCTCGGTGTTTTCCAGTGTCTTGACCAAGAGGGAATAGGCCTTGGGAGATTTGGAATCAGGTTGCAGGTAGTAGCTGCGTTCCAACATGATGGGATCTATTTGATAATTGGAAACAAATTGAACCACATCGATCTCACGACTCTTTTCTGACGGCAGCGATTCCAGGTCTCCATCAGTGAGGACGACTGTTTCCTCACCATCGTCAAAGGCTTTGTCAATGTCGTCATAGTCAACCTTTTTCCCACACACATCACAGCGGCGCTGGTACCGGATGCGGCCACCATCTGCGTCATGGACCTGATGAAGGCTCACATCATGGTCTTCGGTCGCCCCGTAGGCTTTGACAGGAACATTGACGAGTCCGAAAGCAATGGAACCAGCCCAAATTGATCTCATGGCTCTAGTGAAACACCCTTGCCTGCTCCGAACCAAGGCCCTATCGCGGACGCTGCGGCAGTCCTCCCATCGGTTCACCAAGGTGGTGGAATCGGGATGGGGCGGACAGAATGAAGAAGAACACGGCAAAGTCATGGACGCAAGGGAACCAAATGACTCGTTCCAAAGATCAGCTAGTTAACGTCTCCGGCCGAAGGCTCAAGGTCAGCAATCTCGAAAAAGTCCTGTATCCCGAGACTGGAACGACCAAGGCCGAGGTCCTAGCTTACTTTTCCGACGTTGCCCACGTGCTAATCCCCCAAGCAGCATGGCGCCCGGCCACGCGCAAGCGGTGGGTCAACGGGGTGGGCACGGCGGACGTTCCAGGCCGGTTCTTCTTTCGAAAAGATCTGGAAAAGTCAGTCCCCGACTAGATACCCAGGGGCATGATCACCCACAAGAATCGCGTCAACAACTACCCGCTGGCTAACGACGCCGCCGTGCTGGCATGGTTCGGCCAGGTGGCCGCACTGGAAATCCATGTCCCCCAGTGGCGTTTCGACCCTGATGGCAATCCCTCCCCTCCGGATCGGATGGTATTGGATCTGGACCCGGGAGAAGGCGCCGGCTTACAAGAATGCGCTCAGACAGCGCTGCTGTGCCGAGACTTGCTCACGGGCATGCAACTGGATTCCTACCCGGTCACCAGCGGCTCCAAGGGCATCCACGTCTATGTTCCCTTGACGGGTGACCATACGTCCAAGGAGATCACCCAGGTCGCCCACGAACTGGCCAGGGCATTGGCAGCAGACCACCCGGATTTGGTGGTCTCTGACATGAAAAAGACCTTACGCGAGGGTCGGGTCCTGGTGGATTGGAGTCAAAATAGCGACGCCAAGACCACGATCTGTCCATACTCACTGCGGGGTCGGGCCCGGCCCACAGTGGCAGCCCCGCGTACTTGGGAAGAGATAGCCGCACCCGATCTCGATCAGCTGGATTATCGGGAGGTTGTGACACGGGTCAAGGAGGGTATCGACCCCATCGCTCCGCTGGGCTGGAAGCAGTCGCCGGGTATACCGCCATAGCAGAGGCGTGACGACCGGCTCGTGCAATACCGGTCAATGCGTCAAGCTGGGAAGACACCGGAGCCCGTACCTGATAAACCTTCCCCCCATTCGTCCTCCGATGCACCGATTTTCGTTATCCAGGAACACCACGCATCCCGGTTGCACTGGGACTTTCGTCTGGAACACTCCGGAGTATTGGTCTCTTGGGCTGTGCCGAAAGGCCCGCCCCTGGCATTCGGAGAGAACCGGCTCGCCGTCATGACAGAGGACCATCCACTGGGCTACGTATCCTTTCAAGGCACCATTCCCAAGGGACAATATGGGGCAGGGACCGTCACCATCTGGGACGCGGGCACCTGCACACTGGAAAAATGGCGGGAGGGAACGGAAATCATCGCAGTGCTCCATGGAAAGCCCAAGGGGGGCCTGGGCGGAGTCCCCCGACGCTACGCATTGATACACACCCCTGGCATGGGAGCAGGCAAGAAGTGGCTCATCCACTTGATGAAAGCCCAACCAAGCCCCGATGAGGCAGGCAACAACGCAGCCAACCGGGAAGACGTCCACGGGCGTGCTGGCCAAGCACCCGCGGGCACGCCGTCACAGGTGGAGATCCCTGAAGCCACGGTAACGACTTGGTCTGGGAAACGCCATGACCTACCCGCTCCCATGCTCGCCACGGCCGCCACCACGGCCGACATGGATCCAGAACACTCCTGGTCCCTGGAAATGAAATGGGACGGCATGCGGACCATCGCAGGCGTGGCCGACGGCGTAGTGACACTGGTTAGCAGAAATGGCAACAACGTGACCGAACAATATCCCGAACTACAAGAACTTGCTACGCTGACGGTCGATGACTCAGTCCTCGACGGCGAAATCATCGCACTCAACACCTTGGGAAGACCAGATTTTAGCCTGCTGCAACAGCGAATGAAACTCACTTCCAAACGCGAAATTGCAAAAAAGGTCCGCAAGGTCCCCGTACATTTAATGGTCTTCGACGCCCTGCAACTTGGCACTGAAAAAGCGGCCCAAGACGGGTCCGCTCCCCAAGTGCTGGTCCAAGAAAGTTATACGAAAAGACGGCACGCACTTTTTGCCACCGTAAGGGAAGGCACACACGTCCACCTCCCCCCGGCCCACACCGGAACCATCGAAGAAGCGGTGGCCACCAGCCATGACCTTGGACTCGAAGGAATCGTTGCGAAGAGAAACGACAGCCGCTACACCACAGGCCGAAGGAGCCCGGCTTGGCGAAAGATCAAGGACGAACGGCACCAAGAAGTCGTCATCATCGGCTGGCACAAGGGATCCGGATCCCGCCGAGACACCCTCGGATCACTGCTGCTGGCAGTCCATGACAGAGGACACCTTCACTACGTGGGCAGGGTCGCGTCGGGTTTCTCCACACCCCAGTTGAAAGCAGCAGCTGTATTACTGAAGAAAATCAGACGCAAAACCCCTCCAGCGAACGACGTCCCTGCAGCATCACAACGCGACGTTGTCTGGGTAACCCCACGACTCGTCGGAGAAGTGAAGTTCACCGAGAAAACCCGCGATGGCAGGCTCCGCCACCCAAGTTGGCGCGGCTGGCGCCCGGACAAAGCCGCAGAAGACGTCCACTGGGAATTCTAGCCATCCGTCCCCACGCATCAACCAGGCAGTGTCGCCGGGGCCTTGGGCACGAGACGTCCAAAAACGTACTCGCCCGCACCCCGATGCCGTGAGAAACGAAGTCCGGAGCCCATCCTGCAGCTACAAAGCTTCAGGCATGTAAGCGATGGCTGTGGGTGCAAAGATGTGTCCAGCTGACAGGCGTTCCTTCCAACACCGCCAACGATACGGCCGTGGCTCACCTTTCCTCCGGCGCAGCGCGATTGAGCACGACTCACGGCACCTGGTTGACCGAGTTTGCTGACTGGATTCGTTCAGTCCGTGGCTGTCCGATCGTGCCCGGTACTCACTGAGGCCGGTCAGAGACGCCCCCGGTGGGGCGGAGTCCATGCTGCCCTGCACATCTCTAAAAGCTGGAGGGCGGCACGAAAGGCGGAATTCCGGTGGTGGTGAAGTGCCCTGTTTCGTCGTCGCCGGCCGGTGGTTCTCCGGCCGCGGCGCGCATGTCCAAAATGGCGATGCCGTCCCGGGCGATGGCCTTGGTGACCTCTTTAATCTTGACGATGGCAGCCATTTCCTGTTCCAGGTTCTGTCGTAGCAATGCCACCACGTCGGCGGCGCCACGCGCTTGGGCATGGGCGATCAGGGTTTCATAGAAAGCGGTTTCGTAATGCTCGGTCTCCAAGGCACCGGCGAGGACCACGGCATCGACCAGGGACTCATCCGTCGTCACTGTGGTTGACTTCGCCTCTTTGGCCAGTCCCTTCGTCATCGGCGAGGGCGAATCGTTCACATCTTCGCCCAACAGCATAAAGCACTGCTTCAAATTCTCTATTTGCTGACGGGTCTCGTGGGCGTGCTCGGCAAAAAGATCCTTAAGTTCGCGCCGCACGGCCGTCTGCTCCAGATCGCCAAGCATTTCCAAGGAGTAATGCTCCATGGTCAGCGCAGCTCCGAGCTTGTAGCTAAAGATTTCCTCGGCGCTGGTGAAATGTTCAAACACGGCATAACCTCCATACTCGTTGATTTCTGGCGTGTCCGGCACGGGAGAGGCGCCACGAACGTGGTGGCCACCAGGCCCTCCGCCTGACCGGCCCACCGCCTCCGAGCCACCACCGACACCCAACGGGCACTATCAATCCCTCTCGCCGACGGAAGATACAGCAGTGGCCCTAAAGAAACGGACCATGGCACAAAAATAGCAACAGACGAACCCACCATCACGGAGTTTGGCAGGACGCAGTGGTTCTCTGTGAAAGCTAGGCGTCACAGGCCAAACCCGAAGTTTTCTTGCAAGGCATCAGTTTGAGACGCCGCGCCCGCACTTACGGATGACGGGTGACGAGATAGCTAAATCTCAAAAATGGAACCAATAACAAGACAAACACCAGCCACTCCCCCGCACCGTCCACTCGAGATGCAGATCGCCGAATATCCGCGGTCTGTGTTGGCCTCGAAAATTCTCAACAACGTGTCTCACTCTGATATTCTCAATATCAGATGGAAATAACCTTTGATGGGAAGTAATAGGAGGAGCTTCATGACGCGTCTTGGATACGCCCGGGTCAGCACCAACGACCAAGACACCGAATTGCAGATCCGAGAACTCGAAGCCGCCGACTGCGAACGGATCTATCGCGACCACGGCGTCAGTGGAACCAAGGCCAGCCGACCAGAACTGGACAAGATGCTGGACCGCCTCAGCCGGGGAGACGAAGTCGTCGTCTGGAAGCTGGATCGCCTCGGGCGGAACACACGCCACCTGCTCGAACTCCTCGACGCCTTCAAAGCACGCGGCATCAAATTCCGTTCCCTTCGCGACGGCATCATCACCGACCCCGACAGCGAACTCGGCGGGGCCATGGCCCAGGCCATGATCACCATCATCTCCGCCTTCGCCCAGCTCGAACGCGACCAACTCTCCGAACGCACCAAAGCCGGCATGGCTGTTGCCGCATCCCATGGCCGGAAGGCCGGACGGCGGGAAGTCACCGCCGACCACGTAAACGTCAAGCAAGCCCACAAACTAAAAGACCAAGGGCTAAAGCCGGCCGACATCGGAAGAGTCATCGGTGCAAGCCGTGCCACTGTCTACCGCTATCTCAATATGGAAATCACCTGACGGCAGAGCCGATCGGCCGCGTTACGGAGACCATTCCCTACGGCTCATAACTTACGGCGAAAACACCGCTCAAAACTTTCCCGAGCGCCCTTGACAAACTCTAATACCGTACTCGATCTCTGACTCAGAGATACAGAGTCACACCCCTAGTCAGAGCCCTAGCGCTCTTCACCTCCCAATAGTCTTTCCGGGATCTGCCAAAACGGTCGTTTCTTGCCATCAGGAAGGCGAGGGAAAGGGGATTCGTTAAACAGGTTCTTGGCCGATGACTCAACGATGGCAGGATTGTCTTTGAGGGCTTTGTTATCGTCAGCGATGGTGGTCTTAGGGTAGGCGCCTTTGCCGTGGTTGACCTTGCCTTTCACGGGAAGCGTACCGAACAGGGCACGGACATCTCCCCCATACACTCAGGAGTATGAACCTTTGGGGACCATGAAAGCTCCTGTCTGGTCGATCGTGATTTTCCGTATTCGCACTGACGGTCGCGTGTGAAGTTGTTGCTGCTGACACCATCGAGACCGGCAAGACCAGGTTAGGCGGCGTCCACGGAAGCTGCTAAACAATCCTCGTCTTCCACGACTTCAGGAGCCCTGATATCTTTGCCGTAGCAAGGAAAAGATCATCCACAAGATATCCTCAATTCATGAAGCTGCCGAAACTCTCTCTATGCACGGTCCTATTATTATTGGCGGCAATTTTCCTTGGTGGGTGCTCACAATCCACTCAAATGTCCCTCGAAGATTCCTGCAGAGAATACATAGCTCTTGACACCACCGGTCCAAAGTCTGATCTGGTGCGCGTCTCAGAAGACATCCGAGCAGCAGCCCCCGCTTGGCATTCAGCAGTCGCCAAGCCTGCGCTGGAGTACCAAGACATCATGGACTGGGTACGGTCCGACGGCCGCAGCGCCGATGATGATCAAACATCGGCGAAATTCGACGCAAGTCTTGAAGCGTCTAGACGTCTCGCCGATCTCTGCGGTAATCAGTTCACACCCAAGTACTGAATTCAGTCCTTCAGTTTGGGTCTGACCAACCTTTAGTTGACCGGCGTATCTTCATTCTTGTTGGTAGTCTCATCGTCGCGGGGGTCTACTTCCTCGGGCAGTGCCCACTCCACACTGATCTGATTGAGATGGTCGGCCAATGCTGCTTTGACTTCCCAAGGAGCCTCGGGAAGAAGGTCCTCAAGTGCGTCTTCAGTTTCAATTGAGATGGCGCAACCAAGCCACATGTAGCCGTCTTCGCTTTCGTAGGGAATCCCGGCGTTATCCGGTGTGAGGTAGGTGCTATGAAATTCGTCGAGAGTAGTTTCCATGTTTGCACCAACTTCCGGGATGGTCCCCCCATCCCATTGGTAGGTCATGTCATGCGCATCGTAGTAAGGCGCTCCAACGGAGAACTTCTCGTGAAGAAGCGGTTCAACACCGTCGAGTCCTATGAGCAAGACAACGTCTTCTAGGTCAAACCTTAGGCCTCCAACCACTCGCCATTCACGTTCCCACTCGAAGGCATACGAGCCCGGATTCCGCTGATCAACGAAGGGAGTGATATCCCAAACGGGATTAGTCCAGTCACGGTGATCAAAGGCAACTTCCTTGAGTCCATGAAGCGCCTGATATGGGGACCCGTTTATGTCGAGATACCAGACTCGCTGTCCACCGTGTTGGAGCACAAAGTCTCGTTTGAAGGCAATTCCCCATGATTTGCCGCGGTCTCGCAACCGATCGAGTTCGGACAGCGGCATCTCTGTAAAGCAGGCAGCCTCATGCTTCTCAGCCACCATATCTAGTCCTCTCCCGATCCCGAAGCGGTTGCGGGCTTCGACGCGGCCAGACGTGACAATACTTG
Organism: Arthrobacter alpinus; assembly: GCF_001294625.1. Taxonomy (NCBI): domain Bacteria; kingdom Bacillati; phylum Actinomycetota; class Actinomycetes; order Micrococcales; family Micrococcaceae; genus Arthrobacter; species Arthrobacter alpinus. The sequence continues at coordinate 3,948,501 of NZ_CP012677.1, read as the reverse complement.
CGAGAGCCTGAGGGCTGGTCGTCATGTGTACTAGATATTCACTTAAGTCTCGTGACTTTCGGTGTTGTTCAGTACCGAGCAGATGTTCTGGAATCTCTGAACTCATAGAATTGGCCTCCGAGAAAATGTTCTTGTACTGGCGATAGTACCGACAGTGGACGCGCCGGTTCGACCGTGCACGATATGACGCGGCGAAGCGGGAATAACCGGCCTTGCCGAAACTTTCTGGAGGACCTGTGTGACTGTCAGTTCGGAATGGCGGTTTTTTCACAGCTTGGTTTGGCGGTCTAGATGATTCCGATGACGAGGTCGAGCGTGCGGCCTCAATAACGTCGCCGGTGGTCGTAATGAGTTCGTTGATTTCATGTCCTGTCAGGGCAGAGACGGACAGTCACCAGAGGGTTTACCGGCTGCCTCTTACCTGCTCTAAAGAAATGGCAGGCCGCCACTTTGAGCCGCCTCATAATCGCCATCTCGGCCAACAATCACACCCTGATAGACACTGTTTATTGAATTGTCTGACCTGTCCACCCAAGTACACCCCAATGGACACAATGCAGCAGGTACCCCGTAATCCACGTAGTCGTCATCGCGTCGGACGCCGGAGACCCTGCATCCGAGGGTGTCGGTTTTTCAGTGCGTGGCACGCATCGCTCCATGTAAAGGCGACACGGCTTTTGCTGCTAAATGCTAGATCATGGCTCCTCATCCAGAGAACGCCACCATGTTCAAGCAAAAGTCACAGACCCGCATGCCCGAACTCTTTGCGAGCTTCATCGGCCAGCCAATCAAAGTCGTCCCAGTAACTTCGAGCAAGGGCATCGGTCATGTTGCCGCGAAAGCCTTCTATCATGGGGCCACATACCTCGTGGCAACGAATGATGCTGGCTCCGTAGCTTTGGATGATTGGACCTCTGTCGACAACTCCGCTGCGCAGCAGTGTCCCAATAAGGTCATATGAGGCCGCTGCGTTGGAGGCCGTGGCGCATTGTTCCTCCGTCCACGCTGACGCGGGAATGGTGACCAAGACTGTGAGGATCTGCCGCCTTGAATCGCGAATGTCGGGCCGCTGTAGGTAATCCAGAACAGCGAGGAGCGATTGAGCACGTGAAGCGGACTGCGCTACACGCACCTGCTGGCGCGCGAACAGGGCACTCACGGCAGCCGCGAGAAAAGCAAGAACCGAAACCACAAGCGCGACGACGTTCATGCTGCCATGTTTGCAGAGGGGGCCTCGGATGGCTACAGCGAGCTACTCACCGACATCAAATACCTCATTAACACCGCCCAGGCCGTGCACCAATACATGTCCAAGGACGCAAACGCCCGTCTAATCCGCGATACCTGTAAATGACGGCAACACAATCAAGTTCGTCTTTAGCAGATTGCGCAGTCAAAAACGGTCATTAATGGCTGCTGCCGCTTCCGAGAAGTCTCATCAAATTCTTACCTTGAAACTTGCATCGCGACTCCGCATTAAAGCTGCTACACTGACAAGTGCGCTATTCTTGCGCAAAAAACCTGATCTTTGATCGGGTTTTTTCTGTTTTCTGAACGTTTGGGCAACCTGGGCCGGTCTCTCTGACCGGCCTTTTTTATGCCCTCGTTCATTCCCGACTCCGCAGCGATTCTGCTGCGGTCACCGTCCAACCAAAATTGGACTTCACCCTGAGGGGAGGGTGCGCATTGGAAATCCTCGCAGACATTGCAGGGAACCTGTCCGTACCTGCTCTGCTAATCGCTGCCGGACAGTTTGTGACCCGGCTACTTCCCTTGGTCTCGGACCGCGTGAACACTCGCGCTGTCCGCCTGGCCAAGGCGAAGCGCAAGCAGAGTAAGTAAGCGAAAATCGCACTTAACTGATGGGTAGGGAGAAGTCTGCCCAAAATCAGGTCAATTAGACCCAGAATCGGCGTTTTAGGCGGTTTTCAAACGAATCCAAGCCACAAGGGACGAAGAAGAGGAACCTTAACCAGCACTGGCTGTCTGAGCCTCGACGGTCTTCAGATACTGCTCAACGAGCTGCTCAAAATAGCTGCCCTTCATCCTCTCCGAGTCAGCCAAACCACGGTAAGAATCAAGCAACACATCAAACGTCGTGGACAAGGAAAACCCCCCAGAAAAAGAAACAGTGGACACCTGTTCAATGGTGTACCTCTGATCTTATGTACTCCACGGCCCGAACCCCGACACAACCGCTCTGCCAGCGAAGGCGAGACTGCGGCAGCTGGCCCGTTCGGTGACGACCAATGCCCACGCTGGCGTCCCGAGCTACTCTCTCTGCGAATCGCCACTCGACGGCACGGCCGTCGGTTCCGTCGTTGGTTGGATGCGGGCGATGAGCGCGTCCTGTGTTTGTTGGAGCGTTGTGACGGTTGCGCGGGCTTCGGCGAGCTGGCTCTTGAACTCCGCTATTTTATCGGCGTGTTCACGGGCGGCCACGGCGAGTTGTTCGCGGGCCTCTGCCGCGGCGGCGGCGTTGTCGCGGGCGGCCTGGTTGCTTTCCTCCACCTGAGTTTTTAGTTCTTTGACGGTTTCTTGGTGTATGCGGGTTGCGGTGTCGAGATCGGTGGCGAGTTCGTTGATTTCGCGGTCTTTGTGGGCTTTCTCGTCCCGCCATGCTTTTTCGATGATGGCATGCTCGGCTGTCGCGGTGCGGACAGCTTCCTCCCAGACGGTGCCGGCAAGGCGCAACGCCTGCTCGGTGATGCTGGTCGGTGTGGCGGCGATCTTCGAGCCGGCGCTGTCGCGCTCGGTCCGCCATTCCTTCAAGAACCGGGTCGCGTCGGCGTTGGACACGCCGGCGGCTTCGCGCACGGTGGCGACCGTGGGGTTGCGCTCGGCGCTGATGCGCTCGGCGGCGGCGTACACGCGATCCTTGACTGACTGTTCGGCCACGGCGTCTCTCCTTAGTAGTATTCGTAGTAGTAATACTACTACGAATACTACTTAATGGGCGTCATTCCGGCGCAAGTATTTTGGGGACTCATCCGCCGTCTACCGCACCAGCACCGGGTGCCTGTTGCGGCGGCCGTCTGCTGCTTTGCTTAGCGGGTGCCCATGGCCAGGATGGGTGTGCCGTCGGCGGTCGGGAGCAGGTGGAGGCCGCGGCGGGCGTAGATGGCTTGGTGACTTTCGCTGCGCGTTTCGGCGTAGAGCGACGCTCCTGCCGGGGCCACGTGTTCTATGGCTGCCTTGGCGAAGGCGAGTCCTTGACGGGTTTGCGGGTACATGGCGAGGTAGGAGACTTTGTACGCCTCCCTCTCGGGCAGCGATGATCTCCAGTGCCGGATGGTGGCCGCGTTGGAGATCCACGCGGACAGGGCTATTCCCGCGATCGCACAGAGGCCAGCTGGTGCGAGCCACCTCCACCGGGTCGGTGGTTTCTTGTGCTGGATGGCAATGATCGTCTTGTTCTCCCAATGCCACAGCCTTCCACCGCAAACCAGCAAGGCAAGTGAGTAGAGATGCATCAGGTACTGGCCTTGGGCGCGACGGCGAATGCCGTCCTTGCCTGATTCAGCCGCGAGGGCCTGGGCGGCAGTCCAGGCCAGGACGGGTGTCTCTGACAGGCGGGCCCGTTCGATCTTCATGGCCTGTCTTGGTGCTCTGTGCTTTGTTCTGCTCGGGTGCGTTGTCCCGGGCGCAGGCTCCCGGGACTGGCACCCTCCCAGGGTCGGCCCTTGTGGTACTTGCGCTGGAGACGCCGGACTTCCTTCAAAGTGGCGGCCTCGATCAACTCGGAGAGGGAGGCGTAGCCCTCGAGCTGGCCAGTGGCCAGGAAGGCTGCCCGGACCTGATCCGCATCAGTAGCAGTGAAATAGGGTGCAAAGGACGAGGGCTTGTTCTTACTCATGGCTTTCCTTATCCCACGGCACCTCTCCGCCGAGGTAGTTGCCGATACTGGTGCGGTCCCTGGATTGGCGGACCTCAGCCATGGTTAGGGTGTTGGCCCGCTCCGCCACAACGTGGTCCCTGCACTGCTCCAGGACCAGTTGCCGGCGCGCTACCAGGTCGGCAAGGTCTTCCATCCCGGCCCGCTCGTCCTGATGTCCATGGGCCAAACCGTGTTCGTAGCCATTCATCCAGATACGCCAGGCCAGAGCGTCGCGGGTAATGAAAGCGGCCAGCTCTTCCTCGTCCATGCCACTCCCCTACTTTCCGCTACCGGTTGCGGTGGTGAGGGTGGCTGCGTGCAGGGCTGCCGCTTCGGCGATGCGCTCTGGCTGCAGGCCGGCCCAGTGGAAGTGATCATCCACCACAATGATGGTTATCTGAGGGTGTTGGTTGACTGTCATGCACGTCAGGGTTCACCAGCTGATTGCCTCACGTTCGTTCGATCGTCTTCTTGCCGTCATCGGGGTTTGGTACTGATATTGCTATGGCATCTTCCGCCCTTGCTTTCATGTTAAGCCGCGCCGTGCTGCCCTCGACGGGGGACGCGGTACTGATCATCGAATCATCCGAGGGTGACATTCACGAGGAATCCACGCGCTGGCTGCGGTTCCTTGCCGCGGCGGGTAAGTCACCGAATACGGTCCGAGCTTACGGACTCCGTCTTGCGCCCTATCTGAGCTGGTCGGTCGCTTCCGGGAGGGACTGGCGACAGGTGCGCCTCACTGATCTCGTCGAGTGGAAAACCGCGGTGGTCGCCACCCCCTGCTCGGGAGCGAAGGGCGGGCCACGGCCCCGCAAGGCAGGAACAGTGGACGCCTGGATGACGGCGGTGGTCGAGTTCTACAAGTGGGCCGAAGCCGCCGCCGTGGTCGAGCCGGCCCTGTCCGGGTTGATCTATGAATCCCGGTATATTGCTGCCGGCGTCTATGGCGGTGAGCAGGGACGGGTCCGCCAGGTCAAAGTCCCTGAACTGCAGGCCCGCAGGAACGAGGAAACTCCGGCTCCGGAATGGATCGAATCCGCGCAAGCCCGGGCGGCGTTGCTGGATCTGGAGTTGGCTGCTCGGGACCGCTTCCTTGTTGACTTGTTGTTTTTCACAGGACTGCGGATCGGTGAGGCACTGGCGCTCTTTCGGCAGGATCTCCATTTCCTAGGCGAAAATTCCGGCCTGGGCTGTCGGATTAGGGGCCCACATATCCATGTCCGCTCGAACGAGGTCCTCAACGGGGCCCGTGCGAAAACCGGGCATCGCTGGGTACCGGTGCCTGACCGGGTGGTTTTTTCCTACGAGGACTACCTTCTGGAACGCCGGGACATTCTGGGTATCGACGCCAATCCTCACGTGTTCGTCAATCTCTACCGGAGTTCGCGCGGAGCTTCCATGAGCTATGCGGGCGTAGTGGATCTGTTCCACCGCATCTCGAAATCCGTCTCGACCAGGGTCCGGCCTCATATGCTCCGTCATACTCGGGCCACTATGTGGTTACGAGGCATTGACACTCCACGGCTGGACCTTGACACCGTGAGGGTCCTGCTCGGACACGCTTCCTTGGAAGCTACCAGCATCTATGCTCATTCCCGCGCGGAAGATCTGCGCGCTGCCGTTGGCAATGCTTCCCTGCCCGGCACTGGTGACGAGAATGGCCGCTGATGGCCGGCCACGGCGCGGCCGCTGTCGCCCGCGTTACTCCGCTGCAGCCGCATATTGTTCCGGACCGCCGCAGCTGGATCTCATTTTTAGAAGATCAGCTTCCCTCAGACTGGCTTGCGGGGGAATGGGATGCAAATACCGGGATTCTGGCGCCGCTGCCGGATACCGGCAGATTTTCCGTCGTCACCTGTTCCAAGGGTGGGTGTCACACCTTCCTTGACGGCCAAAGGACATGCCACAGCTGCCAGCAATACGGTGCGAATCCAAAAGATGCCGCCTTCGTAGTATCAAAAACCGGGCATGAACCGCCAATCCAGCGGGACTGTGTTCTTGCCCGGAACGGGATCCGCTGCGGCCGTAACCAGTTCAGCCAGGGCCTGTGTCGGTCTCATTACTCCCTGTTCAAGGTGAGCAAGACACAAGCCGACGTTCGGGATTGGCTCAATTTCACCACCTCCACGCCCAAGGCCTTTGTACCCTGCGTGGCCGCCGGGTGCCCGATCAGCGCTGATAACCCCCGGGTCGACCTGCTTCTGTGCTGGAACCACCGCTACCAGCTCGCTGCCCGACGCAGCCGCGGAGAGATCCTCGACGAGCAGAGCGCACTCCGATGGCTGTCAGACCATGTAGATCCTCCGTTCATGCTCCGGATCGGACGCTTGAACCCGCGCATGCAGACAGAAGTCAAGTACGTCATCCAGGCACACCTCGACCTCGCCCGTGGACCAGTGCAGGTCAGGACCTACCGGGACCTGATTAACAAAGGCGCTCAGTGGAAATCCGTCTCCCTCCTTGCAACCATCGAGAAGGCAGTCGGATCGGTCAACAAGAACAGCCGCTCCGTGTACCGCTTCATCAGAGAAGTCCTTGTCAGGGAGGAACGTCGCTATAAAGGCTACGACCCTCATCATGAAAACCTGATCTACCTCAACGATCTGAATCTGCGAACGACGGCCTCGGTGAGGCGGGAAATGTTTGAGAAGCCTCCCCTTGACCTGTCTCGAATCACGCAGCGCTGGCTCCGTGACGGCTACCGGAATTGGCTGCTGACGATCTTGCCCAGACGAGGGGACGCCCTGACCGGATACCGTATCTCGGTGCTGGCCTCGGAAGTCCTGGGTGGTCAATGCTCTGATCAGGGGCACGATCCACGCCTCCTTGGACCCTCGCATATGAGCGCTATCATCAACGCTATGAACAGGCAGTGGCCCAACTATGGAGGCGCCAAGGGGGTATTCCGGCTCTGGCGGCACATTCTGGAAACCGGGCACCGATCCAGCGTCTGGGACCACGTTCCCCGCGCCTTTAGCTACAACCCTCGCCTCCATAAACCCCCAACCCACTCCCGCACCTATCGCGGGGACAATGACCAAGGCAGGGCCCTGCCCGTGGCCGCCGTTGCACATCTTCGCAACAATCTTCAAGACCTCGCCCCTTACCCCAACAGGGACATGGCCATTGCCATGTTGGCCGTGCTCATCGACACCGGTCGCCGCCCCAACGAAGTGGTCAGTCTGCACCGGGGCTGTCTCCAGCGTGACCGGCACGGTGACTGGATATTGGTCTATGACAACCACAAAGCAGGACGGCTGAACCGCAGACTACCAATCCAAGAAGAAACCGCCGACGCCATCACTAGCTGGCTCGACAGCAGGATGAACGGTCCCGTGGCTGAATCACAATGGCTGTTTCCCAGCCCAATGCCCGCCAGATCTGACAAGTTCGCCAGCTACGGACTGCTCTATGGCGCCCTGCGGCGGCTTATCCACGACGTCCCGACAATGGAGGGGCCCATCAAAGACCTCCATGGGGTCCCGGTCGACTTTGGGTTCGGTGGCATCCGTCCCCACGATTTCCGCCATTCCTATGCCCAGCGGCATGTCGACAACGGAACCGCCCCGGACGAACTTCGGGATCTACTCGATCACGAAGACGTCCGCACCACCATGGGCTACTACCAAGTCAACGACAGCCGCAAACGTGCCGCGGCAAACCTCCTCGCCCCTCTCACCTATGACCGGAACGGCGACAAAATAGGCCTCTCACCCGGGCGGCGCGGCCTTGCCTCCATCGCGGTGCCCTACGGTGGGTGCACCGAGCCATCCAACGTCAAGGCTGGCGGCAACGCCTGCCCCATCCGCTTTCAATGCTCCGGGTGCACGTTCTATCGCCCAGATCCCTCCTACCTTCCCGATATCGAACGACACCTCGTGGAGCTGAAAACCAACGCAGCCCAAGCCCGCCGCCTCAACGCCCCGCCCTACGCCATCGCGAACTTTGACGGCCAAGTAGAAGACTTCAAGCAAATCGTTGACCGCATGCGCACAGACCTTGCCCTCCTGCCAGAACCCGACAGGCAGGCAATAACCGAGGCGGCAACCATCTTGCGAACATCCCGGCTAATAGCGCGACCAGGCCAGCACCTCCCTCTGACCGTCAAGGATCGACCATGACAAGAATGGAGGGCGCCCCGTTCGCCAACATGGTCTCTGCCCGCCAGCGGGAAGCCGACAGAAAACAGGCCGCGACTGCATCTACCATCAACAGATTTCTTTTGGACGGGACACTCATCACCATCACCGCCGTTGCAGGCGCCGCAGGCGTCAGCCGCAACTTCATCTACTCCCACGAGACCCTTCTGCACCAGCTCGAAGCCGCCCGCCAGACCCAGGCCGACGCCCACACCCCAGGACAAAGACTCCCAACGAACGGTGCACCCGGACGAACAGCACTTCAGGCGGAAATAGCCCTAGCGCATCAGACCATCAAACGGCTACGCCAAGATCTTGCCGAACTGAAGAAGCGCCACGAGCACTGCCTCGGGGAACAGATCCGCACCGCGGATCCAACAGAAGCCCCCTCAACGACGGCGGAGAACTTAGAAATCGAACGGCTCCGCGAGAAGAACCGACTCCTCAACCAACAAGTCACCACCTTCAACCACCGCATTGACGACCTACTCGACGACCTCACCGCCGAACGCCGAGGGACGATTCCCTGGACAGCTGCCCCACGAGCTTGAGCAAGTTGCGCATCCCGTTCTTCACCGGCCCATAAGCGGAACCTTCTGCGAGACGCTGGTTCGTCGGTCGGGAGATTCAAGGAAGTGAATTGGCGACATCACCGTAGCGGGGTACCTCGCCACCGGGTTACCGTTGGCACCAACGCACGTGAGAGCCGGTCCTCGTTCGGGATTTTCAGGAGAGCAGCATGATAAGACTGAGATTGTCGATCCTTGGCCCTGCCGTCCTCCTAATAGCCGTTCTGGGCGTTCTCGCCCTAATGGTTCCAGATCTGGTGCAACCACTGATCACCGGGATGTTCATAGTCATGGTCGCCGCATTCGTAATTGTCTTTCTCCTGGAACGGTCAAGGCGGCATCGAGGTCGCTAGCTGCAGACAGGGTCGATGCCGACACTGATAATCGTTGACAGGTGCCCAGGTTCATGGTGACGATGGGGCATGCGATCAAATCGAGAGGTTCAGTTCAGGATTGGCGGCGCTGTCGTGATGGCGTTGCTGTCATTGTTCACGCTGGTCCTGTTGCTTGTCTTACCGAAGTCTGGCAGTGACACGGCAGTGGGCGTGGTCATTGGAATAGTGTTGGCGGGGGTTGTCCTCGCTAGGGCCATCGTGCTTCTTCGGAACGACTACTTTGGCGTGAAATCGGTCAGGCGCACCTCGCGCTTCCTTTACGCCGTCGTGGGTGTCTTCATTCTTATAGCGGTAGCCATACAGTTCATCGACCCCCGAGCAGGCTATGCCTACTACCCTGCGTTCGCTGGCATATTCATGGGGAATCTCTTCAAAGAAGAATCGCAGCTTCCTGCCAGCCAAGGAACTCACCTACCGACGCAGCGATCCATGATTATGACGGCAACAGTTTTCTGCCTCGCAGCCATTGGTGCAACCATTTGGACGGTGCTGTCAATTCTGGCTGGTACAGGCACCTTAGCGGATGTTTTGATTCTTGCCTCAACACTTTTGTGGACGGGTGGACTCTTGGCCATCATGAGAATCGACGGAGTGTATTGGGCCCCGCGACGGGCTCAAAATAGGCAGCAAGTTTCCCAAGGCACCAGCACGTAGCTAAGGCCCGCGATCAACATCGATGGGTCACTAATATGCCTTCCCGTATCGGGTCTTTCAAGCCCAGGTAGTGAATGCTGCGGGCCTCGATGACGTCAAGGACAGTGCGCGTCGCGCGATCAATTGATACTTAGGGCTTTCCTCAGATAACGACGGGTGCCTGTGAGTAGCCGAGTTCTTCGGTGACATATTCCAGAGCGGCCGGGGTGGCGGTCAGATCGACTTCTTGGAAGGGGACACCCAATGCGGTGAATTTCTCTGCCGTCTTGCGGCATCCGAAGCATCCTGGCTTTGAATAGAGGGTGATTCTCAGCATGGTCAGTACCTGGTTTCGTATGGTCAAAAGTTTCGTTCGTCTGTACTGCTGTATACCCTCAATTATACTCCTCATTCATATGAATAAAAAGGTGTTTTGGGCCTACATTTAGCGGTTTTTGACCAATTAGACAACATTTTTAGGGTGTCGTTTATGGCGTGCGCGGCGCTCGGTGAGTGTGGTGTAAAAACGGATAGCACCCCGCTGGTAATCCCCCCAGGCGCTTGCGAACCTGGCCGCCCCCCAAAGGATCCTGTGCCCCGTAAACGGACCCCACTCCCCCACAGGTGTCGTCATCGGCCCGCTTTTTCCTGTGGCAAACACATTGCAGGAGGTTCGGTGAACTCTCGGTAGGCGATCAGTTCATGCTCGCTGTACCCGAACGTTGATGATGCGTTGCCCGTCAGGGACTGTGGTGCGCAGCTGGGCGAAGCCAGCGGCGTAGTCCTTTACTTCCATTTCAACGGTTCCGAAGGTGCCAGTCTCGATGGTTTCGACAGTAGCGATGATGATCATGGGCCAGGTTCTTTCTTTCAGGAGGCTTTGACAAACAGCAGCTCGTCCCAGTGGGTGGTGTAACGCGGTGAGAGCATGTCGCGTTTCATGGACCAATCAGGTCCGCCTCGGAGACCTGCACTTCCCAGGCCGATACTTCCGCGTCCGTACTTCTTAGAGACGGATTCCATCAGCGTGCCTATGCCGCGTTCCTCGTGGGGGTTCTCGAAGAGTTCCAGCGGTGATTGATTACCGGTAGGGCGAAGGTCGGTGACCATGATCCCTGCACGCACATATTTGGCCTGGTGCTCCTAGAGCTGTCTTCAAGTGACAAGTACGTCGTGGCACCAAGCGAAAACGAGAGTCTGGACTGTCTCAGAAAACCACTTCTGCATCAATGAGACGCTTCACAAGTGGGGGACGAGTTTTCGAGACAGGGTGCTGGCCTAGATTGCGGGTATTTGCCTGGTCCGAGTTCAGAAGTCGGGTGGGTCTTGGAAATCTACAGGTTTGTAAGAAGCATCAAGCGCCTTACATGTCACTTAGGGGCAGCTCTAGGAGTCCTGGGCCTTAAAGAGGTGGCTTTACTGGTGGGGAAATATCCAATGCTAAGGTCTGCCAGGCGTCGAAGTAGCCTGATTTTGACGCACCCCGCTAATCAGTAGGTTCGCGAGCTCGTTGAATATGATTGTGCGATGTATGACTACAACACGCCAGATCATTCGCCTGTTTCGTTGAAGACTGTCCGCATTGAAGTCCTTGACCATCTCAAGGAGAAGATCGGGTGGGGGACAGGGTTTTGGTTCACCTCACCTGATCATTTTGTTGGCGCTCCCGCTGACTATGTTGAAGACCCGGAACCGCGGCTTTCCCTGGTCACCAATTTCCACATAGTTGCAGGGAAGCGGACCACCGGGGAATGGACCGGTGGGTGTAGCCACGCTAGGCGACCATTTTTCCTGAAGGTACGGCCTTCGGTAGCTGTTGAACGTGGAACAAGTCGGGAGACGCTACCGAGCATAGAAATACCGCTGTTCGTTGGGGAGCCGGGAGCTTTCCGAAGGGCTTGGTTCAGCAAATATGAAAATCCGATCGGACTTCAGACTAGGCCGACAGGGCGTCGACACCAGTACCTGGGACCCGATCATGATGGTGACTACCCGGAGCGCGTTGTAACCGATATTGCGGTAATACCGATGCCCGAAGCTTCCGTCCAAGAATACGGTCTCAGAGAGGTTGCATGGGAGTGGGATAGTAGATTTTTCACGTCGCCAAACGGTCAACACACGGGTGTCCGACCCACGGACAGTGTTTATGTTCTTGGCTATCCCCATTCAGTCGAGCCCTTCAGCCCTACTATGCCAATTTGGACCACCGGGTCAGTAGCCAATGAAGTGAATGCGGGACCAATCGAAAGGTTCTTCATTGATAGCCGTACCCGCCCGGGGCAATCGGGGTCCCCTGTCATCTTCTATCGCGCGCAGAGCTACTCCTTTACAGGCGGGTTGGGCGTCACCGTCCCTGAGGACTCAGCCTTGTTAGGTATCTACAGCGGTAGAACTGACGATGAATCCGACATTGGCTCTGTCTGGTGGGGAGACGAAATCGAAAATATCCACAAGAACGTCCAAAACTGGCCCAACTAGGGTCGGATATTTCATGTAACCGACATTGGGGCCCAGCGGTCAATGCCCGCGCTCACGCGGTTAGCGCCAACTGCTGTACCGCTGGTCCTCACTGCCGGTGCATTCTGAGACTTGCGTTGCCACTTCATTTACAATCCACCCCTATCCGTTCACTGGAAGGAAACGCATCAGATGTCTCCGCCTAGTCCCGCAGAGCCTTCCCCTTACGGGCAGGCTCTAGGTGGCTTCTATTGGCAAGCCGCAGTCCAGTGGGTACCTGGCTCCACGCGCCCCTATCGGACGATTCTTCCCATTTTCCGTAGGCGACCCCTTCCAAGGTTCCGATGATCTTAACCGCATCATCGTAGAGTCTTTACGCCATGGCCCCACCCATGCAGAATGGGCTCATGTGTGGACGATATGTGATGGCCCGGGCAGTCGGTGACCTGGTAAGCATGTTTGACGTCGAGCAAACGGCGGAAACCCTGCCGCGGTCGGCGTGGAACATAAAACCCACGAGCCGGGTTCCAGTGGTTCTTGAGTCTGCCAAGGGCGAAGATGAGGCGGTGCGCCGGCTAGAACCTGCCCGCTGGTCACTAACACCGTCGTATTCCAAGGAGCTGAAGACGAAGTTCGCTACCTTCAACGCCCGGTCCGAGACTGCGGCCGAGAAAGCCACATTCCGCGGATCAGTGAAGAGTAAACGGGCTATTCTACCGGCCGATTACTACTATGAATGGCACACCGAGGGCAAAACCAAAACCCCTTACGCGATCCACAGCCCCAACAACGAATTGCTGGCTTTCGCCGGGCTATACACGTGGTGGCCGGACAAGTCACTTCCCGAGGATGATCCGACCTATTGGACGTTGACGACAACGATCTTGACCCGGGCAGCAGTCGGGGACGTTTCCCAGCTCCACGACAGAACACCGGTGACATTGCCGCCGAGTTTTTGGGATAAATGGTTGGACGCCGGCCAGGAAGGGGATCAATCATTGGTTGATGCTGCTGTGGCAGCCGCCACCCCAGTGACTGAGGCCCTGAAGTTCTACCAAGTTGCCCCGCTCACCGGGGACGGGCCGGAACTCGTCGAACCCGTCAGTTCATGAGGCTTTGACAAGCAGCAGCTCGTCCCAGTGGGTGGTGTACCGGGGTGAGAGCATCTCGCGCTTCATGGACCAGTCCGGCCCGCCTCGGACCCCTGCACTTCCCAAGCCGATACTCCCGCGCCCGTATCTTTTGGATACGGCTTCCAACAACGGCCCGATGCCGCGTTCCTCGTGCGGGTTCTCGAACAGCTCCAGGGGTGATTGGTTGCCGGTGGGGCGCAGGTCGGTGACCATGATCCCGGCGCGCACGTATTTCACCCCCTCGTAGATCCGTTCACACAAGCTGTTGGCGGCCCTGTGGAGCAGCACCGGATCCGCAGTGGGCAACGGCAACGGGACACACACCGAGGGGTAGGAGATGCTGTCCTGGTTGTAGTTGGACGTGCCGGCAAAAGCGGTGAGTACCTTGGCTTGGAGTCCGTGTTTGGCTAGGCGGGCACTTGCCTGTTGGGCGTACACGCTCATGACCTGACCCATATCAGCCGCCGTGGTCACCGGGGTTGAGAAGGAGCGGGAGAAAATGAGTTGATCCCGGCCCACTCGTTCCTCTTCCATGGGAATGCAGGCAGTGCCCTGCAGCTCCAACACGGTGCGCATCAGCACGACGGAGAAACGGTCACGGATCAACACCGGGTTGGTGTTCTTCAAATCCAGGATGGTGTGGATGCCCATGGCATTTAGCCGCTTCGTCAGGCGGGCGGCCACGCCCCACAACTCCACCACGGATAACCTGGACATCAACCCCTCCCGTACATCTTCCGGGATGGATTCCCAGTGGCAAACGCCCGCGAAGTCAGGATTGTGCTTGGCCAGCTTATTGGCAAGCTTTGCCAAGCCTTTCGTCCTGGCGATTCCCACGCACACGGGCACGCCGACGTGCCGGCGGACAGCATCCTTGATGGTCCGGCCGAGCTTGCGTATCTGGATCGGGGTGCCGTTGACTCCAAGGAAAGCCTCATCAATGGAGTACACCTCAACCCAAGCGCTATAGCGGCCCAGGAGCTCCATAACCCGGGAGCTAATATCGCCGTAGAGTTCGTAGTTACTGGAAAGGGCCACCAGCCCCCAAGCCTTGGCGCGGGGGGCGATTTTAAACCAGGGCTCCCCCATCGGGATCCCCAGCGCCTTCGCCTCGGCCGTGCGTGTAACCACGCATCCATCGTTGTTGGATAACACGACCACGGGGACGCCTTCCAATGAGGGATTGAAGGCACGTTCGGCGCTGGCGTAGAAGGAGTTCACATCTACGTGGGCGATGTAGTCACTGCCTGGCATCAAGGCCGGCCCTGAGGTCTCAGCGGTGCGGATACGCATCAAAGCACCTGGCCTATCTCCGGAGGTCGTGTAAACACGTTTCAGCGACGCCCCACACAATCAAGGAAGCGGCGTCTTTCACCTGAATATCCGGGTACTTGGGGTTCTCGGCATGGAGGACCACTCCCCCGGCCGTCAGCTGCAGGCGCTTGACGGTCAGCTCCCCATCCAGAATGGCAATCACAATTGACCCGTGTCGAGGCGTGAGTGCCCGATTGACGATCAGCTCATCGCCGTCACTGATTCCGGCGCCCTCCATGGAATCCCCACTCACCCTTACAACGAAGGTGCTGGTGACGTCCTTAATCAAGTGGTCGTTCAAATTGATCCGGCCGTCAAAATAATCCTGGGATGGCGACGGATAACCACACGCAACGCTGACCGGGGCAAGTAGTGGATGCTCGGCAGGAACCGCAAAGTCTACTAAACAAATATTCGATACATGAGCCATGACACACCAACTACTAGAAATAAAGTTCTACTAATTGATTGTAGGCCCCCCCTCTGACAACATCCACGTCAGGGCGTCGAATGGCGCCTTGTGCTGAGTCGAAACCAAGCCATGGGTGCTTAGAGTCGGGCCATCAAAACCTTAGCGTCGAATATTTCCCTTTTTCACATTCTGACCGCAATTTCATCTAGTGGTCTATTGCGGTTAGTTGGAAAAATCCGAGTTTTGCCAGCATTTATGCAGGTCAGGACCTCAATGCCGCTTGATATTTCTTCGGGTAAGCTTTCCGTCGCCGACTCCCGGGCAGCAACGGATACACGCTTGACTTGCGCGTTTGCAAGGAGATCGCATCAGATGAAAGTTTCATTCATCCGATGCAATCGACCGAAAGATGGCTCTTGACGGCCGGGAACAGCTTTACGCCCCGAGCGCGGGCGTGCATCTCATCGACGGCTTGCCGCTGCTCCGGCCCTCCGAGAAGGTCTTCACTGCCACGTTTCACGGCGAAAGTAACTCACGCATGAGGATAAGGCGCGGCAATATCATGCCGAGGTAAGAAGCCGCCCCATCAGACCATGTATCTGAATAGGCAAACAGTTCAATGACCGTTGGTTTCTGCTCGATAGTGACGCCGGGCAAGACAATCTTTGAGCGGTAGTCGGCCTTCGAATCGAAGGGTGGATCGATGTAGATCAGGCGAAGCTAGACGCGACCTCACTGATCTCATCGAGCAGGTCCACCACGATCACTTTGAAGTTGAGATCGCGTCCGAGATTGGACCTGTCGTACTGATGGCCAAGGGTGAGTACGATGCACTTGTGGAAACAAGCTACCTGCGGGGCTCACGGTAGAATGCGCAACGCCTCATGTCAGCTCTGAATTCCGCTCGGGAAGGCTAAGTAGGCGAAGCCCGAATCCGCACCGAAGCACTCTCTGCAGCTCATATCGACCTCCCCGACCAGCGGTTTCGAACGCTTCGCGTTTTCCTGCCGATATGTTCCTGTGTGACGGACAGGTGACCGAAGCGAAAATAGCGTTTCAGTGACCCGTGGGTTGTCGCCTATGCCGCAGCTGCCGAATTCACGTACGAGATCGTCACTAACGACGGACGTGGCTTGTGGATGATCGTTTGCAGCAATGAACGAACACGCGCCCTAACCCTCCGACTGGGCTCAACAGACAATCCCGATGTTTACGACGATTGCCTCGTTCACGACCGTGGCGCCCCCACGACCAACAACCCAACGAAGGAGATGATGGCCATGACCGACGAGACCAGTGCTCCGAGCATCGACACCAAGAAACCAAGGTCGCGCAAGAAGCTCGTAGCCATGATCGCCACCTGTGGTCTGATTCTTGCCGGCGGCATCACTGTCGTCTCCTTGACCGCGGCGAAAGCCAGCGCCGAGGAGACGACCAAGTTGTGCGCTGTTGCCCTCGTCCAGGGCGGTGGCGCCACCCAGCACGCTGTGCAGAGCACCACTGGCGCAGACAAGGCGCTTGATGCCATCAAGATCACTGCTCTACCCAACGATGCCGGAACCAGCACAGCTTTCGAACAGCGTCCCGCAATCGAGGCGACCTCGGCTGCGCCCGCTCGCGTGAGCGGTGCTGCTTTGATCAGTGGCGTAACCGAGGCCCGTTCCGTGCTGGACGGGATCAAGATCTCTACCGAGTGCACCGATCGTGGTCAGGCTGAAACGATCAGTTCCGCGACCACGAAGAATAAAGAAGCAGCCAAGACCCTCGACGCGAGCGTTTCGGCTCTTTTGGCTGACTTCACGGTGTTCCAGACCGACGAGACAGCGCGTATCGCAACCGAGAAGGCAAAGATTGAAGCCGATCGCATTGCTGACGAACAGGCGGCCGCAGCAGAGCGTGAAGCCGCTGCGGCAGCCGAAGCGGCCGCTGCTGCAGAAGCCGCTGCGGCCGCTGCTCAGCAGGTGCCTCAATACGTAGCTCCGAGACCCAATGGTGGCGGCTATGTGCCCGCTCCTGCGCCTTACGTGCCGGCCCCAGCGCCTTATGTCCCGGCCCCCTCCGGGGGTGGCAACCAAGGTGGTGGTGGTAATCCTAAGCCCGGTGGCGGTGGCGGTGTCGGCAGCGGCGGGGGCAACAATGGAGCTTGCTGGACCGTTGACAAGAACGGTGCGCAAGTACCCTGCTAAAAATGCAGGCCCATCAACCTCTCACCCACCGACGGTAGGATGAGAAAAGGGCCACGTCGCCATCCGCCCGGCGCGCCCGGCGCTGCTGGACGGAGGATCCGTGAGGACCTGTCCGGCAGTGCCAAGCAGGATTTCCTGCGACTTAGAATCTCCCGAGGAGCCTTGTGCTCCTCGGGGGATTCTTCTCTTTCTTGTCTTGCCCAGCCAGGCCTGATGCCCAACACTGATTTGCTCGCCAACACTGAACGAAAGGTCTCACCGTGACCCAAAAGAATCCCCACAGCATCAATAACAGCCAGCCCACTCTGCCTGACCCCGAGGCAGGGTCAGGAAGCACAGCAGCACAGCCACTCTCCAAAGCCGAGATTGACGAGCGCATGGCGTACATCGATGGTGTCAATGGCTCCGCTGGACACCACCTGGATGACCCGTATCTGAGGAGTCTGGTCCACCAGCAGATTGCAGGTGAAATCACCGGCGATGAGGCCCGGGAGCTTGGTCGCCAATACCTGGAAACAGGACGGCGCCCGTGAGCGAGCAGGACTACATCCCAGGGACCCAGGTCATCCGAAACCTGGTGCGACGCAACGGTGCCGAGTTTCCATATGGCACCGTTGACCAGCGCGTGTTGGATGAGGCTGAGAACTTCTACATCCCCACCCGACTGGCTGAACTCAGCAACGGGCAGGATCTGCTGGGCCCCGGGGTAAAACCCTTCTCCTTTGCGCACATGCGCAAGATCCACCAGCATCTGTTCCAGGATGTCTACGCCTGGGCAGGAGAGCCCCGCCGTGTGCCCATGACGAAAAACAGCACCTCCTACGCTGAACCAGCCGAGATGAACGCTCTTTTGCGTGAGCAGTACGCAGCGCTGGCAGAGCAGAACTTTCTCCAGCAGATCAACAGCCGCGAGGAGTTCACCAAGCAACTCGCAGGCTTCTGGGCTGAGATCAACCACGGACACGCTTTCCGCGAAGGAAACACCCGCAGCCAGACTGTGTTCTTTGAGCAGCTCGCCCATCATGCCGGCTGGAGCCTGGACGTTGCCAGACTCTCGCCGCATCACCCGCGTTCGGTGTACAGCGAATTTGTTGATGCCCGGTTCGAATATCAGCGCATCAGAGATGCGTCGGGAGGTGCTGTGGCGCCCGGAAGCCTAAGGCTTCCAGGAAGTGCAGGCGTGCTGAGTGCCCCTCAAACAGCCCAGCAGCTCTCGGGTGTGCTCTTGGGCCTCATCATGCCCGATCGCTCACCAGAGGGATGCCTGAGGCGCGGAGAGGCTGAACCTAAGGTTGTACCCGCCCACAGAGTGCAGCCTGCAACCCCGCAGGCTAGGTTTCCTGAACTGCGCAACATGAAGCTGGACCCCTACGGGTTAGCCGACAACGTGGAGCACAGTGCCGGCGACGACTACCAGCTCTAAGACTCACACTCAGATCGCTGTGGCAAGCACCGATCTGAACAGCTACTCCTAGGTCGAACGCGCACCAGGCACAGCGACTCTGTGTGCCCACCACGGGTCCCGCCCCTAACCACCCACCACAGCCGTCTGGGAAAGTACCGCCGATTGGAAACCAATCGGCGGTCCACCCGAATTACCCATTCAACGCTGCATGAACCCCTAGAGTTCGCGGAAAATGTCTGCTCAGAGGGAGGTTGTGACGATAGGGGCGTACCAGCGCGTGTACCAGCGCAAAAGCCACCAAATCCCCGCCAGTGCTGGGCAAAGCCCCCCTTGGACCGTATGTACCGCCACTTTCAAAGAACCCCTATACATGCATGCGTGTGTGTGTACTTTCTGGAATCAGGTGGTACATGCGGTACATATATCTCTCTCTTTGTTGATAAATAAGGGTAAAACCACCCAAAGAGCGCCCCTTATGTTGAAAATCCACCCAAAATCGCCGGTACGCTCCATTCACTCCGAGCAACCCAAAAACCCCGTGTTCTTAGGCCAATAGCCCCCTTGAGCAGGGAATTCCTCGAAAAAATAAAAGGTACATTCGGTGGTACTTTTGCCCGTTTTTACTCCAACCGAGCCCAAATGCCACCCAAAACCCACTGAAATCATCCAAGCTAAGGAGTTCCGGTCATGCTGAACGCTGCCCAAAACCTCGTCACAGCCACCGCTGAGCTCGCCAAGCTGAGCACTGATCAGCCAGCCACGCTGGATGATCTCGTCGCACTGAGCGTTGCACGCGACTGCATCGACTCACTGTTCCGTTCTTGTACGGACGAACTTCGCTCTGATCCGCGGGTCGCACCGATGTGGGAGGCCATGGCCGCGGCCATCAAGCTGCAGGGGAAACAGGGATTCTCTAAGCCGAAGACCGTGCACTGCGAAGCCGACCAGCAGGTCCTGATGTTCTGGAATGCCTTCGCTGACCGATTCGCCTGGGACTTCCTACCAGTCGATTTCCTCCACGCGCTCTATGCGCACTGGATGGCCGAGCAATTCCCGCAAGAAGTGGCGTTTTCGAAGACTGCACTCACCCGCCGCCTGAAGAGAGCTTCAGCCACGTCGGGCAACTGGTTCCACACCCGTGCTCGCCCCGGCACCCTGATGCATGCATCTGAACCTCTGACAGCCCGGGTGCCCGGGTGGAGCCACGACGGCTCCGATGCAGCTATCTACGGCCTGCGCAGAAGCGGTGTCTAGCACCGGCTCAGCACTAGCCCAGCGCTGCGCTCCACATTCTGCCCAGGCACCGACGATGGATCGATTACCGCGTCGATGTCTGGGTTTTGCTGTCTCTGCACGCCCCGCCACTCACAGACCCCAGGAGAAACCCCATGAAACTCAAGATTGTCAGTTTGTTTGCGAACTCGAATAAAGACCGGATCTACGGGGACATCTACAACAGCTCCGAGGACTGCCTCCAGGCTCATCCGCATGATGAAGTTCTCCATGGTTTCGGAGTCATGAACGAGAACACCAAGCTTCTTGTGGATGCGTCCGATGACTTCTACCGCAGCGAGACAGCCGCACAACGATTCATCGACGAGCAGCTGGCCGCTGCATCGACCTCCGAGAAGCGTGTCTCCTGCCAGATGGAACGTGGTTGCCCCGAGCCCGTTACCCACTTGGACCAGGACGGTTGGGCCTACTGCACCGGGCACGGGCTCCAGCGACGTCTTTCTCAGCCTTGCCGCAAACTGCGCCCCCACGAGCTGAACCGCCTCAAACGCGGCGATCAGATCACAAAGTACTGAACTAGCCCCCGGCACCATCACACCCACTCATCCCGAATCACCCGAGCAAGGAGCACGCCATCACTGGAACCATTCACCCCGAAGAAGCCCTGTTCAACGCCGGAGCCAGCGACGGCTACTACGAAATCGTCGGAGCCAGCTATGCACAATCTGACGCGGCCACAGGCACGCCAGCCACGGCCACCATTGACCTGAGCACCATGGATCAGACAGGTTGTCTGCTCACCCACGACTACTCCACCAGCGAGACGACCCTGAAATGGGACACGGAGTTGTTTGACCCCGACAGGTACGGAACCGCCGACGACGTCCAGACAGCCATCGAAGGCATCACCGGCGGCCGGTTAGACCACCGTGCCTTGTTCGCGGCGTTCCAGGTACAGATGACTGCGAGCAAGCCACTTGCCGCCGGCAGCCTTGGAAATTACGACTCAGAATCGAGCACGCCATGAGCAAGCTGGTAGCCGGCACCCGGGTAACGCTGGTGGATCCCAACTACAAGATGCGGACCACCGGCACTCTGGTCTCAGACAGTTTCTCGGGTGTTTACGGGACCTTCACTTTGGTGACAGATGGCGACAGCCGCTTTCGGAGTGAAGGCGTTCTGGAGATTGCGCAGGCTATCCACTAGATGGGAATGTAACCCCGCCATACCAAAGGCTAAGCGCATAGCCTTTGGTATACTCGACCAATGACGACAGTTAGACGCCAGCCTAACGCCTGGCCAGCAACCAGCTACGAAGTGCACCCCTGGGTGCGTACCGGCGACGAAATTGCCTCTCGCAGGGCTTTGCTCCAAGCCCGCGGCGACTACCAGGCTGCCGTCCCACCGTTCATTGCCGCTGCGCAGCTCGTGCTGCCCGCAGAGACGATTGCCCTGGCCGATGATGCGAGCCAGGAGCTCGCCCGCTTCGACGCCGAAGCCGGAATGATCGCTGCGCCTTTCGCGTCGATCCTGCTGCGCAGCGAGTCTGCCTCCAGCTCGGAGGTGGAGAACCTAACCTCCAGCGCCAAGCAGGTGGCCCTGGCAGAGATCGGCGAATCGAAGTCAGGGAACGCACGCCTAGTGGTCGCGAACGTCCGCGCTATGACTGCGGCCATCGCGCTCTCAGACCAACTGGATGAGCACTCGATCATCGCGATGCACGATGCGCTGCTGCGGGATAGTGCCCCGGAATATGTGGGCCATTGGCGCAACGAACAAGTCTGGATCGGCGGCGGCAGTATCTCGCCGCACTCCGCGTCATTTGTGCCGCCCCACCACGCGCGCGTTCCCAACCTCATGGCCGACGTTGTCGCATTCGCCGGGCGCACTGACGTGCCCGTACTTATCCAGGCAGCAATCGCACACGCGCAATTTGAAACTATTCACCCGTTCCCAGACGGCAACGGCAGGACCGGACGGGCACTCCTGCAAGGCATGCTCCGCCACGGCGGCCTGACGCGCAATGTCACTGTTCCCGTGTCAGCGGGGCTCCTGCACGACACTGAGGCATATTTCCGTGCGCTGACCGAGTACCGGGCAGGAAGGGCCGAAGCCATCGTCACTGCCGTGGCTGAAGCCTCCTTCGCTGCGATCCGGAACGGCCGTGAGCTCGTGACGGACATCCAGGCTGCCGCTGCGCGTTGGGACAGCGCGGTCGTCGCCCGAAGCGACTCCTCAGTACACCTGGTCAAGAAGTACCTGCTCGGCCAACCGGTGGTGAACACCAGGACTATCGCGGGTGAGCTGCAGATCAGCGAAGTTGCCTCACAGAACGCCATTGACCGCCTCGTCAACGCTGGAATACTCACGCAGAGCAGCACCGGTCGCCGGAACCGCATCTGGCAGGCGCCGGAGATCCTCACAGCCCTCGATGCGTTCGGAGCAAGGGCCAGACGCCGCCGCGGCTGAGACCAACTGCGCTGACAACGGGTGTGCCGCACTCTCGACCTCTAGCGCCATGTCAACCCGCGGGTGCAGGATGTCCCCATGGAGCGCATGGAAACCATCTGGCAACTCGATCCCAGCTGTGCGCCGTCCACCGGTCAGGAGATCGTTGTTCTCACCTCTTGGAGAATAGGTGTCCGGTTCAAGGCCACAGTGGTCCGCACCTGGGTGAGCGATCTAGACGGCACCGGCCTGGAGGCCGACATCACCGACCCCGTGGAGGTGCTTTCCGAAACGATAAACGGTGAACTGGCGGGCTTTCATGCACGTGCCATCACTGAGGTGCTGCGCCGGCTTGGATCGGATTACCAGGTCGCTGACCTGTTCTGCGACGACCAGGCACTGGGGTACAGCTAAGCGTCTGGACCAACCAATAACCTTCGACAGGAAGCCCTCTGACATGACCGAAACACTGGCAAAAACCTCTCATTTCCCTGGTACCCATCAGCGCCTATCCCCATCTGTAGCAAGTTGCTACAATCGAGGTATGAGCAACACGATTCCGATGCGGGTAGAGGTAGAACTGTTCGAGGCCGCCAAATCGGTCGGCTCGATCGTTAGTCGAAGCGCGACCCAGCAGCTCAACCACTGGGCCCGAATCGGACGCGAGCTCGAAGCGGACCCTCGTATAAGCCCGCGCGATATTCAGCGCGTGCTCGCCGGAGACAAAACCTACGATAACCTCAATGAAGTCAGCCAGGCTGTAGTGCGAGTGGGTTGGGATGAGCGAGTAGCCGAACGTCTGGCCAGCCTGGATCTCGCGGCTGAATTCACGAAGGCGGGACGTTCCTGGACCGAGGCTGATGCGCATGGCCACACAGTCGTGCATGGCGGAGCCGAACACAGCAGCAGCGCGGACGCCTAGCCGGTGCCGATCCTCCACCTCCTTGCTGGGCCAAATGGTTCCGGTAAATCCACCTATGTCCAACGCATCCTGCAACCAGTGACTCACCTTCCCTTTGTGAACGCGGATGTGATTGCTGCCGAACGCTGGCCGAACTCCCAGGTCGAACACGCCTACGATGCTTCACTTGCCGCCGCTGCGGAACGCGCAAAGTTACTGGCGGCCCGAAGCTCATTCATCACCGAGACCGTGTTCAGCCACCCCAGCAAGGTTGACCTGGTCCACGAAGCTGTTTCCCGCGGCTACCTTGTGCATCTGCACGTCATGCTCCTCCCTGTCGATGCGACCGTGAACCGCGTTGCCGAACGCGTGCAGGACGGCGGCCATGATGTGCCTGAACAGAAGATTCGAGACCGCTACGCGCGGTTGTGGGATCTGATCGTCAGCGCACGCTCGGTTGCAGACCGCACGGATTTCTTTGACAACAGCACCGCCAAAACCCCTTTCCGACATGTCGCTGAATACCAGCACGGTCAGCTAGTGGGAGACCCCGCCTGGCCGAAATGGACGCCGAGGATACTCACCGCCTGACGGGCGCTTCGGCTTCCATGCTGGCCTACCGACATCCCACCCGATCTGGGCATTGCGCCCGAACTGTAAATTGCACGGCGGCGGCCCGACGGCACTTACGATTATTCGACGAACCCGAGCCGCTTGTTGAGACGGTCCACCTCGTCCAGCACCTCAGTCGCGGCCCAGGCCCTATTACGTTTTGCCGACGAGACCAGGCTCAGCACCCCTGAATCCACTAGTCGGTCCAGGGCAGCGTAGATCGAGTTTTCCTTAACGCCGGCAAAATGGGCGGCTGTGTGAGCTTCGAAAACGGGACGTTCCAGAAGCCGGGCAATGATTTTCTCATCGGCGCTGTTTCTCCGAGGCCGGGCCATATCGGTCCACATATCAGGTAGCTCCTGCAGCGCGGCGATAGACACCTTCGCTGCGTCTGTGGCCCGAATTGCCGATTCAGCCAGATAACCCACGAACGCGTCAACCTCCCCCGCACGGTAGTTGTTCACCAGGCTAAAGTACTGCTTCACATCGGCTACCATGGCTGAAGCAATGGGCGTAACAGTGGTCGAGGTCAGTCCGCGACGGCGTGAAACAGCTCCAATGAGCGCCCTGCCAATGCGTCCGTTGCCGTCAGTAAACGGGTGGATAGATTCGAATTGCGCATGGGTGATAGCCGCCTGTGCCAGGACCGGGATGTTCGTCCGGTTGGCGAAGGCAAAGAGGTCATCGAGCAGGGCTGGAACCAAGTCCGGTGGCGGCGGAATGTGAATGGCGCCGCGAGGTGAGTAGTCACTGCCCTTGATCCAATTCTGAACATCGCGGATGCGTCCGGCGTAATGCGCGTGGGTAGGATCATCCTTCATCAGAATCCCGTGGGCGACCAACATGGCGTCTTGGCCTACGGCCCCCGTCTTACCCGCAGCCGTAATCATGGCTTGGATTGCATCCGTCGCAGCCACCATGGAGCGGGCGTTTGCACTGGATTTGATGCCAATCATGGCCTTGGCATAGTCCTCACGATTGGCTTCGACGTGCTCGATCTTGGACGAAGAGACAGATTCACTCCGGAGAAGGAATCCGCTAATGGCGGCCATTTGGGCGCCGGCCGTGGCATCCAGGGCTGCGATCTTGATGGCGGCAGTCTCAAGAAGGACCATCGTGTCGTGGGACGGGTAATAACTTAGCTCAGCGATGTGAGGAGGGATCGACACGTCGATCTTGGATAGCTCCCGGTCTTCGCGGGGGGCCCGTCCAGAACTCTTCCATGCTCGTTCCTCGGAAGTATGGGCCGGCCAGTTTTCCATCGCACCTCTCCTCGCAATCAGTAGTAAGCATCGTCCTATTACGATTCTATGGGTACAAATCGTAATAGTGGTTGCCTTACTACTGAATTTCTGGCTGACCATAGCTGGTCGTCGGCTGACCGAATTTTGCTCGCGCAGACCCCTTCCGAAAGGGAGGGAGGATGCCAACAGGTCCATCCCATCACCAAAAGGGAGCAACGCCTCGACGTACGCCAATTGCCAGCGTAATATTGTGAATACATGTATTCAACCCAGGAGCGCCCCGGATGCCAACCACCGTTCGACTACCCCATGAAACCGAAGAGCGCCTGGACAGACTGGCGGCCAGCACTGGCCGGCCCAAGTCGTTCTACTTGCGCGAACTGATCACCAACGGCCTTGACAAGCTGGAGTGGGAATATTCAGTGGCCCAGAAGGCGACTGACATTCGTGCTGGTCGCCGCGAGACCGTCTCCAGCGACGACGTGAAGGTTGAACTTGGCCTGGGCGGTTGAGTATGACCGAGACGCCCTCAAGGCGCTCAAAAAGCTTGATAAACCCGTTGCAGCCAAGATCATCAACTACCTCGATGATGTGGCTTTGCTGGAGGACCCCCGCACCCAGGGAAAGGCTCTCACCGGAAACCTTGCTGGTCTGTGGCGCTACCGGATTGGTAACTACCGAGTAATTTGCGACCTAATTGAGGACCAGCTCGTGATCGTGGCAGTAGATCTGGGCCACCGTTCCGATATTTACGGCTAATTCTCCTCACAGACTAATGAAGTATCCCAGATGAACACCGCGAAAACCATGGCAACGCCTCGCTGCTCAGGCCGCATGGGCTCCGAATGGTACGGGCACGACTGCACGCTCACGCCCCAGCATGACGGATCTCACCGCTGCATCTGCGGCGAGCGGTTCGAAGCCAAGGTGGTCGAACCAGAATCCCCAAAACGACACGACAGCGCCTGAAAAAGTAAACAGTAGGGACCCCCTGCTGTCGCAACATCGGGCTTGGACGCTGCTCCCGGCAGCTCGCCACCAATCACGGCCCTACCGCGGCCTTGCAGTATCCGCCGGTGAATAGTTCGTCAAGACGGACCACGCTGCCACTGCGAGGCTCCAGGCGGAGGATGCGCCACGATTCGCCAAGCGTCAAGCTGCGATGCAGCGGCCCCAATCCCCCGTAACTGCGCGGTTCAACGCGCTCACAACCCGTTTTTTCAACTCAGCCCCATCTCACTTCAAGGGTGTGGTTTTTTACCCACGATAATCACAGTTATCCCCACTATCGGCGAGCAGGGTCTTTTTCGGGTTTTGGGGACGAAATATAGGACTGAGCGCCTGCCTGCGTCTAGGAAGACGTAAGGCACAAGTCCCTTTGTTGACCGAAACGAATAGCAGTCGAAGACCTTGGGGAATATGCGCCAGCTAGGTTGCCCACCGCGGTGTTGAGGTAAACTCAACTCCGCGGTGGGCAACCCGGCTGGAGTCGCTTCCTAGATGGTGATCCAAACACTGGAGCCATTTAAACTCTCTGGGGATGAGCGAACTGGCCTCTTGGCGGAACGGGCAGGTCCTCTTCATTTTTCATAGCTGAGTGGCTTTGCACGTTGGTCGCTGCCAAAGTCGTGG
Source organism: Arthrobacter alpinus (assembly GCF_001294625.1). Lineage (NCBI taxonomy): Bacteria > Bacillati > Actinomycetota > Actinomycetes > Micrococcales > Micrococcaceae > Arthrobacter > Arthrobacter alpinus. Next base: position 3,921,908 of record NZ_CP012677.1, on the reverse strand, counting down.
TTGTTCGATTACCAATTTTTCATTGAAGATGTCCGAGCTGGGGGAATGCAATGCATAAATCGTTCAGGACCATTGGTGCTGGGGTTCTTCTGATGGCCATGGCGTTGACCGGTTGTAGCTCCACCAGCAGATTGGGTGTTGATCCGACTGCTAGGACCCGCGTTACCGCACAGCCCGCAAAGGTCGCTTTGCCCCCACTTCCCTCTCCGCCGGCCCGACCAAGTACAAGAACCCGGGCGGAGCGAGTTGAAGAACTAGTTCTCGAAAAATCCGCAAGCATCGGCGTCAAGATCACTTCCGTTGAGTGGCATAATCTGAGCGAATACATTTGTGGCGATCTATCCAAGGGCGGAACAGGCCGGTGGACCCCGAATGCCGCCAGAGTTCTATCACCGGAAAACCAACAAAAACTCGCAGATTTGAATCTGGACGGTGCGATCCTCTCCGATTGTCCCGATGCGAAGGGACTACCGGAATGGAAGTCTAGCTATTTCGGATCGCCACTTTCCGCCTCTTTGGCCTACTCAGAGTCTTCAGAACGACAGTCAGCTGACAATGCGTACCGACAACGGATCCTCAATTACGATCGGGAAATCGTCCAATACGGAAAAACATATGGTGTGGATATTTCCTCACTCAGGCCACTGCTTGAAGGTGCCAGTTCCGGATATTCTGCTACCTGTCGCGACGGGACAGTGTCCCAGAGCGGCGGGAAACAAGGTGCGTGTTCGCATCATGGCGGAGTTAATAAATAGCGGCAGCGACGCGCTGCCCCACTCCATCGATTCCTCGAAATTCTCGCCAGCCAGCGCCGTTGATGTTCGCCCCGAGGAAACCGTCGATGAGCTATCACCACTGACTCATCGCCGGGTTACTCGACGAATTCATGAGCCCCCCGACTAAGCTCTTCAGTGGCGTCCGGATTCACTGAATCAAATTCGACGCAGCGCTATCTTCTGGCCCAATCTACTGGAAGACGCTGAAGGGTCTCACCCATTAGATTCACTATGTCTTCAGCCTTCTTCAGACTGCCTCAGCGTGAGGGCGACCGTCTCGCAATAAGGGCGACGGCTGGTGCAGACCAGAGTGAGCTGACCTAATTCGATTCGCGTATTCCCAATTCTCCTTACTGCCGCTCGTGACATCCGACTCTCGCGCACCTTAGGGAATTGAGGCCGATCGCATTCGTTCTACCAAGTAGGGAACCCAACCGTCTGCAGGCAGATCAAGGAGAAGTCATTGCCCAATACCGCCTACGTGCTCAGCGATGTTCACGGACATTTGCCGTGTCTACTCACCGCGCTCGAGATGATCGACATCGACTCCGACGAAGGTGCAAGCCTGATCCTCCTCGGCGACTACATTGACCGTGGCGCGCAAAGCGCTGAGGTCCTCTATACGATCAAGGCAGTCGCGGATCAGTGGCCGAATAGGGTCATTGCTTTGCTTGGTAACCACGAGGTGGACTTCCTCGACTGGATGTCCGGCAACGACGAGGATGTGTTTTGGCCGCTCCAGGACCTCGGATTCGTCACGATCGGCTCACTCCTAACGACGGATCAGATGCAGCGGATCCTTGGAAACAGGGTCGAGTTACCGACTGACGTTGACGGGCTCACGATGATCAATCGTGCTGTGAAAGACGCCATCAAGATGAATCACCCAGCACTCCTCGCTTGGCTGAATCGTCTGCCGCTGTACTACGAAACGAGTGAGCAGATCTTCGTGCACGCAGGGGTAAACGAGCAAGCCGGAGAAAACTGGCGCAGTCAGACACCAGACCTAACCTTCACCCACAAGTTTCCTGCTTCGGTGGGCACCTTTTCGAAGACGATCATTGCCGGACACATCGGAACATCCTCGATGCACCCTGATGGCAGTCACGGAGTGTTCTTTGACGGAGCAAGCCACTACTATATCGACGGTTCCATTGAGCGGACAGACACCCTGAATATCCTGAAGTACACGGCCGCCACTAGCCACTACGAATACCTCACGGCGACAGTGCAGACCCAACATCAGGCATCCGCTGGGATGGACGATTCCCTCTCACGCTTTCCCACAGAAATCATGTCAAGGATGGAGATCACTGGAGTGGACGCGGCATTAGGGGACGGGCCAAGAAAAGTATCGAATAGACCCGCACAGAATCAGCTAGGCACTCAGGCGTAGAGAATACCAACCTGACGGCAGTTGATCTTGATTAGCTTGAACCCAAGAGCCGGCAAAGCACAATAGTTTGAGCTACGAAGCAGAAGAAGCCCGTCGGGGAAGCAGCAGACTTCTTCTGCTGGGACACCCGGCTGATAGGCAACCTCACTTTGTTCGATCAGTTTGGCAAGGTGCAAACTGGGGCAGATTGGTGTCCTGGGCGATCAACATCGCGAGGTAGTCACTCACGGTCATGCTGAGATCCTCGGCCCTGGCACGGGCTGCCTCAGCAAGAGGTACCAGGGTCCGCGTGGCAATCTGCACTCGTCGACCTTTTGACGGACGTCCACCACGAGAATTTCGCATGCCAGCGTCATCCTTGGCGATCATCTTTACCTATCTCTCTCGTTGAGGAATTCGAGGCTGCACAACCTGGGCAAAGGACGGCGCTTTTTGTCCAGACTACGCTCAGGTTTAGACCGTCTTTTTGTATGAACTTACGCGGCCCCACAAAATCGAGGAAACTATTAGCGGAGAAGTTCCTTTTTCCTGTAATAGCGATTTTATCGCCTGGTGCAACCTGACAGTAGTCCTCTCGTTTACGAGCGCAATTAGGCTGAACAGTTCGGAAGTTTGGCCGCCCTGCGCAGCCGGAAAGGTACCCCGCCGCGTCGCCGGATCTCTTGAACAGGGCGGTGCAGGATCGTATCGGCGACACGTAGCGCAGGACAATGCGGGCGTAGCGCTGCATCGCCATTCCCCGATTCTTGCCCGCTTTACCAGAGTGGCCAAGGAGACGGCTTCGGGGTCCTCACTGTGCCTTGCTCTCATTACAGGAAATGATTCGCACAATCTGCGCTTCACATTGTCTCCGCCGATGTGCTCGTAAACGAGCTTTGGCAGACCCATTGTTCCAGATCATGATCTCGGAACAACTGCTGTCCAGGTTCTGGCCCGGGCCTGGTCAACTCTCGCCCACAACGAAGCGGAAGATGCGCTGTGGGACACCGTCCTGACGATCGTGGGCGCCGAGGGGCCAGAACTAGTCCGCGAGCTGGACAGTTCCTGCCCACCGCCAGTAAAAAATGACCTGTGACAACTGAGGACCACCAGCTGGCCCCGTCCCGGCCCGAGCGAGGACAGAAGACGCCCACATCGCGGCCACCAGTGGCCAGCGTTTGTCCAGAAGATGGCCAATCTAAGGCCAGAATCGTATGGAAATCGTCGGCTCGATGGGGCGGAGCGATGCGTCCAACGGAACGCACCATGCAGTTGTGAAGTTCTGACCAAAGAGTTCCTATGCACGCGTGTGTATAGGAACTTTGGTTCCTGGATTGCACAACTGCATGGACGGCATGACACAGGCCGTGGCCGAGCTCCCCGAACGGAGGAAATGTCATCGGCCTTGAGCGCGTGCCGTCGTTTGCCGGGCGCGTTGCTCCTGGGTAGAAGAAGCGCCAGTCTTACGAATAAGACACCTAAGCGCCGAACTCGCGCTCATCCTCGTTGGGTACAGGCTCGTCAGTACCGCGCAACACCCAACGGCGTAAGGCATCGCGACGCCTGCGCTCGATGCGGGCTGCTGCCGCGTGAGCACCCTCCTCGCTCTCCGGTGCCTCAGTACGCAAGTGGCGCCCTGACAGCCCAGTGTGCTGTGAAAGACCTTCTTCGACGGACATATCCTCCAGTAGGCCCGGGGCTAGTCTCTGAGGCGATTGCATCTCATCCTGGTCTCGGGGAGTTGGAGTGACTTCCTCGCCCTGATGGAGGGTTTGAAGGTCCTTCTTCCGCTCTAAGTACCTCTCACGCTGCTCGTCCTCGGAGAGGGACGCCCAGAGCTCTCTTGCAACGCCGATTCTTCGCGGCTCGATTCCAGCCTTGTACATTGCCGCAAAGTCAGCCTGGTAAATTCCGTATTGAACTAGGGCCTCGTCGACGATCACATGGTCGAAGAGGTCGTGATCTGGAGCCTCCGGCCCTGGTTCGAAAGCCACTGGTCCTGGCCGATACGACGTTGACTCGGCCATGGTCGTGTCCTCAACCGGCGCACCCGGCCCGTGTTCTTCCGGCAAGCCTGGCGCTACTTTCGTCTGGGCCTCACTTGCTTCGGCGAGTCGGTTCCACCGATGCATAACACGCTTCTGGGCCTCATAGGATTCAGGGAGTCGGTTCAGGATGTCGCCGAAGGCAACCCCCTGGTCATGGGCCCGCGCGGCAACCCAGTCGTACATCTCATCCTCAGCCGCACGCAGCTCACGCTCTTCGCGCGCCATGTACGCCATGGCCTTCTGGGCGGCTGCCAGATCCGCTGCCGATGCCTGCGAAGCGGGCCGAGGGTTCCCGGCCTTCACGAACGCTGGACGGCGTCCTCGAGGCTGGCCGCGCGCCTTCGCATCGAGCTGCCCGAGCGCACTGGCATGATCATAGTGCTCACCCAGAGTCTTCGCTCGCACCGCCGTCGCCATGCTGGCCAACTGATAGCTCAGCCGTGGCACCTTTGGGGGCTTGCCGCGCCTCCAGCCGGGCTCGGTGACGGTGACATCATACTCGGCCATTACAACCTTCCAGGTTTCGAAATCCATGGCCCTTGGGTCGTCCATCGAAACTTCGAAGGCCTTCCGGATCTGGTCGTGGTTCGAAAGTGCGCCGTTCGCCGCCATCCGGCGATCGCGCTGGTTGCGCATCTCCTTCTTCCTCTCAGAAACTGACGGCAGGCGCTGCGGAACCAGGTCGTACTCGTGGCCGTGCTCGGCAAGGAACCGGTCGGCACGCTCACGCATCTGGTCGATATCGGTGAGATCACCGGCAAGTTTGCGGCCGGCGCCGTAGCGCTTCCCGTCCACCTCCATGTCCAGGTACAACGTGGCGTTGCGCGTCGTGTGCACATGGAACTTCCCACCGATACCCTCGGCCTGCCCGACGAACGTGGCCTGCTCTCCCGGATACAGAACTGCGTGCCGCGCGACGACGTACTCAAACGCTTTCGCGACCTGCTCCGGATCCAATGGGTTCACCTCGTCGCGGCCGAATGATGTGATCAGATGACGCGCCTCAGCCTGCCGGACGACTTCACCTTCGTGCCGAACGTGAGTCGCCTCATCGCCGTTCTTCGCCACGGCCCAGTATCTACGCCCGTTCGGGCGTGTGAGGCGCACATATGTGGCGACATCCCCTGGTTCGGGTAGCGCGTATGTGGCAGGAGACTTCCGCGTTGCCCCTTGCGTGCCGTGCCGGCGCCGAGTAGCAGCGAACTCGCGCTCTGCAGTCACCGGGCGGCAGTTTTGGCCGGCAATGTGCAGTACCCGCTCCTTGGCAGTCTGGCCCGGTTTTGGCTTCACTGTGTAGCGGAGTAAGCGCGATGCAACAGCAGTGGTCCCTGCGTATTCGACCGGCATCAGAGCGCCTCCAATAGCTTCACGGAGACCGTCGCGTCCCGCTTTGCGTCACGTTCCATCACCACCGCAAGCCGGTCAAGGGCGCGCTCCACCCCACGGATCGCATCTGCATCCACGCGGCCACCGGAGTTGGCAACCATGACGATCTGGTTCCAGTTGTTTCCAATCTTCTGGAACAGGAACGCCTGCCGCGAGTACCGTTCAGCGACCTCGCGCAACGAGTCCCGGAGATCGGCGAGCACGCTTTCGTCAGCTTTGACCACGACAGGCCTGCGGGCCGCAATTCGCTTCGACAGCGACTTCTGCGCCGCATTGATCGACGTCGCATCGGAGAGGGCATCCGCGACGATTTGCACCGCCTGACGTACGCCGTCAGACCTGCTGCCACCAAGTTGACGCTGCACCTCGGTGAGCGCGGCGATTCCGTCACGGTGCATCCGCACCGTGACGACCTCGCTCGCGCCCGTGCTCGACGTGCTTCGCACTTCGGCCCTCTCGCCGTCGCCAGCGCGACGGCTCACCGGCGGAAGCGTGGCATCCTCCGCTAGCGCTACGGACACCTCGCTGGTCGGGCACCCGCTGTTCGCTCGTGCCTCGCTCACTGGGCCCTCCAGGTTGGCTGGTACCTGAGGACCGGAGTCTTGGTCCCATTGATGAAACCCTCAGGTACCAGCCAACTGGCAAGCAACCCGACCGTATACGTTCCTCGCTTCGCTCGAACACACGGTCGGGTCGGACAGGAATCGTCGCTGTCGCTCCTCACCCTGTCCTTTGCTTGCGAGGAGAGGGCTGCGCCCCCTCCTTCGATCCACCCCCGGGGACGCGGCCACCCCGCTCCGCCGGGAAACGGGCACAAGCTTCGCAGTGAGACGAACCGCCGCACTACCGCAGCCCCCGAGCGCCGGAACCCAGCTGCTCGCCGAGAAGCGAACGCAGCTCACTCAGCCGATCGGCTTCGTCAAGGTCGCCGTCGATCGCCTCAACCCCGAGCTCGCGATACAAGTCTTCGATCAGTCGATCGCGATTCTTCACTCGCCGCGCCAGAAGCTTTTCCTTCAACGACTTGGCGCGCGCCTCCGCCTCCGCGTAAAGCTCTTTCTGGGTCTTCGGCCGTCGACGCGTTGCAGACACGGACGAAGCCCTCGAGGGCGTGTACAGAGTAGCTGTATTGACTGACGCTGAGTACTCCGTCAGCGACATTTGATCCTCGTAGTGTTCACTCATTGTGTGATCCTCACTGTCGTGTCTTTGTCGATGGTCCAAGGCGCCGCTAGGCATTCAATATGGAAGTCGTTCATCCGACCCATGTTTGGTCCGCCGGCTCCGCTTCGAATCCGTCCCACAGATTGGGATTAGGGTTGGATGACGCCACAGGGACGACGCCGCTACTAGCCGTCGAACTGATCGACGTGTCCGTAGCCGGCGCTGAGGTAGACGTGTCGGGACCAGCGGGCGAAGCGATCATCACAACGCTGCCGCTAGCTTCCAGCTCGAGGCCCTCACGCACCATTCCGCGGCTCTTCTTCACTGCAGCGAACCCAAGCTTGTCGAGCGCGCGCCCAAAGTCGGTACGTCCCAGACGGTGCTCACGGAAAATCCCCTCGGCAATCGCCCACTCCGCGTACGCATCGTGGAGTTCTTTGGTTGTGGAGCCACCGTGGACCGGGGCATCCGTGCACATCACCTCCATGAAACGCGAAACGTTGTCCTGATCAGCTGCGTAATTGCTCGTGGCCAGCTTCACCGCATCGGGTTCGCAGAGACCGCCCTCCCAGTAGTCGGCCAGGCCTTGCGCCGCCCACGTCAGAATGCCGTCGGCTTCCTCCTCGAGCTTGGCAGTGAGCTGCCTGTCACGGTCGCCCTCTGGGATGTAGACGTCGAACGGAACCACGCGGACGCGCTCAAACACGGCCGGATCATTGGCCGGGAACGTGGGGAGGTGGTTCGTCACAAGAAGTATGAGCCACGACGGAAGGAAGGTTACGGGATCCCCGTAGAGCTTCCGCGCAGTCACGGGATCGCCACCCGTTAGGCTCTTAAGGAGGGAAGAGGCAATCCGCGCAGTCTTCTCCGTTTCCGAGAGCGCAACGAACCGGGCTCCGCGGAGGTCGAACAGTGCAGGACTTGCCCCATTAACGTTGGCTTTGGTCTGTTCGAACAGGGTCGAAGGCGCGAAGTGCGTGTAGTCGCCAAACGAATATCCGACGGACTCGTACGCGACGCCCTTGCCGTTCCGGCCGGTACCGATCGCGACGAGCAGGATGTGCTCAAGTTGCTTGCCTACGAGGGACAGTCCGAAGACCCTTTGTACATATGCGCGTACCTCGGCGTCTGGAAGAATTCGTTCCAGGAAAGCTTCCCATCTCACGCTGCAAGCCGACTTGTCATGTGCACCACGGGTGATCTTGGTGAGGCAATCTGCCGGGTCGTGCGGGCGCAGCTCGAACGTCTTAAGATCGAGCGAGCCGGTTGGGGTATTCAGCACATATGGGTCGGCGTCCAGCTCGGACGCCTGCACGGCTATGCCAGGGAGGCTTGCTGTCAGCGTGAGCACCCCTCTCGCGCCGCTGGCCGTCTGTGCCTTCACCAGATCACTGTGAAGGTCCCTGTCACTCATGGCGTCCGCCGCCAGACGGCGAATCGTCTTCATGACGGCGTTTGTCGCCGCCTTGTCGCCTATGTCCTCGACCCAGCGATTGCGGTCGTATTTGAACCAGCCAAGCCCGGTGACACGCATCAGCTTCAACTGGTTGTCGGCAGCCACCTCGTACGCAAGGCGCATTTGGAGACGGTGCTTTTTCGCTTTCCGGCGCAGTGAATCGGCCTGCCGACTGATCAGCATTTCGCGTTCCATTGCTGCAATGGCGCTCTCAATGCCATCAAACGTCGTCACCGTCTCCGTGCTCGTCTCGCTGTGACGGTCTTCGTCTTCAATCATTGGGACACCCGTCTCTCCACGGGCCGTGGCGTAGTGCTCACGGCCCTCGTAGGAAAGGGGTCTGTTCATCACGACCTCACACCGATCATCAGCGGTCAACGCTCCGTGCTGAGCCTCAATTGCCGTTTGAATCTCAAGGGCGTAAAGCGACATATCTGAATTCGAGGAGGATGCCGATTGCGACGGGGTGGATTCGTATGGCTTTTCCGGCGTCTGCGAAGCCGCAAAGGGAAAAACGGGAGTTTCTTCGGCGGTAAGCGTGGAAGAGTTAGACTCGTTGATCTCGTCAGTTCCCATTAGCGCACCTCCTCAGAGGTGCTCGTGTGCTCTCGCGCGAGAAGCCAGGCGTCGACGGCCTCTGGCCGATAACGAACGCCGCGACCTACTCGGATGAACTTCGGGCCTCGGCCCTTGATGCGCCATTCGCTCAAACTGCGCTCGGTAGTACCGAGGCGCTCAGCCAAGGTGGCGGGAGCGACGAGCGAGTCGAGCAGTGCGGTGCTGATGACCGTGAATGGAGTGACGAGCGAGTCGAGCAATGCGGTGCTGATGACGGTAGATGTGGGCATAAAAAAACCTCTCGAAAGCTTTGCTTTCAAGAGGACCTTGTAGCCGAACCCATTAGCAGTTGCTTGGCGTTTCCACTTGTCGAGCCGAACGGCTCTGGCCCTTTTACTGTAGTCAGACTTGGATACATTCTACACACGCTTTGCCACATATACTCACAATTGATCAATAGCAGCCATACCCACGGGGGCGACATGGGCACAGTTAAGGCGTACAGCACTAAAACAAAGGGCAGACTGTACGAGGTCTGGTACACCAAGCCGGACGGCGCTCGTGGGCACGACCGGGGTTTCAAGTTGAAGCGCGACGCGGAGGCGCACCTCGCCACCGTCGAGGTTTCAAAACTAAAGGGTGCATATGTCAACCGCACCGACGCGAAAGTCACCGTTTCGGAGCTGGGAATCCAGTGGCTTGAACAGCACAAGCCGAAGATCACAGCGTCGAGCTACCACTCGGTCGAAAGCGCCTGGCGCATTCACGTCAAACCGAAGTGGGGCAACTATGCTGTCGGAACAATCACGAAGCGAGAGGTGCAGGCTTGGCTGAACGAACTCGGTGAGGGACGTTCCCACACAACCGTTGCCCGCGTTCGCGACCTCTTGGCGGGAATCCTCGACCACGCCGTAGAAGACAATAGAATCACGAAGAACCCGGCGCGTGATCTAACGATTAAAAAGAAACCGCTCCCTGACGAGGTCTTCCTATCCCATGCCCAGGTCGAGGCGCTGGCTCTCACATCGCGACACCCTGATCTCGTTCGGTTCCTCGCCTACACCGGCATGCGGTGGGGGGAGGCGACCGCCCTGCGGGTGCGAAACGTGGACCCCAAGGCGCGCCGCATAAATATTCGCGAAGCCGTGGCCGAGGTGAACGGCAAGGCCATTCTAGGGAGCGTCAAGAGCCACGAGAGACGAACCGTGGCATATCCGGACTTCCTCGACGCCGCGGCTACGGCTGCGTGTAAAGGCAAAGGCCAGGAGGACCGCCTCTGGAACTCCGAGGAGGGCGGCTACCTCAGGCCCGGTAATGCCGCTTCGGGATGGTTCGCCGGGGCGGTGAAACGCGCTCAGGCGGCAGACAAGACGTTCCGGCGAGTAACACCCCATGACCTGCGGCATACAGCCGCGTCGCTCGCGATCAGCGCTGGAGCCAACGTCAAAGTCGTGCAACGGATGCTAGGGCACAAGTCGGCGAAAGTCACTCTCGACACCTATGCGGCTCTTTTCCCCGACGACTTAGACAACGTGGTGGATGCCCTCAGCAGGCAGCGCGATGAGTACTTGGAGAGCAAACCGATGCCTTTTTCGAACGACGAAGAGGCGAGCAAGGGGCCCTAAAGATGAGTACATCGCAGCGTCACCAAACGCCCGTGAAATCGAACCAATGAATCCCTGAGCTCCAGCCAGGGTCTTTATCGAAGAGGAAACTGGGTAGGTCACCGATACCCCCTACGGAAGGTCTCTAACCGATCTGATTCGACCGAATCCGGACAATGATCACCAGAGGATCGTGGTGCATTTTGGTGCAGGAATGCCTGTGAATCGTTGTTTTCAGATGTGAGCAAACGGGTCGAAAACACCGTAAATACGGGGTCACATCCAATGTCTCCAGCGGTTGCATAGCCTGCGTAATGGGTTCAAATCCCACCGTCACCGCCACTGCAGAAGGCGTCCACATCGTAAGAATTTACAGCGATGTGGACGCCTTCTGTCTTTAAACATTTCACCGAGGTAGCCGGTCCGCACCGAGATTGCGCCCAGCGCAGGGCGAGTCTCGGCGCGGACCGGCTGCTTCGACGGGAACCAAGTGGTAAACGCGGGGCGCCTACTTTTCGCAGGCGATACCGTCACCGTCACGGTCCAGCGTGCTGCTGTAACCTGGCTGCCCTCGGTAAATCGGGGCAGCTCCGGCCGCCCTGACAGCCGCGCAGTTCGCATAGTAGACAGCCGCCGGGGGCGCCTGAACGGGCGGGGCCGGGGCCTTCTGCGCGGCTTGTTGGGCGGCAACACGGGCAGCATCATCGGATGCGGCCTGCTGCGCCGCTGCGTTGACGGCAGCAACCTTGGTCGCCTCCGCGGCCACAGCTGCCGCCTTGTCATCCTCGACTTTCTTGGCCGCTGCCTTGGCTGCTTCCTCCTTGGCCGTGACCACAGCACGCTCCGCCACCATTTCCTTGGACCGGCTTTCCGTCAGCCAGACCAGCGTGCCGTCATCCCCGAGCGTGCATGTCAGCGCGGTGCCAGATTCCTTCTTTGACTCCGCCGCCGTGGTGCACTTGGTGTAGAGTGCGCTCTTGGCGGAGGGGCTGGGCGTCTTCGTCGCAGTCGCTGTAGTCGTCGCCGTCGTCGTTGCGGCAACCTCCGCCACCGGCTCGGTAGCTGGCATTGTTGCTGACATGACCACGGACCCGAGTACCAGCGCGGCAACGCCGGCCCCCACGGCCGTTCCGCCCGCCTTGCGGTTGGGCAGCCCCAGCCACGACCTACGTCCGGACACCAACGTATAGAGGGCGGTCAAGATGGCAAACAAGGCAAAGAGGACAATCCAGACTCCCAAACCTCCGGTGGCAATACAGATAATGAGGATCAAAAGCCAGATTGCTGCCGTGATCCAAAAGGACTTTGCTGGTTGCCACGTGGACTTGTGTGGCCGTGCTGCCTTCGTGTCGGACAAGATTTTCCCCAATGTTCTTTGTGAGTGATGAAATCGGCGGCGTGATAGGCCCGCACACGAATATCCTAAGACACAGACAACACTCAGGAACCCTCCAGTAACTCTCAGGACAAGTGTCAGAGCATGGCTCTATGTCCTTTCCACTTCCTGCATCAGCGCTCACCAAGCTCACCCGCCCAGGCGGCGAGCCCATTCGCGCCCTAGTAGTCGATGACGAACCGGCGCTGGCTGACCTGATGCGCATGGGTCTTGAACTGACAGGTTGGAAGATCGCCGTGGCCCACGACGGCCAAAGCGCCCTCAAGATTGCGCGTGCCTTTCACCCCGACGTAGTGGTCCTGGACGTGATGATGCCCGGCATGGACGGCGTGGAGCTGCTGGGCCGACTGCGCACCATCTACCCGGACATCCCAGCCCTGTTCCTGACAGCAAAGGACGCCGTGGCGGACCGGCTTACGGGCCTGCACGCCGGCGGCGACGACTACGTGACCAAGCCGTTCAGCATGGAAGAAGTACTTCTGCGCCTCCACAGGATCGTCCAACGCGCTGGCGTGACGGCCCCCAACTGGGCCCAACTCACGGTGGGCGATCTGACCCTTGAACGGGACACCCGCCAAGTATCCCGGGCCGGCACAGAGATGACGCTGACCAGCACCGAATTTGAGCTCCTGCAATTCCTGATGGAAAACCCCCGCCACGTCCTCAGCAAGACCCGCATCCTTGACCGGGTCTGGGACTACGACTTCGGCGGCCAAAGCAACATCGTCGAACTATACATTTCCTATTTGCGCAAGAAGATCGACGCCGACCGCGAACCCATGATCCACACCGTCCGCGGCGCCGGCTACGTCATCAAGCCATGCAGATAAAGGACAGCCTGGCGCACACCGGATCCCGCCTCACACACCCCGGGTCATGGCACCTGCGCACCCGCCTGGTCGCCCTGATGATGGCACTGCTCACCGTCATCTGTGCCCTGGTGGGCCTTGTCAGCTACACCACCACCAGCGTTACCTTGAACGGCCAGATCGACACGGCCGTCAACGCCGCCACGGTGCGCACCAACCAGTTTTATGCCGGTCCCGGCGGCAACGCCAGCCCGCGGGACCCACTCAACGCCAAAGCCACCAGCGCCGGCCAGCTCAGCGCGGTCCTGAGCAACGGCGTCGTTCATTACGCAGGGATCCTGGCCCCCACAGGCACTCGCCAGGAACTGACAAGCGCCGACGCGCAGATCCTGGCCGAGCTGCCAACCACCAGCGCCTTGACCGACAAGAAACTCTCAATTGGCAGCTACCGCCTGCAGGCCATGGCGCTGCCCAACGGCGACATCCTGATCACCGGCCTGCCCCTCGCCGCCACCGAGCAAACCCTCGCCCGACTGGTCCTGTCGATGGTGCTGGTCTCCCTCGCCGGCCTGGCCATCCTTGGCCTCGCCGGCACCGTCATCATCCGCCGAAGCATGCGCCCCCTGGAACAGCTCTCCGCCGTCGCCACCAAGGTTGCCCATCTGCCGCTCGACGCCGGAGAGGTGGCTCTGAGCGTGCGGGTGCCGGACAGCGCAGTCCACCCAGGCACGGAGGTCGGCAATGTGGGGAACGCGTTTAACGCCATGCTGGACAATGTTGCCCACGCTTTGCAGGCACGCCAGCGCAGCGAGATGAAGGTGCGCCGATTTGTGGCCGACGCCAGCCACGAACTGCGCACGCCGCTCACAGCCATCCGCGGCTACACGGAACTGCTGCAAATGACCGAGCCGCTGAGCCCCGACGGCAAAATCTCCCTGGGCCGGGTCACCGAGCAGTCCCTGCGCATGAGCCGGCTGGTGGAGGACCTGCTCATGCTGGCCAGGCTCGATGAGGGCCAGCCGTTGAACCTGCACACAGTGGACCTGACCCCGCTGACCATGGACGCCGTGGGCGATGTTCGCGTCAGCGCACCCCACCACCATTGGAGCATCGAGGTCCCGGACGCCCCGGTCAGTGTCCAGTGCAACGACGGCCAGCTCAAGCAGGCGCTGCTGAACCTGCTCTCCAATGCGGCCAAGCACACCCCTGCCGGGACCACAGTGCACACAAAAGTGGCCCAGGAGACCGATGGGACCGCCGTCGTGCAGGTCAGCGACGACGGGCCAGGGATTGACCCGGCGTTCAGGGACGTCATCTTCGACAGGTTCTCCCGGGCAGATAAAGCCCGCACCGGTACCCAGGGCAGCACGGGGTTGGGCCTGAGCATCGTCCAGTCCATCATGGCAGCGCACCAGGGCAGTGTCAGCGTCACCAGCAAGCCCGGGGAGACCACGTTTACGCTGCGGTTACCACCGAAAAGCACCCTGGCTGCATCTTCCCGTGCACCGCACCACTCCACCACCACGCCAGGCCGGGTTCCAGGGCAGGCGATTTCCTCGATAAGCTAGCGGGGTTGGCCTAACCGGAGGGAGCACCATGCGCTACGCGCCTGCGCCCTTCCGGCTGCTGCGAACCACCCTTGTAGCTGCCACAATTCTTGGTCTGGCAGCAGGAGCCCACGTCAGTGCCGGAGGCGTGTTGCCGGCACCTTTCATCATGGCCGCCCTCATGGCCCTGCACGTACTGTGTTCCACTGTGGCCACCAAAGTCCGGCTGGGGTTCCCCGCCATGTTTGCCCTGCTGGCTACAAGCCAGTTGGTACTGCACCAGGGGTTTGCCACACTTTCGGTGGCCGTCCCCATGGTTGCCATGCCCTCTGGCATGCACGACCACTCGCAGTCGGCGCAGGCAGTGGCGGTGTTGCAGTCAGTTGCGCTGGCACCCGCCGGTTCCGCGGGCGGCATGGACCTGATGAACCACAGCATGGACTTCTCCGGTTCCGTACTGGCAGGGTCGTTGATGTCCGGGTGGATGATGTCCGCCCACGTTGTAGCCACGGTCGTCACCGCTGTGCTGCTGGCACAAGGCGAAAATGCGTTGTGGGCCCTGGCCGACTGGCTACGGCCGCTCTGCAGGACCTCAGCCGCGGTTCTTCTTTTGCCGGCGCGGCAGGCCCGGGCCGCCGTGCCACCACTTCCCCTGCCGCGCCTGCCATGGCGCAATATACGCCCGGATACCCGCCGCGGACCGCCGCCGGTGACTGCTGTCTTCGCCTAAACGCCCTTCGATCCTTTCGTGGGGCGCGCCCGCCCATTGTTGTTATGCGCACCATTGCGCACTCGAAAGGTTTTCCCATGCGATTCTCACGCAAAGTCACATCCACGCTGGCCCTCGGAACCACAGCCGCCCTGATGGCCCTGGGCCTCGGCGCAGCATCAGCCCACGTGGAAGCCACGCCCACCGAAACCGCGGCCGGCGCCTACTCGTTGATGACGTTTTCGGTAGCCCACGGCTGCAGCGGCTCACCCACCACCGGCATCACCATCACCTTGCCGCAGGAGCTCAATGACGCCACGCCCACGGTGAACCCAAACTGGACCATCAGCAAGACCGCGCAAAAACTTGACACCCCGCGCACCCTGGCCAATGGCAGCCAGATCAGTGAGCGCACCGCCTCCATCACGTACACCGCCAAGACGCCGTTGGCCGACCACCAGCGCGACACGTTCACGCTGTCCCTCCAGCTCCCGGACACCGCCGGGAAGACCCTGTATTTCCCCACATTGCAGCAGTGTGAAATTGGCCAGACGGACTGGAAGGAAATCCCGGCCGCCGGTGCCGACCATGACTCGGTCAAGGCGCCGGCACCGTCGGTAAGCGTCACAGCAGCCGTCGCCGACTCCCACGGCGCGCCGACGGCCACCGAACAGGCTGCGGCGGACCATGATGGCGCGGCGGCGTCCGACGGCGGCACCTCCTGGGCTGCCTGGCTTGGCCTGGGTGCGGGCTTGGCAGGGCTGATCCTGGGCGGTTTGGCGTTCATGCGTGCCGGCCGCAGTCGCAAGGCGTAGTCGCCAGCCCGGACACCAGCCACTAGCGTTGCCACTACCGCTGAGGTAGCAGGTCCTCGCCCAGACTCGCCCACCTACGGGCGAGTCTGGGCGAGGACCTGCTACCTCGACGGCGGGGCCAGTTGACTCAAGCTGGTTGAAACGCAAAAGTGGACCCATGACCTCTTTGCAGAACGCCACGCCAGCGCGCCACTTCCTCAAGAAGCGCAGCGCTCCTGCTCTCTTAGCCATGTCAGCCGTGGTGGGCCTTGGTGTTGCACTGACGGGCTGCGGCCAGGCTTCCTCAACCCCGGCCTCTTCCGCACCAACCACCAGCAGTGCCGCCGCTTCCCGCACTGCGGAGACTACGCCGTCGTCCCCTCAAAGCACCGCACCCAGCAGTACGCCACCGATCACCCCTGCCGAGCCGGCACTGTGCATGGCCGCCTCACTTGAGGGTTCACTGGACGCTTCCGGCGGCGGTGCGGCCGGGAGCGTCTACATGAAGCTGATCGTGAAGAACACGTCCGGGACCCTGTGCATCCTGGACGGCTACCCTGGCGTGTCGCTGGTTAAATCCGGCACCACCACCCCGATTGGCGCGCCCGCTGTGCGCAATCCGCAGGCACCCTCCGCTGGCCCCATCTCGCTGGCCCCGGGCCAAAGCGCCGCGGCGGTCCTGCAATACACGCAGGCCGGGAACTACCAGGACTGCACGCAGGTCCCAGCCGATGCGGTATTGGTCTACCCGCCCAGCGCCACCGACTCCCTCACGATCGTGCAACCCCTGACGGCCTGCAGCAATGCCGATATTGCGCTGTTGCACATCGGCGCCTTCGCCCCGTAGGTGCTGAAGCGTGGCGTGGGGACCGGTTAGAAGCCGACGCGTTCGTCCTCGTCGTACTCCTGAAAGGAGCCAATGAACGACGGGTCGCTGTCTTGGACTTCACGGCGTCGGCCATTGCGGAGGACATAGAGCTTATTGGCGGCAAAGGCCAAGATGCCAGCCGAGATCAGGTGCAATGCCCCACCCCACACGTCGGCGCGGATGACCATGGCCAGGAACCCCGTGAAGGCAACCGCCCCTCCCACTGTCACCAGCAACCGTAGGCGTTCAAAATAGCCGTAGGTGGCTATCGCCGCGCCCAGCACGAACCAGGGGCCGGCGCCGTTCAGGAAAGGCACCATGGCACTGAGGATCACGCCCGCGAGCGCCCCACCAGCCAAATAGTAGTAGTGGTTACGCGCAGACACCCACCAGGACGGGTTCCTACGCCACCATAGGGCGCTGACACCGCCGGTGACCAAGGTGCCAAACACGAAGACGCCCGGCACGGATCCGTTGCCGCGATCGGTCACCATGCTGATGGCACCGCTGAACAAGAACAGCACCGACAAACACAAAAGTGGGACCCAGTTGTTACCCACATGCCGTGTTTGCACCGCGTCCGCCCTTCCTAGCAAATTCAAAATCTCAGGATCTGCTACCCGGACGCGAAGAAAAAGCGCGGAACAGCAACGGCAACCATTGCCACCCCTCCTCTTAGATTACCGCTACCGTGTGCCCCTTCGGCGCTCAAAGCTGCCATGGCGGGCAATTGTCCTTGTGGCGCACCAATGTCGCCTCAGGTGCGGCATGATGGAGCCGTGCACTTGAAACCGACCGCCACCGCCATGGACCAATTCACGGCCCCCACCCGCGAATGGTTCCTGGGCGCGTTCAACTCCCCCACCCCCGCCCAATCGGGTGCGTGGGAAGCCATCGCCGACGGTGCACACGCCCTTGTGGTAGCACCCACCGGCTCCGGCAAAACCCTTGCCGCCTTCTTGTGGGCACTGAACGGACTGGCCAGTGAACCGGCCCCCGGCACCCCGGCAAAACCGTCTAGGCCCGGCACCCGGGTGCTGTACATCTCGCCGTTGAAGGCCCTGGGCGTGGATGTGGAACGGAACCTCCGCGCCCCGCTGATCGGAATTACCCAAACTGCCAAGCGTCTGGGTCTGGACGTGCCCGCCATCAGCGTGGGCGTCCGCTCCGGTGACACCCCCGCCAACGAACGCCGCCGCCTTCTCAGCCACCCACCGGACATCCTGATCACCACACCGGAATCCTTGTTCCTGATGCTCACCTCCAAGGCCCGCGAAACCCTCACAGACGTGCATACCGTCATCATCGACGAGGTTCATGCCGTGGCCGGCACCAAGCGCGGCGCCCACCTGGCGCTGTCCCTGGAACGGCTGGACGCGCTCCTAGACGCCCCTGCACAGCGCATTGGGCTGTCCGCGACCGTGGAGCCGCGTTCCACCGTGGCCCGGTTCCTAGGCGGTGCCATGCCCGTGAAAATCGTTGCGCCCGCCAGCACCAAGAACTGGAACCTGACTGTCACAGTCCCCGTGGCGGACATGACCGAGCTACCCGCGCTGGCCTCGGCCCGGGATGCCGGTCCCGCCACCGGGCTCGCACCCAATGCCTCCATCTGGCCGCATGTGGAGGAGAAAATCGTCGACGCGGTGCTGGCGAACAAGTCCACCATCGTCTTCGCCAACTCCCGCCGCCTGGCCGAGCGATTGACCGGCCGGCTCAACGAGATCTACCTCGAGCGGCTCGCCCTTGCCGCCAATGAAGCGGACGACACCGCCCCCTCCCCCGCGGACCCCTGGCTGACCGCGGCGTCCCCGGCATCTGAGCCTGCCCAGGCACGGGCCCTGTCGCCGGCGGGGGCGGCCTCCGCCGTCGGGAATCCTGCGCCGGCCAAGGCCCCGACCCGGCTTCCCGCGGAAATGATGGCCCAGGCAGGATCCGTGGCCGGAGCACCGAATGTTCTGGCGAAAGCCCACCACGGCTCGGTGTCCAAGGAGCAGCGGGCCTTGATCGAAGACGATTTGAAGTCGGGGCGGCTGCGCTGCGTGGTGGCCACCTCCAGTCTGGAGCTGGGTATCGACATGGGCGCCGTGGACCTGGTTATCCAGGTGGAGTCCCCGCCGTCGGTGGCCAGTGGGCTCCAGCGGGTGGGCCGGGCAGGGCACCAGGTGGGCGAGATCTCTCAGGGGATGTTGTTCCCCAAGCACCGGGCGGACTTGCTGCACTCGGCGGTGACCGTCGAGCGGATGCTGGCCGGGGCCATCGAGCCGCTGTCCATCCCCGCCAACCCGTTGGACATCTTGGCCCAGCAAACCGTGGCGGCGTCCGCCCTCGGAGCCATCGATGTGGAGGACTGGTTCGCCACGGTCAGGCGCAGCGCCCCCTTCACCGCACTTCCCCGCTCAGCGTTCGACGCCACCCTTGACCTTCTGGCGGGGCGCTACCCCAGCGACGAGTTTGCCGAGCTGCGCCCGCGCATCATCTGGGACCGGGTGGGCGGCACCATCACCGGGCGTCCCGGCGCCCAACGCCTGGCCGTCACCTCCGGCGGCACCATTCCGGACCGCGGGCTGTTCGGCGTTTTCATCGTGGGCGATTCCGGCGCGCCGGGCGCCAGTGGCCCAGGTGACGCAGCCGCCGGCCCGGCACGCTCGAACAAGGGCGGACGGCGGGTGGGCGAGCTCGACGAGGAGATGGTCTACGAATCCCGCGTAGGTGACGTCTTTGCCCTGGGCGCCACCAGCTGGAAGATCGAGGACATCACCTTTGACCGGGTCCTTGTCACCCCCGCGTTTGGGCAGCCCGGGAAGCTGCCGTTCTGGAAGGGCGATTCCCTCGGACGGCCGGTGGAACTGGGCCGGGCACTGGGCGCCTTCATCCGCGAGCTCAGCGCTGCCCCGCACAATCAGGCCCTGGCCCGCTGCACGGCCACGGGACTAGATAGCTGGGCAGCCAACAACCTCCTCGGCTATCTGGCCGATCAAAAGGCCGCAACGTCCCAGGTCCCCGACGACAAAACGCTCATGGTGGAGCGCTTCCACGACGAGCTCGGCGACTGGCGGGTGGTGCTGCACAGCCCCTTCGGCATGCCGGTCCATGCACCTTGGGCGCTGGCCGTGGCCGCGCGGCTGCACGAGCGGTACGGTCTGGACGGCTCCGCCATGGCCTCCGACGACGGCATCGTGCTGCGTGTTCCGATGATGGATGACGAACCGCCCGGCGCCGAGTTGTTCCTCTTTGACCCGGACGAGCTCGATTCCATAGTCACGGCCGAGGTGGGCGGTTCGGCCCTGTTTGCAAGCCGCTTCCGCGAATGTGCGGCCCGGGCGCTGCTGCTCCCCCGCCAGAATCCCGGCAAGCGATCGCCGCTGTGGCAGCAGCGCCAGCGCTCGGCCCAGCTGCTGGACGTGGCCAGGAAGTACCCGCAGTTCCCCATCGTTTTGGAGACGGTGCGCGAATGCCTGCAGGACGTCTATGACCTTCCCGCGCTGAAGGGCATTGCCGCCGCCATCGAACGCCGCGAGCTGCGAATTGTGGAAACCACCACGAACGAGCCGTCGCCGTTCGCCAGGTCGCTGCTGTTTGGCTACGTGGCCAGCTTCCTCTACGAGGGCGACTCCCCGCTGGCTGAGCGCCGTGCCGCCGCACTCTCCCTGGACCCGGCCCTGTTGGATGAGTTGCTGGGCCGTGCCGAGCTGCGCGAACTTCTCGACCCGCAAGTCATTGCCGACACCGAGGCAGAGCTCCAACGCCTGGCCCCGGACCGGCGTGCCCGCGGGATTGAAGGGGTTGCGGACCTGTTGCGCCTGCTGGGTCCCTTGACCGTTGCCGAGGTTTCCGCTCGGCTGGTCCCCACTTTAGAAACGGACGACGCCGGGCACCAGACCCAGACTGCCGCCGACCTTGCCGGGCTGGTCTCGGCAAACCGTGCCCTCCGCGTGCAGATGGGCGGTGAGGAACGGTTCGCCGCCATCGAGGACGCCGCCCGGCTGCGTGACGCCCTCGGGATCCCCACGCCCATGGGCGTGCCGCTGGCTTTCATCGAACCGGTGGCCGATCCCCTCGGTGACCTTTTGGGCCGCTACGCCCGCACCCACGGACCCTTCACCGCGTCGGACGCTGCGGTACGGCTGGGACTGGGGGTCGCCGTCGTACTCCCGGGCCTGGCGCGGCTGGCAGCGGACAGGCGGGTTACGGAGGGCGAGTTCTTACCGCAGCGTGCGGAGAACGGCGGCTCCGAGTGGTGCGATGTTGAGGTGCTGCGGCGGCTGCGCAGGAGGTCGTTGGCGGCCCTGCGGGCGGAGGTGGAGCCCGTCGACGCGGCCGCCTTTGGTCGGTTCCTGCCCGCCTGGCAGCATGTGGGGGCGGCCTCCGGGGCGCCTGCCTTGCGCGGACTGGATGGCCTGCTGACGGTTATTGACCAGCTGGCGGGCGCGCCCATTCCGGCATCTGCGTGGGAACCGCTGGTGCTAGCGCAGCGCATAGTTGACTACTCCCCGGCCATGCTCGAGGAGCTCATGGCCACCGGTGAAGTCATTGTGTCCGGTGCGGGCGCCCTGGGAGGTTCGGACGGCTGGCTGAGTTTGCATGTGGCGGAGTCGGCCGATCTCACGCTGGCCCCGGCACCCGACTTTGCGCCCACTGCATTCCAGCAGCGACTGTTGGATGCACTGTCCGGCGGCGGCGCATACTTCTTCCACCAACTGCGCGAGTTGACCGCCGACGGCCCGGATATTGTCCCCGGGGATGAGGATCTCAGCGCGGCCCTGTGGGAGCTTTTTTGGGCGGGCCGGATCAGCAACGACACGTTCGCACCCGTGCGCGCGCTGCTTTCCGGCGGTCACACGGCACACAAGCAAAAGCCTGCCCCTTCACGCCTGCGCCCGGCCCGGTCCGGGCGGTACGCCAGGCTGCCGGGGCGGGCCGTCGCCGGGCAGCGAGGGGCCCCGCCGCTGGGTGCCGGGCGGTGGAGCGCCCTGCCACTGCCCGAAACGGACACGGTTTCAACCGCGCAAAACACACTGCGCAGCCACGCATTCGCTGAGCTGCTGCTTGATAGGTACGGTGTGGTGACGCGCGGATCGGTCATGAATCTGGGGGTTCCGGGGGGCTTCGGGCTCATGTATAAGGTGCTGGCACGACTTGAGGAGACGGGCAAATGCCGGCGCGGATACTTCATCGAGCACCTGGGTGCGGCGCAGTTCGCCGTGCCCGCCACAGTAGACCGGCTGCGCACCTTTGCCGAGGATGCGGCCACGAATCCGCGCCCGCCCAAGGCACTGGCCCTGGCCGCCACTGATCCTGCTAACCCCTACGGCGCTGCACTTCCCTGGCCGCCACTGGATTCCGGGCACCGGCCCGGTCGCAAGGCAGGTGCCCTGGTGGTGATGGTCGACGGCGCCTTGGTGCTCTATGTGGAGCGCGGCGGACGGACGCTGCTGTGCTTCAGCGACGACGCACCCGCTGTGGCCCTCGCCGCGGCGGCCCTGGTCCAGGTGGTCAGGCACGGCGCCGTGGGCAAGCTGGCCATGGAAAAGGTCAATGGCGCCAGCATCCTGGACACCCCGCTGGCCACGGCCTTACTTGCCGCCGGCGCCTACGGCTCACCCAGCGGAGTGCGAGTCCGTGCCTGAGGGCGACACCGTATGGCGGGCAGCCAAGGACCTGCGCACCGCCCTGGCCGGGCAGCGCCTGCTTGCCTGCGATCTCCGTGTGCCCGCATTTGCCACGGTGGACTTCACCGGCAGTGTGGTGCAGTCGGTACAATCTTGCGGCAAACACCTGTTGATGTTTGTGGACGGCCATGTGATCCATTCACACCTGTCCATGGAGGGCCGCTGGGACCTCTACCCGGCGCCCGCCTCCGGGTCACCGCCGCACTGGCGCCGCCCGGCTCACACTGCTCGGGCCGTGCTACGAACAGGGGATGTTGAGGCGGTGGGGTTTTCCCTTGGCCTCCTGGAAGTCCTGCCCGAAACCGGGCTGAGCAACGCCGTCGGGCATCTGGGACCCGATCTGCTGGGGCCGGGCTGGGACGCGGACCAGGCGCTGCGGCGACTGCTCGCGGAACCCGAGCGGGCGATTGGGTTAGCTCTTTTGGATCAGCGCAATCTTGCAGGGATCGGTAACATTTACCGGAACGAGCTGTGTTTCCTGAGCCGTGTTCATCCTGCTGCGACGGTAGCGGAGGTGCAAGATCTGCCTCGGATGGTGGAACTAGCGAAACGGCTGCTCGAGGTTAACAAGAACCGCTCCCAGCGCTCAACGACGGGAGGGCCGGCGCGGGGCGAGGCGGCATCGTGGGTTTATGGGCTTGCCGGGAAACCGTGCAAGAGGTGCGGGGCGCTGATCCGGCACGCAACAATGGCGGACCCTGCATTCCCCTCCTGGGCGGCACGGGACATTTACTGGTGTCCGCGGTGCCAAGTTGGGCCGTGAACGCTGCTAGTTTCCGGTTTTATCGAGCCGAGAGCGGAGGACCTGCCCACCTGGCCCGTGTAGGTCGTCGAGGTAGGCGGCGCGTCCGGCCAGTGCCATGACCAATGCCAGTGTCGGCCCAGTGACAAGCGCACCCTCGCCGGATGCGAACGGCCCGTCGTCTGCCTGGAGCCGGAGTCGTGTGGCGTTCGACTTGCTGGGAACGGCGAAGTTGCGGCTTGCGAAGAATTTCGCGACCTGTGTAAGCGCATCAATGCTGGGCGTGCCAACTAGGCCCAGCGGACGTCGGATGTCCTGGGCATGCACCACAACTTCCCCTAGGTAGGCCGCAGTATCGGCTGTCGGTGCGGTGGTGCTGGCAATGATGGCTCGAAAGTTGTTCAGGGTCTCCGCCGGGTTGACCCCGAGATGCTCGCCCAGGCGCCGGAGATTGTGCACATCGGGGCGAAACCGGGCGCCAAGCATGCTGCGGATCCAACGTAACTGGCCGATGCTGGCCGCCGCGGTCAGGTGCGCTACCACCTGCTCAACGTTCCACTCCCTGCAGAGGGTGGCATGCTGCCATTGCTCGGTTGTGAGTCCGGACAGGTCCTGCGCGAGCGCGGCGCGCTCGGCATGAGCCAGTGCCCACAAGTCCGTTTCGCCATTCTTTGTCATGTGATTGTTGCCTCCATGCCGTCTGCGATGCTCCAATCCTATGGGAGAACGCTTTAGCGCAAGCAGCTGGCGCGGTTGCCCCCGTTCGTTGAGCCAACCGCGCCAGAAAGATACTTGTTCTTCGCACGCGCTGCCATTCACACAGCGTCGATGCTGGCTAGGGCGCCGAAGCAACCACCGAGGTGCGAATGGTGGTCCAGCCAGCTGCTGTCCTGGCGCATATGCGAGAGGTCTTCCACTCTGCCGATGGCAATCCCGGTCTGCCCGTCCATAGATTGATCCTGACCACTGGTCTTCACGTAAATGCAGTTGAGCAGTTTGCGTGGCTCTTTGGGATAACTGGCCAGTTCCTTCTCACTCGGGAACGAGCTGGGTGAGTTGTAGAACGAACCACCGTTGCCCCGTACCACCTCGGATGTGTGGCCCGCATCCTGCACCCGTGCCAGGGCTACTTTCTTCCCCCCCTTCGCTAAAGAAGATGGTGGGGATGCGTCCTGATCGTTCCCACACCCATTCCTCATCGGGAGGATTGTGCGCACTTGTCATACTCAGCCAGAGATTGGTGCTGAGGACCTCCGCGGCCTCGGCAGTGGCCCCTGCTCTCCACCCGGCAAGTCCGACGACGTTCCCGGCCAGCAGCACCGTTGCAAGTCCCAGCGTGGCCACGGGCATGATGGCAATCCGCAACGTCTTCTTTCCGCGCTTTTTCGGCTGCATGGTCTCCCCCACACTGATGCGTCGCAGCAGTTGGTGAGGGCCGCCGTCGAGCATTGAATCACTGGCAACCGGAACGTCCTTGCCCGTCTCACGCAATAGCTTGAGCTCGTCCATGATCTGTCTCCTCAATGTTGTTCAGGTGCGCTCGGGCAGCCTCTTTGAGGATGCGCCGGGCCCGGTTGAGTCGTGACCTCACAGTGCCAATGGGGACTTTTGTGGCCGCTGCTATGCCTTCGTAGCTCAGCTCGGCCCAGGCGCAGAGCAGGATGCATTCCCTGTCGGCGGCCGACAGCTTCCGCAGCGCACCGGCCAGGGCCGACGCTGCCACGGCAGCAGGTTCGTGGCAATGCCAAAAATCCTCGCCCGCGCATCCTCCCGCTGTCTGTCCTCACACCCTGTATTGCACAGTGGGCCGAAAAAGGTTCACGGCCGCCGCCGTACTTGTGATTGCTTGGCTGCAGCCTGTCCCCCAATGATCGACTCCCACCCGCACAAGGCCGGTGGTCGGCACCTGCAGGAACCCTCGGTACCCTTGAAAGATGATGAAATCTCCTCTTCCCGTGCGCGACGGCGTCAACGCGACCCGTGTGCGAATCCCCGAAGAGGGTCCCTGGGCCACGGCCATGGAGTACGTCCTGGCCAAGTTTGGCCACGTTGACCCGGCGGGAATTGTGGACCGCTTTGAGCGCGGCGACGTCAAGGCTCTGGGCGGGGAAATCCTCACGCCCACAACTGCCTTGAACGAGCACGAGTTCATTTGGTATTACCGGGAACTGCCGGAGGAAACCCGGCTGCCGGTGGAGCTGGGCATACTGCATCAGGATCAGGACCTGGTGGTGGTGGACAAGCCGCATTTCCTACCTACCACACCGGGCGGCATGTACGTGCAGGAGTCGGCGTTGGTTCGGTTGCGCGTGCTTTTGGACCTGCCCGATCTGGTGCCGATCCACCGCCTGGACCGCATGACGGCCGGGGTGCTGCTGTTCTCGGCCAACCCTCAAACGCGCGGCAAATACCAGCTGCTCTTTGAAAAGCGCCACATCCAAAAAACCTACCGGGCGGTGGCCCCCGTGCGCACGGACCTGGAACTCCCCCTGGTGGTGCGCAGCCGCATGATCAAGTCGCGGACGTACCTGCTGGCGCAAGAGGTCGACGGCGAGCCGAATGCGGAGACCAGGATTGAGTTGATGGACACCCGTGTTGACCCCTCCACCGGGGAAACGCTGGGCCTGTACAACCTGGAACCGCACACCGGCAAGACGCACCAGCTGCGCGTGCACCTGGCCTCTGCGGGCATCGGCATCCTCAACGACTCCTTCTACCCTGTGCTCTTCGACCAGGCCCCCGACGACTACACCAAGCCGTTGCAGTTGCTTGCACACAGCATTGCCTTCACCGACCCGTTAACGCGTAAAGAGGTCAGCTACTTTTCCCAGCTGACGCTCTCCGCCTTCCCCAACTAAGACCCGCGTGGGCCCGGACACGCTCGACCACCGGTGGTCAGACCCCGATCGCGGCAACCTCCACTGCTGCCACGACGCCCACCTCCGGCTGCCGCGCAGAAACGAACACGCGAATCGCGGCGGCAACATTGCGAGCCAGCGCCGGGGCGGGCACCGCCCCATTGGTGCCGATCCGGACCTGCACGCGCATGATCTGCCGCCCGCCGTCGTCATCGCGGAGGCACACCACAAAGGGCAGCTGTGCCGGGTCATCCACCGGCGACAGGGCCGCCCCCACCTGTTTGAGAACCGTCAGCCACAGCGGATCGGCGGAATAGACGATTGCCACGCCGTCCACGCCCAGCACCAGCTCGCGGATCTCCTCTTCCATACTCACAGCTCTCCTCCATCTCCGTGCCCGGGTTCGGCAATCGGTGCCCGCATGTCAGTAAATGCCACGTTTATCGCGGCAACATTTAGTTCAGTCTGAACCAAAAGCTCAGCCATAACGGCCGCGCGCAGTTCCGCAGCCAAGGATGGCAGGGGGAAGCCGTACCGGGCGGAAACATTGACGTTCACCTCCACAGGGGCGCCGGAAACCGTGACATCACCGTCCATGCGGCACCTACCAATCAGCACCCCGCCCAAGGAGTCACCGACGGTGCGCACCAGGGCAATCACGGCACCCTCGCTCTCGCTCAGCTGCTCGGAGGGGGCCCCGGCAAGCGGAATCGAACGCCCGGCCCGGGTTTCCAGGCGCAGGTTTGCCAACATGCCCTCAAGCCAGCCGGATGGTTCGGCAGCTGCCGAGGCCACGTCGTCATCCAGTAAGTCACGCGCCGCGGCCTGTAAACTGCGCAGCCCGGCAAGGCGTGCCTGGCACTGCGGGCAGTGCTCAATGTGCTCGGCATCGGCTGATCTTCCGGTGTCTAGGTAGTCACTGAGGTCCTCGATGCGCCGGCCGCAATCACGGGTGGGGTTCATCGCCAATCCTCCATTTCCGAAATAAGCGTGGTCCGTGCCCGTGCCAACCGGCCGCGCACGCTGGTGGAGCTGATGCCCAAGGTCTGGGCGATCTCCTCATATGACTGACCGCCATACTCCCTCAAAATCCAACATCGTCTTTGTTTCTCTGGCAGCTTGTCCAAGGCCCGGCTGAGCGCCTGCCGGGCAGACCCGGCGACCGCGGATTGTTCGGGGCTGGGCGCCTTGTCGATGAGCTCGAGCTGGTCTGCGATGTTGCTGTGTAACTTCCGACGCCGGCCGGCATCTACCGCCCGATGCCCCACGATCCGCATGAGCCAGGCTTTGACGGCGGTGCCATCCCGAAGGTTGCCGATCTCTTTCCACGCCGTGATCAGCGATTCCTGCACGACGTCGTCGGCTTCTGCCGGGGAACTCATGAGGCGCCGTGAGTAGGCGCGCATCAAGGGGCCATGGCGGCGGGCCAGCGTTTCAAAAGCGGCTACATCACCGTCGCTGGCACGCTCGACAAGCACAGCGTCAGGGGCATCGGCGAGCCTGCTGGCTGGCGGGTTGATGCGCTTCATCGTCTTGTGTCCCTTCCAAGGTTTGGATTTCTGCGTCCCGTGCAGTTGGCCAGGTGAAGTAATTCTGAGCTTATGCGCACCGCGGGTCGGCAGCGGCGAAGGTGTCTGCCGACCCGCGGTGGTGTGGCGTTACTTGCGGCCCTTGATTGCGCCGTAAACTGCGGCAACAACCACGCCACCAACCGTTGCTCCGACGACACCCAAAATGTTCTCGTTGCTATAGGTGTTGTGTTTTCATTGACGTTGCGTATCTATGCCACACGTTCGGTGCGGGCAAACCGCGACCGGGTGCCGGCCTTGATGCGGATGAGTACCGGAATTTCTTTGCCCAAGAGGGCATCGAGGCCATTGACAAGCTCATCAAGGACCTCAGCCAACTCCCGGGGCGAGGCACCCTTGCGGGCTTGCAGGCTGATCTTTAGCCCGCTGCCTCCTTTGACCTGCCATGACTGGACAGAGGCGGAGAGCACCTGCTTGTTTCCAGCCAGCGCCGCTTTGATGGCTTGGCTCGCGACGGCGGTTTCCACCGTTGTGGTGCCGGCGTCGCCGTCGTCCCTGGCCAGCTGGTTGGTGCGCCCGCCGCCCTGGGAGACGATCCAGCAGACCAGCAGGATCGCGGACACCACGAGTACACCCATGACGGCGACGGTCCACCAGCTGGTCTCTTGCCCCGGAATTTTGGCTGCGGCCAGCTGTTCCTGGACGCGGGCCCAAAAGTCGGTGCCCGTGCGGGTCCAAGCCTGCGCAAATTCCTGGCTGCTGCCGGCAAGCACGGCGAGGGGTCCTGCTGCGATCAGGAGCAGCCCCACCAACGCCAACAGTGCACGGTTCAGTCCGCGGCGGGTGCCGTTCATATGCCCACCGCCCCCCGGGAGGCAACAGCAACGTTGACCTTCAACTTCCTTGCCAGGCAGTAGCTGGCGATTTCCCGGTCCACGGCTTCGCGGACGGCGGATTCTCCCACAGCCACGCCCGAGCTCGGGTGAACTCTCACCTCAACGCTTCTGTGTCCAACACTGGCAGTGACTTGTTCCGGTGCCAGGCGGGATGTGGTGCGTGCCGTCCTGGCGATTGCCGAGGCAAGGACCTCGCGGTCAACCACGACGGCGGAGCGGCTGTTCTCGATCAGATGGCGCGGTTTAGTGCCGGGCAGGATTGCGGCAAGAACGTACGCCACCCCCACCACGGCGAGCACCACTCCCACTGCCACAAGAACCGATGGCAGCGTTGCTGTACCCAGAGACGCAGTGCGTTCCATGAGCTCCACCGGGGAGATCAACAATGCTCTATGGCCCGTCACAGAAAGCATCAGCTCCAAGGCCAGCCACAGGACGGCCGCAAGGAGCACGGCTGCCGTCACAATGGACAGCACGGCACGGGAGGAATGTGTTTCCCGACGGCCCATGCGTCGAATAATTGTTGCCTGGCTCATTTGACCCTCTCCCTGCTATCCAGATGTGCACCCGTGAAGCGGATGTCCACCCGTCCCACCGATGTTCCGGCGAGTGCTTGGATGCGCTTGGCGATGGTCTCCCTAGCCGCGGCTGCCCGGTAAAAGACGGTGTCGCCTTCAGCTGCCTGCGCATTTTGGACAATTTCCGCCAACGGTACGATGGCAAGGGCAAGGGCCAGTGAGACGCTGAGTTGTCCGTGCCCGTCCCGAACCCGGGCGTGTACCTCCTGCAACGGCACCTTGAACGCGTCGGCCGCAATGGCTGCGACCAGCCGCTGCATGGTCCCGGTGGAGATTGTGGTGTGCCCGGCACGCCTGTTTTCCAGCGTGCCGGCACTCATGATGAAGTCCGTTTACCGCGCAACGCGTCAAAGGCTCCGCGCACGTCCAGCCGACCCGCCAGGCTTCGCCCCACGACCGCTCCGACGGCCATGAACAGCGCCACCAGAAGCATCGCCCAGAAGCCGAACGCGAGGGCTGAAATCGCCAGGATCGCCCCTACGGCGACTCCGGTGGTTGTCGAGCTCATGAAACTCGGACTTCCCGTGTGCGGGGCTCCCCGGAGTCGTCGTAGTTCTTGTTGTCGACGCGACCGTTGTCAGCTTGCCTGGCATCGGAGTGCTTGTCATCTGAATCGTCACCGGAAATGTGAATGTCGGTGATGGCGACGTTGACCTCGGTGACTTCCATGCCGACCACGTCTTCAACCGCCGCGTAGATTGCGTCACGAACATCGTTGGCAACCTTTTGCAGGGGGTGCGGGTATTCCACCACGATCGTCACGTCCACGGCCACCTGTGTCTGGCCGACCTCAACGCTGACGCCCTGGGTGAGGTCCTTCTGTCCCACTGCCTCGCGGAGGCTGCCCAGCGCCCGTGCAGCCCCGCCGCCCAAGGCGTATACACCGGCAATGTCCTGCGCGGCGATGCCGGCGACTTTGGCAACCACGCCGTCGGCCACCGTGGTGGCGCCCCGGCTGGTAGTGATGGTGTTTGTATCATTCTGGCGAGTTGCCCCGCCCTGCTGAATCGATGCCGGGGTCTTTCCCTGAGGCTGAGTAGTCAAAATAATCACTCCCGAAATTCTTGGTATGGATATTTCTTCAAGCTCGGTGCCGTTTGGCGCCTACATAAGTAAGGCGTGTCGAGGACCACTATCGTCACGGTGAAATTAATGTGAATTGCGTCAAATCAAAAAAGGGTTTAGAGCGGGAGCCACTTTCCCGCCGAACGGCGGGCGGTGCGCACTGCGCCGGTGGTAGCCACGGTGTTGACCCCGTGCTCCATGGCAGCGGCCGCCTTGCGCGCAAGGAGGTTCTCGGCGTCGAACTCGGAAGCCTCCACCATGAACCGCACCGTGATGCGCGGAACCCCGGCAACAATGTCCAGCTGGTTGGCCTCCACCACGTGCGCGGCAGCCACCGCCGCCACCGCCATGTCCATGACTTCTGCAGGGGCGTGGCCGGGGCGCAGGCCGGTGATCTGGATGGTGGCACGGAAGGAAGGCATGCTTCCAGCCTAAACGAATCGACAGGCATACTATCGACGCGCTGACGGAGGGACCGGCATGCTCTCGGCTGCTTTTCTGATCCTCGGCCGCGTGCGGCCTCCGGTCTCCCTGACGCAGCCTACGAGCAAACCAGTCCTTCCGTCAGGAGAGTTACTACCCGGTGTTGCGCAGGCCGGCGGCCACACCGTTGATGGTGATGAGCATGGCGCGTTGCAGGCGCTCATCCACATCCGCCTTGGTGATGTCGGCCTCGCGGACGCGGCGCAGCAGCTCCACCTGCAGATAGGAGATCGGGTCCAGGTACTGGTCGCGCACGTTCAGTGAACGCTTGAGCAGCGGCTGGTTATCCAACAATCCAGCTTCCCCCGTGAGGTTTTGGATCTCTGCCACGGTGAGCATGTACTCGGCGCGGATCGTGGCGAACAGGTGCGTCAACTCCGCCGGGACCAGGGTGCGCACATAGTGGGCCGCGATGTCCATGTCGGTCTTGGCCAGCGTCATCTCCACGTTCGAGATGGTGGAGGAGAAGAAGTGCCAGTTGGCCAGCATCTCCTTGAGTTCCTCACCACGGCCGGCCTCGCGGGCCGCCTTCAGCCCCGAGCCCACACCGAACCAGCCGGGCACGATCTGCCGTGACTGGGTCCAGCCAAACACCCACGGGATGGCGCGCAGCCCGCCCAGGCCTGAGCCGGAGTCGGGGCGCTTGGACGGGCGTGAACCGATGTTCAGGCTGCCCAGTTGTTCCACCGGGGTGGAAGCCAAGAAGTAGGCGGGCAGGTCCTGGTCGTCGATCAGCGTCCGGTACGTGCCAAAAGCGGCGTCGGAGACAATCTCCATGACCGCACCATAGCGTTTCAGGTCCTCGTCGGAGTGGCGGGGGGCCTGATGCAGGGCCGAACCCTGCATGACGGCGGCCAGCGACAACTCCAGGTTCTCCCGGGCCAGCTCCGGCAGGGAGTACTTGTCGGAGATGACCTCGCCCTGCTCGGTGAACTTGATGGCACCTTCTAGGACGCCGTTGGGCTGGGCCATGATGGCGTCATATGTGGGTCCGCCGCCACGGCCCACGGAGCCGCCGCGGCCGTGGAACATACGCACGTTCACACCGTGTTTGAGGGCTACGTCACGCAGCTTGCGCTGGGTCTTGTGGATCTCCCACTGGCTGGTCATGACACCGGATTCCTTGTTGGAATCGGAGTAGCCGAGCATGATCTCCTGCACGTTCCCGCGCAGGCGCACCAGCTCGCGGTAGGACGGGTCCGAGAGCAGCTGGTCCACGATCTGGGCGGAGGCGCGCAGCTCGTCAACGGTTTCCAGCAGCGGGGCAAACCCGATCTTCGCGTACCGGCTTTCACCCGTGAGCTGCACCAGGCCGGCCTCGCGGGCCAGCACGGCAGCCGCCAGGACGTCGTCGGCCCCGCGGGTCATGGAGATGATGTACGTTTCGATGACGTCCGGGCCATAGGTGCGCAAGGCGCGGCGCACTACACGGAAGACGTCATAGGTGCCGTTCGCCGCGCCGTCGAGTTTGATGGGGTGCCCGGACAGCGGACGGTGGCTGGCCAGCTCGGTGCTCAGCACTAGCAGGCGCTCGGCACGGTCCAGCTCCCCGTACGGGATGGCTGATTCGCCCACCCGGTCCATGAGCTGCCCGACGGCGTCATGATGGTAATCGGCATGCTCACGGATGTCCAGGGTGGCCAGGTGCAGGCCGAAGGAGGAGATGGCCCGGCGCACGGAGGCCAGGGCGCCGTCGGCCACCAGGGCTGCCGAATTGTTGCGCAGCGAGGTTTCCAGCAGCTGAAGTTCGGCCACCAGCTCGGCCGTGGAAGCGTAGTCGCGGCCGGGCTCATGGTAGCCGTCGGCGGCAACGCGCTTGCGGGTGTTCAGCAGCTTGGCTTTGATGCAGGTCAGCTTCAGGCGGTAGGGTTCATCGGCGTTCAGTTCCAGGATGCGCGGATCGATCCCGGGGAGGTTGGCCAGGTCGGTGGCAATGGAATCCATCAGCTCTTGGTCCGCCCCGTACAAGGAACTGGAGTTGGAGAGGATGGTCAGGAGCTCGTCGAGCAGCACAATGCTGATCTTCACGGCGTTGGCATTTTGCAACACCAAAACCTCGCGGGTGACTTCCGGGGTGACATTGGGGTTGCCGTCACGGTCCCCGCCAATCCAGGAGCCGAAGCGTAGCGGTGCGGCGTCGTCGGGCAGCCTGACCCCATGCTCACCCAGCAGCTCGCTGAGCTCGGTGAGCACCTCCGGCATGGCGTCGGTGAGGATGTTTCGCAGATAGTAAATGGCGTTGCGGGCCTCATCCATGGGGGTGGGGCGAACCTTGCGCAGCTCATCCGTCTGCCACATCTGGTCGATGATCTCGGCCAGTTTGCGGTCCTGGCGGCTGCGGGCGCTAGAGCCTTCAGCGGACGGGGTGGCCAGGATGTCGGAGAGCTTGCGGATCTTATCCAGCACCGACCGCCGCGAGGCTTCCGTGGGGTGGGCGGTGAAGATGGGGCGCACGTCCAGGTCGTTGACGACGTGCTGCAGAGCCTCGGGGCCGGCTTTCTCGGCAATCTCGGTGACAGCCTTGGCCAGCCAGCCATCCTTCTCGGGGCGGGAGCGCAGGCTGCGCACGCGGTGCACCTGCTCGGCGGCGTTGGCCAGGTGGAAGTAAAACGCAAAGGCGCGAACCAGGTCCGTTGCCTGCTCCAGCGGCAGGGAGGCGAGGACCTCGCGGACCTGCTCGGCGACGTCGTTGGCACTCCACGGGCCGGTACCGCTCTCCCCCCGCGCCGCCTCCTTGGACTCCTTGGTCAGCAACCGGACCTGCTCCACCATGGCCAGCAGCTCGGGGCCGTGCTGGCGGACCAAGGATTCCCCTAGCAGCGTGCTGACGCGGCGGACGTCGCGGCGCAGGTCACTGTCCTCGGCGGGGTCTGAGACAGCGGTGTGCTGTGGTGTAGCGGGCAGTTCTGAGCTCATGAGTCAGCGTCCTTACGGTCTGTGAATCTGGGGTGCTCGTATGCGGCGCTGAATACGGTGGGGCCACTACTAGGGCCAAAAGGGATACTACGTCGCAGGCGCACACGCGGGCGAATCGGTCTCAAATAATGTCAGCTCCGGGCCGCAACATAGGCGCCGTGGACTTGCTCCCAGCAGGGGAAAAAGTCGTCCCACCAGTGCTGCCAGTCAACGCTTTTGCCTTCCAACGCCTCCTGCAGGTGGTCCAAATGGACGTGCCAGCCGGCCAGCGACATCAAGATGACTTCTTCGGGCACGTTGATGGTGTTGGTGAAAGCCAATCGCGTGCCCGTGCCCAGCGCGGATAACTCCGCTTTGATGGTGCCGTGCATGGAGTTGCTGAGCTCCAGGATATGCGGCTCGCGCGCTTCCACGACCCGCCCATTCCACCAGTCGGTTTCAATGCCGTGGCCTTCGTCCTTGACGTTGAGCCATTTCAGGTCAAACGAGGATCCGGTCCTGGCCGTTCCGCGGACCTTGCACCACCACTTTTGTGTCTGCGCCGGTTCGGTCAGCATGGCCCAGACTTGTTCCGGGGGAGCCGCGTAATCCCGTGTCAGGGTCAGCTGTGTGTGCTCAGGATCGAGCTGGGTCACGGTCCCCAACGCAAAACGTGCCATGTCCTTTTTCAGGTGGTTGTTTGTTGCCATACTCTTATCCTCCCATCCGGCCGTGCCTGCGGAATAGGGGCCCGTCCCCGCCCGTTGTGCCTAGAGTGGAAAAGGACACCCCGGCCGCAAGGAGCACCATGACGACGCAAACCCCCGAAATCACCCGCCTCACCGAACGCTGGGACCGCTTCCGAAGCGGCCGCACCGCCGCCCTCGCCGCCGATCACGGCTGGCTCACCTTGACCTCGTTCCACTGGCTGCCCGCCACGCCGTCGCCCGTGGAGGGAGTTCCGGGACTCTGGAGCGCCACCAGTACGACGGCGTCACTGACCGCAGCACCTGAGGAGAACCTGGCGCTGGTCTCCAGTGGAGAGCCGGTGTTGGGCACCCTCACCGCCACACTGACCAATGAGGACTCGCTGATGTGGGTGCGCAGCGGCACCGTGGTGGTCGAGCTCGGGATGCGTGCCAACCGCTACATGATCCGCACCCGGGATTCGGCCTCACCCACGCTGACCAATTTCCAGGGGGTCCCGTTCTTTGACTACAATCCCGAGGTGGTGTTCGACGGCGTGTTTGAACGCTACCCGGAGCCGCGCAGCGTGGACATCGCCACGGCCAACCCGGAGGTTCCCGGCGTCGCCCGGCTTGTGGGTGACGTGGTGTTTGAGCACCTCGGCACCACCTACCGCCTGTCCGCAGAAGAAGGCCCCCTTGACTCGCTCATCCTCACGTTCTTCGACGAGACCAACAACGTCACCAGCTCGCACTGGCGCAAGCTGGAGTTGACCAAGCCCCGCCCGGACAACTCGGTGGTGGTGGACTTCAACCGGGCCATCAACTACCCCAGCGCCTTCACCGACTTCGGCACCTGCCCCGCCCCGGTCCCGGCCAACCGGCTGGACCTGCCCATGGAGGCGGGCGAGCGCGACCCGCGCAGGTCGTAGCGCAGCCTGCGCCTACACGATCGCGGAGATGCCTGTGATGGCACGCCCGGTGATGAGCGTGTTGATCTCATGCGAGCCCTCGTAGGTGTAGATCGCCTCAGCGTCGGCAAAGATCTTCGCCATCCGGTAATCGGTCACGATCCCGTTGCCGCCCAGGATGGATCGGCCCAGCGACACGCTCTCTCGCATGGCCGCGGTGGTGTGCGCCTTGGCCAGGGCCACCTGCGCCATGGTGGCATCGCCGTCGCGCCCCCGGTCCTGGAGGGCGGCAATGCGCACCATCATGGCCATGGAGGCGGTGGCGTTGCCGAGAATTTTCACCAACTGGGCCTGGATGAGCTGGAAGGACGCCAGAGGTTTTCCGAATTGCAGGCGTTCGACGGCGTAGGCCCGGGCCACGTCGAAGGCCGCCAGCTGCTGCCCCACCGCCTGCCAAGCCACTGAGATCCGTGAGCTGCGCAGAAGCTTGTTAGTGTCGCTGAAGGAGCCGATCCCGGCAAACCGGTCCGCTTCTGCAACCTTCACGTTCGCCAGGACGATGTGTGCGTTTTGCACCGTCCGAAGTGCGATCTTGTGCTCGATCTTGCTGCGGGTCACCCCGGGCAAGGAGGCGTCAAGAATGAACCCGCGCACCTCACCGCTGTTCACGTCCTTGGCCCAGAGCAACATATTCTCGCAAAACGTCCCATTGCCAATCCAGCGTTTGGCGCCGTTGAGCACCCAGTGGGTGCCGGCGTCGTCCTGGACCTTCAAGGCGGTGGTGAGCATTCCGCCTGCCACGTCGCTGCCGTGCTCCGGTTCGGTCAGGGCGAAGGCGCCGGTGGTGCGCAGGGCCAGCGCGTCAGGGAGCAGACGCGCTTGTTGTTCCTCGGAGCCGAAGTCGGTGAGTGCCTGGACAAAGAGGTCGTGGTGCACCAAGAAAAACGTGGCCAGCGAGGTGTCCGTTCGGGTCATCTCCGCAACCACCAAGCCGGTGAACAGGTGGCTGTACTGTCGGCGGTCCGGGGCCGCCAGTTTCAGGGCGGCGATCTTGGGCAGGATGTGCGCGGGAAATTCCGCCTCGTTCCACCAGCCCGTGGCGTACGGGGCAACCTCGGTGGCCAGAAATTCGCGCAGCTGGGCCAGTTTGGCCGCCTCAACGGGCGTCAGCAGGGATTCGTAGTCATAAAAGTCCGCTTCCGGCAGGTCTGGCATGCCACTCATTTTGGCGCCATCCGGATGGCGCCGTCCAGGCGGATAGTCTCGCCGTTGAGCATGGCGTTGGCCACGATGTGCTCCACAAGGGCGGCGTACTCGGTGGCCTTGCCCAGCCGGGACGGGTGCGGCACCTGTTGGCCCAGCGAATCCTGCGCGGCCTGCGGCAGCCCCGCCAGCATGGGTGTCTCAAAAATGCCCGGCGCAATGGTCATGACCCGGATCAGCGAGCGCGCCAACTCCCGTGCCACCGGCAGGGTCATGGCAGCCACGGCACCCTTGGAGGCGGCGTACGCTGGTTGGCCGA
The DNA here is from genome assembly GCF_001294625.1 of Arthrobacter alpinus. Taxonomy (NCBI): domain Bacteria; kingdom Bacillati; phylum Actinomycetota; class Actinomycetes; order Micrococcales; family Micrococcaceae; genus Arthrobacter; species Arthrobacter alpinus. The sequence continues at coordinate 3,885,584 of NZ_CP012677.1, read as the reverse complement.
TCTGCCCGTCGAAGGCCGCCACGGATGCGGTGTTGACAATGACACCGCGCTCTGCCCCGTACTCGCCAGCCAGCGGCTCCGCTGCCGCCATGGCCTCGGCGCACAGGCGCAAAACGTTGAAGGTGCCGATCAGGTTGATTTGGATGACCCGGTTGAACTGTTCAAGGGGCAGTACGCCCTCGCGGCCCAGCACCTTGCCCGGTGTGGCGATGCCCGCACAGTTGACCACGATGCGCAAGGTGCCCAGCCCCGCCGCGGCGGCGACTGCAGCCCGCACCTGCTCCTCGTTCGTGACGTCCGCGGGAGCAAAGACCGCCCGCTCCCCCAGCTCGGCGGCCAGTTCCGCGCCGCTGGATTGGGGCAGGTCCACCAGCACGACGGCGGCCCCTGCCGCATGCAGCCTCCTCGCCGTGGCGGCACCCAGGCCGGAGGCGCCTCCGGTGATGAGCGCGACGGTGCCGTTGTGTGAAATTTCCATGGTGCCTCCTCGTTGAGGGCCGCCGGGACAATGGTCCGGCCAGCAGAAAACTTGCGTTAACGAATACTAACTGAAAATGTGATGTGGCGCTCAAAGTACAGGGGGAACAGTAGGCTTGTTGCCATGGACAGTGAAAGCGCGGACGCCCCGACGCCTTATCCGGCGACGGACCGCTGGGCCACGCTTGCACAAGGTGCCGCAGCTGAGGTGAACGTCCGTTTTGGCCACCGCCTCTTAGGCCTGCCGGGGACCTGGATCGCCGCCGTTGCGGCGCCCACTACGGGAATCACCACCCCGTTCTCACCCTGGCACTACTGGTGGCAGGCGCACTACCTGGACGCCGTGGTGGATGCCGGAATCGCCGCGTTCCGCGACGGCGACGGCCGGGGCGCCCTGACGGAGCTGCGCCGCGCTACTGCACTGCTGCGTGGGCTCCTGCTGCGCAACTTTGGCCGTTTCCCCAACTACTTTTACGACGATATGGCGTGGCTTGCCCTGGCCTGCGACAGACTCAGCGCCTTCTGCCGGGACGTCACCGGCAAGCCTAGCCGTTGGGCAGATTTCGCCGTCGGATCGCTGACGCGCCAACTCCGTGCCGCCCAGAACGATGTCCTGGGCGGGGGTATCTACTGGTCGCGGAAACGGGACTTCAAGAACACCCCGGCCAACGGGTCCGCAGCACTGCACTTTGCCCGGATTGGCGAGATGGGCCGGGCGCAGGGCCTCATCGATTGGCTGCGCGCCGAACTGTTCGACCCGGAACAGGGCATCTACCTGGATGGCAGCCACCCCTCAGCCACTGGCCGGGAGGTGGAAACCACCATCTACACCTACAACCAGGGCCCCATTCTGGCGGCCCTGCTACAACTAGACCACCCACGGTACGTAAGACAGGCGGCCGACTTGATTGACGCCGTCGTCCTCCACCTCACGGTCCCCGGCCAAGGAATTCGCTTGGAGCAGGGCGCAGACGGGAGTCTGTTCACGGGGATCTTGTGCCGGTACCTGGCGCTGGTGGCGAACGATGGCAGGCTTCCAGCGGATTCGCGGGCCACGGCGTCGCTTCTGGTCCTGGAGACCGCGTCCGCCCTTACGGGGCCGGCGCCTGCGCAACTTTCCGCCGCTGTGCAGCGTTGGACCATTTTTGCAGCGGCTGCCACGTGTCAGCGGCCATAAGAAGTCCCAGCACAACAATGGCCAAGGCTACCGAGGCGCAGACGTCGCTGAGCCAGTGATAGCCCAGGTAAAGCCGGCTGATCGCCACAGCCGGGATCAGTACGACGGCGGCGGCCGCCACAGCTGACCGGCGGACCTTGGTGCTGTGGCGCGAGAGCAGCAGGTAGCCCAGAGACAAGATGAAGACGGCAGTGCCCAGGGTGTGCCCTGAAGGGAAGGAAAAGGCGTCGTCGGGACCCAGCATGAAGTTAGCGGTGGACGGGCGTGGACGGGCCACGGCGTGCTTGATCACGGAGGAGAACGCAACGGTGAACCCCATGGCCGCCATGAGTAGGCCCGGGCGCCAGATTTCACGACGCACCACTGCCCACAGCGCGGCAAAAACCACACCGATGATACTCAGGTAGGTGGGCGAGGACAGCGTGGTGACCGACGCCCACAGCCATGTCACGGACCCCGACCGTTGGGCCAGGAACCAATCGTGGACGGGCTGGTCCCAGCCGGCAATGCCGGTCTTCGTGGTGACGGCCAGCAGGATCAACGCAAAAAGCGCGCCACCGCCGAGCACCAGAAGGGCGGCGCGCAGGTAGGACCTGCGTTGCGGGGGAACGCTCATGAAGTTGCTCAGGGATTCGTGCACCGGATCATTGTCCCGGAGCTACCCGAGCGTTTCCCGAGTGTTCACCCGCCGCTTGCTGGTAGCGCGGTATTTCACACGCCGGGTTTAGGGGCGGCGCTTTTGCGGGTACGGGGTCCGGCCAGCGGCCAGCATCGCGACAAACGCCTCGATTTTCGCGGCCCGCACCGACGGGGTCCTGACGGTGGTGGTGCGTTAAATCAGGGCGTATCGGTTGACAGCGGTGAGCACCTCAGACATGGCCTGCGCCTGCGCGTTGCCGGCGATCGCGTCCGCCAGGTCTTGCGGGGTTTCCGCGGCGCCCTGGCCAGGATAGGCGGTTTCCCACCGGCCGTCGGCCTTGGTGCGCGCCGTGAACCTGCGTATGAAGGACCGGCGTCGCGCGTGGCCGCCACACCGTCAATCCAGCCGAAACACAGGGCCGCGGCGTAGCTCAGGGCCGTCACGGCGCCGCCTTTTTTATGCAACACCAGCCGCACACCGGGGCTCGTAGCATGGTTCACTTCCAGCCAGGCCCGCCAGTCCCCTCCCGTACTGATGGGCCGGCGGGTTCTAGGCCACCGAGGCGGCCTGCATACCCGCCATCACCGACATGCCCTCCAGCTGGGCGGATCGCCCGGCGGCCACATCGGCCAGGGCGGCAGCCACATGTGCACCAATCTGCGCCGTGCTCCCACCCATGGCAGGTCCGCTGAGGCCGCCCATGGTGCCCAGCACCACAACCACGGCGGATTCGATCGACCGGGCGGCCTCGGCCTCGCCCAAGTGGGCAAGGCACATGGCCAGGGACAAGATGGCGCCGGCCGGATTGGCGTAGCCCTTGCCTGCGATGTCCGGGGCCGAACCGTGGATCGCCTCAAACATGCTGGGGGCGCTGCCGTCGAGGTTGATGTTGGCGCTGGCAGCAACTCCGAGGCCACCCTGGATCACCGCACCAAGGTCCGTGATGATGTCGCCGAACAGGTTGTCGGTAACAACGACGTCGAAGCGTTCAGGGGCGGTCGGCAGGTGGAAACACATGGCGTCCACGTGGACGTAGTCAGTCTCGACGTCGGGATAACGCGCTGACAATTCGTTGACCGTGTCCTGCCACATTTTGCCGGCCTCCACAAGGATGTTGGTCTTGTGACAAAGCGTCAGTTTCCCCCGGCGCGAGGCAGCCAGCCGGAAGGCATAGTCCACTACGCGTTCCACGCCCACACGGGTGTTCACCGACTCCTGGATCGCCACGGCATGGGGCGTGCCGGCATGCACGGTCGAGCCGCGGCCCACATAGGCGCCCTCGGTGTTCTCCCGCACTATTACCAGGTCGCAGCGGTCCGGGGTTAGCCCGGCTATGGGCGTCTTCACACCCGGATACAAACGTACCGGACGCAGGTTCACGGCCTGCTGGAACGCCTGACGCATGGCCAGGATGAAGCCACGTTCCAGAATGCCAGGAGCCACCGAGGGGTCCCCCATGGAACCAAACAAAATTGCGTCGTTGCCCCGCAGCCTTGTAGCAATCCCCGGGCTGAACAATTCGCCGGTGGCCAGATAGTGTTTTGCCCCCGCAGCCACGTGTTCGCGTCCGGTCGTGAATCCAAACAACCCCTCAGCGGCGTCCAGCACAGCCAGCGCGCAATCAGTGACCTCCGGGCCGATCCCGTCCCCGGGCACGACGGCCAGCCGATAGTGCCGCGGTTGCGTCGTCAAATTCATTCCGGACGTCATATCCATTGCCTCCACGTATGTTTCGCTAGTAGTCTGCTTATATTACTGGTAAGGCCACTCCATGGCTAGGGTGTGTCTCAACCCGCCCCATCCCACACGGCACCACCGCGGCGCCGGAAAGGAACTGCCATGAGCACCTCCACCGTCTCCCCCGCACTCCTGAGCCACGATCAGCCCATCGGCACCGATGGCGTGCCAGCCGTCGCCCAGGCCGACGTGTTCTTCCCCTACGACGGATCGGTCATAGGCACGGCTCCTGTCGGGGACGCCTCCAGTGCCGCACGAGCCATGGACGAGGCCGCCGCAGTCCTGCCGGCAATGGCCGCGGCCACCACGGGCGCCCGTCGGGCACTGCTGGGAGACATCCACGACGCCTTGGCCGCGAATTGCACGGAACTGCAGCGTCTGCTGGTGTTGGAAACAGGCAAACCCGTGATCGACTGTGCCGTGGAAATAGCTCGTACACTGGCCACCTGGACGGCCGCGGCCGAGGAGGTCTCCCGGATGACCGGGGAGACCGTGCCGTTGGACCTGCAGCCGCTCGGGGCGGGCATGCTCGGCTACTACACCCGCCGCCCCGCCGGTGTGGTGGTCGGGATCGCCGGCTTCAACTATCCGTTGCTGCTGGCCAGCCACAAGGTCGCCCCGGCTCTGGCGGCTGGCTGCCCCATCATCATCAAGCCGTCGCCGGACACTCCGCTGGCCACCTTGCTGATGGTCGAGCTGATCCGGGATGTACTAGCAGCTCACGGCCTGCCCCGCGCCGCCGTGCAGCTGGTCAACGGCGGCGTCGACGTGGGCGAGACCCTGGTCAGGGACCACCGTGCCGCAGTCGTCTCCTTCACCGGCTCGGCCGCCGTCGGCCACCGTATCGCCCGCGACGCGGCACCCCGGAAGGTGGTGCTGGAGCTGGGCTCCAACACGGGGCTTATCGTCGATGATGACGCGGACGTCGACGCCGCCGTGGACGCTGTCATCCGCGGAGGCTTCTATGCCAATGGGCAGGCCTGTATCTCGGTCCAACGTGTGCTCCTGCTCCCGACCGTCGCCGCAGACTTCACCCGAAAACTGGCGGCACGGCTGCCGGAGGTCATCGTGGGCGACCCCCGTGAACTCTCTACCCGGGTGGCCCCGGTCATTAACGCCGCCTCGGCCGCCCGAATCGCCTCCTGGATTGACGACGCCGTCACCCAGGGCGCCCGCATCGTCGCCTCCAATGCCCCCGCTGGCACTGCACAGGGGTCACCCGCAGGGGACCCTGCAACCCTCGTGTACCCGACCGTGCTCGCCAACGTTCCTCACACCTCGCCTCTCTGGTGCCAGGAGATCTTCGGTCCGGTGGTCTGCTTGGAGACTGTGGAGACCCTAGGGGCGGCGATCGAGGTGGTCAACGATTCCCGGTACGGCCTCCAGGCATCGGTGTACACGCGGTCCCTCGCGTCAGCCTTTGCAGCAATCAACGGGCTCGACGTCGGAGGCGTGGTGGTCAACGAAATCCCCGGGTTCCGCTCGGACATCATGCCATACGGCGGAGTCAAGGACTCAGGCATAGGCCGCGAGGGACCGCGCTGGGCCATCGAAGAATTCACCACCACCCGCATGGCCATGATCCGCCCGGCCTAAGGCCCCGACCCCTCCGCATCGACGCAAGGAAACAACCATGAATTCACCCATCGACTACACCCAGCTTTTCCGACTGGACGGACGCCGTGCCATGGTGATCGGGGCCGGCAGCGGAATTGGCCGCGAATCCGTCCTGGCCCTGGCAGCCCAAGGCGCCGATGTCATCTGCGCCGACCGCAACCTCCAGGCCGCGCAAGAAACTGCGGCTCTGGCCGGGGGCACCGCCACCGCCCTTGAACTTGACGTCACCGACATCGACGCCGTGGACGCCGTGGCAGGCACCCATCCCGATCTGGATTCACTGGTTTTCACTGCCGCCACCAATGTTCGCAAGCGGATCGCCGATTACACCATGGAGGAATTCGACCGGGTCGTGAACCTGAACCTGAGGGCATCATTTGGGTTGATCCGCGCCTTCGGACCCCAGATGGCGGCCCGCGGCGGTGGAACGATAACCGGCTTCGCATCGATCCGGGCCACCGTGGTGGAGCCCGGCCAAGGCGCATACGCGGCCACAAAGGCCGGGCTGGTGCAGCTGATCCGCACCGCGGCCGCCGAGTTCGGCCCGCAAGGGGTGCGGGTGAATGCCATCGCCCCAGGCGTGGTGGAGACACCTCTGACATCCCAAATTAAGGCAAATCCGCAATGGTACGACGCCTATGCGAACAAGAGCGCGCTCGGCCGTTGGTCGCGACCTCAAGAACTGGCAGGCGCCGTCGTCTTCCTGGCATCGGATGCCGCCAGTTTCGTGACCGGATCGGTGCTGACCGTCGACGGCGGTTGGACCGCCATCGACGGTAGATTCACGCCGCCGGCCTGACCCTCCGGCCCCTGTTTAGAGGACGCGGGCCCAATCAAGGGCCGCGTCCCCGCGCACCGATTCAAACCAAACCGCCGCAGCCAGGACCTTGTCATCGGCGCCAACGGGGCCGGCCAGTTGCAGCCCGATGGTCCGCCCGTCCAGCATGAAGCCGCAGTTGACTGTCGCCGCGGGCTGGCCCGACATGTTGTACGGCATGGTGAAGGATATGTGTGCCATGGGCAAGTCCGGATCGTCCACGGGCATGGGCTGTTCGGCCGGAAACGCCGCCATGGGCGCCACCGGTGAAAGCACCAGGTCATAGTCCCGGGTGGCCGCTATGGTCTCCTGCTGCACCTGCGCGAACCGGTTATAGTGCACCATGGTGGCGACGCCGTCGTAGTCCTTGCCGCCGGCGCACCAGCGGGCAATATAGGGCAGCACGTTCTCGCGCTGTTCCGGCTCCAACGCACTGTAATCCGCCCAGGATCGGGTACGCCAAAAAGCGTCAATCCCGGCCAGTTGAGCTTGGCTCATGAACGGCCGCAGTTCGACGATGTGAGCGCCAGCCGCCGCGAAGAGATCCGCTGCCCGCTGCACCGCAGCCGCAATCTGGGGGTCGACCTCGGCGCCCGATCCGGCGTCGAGTTGCAATCCAACGCGCAGCCCCGCCGGGTTGGCTGGACCCTTGAACCAGTCCATGCTCGGGTAAGGGCGGGTGGAATAGTCGCGGATATCAGGGCGGGCAATCACGCTCATGAGGGCGGCAGCGTCAGCGGCCGTGCGAGTCAGCGGCCCGGCGGCCCGGCCCATATAGGGTGCATGCAAGGGCACCAGCCCGGCGCTAGGCTTCAACGTGACCAGCCCGGCCCACGTGCCAGGGAGCCGTATAGAGCCGCCAATGTCGGTGCCAACATGGAGGGGGCCATATCCGGCGGCAGCCGCTGCGCCTGCACCAGCGCTGGAGCCTCCCGTGGTCAGAGACGGGTCCAAGGCGTTGCGGGTGATCCCGTGCCGGGAAGACACCCCCGAGGAAAGCATGCCCCAGTCGGGCATGGTGGTGGATCCAAGCAGGACGAGCCCAGCCTCCAGCAGCCGGTCAGTGACCGGCGCGTTCTCGGCTGACACCGGCGGGTTCGCCAGCGCGGTGCCGGAGGGGACAGGAATTCCGGAGCGGGGGATGTTTTCCTTCACAGTGGCAGGGACTCCGTCGAACGCCGAAAGCTGCGTTCCAGATGCCCAACGCTTTGCCGAGGCCTCGGCATCACGGCGAACCTGCTCCGGCTCATGGACATAAAAGGCGTTCAGTACCGGCTCGCGGTCCGCGATACGGGCCAGCACAGACTCGGCAACCTCGCGCGGGTCCAGCCCGGCGGCGTACGAGGCAGACAATTCTGTGGCGGAAAGTTCGTACAGGTCCTGGCTCATGGACGGTCCTCATCTTGCGCCGCGGGGCGCATCTTATTCACTCTGGGAAGCGAGAAGTTCCTTGCCCAGCACTTCGGCGCGCAAGTTCATGGAACTGGCCACGAGCTTCTGGGTATAAGGGTGTTGCGGATTCTGGTAGATACTCTCGGTGTCGCCTGCCTCGACGATTTCCCCGTCACGCATGACCACCACCTTGTCGCAAAGGTGACGCACCACAGCCAAGTCGTGGGAGACGAACACCAGTGTCAGCTGGTACTCATCCACCAGGTCCGCCAGTAGGTTCAGGACCTGGGCCCGGACCGAAACATCCAGGGCGGAGACCGGCTCGTCGGCAACCAGAACACGGGGCCGGCAGATAAGAGCCCGGGCGATCGAGATGCGTTGTCGCTGGCCCCCGGAGAACTGGTGCGGGTAGCGGTCCAGGGTTTCCGGGCCCAACCCCACGGCGTCCAGCATCGCCACGGCCATGGCACGGCGCTGCGTGGCGGTCTCGGTGCGCCCGGGCACCAGCAAGGGTTCGGTGATGATCTCCAGCACCCGCATGCGCGGGTTGAGGGACCCCATCGGGTCCTGAAAGACAATCTGCAGTTGCTGGCGCAGCTGTACCAGGCTGCGTTCGGTGGCGCCGGCGACCTCGTTGCCGGCGACAACGGCCGAACCTGACGACGGCCGGTCCAGACCGGCCAGTATGCGCAGCAACGTGGATTTACCGGAACCCGATTCGCCAACCACCCCAAGGCGTTCTCCCGGGCGCACCACAAAGGTGACATCCTTGAGCGCATGGACCTCGGGCGCCTTGGCGAAGAGTGTGGCCCGGTCTCGAAGGTAGGTGCGGGTCAGACCCGTCACGGCAATGACCGGGGCTTGGAGCTCCGTCCCTGCGTCCGCGACGGGCAGCCGCGCGCCTGCCCGGGCAGCCGCACTCTCCTTGGCGACGGCGCGGGCGGCAAGTGCCGCCGGCGTCAACGGCTCATAGCCCACCGCGGAGGTCACCGTGAACAGGCGGCCGTCATTGTCCGTGGCCTCCATGTCGCTGGCGGCCAGCAGCCCGCGGGTGTAGGCGTGCTGGGGACGGGAGAAGATGTCCTCGGTGCGTCCTTCTTCCACAACTGTGCCATTGTTCATGACCAGGACCCGGGTGCACATGTTGGCGACAACCGCCAGATCGTGGGTGATGAACAGCAGACCGGTGCCGCGTTCCGTCACGGATTCGAGCACAAGGTCCAACACCTGTCGCTGCACCGTCACATCCAGGGCCGTTGTCGGCTCATCACACAGCAGCAGCGCTGGGTCGTTGGCCAGTGCCATAGCCAGCATGACGCGTTGTCGCTGGCCTCCGGAGAGCTGGTGCGGATAGGCGCGTGCGGCCTCGGCCGGATCCGGCAACTTCACCGAGGCGAGCATGGCGATCGCCTTGGCGCCCGCTTCACGACGGGACGCCGCGGTCTTGTGCACGCTCATGATTTCTGCCACCTGGGCACCCACCCGCATGAGCGGGTTAAGCGCCGTGAGCGGTTCTTGGAACACCATGGTCATGTCCCGTCCGCGGATCTTGCGCATGGCGGCGTCGGGGGCTCCAATGAAGTTCTCGCGATGGCCGTCAAGATGCACGGAACCGGAGGCAGACAGCCCCTCCGGCAGCAGGCCCATCAGGGCGGTGGTTGTCAGTGATTTGCCGGAGCCTGATTCACCGATCAGTCCGATCCGCTCGCCGCGGGCCATTGCAAACGAAACATTATGCACCAACGTGAACGCGCCGAATTTTACGTTCAGATCCCGGACGGTGAGCAAGTTGGCAGTCAGCTCGCTCATGGGCGGTCTCCGTTTAGTTTGGGGTCAAAGCGGTCACGAAGGCCGTCACCGAGCATGTTGAAGCCCATGACGGCGATGGCAATCGCTATGCCCGGCCAGATGGCCAGCAGCGGGAATGTACCCAAATACTGCTGGGCTTCCTGCAGCATCCGGCCCCAACTTGGGATCGGCGGCGGGGTACCTAGACCAAGGAAGGACAGGGCGGCCTCGGCCAGCACAGCCAGGGCAAAGGTCACCGAGCATTGGACCACCACCATGCCCACAATGTTTGGGAGCACGTGTCGCCGGGCGATCCGGATTGCCGGCTGGCTTGACGCCTTGGCTGCCTGCACGTATTCGGTGCTCATCACTTGCAGCGTGCCCGAACGGGCGACGCGGGCGAACCCGGGGATTGATCCTATGCCGATGGCGATCATCGCGGTCACCGTGCTGGCGCCGAAGACCGCCGAGAACATGATGGCCAGCAACAGGGCAGGGAAGGCCAGCAGGATGTCGGCGAACCGCATGCTAACTTCCTCGGTTGCCCCGCGTTTCATCCCGGCCAGAATGCCCAGCGGCGTGCCCACCAGCAGCGCAATGCCGACGGCGACCACGCCGACCAGAAGCGTGATCCGGGCACCGTAGAGGATGCCGGAAAACACGTCGCGGCCGTAGCGGTCGGTGCCCATGAGGTGGGTGAGGCTCGGGCCCTGCAGGCGATCGACTGGGTAGGCCTGGGTAGGATCGAACGGGGTCCAGAAGTAGGACACTAGGGCGGCGAGGACCACAACGCCCACCAGCACTGCCCCGACGCGCATGGACCCGCGCCAGGGGCGCCTGGTCCTGGCTGCTTTGCCTGCCAAAATCTTGGTTGCCATGGACGTTCCCCTAAGCCGATTTCCGAATGCGCGGATCCAGGACGGAGTAGAACACGTCCACGAACAAGTTGATGACCAAGGTGATGCCGACCAGCACCATCACCACTGACTGGACGGTGAGCATGTCGCGGTTCCCGACAGCATCCAGCAACATCGATCCGAGCCCGGGAATGACGAAGACCCGTTCGATCACGACCGCCCCGATGATCAATGCCGCCAGCTGAACGGAGGTGACGGTCAGGACCGGGATCGCGGCGTTGCGCAGTCCATGTTTAAGTAGGGCCGCGAGCGGGGACAACCCCTTGGCACGCGCGGTGCGCAAATAGTCCTCACTCATCACTTCCAGCACGGCTGACCGAACGTACCGGGTAAGGATGGCACCTTGGACGGCGGCAAGGGCAAGCACCGGCAGAGTCACCCTTGACAGGAACTGGCCAAAGTCCTGCCCCGGCGGGGTCCAGCCGTTGGCCGGGAACCATCCCAGCCCGAGCGCGAAGACCAGAACGAGGAGGATTCCGGCCAGGAACCCCGGGATGGCGATGCCCAGCTGGCTTACGGCGCTAATGATGGCGCCGGAGGCCTTGCGGTGGCGGACCGCAGCCAGCGTGCCGAGCGGGATGGCAATGATCAAGGCCGCCAGCATTGCCAGTACCACCAGGATCAGCGAGACCTGCACCCGGTCGGCCACCAGGGGGCTGATGTCGCGGTGCGTGACGTAGGAGGTGCCGAAGTCGCCGAAGGGTAGCCCGCGCACCCAGTCCAAGTACTGGGTGAGAAGGGGCTGATCCGTACCGAATTCGGCACGGGTCTTGGCGATGAGCTCGGGGGTCGCGTTCACACCAAGGGCAATCTGTGCCGGGTCCCCGGGGATCGCTCGCATGAACAAGAACACCAGCACGGTGGCAGCCATGAAGCTGGCCGCGAACCTGGCTAGGTTGGTCAATATTCGCATCACCATCTTTGACCTCCTAACGGTCGGTTCATTCTCCCAGCCCTTCCCGCCCATGCCTGGCAAGTTGGCCCGCAGCCCGTCTCTGGATGATCCGCAGGCCCCTACTTCCAGCTCATGGCGCTCAAATTAAGACCCTCGGACACTGCGTTGGCGGGGATGCCGGCGACACCAGTTTTTGCCACAACGATGTTGGGGAACAAGAAGAGGGTGTTGGCGCCGGCCTCATCAACGATGCTGCGAACCACTTTTTTCATCCCTGCAACATAGCCGGACTCATCAGCCATGTCGGCCGCGGCGGCTTCTGCCTTGATCGTGGAGTTGTCGAAGCCGATGTAATAGTTCGGATCGTTGAAGATGGTTAGTACGTCCCTCGACTCGACCGCCAGGATGACTGACATCTGGTAGTCGTGTTTTGTGAAGACTTTGTCCAACCAGACGGCCGGGAATTCGGTGGAGGCGATCTTGGCGTTGATACCCACGTCTTTGAGCTGGGAAACAACAATTTCAGATACGGCGGTCGCATATGGCCTGGTGGGCACGGAGAAGGTGATGTCTAGGTTCTCGACCCCGGCCTCTTTCAAAAGCGCCTTGGCCTTGCCGGGGTTGAATGGAAAGACGCCATTTAGATCCTCGTAATAGGCGTCGGTTGGAGGGACCGGACCCCCAATGAGTGTGCCCAAGCCATTCCAGGCAGTGTCCATGACGGCCTTGCGGTCTATGGCATACATGACGGCCTGGCGCACCCTGACGTCGTTGAAAGGGGCGGCTCTATTGTTCATGGACAGTATAATTTCGCCGGTCGAGGTGCCCTTGATGACCTGGTATTCGGGCTTGCCCTCGAAGCTGGAGAGCAGTTCGGGCGCCTGCATGTTGTAGACAACGTCAACATCGCCGGACTGCAGGGCGTTGGTCGTTGCCGTGGCGTCAGCAAAGTATCGCAGGGTCGCATTCTTGATCTTGGGGGCCTGGCCCCAGTAGTCGGTGCGGGCACTCATCTCCATGGATTCGCCCGGCTTCCATGAGGAGACAGTGTATGGGCCGGTGCCGACGGGCGTGTTGGCCAGATCGTCAACTCCCTTCGGGTCGAACATGGCCCCGATGCGCGATCCCATGTCAAAGAGCCAGGCATTGCTGGGCTGCTTGAGCACCACCTTGACCTCGGTGTCACTGACGGCCACGACTTCCTGGACGACGTTCATCTTCGCTTTCACGCTGGATTTCCATGCGTCGGACTTCACCCGGTCGATACTGAACTTGACGTCCTCTGCTGTGAAGGCCTCGCCGTTGGAGAAGGTGACTCCTGGATGGAGCTTGAAGGTGTAGGTCATTCGATCCGGGCTAAGTTCCCAGGAATCGGCAAGCAGCGGCTGGATCTTTCCTTCTTGGTCAATGCGAAGCAGGCCCTGGTAGACGTTGTCCATGAGCGCCTGCGGAATAGCCGAGCCCGCCGTCGTGGTGAAGTCAAGATTCACCGGCGGCCCGCTGAGGGCGACGGTAATGGCAGAGTTCTCGGCCCCGCCATCTTGGCCACCAGGAGCGGAGCCGGCCGAACATGCGCCAAGCGATAGTGAAGACGCCAGCAATAGGGCAACTGACAGGCTGGTTCTCTTTGAGCGAAGCATGGGCACTCCATCGGTTGGAATCGGTTGTTCGGACGATCCTGCAATGTGACTTATCCAACAGCATTCGAATGCATATATCAACCTATAACAATGGTCTGGCCAGTTATATTATGTTGACGACGCGTCTCGAGGAAGTGCCGGCCAGCGTGCATGGCTGTGCATCGTCGCTGCTGTGGTCTTCATTCCCGCGGAACAACGACGATTTCCGAGCCTCGCCCCTGATGGTCTCCCATCCGCAGCATTGCCAAAGATGACGGGCCGGGGCCCAGTGTGACTAGGCTCATTCTGGAACTGCCATCACTCCAAAGGCGCTCCGCCGCTCTCGATACACAGTGGTTGATGGCATGCCTGACCGGTGGCGGGGCCGCCCGACTCTCAAAAAGGGGGCGGCACCGGTGCATCGGCAGTGTGAGGTCATTGGTTGTATATTACTAATTGGTTGGCTGGTCGAACCAGTTCTCAACAGGCTGGCAATGGTAGTGGCCCCAGGTACAGTGGCTCGCAGAAGAAGGTAATCCCTTGACGTCAGGCATCAGATGAATATCGTCAGCTTTACGCCCGCTGTTGCAACGCTCACTTACGAGCGGATCGTGGAGCAGATTGAAACGGCCATCACCTCCGGGGCCATCCTCGCCGGAGAGCATCTGCCGTCCGAGCGCGAACTGATGGTGCAATTCTCGGTCAGCCGGCCCACCGTTCGCGAAGCGCTACGTGTACTCCAGTCCATGGGGCTGATCGAATCCAAGCCGGGCGGGCGCGGCGGGCCAAAGGTGCTTGAGCCTTCCCCCCAGTCACTGACCCGATCCTTCACCACGATGGCTCGCTTGGACTCATTGTCCATGGCGGAGCTGGTCCAGTTCCGCCTCGTTCTGGAATCTTCGGCCTGCCGATTGGCCGCGACTCTGCACAACGACGAGCAATTGGCTGGCATGGAGTCGGCCATTGAACGTATGGAACAGGCAGTGGGCAAGGACGCCGAAGCCTTCGCCCGGGCCGACGTCGACTTCCACCTTGCTGTTTGGGAGGCTAGTGGAAATGCGCTACTGACCATGTGCGGCCGGGCAGTCGCCGAGGCCATCGTGGGGCTCATCACCGAGCAGCTTACGAATTCCGAGGCCACCGAACGCACCGAGGCAGCCTCGGCCGCGCTAGACCGCGAGATTTTCCAGGCCATCGCCTCCCGCCAGGGTGTGGAGGCGGGGCGGCGGGCCCGTCAGGCAATCTACGACCGCTACGTCCCACTGTTACCGGAGGCTGCCGCCGCCGGGCTGGAGGCACTTCTGGATTAGTTCGCCAGCATGTGGAGCCCAGCATGTGGAGCCGTGCACCCACCTCGTCCGCCAGTTTCTGCCCGTCAGGCTACCAGTGTTGCTACCGTAGAAGCACCCCACCCCTGGAGAGACCATGCTGCGCGTACGCCCGATCCTTTTCACCGCGTCCTTTGAGAACACCGTGGAGCAGTTGCGGCAGCTGGGACTGGCCTGCGCGGAGAACGACGGCGACCGGGCGGTCCTTGACACCGGCAATGGCAAGGTGGGTGTGTGCCGCCAGGCCCCGGACCATCGTGGCACCCTGCTCGCCTTTGAGCTGCGGGATCCGGTCATTTTTGTCCAGCGAACCCTGGCCGACGGTACTCATGCGGAGCTGGCAGAGACCTCCGCCGGGCCCGGGGCCCGCGTCAACGCACCCGATGGTTTCAGCTTTGAGCTGGCCTCCTCTAACGATCTGCGCCTCCCTGACCCCGGGGCGCCGCTGGCCGTGGTGGTCACCTGGCGCACACCCAACCCCACCGCAGCCAACAAGGTACTGGCGGATATTGGCGCCAAGTTCGTCCAGGATCGGGCAGACGGCGGGGCGCTTTTCAGGGCCAAGAACGGCGGTTTTGTGGCCACGGCGGCGGGCTGGTCCTCCGGCGTCGAACTTGGCATCATGCGCGACGGCGAGCACCTCCCTCTGGGTGGTGGGGGCGAATCCAGACCGCTTTGAGGATCCAAAAGGCAGTGCTTGGGGCGGGGATGGGGTAGAACTGAGGTATGAGCGTGCGCACCCCTGATCCCTACCCCGGCTGGCTGTCCAACGAGGACTTGTACGAGGCCAGAAGCCGTCTTCCCATGGTCTATGTGGAGGTGGTCCCGGTCCGTCTTGACCCGCTGGGCTATGTCAATGAGGTGGGTTTGCTGCTGCAGGCCGACGACGAGGGCTCCATGGTCCGCACGCTGGTTTCCGGGCGGGTGCTGTACCGGGAGACCATCCGGGCCGCGCTTGTCAGGCATGTGGAGAAGGACCTGGGCCCGCTGGCCTTCCCGCAACTGCCCGTTAGCCCCGTGCCCTTCACGGTGGCCGAGTACCTGCCCTCGCCGTCCGAAACCGGGTTCACCGACGAACGCCAGCACGCCGTGGCCCTGGTCTACGTGATCCCCGTGACGGGTGAATGCGAGCCACGCCAGGACGCCCTTGAACTGACCTGGATGACGCCCGAGGAGGTGCTCAGCCCCGGCGTGCAGGCCGAGTTCGTGGGCGGCCGCGGCGCCCTGGTGCGCCAGGCCATCTCCTTTGCCGGTTTGGGCCGCTAACCCCGCCCGACCCTAGCGCAGCAATCAGGCAGGCGCCCTAGCCCGATTCGGCTATCCGGCGTAGATTACGGTTCATGGACACGAACCCGCTCTCAGTGCTCGTCAACGCCGACGCCGAACAGGTCTGGCGCATGCTGCGTGAACCCGCCAAGACAGCCCAATGGCACGGCTGGGAGATGGAGGGGCTCGATGATGAGATCCAGCAAATCTACTACAGCGACGTTTTGGAGAGCCCGGACCACCTCCGTCTGGAACTGGAAATGGGCGACGTCTTCACCTTGGAACCACGCCCGGACGGCACCTTGGTGACCCTGACACGCGGCGTCGCAACCGGCGAATTTGCCAAGTATGACTCGGACATCACCGAGGGCTGGGCCATGTTCATCCAGCAGTTGAAGTTCGCGCTGGAACGCCACCCGCATACGCCGCGTCGGACCATTTTCGTCGATGGCACCAGCGCCGCACACACCAACCTGTGGGACGCTTTGGGCATCGACACCGGGTGGCTCCCCGGTCCGGGCGAGCCGTACCAGCTAACCCTCAACACCGGCGCCGCACTGAAAGGGAAGGTCTGGTACCGCAGCGATACCCAGCTGGGTCTGACGGTTGCGGACTATGCAGAACACGGTGACGGCCTGCTGATCCTTGCCCAGCAGGCACCCGTCGAGGGCCTGCGCGAGCATCCCGGCGCCCAGATCGTCGTCTCCACCTACGGCCTTGGCGCTGCCGCACTGGAAGCCGTCGGGGCACAGTGGGATGCCTTCATGGAGACCCACTACCCCGGAGAGTAGCCAAAAGGGCGAGAGCGTCGGGTTGCGTTGGACACCTTCAAACCCGGACGCCGGGAAAGACTGGCAAAATGGACTAATGCCCTCCCCTGAGAACAGCACTGGCCTTCTTGCCCCCGCGCCCGCCACGGCCCCGCCCACAGTTCCCGGCGCTCCGGCGTCGCAAAGCGAATTCAGTTTTGAGGTCACCACCAGGCTGAATGAAACGTGTGCGCCCGCGGCTGAAGCGATCCAAAGAAACGGCGGCAAATTCCAGGGCCGCACCGGCGTCATCACCACCCCGCACGGCACCATCAAGACCCCCGCGTTCATCGCCGTTGGAACCAAGGCCACCGTGAAAGCAGTGCTGCCGGAATCCATGGCCGAGCTGGGCGCACAGGCACTGCTGGCCAACGCCTACCACCTGTACCTGCAGCCCGGCGCCGACATCCTCGACGCCGCCGGCGGGCTCGGCAAGTTCATGAACTGGTCCGGACCCACCTTCACCGACAGCGGCGGCTTCCAGGTCATGTCCCTGGGCTCGGGCTTCAAGAAGGTCATCAACATGGATGCCGTAGCCGCGTCCCCGCACGCCGGCGCCGACGACTCCGTGGCCGT
Organism: Arthrobacter alpinus; assembly: GCF_001294625.1. Classification (NCBI taxonomy): domain Bacteria; kingdom Bacillati; phylum Actinomycetota; class Actinomycetes; order Micrococcales; family Micrococcaceae; genus Arthrobacter; species Arthrobacter alpinus. The sequence continues at coordinate 3,868,529 of NZ_CP012677.1, read as the reverse complement.
GGGCAAGGAACGCCTGGCCCACATCGATGACGACGGCGTCTGGTTCAAGTCGCACCTGAACGGTGACATGCACCGCTTCTCCCCCGAGGTTTCGATGCAGGTCCAGCACCAGATCGGCGCCGACATCATGTTCGCCTTCGACGAGCTGACCACGCTGCTGAACTCGCGCGGCTACCAGGAAATGTCGCTCGAGCGCACCCGGCTGTGGGCGCTGCGCTGCATCGAAGAGCACTTCCGGCTCACCGAAGAGCGCCTGGGTAAGCCCTACCAGGCCCTGTTCGGCGTCATTCAGGGTGCCCAGTACGAGGACCTGCGCCGAAAGGCCTCGCATGACCTGGGTGAAATGAACTTTGACGGCTTCGGCATCGGAGGTGCGCTGGAGAAGGAAAACTTGGGCACCATTGTGCGCTGGTGCTCCGAGGAACTGCCCGAGGACAAGCCCCGCCACCTGTTGGGCATCTCCGAGCCAGATGACATTTTCACGGCCATCGAGAACGGTGCCGACACCTTTGACTGCGTCTCGCCCACCCGGGTCGCCCGCACCTCGGCGTTCTACACCCCCGACGGCCGCTTCAATCTCTCCGGCGCCAAATACAAGCGCGATTTCACGCCGTTGTCGCAAGAGTGCGACTGCTACACCTGCGAGAACTACACTCGCGCCTACATCCACCACCTGTACAAGGCCAAGGAAATGGTTTCCGCCACGCTGATCTCCATCCACAACGAACGCTTCGTGGTGAAAATGGTCGACGACGCTCGCCTGGCCATCGAGGACGGCACGTTCTTCGCGTTCAAGGCCGAGACGCTGCGCCGCTACTACCCGAACCGGTAATCCTGATGCTGTGGGGGGCCGTTGTGGTGATTCGCCTCTGGCCGGCCATGGGCGAATCACCACAACGGCCCCCGCAGCGCTAAATGCTTGCCTGAGCTTCCACATAGGACGGTTCGCGGCGCTTAAACCAGCGGATCGCCACGCTGGTCACCGGGATGAGCGCGTACTGCACGCCCACCTTGTACACAAAGCCCACCAGGACATAGTTGGCGAACATGCCAAAGCCCACGATCCCAATCACGGGGGCCGCAATGGCGCAGAAGATCAAGGTGTCCAGGAATTCGCCGGCACCGCTGGAACCCATGAGCCGCACCCAGAGTTTCCGTTCGCCGTGGTGTGCTTTCAGCCGGACCATGATCCAGGAGTTGACGGTCTGTCCGGCCAGGAACGCCAGGAGGCTGGCCAGCACGATCTGCGGCACCGGACCCAACGCCTCCGTCAGGGCGTGCTGTTTGGCAACACCGTAGTCGTCGGTGAATCCGGGCAGCGCAATGATCACCCAATAGCAAAGTGAGGCGAAGACTGACAGTGCAAACGTGGTGAGAATTGCCTTGCGGTTGACCTTGAAGCCGTAAATCTCGCTGATCACATCGCCGAGGATGTAGGCGAAGGGGAACAGGAAAAATCCGCCGTCCGTCACGATGGGGCCAAATTGCACGCCCTTGGACGCGCCGATGTTGGACAGGATCACGATGACAGCCATGCACGCCAGCAGAATCCCAAAATAGGGGCTTCCGACGGCGGCAAAGGTGGGGGTTGTGCTGGTTCTAAAAGGGGTTGCCGAGGCATTACTTTGCAGCGGGGACATAGTGAAGTCTCAAATTTCTCTTGTTTAAGTGGTTCGCTCATGCCACACCCCGTGGGGGCTGGCCGGCTGTATTATCACTGGGCCCGTCTGCACCCGGGCCATCTCCTATTCTGCCATGTCCTGAACTTTGTGCCCATACGGGCACTCAGAGATCTAGGCTGAAAGCGACGCCGAATGCCAACACAAGTGAAGCCAAGGAGTTACTTTGAGGAAATACTGGTGGGTCAACCACGGCCGCAACTTTGAGCAGGCCATCAACGACGGGACCCGGTGGTGGACCCCGACGGGAACAGGGAACTCATCAAGGACATGAACAAGGGCGACGTCGTGTTCAACTACTTCGGCCCGTATGTGAGGGCCGTCAGCGTGGTGACGGAAAATGGCGGGACCGCGCGCGAACCAGGTCCCTTCAACGCTGCCGGCAAGCCGCAATAACGCCACATTTCAGCACTTACGGCCAAAGCGGGTCAGGAGTTGCTGGCGGAAGCCGCCGTCCCGGCCCCGCAGTCCTCGGCGACCAGTCTGCGCGGGCTGCCCGGCAGCACGACTGCCGCCTGCGCCATTTGCGGGGAGAACTATCCTGCCCGCCTGCTCATCGCCACCCACACCAAGCCCCTCCCCGAAAGCTACGAGGAGGAGCGCATGGACTGCCAGACCAACGCCACGCTGACCTGCGCCCTGGGCTGCGAAGCCCTCTACGAGTTCGGCTACATCGTGGTGGGGCCAACGGGCCAGATCCAGCCCGGCCAACCGGCCGAAACACCGCGCATCGAGGACGCCGTGGAACACCTGGCGGGACGCCATTGCACCGCCTTTGACGAATGTACCGCGGAGGATTTGCCGAGAACAAGCGGCTCATGCTGGAGCCCCAGCCCTATCCGCACCACCGGCCTGAAAGCTCGAAGGTACGAAGGTACGACGGCGGCACCTGGCCGGGTGCCGCCGTCGTGCGCGTCCAGATCCGGCTCATTGCCTCGTAAAACTGAGGATCTGCGCAGCCTGGCTCCAGCCTAGGGGCGCTAGGCGTGCGGCCTGGGCAGCGTCGGCCACCAGGAAGAGCCTGTCCGCACCGTGGGTGAAGGCCTCTTCGCCAAGCGAGGCAATCATGACCGCTTCCAGCGCAACCACCATGTCCGGATCCGGCACATCCACATGCAGCCCGCCCAGGACAGCCAGTTCATCGCCGACCTTGACCCGCCCGCCAGCGACCGGCCGGTCAAACAAGGCAACCTCGACGGCGTCGTAATTTTCCAGTGGCACCTCGGCAAGGTTCGTGTCCGGCGGCAGCTTCGGGACCAGGTCAAGGTCGTCGGTGAGGGCTGAGAGCAAGACGGCGGTGCCCGTTTCGGCCAGCGCCAGGCCGGCGGCAAATTCGCGCGCCGCCACCGGGTCTTCGGTGACCAGGTGCAGCACGGCACCAGAAAACGCGCCACCCTCGACCGGCCACGCCAAGATCTGCTCCGAGGCGGCGTCCTTCAGATCGCGGATCGCAGCCCACGCCGGGGCCCATATCTCAAGGGCTTCCTGCCAATGCGTCATAGTCATCATCCTTCGATCGTGCAAACATGCCTGAGCAAAATGTCGAAACGAGCGCTCCTGAGAACGGTCGGCGGGTCTCGGCACTTCCAGCATAGGCACAGCGGCCCCGGCCCGGGCGCACCACCAATAAACTGCAAACGAAATTGCAATATCTGAAAATTGCAACCATAATTGCAGAGTGACCCACCTAACATCCGAACCTTCCCATGTGACCCCCGGCACCTCCGAGGAGGCTCCGGCCGCCCACCCACGCCTGGACCCGACAGGGCCGGGCGTGAACTGGTTGGATGACATTTTGGCGGATACCGACCTTCCCAAGGCCCAAAACCGGGTGGCAGACGTCATCATCCGCAACCCCCAGCTGTCCTCCTACGCCGAGATCGCAGAGATCGCCGCGCATGCCCAGGTTAACAACTCAACGGTTGTCCGCACGGCCCAGACCCTCGGTTTTCTCGGTTGGCCGGATCTGCAGCGGGAACTGCGCTCGCGTTACCTGACAAAGATTTCCACCGAGGACACCCTCGTCCAACACGGCGAGCACAGCAACCCGTTGACAGCCGCCCTGACCCGGGACATTGAAAACCTGCGGCTCACCTTGGACGCGAACACGGCACAGGACGTGGAAGCCACCATCGCCACACTGGCCGTCGCCAAGTCCATCCTGGTGGTGGGGCACGGTTCATATGCCGCCCCGGCCAGCGTCATGGCCCACCTGGGCTCCACGATGGGCTACCCGATTTCCCTGGAATCCCGCGCCGGGGTGCACCTAGTGACCAGCACCAACACGCTGGGCCCGGGCGACGTCATGGTGGTCATCAACATTTGGCGTTCCATCGGGCAAATGATCGTGGCCGCCGAGGCCGCCCACCGTGCGGGGGCCACCATCGTCGCCATCAGCGACATGCGCCGCGGACGGTTGGCCGACATCGCCAAACACCTGCTGGTTGTCCCCTCTGAAGGCATCGCCTTCTTCCAGTCGGTCACCGCCACAACCTCGGTGGTCTACGGATTACTCGCTGGCATGCAGGCCGCCCACCCCGAGCGCAGCAGGGAAACGATCCGCCGCTCCCAACAGCTCTGGAAAGAACTCGGCGTCCATCTGGACTAGCCGCCAACCGCCCCTCCCGAACCATCTAAGGACACAGCATCATGAATTTAGACGAGATCACCGCAGCGGCAACCGGCGTCCACGCCGAGCTGGCCGCCGGCGTCGAGCAGTGGCGGGAACAGGTCCACACCCTGGCCCGCGACATCCACGCCAACCCCGAACTTTCCTTTGAGGAAGTCAAGGCCTCCTCAGCCATCGCGGCACTGCTGCGTGGGGGCGGCTTTGACGTTGTGATGGGCACCGCGGGACTCTCGACAGCGTTCACCGCCACCGTGGGCAGCGGCGAGCTCACCGTCGCCCTGTGCATCGAATACGACGCCCTGCCCCAGATCGGCCACGCCTGCGGGCACAACCTGATTGCCGGCGCCTCCGCGGCGGCCGCCCTAGCATTGGCACCTCTCGCCGACAGCCTGGGGATCACGCTCAAGGCCATCGGCACGCCTGCCGAGGAGCACGGCGGAGGCAAAGTCCTGATGCTGGAAGCCGGGGCGTTCGACGGCGTCGGGCTGTCCTTGATGGTCCACCCGGTTCAGGACGGGGTCACCTACAACCCGGCCGGCACCAGCGCCCAGGCCGTGGGCCGCTACCGGGCCACGTTCACGGGCAAGGCCGCGCACGCCGCCGCCGCCCCACACCTGGGAGTCAACGCCGCCGACGCCGCCGTGCTCAGCCAAGTGGCCGTGGGCCTGTTGCGCCAGCAGATCCCGGGCGATCACAGGATCGCCATGTATGTTGCCGAGGCCGGCCACGTCACCAACATCATCCCCGAACGGGCCGTGGTCGAATTTGAGTGCCGCGCGTTCACCTTGCCGGAATACGAATCCTTGCTGGTCCGGGTCCGCCGCTGCTTCGAAGGCGCCGCCCTGGCCACCGGCACGGAGCTGAGCATCGAATCCACCGAGCCGCTGTACGAACCACTCCTGCAAAATAGCGACCTCGCTGCCAACTGGACCACGGCCATGGACGTTTTCGGCAAGGACATTTCCCCGTCCGCCGGGCTGAGCGGCGGCTCCACCGACATGGGCAACATCTCCCAAGTCATCCCCAGCCTCCACCCCTGGCTGAGCATCCCGGGCGCCGACGTGCCCATCCATTCCCACGCCTTTGCCGCCCTGTCCGACACTCCCGCAGCATACGAGGTCATGTTTGAGGCCGCCGTCGCCCTGGCCTGGACCGCGGCAGACGCCGCCACCGACCCCGCCCAACGCACCCGTTTCATTGCCGGCGCATACCGCCCGGCCGTAACCAAGGACCACTTCGCATGAGCACTCTCGTCGCACCGGCCAAGGCTGGACTGAAGGAAACACTCCCCATTGCCCTCCTGGCGCTGATCATCGCCTTGGCCGTGCAGTACATCGGCTCGGCCAAGATCAATGTCGGCATTGGCTCAATCGTCATCTTCCCCATGGTGTGGGGCCTGATCGTGGGCCTGCTGATCTCGGTCCAGAAGTTCAAGCCGCTGGGCCTTGACCTGCAAAAGGTTGCCTCCGCGCTGGTGGGCGTGGCCGTGATGTTGCTGGTGGCCAGGCTGGCGTTCAACATCGGCCCCAGCCTTCCCGTGCTGATAAAGGCGGGCCCGGCCCTACTGCTTCAGGAAGTGGGCCACCTCCTGGGCACCGTGATGCTGGCGCTGCCGCTGGCCGTGCTGCTGCGCATGGGCAAGGCAACGGTGGGGGCCACGTTCTCACTGGACCGCGAGCCGTCCTTTGCCATGGTCTCGGAAAAGTACGGCGCAGACTCCGACCAGTACCGCGGTGTCCTGGCCATGTACGTTTTCGGGACACTCTTTGGTGCCGTCTACATCACGCTGCTGACCTCGCTGGTGGCCAACTGGGGCATCTTCAACCCGTTGGCACTGGCCATGGGTTCCGGCGTCGGCTCGGGCTCCATGATGGCCGCCTCCGCGGCCAGTATCATCGAGGCCTACCCCGGTGACGCGCAGGCCATCCTTGGCATGGCCGCCGTCTCCAACCTGATCACCACCATCCTTGGCGTATACGTCGGCATCTACGTTTCTCTGCCATTGGCAGAGAAGTTCTACAAGTTCCTGACCCGCAAGAGTGCGGGCGCCGAGGCCGCTGCTGCTGCCACAGCTACACAGGCACCCACGGCCGAGCAGAACGCCGCAGCCGTGGCGGAGGACGACGCCAACCGCGACTTCCGCGAAAAGGTTGCCCAGTCCTCGGCCGAGGTCAAACTGCCGCTCTGGGTCTCCCTGAGCGTCTTGACGATTCTGGGTGTTGGCACGGCATCCGTGGCCGCGAAGGGTCTGCACTGGAACGTCATTGGCGGTTACGCCGTCCTGATGGGCCTGGTTCTGCTGGGCCTGTTCCTGGGCAAGGTGTCCCGGAAGATCTCAGCAATCATCTGGATCACCACCATCGGCGCCTACGTCTCCAGCCCCTGGTTCTTCGCCGCCGAGCCACTTACCAAGCTGGTCTCCGCCGTCGACTTCCTCTCCATCGCCACCGTCATGCTGACCTTGGCCGGCCTGTCGCTGGGCAAAGATGTGCCGTTGCTGAAGAACATTGGCTGGAAAATTGTGCCCGTGGGCCTGGTCGCCATCACCGCGTCGTTCCTGCTCTCGGTGGTCATTGCGGAGTTTGCACTTGGTTACTGGTCATAGCGGCTAGCATCAAGCTATGACCCTTTGGCAGCGCGATGTCCTAGGCCCGGATTTTGAGCAGCTCACCCTCGACTTGCCCGCCAGTTCCCCGGCAACGCTGGTCCGCTACATAGGTGAGGCCCAGGAATGGCACCCATCCTCCATGGCCGGGGCCGACATCTTGTATGTCCATGGCTGGAGCGACTACTTCTTCCAACGTGAACTTGCCGAGTTCTTCCACCGGGCCGGGGCACAGTTTTACGCGCTGGACCTGCACAACTATGGTCGCAGCCTGCGCCCGGGCCTGGTCCCGGGCCAGGTTTCCTCCCTCACAGAGTACGACGGCGACATTGCGGCCGCGCTGTTGGCCATGGGGCGCAGTGGGGTTCCCGAAGCGGTGATGGCCCTTCCCGAGGTGGGGGATGCCCCGGACCAGGAATCCTTTGAGGTGGCGTTCTTGGAGGAAGCCCGCCGTCGCCTCAGCGCAGCCTTTGATGCCTTGGCAGGCCGCGAGGGCGAGCTCACACACGGGGCTTCCCGCGAACGCCCCCTGGTGCTGTTGGGGCATTCCACCGGTGGGCTGACGCTGAGCCTGTGGGCCGCGCGGCACCCGGGCGCGGCGACCGCCGTCGTACTCAACAGCCCCTGGCTGGAATTTCAGGCCAACGAAATGGGCCGGGCCATGATGGCCCCGTTTATCCAGGCCCGCACACGGTTAAGGCCATTGGCCCCCTTGCCGCCCATCGATCCCGGTTTTTATACCCGCGCCGTGTCCAAGCGGTACGACGGCGAGTGGGAGTACGATCCGGCGTGGCGTCCGGACCGCGGCTTCCCCGTACCTCCGGCCTTCATCAACGCAGTATTCCAGGGGCAGGCCCTTGTGGCACGCGGCCTGGCCCTGGATTCCCCGGTACTAGTGATGCTTTCGGACAAGAGCTACCTACAGCCTCGCTGGTCCGCGGACGTGCTGGCCTCCGACGTGGTGCTGAACGTGGATTCGGTGGCCCGCCGATCCTTGGATTTGGGTCCGGATGTCACCATGCACAGGATTGCCGGGGCGTTTCATGACGTGTTCCTCTCACCGCGAGCCATCCGCGACGGCGCCTACGCTGGCATGGGCCGCTGGTTGGAAGCGGCCTTAGATTCAGCAGCGGAGCACCGCTGGGGTGAGCGCACCGGCAGCTAACGCTCTTACTCCGTGCCGCACCTGGTGTGGGGATTTGCACCTGCTTACGGTTTACCCCCCAACGGTACGCCACTTTGGAAGGGGCGCACCGTTAGCCGCCAACCAGGCGCATAAGCAAAGTCTTATTGCCCGATTTCGGTCCGCACGGCGAACAGCTCGGGGAAGAAGGTCAGTTCCAGCGCCCGCTGCAGGAATCCGACGCCGGAGGAGCCGCCGGTGCCGGTCTTCATCCCGATGATGCGCTTGACGGTGTGGACATGCCTGAAACGCCACAGTTGGAAGTTGTCTTCCAGATCCACGAGCTCCTCGCAGGCCTCGTACAGGTCCCAATGCTCATCCGGGGCCTCGTACACAACCCGGAACAGCTGGACCAGCTCGGCGTTGAACACGTGCGCCTTCGTCACGTCGCGCTCCAGGAGTTCGGCAGGTACGGCGAAGCCGCGCCGGGCCAGTAACGCCAGGAACTCGTCGTAAATGCTGCTCTGGGCGAGGGTTTCGGCGAGCATGGACTGCGCCGCGGGGTTGGCCTCAAACACCTTCAACATGCCTGCGTTCTTGTTCCCCAGCATGAACTCCACGGCCCGGTACTGATAGGACTGAAACCCGGACGCCGATCCCAAGTCACCCCGGAACTGGGCATACTCGGAGGGGGTCAAGGTGGCCAGCACACTCCACTGCTCGGTCAGCGAGCGCTGGATGTGCTTGATTCGGGCCACACCCTTCATGGCCGCCCGCAGATTGTCCTGCGCCAGTTGGCGGCGCACCGCCCGCAGTTCGTGCAGCATCAGTTTCAGCCAGAGTTCAGAGGTCTGGTGCTGGATGATGAAAAGCATCTCGTCGTGGTGCTCCGGTTTGCTGACCGGCTGCTGGGAGGCCAGCAGGGTGTCAAGGGCCAGGTAGCTGCCGTAACTCATCTTGTCGCTGAAGTCGGTCTCAATACCGGATTCAATCTTGCGGGTGTTCTTGGGCATGCCTTTTCCTTTTCCCGATGCGCTCACCCACTCAACCCTACGCCGCCCGCAAAACCCCCAACACCAGCTCCCGACACGTGGCATACGCGTCGCTGGAGATATCGATCAGGTCAAAATGGTCGCCGGGCACCCGAATCAGCCGCGCAGTCCCACCCGCCGCCACCGCAGCGGCAACGTAACTTTCGCTCTGGGAGGCGGGGACGGCGTCGTCGTTCAGGGCATGCACGGCAAACACCGGAACAGGCAACGGCACCGCGGCCAGGGGATCCCCCAGCACCACGTTGGGGCCCAGGAACATCTCCACGGCGTGGTTGCTCAGGCCCTGCGCTTGGGCCTGGCCCAGGTTTAGGAGCCCGGATTGGCTCACGACGCCGGTCACCTCCACCGCGGGATCCGCACCCACCGCCCCGGCTGGCAGCAGGGGCCGCCCCGCCGCCCACACGGCCAGCTGCCCTCCGGCGGAATGACCTAGGGCCGCCACTGTGTCCAGGTTCAGGCCGTGCTCGGCGGCAGCCAATGCCAGGGCATCAATACCCGCGGCAATGTCCAAGAACGTGGCAGGCCAGCCTCCCCCGTTACCCATCCGGCGGTACTCCAGGTTCCAGGCCGCAACGCCGTGGGCTGTCAGGTCACGTGCCAGGGGGGCGCCTAGGTCCGCGGAATAGGCGCTGCGCCAGTACCCGCCGTGGATGACAACCGCCACCCCCACCAACGGCCCCCGCGGCAGGTAAAGCTCAGCCCACTGAGAGGCATCCGGGCCGTAGCTGTACCGTTGGGGAACCGTGATATCGCTCATGGTCGTAGCGTACCGTTTCCCCGCGCACTGTTCCGCTATGCGCTAGATTCCGCGTGAATCTGGCGCATAAGCGCCCATGCGCCGGACTGGCTGGAGGTCCGGCGCAGAACAGCTACAAGGAATCATCTGCCCGTCCCGGTGGTCGGTGAAGATACACGTTTTGAAAAGTACGATTTCCATGGGTGAAACAATGCAGGCCATGACGTATGCACAGTTCGGTGGCACCGAAGTGTTGAAAAAGAGCGAGCGGCCCATGTCCAAGGTGGCCCCCGGCTCCGTCCTCATCAAAGTCTTGGCTGCGGGTGTGAACCCCGTGGACTGGAAGGTCATGTCCGGTGGCCTTGCCCCGTTCATGGATGTCAATTTTCCGGTGGTTCCGGGTTGAGATGTGGCCGGCGTGGTGGCCGCCGTTGGCGTCGACACCCCCGAGTTCACGGTGGGCGATGAGGTGTACTCCTAAGGGCGCAGCGCACCCTTGACGCACTAGGCCTACACACCGGTGAGACCCTGCTGATTCACAACGGCACCGGCAGCGCAGGCCTGCCACGGCCATCCAGCTGGCGGCCCTGGCAGGCCTGCGCGTGATCGCCACGGCGTCGGCCAAGAACCACGCGTGGCTGCGCGAACTCGGTACCGAGCCTGTTGAATACGGCGACGGCCTGGTGGGATGCGTGCACGCGCTGGCCCCGGACGGCGTCGACGCCGTGGCCGACTGGACGGTTCTGGACCACGGTGGTCAATACATTTGGGTGCGCCCCGACGCCCGCGAACTGGAGCGCCTCAGTGCCCTGGTCGACGCCGGGAAACTGCTGGTTGATGTGGACGCCAGCTACCCGATGCAGGAGCTGGCAACGGCCTTTGCCGCGGGCATGTCCGGACACGGCAGCGGCAAGAACGTGCTCACCCCGTTCACCGACTAGCTGGGTCGGCGCCCCGCGGCCCCCTGCCGGGGCTTGCGGGGTGCGTGCAGCCAGTGGCGAAGCAGGCGTGTGCTCAGTGGCAGGAACAGGTATGTCATGACGGGTGTGAGCAGGCACACGTTCAGCAGCACCGACAGCACCAGCGGCCACGAACCGGTGAACGGGTGCAGCGCAAAGTTTGCCAGCAGGCTCAGCGGGAAGAATGGCACGAAGATGCCCACGGCCTGCTTCCAACGCGGCGGGACCATCGTCTCCGGGACGGTGATGGAGACGTCGCCGGGCTGGTCGAACCAGCCCTCGATCCCGGTCCGATGCTCCACCCGGGTGACCTTGATCAGGCTTCCGGCGCTGTCGATCCACCAGCGCCGCTCCGCGGAATCGTCCCAGTCCTCCAGGGCGTCAACGTCGGCGAACCTGTACATGACATGCCACTCGTCGGAGGCCGGGCCCGTCCGCACCCAGCCGGACCCAGGTAGCCTGGCCATTCGCGGGCCAGTTCCTGTCCGGCATGGGCCCACGCGGCGAATTGGCGGTGATATCCGGGCTGTACGGTCCGGGCAATGGACACGGTGACGGGCTTGAGTTCTGGCACGCCAGCCATTGTATTGCCTGGGGTCAACGCCCATCCGCCATGTGGTCACCTCCACTTTCTTTACGACGGCGTGAGGGGCCCTTCGCGCGCAGGCGGCCATCCGGCGTCGTCCGGCTAGGCTTGAGGAATACGTTACCGCCGCAGCAAAGGATCCCCGTGGCCAAGAAGCCCCACAGCACTAAAAAGTCCCGTTTCGGCAACCCGGCAAAGGCTGCCGCCGACGCCGCTACGCGGGCCAACGCCGTGCCCCTGGCCGACCTCCGGCTCGAGCGGGCCATGGAGGCGATTGCTCCCGGGTTTGCGCTGTGGCTGGAATCCCAAGGCCGCGATGTTGCCTCGGTCGACATCAGCTTGATGATCCTCGACGACTTCTTTGATATGTACCGGATCCTGGAACCGGTCACGGATGCCATGTCGCTGTTGCCCGACGCTGTGCGAGAGGTCATGGAGGTCTCGGCCGACGCCAACCCGCAAGCGAGTTTCGCCTTGCGCGCCGGGGTACAGGACTATGTTGACTACCTGGCCCAGTCCGCGCTTTGGACGGGGGCTCCCGGAGACCTGGCGAAGCTGGCGGACCTGTTCAAGCAGCCCGCGTGGCCGGGCCTGGCCCCGGAAGCGGAGCTGCGCCTAGACGGGCCGCTGACGGCTGGCGAAACTTTTGACGGCGAGGGCGCCAACGAAGGGGCCGGCGTTGAATTCGCCAGCATCTTCGTTCCGGAGCTGAGCGCCGAACTGTTCACGGCCACCGCTGCGGCGTCCCCGCTCTGGAAGAACACCCTGGCCCTGCTGGCCTGGGTTGGCGACGGCCAGGACACCAGCCTCAAGGGTCAGCTGCGGAAGAAGGACCGGGCGGACGCCGCCGCCACCCTGCGCCACACGGGTGCAGGGAATCTCGGCGAGGCCTCCCTTTCATCCTCCACCGACTCCGATCTCGAGGCGGAAACCATGGACAGGCTGAAGTTGTATTGGCACCTGCTGGGTAGCCTCGGGCTGGTCCAGTTCAAGGCCGGCCGCGCGTCTATTGCGCCCCGCGGCCGGGATTTCCTGGAGCAGGGTGGAGCCCCGTTCGAGGTGTTTCGGGACATGCTAGGCCAGTTCATTTTCATCTCCACACTGACAGGTTCCGAGCCCGGACTCTATGAGGACTGGCACTTCGAGATGGCCTCCTTCATGGTCTTGTGCGCCTCCCAAACCCCGCCCGCCCCGGAGGTGCTTGTCTCCGCCCTGGAATCGCCGGACGCCGCAAGCCTGGACCTGTTCATCCTGGCCAAGAACGTGGCCAGCTGGGCCGCCGAAGGCCTCGTCACCGTTGGCGAGCACGTAGAAGTTCCGCCCGCCTTCCGGCTGGACCTGGCCGAAATCCTCAGGGGAGACTTCGACATCGTTTCTACTGGCCCGGGCGCCGGCCTGAACGTGGACGAGTTGCTCCACGGGGGCTGATCCGCCCGGAGCCTACCGCCGACTAGCCTCGTGGACGCGCAACTGCATCAGGGCCAACTCGAGCAGGGGTGTGGCGACACCCAGCTCCCGGGCGCGGCGGCAGAAGTCGCCCACCAGGTGCTCGGCTTCGTTAGGCAGGCCCGCCGTGACATCCCGGTAGAGCGAGGACGTGAACGTGGATCCGGGCTCGGTCAGAAAGGCCAGGGAGGCCGCACACTCGGCGTCCGGGACGCGAAAGCCTGCCGCAGCGGATACAGCGGCGGCCTCATCGAGCACGTCGCGGACAAAGGTCGGGCCGCCCTGGACGGCCGCAATGGCGCCCACCGGTCCGTGCAACAGGCACGTAATGGAGCCAGCTGTGGTGATAAAAACCCACTTGTGCCACATGGCTGCGAGCGCGTCCGGAATGGCCTGCAGGGTGAATCCGGGGACCTGCAACCGGGCCACGATCTGCTTGACACGTTCGCTGGGTTCCCCGTATTGCTCGCCCAGGTCCCAGGTGGCGATCGGGTTGAGCTGAAGGATGTCGCCGTCGTCGGTGACGGTGGTGACCACCTTGACAGCACTGCCCAGCACCTTCCGTTCCCCGAATGCTGCCCCCAGCGCGTCCATGTGGGCCATGCCGTTCAGGAACGGGATCATGACGGTGTTCGTGCCTACGGCCGGGGCCAGATCCTCGATGGCGGCTGTGAGCCCGGCAGCCTTCACGGTGACAAGGACGACGTCGAACGGCTCACGCAGCTGCCCTGCCGTGACATGCACGGGATCGATCCGCTCATTTTGACCCAGACCCACAAGGCGCAGTCCGCGCTCTTGCAGCGTCCGGGCCCGGCCGGGACGGACCAGGAAGGTTACCTCGCACCCGGCCTGAGCCAGCCGTGCCCCGAAGTAGCCGCCCGTTGCGCCGGCGCCCACAATCAGAATTCTCATACCATCCCTTATTCTGCGCTGGCGATGCAGCCAGTATTCGTGCCCGGTCACCACCAGCACCAGAATATCGAACACCGCCAGTGCCACCAAGCCCGGCGATCATCCACGGATAGGCCCACAGCTTCTCCATCAGCGGCGCCGTCACGAGCACCACTTTCACGGCCCCGTGCAACACCAAGTAGGACGCGGTGAACCTCAACCCGTCCATGTCATCAGCTTGTCCGCTTGCTACTTGGGGCGTAGCACTGCAGCCTTGGCCCCGCCGTTGCCTCCTGCAGCGACGGTAACCGTCGGGGAAGCCCGACGGCGGAGACCACCGACGGTGGAGACGCCCCCTCAGCCGGTGGCGCAGGCCCGAGCCCGGCGCATCACCGACGCGGCCAGCATGGCAACACCGAGTTCCAAGGCGATGATGGCCAACATGGCGACGGCGAGCGGGTCCGCAGTGGTCGCGGCCGCACCCATCTCATCCATGGCACCCATGGCACCGTGCCGGTGCCCTCCCATGGCACCCTGGCCCATGAGCAACGCCGCGTGCACCGCGACCATGGTCAGGGACATGGCGAAGAGGGCCCGCACCGCACGTTCGTGGGCGCCACCCCACACGGCCACCGCGCAGGGCAGGCACACTGCAGCCATGAGCAGCATGAGCGCCGCCTCCCACGGCATAGCCCTGTGCGCCCATGCCATCCACAGGTGGGCTGCCACCGAGCCAAAAGCAATGGCGGCACACAGCCGCGCCGCTCCCCGGACCTTTGCCGGGGAGCGGCGGCGCGCGTCAGCAATGGCAGCTGTCGCCACCGTCAGTTCCGTTCTCATGGCCGCCCTTGATGCTGGCGGGGACGTCCAGTACGGGGCTGCGGTCGAAGAAGCCCTCGGGTCGCAGCTTGAAGCCCACCGAGTCAACGGGCATGATCGGCCAGTCCTCCACGCGAGGGAAGTGGGTCAACCCGAAGGTGTGCCACACAACAAGGTCCGCGCCGTCGATGTTGCGGTCGGCGGCGATATAGGCAGGCAGCCCGGCCCCGCCGCGGTTCTGGTTGACGAAGTCCCCCGTGGGGTAGCGCTCCTGTTCCGCGAACTGGGTGACCCACAGGTCCTTCGTGGCAAACGCTGCCCGCTTGGCAATCGACGATTGCGGATCGGCAAGCAGCATGGGCTGGCCCTGGGGATGCAGCTTGTAGGCCACCGGCTCGCCGAGCCGGTTCAGCGAGGTCGGATTCGAAATCACCCAGGTCCGGCCGCTGCGCATGTCCGCCTCACGGACGGCACTGGATTCCGTGGCCAGGACGGTGCGTTGGCGGGTGAATGCATTGCCGCGTTCGTTGCCCTCGCCCATCGGCACCCGCACCACGTTCTCCTCCTCAACCCTGTTCACCCATCCATCGATGGCCATGTCCAGGCGTGCACCGAACAAGTGCTGGTGGTAGGGGGCGCCAAGTCCCGGGGCCAATTCCGAAGCGTAGGGGTAGCCCTTTCCGGGGTAGGCGCTGGTGAAGACCACGCCGGTTGCCTTGGCTTCGAACTCGATGGTGCCGTCCAGGTACAAGTACCAGTAGAAGCCGTAGTCGTAGTTGCCGATGGTGGTGAAAAAGGAGATCACCAGGCGGCGGTTGCGGCGGGTGTAGTCGATGCCCGTCCACAGGTCGGAGTGCTTGGCCAGGATGGACCAGTCCTCTTCGTGCATGCAGATGCCGTTGTGGATCTGGCGGGGGTTGCCAAACGCATCGCTGATCACGGGGCTCAGGTAGGTGATCTCGCCTAGGCAGTCGCAGCCCAGTTCCAGTGAGTTCGCGTACTGTCCCACCTGGTACTCGCCGGTGTCGAAGTAGTTTTGCCAGGACCGGACGGGCGACGGGTCACCGTAGGGGACCACCATTTCCGCGATCGAGGCGCGGTTGATGATGGGCCGTTTCCGACCGGCGTCGTTGAAGGCCAGATTGTGCAAGACGATGCCTTCACGGGCATCGAAGCCAACGTCCAAGCTCCAATTCTCCCACTCGACATGGTTGCCACCGGTTACGGCAAAGCTGGGGCCATCGGGCTGGCTGATGTTGATCGGCTTCTGCGTTTTCCGCAGCGGGCCCGTCAGCTCCGGGTCGGTGTAGTTGCCGTGTTCGGCGGGCACCGGGACCACGCCGAAGTCAAGCACCTTCTCCACTGTCTTGCTAACGACGTCGACGTAGGCCACGAGCCCGTCCACTGGGTGCGCCCAGGCACTGTCTTCCGGGAAGTCCTGGACAAAGGCGAGCCCTCGCAGGATGCGCCGGCCCACCTCTTCAGGGTACTCAAAGACACCCGCGGACAAAGGGGCCACCCGCACCTTGGCAACATCCAAGTTCCGTGCCGCCAGTGCCGCAAGCCACTGCGGATCGGTGGCAAGGA
This sequence comes from Arthrobacter alpinus, assembly GCF_001294625.1. Classification (NCBI taxonomy): domain Bacteria; kingdom Bacillati; phylum Actinomycetota; class Actinomycetes; order Micrococcales; family Micrococcaceae; genus Arthrobacter; species Arthrobacter alpinus. The sequence continues at coordinate 3,852,417 of NZ_CP012677.1, read as the reverse complement.
TCCGCTCAACCACATCAAATTCCTCCTCCAGCACGGGCAGTTCCCCGGTTTCGGCGGTATCGAGCTCGACGGCGGACTCGACCGCGCCGTTCGTCGCGGACACCACCACGTCGCGGGGTGCGGCCCCGGAAACGTCATGCAGGAAGACGCGGAACCGGCGGTCAACCGGGGCATCGAAGGGCCGCCCACGCTGCGGGTCTAGCAGCCCCAAGTAGGCAATCCGCACGGCATCCCCCAGCAGTCCGGCGGCCTGCAAGATGTCCCGCACGGCCGTCACTTCCTGTGATGTGACGGGTGAATAAGAAGCGACGTCGACGTCGATGGAGGCAGTCATGGCTACCCTCTCTTGTTGTGTGGCGGCCAGGACACGGCCATGAAAAGTTTTTATTCTATGAATGTAGAGAATACCCACGCGTAAGATGCATCACAAGGGTTTGGTCCAAAAAGTATTTAATACTTGGGCCCATCGAGAGGAATTAAGTGCCAAAGATCGTCAACCACGACCAGCGCCGCCTTGAGCTGGTGGATGCCACGTGGCGCATCATTGCCCGGCACGGGATCGAGGGGGCCACCATGCGCGAGATTGCTTCCGAGGCCGGATTTGCCAACGGGGCACTCAAGCCGTACTTCCACACCAAAGATGACCTGATCGCGCTCGCCTTCGAGCACGTTTTCAACAGGACCAACAAGAGAATCACCACGCAGACTGCCGGCCGGGTGGGCTTGGCGGCCCTGCGCGCGTTCTGCCAGGAGGTCCTCCCCCTTGACGAGGACCGCATCAACGAGGCCCGCATCGTCATTCCGTTTTGGCAGAAGGCCCTGACCAGTGCCGCCAAGGCCGAGCTGCACGAGACGTCGATGAACCAGTGGCGTGCCGCCATGGAGCAGCATTTGCGCCACGCGCGGGAGCGGGGGGAAGTTACGGCAGACACCCGCGATGAGGACATCGTCAACCAACTCATGTGCATGCTACTGGGGGCACAGATCATCGCCGCCATGTCACCCCACGATCACTTGCCCGCCCAACTGAGCGCACAGCTGGAGGCCTACCTCCTACTGCTACACCCGGTATCGAGCGATTCTCACGGGTAGGTGAACGGCCTTTATTCGCCGATCGTCGAAAAACAAGTGACACCGGACACACTTGCCACTAGAGTGGTGAAAAATGTCGCCCGCCATGGGCCCTGCATCACCAAAGGAACAGCCATGTCCGCCACCACCGCACACGGAACCGCCAGCGCCGTCCAAACCGCCGTCGCCGATTCCTTCTCGGCATGGCACGATCTGATCTCGGCATCCTTCGTTCCGCTGCACGTGCGCTCCACCGACGCGGAGCACTTCCACGGACGACTGCGATCCCGCCTCCTGGACGAGCTCTCCATCGTCGAGGTCACCGCCACAGGACACAGCGTGCACCGCACCCCGTCCCTCATTGACAGCTCGGACCGCCCCTATTTCAAGCTCAATCTACAACTTTCGGGAACGGGCATCCTGGTGCAGGATCAGCGCGAGGCGCTCTTGCTCCCCGGCGATCTGGCCATCTACGACACGAACCGGCCCTACACGCTGGCCTTTGCGTCGGACTTCCGCACACTGGTACTGATGTTTCCCCATGACGCACTGGAGATGCCCGTGGGGTCGGTCGGGCGGCTGACGGCCAGGCGGTTACCCTCGGACCGGGGCCTGGGGCGAATGATCAGCCCCTTCATGACCCAGCTGGCAGAGAATCTCGACATCCTCTCCGGACCCAGCGGGCACCGGCTCGCCCACAACACCGTGGACCTGCTGAGTACCTTGCTTTCCGCCGAACTGGACCGGGAAGGCATCAGCTCCGAAAGGCCCCACGACGAGCTCTTCGCCAACATTCGCCGCTACATCGAAGCCAACCTGGCAGATCCCGACCTATCACCGGCCAGCGTTGCCGGCGCCCATTTCATCTCGACACGACATCTGCACAATGTGTTCCAGGAGGCCGGCACCACCGTGGCCAGTTGGATCCGTTCCAGAAGGCTGGAGAACTGCCGGCGCGAGCTGCGCGATCCGCTGATGGCGCACCGCCCGGTCAGCAACGTCGCCGCACGGTGGGGGTTTGTGGATGCCGCCCATTTCAGCCGCATCTTCCGGGCCGCCTTCGGCGAACCGCCAAGCGCCTACCGCCGGGCTGGCAATATCTAGTGGCGTGTCCCAGCTGCACTTCGATTCCTGCGCACCGTTCACTGGCATCCATGCGCCCCTTTCAAAGTGGCGCATGGATGGCGGTAAACGCTAAGCACGCGTCGACGCACGGCGGGGCGGGTTTGTTCACGAAAGGACAACCGGCCTTCGCGGATCGACAAAACAAAGCGCCAGCGGCGAAGCAGACTTGGGAAGACAAGGGCAGTGCCGCCCGGCCTTGCACCAACTGACTCGAAGTGGAGTTTTCATGGAAACGTACGCTGACCTCCTCACGGCAATCGCCCCGGTTTCCGGCAAGATGCGAACCATCCTGGACCCGGCCACGGGGGACGCTGTCGGTGAGGCGCCGGTTCACGATGTTGCGGACTTGGAGCGTGCCGTCGCCGCAGCCACGGCAGCCCAGCCCGCCTGGGCCGCCCTCGGCCATGAGGCTCGCAGCGCCGCCCTGCTCAGGGCGGCCGACGCCGTCGAACGCTCCGCCGAAAGCCTCGCCCATCTTCTCTCCCGCGAGCAGGGCAAGCCGTTGAACGGCCCCAACGCCCGCTTTGAGGTTGGCGCCTGTGCCGCATGGCTGCGCACTGCCGCCGCAACCGAGCTGACCGCCGAAACAGTGGTTGACGACGGCCAGACGCACGCCGAAATTCACTACCGTCCCATCGGCGTAGTCGGCGCCATCGGGCCCTGGAACTGGCCCATGATGATCACGGTGTGGCAAGTGGCCCCGGCCCTGCGCATGGGCAACGCCGTGGTGGTCAAGCCTTCCGAGTACACCCCGCTGAGCGTCCTAGCCCTGATCCAGGTGTTGAACACGGAACTTCCCGAAGGGCTGCTCTCGGTGGTCTGCGGCGGCAGGGACGTGGGTGCCCGGCTTGCCGAGCACCCGGCGATCGGCAAGATCATGTTCACCGGGTCCACGGCCACCGGCAAGGCGATCATCAGGTCCTCCGCGGACACCGTCAAGCGGCTCACCCTTGAGCTGGGCGGCAATGACGCCGGGATCGTGCTCCCCGACGCGGATCCGAAGGCCATCGCCGAGGACTTGTTCTGGGGCGCCTTCATCAACACCGGCCAGACCTGCGCCGCGCTGAAGCGGCTGTATGTCCACGATGACATTTACGACGACGTCTGTGCGGCGCTGACCTCTGTCGCCGCCGCCATGCCGATGGGTGTTGGCCTGGACGAGACCAACGTCCTGGGTCCCCTGCAGAACCAGCAGCAGTACAACATCGTGGCGCGGCTGGTGGAGGCGGCCAAGGACTCCGGCGCCAGGGTGTTGCTGGGCGGGAATCCTACCCCCGAGCAGCCCGGTTACTTCTACCCGACCACGCTCATTGCCGACATCGAGCACAACAACCCCTTGGTGACGGAAGAACAGTTCGGCCCGGCCCTGCCCATCATCCGCTACAGCACTGTTGACGAGGCGGTCGCCATGGCCAACGCCCTCGATGTGGGCCTTGGCGCATCCGTCTGGTCCGCCGATCTGGATGCGGCGCGCAGCGTGGCGGCACGCTTGCAGGCCGGCACCGTTTGGATCAACAAGCACGGCGCCGTGGACCCCCGCATTCCGTTCGGCGGGGCGAAGCAGTCCGGCTACGGACTCGAGTTCGGCGTCGAAGGCCTCAAGGCGCTCGGCGTCCCTCAGGTCATCAACGGCTAGCAGCGCACGCGCTTGGGAAGGTCGTCGCCACGCATGTGGTGGCGGCCTTCCGCGTCTGCTCGCCGACGGCGGACACCCCAGAGTTCTTGCACTGGCAGTCAATGCCCATGCCGTCAACAACAAGAGATTCATTGTGATGAATGCCACACTTAAGCTGTCTTTATTCTCCCACTGGAGGTTTTAATGTCACGCGAACAAACCGTCCCACCCCCCAGCACCACCACCGACGGCGGATCCGGCCGGGGACTGAGCAAACGCACCCTCGGTGTTCCATCCTTAGTGTTCATGATCATCGCCGCCTCCGCACCCTTGACGGTGGTCGCCGGAGGTATTCCGAGCAACTTCGCCGTCACCGGAAATATCGGCATCCCGCTGTCGTTCATTGTCCTGGGCGTCTGCCTGGTGCTTTTCACCGCAGGATATGCGGCCATGAGTGCACACATCCGCAACGCCGGCGCATTTTATGCCTACATCGCCCAAGGCCTGGGCAGGGCCACGGGTGTCGGCGCCGCCTGGGTTGCGCTGATCTCCTACAACGCTATGCAGGTCGGCATTTACGGCCTCTTCGGCTTCGCGTCGGCATCCTTCGTCAACGGGAAATTTGGTCTGAACATCCCCTGGTGGGTGGCCGCATTGGTGGGCTTTGTCATCGTCGGCTGGTTGGGTATCAACAAGGTTGACCTCTCGGCCAAGGTCATCGGCGTGCTCGTCGGCCTGGAATTCCTCGCCGTGATCGTCTTTGACGTTGTCGCCTTCGCGGTCAGCCCGGAAGGCTTCAGCGGTGCCGGCCTGGCGCCGTCGAGCCTGTTCACAGCGGGAGTCGGCGCGGCGCTGGCGTTCAGCATGGCGGCGTTCATGGGCTTTGAATCGGCGGCCATCTACAGCGAAGAGGCAAAGGATCCCACCCGCTCCATCGCCCGGGCCACGTACATCGCTGTCGGCATTATCGCCCTTTTCTACGCCTTCTCCGGCTGGGCCATGACCGTCGGCACCGGACCGAGCCAAGTGGTTGGCCAGGCGCAGGAATTCGGCCCCGACCTGCTGTTTGTTTTCCTCTCCGAGCACGGCGCAGTGCTAATTTCGGACATCGCACAGGTCTTGTTCATCACCAGCTTGCTGGCCGCCCTCATCGCGTTCCACAATGCGGTGGCCCGGTACGTCTTCTCGCTGGGCCGTGAAAGCGTGCTGCCGCGAGGATTTGCCCGAGTTAACGCCCGGCATGCACCAGTGGCCGGTTCCCTGACCCAGTCCGCCGTGGCCCTGGTCATGCTGGTGGTCTTCGCCATCGCCGGGACAGATTCCGAGCTGGGAGTAATGTACCCCGTGCTGACCTTCTTTACCTGGCTGACCAACACCGCCGCTTTTGGCCTGGTGCTGTTGCTGGTTCTGATCTCCATCGCCGTCATCGGTTACTTCCGTAAACATGATTCGGGGTATTCGGTGTGGACGCGGGTCATTGCGCCGGGCCTAGCCACACTCAGCCTGGGTACCGTTTTTGTGCTGATCGTGGTGAACTTCAATGTGTTGATCGGCACGGAAGGGTTCTCCCCCTTGTCCTGGATCCTGCCGGCCCTGGCCGTTGTGCCGGGCATCGTCGGACTGCTGTGGGGGCTGCGGCTAAAGAAGACCCGCCCGGAGATCTACCAGGGCATCGGCTTTGGCGGGGCGGACGACACTTCCGCCTGAGCGCTCCATGGTCAAAGCTAAGGGCGGCCCGGCATATGCCGGGCCGCCCTTAGCGTTTCAGTGACAGAAGCGGCGTTACTTTCCCGTAGCCACTTGCTCGTCGGCCAGCCGCACGAGCTCCGGGTCGACATCTTCGACATGCAGGTTGCGCCCGCGCGTCTCACCAACCCACAGCACGGCGGCCATGGAGACGACCGTCAACGCCATGATGTACAACGCGATGGAGCCGGACCAGCCGGTCTTCTGCAGCAACATCTCCGCAACCATGGCCGCGAACGCACCGCCGAGAATCGCGCCGATGGCGTACCCGATGGAGATGCCCGAGTAGCGGATGTGCGCCGGGAACATCTCGGCATACATTGCCGACTGCGGCCCGTAGGACAACCCCAGCCCGATGGTCAGCACGAACACGGCGACACCGTACAGGAAGACGCTACCGGTGTCGATTAGCGCAAACATGGGAATCATCCAGATGAACACCAGTGCATATCCGGCCAAGAATGTGGCACGGCGGCCGATCTTGTCCGAGAGCCAGCCACCAACGAGGGTGAAGATCAGCCAGCCGACCGAGCCGATGGTGGTGGCCAGCAGAACCGGTGCTACCGGCATTTTCAGCACCTTGGTGGTGTACGCGATGAAGAAAGCGATAACCAGGTAACCCGCGGCATTGTTGGAGACGAAGATCAGCGCCGCCTGGACGACCTGCTTGGTATTGGTCTGGAACAGCTGCTTGAGCGGGGTGTGCTCGGAAGCCTTCCGAAGTGCCAGCTGCTTGAAGACAGGAGACTCTTCCACTGCCTTGCGGATCACGTAGCCGACCACAACGAGCACCACCGAGAGCAGGAACGGGATGCGCCATCCCCACTCCATGAACTGGGCCGGCGTCATGGCGGTACGCAAGATGAACAGCATGCCGGTGGCCAGGATCATGCCCAGAGGCACGCCGATCTGCGGGTAGGCGCCAAAGTAGCCGCGCCTGTTGGCCGGGGCGTGTTCGACGGCCATCAGCGCGGCCCCACCCCACTCGCCACCGGCGGAGAAGCCCTGGATAACGCGTAGCAGCACCAGCAGCAGCGGGGCCAACAGGCCGATCTGATCATAGGTGGGAAGCAGACCGATCAAGGCGGTGGCCGCACCCATGAGGATCAGGGTGAACACCAGTATCCGCTTGCGGCCGTATTTGTCTCCCAAATGCCCGGCAACAATGGCGCCAAGCGGACGGAAGAGGAAGGAGATGCCGATCATGGCGAACGCCAGGATCTGGCCGAGCCCGGGGTTGCTCTCACTCAACGGTTTGAGGAAGAGCGGGGTCAGCAGCGTCGCCGTGAGCTGGGCAAAGATGAAAAAGTCGTACCATTCAATGGTGGTGCCGACCAGTGTCCCGGCTAAGACCCGGCGAGCCGCGGAGGTGCTCGTTGGTGTAACTGTTGATGAGTGGGGCATGCGAACTCCATCGTTCGGCGCGTAGGCGCGGTGGCGTATCGGTCAAATATTTACCGAACGGTCGGACGGTAAATAGCTTCGGGTCATCGTACCACGCACTGTGGGACATCTCACAGTGCGTTAATTTCGGGCGCCCACACCACGGGCAGGCGGCACCCCGCACGGCCCACTGAGCCACCTGCCCGCACCGAACTAGTTCGTCAGCGCCGCCAGGATGGGGGCCATGCTTTCTTGCATATATTCGGCCACCACCGTCTGAGAAACGGCCACATCCAAGACAAAGAGTCCCCGGGCGCCGTCGTCCAGCCAGGCGCGCAGTTCCTGAAGATCCGCCAGTGAGCGCATCTTGGTGCCTGACGCGCCCAGCGCCTTGCCCAGGGCGGCAAAGTCCACCTCGTCAATTTGCATGGCGGTATCATCGAGGCCGCGCACGGCGTATTGGTGCAGCTCCGCCCCGTAGGCGGCGTCGTTGAACACCACCATGACACCGCTCGCCACGGTCCGCACCACCGTGTCCAGATCAGCCAAACCCATGAGCGCCCCGCCGTCGCCGGATACCAGCACGGTGAGCCGCTCAGGCCGGGCGGCCGCGGCCCCCACGGCCGACGGCAGGCCCAGGCCGATGGTCTGAAATGCGGTGCCCACCATCATCAGGGCGTGCGGATCAGGAACTTTGCAGTACATGGGCGCCCAGCCAATGAAGTGCCCGCCGTCCTGGACGATGGTCCGGTTGGCCGGGAGTACCGAATCGAGCATTTGGGCTACCGCGCGTGGGTTCAGCCTGCCGTCCAGGGCAAATTCTTCTTCGGCAAGCTCCATGGCTAAGGAGCCGTCTGCAACCTCCGGGTGCTGCTTACGCCACCCCCCACCGGACACTGTGGGTGCGGCGGCCAGCAGTGATGCCGTGTACTCGGCCGCATCGGCGCGCACAAACCGGGAGACGCAGGCGCTGGTGGCTGTCTCGCCGAGATCCACCTGGATCACGGTTGCACCGGCGTCGAACAAGGTCCCGTACCGGGTTTGGAAGGTATTCAGGCTGGCGCCCACCACAAGCACCACATCCGCCTGTCGCATGAGCTCCGCAGCCGCCATCCTGGCGAACCCGCCGGCGATCCCCAGATCCCAGGGTGACTTAAAGACGTTCCTTGCCATAGCCGAGGTAGCAAAAAGTGCCCCTAACCCGTCGCCGAGTTCCCTCAAAGCAGCTCCCGCCCCCGCTACCACGGCACCTCGGCCTGCAACGATCAAGGGCCGGGCGGCACCGGCCAGGACCCGGAGCACGTCCCGGGTGTCGGCGTCGTTGGACGCGGGACGAACAAGCCCTACCACGGGAACCGCAGGAACCTGGGCCCCGGCGTCAGCTGCGGCGAGGTCATAGGGGATCGCCACAATCACAGGACGTTGATCACGGGCGGCCAACGCCCAGGCCCGCTCCGTTACGGCCATGGCACTGTCCGGGGCAACCGTGAGCGTCTCCACGCCGAGACCCCGGGCCACCATCGCCTGGTCGATGTCCCAGGCGCGGGGGCCGGTGGTGGGAACATCGCCGACCACCACCACCATGGGAATGCGGGCCTTGGCGGCCTCGGCCAGGGAGGTGAGGCAATTGGTGAAGCCCGCCCCATAGGTCACCGTGGCCACGGCGATCTCCCCGGAGGCCCGGTGGTAGGCGTCGGCCATGGCAACGGTGCCAGCCTCATGTCGGGCGCTGATGTAGCGCAGTCCGCGACTGGTGACGTTGCTGGTAAAGAATGCGTTGCCGTTGCCCATGAGGCCAAAGACGGTGTCCGTGTGCCGGGCACACACGTCGGCAACGACGTCGGAGATGGTTGGTGTTTGCGTCATTTCTTGTTTCCTTCGAAAAAGTGGGTTATAGCGCGGGCAGCCCCGTGGCAGCTAGTCCACGGCGTCGGCGCTCAATACGCCCCATGCACATTGTTGGGATTACAGAGGAAGATCAGCATGATGGCCGCTGCCGCTTCTGCGCTGCTGTCGACCAAAGCACCAAGAATAAGATTCCAATCACAATGTAGAGACTCCACCCAAGAGTGCGCAACCGTCAGCAGATCAGCCGGTCAACCTGTACATAATGACCGGTTGCTGCCGTCGAGGACTAGACAATTTGTCTACCTACTGACCGCCAACAGGGAATGGCGGGTCAGATTCGCGCTGCGGCCTTGAACAAGGGAAGGTGCCGGTTCTGCATGTGGGTTTCCAGGACAATCACAGTGGAGGTGCGGGCAACGCCGGGCGTCTGGGACAAGATGTCGAGCACCAATTGGAGATCCGTGGTGGACTTGGCCACGATCTTGACCAGGATGTCGCTGGCTCCTGAAACCGTGTGCATCTCCAGGATTTCAGGAATCGCAGAAATGGCGTCAAAGACAACGCCGTGGCCAATCCCCTGGGCGATCTCGATGGAACAAAACGTGATGATGGGGTAGCCCAGGGCTGCGGGGTCAATCTGCGGAATGATCCCGGTGATGACGCCGCCCAATTGCAGCCGGTCGAGCCGGCCCTGCACCGTGGCGCGGGCGATCTTGAGCCGCCGCGAGCACTCCAGCACGCCAATTCCAGGCTCGGCCGTGAACAACTCAACAATCGCGGCATCCAGTGCGTCAACTTTCATAGCTCCATTATCCGTGGTGGGCAGCAAGCTGCGCCGCTCCCGGCTGGCGTGGCTCGCTTCCGAAACAGGCCGCCCGGGGGCCATTGTGGTTATTCGATGGTGGCCAACCAGCGGCGAATCACCATAACGGCCCCTCCCAAGCAATCCCACGGGGCCGTCCCCATAAAACATGTGCGCTCAACGGTTGACGTGACGCAGACAACAGGACTAGGCTGATCGTATACGATTTCGTACTTGATCAACCCGGCGTCATTCAAGCCGATTCTTCAGCCCAGGAGTGTTTCGTGGAACAAGTCACCGCAGCCACCATCAAGGCCGCAGGCAAGGTCATCGCCGTCCACCTGGCGTACCAGTCGCGGGCCGATCAGCGCGGCCGCACGCCAGCCAAGCCATCCTATTTCCTGAAGGCCTCCTCGTCGTTGAGCCTGAGTGGCTCGGACATCGAACGCCCGGCCGGCTGCGAGCTTCTCGCTTACGAGGGTGAGATCGCCTTGATCATCGGCACCGCGGCCCGGCGCGTCAGCCCCGCGGAAGCCTGGTCGCATGTCGGGCAGGTGAGCGCCAGTAACGATTTGGGTGTTTACGACCTCAAGTACGCGGACAAGGGCTCCAACGTCCGTTCCAAGTCCGGCGACGGCTTCACCCCTTTCGGGCCGGCCCTCATTCCGGCTGCGGACATCGACCCGGCGGCCCTGCGCGTGCGCACCTGGGTTAACGGGGAACTGGTCCAGGAAGACACCACGGCCGGGCTGATTTTCCCGTTCAGCCAGATCATTGCCGACCTCTCCCAGCTCATGACTTTGGAACCCGGCGACGTCATCCTGACCGGCACCCCCGCAGGCTCCTCTGTGGCCGTCCCCGGCGACGTCCTTGAGGTTGAAGTCGACGCGCCGGCCCAAGGTCTGAGCACCGGCCGGCTGCGTACCGCCGTCGTGCAGGGGACCACGGAACTGGCCGAATTCGGCAACGGCCCCAAGGCCACCGACACGGACCGTGAGGACGCGTACGGTTCCGCCGAGGCTGCCGGCCTGGCTCCGAAGGGCCTCAGTGCGGAGCTCAAACGCAAGTTGACCAGCGTCGGCACAGCCACGCTGAGCGCCCAGCTGCGCCAGCGCGGATTGAACAACGTCAGCATCGACGGGCTCAAATCAACCCGCCCCGAACTGCGGATCGCCGGCACCGCCCGCACCCTGCGCTACGTGCCCAACCGTGAGGACCTGTTCAAGACGCACGGCGGCGGCTACAACGCCCAAAAGCGCATCATCAACACCCTCAACGACGGCGACGTCCTGGTCATGGAGGCCCGCGGCGAACCCGGCACAGGCACCGTGGGCGACATCTTGGCCCTGCGTGCACAGGTCAGAGGTGCCGCGGCCATCGTCACCGACGGAGGCGTCCGCGACGTGGCCGCCGTCGCGGCCCTGGACATGCCCACCTTCTTCACCGGCGCCCACCCCGCGGTGTTGGGACGCAAACACATCCCTTGGGACACGGACCTGACCATCTCCTGCGGCGGTGCCACCGTCCAGCCCGGTGACATCATCGTCGGCGACGCCGACGGCGTACTGGTCATCCCGCCGTCGTTGGCGCAAGAGGTGGCCGACGCCGCCATCTCCCAGGAGCACGAGGAAACGTTCATCGCCGAGATGGTCGCCGAGGGCCACGGCGTGGAGGGCCTGTACCCGATGAACGCGGCGTGGAAGGCAAAGTTTGCGCAGTGGGCCGCCACGCATCCCCACCCGGCGGCACAGCCGTGAGCGAGGAAACCGGCAGCAAGTCAGAACGCGCCTACGCCGCCATCAAGGAAAAAATCTTAGGTGGCGAGTACTCCCCCGGCTACCGGCTGGTGCTGGCCAAGCTCGCCGAGGACCTCGGCTTCAGCGTGGTCCCGGTCCGGGAGGCCATCCGCCGGCTGGAGGCCGAGGACTTCGTCACCTTTGAACGCAACGTTGGCGCCACGGTGGCTGGGATCGAGCCCACCGAATACCTGTTCACCATGCAGACTCTGTCCATCGTGGAGGGAGCGGCAACCGCACTGTCCGCACCGCTCATCACGCCGGGGGACATTGCACGCGCGCGGGCCATCAACGCCCAAATGCGTTCCTGCCTGGAGCACTTCGACCCCCTGCGCTTTACGGCGCTGAACCTGGAATTCCACAGCGTCCTGTTTGAAAACTGTCCCAACCCGCACATCCTGGACCTGGTCCACCGCGGCTGGAACCGGCTCAAGACGCTGCGCTCCTCCACCTTCAGCTACGTCCCGGGCCGGGCCCAGGAATCTGTGGCCGAGCACGAGGCGCTGCTGGAGTTGCTGGAAAGCGGGGCGGGGACGGATGACATAGAACGTGCCGCCCGCGCCCACCGTGCCGCCACCCTCGACGCCTATCTGGCACACAGCCACCGCGACGCACCGGCCACCCTGGCCCAACTTCACTAACGCACCAATCTTCCGTAACCGATGCAAAGGAAACAACCCATGACCGCGCATTACCTTCCCAATAACCTCCCCACCCACATCCAGCACTACATCGACGGCAAATTTGTTGAGTCTGTTGGCGGGGAAACCTTTGACGTGCTGGACCCGGTCTCCAACGCCAACTACGCTACGGCCGCGGCCGGGCAGAAGGCGGACATCGACCTCGCCGTGGCCGCAGCAAGCGAAGCGTTCATCAACGGTCCGTGGCCGCGGATGAAGCCGCGGGAGCGCTCCCGCGTCCTGAACAAGATCGCCGACGCCGTCGAAGCCCAGGAGTCCCGGCTTGCCGAGCTGGAGTCCTTTGACTCCGGCCTGCCCATCACCCAGGCCCGCGGCCAGGCGCTGCGGGCAGCGGAGAACTTCCGCTTCTTCGCGGACTTGATCGTGGCCCAGTTCGACGACGCCATGAAGGTTCCCGGCACCCAGATCAACTACGTCAACCGCAAGCCGATCGGCGTCGCCGGGCTCATCACCCCCTGGAACACCCCGTTCATGCTCGAATCCTGGAAACTGGCCCCGGCTTTGGCCTCCGGCTGCACCGTGGTGCTCAAGCCCGCCGAGTTCACCCCGCTCTCCGCCTCGCTGTGGGCCACCATCTTTGAGGAAGCCGGGCTGCCGCACGGTGTGTTCAACCTGGTCAACGGCCTGGGCGAGGACGCCGGCGATGCCCTGGTCAAGCACCCCGACGTGCCGCTGATCTCCTTCACGGGCGAGACCACCACGGGGCAGACCATCTTCCGCAACGCCGCGGCCAACCTCAAAGGCCTGTCTATGGAGTTGGGTGGCAAGAGCCCCTGCGTGGTGTTCGCCGACGCCGACGTTGACGCCGCGATCGACTCCGCCCTCTTCGGCGTGTTCTCCCTCAACGGCGAGCGCTGCACGGCCGGCTCGCGCATCCTGGTGGAACGCAGCATCTACGACGACTTCTGTGAGAAGTTTGCGGCTCGGGCCAGGAACATTGTGGTGGGTGACCCTCACGACCCGGCGACCGAGGTGGGTGCGCTGGTCCACCCGGAGCACTACAACAAGGTCATGAGCTACGTGGAGATCGGCAAGTCCGAGGGCCGGCTGCTGGCTGGAGGCGGGCGCCCGGAGGGCCTGGATACGGGCAACTACGTCTCCCCCACCGTCTTTGCGGACGTGTCGCCCGACGCGCGGATCTTCCAGGAGGAGATCTTCGGCCCGGTGGTTGCCATCACCCCTTTTGAGAACGACGACGAGGCGCTGGCTTTGGCGAACGGCGTCAAGTACGGCCTGGCCGCCTACATCTGGACGAACAACCTCACCCGCGCCCACAACTTCGCCCAGAGCGTAGAGGCCGGCATGGTGTGGCTGAACAGCCACAACGTCCGCGACCTGCGCACCCCGTTTGGCGGTGTGAAGGCGTCCGGACTGGGCCATGAGGGCGGCTTCCGCTCGATCGACTTCTACACCGACCAGCAGGCCGTGCACATCACGCTGGGCACCGTCCACACCCCCAAATTCGGCGCTTCCGCCGCCAACTGACCACCCCCGCTCAAAGAGGAGTAACGCCATGACTGACTTCATCCACACCCCCTCCGTGCCCGCCCCGGACATCGTCCGCTGCGCCTACATGGAACTCGTGGTCACCGATCTGTCCAAGTCCCGCGAGTTCTATGTGGACGTGCTGGGCCTGCACGTCACCGAAGAAGACGAGAACGCCATCTACCTGCGCTCCCTGGAGGAGTTCATCCACCACAACCTGGTGCTGCGCAAGGGCCCGGTGGCCGCCGTCGCCGCCTTCGCCTACAGGGTGAAGTCACCGGCCGAGGTGGACGCCGCCGAGGCCTACTACAAGGAGCTGGGCTGCCGAACCGAGCGCCGGCGGGACGGCTTCGTCAAGGGCATCGGCGATTCCGTCCGCGTTGAGGACCCGCTGGGCTTCCCTTACGAGTTCTTCTACGAGACCACGCACGTGGAGCGCCTGACCCAGCGTTACGACCTCTACACGGCCGGTGAGCTGGTCCGCCTAGACCACTTCAACCAGGTCACCCCGGATGTCCCCAAGGGCCGGGCTTACCTGGAGGATTTGGGCTTCCGGGTCTCCGAGGACATCAAGGACTCCGACGGCGTCACCTACGCAGCCTGGATGCACCGCAAGCAGACCGTTCACGACACCGCCCTGACCGGCGGCGACGGCCCACGCATGCACCACGTCGCCTTTGCCACGCACGAGAAGCACAACATCATCCAGATCTGCGACAAAATGGGTGCCCTGCGCATCTCCGACCGCATTGAGCGCGGCCCCGGCCGGCACGGCGTCTCCAACGCTTTTTACCTGTACATCCTTGACCCCGACGACCACCGCGTGGAAATCTACACTCAGGACTACTACACTGGCGACCCGGACAACCCCACCATCACGTGGGACGTGCATGACAACCAGCGCCGCGACTGGTGGGGGAACGCCGTCGTACCGTCCTGGTACACCGAGGCCTCCCTGGTCCTGGACCTGGACGGCAATCCGCAGCCGGTCATCCAGCGCTCCGACGCCTCCGAAATGGCTGTCACCGTCGGCGCCGACGGCTTCTCCTACACCCGCGAACCGGGCGAGGACCGCGGCTTCAAGCTGGGCAACCAACTCTAAAAGGAGACACCATGCTTGATGATGACACCATTGCGCGCATTGCCGACGAGCTGGTCGACGCCGGCCGCACCCGGACGCCGATGCCGCGGCTGACGGCGCGGTACCCGGACATGACCGTGGAGGACTCCTACCGGGTGCAGAACTTGTGGCGCCAGCGCGGCGAGGCTGCCGGGCGGGTGCTGGGCGGGCACAAGATCGGTCTGACGTCCAAGGCCATGCAGTATGCCACGGGCATCACCGAACCGGACTACGGGATCATCTTCAAGGACATGATCCTGGAGAACGGCGCCACGGTGGAGTGGAAACAATACTCTCACCCGCGCATCGAGGTGGAGCTGGCATTCCTGCTCAAGGAGGATGTCAGCGGCCCCGACGCCACGATCTTCGACGTCCTGCGCGCCACCGAATACGTGGTGCCGGCATTGGAGATCCTGGATTCGCGGATCGAGATGGAGAGCCGCACCATTGTGGACACCATCTGCGACAACGCCGCCATGGGGGCCATGGTCATCGGCGGGACACCTGTGCGCCCGCACGACGTGGACCTGCGCTGGGTGGCGGCCATTCTCTACAAGAACCAGGTGGTGGAGGAGACCGGTGTGGCAGCCGGCGTACTGAACAACCCGGCGTCGGGGGTGGCCTGGCTGGCCAACAAGATCGCACCGCACGGGGACGTGCTCAAGGCCGGGGAGCTCATCCTGGCCGGCTCCTTCACCCGGCCCATGTGGGTTCACCCGGGTGACACCGTGTTTGCCGACTACGGAAAGATGGGCACCATCACATGCCGATTCGAGTAGCACCGGACGCGTCCTTCAAGGACGCCTTGGCGGCGGCGGACCGCCCGCTGGCTGGGATGTGGGTGTGTTCAGCCAGCCCGCTGGTGGCCGAGATCTGCGCCGGTTCCGGCCTGGACTGGCTGCTGATCGACGCCGAACACAGCCCCAACGGGCTGGAGGCCATCCTGGCGCAGCTGCAGGCAGTGCGCAGCTACCCCGTCACCGCCGTCGTCCGGCCCCCAGTCAACGACGCCGTGCTGATCAAGCAGTACCTGGACCTGGGCGTGCAGTCCTTGCTGATCCCCATGGTCCACACGGCCGACGACGCCGCTGCCGCGGTTGCAGCTGCCCACTACCCGCCGCTCGGGATCCGCGGTGTAGGCTCGGCGCTGGCCAGGTCCGCCCGCTGGAACCGAATCCCGGACTACCTGGCACGGGCCTCGGAGACCATCACCGTCATGGTCCAGATCGAATCGCGCGAGGCCGTGGAGAATGCCGCCGCCATTGCGGGCACGGACGGCGTGGACGCCGTCTTCATCGGCCCCTCGGACCTTGCCGCCTCCATGGGGCTGCTGGGCCAGCAGGAGCATCCAGACGTTGTCGCCGCCGTCGAACACTGCATCACGGTGGCCAAGGCTGCCGGCAAGCCCGTGGGCGTCAACGCGTTCGCCGAGGCCACCGCGCGCCGCTATCTCGAAGCAGGCGTGGACTTCATCCTGGTCGGGGCCGACGTGGCCTTGCTGGCCCGGGGCAGCGAAGCCCTCGCCGCAAAGTACATTCCAGAGGCCGGCCCCGGTACTACCGCCAGCTACTAGTCCAGGGCTCCGCTCCGCCGTTGTTCCACCGGGAACGGGGCCAACCCGTCGCCGCGTGAATTTCGCGGGCCGAAACAGGGGCCAACCCGCGCGGGCGGTGTATCTTTGCGGTGCGTTCGCGGGTTGGGACCGTGTTCGTGAGAGCGGGGTATCTTGGCACCGGCTAGATGGCCGGGGGCCGTGTTGCGGTAGCGTGGAAGGACAGGTGGTCCGGCGGATCCGGATCCCGGAAGGAGCACACGTGTCCATCGTTGTCATAAACGCACTCAACGTCCCCGTGGAGGCCGGGTCCGAACTGGAGGCGCGCTTCGCTGCCCGCAAGCACTCGGTGGACGGTTCCCCCGGATTTGAGCGATTCGAGCTGCTGCGCCCCGTCTCCGGTGAAGACCGCTACTTCGTCTATACGCAGTGGGCAACCCGGGAAGACTTTGAGGATTGGCGCGCCAAGCGGGCCGGCCACGACCACTCGGACCAGGCACCGGTGGCCAGCGGCATGGACCTGCTCGAATTCCAGGTCGTCGACTTAGGGTAGCCCCGGCAGATCCCAAGCAAAAGCCCCAAGCAAAAGTCCCAGCCGAAAGGGGCAGGTCCCGCAGTGAACCCACTGCCGGACCTGCCCCTTTCCCGTGCCTTTTAGACGTTCTGACCCGTGTGGACCTGCCCGAAGAAATCGCCCAGCTCCGCGGTCGCGGTCAGCGGCAGCACGGCAGCCACGTACTGGTCCGGGCGGACCACCACCACCACGCCGTCGCGGCTAAGTCCACGGACATCGAAGATGTCATCTCCGGAAACCGTCCCATACACCTTTTCGTAGTCGGTGAGCTCAAACGGTCCCACGAACGGCTTGAAGACCGCGGGCACGGCGTTGATGTCAATGTCCTCGTGCCGCTGCTGGTAGATGACCTTCACATCAAACCAGGCGTCGGCGTCGAGCCCCTGCGGCGTTGCCGCAAGGGGCGATTCGGGCGCGGTGGCGAGCCAATGCGCCAACTCCGAAGCGGGTGACGCGGCACCGGCCGGGGCGGCGTCGGCGAAGACGTAGATGCGCCACCGGCCGTCGGCCGTGGCATGGTGACCCAGATGGATCGGGTTGGTGTCGCAGACTCGGGAGGCCATGGCCGATTTAAAGCGTTTGCCGACCGGGAATCCGGTGGCCAGGCCCTGGTGGGTGGCAGCACCGGTGATCAGCGACGGCGCGTACTCGGTCATGAATCCCGCGGGGAATTCGGCGGTGCGCACGTAGAAGTCCTCCAGCTCCGAGGGGTCATCGAACTCCTCGGGTTTCTTGGCCATCAGCGAGGACCAGGTCTTGTCAAAGTCGATGAGGTTCTTCGCCACCACCTGGCGCTCGGCCGAATATGTGGACAGCAGGCTCTCCGGGCTGCGGCCCTCCAGGACGTGGGCGAGCTTCCACGCGATATTAAAGCCGTCCTGCATGGAGACATTCATACCCTGGCCGGCCTTGGCACTGTGAGTGTGGCAGGCGTCGCCGGTGATGAAAACGCGCGGCGTGCGGGTCCCCACATCCTGCGGAAGGACGTCGTCAAACCTGTCGGTAAGGCGGTGCCCCACCTCGTACACGCTGTGCCAGGCGACGTTGCGGACATCGAGCGTGTAGGGCTGTAGGATCTGGTTGGCCTTGGCGATGATCGTCTCCAAGGAGGTGTTTCGCACGGCGCCGTTGTCGTCCTCGGGCACCACGCCCAGGTCCACATACATGCGGAAGAGGTGGCCACCTTCGCGCGGGATCAGCAGGATGGATCCGCCGTCGTGGGACTGGATGGCGCACTTGGTGCGGATGTCCGGGAAGTCGGTGCGGGCCAGGACGTCCATGACCCCCCACGCGTGGTTGGCCTTGTCCCCGGCCATGGTGCAGCCGATCGAGTCCCGTACCTTGCTGCGGGCACCGTCACATCCGATCACGTACTTGGCCCGCACAATGCGCTCGGCACCTTCGTCCGGCCCGGCACTGCGGACCAGCGTCACAGCCACGGGGTACTCGACACCATCCGTGACCTCGACACCTTGGAAGTCCCAGCCGTAGTCGGCAGTCAGACGCGTTGGCGAGTTGGCCGCAACCTCGGCGAAGTAGTCCAGCACACGGGCCTGGTTCACGATCAGGTGCGGGAATTCGCTGATGCCCGTGGCGTCGTCGACGGCGCGGCCGCCACGGATGATGCGTGTGGGGTCCTTTATATCCGGGCGCCAGAACGCCATCTCGGTGATTCGGTAGGCCTCGGCGATGATGCGTTCGGCGAACCCGAACGCCTGGAACGTCTCGACGCTGCGGGCCTGGATGCCGTCGGCCTGGCCGATTACCAGGCGCCCATCGCGGCGCTCCACCATGCGGGTGGTGATTCCGGGGAACTGCGAGAGTTGGGCCGCCGCCAGCATGCCCGCCGGGCCGGAGCCCACAATGAGCACGTCCACCTCGTCGGGAAGCTCCGCGGGACGGTCAATTCCGGTCCCCGCTGCTGCTTGGATGCGCGGGTCACCGGATACATAGCCGTGGTGGTGGAACTGCACAGGAGGGCTCCTCACTACATTGTGCGGCTCAGTCGCCGCCAGTGTCACTTGTTCACTATCTGAACGGACTGTTCTAATAGTGCACAATCAGCATAAATGTGTGCGGCGCCACACGCAAGTGGCAATACGTTCATCACGACGGCGGGACTCGTCAAGGCGCAAATGTCCCCACCCGCCGTCGTCCAGCTACGGTTGAGGGATACAGTCTCCATCTGCGAAGGAATCCCGTGGCCACGAAGTCCAAGAAGTCCCGCTTTGGCAATCCGGTCACGGCCGCCGACGCAAAGACGGTGCTCTCCTTCACCGACGTCGTGGCGCGGCGGGCCCTAGAACCCCTAACACCCGGGTTCCGCGCGTGGGCCACCGCAGCCGGAGTGGATCCCGAACAGCTGGACTGGCTCTGCAGCCTGCTGGCGGATTTCTTCAAGAACTACGCCCAAAGCGTCCCCGCCGTCGATGCGACGAACATAGACGTCCCCCTGACCAGCAAGATCCTGGGATCGGCGGCGGACTTCCACCCCGAGATGCGGCTGGGCATTGGCCTGGCCCTGCACACGTTCCTGAAGTTCCTGGAAAACACGCTGACATGGGCGGGGACGCAAAACGACTTGGCGCAACTTCTGAGAATG
Organism: Arthrobacter alpinus; assembly: GCF_001294625.1. Taxonomy (NCBI): domain Bacteria; kingdom Bacillati; phylum Actinomycetota; class Actinomycetes; order Micrococcales; family Micrococcaceae; genus Arthrobacter; species Arthrobacter alpinus. The sequence goes on along the minus strand of NZ_CP012677.1, from coordinate 3,832,997 downwards.
ACGGACCCGGAGCGTGCCGCGGCGGTTGGCCTCAAGCTGTCGCAGTACGTGAGCGTTCCACCACTCACCCCACAGGAGGCCGGCGAGACCCGGGCGCAGCTGGTCTATGTCCGCCGGGCCGTGGCGTTGCTGGCCTGGATTGGCGAGGGTCGCAAGTTGACGGACACACGGCTCCTGCCCCGCAAGGACATTGCCGAGGCAGCGGCCTGTGTAGGCGTGAACGCCGTGGGAGCCGCCACCACCAAGGCTGACCCGACGGCGGCTGCCGATGCGCCGAGACCGGTGACCTCCATGATCCAGCTGCCACCCCTGATGGAGTACTGGCAGGCATTGATCGACACCAGGCTGATCACTGTCAGCGCGAACCACGTCAAGCTGACCAAGATCGGCCAGGCGCTACGCGAGAATCCGGCCGGAGCAGACCACGACACTGCGGTGCTGGCCTACTTCCTGTTCTACGACTCCATCATTCCGTACGCGGCCTTCGACCCCGAGAAATCAGTGAACGTCATGGTTGCCCTGTCCCTGGCGGATGCGGCGTCCAACAAACCGATGAAATCCGAGCTCCTCTTTGGACCAAGCGCACTCGCTGGTCCCAAGGCACTTGAGGCCATCATGGTGGGCTCGCAGATACGGAAGTTCGCCGAGGAGGGCCTGGTGGAAATCGGAACACACATCACGGTCCCGCCCGTGCTGCGCAGCCCGCTGGCCTCGGCGCTCAAGCTCCTCGATGACAAGATCGAGGAACTCGCAGCGGAGGCCGCGGCCGCTGCCAGGTCCGCGAACCGTGCGCCGTCACAAGCCACCTACCAGCTGAAGATCCAAATCGATGACATCACCTCGCCCGTCTGGCGCCGCGTGGAGGTCCCGGCCGAGATTGCCCTCGACGAGCTCCACGACCTCCTCCAACACCTGTTTGCCTGGGAAGACCGCCACCTGCACGAATTCCGGATCGGAGACCATGCCACCGGTGTCCGCTACGCCCCCGACGACCCCGACGCCGATCACTGGGGCACACCTCCCCTAGACGAAAGGGATGTTGCGCTGAACTCCTTACTGACCGCACCAGGTTCAGCCCTGCACTACCATTACGACTTTGGCGACGACTGGGAGCACACCATCACGCTGGAAGCCATCCTGCCGCCAGCCGCCCCCGGGGAGCTGCCCCGGTGCACCGACGGCGGCGGCCACGCACCGCAGGAAGATTCGTTCGGGGCGCATGGCTGGATGGACAAGCTCGCCATTTCCCGTGATCCAGGCCATCCCGACCACAAGAACATCCGCGCCTGGCTGGGACTGCGTAAGGGCCAGAACATCGACCCGGAGCATTTTGACGCGGGTGCGCTCGCAAAGCGGTTGAAGGCCCTGCTCCGGTAATCGTCGCCGCCCTTCACGGGTAGCTCCCAGCCAATTGGCGCAGAATCCAAATCATGCTTGAGGAGATTTCACCGGATGGGCCCGGATCAACGGTCGCGCGGCCAGCGACCCCGCTAATTTCAAAGGTTCCCGAGGTGACGGCGATCTTTTGGGTCACCAAGGTCCTGACCACCGGGATGGGCGAAACCACCAGCGACTACCTGGCGCACACCCTGGACCCGGCACTCGCCGTCGGCCTTGGCGCACTGGCGTTTGCGGCCGCACTGGGCCTGCAATTCGCCGTGAAAGCTTACATCCCGTGGGTCTACTGGTTGGCCGTGGTCATGGTCAGCATTTTCGGCACCATGGCCGCGGATGTCCTCCATGTAGGGCTCGGCGTCCCCTACCTGGTGTCCACCGTTTTCTACGCCGCCGTGCTTGCTGCTGTGTTCATCTTGTGGAAGCGCAAGGAAGGGACCCTGTCCATCCACAGCATCACCTCCCGAAGCCGTGAAGGGTTCTACTGGGCCACCGTGCTGGCCACCTTTGCCCTGGGCACCGCTGCCGGTGATCTCACCGCCATGACCTTCAACCTGGGCTACTTGGGTTCCGGCGTCCTGTTTGCCGTTGCCATGGCGGTCCCGGCGCTCGCGTACTGGAAGCTGGGCCTGCCTGCGGTCCCGGCATTTTGGGTGGCTTATGTCCTCACCCGCCCGCTCGGCGCCTCGTTTGCGGACTGGATGGCCGTTTCGCACCAGCGAGGCGGCCTGGACTGGGGGTCCGGCCCGGTCAGCATCGGCTGGGCCCTCGCCATCGCCGGACTCGTGGCCGTCCTAGCCGTCAGCCAACGCCGGTTGATCGATGTTGGCCCAGGCACAATCCACACCTGATCCGGACCGCAGCCTACAAACGCGCTGCGTGGGCAGCGGCCACGTCCAGAAGCCGCGGCACGCCCTCCTCCAGCACCGCACCAACGTCCTGGCCGCCGTCGTGCCCGCCGCCTTCACCCTGGCGCCACCGCGTGTAGATCGCCTCGCTGAAGATCGCCGCCTTCCACAGGGCCAGCGCCTGATACCAGGGCAGCGCGGATAAATCGAGCCCGAAATGCTCGTTGTACCGGGCTGCCAGCTGTTCCCGGGTGGGGTAGCCGGGTTGGGAGGTCACGGTGGTCAGCTCCATCAACGTGGCCGGCGTTCCTGCCTGCGCCCACGTTGCGCTGAGGTAGCCCAAGTCGGCCAGCGGGTCCCCGAGCGTGGCCATCTCCCAGTCCAGGACCGCCTGCACGCGCACGGCCCCGTGGCTGCGGAACATCAGATTGCCCATCCTGTAGTCGCCGTGGATCAGGGACGTGCGCTGCGTCTGCGGCCGGTTCGCCTCCAGCCACTGCGCCAGCGCCCGGACCTGCGGCAGTTCCCTCGTGGCGCCCATCTCCCACAGGCCGGCAAAGCGTTCCACCTGCCGTTTCAGGTACCCTTCGGGGCGCCCAACTTTTGCAATCTCGCCGTGGCTGGTGTCCACCGAATGTAGCCGCACCAGCATGTCAAGAACGGCCTCCCCGCTCTCTCTGCGCTGCGCCGGCGAGTCCAGGTGCGCCGGAATCCTGTCCGTCACCACGTCGCCTTCGAGGAAATCCATGACGTAAAACGGCACGCCCAGGACGTGTGTGTCGGCGCATACGGCAAGGATTTTCGGGACCGGCACACCCAGCGGCGCCAGCAATTGTTGCAGGTGGGCTTCGCGGATCATGTCGTGGGTCGACGGGGGCAGCGGCGGGCGCGGGCCCCTGCGAAGCACGACATCGGCCCCTCGCCGGATGATCCGAAAGCTCACATTGGACTGTCCCTCGCCAATCCGGCGGATGTGCAGGGGCCCCGCCCCCAGGCCTGCGCCGTCTAAGAACTCTTCCACGCGCTCCACGATCAGCAGGGGCGGCGTTGTAAGACGTTGCGCCTCCGCCGTGGTGTCCACCACGTCTTGGCGGGCACCCATCAGCGTTGCCACCTGTCAGCGTTGACCGTGCCCTGGAATGGCTCGCCGGCCTCCACGGCGTGGCGCCTGGCAGCGGACGCACGCCGGGCGATGGCCCACTTGTGGGTCTCGGTGGACCCGTCATAGATGCGGAACGGGCGCACCTCGTTCAGATACTGGGCTAGAGGGAGTCCGTCGGAGACGCCGTCGCCGCCGCACAGCTGGACCGCCCTGTCGATGATCCGGTAGACGGCCTCGGAGCAGTGCACCTTGGTCACCGACGACAGCGCTGACCCGGACCTGGGATCGACTCCCAGCAAGGCCGCACATTGGGTGATAATGGCATCCGAGGTCTCGATGTCGATGACCGACTGGGCGATCATGTCCTGCGCGATGCCCAACTGCGAAATATGGGTGCCAAAGATTTCGCGGCTGTTGGTCCTGTCCAGGGCTATGTCCAGGGCGCGGCGGGCCAGGCCCAACCATCGCATGCAATGTGTCAGCCGGGCGGGCCCCAGCCTGACCTGGGCATGTTTGAAGCCCATCCCCGGCTCCCCCAGCACGGCGGCGGCGGGGACCTTGACGTCGTCGAAATCCACATGCGGGTGGCCGCCTGGAAGGTACTTGTCCATGGTGTGGATGGGCGCTCCCAGGCTGACGCCGGGGGTCGCCATGGGCACCAGGAACATGGTGGCCCCGGCCGGTGCGGTCCCGGATTCGGCGGTCCTGGCCATCACAATCGCGAAGCTGGCAAATGTGGCCCCGCTGGTGAACCGTTTGCGGCCGTTGATGACCCAGCCCTTGCCGTCGCGGATGGCAGTGGTGAGGAGGGCATCCGGATCTGAACCGGCGCCGGGGTGCGGCTCCGACATGGCAAAACAGGAGCTGATCTCGCCTGCGGCTAGGGGTGCAAGGTACCTGCGCTGCTGTTCCGCCGTGCCGATCAGGTGCAGCATGTGCATATTGCCTTCATCCGGAGCCATGCAATTGAGCACCGCCGGACCAATCGGGGAATAGCCGGCCTCCTGGAACACTGGTGACCAATGTTCCACCGCCAGCCCCTGCCCGCCAAAGTCCTTGGAAACGTGCGGGGCATACACCCCGGCAGCCTTAGCAGCCTCGGACAGCTCGCGCCGGACGGCAAGGTTCAGTGCTTGGCCCGGCCGCGGCTCAGCCGGGATGACGGTGCTGCGAATGAAGTTCCGTGTGCGAGCGCGCAGCTCCTGGACCTCATCCGGGAAGCTCGCGCCCGGGCCGATCCCGCCCGCGAAAGGAACGCCGCTCATGTGCTTCTCCGCTCTGTCGAAGGATAGATCTTGACCCAGCCAAGGCGCGGAGTACGGAGTTAGAAACGTGGGCACCCTCGGCGACCAGACGGTGGGCCGTGGCCAGGCCGATTCCTCGGCTGGTCCGGCTACCGGCTGGTAACTGAAAGCATGCTGGGGATTACGGCCAAGGTCAAGGGATCAGTCCCCGGACGGCTTGCCCCTCTCGCGCAGGGCGTTGCGCTGCGCGGCGGCGGCTGCATCCGAAACATACAATTGTTCCGGTGTCCGTCCGTCACGGTTGAACGGCGGGCAGAGTTCGGCGCGCATGGCATCTTCGAGGTCCGTGACAAGCTCCAGCTTTGGCGCCACACAAAATGAGGTGCCCAGGTTGCTCACCATCCAGGCGCTCAGCAGTTCCTCGTCGGTGTCCGTCAGCCGCGGGTGTGCCGATTTTCCATGCCACTGGGCTTGGAGCCCCAAAATGGCTGCCAGGGAGCGGCGGAAAGTGGATTTTGAGGTTTGCACATCGTGGTGTCGGGCCCGGCTTTTCAGGTTCGTCGCCCGTCCCACATAGATCAGGTCCCCGCGCTTCAAGGGCTTCAACTCGGCGGGCCACTCCACGTTTTTGGGCAGACCGCCTGTCAGGTAAATGTTGTAGATGCCGGGGGCAAAGGGCATCGACTGCCACGCGGTTTTGGCAGGTGTGATGGCGGTCCATTTGAGATCATTCATGGGTTCGACCATACGGCAATTGACGGCGGCACCCGCTTTTCGCGTCGCCCCCAGCGGGTGCCGCCCGTGGCACAAACGGCCTGGCTGCTGTCCAGTTCCGGCCCGGCTGTTATGGAGTTGTGGGTCCGGCCATATTCCGAGAGGTTCCACCATCGTTTGGGCAGATAAAGCGGGTGTATGGCACGCACACCGACTTTATCTGCGCAAAAGAATCGCCTCTGGCCGTCCCGGCGCGCCCCTACGCGATGGCAAACTCGTCTTCATCGAACTCGAGTAGGGCAATGACGTCCTTGGTTTCCGGGTTGATCATGAGGGCTTCGGATTCCTCCTCGATCATGATGAAGCTGCCTTTATCCGTGGTGAAGTGCCAGGCCAGCACGTTTTTGCCGTTGTGCTCGAAATTGGGGTCCCCCATGGTGATCTTCTCCAGGTCGTGCCCGGCGAGGGCGCAGAGCTCGCCGATGATGGCCTCAAACTCGGGGGTGTTCGCGCTGTCGGCCTCGGCCTGGCGCTCTGCCAGGTCCGGGATTTCGGCAACACGTGCGGCGATGTGCGCTGCCAGTTCGGCACCGTCCAGGACCAGCAGTCCATCCTGGCTGCGCAGCCAGGCGGCGTTCAGGCCCGTGACGTCCTCGGTTTCCAGCAGTTCCTCGAACTCGTTGTCCAGGGCTTCCATGGCGGTGACGCCGTCGGGGCGCTCATCCGCGATGGCCTCGCCTTCAAGGTAGGCATCCTTGTCGGCATCGGAGAGCGAGTCGAAGAACGCCGTGGCGCGGTTGAATAGTTCCAGATGGCCTGAGGCTCCCATCGCGGCGAGCCCTTCGCGGATGTAGCCGTCCAGTTCCACCCGGTCCGGGGTCATGAAGACGTACTGGGCGAATCCGCCGTCGAGTGATTGTGCCAGGTAAAAGTCAACGAAGTAGCTGTGCAGCGCTTCGGGGGCCATCTCCTCGGCGGTCAAAAGAGCCTGGTACATCGCGTTCACAACCGAAACGTTGCTGCCAACAACGTCCTCATCACTGGCAGGCTCTGGGGTCAAAACAACGGGGAGCCGGTTCGTGGTCATGGTAGTTCCTCACTTTAGGGAGCCGTGGTGCTGTTGACACCTTCACGCTATGCTCCTGCGAGGGCTTGCGAACCTTTACCAGGTGAACGTCAGGCAACGATCCGTGAAACCTCCGGCACTACCGCCCTTCGTGGACTGCCAGGAACTTGTACACCTCTGTTTCGTCGACGCCCGGAAAGGCGCCCTGCGGCATGGCAGCCAAAAGGTGTGAGTTGGCGCGGGTGGAGGGCCAGGCGTTCCCGGCCCACTGCGCCGACAGCGCAACCGGCGGGCGGCGGCAGCAGGCCGGGTCCGGGCATTTGGACTGCGACCTCTCGGTGGTGTCCCGGCCGCGGAACCACTTCACATGCGCATAGGGCACCCCGATGCTCAGCGAGTACTCCCCCGAGGAGTGCCGTTCGGTCCGGGCCGTGCACCAGAACGTGCCCACGGCCGTGTCAGTGTATTGATTGAAGGCCCGGAACTTATCGGGCACCTCGAACACGGCCCGCGAGGTCCAGAACCGGCAGACGGCCTGCCCCTCGATGGCGCCAGTATGGTCGCCCGGGAAGTTCACGCCGTCATTCTCGTAGGCCTTGTGAATGATCCCGGACTCGTGCACCTTTTGGAAGTGCGTGGTGATGCCCAAATGTTCGGTGGCCAGGTTGGTAAACCTGTGCGCGGCGGTCTCGTAGGAGACAGCAAAAGCGTCCCGGATGTCCTCGATTGCCAGTTCCTTCGCCGCCTTGGCCTCCTTGAGGAAGTCCACTGTGGCCCGCTCCGGCATCAACAAGGAGGCGGCAAAATAGTTCGTGTAGACGCGCTGGCGCAAAAAGTCGGCATAGTTCCGCGGTGTCTGGTGCCCCAGCACATAGTGGCCCAGGGCCTGCAGCAGCACGGAACGGGGGTCGTGGTCGGAGCGCTGGCCCTGCGTGAGGTAAATTCGGTGATTCTTCAAGTCCGTCACCGAACGGGTGGAATGCGGCAAATCCCCCACATAGTGCAGGGCAAAGCCGAGGTGCTCGGCAATGTCCGCGGCCACGTGGTGGGACAGTGGCCCGCGGTCGTGCCCCACGGCCTTCAACAAGTCCTTCGCCTGGCTTTCAATCTCAGGGTAGTAGTTGTTGCGGGCGCGCATTTCCATACGCAGCTCAACATTAGCCCGGCGGGCTTCCTCGGGTGTGGCCGACTGCTCATCCAGCCGCCGTTCCAGTTCGTGTTGCAGGCCCACCAGCGATTCCAGCACCTCCGTGGAAAGCCGCGAACTGACGCGGACTTTCGGCAGTCCCAGCGATTGGTACAGCGGCCCCCGCTGCGCCCTTTCCAGCTCGATTTCCAGGGCGGCCCGCCGGCTGGGCGGCTCGGCTCCCAGCAGTTGCTCAAGTCCGACGCCGAGTGCCCCGGCCAGATGCTGGAGCAACGTCAGCTTGGGCTCACGTTTGCCGTTTTCAATGAGTGAAAGCTGCGACGGCGCGGCACCCACCCTGGCGCCAAGGTCATCCAGGGTCATACCCAGTTGCTTGCGCAGAAACCTGACCCGCCGCCCCAGCGCGATCATGTCCAGCTCGTCGTTGGATGCGCCCCCGTCGTTCTCCCGAGGCGTCGAAGGGGTGAGGTTCCAGCCTGCATTTGTCATTTCTTTAGGATACGTGAAGAAGCGCCAATCTTTCCATCCTTTACCCCTAGCAGTGTTGATAAAACCCCTGAATAGTGGAAATCACGAAGAAGAACACAGCAACACCACATTCCAAGAAGGAGCGACAATCATGACTGCAGCATTTGAACCCGCAATGACGCCGGAGCAGAGCAACGCCCAGGCAGCCGCCGCTCTCGAACTTGAATGGGCCGCCAACCCCCGCTGGGACGGGATCGAACGTAGCTACGGTGCGAATGACGTCGTCAAGCTTCGGGGCCGTGTCACCGAGGAACAGACACTGGCCCGGCGCGGCGCGGAAAAGCTCTGGAACCAGCTGCGCAACGCCGGACCCGAGGACTACACCAACGCCTTGGGCGCCCTCACCGGCAACCAGGCTGTGCAGCAGGTCAAGGCAGGGCTGAAGGCCATCTACCTCTCCGGCTGGCAGGTTGCCGCCGACGCCAACACTTCGGGCAACACCTACCCCGACCAGTCTTTGTACCCGGTCAACTCGGTGCCCACCGTGGTCCGCCGCATTAACAACGCCCTCCTTCGCGCAGACCAGATCGAATTCTCCGAAGGCAAGCAGAGTGTGGAAGATTGGCTGGTGCCGATCGTCGCCGACGCCGAGGCCGGCTTTGGCGGGCCGCTGAACGCGTACGAGCTCATGAAATCCATGATCGCCGCCGGCGCAGCGGGCGTGCACTGGGAAGACCAGCTGGCCAGCGAGAAAAAGTGCGGGCACCTGGGTGGGAAGGTCCTGATCCCCACAGCCCAGCACGTGCGCACCCTGAACGCGGCACGGCTCGCCGCCGATGTTTCCGGTGTCCCCTCCGTCATCATTGCCCGCACTGATGCCGAGGCGGCCACCTTGATCACCTCCGACGTCGACGACCGCGACAAGCCCTTCATTACCGGCGAGCGCACGGCCGAAGGTTTTTACAATGTCCGCAACGGGATCGAACCGTGCATTGCCCGCGGCCTGGCCTACGCACCCCACGCCGACCTCATCTGGATGGAAACCGGCACCCCGGACCTGGCCCATGCAAAGAAGTTTGCCGAAGCCATTCGCTCAGAGTTCCCGGACCAGATGCTGGCCTACAACTGTTCACCGTCGTTCAACTGGAAAAAGCATTTGGACGACTCCACCATCGCCAAGTTCCAACGCGAGCTCGGCGCCATGGGCTTCAAGTTCCAGTTCATCACCCTGGCTGGCTTCCACGCCCTGAACTACTCGATGTTTGACCTCGCCCACGGCTACGCCCGGGATGGGATGAGCGCCTACGTCGAACTGCAGGAGCGCGAATTTGCCTCTGAAGACCGCGGCTACACCGCAACCAAACACCAACGCGAAGTGGGCACAGGCTACTTCGATCTGGTGGCGAGCGCACTGAACCCAAACAGCGGCACCCTCGCCTTGGCTGGTTCCACCGAAGCCCAGCAGTTCCACTAACCCTTTTCCCGCTGGTTGAGCGTGTCGAGATCTTTGGTCGCGACACGCTCGACCAGCAGCACTTTTGACTTGGAGCGCATCGAAATGAACTCAACGAACAGCCTGAACGGCATCACGTTTAACGGCGTCACCTTGACCGCACCCCCCATCCACCGACAGGAAGAAATCCTGACCCCCGAGGCCCTGGATTTCATCGCCGCCCTGAACCGCACGACGACGGCGCGCCGTGCACAATTGCTGGAAGCCCGCCAAACACGTCGCCGCCAGATCCTCAGTGGTACGGACCCACGCTATCTCAGCCACACCTCCGCCATCCGTGAGGACCCCCGCTGGCGGGTGGCCCCTCCGGCCCCGGGCCTGGAGGACCGCCGTGTGGAGATCACCGGCCCGGTGGATAAGAAGATGACCATCAACGCCCTGAACTCCGGGGCCAAGGTATGGCTGGCCGACATGGAGGACTCCTCAACCCCCACGTGGGGCAATGTGATCCGTGGCCAGCTGAACTTGATCGACGCACTGGAACGCCGCATCGACTTCACCAGCCCCGAAGGCAAGGAGTACAAGCTGGCGCCGCAGGAGGAGCTGCCCACCATTGTGGTCCGGCCCCGCGGCTGGCACCTGCCGGAGAAGCACCTGCTCATCAACGGTAAGCCGATGGCCGGCGGGATCGTGGACTTTGGCTTGTTCTTCTTCCACAACGCCCGCCGCCTCATCGCCCAGGGCAAGGGCCCGTACTTCTACCTGCCGAAGATTGAAAACCATCTGGAGGCCCGCCTCTGGAATGACATCTTCATCCAGGCCCAGGACCTGCTCGGCATCCCCCAGGGCACCATCCGGGCAACGGTGCTGATCGAGACCATCACAGCCGCCTTTGAGATGGAGGAAATCCTATACGAACTCCGTGACCACGCCGCCGGGTTGAACGCCGGGCGCTGGGACTACCTGTTCTCGGTCATCAAGAATTTCCGCACCCGCGGCCCCCGCTATGTGCTCCCTGACCGCAACCAGATCACCATGACCGCACCGTTCATGCGCGCTTACACGGAGCAGTTGGTCCGAGCCTGCCACACCCGCGGCGCCATGGCCATCGGCGGCATGGCCGCGTTCGTACCCAACCGCCGCGACCCCGAGGCCAACGCCAACGCCATGGCGAAGGTCCGTGCCGACAAGACCCGTGAAGCCAACGACGGCTTCGACGGTTCCTGGGTGGCCCACCCGGATCTGGTGCCCGTGGCCATGGAGGTTTTCGACGAGGTTCTAGGCTGGAATCCGAACCAGATCAGCCGCACCCGCGAGGATGTGGAGCTCGACGACAGGGCCCTGCTGAACATCGCCGGCACCCAAGGCACCATCACCGAGCAGGGCATCCGTGACAACATCTGGGTGGGTATCCAGTACATCGAGTCCTGGCTGCGCGGCCACGGCGCCGTGGCCCTGAACAACCTCATGGAAGATGCTGCCACCGCGGAAATCTCCCGCTCCCAGATCTGGCAGTGGATCCACAGCCAGGCCATCACCGATACAGGAGAGCTGATCACCTTCGACTGGGTCAAGGAGATGCTGGAGGAGGAATTCGCCAAGATGCCCCGCTTTGACGCCGACCGCTTCGAGGACGCCCTGGAAATCTTCGAGTCAGTGGCACTAGGCGAGGAATTCCCCACCTTCCTGACACTCTCCGCCTACTCGAACTACCTGCACGAAACGGCCGACGCACAGCTGCTGGCCGTCTAAGTTTGGTTGCCTTCACCGGATGCGACGCCACTGCAAGCCCGAGATCCGGGTTCCGGTGGGGCAGCCTTAAATATTGATCTCGACGGGCTCGATCACCGATTCGGTGGTCGAGCCCGTCGTTTCCAGTGGTCGAGCCTATCCGGTCCCGGCTTCGGCCGCTGGAATAATCTCTGCGCCAGCCCCGTTGCGCCAGTATGAAGATTGAGATCTGGTCCGATGTGGCCTGCCCCTGGTGCTACATTGGCAAGCGCCGTTTTGAGACAGCGCTGAACGCATTCCCGCACAAGGATTCGGTTCAGGTGCAATGGCGCAGCTACCAGCTGGACCCCACCCTCCCCGAGCACTACGATGGCAGCGAACTCGACTATCTCGTTGAGCGCAAGGGTATGGACCGCAGCCAGCTCATGGGCATGCTGGGCCATGTCAAGGAGGCGGCCGAGGGCGAGGGCCTGCATTATAAGTTCGACGGCGTCGTGGTCGCCAACAGCTTCAAGGCCCACGAACTGCTGCACTTGGCAGCCGCCAATGGCAAGGGCGACGCCGTTAAGGAAGCCCTGCTGTCAGGCCACTTTGAGCACGGGGTGGACATCGGCAACCGCGAGGCACTGGTACGAATTGGCACGGACGCCGGCCTGCCCGCCGTCGAAATTACCGAGGCACTGGACACCGACAAGTATGCCGACGACGTCCGCCATGACTTTGCCGAGGCCCGCGCACTGGGGGTATCCGGGGTCCCCTTCTTTGTCATTGACCGAAAGTACGGCATCTCCGGTGCCCAGCCTGCCGACGTCTTCAGCCAGGCGCTGGAGCAGGCATGGCAGGAGGCCAACCCGTTGACCATGGTGGCCGCGGCTCCCTCTGATGGATCGGACGCGCAGGTGTGCGGCCCGGACGGCTGCGCCATCTAACCCCCAGGCTGATACCCATTTGCAGGGCGGCGACAGGCAAAGTTCTGCCCTGATGTCCTAGCAGGGGAAACCCCCAGGTGCTCAGTGGTTTTCCTGATCGGAGTACGCCCATGCGCACCGCCTCCCCGCGATTGGTTCAAGCAGAACCCGACCACATGGATTGTTGTGGCCGCAACAGTTTTGGCCATGTTGGCGGGACTGCTGGGCGCTTTGCTCGGTCACTGGTTTACACGCGCCTCCGCCACGGCCAGCGGGGCGTGCGACGCCGTTCAGGACACCCAGGGTGGGCTGCCCGGCGTCGTCACCGTCTCCCTCTCAATGGTGAGGCAAGCGGCGTCGGAAGCGGCGTGATTGTGCGCCCGGAGGGTTACCTCATCACCAACAACCACGCAATTTCAGCTGCTTCAACAGCGGGAACCATCGATATCGTTTTTAGCGATGGCCGCAGCGTGGAAGCAAAATTGGTGGGCCGGGATCCGGAATCGGATCTGGCCGTTTTGCAGGTCACCGCTGACAAGGACCTGCCCACCGACCCACTCGGGGACTCCTCGAAGGTGTTGGTGGGCCAGCCGGTGGTGGCCCTTGGCGCTCCGCTGGGACTCTCCAGCTCTGTCACGGCCGGCATTGTCAGCCTCCTGGGACGCGATGTACCTGTTCCCAGCGACAATGGCACCACGGCCACGCTGGTTGGCGCCCTCCAAACGGAGGCCTCCATCAACCCCGGCAAGGTGGCCTTCACGTTCTTTGGAATCAGCGCCGCCGCCGGGCTGCGGGCCGGCGACGCCGTCGAGGTCAGCTATGTGCGGGACGGCAAGGCTGCCACCGCGACACCGATCTGGGGTCTTGGTAGTAATGGGGACGGATTGAGCGCTAAGCCTCCAGGGTCGCTTTGGCGGTGGGACGTCGTCCGATGCTTGCCTTGTTGAGGTGCCCGTAGATGGTGGAGCGCGGGACCTGGAGGAGGTCGGCGATGCGTTGGACCGTATGGGTCCCCGCGTCGTAGAGCTGCTGGGCGTGGTGGGCCTGGTCGGGGGTGAGCTTCGGGCGCCTTCCTCCTGTTCGCCCGCGGGCACGGGCGGCGGCGAGTCCGTCGCGGGTGTTGGCGACGATGAGTTCTCGTTGGAGTTCGGCCAGGACGGAGAGCATTCCGAACATCGCACGTCCTTCCGCGGTCGTGGTGTCGATGCCTTGCTCGAGGACACGTAATCCCACACCACGCTCGCGGAGGGATGCACCGAGGGTCACCAGGTGGAGTACCGAGCGTCCGAGCCTGTCCAGGCGGGTGATGACCAGCTGGTCGCCGGCCCGGTTGGCCGAGGCGAGTGCCTTGTCGAGCTCGGGCCTGCTGGCCTTGGCACCGCTGGCATGGTCGAGGTAGATGTTTGCCGGGTCGACACCGGCGCGGGCCAGGGCATCTGTTTGGTGCTCAGGGTTTTGGTCAGCGGTGGAGACTCGCGCGTATCCGATCAGCATGTGTCGATAATACCGGTGCTGTATGGTTTGACGACGTTGATTTCTGGCACGGGTTTCCGACATGCTTTCCGCAGCGTGTCGCCGACAGGTTCGGGATGTCGTTAAATGACCGTTTCTCGACGCTACGTTCAGCCGCAGTGTGTCCCAGTTAGCGCCCGGGGGATTCTATCGATCGAATCTGCCGCCCCATCACCGGGCTTTTTCTCGGGCCGGGTATACGCGAATGTGACACCTGCAGAAGCACACAGCTTCGCAAATTTCCGAAGTCGTCTGCACCCGCTCGGGTGGAAGACCGTAATACGGGACGGCTGTGGGGCGCCAGCATCAAGCCGTAATGCATTGGCGTTCCGGCGGAACTTACTTTTATTTTCGAGATCCAGCGACCCTTGCCCGTGCCAATGAAATATCGAGGTTAGTCAGTGTCGGAAGAGTGGGTGCTTGTTGCCCACCAACTCTCCTGCTCCCGAATCGCGTGTTGGATCCGAAGACTGATATCGCGCAGCTGATCTCGTTGGGCGTTTGTGAGGGGCTCTAGGACTAATTTCGTGACGGTCCGAGAATGCACGGGCGTGGCTTTTTCGAACATGGCTAGCCCGGCCTCGGTCAGGGAGGCCAAGGTGGACCGCCCATCCAAGGGGTCCCGACTGCGCTGCACCCAACCGCGACCCTCAATCCGCGATACTGCTCGAGAGAGCCTAGAAAGCGAGCTATTGGCATAGCCGGCCAGGACAGTCATCCCCAGCGTCTGGTTCGGCGCGTCAGCCAAGGCAAAGAGGATGCCGTACTCGAAGTGCGTGAGGTCGAAATTACGAACCAAAGGCGCATCGAGTGCGGCAGGCAGCCATTCCAATACCGTCGCAAGAGCTGCCCACGACATGAGGTTATCTCCCTTGAGGAGGTTTGGGACGCTGGAATCAGTCATGCATACAGGTTACCTGTTTACTTGACTGGGCAAACAATTTTGACTATCTTTACTTGACTGAGCAAGCAATAATGAGAGGCTAGAACGACCATGGACATGCAGCTGTCAAACAAACGCGCCTTTATAAGCGGTTCAACGCAAGGGATTGGGTACGCGATCGCGAAGGCTCTCCTCCAGGAGGGGGCCGAGGTGGTTATCAACGGCCGCGATGCCAGCCGCCTCCAGCAATCGGTGAAGAACCTTCAAGCCGAAGTGCCTGGCGGGGTCGTTGCCGGCATTGCGGCGGACTTCACAGACGCCTCGGCGGTGCAAAGGCTACTCAGCTCGCTCGGGGCCGTCGACATCCTTGTCAATAACGTCGGTCTCTTCGGGCTAAAGCCCTTCACTGAAATATCTGACGATGACTGGTCTTGCTACTTCGCGGTAAACGTGATGAGCGGAGTCCGGCTCTCCAGAGAGCTACTACCCGGGATGATCGATGCTGGCTGGGGTCGGATCATTTTCGTAGGCAGCGAATCAGGTGTAAACGTACCCGCTGACATGATGCACTACGGCGTGACGAAAGCAGGGATGCTCGCCTTGAGCAACGGTCTCGCCAAGCTCACCCGCGGTACCGGTGTGACGGTCAACACGATCCTCGGTGGCCCGACCTACTCTGACGGTGTTGCCGGTACCATCCATGACATCGCTGAGTCGCAGCGAATGTCAGCGGATGAGATGAAAGCAATGATCATTGGTGGCAACCAGACATCTCTCCTTGAGCGCTTTATCGAGCCCGCCGAAATCGCGAACCTCGCCGTGTATCTCTCAAGTCCCCTTTCCTCCGCGACAAACGGAACTGCCGTGCGCGCTGACGGCGGAGTACTGACCGCAATACTCTGACCGGCGCACTAGAGTTTCACCCTCTCAAGCTTTCACCCACACTCACCGGTCCGTATCCGCCATGCAGCCCGGTAGAGGTTCCCCTAGCGGGCAGGGATTGCGCTGGGCTCTACGCCCCGTGCTGTTCTGGCTGCTCGTGCCGTGCGCGGATGAGAGCGACGGTCAGGAGTGCGATGGCGGCGGCGGTGAGGGTGAGGACTCCGAGCGTGACGGCGTTCTCGAATGCGTTGGTGGTTGCTGTGCTCCAGCGGGTTTCGGTGAGCGCATGGCCGATGAAAGCTGCGATGATCGTTCCGGTGACGGCGATGCCGATGCCTGCTGCGAGTTCCTGGCTGGTGTCGTTCAGGGCTGCTGCAATGGAGGTACGCTCTGGGGGTAGGCCGCGCATGACGTTGATGGTGGCGGTGATCATAACCACGCGCATTCCCGCGGCGACGAAAACGAGTGCGAATGCGATCCACACGTAGTGGGTGCGCCCCAGGAGTGCATAGATCAGCAATCCGGCGATGACTGCGGTGGAGCCGAGCACGCTGGCGCGGTCCATGCCGCATTTTCGGACGATGATCTCGACGAATGGGCCGATGAAGATCATGGTCAGTACTTGCGGGAGGACGCCGAGCGCGGCGAGGGCGGGCGGCCAGCCCCACGCCAGCTGGAGTTGCAGGGAGACTGTGTATCCGAGGCCCGCGGTGGCGAGCCCGATTGCCGCTTGGTAACTCAACCCGGTGATGACCGAGGGGCGTGTGAACAGCGCTGCGTCCAGGAGTGGATGTGCGGCGTGCCGTTGGCGGGCAATGAACGCGAACGCACTGCCGATAGCGGTAGTTGCTGCGATCCAGGGCCATGGATTCCGTCCGCCGAGGTTGACGAACAGCGTGGGTGTGAGGAGGACGAGCACTATTGTTCCGGTGCCCAGTGCCGCGCCGAGGAGGTCGACGGGCACGCGGTGCAGATCGGTGGGCTTATCTGCCGCGATCCCGAATCGGATGCCGACGATCGCCAGCCCGGCGATCGGGACGTTGATCAGCAGCAGCACCTGCCATGGAGCAACAGCGAGAATCAGTCCGCCGACCGTAGGTCCGACGGCAAGCCCGATGAGCCCGACCGTAGAGATCAGAGCTGTCGCACGAACGCGCATGGCATCGTCATCGAACAGGCGAAACGACAACGCCATCGACCCCGGCGCGGTCATCGCTGCGGCGATACCGATCAGCACCCGGACCGTAATCAGTTCGCTTGCCGAAGACACCAAGAGAATCGACAGGCTCGATACACCGAACAACACAAGGCCTATCAGCATGAAGCGGCGTCGACCGAATCGGTCGGCGATCGCACCGAACGCGAGCATCAGACCGCCGAAGACGAGCGAGTAGGAGCCGCTTACCCACTGCAACTCAGAAGCCGTGGCCGAGAGATTCCTTGCGATCGTCGGCAACGCGACGTTCAACACGGACGTATCGAGCATCTCGATCAGGAATACCGCAGTGAGGCCGGCGAGAGCGGGCCAGACGGCGCGAAGGGTTTGGGGCGGGAAGGGTTTGGGGCGGGAGGATGCCGCAACAGCGGGATTGGAATTATGTTCCATAACTACATATTGGAATATAGTTCCATTTGTGTCAAGATGAAGCCATGGCAAAGGAACGCGGCGGCGGGCGCAGACCCAGCGCCACCGCGCTCTCCCAAGAGGCAGTCACTCAAGCAGCGATCGACATCCTCGACGCCTCCGGTGAGTCCGGGCTCACATTCCGGGTGCTCGCCGAACGCCTCCACACCGGCGCTGGTGCCATCTACTGGCACGTCGCGAATCGTAACGAACTCCTCGACCTCGCTTGCGACGCAGTACTCACCGCCGCGGGACAGACGTCAACCGCCGTCGAGGTCGAGCCTCTCGACACGGTTCACGCACTCGCGCTGGCCTGGTTCGACCTGCTCGAGCAGCACCCATGGATCGGAACGCACCTCGCACAAGCGCCGACTCTGCCCAGCACACTCCGAGCCCTCGAACAGATTGGCAGCGCGCTCGAGGCATTCGGGACACCGCTGGAACAGCAGTTCAACATGGCCACCGCGATCTTCACATACGTCATCGCCGTCGCAGCTCAAATGACACGCAACGCCCAAGTCGCAGCCGGCCAATCTCAAGAAGAATGGCTCGCAAAGCGGGCAAAGCGTTGGGAGCAGCTCGAGCCCACCAGCTTCCCATTCCTCACCCGCGTAGCAGCAGAGTTCAGCCGCCACGACGATCGCGACCAGTTCATTGCCGGCCTCGAGCTGCTTCTCACCGGGGTGAGATCTGCCCACTGAAGGATCCGTCAAGGGCATCCCGTACGACATTCCCCCAGTGGAACAGCCGATGCGGACACTAGCCCTCGTACTATTGGGGTATGCCCACTCCACTTCCTGCTTCTGCGCTCCCCTTGTCAGAGATCGAGCAGTCTCTCATCGGCCTGGCACGCGAGACAATCAATGCAACCACTGATGCCGGACCTGGGGAAGATGGTGTGCACACAATGGGCGCTGCGGTTCGAGCAAAAGACGGACGGACCTTTTCAGGCGTGAATCTGTACCACTTCACCGGCGGTCCCTGCGCTGAGCTCGTCGCGCTCGGAGCAGCGCGCTCCGCAGGTGCAGCTGAATTAACTCACATTGTGGCCGTTGGAAATCATGACCGAGGCGTGAAAAGCCCGTGCGGGCGGGATCGGCAGATTCTTGTTGATTACTACCCAGGAATCCGCGTAATCCTCGATACGCCACATGGACTTGTGAGCGTTATTGCCAGCGACCTCTTGCCGTTCAGCTACGACTACCTTGCCGAGCAAGTCTGAATTAGGACGTCCGGTAAACGTTCCCCAAATAGGACGTCAGTAGCTCGAAGACGCTCATCGAACGCTTGTGCTTACCTGAACTCCGTCAACGACCAAGATGTCGAAAAGATTCGGGGCCCCGCCAGTGATGCCGAGATCGACGGCGGTTCCTGGCTGCAACACGACCGCGGCTGCAACGTCTAACGGTGGCACGGTATCGAGGCCGGCAAAGCTGCCCGCATCAATGCGGCACGTGCCCGTGCTGATGTTCAACAGCCGATACGGGAGCTCCTCTGCCTCGTCCTGCTCTGACGAGGAGCCCTCCGGTCGGGGTGTGGTCACTGCAAGTTGCTGGGACTGACAAGGCGGTGCAATATGGACAAAGGCGTACCCGTTCTCCCATGTTCCAACGCCTACGCCGTACCCAACAACTTCCCATGGTGTCGCGTTGATCTGGGTTGACTTCGAAACCGCAAGCACCCTTCCAGAGGGGCCGGCGGGCGCTCCCACAATCACATCGCCGTCTGGCAGGTGCAGTGTGATGATCTGGTGTTCCGATGAGATGTCGTCGGGCCTGTATGATATTGCCGACGCAGCAGACTCCCATGGTTGCAGTGTCACGGTGGAGCTACGCTGAGTCCATGGTGGACGAAGGATTTCCGTGCCTTGGTTGATTTCGATACCGGTCGCTTCCGATAGCTCACACGGTTCTGCCGAAACGTTTTGCACGCGAAGGATGTAGTCATCCGTATTCCCTGCCGCATTGCCCGAGTCAAAGGTTGCGTCCAGTTCATTTGCGGAGCACTGTCCTCCGGCTCGGGCCGGATTCGCTGGGAGGACCCCTGCCATGGTCATGCCGCGTTTCGCCGGCTGCCCCGTCACCAGACTGCTTCGAATCTTTACAGGCAGATCCAATACCGCGGCCCTTTCCTGGGGTGCGTCGGTCTGTCCTGGTTCGGACGGCACGTTGTCCGGGCAGCGCGTCTCCTGCAAGTGGATCCGTGCCCCAGCACGATCGACGCCAACCTCCGCGCAGAGCATTGCCCTCCCGGTCGCGGTTCCCAGTTCGCCAACCCACACCACGATGCCGACAGCTTTGGCATCGGATTCATAGGTGCGCGGAACATGGAACAGGGCGTAGTCGGCCTCGGGCCAAGCCTCACTATTCAGTGCCCCTGGGCGAACCGCCGCAAGGTAGTCGGCAAATGCCGGCGTGTAACTCACCTGAAATCCGGAAAGCTGTTCATCAAAGATACCCGCGATGTCGCTGAGGACGGTGTTACCCGACGCGGCTTTCCCCATTGGTGCATCGCCGCGATTTGTTGCGCGATCCACGGCCCAACCGACGACGAGGCCCAACAGCACGAACAAGGCAACCATCCATATGAGTACTTTCTTACGGGTCCCCGGGGGATGCTGCTGGTTTCTCATCACACTTCATTCTTACCGCATCGCTGTGAGTTCTTGGTACCCAGCCGGACTTTCTAAACGAGTGCTGAACTCGAGTTCGTTGAAACTTTTTGCAAACGGAAACCGCCACTCAGCTCAGAAGATCATGTTCCTGAAGCTCACCTCGCAAGGCGTCCCGCTCAGCGTTCCCCTATGACGTGTTGCTTATGGCCAGCCGGGCACGAGTTGGTATACTCGCCAGCTGTTGCTGTCAGTCGAGCATCGATAGGTACTGCGGCCGGCACTTCATCGCATGGATGAGTTCTTCGGTCCCGTCATCCCAGACCAGCACCACGAGTTCCAACAGCCTGCCTCGGGTATCAAATCCCAGACGAAGGAAACGCCGCGGATCTTCATCATCCAGCGGCACCTCCCGGAACGGCCAAGAGGCTGCCTCGATCCCGTCCTCATCGCTGATTCCGTGCTTGTGCGCGGAGCCGCGAACGATCATGAGCTGGTAAGCGTGTTGTCTGTGTGCGCCCAGCTCGACAGCGCAGCGCGGAACGCCTCGGAGCGGTTCAGATGCTCGCGCTCAGCGCGTTCCATGACTGCAGCAAGCTCCTCGGTGGTCAAGCGCACGGGCACAACCTGCGAAGCGGTTGCACCCCTGGCGGGGCGCCCCATGCGGGCCTTGAGGTCTTCGACGTCGTAGCCTGCCTCGGCTTCCTCGACCCACTGGTCGATCTCGGCCTCCGAGACTGGCTGCCCGTGTAGTTTTCGTTCCATGAGTACTATCGTAATACGAATCCCCTGGCGGAGCCAGAGTATCCAGGGAGCCGGTACGCCAGAGTCAGCCCGTGACATAACATCTGGAATCCCTCATTGAAAAACTTGTCCGTGCACCAGAGCAGCTTTGACCCTGAGCCGCCTTCCGTGAAGCCGTTTGCATGGGCGCGAGGTCTTCGACGTCGTCGCAAACCGCTGACCTGTAACCGCTGACACGAGAGTCCCAACACTAAGACTGCCCCAGCATCACGAGGCAACAACGACTAGCTCCGTCGTGCCGTTAGAGGTTCCGCTAAGTGGACGCCACGCAATAGACGATGCGCCTCACCGTAAGTAACGATTCGAGAGCTCATCGCAGCTCTGAGCTACCAGCGAAAGACGTTCGCTCCATCTGCACCGAGCTGTGGCTCCATAACCTTCGACCCCGGAAGGTCAATGATCTCTCCACCGATATTGTTTACTGTCCCGCCTCGTACGCCGGCATTCTCAATTCGACCGGCCACAGTCAAGGATCCGGCGAGGCGGCCGCCGCTTGCCACTAGAAGGGTGCCACCGTCGTCGACGTGCACACTCCCGTTCTGTGCACCGAGGACTTCACTCGTCGCTGAGGAACCAACTGACAGGGACCCATTATGCACGCCGTGGATGGTGACGTGTGCGGACGCGAGCACGGTCAGCGAACCGTTGTGGTTCGCGCCTTGAACGATCGTGAGCGTCCCGTCGTGCACGCACACGGATCCATTGTGTGTTCCGCTCAGAGTCTTATCCCCGTGGATGACGAGGGACGGTTTTTCGACCCTGTCCCCATCGGCGCCGATGAAAATGTCGTTCGGATGAGAGTGGTCCACAGTGGCCTCCAATTTAGCTAGGTGTCGTTAGCCTACCCGGTGCCACCGACAGTCGAAGTGCGCGGAACGACTGTTCTTGCGAGTGGAATTCCCGTTAGCCCTTCCCCTCTGGAACTGCCATGGAGAGACTTTTCAGCTCCAGCGCCCGCATGAATCCACGGGCCGGTGTCCGACCGGCTTACGGGGCGGGGTTCGGTCGACTGTTCGTCGGCCGGTTCTTAGTCAGTGTCTGACCTATATGGATTGTTTGATCGGGAAGATTGTCGCTCGAGCAAGGAATAGTCCTACCAATACGAGGGCTAAAGCAGCAACGCCAGCTGAAAAAAAGCTGATGGTTGTGCCAGACGTTTCTATCAGCACGCCTGCCAGGGCGGAGCCCGCTGCTAATCCTATGTTTTGAGACGTGTTTACCCATGTGTTGACCTCCGTCGCCTGCTCATCGGAGCCAAATCTGCTGGCTACAAAATACGCGGCAATCATCGCTGGCTATAAAAAGAGTCCCGTCAATGCTGCGATGATCCCCAAGGTAACAACGCCGGAAGCAACGGCCATCGCGATTGACCCCACCGCAACCCCGGCAGCTAGGAGTGGCAGTTGCCGCATGGGTGCCAGACTCCATGCAAAGCGACCGTACAGGATTCCGCCCAACGCGCTACCAGCAGCGAAGGTAGCGAGAATTAAACCGGTTGCTGCGACATTGCCCTGCACTTCACCAAATGCAGGCACCGCTACATAGATGATGCCGAGGGCAACGCCGATCCCAAGAACAGGGGCGAGCAAGCTCAGAAATGGCCGAGAGGCGAGCAGCTTCTGGCGGGCCTCGATGGGCGAGGAGAACTTCTTTGCGTTGCCGCCGGGTGCATCACTGAGAGAACCTGAGGCCACCATGCCGACCGTACCGATTAAGACTAGAGCTGCTGGAAGCAGTAATACTGTGTTGGCCGGCACTACCGCGATGAGGAGACCGGCTACGGCCGGGCCAATGAGATAGAGAACCTCTTCGATCACGGCATCGAGCGTCAAAGCGCGTTTGAGCATCGCCGGCCCATCCGTAAGCCGTTTCCAGAGCACCCTCATCACAGGCCCGAGTGGCGGCGCGAAAGCGCCCGCCAGCCCGGCCAAGACCGTACATAGGAGGGGGCTGGCCTCAGACGAAGCGGTGATCGCCCTGATGGCCATCAGGAACGCCGAGAAGAAGAACGTAAGGACCGGCAAGGTCCGGCGCGGACCAAACAGATCGATTGCCTTGGCCCGAAGCGGTGCAAGGAATCCGGCAGTAGCGCCATAGCCGGCAACTGCCGCACCGGCAACCGCGAAAGATCCAGTGCTCGCTTCGATCGCAAGCAAAAGGGGAATGAAAACCAAGGGATAGGCCAAACGCCCAACAAGTGCGGCACTGAAAGTTAGTGGCACTTGCGGGCGCGAGAGGACAGCCTGATAGGAATTTTGGGGTAATTGAGTCATGTCGTATCCAATGTGAGATCGAGACGAGAAAAGTAAGAACGCGCAAAAAGACTCGCGTGGTCTCGTCGATCAGTCACAAAGGTGCATGCCCAAACGGTATTCCAGGGATCGTAGGGTGTCAAACAGGCGCCGGACAGGGGCGCTAGCAGGAACCCCTGGCAGCGAATATGGTCAAGCCTGTCCCACTCAGGGTTCCGCCTACGGGCATCTCAAGGCCGTGCAGACGAGTACTGAAATTTGTGCAGACGAGTACTGAAAATGACAACTAACGGCTAAATGGGACACACTGCGGCTGAACGTAGCGTCGATAAACGGTCATTTGACGACATCCCGAACCTGTCGGCGACACGCTGCGGAAAGCATGTCGGAAACCCGTGCCAGAAATCAACGTCGTCAAACCATACAGCACCGGTATTATCGACACATGCTGATCGGATACGCGCGAGTCTCCACCGCTGACCAAAACCCTGAGCACCAAACAGATGCCCTGGCCCGCGCCGGTGTCGACCCGGCAAACATCTACCTCGACCATGCCAGCGGTGCCAAGGCCAGCAGGCCCGAGCTCGACAAGGCACTCGCCTCGGCCAACCGGGCCGGCGACCAGCTGGTCATCACCCGCCTGGACAGGCTCGGACGCTCGGTACTCCACCTGGTGACCCTCGGTGCATCCCTCCGCGAGCGTGGTGTGGGATTACGTGTCCTCGAGCAAGGCATCGACACCACGACCGCGGAAGGACGTGCGATGTTCGGAATGCTCTCCGTCCTGGCCGAACTCCAACGAGAACTCATCGTCGCCAACACCCGCGACGGACTCGCCGCCGCCCGTGCCCGCGGGCGAACAGGAGGAAGGCGCCCGAAGCTCACCCCCGACCAGGCCCACCACGCCCAGCAGCTCTACGACGCGGGGACCCATACGGTCCAACGCATCGCCGACCTTCTCCAGGTCCCGCGCTCCACCATTTACGGGCACCTCAATAAGGCAAGCATCGGACGGCGCCCCACCGCCAAAGCGACCCTGGAGGCTTAGCGCTCAATCCGTCCCCATTACTACCAAGACCCCACGTAACGCCCGATGCAACGCCTCCAGTACGCACAGCGTGTACGCCCGGTGATCTACCAGTTCTTCCGGCGATTCCGGGCTGGGAGACACCAGTCGCCGCCACGACCCGACCACAACCTCGTCCACGAGCTCTGCCCGGGTCACCCGCTTGCGTCCAACCAGGCTCCCCAAGCCCCTCACCGCGTTCAAAAGCGCAGTGCCTGCCGGCGTTGCGTCCAACGGCAGGACCTCAGCGATCACCGCCACAAAGGGGCGGACGGTGGCGTATCGCTTCACCAGTTCCGCCTGCCCCTGGTCCGCGTCGTCCCCTGCGTCTGGTGCCAGTTCCTCAATGGTCGCAACCGCGGCCATCAGCCGTTCCCGAGATATGGCCGCTTGCAATCGGGTCCAAGCCTCTGCCGGGTCCAACCCCAAGCCTTGGTCCTCGACGCATTCAAGGATGACCTTTGCCGCCGCCGCCAAGGTCACCGACGCCCGCCTCAAGTGGGGCAGGGATCGCATCCGGTCCTTGGCTGATGCACGCACAGCGGGCCCGATGAGCTTGGTCGCCATCAGAACGGAGAACAAATCCAGGGCATCATCGACCGCCGATACTTGCAGCGCCCCGGCGGTTGCAACCAACGTCGCCCACCGGCGATGCTCCGGCATGCGCCTCAGCATCGACGCATCCGATGACAGTCCGTAGCGAGCCAGCATCTGGACGCGCCCCGCCGGAATCTCGCTCAAATCAACGCCGCCAGCACCCAGCTTGGCGATCTCTGCAGCGCGTTCCAAGGCACGGACCATCTCCGGCCCCGATGCCCGGGTAGGGGCACGGCGCAGTCGCTCCAACCCCGAGGACCGGGAATCCGCTGGCACCGTCAGCAGTCGATCAAGACTACGACCAAGATCCGGTGAAACCCGTCCCGCCAACACCGAAGACAATCGATCGCCAGCCGCGCCCCTGACCTCGGCGATGAGCCTGGCTAACATGCTCACACCCGGAAGCAGCACCCGTTCCGAACGGAGCCACGCCACGCCCTGGTCAAAGAGCTGAATCGGCCGCTCGGCCCGCGTCCACGCACGAGCCGTCAGGAAACCCCTGAATTCCGTGGCAGTCTCGGGCTCCGACAAACGTCGGTACCCATAGACCCGGGCTATCTCCCAGCGATGCTCGTAGGGCGTCTTTGACCGCTCCACATAATCTCCCAGAACGGAACCATCAACGATTCCAAGTTGCGTCGCGATGAAATCAACAACCGCTTTCGGTACCGCCACCGGGTCATCAAGAAACGTCCCCAGGAACCGCAGTGTTCCAAGCTGCACCCCGAAACCCAGCCGGCTACCCTCGCCACGACGGCGAGCAACCAACTCCAGATCCCGGTCGTCAAGAAAGAAAAACCGTTCCAACTCGCCCTGCGAGACCGGCCCTGAGAACCGGCCATACACAGCTACTTGGTCATCACTAAGAAATTCAACAGGCATGACACCAACCTAAAGCCAATCTCAAAGGCTTAGCGCCAACCACTGTTCCGCTGCAGGTCAGACCCCTGGCATTGCTGGCTCGGAAGTCAGGAGCGACCCTAGCAGGGTTTGCCGTACTGTTGAAGTTCTTTCAGCAACATGCCAGATTCCCGGTCGGGCCTGCGGATCTATCACTGGGAGCTTTGAGCTGCTGGCCGACAGTAAACCAAAGAACTGGCGTCATTTCGACGAAGACTTCAGCGTTTTCGGAGTCCTTGGGAGTAAGCGCAACGTTGGGGCCGGACAAGTTGTCCGGCCCCAACGTTTACTCGTTTCTTTAGTTCTGTGCACCGAATGTCAATTGGACTCCATCAGGTGTTCTCTGCATCACTACACCTGGTGGGAGAGCCTTCTCCGTTGTCCATTCGGAATTGGACTCTTCGGCTTGCGTACTGCGGAAGGCAACTCCACAGGCCAGGCCAAACCACGGGGAGTAGATGTTGTTCGCCGTGTATGCGGGGCTTACGCCTGGAGGCGACTGCAAAGTGTATGCCACACGAGTGCGGAACGTGGCGGGACCTTGCGAACATGAGGTGTTCGCGACGCTCTTGTAAGTCTTACCGGCGGTGGCGTTCAGCCACGACTCCGTATTGCCACCCCAGGTGGGTCCACCGGACTTCTCCAGATATGTGCGGAGGTAGATCTCGGTCATACCGATCGTGCACTTCAACGTGCCTTCGGAGTTGATCGTTCCGCTGACGTGCACGGACGCATGAGGGTCGTTGGCCTTCATCGTGCAGGCACCGACAACAACAGCGTTCGCCGGAGCCGAGACGACCGTCAGCCCTGTGAGGGCAAAGGCTATCGACAGCGTTCCCACCATCGCGGCTCTCCAGCGTCTGGCACGACTATCTCGTCTGCCAGTGTTGGTCTTCTTAGTACGCATAAGTACACCTTTCATTGGTTTTCCGATTAATCGGTGTGAAGAATGATGGTCTCTTGAGTGCCGCCGCCGTCAGCTGGTCTACCTCGAAGATGGTAGAAATCCGGTGAGCCCGCTCGCACATACAGCTCAAACGGGTTACCTTCCGAGTGCTGCCTCGCCCAGTCGAGCACGTCATCAAGATCGCACTCGGTGAGCTCCCAATCGTCCACGCTCCACGCAAAGCCGTCCCTAGCAGGCGGTGTCCACAAGCGAACTCGAAAGATGGGATCATCCTGCACAGCAACCGGCTGTACATATTCGACCTTCATATCGTCTCCCCCTGACGTATCCCCCTACCGGTGATACGCCTCGCGTATCCACAACCGGTAACTTGAGTACACATTCAGTGATGTGCACTCTGCCCCATTCAACACGCTGGACAGTGGAAAAGATAGACTCCGCGTTGACTCATAGAAAACCTCCGCGGAGCCGGATACGCGGCCTTATCCGCTTGACTACTCCACAAATTTTTGCAGTTGGAAATCAGGATCGAGGTGCCTGTAGTATTCCTCCACTCCCCTTAAGCAGTTGTTCGGGATCTTGCGCAGCTTTTTGTGTGTGCCTCATCTGGTGCCGTGGTTTTGGTGTGGACATATTTGCCTGAGCAGCTGCGGGGCAGGGTTGCAAGTGGTGTCAGGCAGTCAGCTCGCCTATGTCGTGGGTCAACTGGTGGTGGTTATGAATTTGCCAGGGTAATTGAATGTCAGAGCCTGGAAGTAGTGTTTTGTGTGTAGTCGGCCTTAGCGCCAACCACTGTACCGCTGGTCCCCAAGGCCGTAAACGAACTCGCTCAGGTCCTCGACCGCAGTTCCCGTGAAGTCCCCGTAGCCATAGAACCGGCGGATCTCCCGCGCATGAGCGTTCGGAGTCGCAACGCGCTCGGGGTACCGCTTGATCACCGACGGATCAGCGATTCGGAGCTGTGTCGCCAAATATTCCACCACGGACCACGGAACATCTAGCGGATCCGACAAGAAAGCACCCAGGAACCGCACTGTCCCAACGTGAAGCGCGAAACCGAGCCGGTTATGGTCACCGCGGCGCTCAGCAATCCTTCCCAGGTCAGCCGCGTCGAGATAGAAGAACTGCTCCAGCTCCGCCTGAGATGGTTCGCCTACGAACCGCCCGAACACCACCGCTTGTTCCTCAGTCAAATATTGATCAGTCGGCATATCACCACGCTACCTCGCAAGGCTTAGCGCTCAATACGTCCCCGTTACTACCAAGACCCCGTTCTGATGGCGACCAAGCTCATCGGGCCCGCTGTGCGTGCATCAGCCAAGGACCGGATGCGATCCCTGCCCCACTTGAGGCGGGCGTCGGTGACCTTGGCGGCGGCGGCAAAGGTCATCCTTGAATGCGTCGAGGACCAAGGCTTGGGGTTGGACCCGGCAGAGGCTTGGACCCGATTGCAAGCGGCCATATCTCGGGAACGGCTGATGGCCGCGGTTGCGACCATTGAGGAACTGGCACCAGACGCAGGGGACGACGCGGACCAGGGGCAGGCGGAACTGGTGAAGCGATACGCCACCGTCCGCCCCTTTGTGGCGGTGATCGCTGAGGTCCTGCCGTTGGACGCAACGCCGGCAGGCACTGC
Organism: Arthrobacter alpinus; assembly: GCF_001294625.1. Classification (NCBI taxonomy): domain Bacteria; kingdom Bacillati; phylum Actinomycetota; class Actinomycetes; order Micrococcales; family Micrococcaceae; genus Arthrobacter; species Arthrobacter alpinus. Next base: position 3,805,247 of record NZ_CP012677.1, on the reverse strand, counting down.
GCTTTTGAACGCGGTGAGGGGCTTGGGGAGCCTGGTTGGACGCAAGCGGGTGACCCGGGCAGAGCTCGTGGACGAGGTTGTGGTCGGGTCGTGGCGGCGACTGGTGTTTCCCAGCCCGGAATCGCCGGAAGAACTGGTAGATCACCGGGCGTACACGCTGTGCGTACTGGAGGCGTTGCATCGGGCGTTACGTCGCCGGGATGTGTACGCCGTTGATTCTGTCCGGTGGGGCGACCCGAGGGCCCGCCTTCTCGACGGTGAGGCGTGGGAACGGGCCCGCCCTGATGTTCTTACTGCACTGCGATTACAGGACCCCGTTGACGCCCATCTCAGCGACCTTGCAGCCCGGCTCGATTCGGCCTACACGGGTCTGGCCGCCCGGATCCGCCCGGCCGAAGTAGCTTTGGGCACTGCCCCTCTTCGTTTGGAAAAGGGCCCCGATGGGCGCACACGAATCCATCAGCCGCGGCTGGAAGCGGTGCCGGAACCGGACACGCTGACCGCGTTGCGGGACACCGTCGAACGAATGCTGCCCCGGGTGGATCTTCCTGACGTGCTACTGGAAGTGAACGCATGGACCGGCTATTTGAACGACTTCACCCACATGGGTATGACGGGGCAGTCTTCCGGTTCCAGACTCGCCGATCTGGCCACCTCGATGGCCGCGGTACTAATCGCTGAAGGCTGCAACCTAGGGTTCGCGCCGGTGATCAAGCACGGGCATCCGGCCCTAAGCCGTCGCCGGCTCTCACATGTGGCACAGAACTACCTGCGCAGCGACACCCTCACCGCCGCCAATGCCCGCCTGATTGCTGCCCAGGCCGGTGTTCCAACGGCCCGGGCATGGGGCGGTGGCTTGGTCGCCTCCGTCGACGGGTTGCGATTCGTTGTCCCGGTCCGCACCCTGGACGCCGGCCCAAATCCCCACTATTTCGGCCAGGGCCGTGGCGTGACCTGGCTCAACGCCATCAACGACCAGGTCTCCGGCATAGGGGCCGTAGTAGTGACCGGCACGATGCGTGACTCCTTGCATGTCCTGGACGTGATCCTCAACCGTGACGGCGGACCCGCACCGCAGATGATCGCGACGGATACCGCCTCCTACTCCGACATCGTGTTCGGGCTCTTCCGCCTGCTCGGCTACCAGTTCAGCCCGCGTCTGGCCGACATGCCCGACCAGCGTCTCTGGCGCCTCACTCTTCCCGGCAGGCAGGCCGCCGATTATGGTTCCCTGAACGCCGTCGCCACGAACAAGCTCTCCGCCGAGCGCATTCGGGCGCAATGGGCGGACATGCTGCGCGTTGTGGGGTCCCTACACAGCGGTTCAGTCGCCGGCTACGACCTGTTGCGGATGCTGGGGCGCGACGGCAACCCCACCCCGCTCGGGGCAGCCTTCGCCGACTATGGTCGTACCGCCAAGACCCTGCATCTGCTGGCCATGTATGACCCGGACGATGAGAGCTACCGCCGATCGATCCACGTGCAGCTCACCGTTCAGGAATCCCGCCACCGCATGGCCCGGAAAATCTTCTATGGCCAGCGCGGGGAACTACGTCAGCGATACCGTGAGGGCCAGGAGGACCAGCTCGGCGCCCTCGGGCTCGTTTTGAACGCGGTCATCCTGTGGAACACCCGTTACATTGACGCGGCACTGACCGCCCTGCGGGAGCAGGGACATCCCGTGGATGACGCCGACGTGGCGCGGCTTTCTCCGCTTGGGGACGCACACATCAATGTCCACGGCCGATACGCCTTCACCACCCCCTTCGATGACCACCTCCGGCCACTGCGTGACCCGGCGACATCAACCGACGACGAATAGAGGGTGGCTAGTAAAAGATTGAAATATCCGACGCTAAGGTTTACCGAGCGCTGTAGTGGCCGGTATTTGCCTGGCCCAATATTGCTGCACTGACGGCCGTCACCATGATGAAGAGCTCGGCGTGTTCTGTCGGGCGACCAACACGCCGAGCTTTCGTTGTCGCGAGCGGAGCTCTCCTGCTTCCAATAGGATCGACATCATCTCGTCGAACTCGAGTTTCAAAGCAAACAATCTGGGGAAGCAATGAAAAAATTCGAAAGCACTTACTGTCCTTTGCTGCTATCGCTGCAGTATCCATGGGGCTCACCCTCAGTGGCGGTATCGCCGCCAACGCCGCACCGTCCGAACCGTCCGAACCGTCAAATCAAGCGACCACGAGCACACCCGCGTCAGCGTCCCCTGACTGGGAAGCCCAATTTCCAGACGGCAGCAAGTATGTTTCAGGGATCGGCTTCGTCCCGAAACCAGGTACCATCCAACCTAGACTGCTGAACCCGTTCGATTGGCTGTCGTGTAACAATCCCAATGACCCCTTCCATGTCATCACTACTTGGCCCTCGAAGTATCAAGGCAATGTTGCCTTGCAGTGTGGCAAGGCAACGACTAGTGGGTACAACCACATCAGTGCCCAACACAAGAATAATTGGCAGGATCTGATCAATCGTTTCGGTGGTGGATCTTCGTGGGATGACTTCATGGCCTACGTGACGAAGGCGGCCTTAAGTTCCCCGTCAGCAATCTATGGGGCAGGGTTCGAGAAAGTTTGCTATACAACCCCGATCAACATGATTAATCACAACAACGGGGACAAGGCGACGCTTTCGCCAACGATCATTATCTCGTCAAATAACAAGATCGTGATTACGTCGTACCCCGCGGGAAATTGTAGGTAGTGAACATGAATACACCACCCGTAAGAGTTCGTTTGATGGCTGAATATTCCATGGGCGCCGGGTTCCCGCTGTGGAGCGATGCAGATGTCGCTGGTACTGAATCAAACGATTGGGATCTGTCAGAGGAACTGAAAGATGCTCTCAGTTCTTGGCAGGCGGACTTTGATAACAACTACGATCCATCCGAAGGCTGGCCATCTTTGGAATTCTTGAACCGGCATTTCAGGGAAGCAAGCCGACTAAAGGTTTGCCTGGAGCGGGAACTGCCAAACAACGTCATTGACCTTGACTATTGGCAACTCGCGGTCAAAGGCAAAGAAGAGCCGCTTCCGCCCACGGACTAAAGAAGGACCATCCAGCAAGAACCCGCAGAGCATCCATTCTGCGGGTTCTTGTGTTAAGCGGATACGGTCCCGCTGGAAAGTAGAAAGACGCGCCAGGTCACTTTTGTCCGGGATGGCCGGCATTGTCGTCACCGCTGAATCAAACCGATGGACAGGGCGCCAGCGACGGAGGTTGCATTCGCCAATTCCGCAAGCCTTCTGCGCTTCGTCCGGTAACGACCGATTCTGAGACGGTCCAGGGTCTCAGTGGCGCGCCGACCCAAAGTCGTCCACAACCCGTCTCACAACACTCCATGCGGACAGTCGTGTTGTGAGACGGTTGTGCGACAGTTGACTCATGGCAACCCAGCATTTCAACCTCATCGGCTACGCCCGCGTCTCCACCAACGGGCAAGACTCCCAGCTCCAACGCGACGCCCTTCAAGCGGCGGGCTGCGGACGGATCTTTGAAGACAAGATCTCCAGCCGCGCCACCGCCCGCCCTGGACTCGTGGAAGCGCTCGATCATCTCCGTCCGACAGACACCCTGTGCGTATGGAAATTGGACCGCCTCGGCCGGTCGGTGAAGGAAGTGCTCACCATGGCCGACGGTCTCCACGACCAAGGGGTCGGCCTGCGCATTCTCACCGGAACCCTGACAGGAACCTACAGTCCGACGGGGGAAGGGAAATTCTTCTTCGTTATGATGGCCGCGTTCGCCGAACTTGAACGCGACATGATCCGCGAACGCACCATGGCCGGCCTCGCCGCAGCCCGCGCCCAAGGGCGCACTGGAGGTCGCCCCACCGTCATAGATGCCGACACCCTCGCAGCAGCCCAAGCCAGACATGCCAACGGGGAAAGCCCCACCCAGATCGCCAAAGCCCTGGGAGTCTCCCGGGCATCCATTTACCGCCACCTGCCCACCAACAACACCTGAACTATGCCGCCCAAACAGATTCCTTAGCGCCAACCACTGTTCCTCTGCAGGCCAGACCCCGACTCGTCAAAGGTGCAAGCCTCGCAAGCGCGTCCGGAAACGGAAGATTCGGCACCATTCTCGCTGTCTCGCTCAATATATGTACTCATCCTTCAATGCTATGGCGAGGAGCCGACAACGAACTGGGGTCTGAGGAAGATCCGCCCGTAAATTCACGCTAACGGAGGTGGCTTGTGAATGAGTGCAAAATTTTGGGCTAGCGGGACAGGTACCAATGCCCTTGCTTTACTCATTTACTCATGACATACTCAAATGAGTAAAGCATCAAAGCTTCATTTGAGTTTTTACTCGTACACATTGGAGACCCATGAAAGTCATAGCCGTTTTAAACCAAAAGGGCGGAGCCGGTAAAACAACACTGGCCACGCATCTCGCAACCGCGCTCCGCTTGACCGGCCACACTGTCCTCCTGATCGACTCCGACCCACAGGGCAGTGCCCGTGACTGGGCTGCCGTCCGTGATGACCATCCACTCTCAGTTGTCGGCATGGACCGGCCCACCATCGAGCGAGACCTAAAGAGCATTGCTCCCGTGGATTTCGTCATCATCGACGGGGCACCCCAGGCGGCTGATTTGGCCGTATCGGCTATCAAGGCATCTGACTTTATCCTCATTCCCGTTCAACCCTCCCCCTATGACATTTGGGCCACCTCCGATCTGGTTGAACTGGTCAAGCAGCGCATCGAGATTACAGACGGCAAACTCCAAGCGGTGTTTGTGGTTTCGAGGGCCATTACGGGAACCAACATAGGAAAGGAAATCTCGGGCATCTTGGCTGGCTACGAACTGCCAGTTCTGGAAACCAAGATCCACCAAAGGGTCGATTACCCTGGCACCGCAGCCACGGGCTCCACAATCCTGGAAGACTTCCCCAAGTCCGAAGGTGCCAAAGAAGTCTTAGAGCTGACGAATGAAATTCTCAGCCTGATGAGTAAATGAGGTAATGAGTAAATGAGTTCAAAATTCTCGGGGATGAGCACCGGCCGCCCCAGCGTCACTAATGCCGCAAAAGCCAAGCTTCTGGAAAGCCTGAAAGACGACACGAGCAAAGAAGTCTCACGCCGGGTCAACTTCGAGGTACCCGAAAGCAAGCACACCAAACTAAAGATCAATGCGGCACGAAAGGGGCAGAGCATCAAGGAGTTTCTTACCGATTACATTGACTCACTGCCTAATGAGTAAAAACTCATTTGATCTTTTGAGTGAATGAGTAGGCTACTGGCGCGGCGGCAAGTGTCGATAAAGGGTTGATCTAGACAGTTTAGTTTTGGTGACAATTTCGCCCATGGTAGCTCCGTTGTCCCGTAGCAAGACAGCGTGTTCCAGGCTGTCGGGAGCCACTACGGAAGGCCTTCCCGTCCTCTTACCGGCAGCTGCCGCAACAGAACGCGCATGTGCTGCGCGTTCGACAGCATAAGTGCGCTCCATCTGTCCGAACAGGGCCAGCATGACAACGGCGAGCTGGCTCATGGGGTCCGCTGGATTGGATGAGTCAACCCGGATAGGGTCCGCCAGGTTGCGGACACCTACGCCGCGCTGGTCCAGTTCGTGAATCATGTTCAGGGTGTCTCGTACCGTCCGGCCCAGCCTGTCCAGTGTGTGCACCACGATGACATCCCCGGCCCTGGCGTGAGCTAGCGCCGCCGTAAGCCCAGGGCGGTCCGTAGTGGCCCCAGACTTCTTATCGACGTGGATTAGTTCAGTTGGGATGCCTTCGGCCTCTAGCGCGGCCAGCTGTCGCCCTAGGTCCTGCTTTGTGCTCGATACCCTCGCGTAGCTGTCATTTTCAAGAGTCGCCTGCGCGAATTTCAGTACTCGTCTGCACAGCCCTGACGTGTCCGTATGTGGAACCTCCTGCGGGACAGTCGAGGCTTCGCTCTTTATCGCTGGTTATATACCAACAGGGTTTCTAGCCGGGTGTTTTGTCCCCGTGCTCAGGATTGCTCACTCCGGGAGGGTATCGAGGGCCGCGGTGAGCTGTTCCTCTGGTGGGAGTATCGCACGATCCTCGGTGGTGAGCTGATCATAGGTGTAAGCGGCCACAGCCATGGGCGAGGTGGAACGTCCAAGGGCGTATCGAACGGTGTGATCGTTCTTGCTACCGCAGATGAGAATTCCGACTGTCGGCGCGTGAGCTTGGCGTCGTAGTTTGTCATCGACCAACGCGACATAAAAATTCAGCTTCCCAGCGAATTCGGGTTGGAACTTCCCCGTTTTTAGTTCGATGACGAAGTAACGCAGCTGCTCGACATGGAAGAACAAGAGATCAATGTAAAAGTCGTCTCCGTCCACTTCCATATGAACTTGGCGGCCAACAAAGGCGAAGCCTGGGCCCAATTCCCGCAGTGTCTCCACGATACGGTCCATGAGCGCCTGTTCCAGGTCTCTTTCTGCCACCTCGCCCGATAGCCCCAGAAACTCAAAGGCATAAGGGTCCTTGGCCACTTGTTGTGCCAGTTCCGAGTCCGCGGCAGCCAAATGCTGCGTGAAGTTAGACGGCGCGGTCCCCGTGCGTTCCATGGACCGGTTCATCATCATGTTCAGCAGGACATTGCGGGACCATCCGAATTCCACGGTGGCGGCGGCATACCAATCACGCGCTTGAGGGGTTTCTGCCTTGTCAAGAATGGTGCGGATGTGTCCCCACGGCAATTGCGCCACAAGCTGTGGCACATTTGACTCAGGTCCCCAAGCGCTGGCCATGGTCCGCATGTACTGCAGGTTGCGTTGGGAAAAACCCTTCATCAGCGGAAACTCGGTGCGTAGGTCCTCAGCCAAACGGCGGATGACGCCGGCACCCCATCCTTGGTTGTCTTGATGCGCAAGTATTTGCTGCCCAATGCCCCAGTACAGGCTAATGAGTTCCGTATTGACTCTGCGCTGGGCAGTAATCCTTGCTTCACGGACCCGATCCTTCAACGAAGCCAGCACCTGGGCATAGTCGTCGGGAAGAGGGGAAAGGTCGCCGGATGTCATCAATCAAGACTACCCAACGCCTCTCGACCAAACATTCACTTATTCCCACCCCCCTCCAGTATGTTCTGGCAGTCAAACTTCTAGGCGTGGAGGCCAGCCGCGTCATGCCCACTGGGGAACCTCTACCGAGACGAGTTACTGGCAGAGTCCTGTTGTGCGATGAGATAGGCGATGACGAGTCAGCGTAGTGATGCCGTAACAATTTGTTTTTCCCAACAACCAGCTCAGCGAAATTTCGTGAAAATGGTGCATCCCGATCCTCGCGATCATTCGCTGAGAAGTCGGGGGGTGAACCGTCCCGGATAGGTGAAGGGTGTCTGTGGAATTGTTGTGCTTGGGCGGTCAGCGGATGATGGTTTTTCATGTGTGCGGGATGCGTGCTAGGACTGGGGCCCAGATCGGGGACACTACTTGATGGCTAAATACTTCGACGGTCCCAATGGTCTTTAGTTCCGTGGCTATGCTGATTGAAATGTTTGCCTTGACAGCGAGGCATGGAGACGTCCTGGCATGCCGTCGTGTCCCGTTGCCTTGATGCTCGGGCAGCTTGCTTGATGTTGTGGCATCGCTTGGATCCAGGTGATGAGTTAGCAATGATGGGGATTGATGATTCACAGGATTGTAAAGTTTGTTCACTGCGTTATTGCTGTTTTTGCTGTGATCCTGGCTTTCGGGTTCATGTCTGCGGCGGATGATATTGGCGTGCAAGGGGCCACTAGCTACTTGTCGGTGAATACCCCGATGGTGGGTGGCCCCGGTTCGGCCAAGGACATCGACACACAGACGGCAACGGCCTTGATCCAGGCGACGGCACAGGCGCAACACGCCAACATTGCTCGCATGGTTCCCGATCTGCAAAACCCAGCCACCCGCCGCAACCTCTATCTGGAGGTGGGGGATGGCTCTGCAGCTTCGGCGACATGGCTGGCGAAGGGCTACCCGGATTTTGCGCGTTCCATGACGACCACGGTGCTTCCTTGGGAAAAGATCGCCTCGATGGATGTTCGCGGCCGATATGTTCTCTTTGGAGCCAATACCGCAGATGTGGAACACGCGCTGACGGTGGGGCTGGAAGCGATGGGGCTTGACGTCACTTCAACCACTGCCAGTCCTGGGGAAGTGTTTCAATGGTTCCTGGCCACCTCCGGCCTTGGCGCAAGTTTCCTGATTCTAGCTTTGATTGTTGTGGTGAGCTCCGGAGCTGGGGTGATCCTCAATGCCAGAAGCTATGCCATCCAGCGGCTGCAAGGCAGTTCCTTCGCTGAAGTTTTGAGCCGGGACTTGCTTGCCTTGGGACGATTCGCACTACCCCTGTACGTGGGGGTTGCCTTGCTGACTGCCATCGGCTTGTTTGTTTATAACTCGCTTCATCAGCTTGCCCAGTTCGGGATGGTTGCACTGCTGGTGGCCGCTACTCTGGCACTGACAGCACTGCTGACTCATACGGCAGTGCTGGTGTTGGCCGGGAGGGTTCCTCTCATTGCGGCCGTCAAGGGGCTCATACCGAGTAAGTCCATCTTTGTCTCGATCTATACGGTACGAATTGCCGCGTCACTATTGGCGGTGGGTATTCTCTCAGCAACGCTCGCCCTGGGCGGTCAGGTGCTGGGCCAGCAAGCGAGCAAAGCTGTGTGGGCCTCCAATAGCGACCTCAACCAACTCCAATTCGCCAGCTACTTGTCAATGGAAGAATTCGCACAGCAGTCAGCAACCTTCGCCCACGTTGCCAAGCAGGCCGACGCCGACGGCCAAGCGGTTCTGGCCTTCATGAGACCATTTGCGGAAATGCGTCCCTACGATCCAAATAGCAAGGTCGCCCCAGCCCCGGGGCCACCCGTCGTATTCGTCAATTCCAGCTACCTTGAGCGCGAAACGATCCTGGATGCCCAAGGACAACGGATACAGCCCTCGAACACGGTCCGGCTGCTGGTACCCGAAACACTCCAAGGAGAACTCACCGAAATTACCGCGGTGATCGCCGGTGCCATTGGTGCGGACCGTCCGTTTACAGAAACCGTGATGATAGCCAACAACCAGGCCATCAACGCCTTCGGTTCAAACAGCGGCATCCTCGCCGATACCGAAGTTCCCGGCGCCGTCCTGGTAACCATCCCCTCCGGTGGCGGTTGGATCACGGAACCTGACTACTATGCCTACGCGATGAGTGGCGCGATGCTATTTACAGACCCTGCACGTATCATCTCCGGAGCCGACACGGCAGGGGCGCCAGCCTTCGTGACCGGCTTTCATCCAGCAGCACTCGATGCCAGCATCGTCTTTCAAAAAGACGCATCCGCGCTCCGAAACCACCTCTTCAGCACCATTGCCGCCATCGCCGTTCTGATGGTCACATCCCTAGGCGTAGCGATCATTTACACCCGTAAAAACGCCCAAAGGATCTTCACCAGTTTTATTCATGGCTGGCGATCGTGGCGGGTGAACAAGGTCCTTCTCACGGTTGAGGCCGTTGCCGGCATCGGCCTCGTTCTCTACGGACTGAGTATCCCCGCCAGGCACGCCGGGGCACTTGCGAAGAAGATTGCAGACGGAGGAGCGCCGGTGCCAGTGGATATCCCTGCTCTCATGGAGTGGGCGCCCGCCATCGCTGCCGGTATCGCCCTTGTCAGCATCACTTTCACCCTGCTCGCCCTGCGCGGCTACAAGACCTCGCTCATTCGCTCACATTCAGCGGACGCCTAAAGGAGCCATCACATGATCACAGCACACGGCCTGACCAAAGCCATTGGTCAACGCACCCTCTGGGAGGGATTGGAACTGACCGTCAATAACGGGGAAATGATGGCCATCCGTGGCCCCAGTGGCTCTGGCAAGTCCACGCTTTTGAACTGCCTAGGCCTGTTGGAACCCCTCACAGCAGGGAAGATCCTCGTCGACGGCGCCGACGCCACTGCATTCAGAGCCGGGCAGCGCCGGATCTTCCGACGAGACACCCTCGGATACCTCTTTCAGAACTATGCCCTCATTGACAATGCCAGCATTCAAGCCAACCTCGCTGTGGCAGGCGGACAACTGCGCGGCCTCAACCGAGCACAACAACAGGCCATATACCAGCAGGCACTTGAGCATGTGGGACTCGACGGCCGGGCAAAAGACCGAGTCTACGAGCTCAGCGGCGGCGAGCAACAGCGAGTCGCTCTCGCCCGGCTCCTAGTCAAGAAACCGGGTCTAATCTTGGCTGATGAGCCCACCGGTGCCCTCGATGAGGGCAACACAGAAATGGTCATCACCACCCTGCGCCATATGGCCGACAAGGGAGCCGCAATCCTCATAGCCACCCACAGCGACCACGTCGAAGAACGATGCGACACCCAACTGACCCTCGACGCGCTTGCCTCGATGGTCTAATACCTGCTTAGTGAAAAACACTTCCGCTAGATAAAAATCTCAACACATCCAGTCCCGCATGCGCTCAGGCCCTAACCGAGTAAATGCACCGAAAGGTAATGTCTCGCATCAGGAACGGCAGGCGGAACAGTCCGTCGGTGGAACTATGAGCCGCACGTCTTATCCCAGAAGGAAATGGTGACCCTGCGGATAGAAGTTTCTCCTTCAACCTGCGCGTTGAGGGGTAAGCATCCAGAAGTTTCGTTCCTGAGTGCGAATCCGCCGACCCACCAGGAGCCCGCGGCATGCTGGGAGGAGGGGCAGCTTTTGTACGTCACGGACAGGTAGCCGGCTGGCGGACCGTTTTCAGTGACGATACTGGCCCAGCTACTTGCTTCCGGGGTTATGGATACTGTCACTGTCGCATCTGGCGAGAGGTGAGTCCCGATCTTGGCAAAGGTGATCCCATCCACCGCATCCGAGCGCGGTGAATTATACCCATCGAGGATTCCTGGATACAACAAGGGGCCAAGCGCCAGATCGTCCGCTTGGATTGGGAAAGAGTCCTTTTGGGGACGAGACATGGCACAGTCAACGGTCGTTTTGGCCTCTGGCAAGGCGGCAACTCGGATGGGTGACGATGAGGCCGAGCTGACAGGTTGGGATGTGACTGGGGCGGGTTGAGGGCTGGTGCACCCTGTCAGTACGATCAGCAGTGTCGTGAGCCCAAAAATCCCTAAGCGATACTGGTCCCGCCACGTGGCTCGAAGACTCAAGTCCATATCAGCAGTGGCCTCGTGCGGTGGTAAGGGTTGCATGGCAATTAGCGTAGCCGAAGTGTCCATTCGCCAACAGAGCCGGTGAGTCGCTGGCAGCGAGAACAGCGAATCCAATTCCGCCAAACCTTGATCTCGCCAAGAGCCATACCGTTCCTCATTGGGTGTCCCATATAGATAGCGAGATTCGTCCCGCAAGCCGGTCCCTCACCGGGGCGTGTGCAGACGAGTTCTGGAAATTTTCGAAACAGCGTTGTTCCGCAGCAGCCAGATTCCCGGATAAGGTGCCCGACTTAATGCCCGGTGATGGGGGGCTAAACGATACACTCAAAAACCATGACTGGACTCCTGATTGGATACGCGCGCGTATCCACCAATGACCAAGACCTCACCGCCCAAAAGAATGCCTTGCTTGCCCTGGGGGTGTCACAGGAGCAAACTTTCACCGACCAGGGCCTCACCGGTGCCAACAGGGCCCGTCCTGGGCTTGGGCAAGCACTGGCAGCCTGCCGGGGCGGGGATACCCTCGTGGTGACCAAGCTCGACCGTCTGGCCCGGTCGCTGCGCGATGCAAAGGACATCGTTGATGAACTCACCCGTCGCGAGGTCAAGCTCAGTATCGGTGGTTCCGTCCATGACCCCACCGATCCCGTGGGCAGGCTCCTTTTCAATGTTCTGGCCATGGTGGCCGAATTTGAGGCAGACCTGATCCGTGCGCGAACCCGTGAGGGCATGGCCGTCGCCAAGGCAAAGGGCAAGCTGCGGGGAAAACAGCCCAAGCTCTCCAAGGCACAGGAAACACACCTGGTCTCTGTTCACCGGGCGGGAACACACACCACCGTTGAGATTGCCGAACTTTTCGGCGTAGCCCGTTCCACCGTCTACCGTGCCATCAAACGAGCAGGCGACCCCTCATAATTCCTGAGCGCAAACTTTCGTACCGATCCTCCACGATGCCCCAGGGCTGAAAAGACACGTTTCGTGCAGGGGACTATTGAGCAGAACGCCGTTTCGTGCAGGGCACTTCTGAAATTTTAATGTCAAGAGTCGTCTGCACAACCCCCGGAATTCCGTGGGAGCGTGTGCAGCCGAGTCCTGAAAATGACATTAGTGATGCGAGACGTCTAGCGATGCGCTGTTGTCACGCCCCGAGTCGGGGCAAGGTGAGCCGAAGCCTCATGGTCCCGTGATGTGGATTCGTTCTCCTTGAGGACTGAACAGGCCGAGGAGTTCGACTGGTTGTTCATTGGCGCTGGAGATGAGGTGGGGTGTTCTTGTGTCGAACTCTGCTGCTTCTCCGACGTCCATCGCGGTGTGGGTGTTTCCTAATTGCAGGTCAAGGGTGCCGGAGAGGACGTACAACCATTCATAGCCGTCGTGCGTTTGTGCGGTTGCTGCTGGATGCTTGCCACCGGGAAGGATCATTTTGAAGGCTTGCATTGGGCCCCCGGATTTCGTGAGGGGGATGTAGATCATTCCGTGGCGCTTTACGGGGTGCGGACGGATTCGAGGATCTCCCGTGGGCGGTGCCTTCACGATGTCATCGAGGGCGACTCCGTAGAGGCGAGCGAGCGGGATGAGTAGATCAAGAGTGGGAGCCCTCTCACCCGACTCTAGGCGTGACATGGTGCTCACGCTGACATTGAGGTGTCCGGCCACCTCGGTCAAGCTGATTCTGCGTTTGGTCCGAAGGTCTCGCAACGTGGGTGCGATCCCGGTCATGATGCGTTCAACGTCCTCGGCCATATCAACCTCCGTTTTGCGGATACTGCAAGTTGTATTGCAGTATATGCCAGTGCCGGTCAGGATAGATAAATGAACAACGAAAATTGGGAAGTCATAATTATTGGCGGCGGCAGCGGCGGGCTGAGCGCTGCTCTTACACTGGTCCGGGCGCGGCGACGCGTGCTTGTCATCGATTCCAGCAGTCCCCGCAATCGCGTCTCGAGTCACATGCACGCTGTCTTGGGGCACGATGGAAAACCACCGCTGCAGTTGCTCGCCGAAGGCCGTGAGGAGGTCGCACGCTATGGCGGAGTCGTGCGCTCGGGCGCAGTGGTTGCGACTACGGCTGTCAATGGCGGATTTTCAGTCGAGTGCAGTGATGGTGAGACGTTCACTGCCCGTGCCCTGATCATCGCTACAGGCCTTGAGGATCAGCTTCCCGAGATCGAAGGCCTGGGCGAACTATGGGGCAGCGGGGTAGCGGTCTGCCCGTACTGCGATGGTTACGAAGTCGGTGACGGCCGGATCGGCATCCTCGCCACCGGCCCTGGTAGTACCTTTCAAGCCCAACTGCTCCGACAGTGGTCACCGCAGATCGTTTACTTGGAAAACGAAGTTGGCGTTCCCACAGTCGAGGCTGGGTCCGGACTGGCAGCACGCGGCATCGAGGTCGTCAGTGGTGCAGTCGCCCGCGTCCTTTCATCCAATGGACAGCTCACCGGGGTGGAGCTTACCAGCGGAGCGCATATTTCTCTCGATGCGATTTTCACAGCACCCCGCTTCGCACCTCGCGACGAACCACTTCGTAAACTCGGTGCGGACCGTACCGAGTTCCCGTGGGGCTCTTTTGCCACAGTTGATGCGGCCGGGCGCACCAGCGTGCCAGGTGTGTGGGCCGTCGGTAACGTGGTCGATGCGAACGCCGGCGTGTCCGTAACCATCGGCGCTGGCGCTCTCGCCGGTGGCATGCTCAACCACGAGCTCATCCTCGAAGACATCCAAGTAGCAGTCACTGCCATGGCCGAGGTGAACGAATGAGTGACCATAGTCCTTCCAAGGACTTTTGGGAGACACACTACGCGGGGATGGATGCTAGCTGGGCCCCGAACCCGAATGCCGCACTCAAACGTGTCGTCGCTTCGGAAGCGGGCATGCCAGGAAGGGCTCTTGACCTTGGATGCGGACATGGCGCAGACGCCCTGTGGTTGGCGGGACAGGGATGGCACGTCACCGCAGTCGATGTGTCAGCGACCGCCGTCGCCAGGACCACAGCGCGTGCCTACGAGGCAAACCTTAGCGGGCGAGTCACGGCCATCGTCACTGACTTAGGTCTAGAAACACCTACGGGCACCTTCGATCTCGTCACAGCAAGCTACTTCCACACCCCGCTAGAAATCGACCGCGCGGCAGTACTGCACCGAATGGCGGACCTCGTATCACCGTCGGGCCTACTGCTGATCGTTGACCACGCATCCGTGGCGCCTTGGTCTTGGAACCAGCATGGCCAAGTTTTCCCCACTCCGCAGGAGACGCTGGCGACCCTGGAACTAGACCAGAGCTGGACCTCTATTGAAACAGCAGTTTCTTCCCGCCTCGCAGCGGGACCTGACGGCGAAACCGCAACCGTGCTCGAGAACATTATTGCTGTTCGGCGCATAACGTGACCGCGCAGCCAGAGCACCACCCCGTCCTACCAATCCAAGGAAAACAGTGAACCCGACGCCCCTCACAGCGATAACCACCCGCATCGACCGGCCCGATCCGCGACGTTGGATCGCCCTGGGGGTGATCTCACTCGCTACCCTCATGGTCGTTCTCGACGCCTCGATCATGAACATTGCCTTACCTCAGGCACAAAACGCTCTTGGCATCACCGACGCGAATCGTCACTGGGCCCTCACGGCCTATGCCCTTACCTTCGGCGGACTGCTGCTGCTCGGTGGCCGCATCGCCGATACCTTCGGGCGCAAGCGCGTCATGATCATTGGACTCATCGGTTTCGCACTTGCCTCAGCCCTGGGCGGGGCCGTGTGGAGTGGCGAGGTTCTCTTCACATCGCGTGCGCTCCAGGGCGTGTTCGCTGCCTTTCTCGCCCCGGCAGGACTTGCACTGCTCGCCGTTACCTTTACTGACGGGCGCGAACGGGCAAAAGCTTTCGGCGTGTATGCCTCTGTTCAAGGAACCGGAGGAGCGATCGGCCTGCTCCTGGGCGGGTTTCTCACGGAATACTTCGATTGGCGCTGGTGCCTGTACGTCAATGTGCCCATCGCGGCTTTCACGGCGATAGCCGCTCTGCCCGCTATTCAAGAAAGTCGTGTGCACGCTAAGAACCGCCGGTTCGATGCCCTCGGTGCCGTGCTCGCCACGGCAGGTTCGGTCGGACTCGTCGCCGGATTCACGCTGGCCGCGGATTCAAACGGCGGCTGGACGGCTCCGAGCACGATGATACTGCTTATCGGTTCCGTCACGCTCCTGGCGCTCTTCCTCTGGTGGCAGACCAAAAGCGCAGCGCCAATGCTCCCCCTGCGTATTATGGGGGACCGCACCAGAGGCATCGCGTTCCTGATCGCTTTCCTGATCGGTGCAGGCATGTTCGGCATGTTCTTCTTCCTGACCTACTACCTGCAACTCAACCTCGGCTATACGCCTTTCCAAGCCGGACTATCGATTCTGCCATTCTCGGTCAGCCTCATCATCGTCGCACAAATCGCGTCTAGACTGCTGCCGCGCACTGGCCCACGCCCGCTGATCATCAGCGGCATGGTGCTCTCGACCGCTGGCCTTCTGTTACTAACAACCATCGACGGATCTCTTGGCTGGGGAGGCGGCACCCTCGTTCCAGAGGTTCTCATGGGCGTCGGTCTCGGCCTCGTGTTCGTGCCGATGAACACCGCGGCCCTCAACGGGATCGCGGCCGAGGACACGGGAATCGCCAGCGCCATCCTCAACACAGCCCAACAACTTGGCGGCGCACTAGGTGTCGCTCTGCTCAACACGATCTACACCACGGCGATCCACGGTTCTAAGATGGATCCTACAGACCTGATCGGGGGCTACCAGGCGGCGTTCATCGTCGCCAGCGGGCTCTTCGTCGCCGCACTCGTGGGGGCCATTGCCCTCCCACGGAATAGAGCACTGTAACGAACACAACCTCGCACCCCCAAGCCCCGCTGGTCGTGAGGGCGCCCCTCCATCGAACTCCCACCAAAAGCCGTCAGCGAATCGCCAAATCAAAGCTCGCGAGTGACGCCAAATCGCAGCCCTAGTGAAGCAGTAACACTTTCCCGCAGAGGGTTGGCCCCCCTTGCGGGACTGGTTACGTTCAGAGCAGCGTTGGTCCATTCCAGTATCAGACCCCGCTACCTATGGTTCAGTCAGCACTATCAGGAGAGATACGCAGGGGGCGGAGCCCGCTTGGTGTGGTGGTGGTGAAGGCGTAGCGGCCGAGCATGTTGATGTGTTGATCGCCGAGCGGGGATAGCCGGGCGATATCGGCGTCGTCCACGAGGTTGCCGGCCTCGCGCAGTGTATTGATGGAGGCATCGGTATCGCGGGTGTTCCAGAGCACGATGGCGTTCAGGACCAGGCCGAGTGCACCGAGCTGGTCTTCCTGGCCTTCACGGTAGCGCTGGTAGATCTGCCCGCGCCGCCCGTGGAAGATCGCCCGTGCCAGGCGGTGGCGTGATTCCTGAACGGTCTGCTGCGTATGGGTCGTTCGCCGGTAAGTTTCCTCGAGTGGGTCGATGAGGGCGAGCAGGTGGATGGTCTTGTCCATGCGCCCATATTCGGTGATCGCAGCACCCAGTGGGGACGGGCTGCCATCACGCGAGAGCATGCGTAACAAGTCGTAGGCGCGCACCGTCCCTGTCGCCAGAGACGCAGCGACGCGGGTCATGTCATCCCAGTGTGCGAGGATCCTGGCTAAGTTGACCCGGTTCCGGGCGACATCGTTCAGTGACCCGTAATCAGCGTCCTCGGTGCCACGCGGGGTTGCGCGCCAGAGACGCTGGTCGGAGAGATTGGCGATCCGTGGCGAGAACCGGTAGCCCAGAAGGGCGAAGATCCCGAAAACCATATCGGAGTAGGAAGCCGTGTCCGAGGTGATCGTTTCCGGTCGGAGACCGCCGTCGAGGTTCAGTATCGTGTCCAGCACGTAGAGCGAATCACGCACGGTGCCGGGCACGACAGTGGCTCCGATGCCGGCCACCTGATCGTTGACCGCGTTGAACCACGTTAGCCCGCGTCCTTGGCCGAAATACTTCGGGTTCGGGGCAGCGTTGATCGTGCGTACCGGGACCACGAACCGCAGACCATCGATGGAGGCCAACAGGCCACCGCCCCACGCCTGGGCGACAGGGATCTCGCCTTGGGCCTTGATCAGGACCGCATTCGCGGCCGCGTGGGTCTCGCTGCGCAGGTAGTTGGCGTCTACGTGTCCGAGCCGGGCGCGCGTCAGAGACGGGTGCCCCTCGGCAACCACGGGTGTCAAGCCAACGTTGCAGGCCTCTGCGACCAGCAACGCCGCAACCGAACGCGGCAGATCATCCATGCGGGCCTTGGACTGCCCGATGTGGGTGTAGGCGTCGAGGAACCCGGTCCAGGAATGAACCTCCAGCAGCAGCTCGGGAAGATCCACCCGTGGCAGCATCGAGGCGACCTGGCCACGGAGTTCCCGCAGTGAGTCCGGGATCTCCAAGGCATCCAGACGGTCAACCTTCAAACGTGTGCGCCCGTCCGTACTTGAGGGTTCCACCCGTACTGAACCGTTCGGGCCCGCTTCCTCCAGGCTTGCCGTCAAGCGCCTCCATGCCGAATCCAGTACCTCAACACGATCGTTCAGGTGTTCAGCAGCTGGCCCTTCCAGACCCAAGCTGGTCAGCGCCCGATCGCGTACCTGTTCCCACTGCTCACCGTCGAGCAGCTGGGCGCGTGGGTCGCCCCACCGGGTCGATGGTGTGGCGAACACGTCCCGACGGCGCAGGCAAACGCGTAGCTGCTCCAACACGCACAGAACCCATGCTTCGCGGTCAACTTCTACCCCCTCGCGACCGAACACCGCCGCGCGCCAGGCAGCCGGCACCAAGGCCTCGGTAACGTCGTCCTTGTGAAGCTGACGGCGACCACGCAGGGCTTCCAATCCAGACAGAGCATCAAGCACAGGCTGTCCTATAACCGTTGCCCGCAGCGGCAACACGGTAGCCAACAACCCCAGAAACGGGGCAACCGTCCGGTATCGGCGGACCACCTGCACACGCATCGCGCCCTCCAGTCCCGAGGCGTCCGGGATCAGAGCACCGACCGTGTCGGCGTACTGCGTGATCTGATCCCTTGCGGCGACCTTCTCCAGCCGGGCCCATACCCTCGCTACATCCACTTGCTCGCCCGCTTCCTCCAGCAGAGAAACCAATTCACGGCCGACACGGGCAAGAACAGCCGAGGCCTTCTCCAGTTCCGGCGGTGTCTCCAACCGTGCCGCTACCGCCGCCCTCTTCGAGGGGCCCAATACCTTCGACGCCATCAGTGCATCGAATAAGTCCAACGCATCATCGACCGCCGCCACTGACAACGCTTCCACTGTCGCAACCAACGTGGCCGTGCGGCGCGGTTCCGCCAGTCGGCGCAGCGACTGCGCCTTTGCTTCCACCCCATACCGTGTCAGCGCCCGTAACCGGGATGCCGGCATTCCTGAAGTCTCCACCGCGCCAATCCCCAGGGCACTGACTTGCTCGACCCGCGTCAGGGCCCTGTTCAAGGCAGGCCCGGACAACCTCACAGGCCCTGCACGTAACACTTCTAACCTGGATCCACGGGCACCCTCATCAACGGCCAGCAATCCAAGCAAACGTCCCGGCAACCCAGGATCCGCGACCATTGCTGCCCAGCCAGTCGCTCGTACAGCTCCGATACTGCACGTTCACGAGCAGCCTGAACCGACTTCAGCAGTCTCGTCACGCCAGGAAGGAGTACCCGTTTCCGACGCAACCAGGCCACCGCATGGGCGAACAACGCCTTCGGCCCCTCACCATGCGTCCAGGCACGCGAGTAAACGAACTCGCTCAGATCCTCGACCACAGCTCCGGTAAAGTCCCCGTAGCCATAGAGGCGGCGGATCTCCCGCGCATGAGTGTTCGGAGTCGCAACGCGCTCGGGGTACCGCTTGATCACCGACGGATCATTGATTCCCAGCTGTGCCGCCAAATATTCCACCACGGACCACGGAACATCCAGCGGATCCGACAGGAAAGCGCCCAAGAACCGTACTGTCCCAACCTGAAGCGCAAAACCGAGCCGATTATGCTCACCGCGGCGCTCAGCAATCCCTTCCATGTCAGCCGCGTCGAGATAGAAGAACTGCTCCAGCTCCGCCTGAGATGGGTCGCCTACGAACCGCCCGAACACCACCGCTTGCTCATCAGTCAAATATTGATCAGTCGACATATCACCACGCTACCTCGCGCCCTCGCAGGGCTTAGCGATCAATCCGTCCCCATTACTACCAAGACCCCGATCTTGGGCGCCCAGCCCTAATCTGGGCCCACGCTATGCCGTGACCGGTGAGCTATGGCACCGTTATTTCACGGCACCGGCGGTCAGCCCCGCCACGAAGTTCTTTTGCAGGAGCAAGAACCCTATGACGATGGGGATACTGACCACCACGGAGGCGGCCATAATCTGGTTCCAGTACACGTTGGTCTGCGTCGAGTACAGCTGCAATCCCACGGCGAGGGTGCGGTTGGCGTCGGTGGTCATGACGGATGCGAACAAGACTTCACCCCAACTGGTCATGAAGCTGTAGATGGCGACGGCCACCAGTCCTGGCCGGGCAGCGGGCAAGATCACCCGGATCAGTGCCCGCATGGGGCCGCAACCATCAACCTTGGCGGCCTCGTCGAGTTCGCGCGGGATGCCGTCGAAGTAGCCGGCCAGCATCCAGATGGAGAATGGCAGCGAGAACGTCAGGTAGGTGATGATCAGGCCGGTGCGGGTGCCCACCAGCTGAATCCCAAAGTTTGTGTTGATGTTGACGAAGATCAGGAACAGGGGCAGCAGGAACAAGACGCCCGGCAGCATCTGGGTGGACAGCACGGTGCCGGAAAAAACTGAGCGGCCGCGGAACTTGTACCGCGAGATGGCGTAGGAGGCGAAAATCGCAATGATCAGCGAGAGGACAGTGGCCACGGTAGAGACGATGACGGAATTCATGAAGTAGCTGGCCAGCGGCACGGTCTGCCACATGTCCACGTACGGTTGCAGTGTCAACGTGCTGGGCCACCACGAAAATTCGTTTTGAACATCTTGCAGGGGCTTCATACCAGAGATCACCATGACGTAGATGGGGATGATGGTGAAGATGCTCAGCAGCGTGATGGTGACGATTCTAAAAACTTTGGCGCCGGTCGTTTCATGCATTGTCTTTCCTCCGGTTCATGAAGAGAAGGTAGATTCCGCTGACCACCAGCAGGAACAACAGGAGCAGCACCGACATGGCAGCACCTGAGCCAAAGTTCCAGGTCAAGAATGACGCATTGTAAATGTGGAAGGAGATCAGGTCGCCTGCCGGGGGCTGTGAGCCGCCAAAGAGGACGAAGGGGGTGTTGAAGTCGTTGAAGGTCCACAGGAACATGACAAGGACCAGGACCATGTTGATGGGGCGCAGCATGGGCAACGTGATGGCCCACCACTGGCGAAGCGGCTTGGCCCCATCCACTGCTGAGGCCTCGTAGACGTCAGTGGGAATGGATTGCAGGCCAGCCATCAGCATCAAGAAGGCGAAGGGCCACAGACGCCAGATGGCGACGACGACGACGGCGGCGAACGCGTTGTCGCCAATCAGCCAGAACGGCTTGTCCCCCGGTAGTCCAAGGTTGTCAAAGAGGAGGTGGTTCAGTGCGCCACTATCCTTTTGCAGCATGAACTTCCACGCGATGACGCCCGCGTACATGGGCAGGGCGTAAGGGATAAGAAACAAGGTGCGGAATACCGCCCTGCCACGGAAGGCCTTTTGCAGTGCAATGGCGGCCGCCATGCCGAACCCCCAGGAGAGTCCCACCACGATGATGGTGAAGGCCACGGTGATGCCGAACGACTTGAGCAGCCCCATGCCCACGGCGGAATTGAAATCGAGGGCCACAGCGTAATTCTTGAGTCCAATAAATGGCGCGTTTCCCCAGTTGGCAATGAACATCTTGGTGAGTTTGAGGAAACTCATCCAGATCCCCGTCACCATGGGAATGACGTGGATGACGAGCTCAAAGATGACTGCCGGGGCAAGCAGCGCGTAGGGCAGCCACCAGCCTTTACGGCGGGCCTTACGGGCCTTGCCGCCGGGGGCGCCAGCAGCGGCACCGGATTTTTTTACGGCGGTGGAAGCAGACACTGCGGACACGCACCTTTCGTTGGAAGACTCGATGTGGGAAGTGGCGGACCGGGCGTTGCGGCCCGCCCCTTCCTTGTCTAGTTGGGCCCACACGCCCGAGGCGATTGGGCCCACACGCCCTCCCATGCTCGTCTCGCTTGCGAGCCGAGCATGGGAGGGCGTGTGGACTATCCGGCTGCTTCGACTGCCTGCTGGGCGGTGGTCAGCGCGGCCTTGATGTCTGACTTGGAGACGGTGCCACCGGAGGCCACCTTGGCGAACATCTGGTTCATGGCCTTGCCCACTGTGCTTTCAAACTGGTCCTCGGCAGCTACAAGCGGCAACGGCTTGGACTTGTTGGCGTAGATGTCCGCAAAGGTCTTGGCTTCCTCGGCATTGTCGGTGAAGCTCGGTTTGACCCCATTGAGCACCGGGAGCGCGGCAAAGGACTTGTCCAGGACTCCCTGCGTGGCCTCGCTGGTCATGAACTTCACAAACTGCAGGGCCGCGTCTTTGTTCTTGGTGTTCTTGAAGATGGACATGTTGATGCCAGCCACCATGGTGGCCACATCCTTGCCACCCGTGGGCGCCGGGAAGGCGACCACGCCGTAGGCGTCGTTCTTCATGCCCTGGGAGGCGATGGAGCTGTCGGCGTTGTTCTGGCTCAGGACCATGCCAACCTTGCCATTGGCAAAGTCGTTGATGGCCTGGGTGCCGTTGTCATACTGTGCGTTGGCCGGGTTGACGACCTTGTCGGTCTGCATCAAATCAAGATAGCGGGAGATGCCGTCGACGATTCCGGCGGAGGTGAAGGTGGGTTTTCCATCCGCGCCAAAGAACTCTGCGCCGTTCTGGGCTGCGTTGATAAAGGCAAAGTGTGAATTTTCCGTGTAGCTGCCGGCGGCGAGTGAGAAACCGTATTTGTCCCCGGTGGTCAGCTTCTTGGCATCGGCCACCATTTCCTCCCACGTGGTGGGCGGCGTCAGGCCGGCTTCGCTGAACATGGCCTTGTTGTAGTACAGACCGTAGGCCAGTCCGTACAGCGGAACTGAGGTGGGATCCTGGCCGGGAACACCGCCGGTGTCCATGGCTGTCTTGACGAACTTGTCCTTGCCCCCAATGGCGTCAAAGGCGGCTGAGTCAAAGGGCATGAAGGCCCCGGTGGACTGCAGGGAAGCTGCCCAGGTGTTGCCGATGTTCAAAACATCAGGCGCCTGACCCGACGTGACGGCCGTCTGGATGCGTGTCTGAAGATCGTTCCAGCCGATGACCTCCAAATTGACCTTGATGCCGGTCTCATCCTCAAACTTCTTCAGCTGCGGGGTGAGGACTTCCTTGTCATTGTCCAAGCTGGTGCCTTGATTGCTGGCCCAGTAGGTGAGCGTCTTTCCACCAGAATCGGAGGAGCCGCTGTTCGTGCCGCCACTGCAGCCCGTCGCTGTGATCGCAAGTGCCGCGATCGCCGCTGCTGCGGCAAAAGTACGAATTTTCACTTCTTTGACTTCCTTGTCTATGGAGAGAATCCGGAGAAAACTTGTTGGTCACGGCGTGGGGAAAACCCGTTGCAGGACTTGAGACCAAACCTAGACGAACTTATGCCGACCGTCAATCAAAAGTAAACAAATCTTTTGAATCTTATGATGTTCAAACAAGCAGATCAGAGAAGCGATCGCCGCCAGTAGCCGAGTTGTAGGGAATCCAGGGCGAAAAGTGCTGAAATTACGGTGCTGCTGACATGTTGCGTCATGTGAGCCAAGAAACTGAACCGGTTAATCTCCCTTGTGGGGACGGGTTCGGTCGAGAGCGTCAGCGCTAGGGACGCGCGGCACCCAGGCTTGAACGGTGCTGTAGAACACCTGCGGGCATCGCCCGGTTAGTCGCGGCGTGTCCATCGATGATATTCAAGAGCAACAACGCCGACTGACGCCCAAGTTCGGTCACATTGCGTGCCATGGCCGCCACCGGAGGGGAACTGAACTGGCACATGATCGAGTCATCCCAACTGACCACGGACACCTGCGCCGGGACCGGAATCCCCAACCGCTGCAACGCTGCCAGGCCACCCATAGCCATAAGGTCGTTCCCATAGACGATGGCGGTGGGAAAGCCCTCCGAACCGGGCGCAACCCCGGCCATGACGGCAATGGTGGCCGCTTCCCCGTCGGGTGCCGTGTAGTCCGAGGCGCTCGTGACCAGCGTCATCCCCAGCCTGCGCGCGTGGGCCGCGAGCGAGGCACTACGCAGGTCCTCATGGGCCAGATCCGGTGGGCCTGAAACGTAGGCGAAATGCCGGTGCCCCAGGCTGTGAAGCGCATCAGTTACGGTGGCTGCATCCATGGACTGGTCCACGGTGGTGGATCCGCCACGGGCGCCAGAGGCGGCGGATCCACCCACCTGCACATACGGCAACCCAAGACTTCCCAGCAGGGGGCCGCGGGGATCGCTGCGCACTTCGTCAAACAAAAGGACGCCGTCCACCCGGCTCTCGCCCGCCCAGCGCCGGTACACAGCCAGGTCCCGGCGCCCGGCAGGAGGCCCGGCTAAAGGCTTCACATCCGCGCCGCCCACAATCGGTGCCCCGCCGCCGTCGGGCGCCACAATGCGCAGCATCAGGTTCAGCTCTCGGGAACTCAGGACGGCCTCAATGCCGGCCAAGACGCTCATGTAGAAGGGCTCCGAACCAACATGCTCCGGATCACGCAATAGTACAATCCCGATGGTTTCACTGCGGGCCTGCGACAAGGCGCGGGCGCTGGAACTGGGGTACCAGCCAAGCTCCTGCGCCAAAGCCAGGACGCGTTCGCGCGTGTCTGGGCCAACGCCGGCCCTGCCGTTGAGGGCGTAGGAAACCGAGGCCTTGGAGATCCCCAACCGTTGCGCCAGACCGGCGATCGTCACCTTGGCCACGGGATGCCCCTACTGCTGTCGCTGAACCAGGTGCTCCACGCTGGCGGGGGCCAGGACGTGGTCAATCACCATACGCCCGGCGCCCAGGACACCTGCGTGGTCGGCCGCCATCGACTGCACAATCCGCAGCTGGGCAGTGGCCAGCGGCAGGGAACGCTGATACACAATCTCGCGCACCCCCGCCATCAGGTACTCGCCTGCGCAGGACAGGCCGCCGCCAATGACAATGACGGAGGGGTTGAGCAGGTTCACGCACGCCGCCAAAACGTCGCCGATATCCCGGCCGGCCTGCCGCATGGCCGCAATGGCCGCCAGGTTTCCGCGCCGGGCTAAATCCAGCACGTCCTCACCGGTTTTGGCGGGCACCCCGCTGGCCGCCAACGCCGCGGCCACGGCAGGTCCGGAAGCCATTGCCTCAAGGCAGCCGAAGTTCCCACAACGGCACATCACCTCAGAACCCCTTGGAACCCGAACATGGCCAATATCGCCCGCGGTGCCATCGGCGCCGCGCTGCAACAGCCCGCCACTGATGATGCCTGCGCCAATGCCCGTAGCCACCTTGATGAACAGCAAATTCCCGGCGTTGGGCCAGAAAGCGGCGCGTTCCCCGAGGGCCATGATGTTGACATCGTTATCCACCAGGACGTCCACGGAGAAGCGTTTTTGAACATAACCTGGGACATCGAAACCGTCCCAGCCGGGCATGATGGGAGGGCTGGCCGGCTTCCCGGTGGAGTGTTCTACGGGCCCCGGCAGGCCTATTCCGATACCCACCAGTTCCCGTTCGTGGCGCCCTGCCTGCGAAAAGAGCTGGCCACAGAGCTCCAACACAGAATCCAGCACAGGCGTGGGGCCGGCGGAGATATCAATGGACTCGCGCCGTTCACTCAGCACCGTGCCGCTGAGGTCAAGAAGGCCAATCAGGACGTGCGTGGCGCCGACATCGACGGCCAAAATGACCCGGGCGGAGGGCTGGAAAGCAAAGCGGGACGGCGGACGCCCCCCAGAGGAGACGGCCTCACCTGCCGGGCCGATCAGCCCCGCGGCGCTCAGCGCGTCAATCCGGGCGGCCACCGTGGAACGGGCCAGACCGGTGATCTCGGCAAGTTCCGCACGGGTCCGCGCCCGGCCGTCACGCAGAAGTTGAAAGACATCACCAGCACGCGAGCGGGCAAAAGGCTGACCAAAGGCCTCGGTACCCTCACCAGTGCTCGGAGAGGCGTTCCCGGGCAGGGACAAAACTGGACTCTGTTGCATCCACAATAAATAACACATGGGCTTCTATCTGTCACAATCCGATAGTTATTCGTTTCTGTGCCAACTTTTGCTTGACCGTCGTCAAAAGTTCCTTTAGCTTGGAGTTGAACACCTATCCAAGCTCGCGAGGAGAACCCAATGACGTATTCGCTGCAGTTGTACTCTGTTCGCAAGCCCCTCGAGGAAGACCTGGCCGGCACCATGGCCCGTGTGGCAGAGCTTGGCTTCACCAAGGTGGAGCCCTACAACTTTGTGGCCACCGCAGATGCCCTTGCCGCGGCGTTCACGCGACACGGCATCACAGCACCGTCGGGCCATGCACCCTTGCTCAGCGCCGACCAGGATGAGATCTTTGCCGCGGCCAACAAGCTGGGTATCACCACGGTTATTGACCCGTACATCCCGGCCGAACAATGGCAAACCGAAGAAGACATCCAAGAGACCGCCGCCGGCTTGAACGCCGCAGCCAAGAAAGGTGCCGGGTACGGCATCCGCGTCGGATACCATAACCACGCCTGGGAGCTGGAGTCCAAGATCAACGGCACCACGGCGCTTGAGTACTTTGAAACCCTGCTGGATCCGGAGCTGGTGCTGGAGGTCGACACCTACTGGGTCTCCGTGGGCGGTGCGAACGCCGTGGATATCCTCACCAGTCTGGGCGAACGCGTGAAGTACATCCATATCAAGGACGGCCCCCTCAACAACGACACCAAGGCACAGCTCCCCGCCGGTCAGGGTGAGGTCCCCATCTGGGACGTCATTGGCGCTGCCAAGTCTTTGGAGGTCGGCGTGGTGGAGTTTGACGACTACGCCGGCGACATCTTCGATGGCATTGCTGAGAGCCTTGCCTTCCTGAACGCCGGAAAGGCCTGATCCTATGGCCAAGACCGGACCCGTTGGCGTCGCCATCATTGGCGCGGGCAACATCAGCAAGCAATACCTGGACAACCTGACCACGTTCCCTGACTTGTTGGTACTGGTGGTGGCAGACCTCTTTGAGGAGGCGGCCGCCGCACGTGCCGCCGAATATGGGATCGCAATTTCCGGCGGAGTGGACGTGGCCCTGAACCACCCGGACGTCGAGATTGTGGTCAACCTGACCATCCCCGCCGCGCATGTGGAAGTTGCCACGGCAGCGGTGCGGGCGGGCAAGCATGTGTGGACGGAAAAGCCGTTCTCCCTTGACCGTAAAAGCGGCCTGGGTCTGCTAAAAGAAGCACAAGCTGCCGGTGTGCGGCTCGGTTGCGCACCGGACACCTTCCTCGGTGCCGGACTGCAGACGGCACGCCGCCTGATCGACGCCGGTGAAATCGGCACACCGTTGACTGCCCTGACCATGTTCCAGTCCCCCGGACCGGAATCCTGGCACCCGAACCCCGCCTTCCTGTTCCAGGAAGGTGCCGGGCCGCTGTTCGACATGGCCCCCTACTATCTGACGGCGCTGATCCAGACTTTCGGGCCCATCGCCAAGGTGGCCGCCGTCGGCTCCACCGCCTTCCCCACCCGCACCATCGGTTCGGGCCCCAAGGCAGGCGAGGTGTTCGACGTCGAGGTCCCCACCCATGTCAGCGCGCTGGCCCTGTTTGAATCCGGCGCCTCCTCGCACAGCGTCTTCAGTTTCGAGTCCCCCAAGGCGCGGATGGGCTTTGTTGAAATCACCGGGACCGAGGGCACTCTTTCGCTGCCGGATCCGAACAACTTCGACGGCGATATCATGCTGTGCAAACGCGGCGAAGACGATTGGGGCACCGTCCAAGCGCGCGGCCCGGCCAATGGCCGTGGCATGGGCGTGCTGGATATGGCACGCTCCATCCGGGCCGACGTCCCCCACCGCGCGCCGGGTGAACTCGCCTATCACGTGCTCGACGCCATGGTCTCGATCGCAGAATCCGTCGACAGCGGCGAATTTGTCAGCGTCGACAGCACAGCCCCCCAGTCCCCGGCGTTGCCCGTTGACTGGAATCCCACCAAAGCAACCCTCTAGGAACCCCTCAGATGACCTCCTCCCAAACCCTCGCACCGCACCGCCCGTTGGGTGTGGCCGCCATTGGCTACGCCTTCATGGGCAAGGCGCACTCCCACGCGTGGCGCACCGTGGCAAACCACTTTGACGTGCCCGCCTTTGAACAGAAGGTGCTGGTGGGCAGGGATGCCGACGCCGTCGCCGCCGCGGCAAGCAAGTACGGCTGGAGTGAATCGGCCACGGATTGGCGGGAGGTCATTGCCCGGGAAGACATCGACATCGTCGACATCTGTGCTCCCGGCTGGCTGCACGCGGAGATCGCCATTGCCGCGTTGGCCGCCGGCAAGCACGTGCTCGTGGAGAAGCCGCTGGCAAACACTGTGGAGGAAGGGAAGGCCATGGTGGCAGCCGCCCAGAAGGCCCGTGTCAAAGGGGTGCGCTCCATGGTGGGCTTCACCTACCGCCGCATTCCGGCGCTGGCCTTCGCCCGGCAGCTCATCGCCGACGGCAAGCTAGGCACCATCCGTCAGGCCCGCGCGTCGTACCTGCAAGACTGGCTGGCCGATGAGAACGCGCCGATGGCATGGCGGCTGCGCAAGGAAACAGCGGGATCCGGGGCGCTGGGAGACATTGCCTCGCATGCCATTGACCAGGTCCAATACTTGCTCAACGACACCGTCTCGGAGGTTTCCGGGCGGTTGCACACCTTCGTCACCGAGCGTGCCGGCCCCCATGGGCCGGAGCCTGTCACGGTCGACGACGCCGCCTGGGCTACGCTCTCCCTCTCGCGGGGCGCGGTGGCCAGCGTGGATGTTTCCCGCGTGGCGTTGGGGCAAAAAAATGCCCTGCGGATGGAAATCTATGGCACGGCCGGGTCTCTGACCTTCAACCTAGAGAGCCCGAACGAGCTGTACTTCCTGGACGGCACGGACCCTGTGGAACTGCAGGGTTTCAGGAGGATCCTGGTCACCGAACCCGAGCACCCGTACATTTCCGGCTGGTGGCCGCAGGGCCATGTGATTGGCTGGGAGCACAGCTTCACCCACCAGGTCCGCGACTTCCTGCTGGACATTGCCAACGGCACGGACCCTTCGCCGTCGTTCGAGGAGGGCTTGAGCGTGCAAAACGTGCTGGCCGCCATCGAAGCGTCCTCCGCAGCCAGCTGCGCCACCATCCCGGTGGTTGAGCTTGCCGAAACCGCCGATTCTTCCAGGAGCTTTTCATGACCCGCCCGTACACCTTGTTCACCGGCCAGTGGGCCGATCTCCCACTTGAAGACGTGGCCCGCTTTGCCGCAGGATGGGGCTATGACGGACTGGAAATCGCCTGCTCCGGGGACCACTTGGACCCGTGGCGGTGGGATGAGCCCGGATACGTTGCCGGCAAGTTGGCCATGCTTGAGCGGTACGGCCTGAAGGTATGGGCCATCTCCAACCATCTCAAGGGCCAGGCCGTGTGCGATGACCCCATCGACTTCCGCCACCAGGGGATTGTCGGCACCAAGGTGTGGGGCGACGGCGACCCCGAAGGTGTGCGCCAGCGCGCCGCCGAGGAGATGAAACTGACCGCACGCCTGGCCCAGGCCCTGGGGGTAAAGACCGTTGTGGGGTTTACCGGCTCCTCGATCTGGCAGTACGTGGCCATGTTCCCGCCGGTCCCGGAATCGGTGATCGACGCCGGCTACCAGGACTTCGCCGACCGGTGGAACCCCATTTTGGACGTCTTTGACGAATGCGGTGTGCGCTTTGCCCACGAGGTGCACCCTTCCGAGATCGCCTACGACTACTGGACCACGGTGCGGACCCTGGAGGCGATCGGGCACCGGCCCGCGTTTGGGCTGAACTGGGACCCGTCACACTTCATGTGGCAGGGGATCGACCCGGTCTCCTTCATCTGGGACTTCAAGGACCGGATCTACCATGTGGATTGCAAGGATACGAAGCTGCGCCCCACGGGCCGGAACACCGTCATGGGCTCCCACCTGCCGTGGGGTGATCCCCGCCGCGGCTGGGACTTCGTCTCGGCGGGTCGCGGCGACGTGCCCTGGGAGTCATCCTTCCGTGCCTTGACCTCCATCGGCTATGACGGCCCCATCTCCATCGAATGGGAGGACGCCGGCATGGACCGGCTGCAGGGGGCGCCTGAAGCGTTGGCGGCCCTGAAGAAGTTCAACTTCGCCCCGTCCGCACTCTCCTTCGACGCCGCGTTCAGCAACCAGGCCTGATCTTACCGGGACCCGATCCGCCAAACCGGGGCCAACCCGCGAACGCACCGACAAGATACCCCGTCGCCGCGAGTTGGCCCCGTTCTCAGCGCCGGTGGTGGATGGCGGCGCGTCCTGATGGCGGCACTAGAGTGGAATCCATCATGAGCATTCCAAAAGCTGCCCCCGCCTCGGTCCGCATCGACGCCTGGTTGTGGTCCATCCGGGCCTACAAGACGCGTTCGGCGGCCACGGCTGCCTGCCGCGCCGGTCATGTGAAGCTCAACGACGTCAATGCCAAGGCCTCCCACATCGTGGTTCCGGGCGACACCATCCGAGTCCGCCAGCCCGGTTACGACCGCATTCTGGAAGTACGCCGCCTGATCAACAAGCGGGTGGGTGCGGAGGCGGCCTCGCACTGCTTCACCGACCACACCCCACCGCGCCCACTGCTGCCGGCACTGGGACTGCCGCAGCGCGACCGGGGCACCGGCCGACCCACCAAGAAGGACCGCCGCGACATGGACAGGTTGCGCGGCGAGGACTGATCCTCTCCGGGCATGGATTCTGGCTGCCGCCGTCGTCCTCCAATGCACGACGGCGGCACGAGAGCCTGCCGGGACTGCTGGCTTACGCCGTTGCCGGAGTCCAGCCGATGGCCGGGGCGATGTACTTGGCAATGTTTTCCAGCATCTTTGTACAGTAAGCAACACCCAGCTGGTTCGGAACCGTCAGCATCAAGGTGTCGGCCGCCTGCACGGCCTCATCGGCGGCCAAGTCGCCGGCGATGTCGGCCGGGTCTCCCATATAGCTCTTGCCAAAGCGGGATAGCAGCCCGTCAATCATGCCCACCTGGTCTTTGTTCTCGGCCTGCGAGCGTAGCCCGAAGTACATCCGGTCCTCATCATCCACGACGGGGATGACGCTGCGGCTCACCGATACCCGGGGTGTGAAGGCGTGCCCGGCCTTGGCCCACTCATCCCGGAAGAGCAGAATCTGCTCGGCCTGGAGCTGATCAAAGGGCACGCCTGTGTCCTCGGTGAGCAGCGTTGAGCTCATTAGGTTCATGCCTTGCCGGGCAGCCCACACGGCTGTACTGCGGGAGCCGGCTCCCCACCAAATGCGCTGTGCCAGACCCGGGGATTGCGGCTCGATGCGTAGCAACCGTTCCCCGCCCATATAGGCGTGCGGGGCGGGCTCGGCCACTCCCGCACCGGCGATCGCGTTGCGGAACGTGGCCGTGTGGCGCCGGGCCATGTCGGCAACGGATTCCCCGTCTTCGGGGTGGTAGCCAAAATCGGCGGCACCATTCGCGGCGGGCTCCGGTGAACCGCGGCTGACGCCCAGTTGCAGCCGTCCGTCGCTGATCAGGTCGGTCGCCGCCGCCTGCTCGGCCATATAGAGCGGATTCTCATAGCGCATGTCGATCACGCCGGTGCCGATTTCTATCCGGCTGGTGCGGGCGGCGATGGCGGCCATGAGCGGGAATGGTGCGCCCTGTTGCCGGGCGAAGTGGTGCACCCGGAAGAAGGCGCCGTCAATGCCCAGCTCCTCCGCTGCTACGGCCAGGTCGATGGCCTGGTGGAGGGCGTCGGCCGCAGTGTTGGTTTTGGAGCCGCGGCCGGTACCGTAGTGCCCGAAGGACAGAAATCCAATTCGCTTCATGCCAAGCACAACCCTGCCCGAAGATCGGCAATTCCATATATTTGCATATAGATGAACCTGCTAGCGCTTTTTGATATGCGCAACAGGATCGACCGACTCGTCGGCGGATCCCCTGGCCTTCTTCTCCGCCCGTTTGGCCTTGATGGCGTGACCCTTGTCCAACTTCTTGTGTTCGTGGTGGTGTGGCTGTTTGTCAGGCATGGTGAACTCCTAGTGCATTCAGTCCCTACGCACCGGACCATCCGGCCCAACGCGCCCCCTGCTCTGAACGTTACGCCCATTTCCGGGCTCGGAACAGGTACTGCGCCTAGGTGTCCCGCCGCCAGGAATTCCAGAGAGCCGCATACGCGCCACCCTTGGCCAGCAACTCCTCGTGGGACCCAAGCTCGCAGATCCGGCCGCCTTCCACCACGGCCACCCGGTCGGCGTCGTGCGCGGTATGCAGCCTGTGTGCAATGGCCACCACCGTCCGCCCCTCCAACACCGCGCTGAGGGAAAACTCCAGCTCGCGGGCCGCGGCCGGGTCGATCAGCGACGTCGCCTCATCCAGCACCAGCGTGTGTGGATCGGCCAGCACCAGGCGGGCAAGCGCCAATTCCTGGGCCTGCCCCGGCGTCAGGGTGTGGCCACCCGAGCCCACCTCCGTTGCCAGACCCTGGGGCAGCGCGCGCACCCAGGCCAGGGATCCGACGTCGGCCAGGGCCTTTTCAAGCTCGACGTCGGTGGCACACTCCTTACCCAGGCGCAGGTTGTCCGCCAGAGTCCCGACAAAAACGTGGTGCTCCTGCGTCACCAGGGCCACCTCGCGGTGCAGCTCATCCAAGGGCCGTTCCACCAGCGGCACCCCGCCCACTGTCACCGAACCGTGGGTGGGCGGGTGGATTCCGGCAATGAGACGGCCCAGGGTGGACTTCCCGGCACCGGAGGGGCCGACCACGGCCAGCCGCTCCCCCTGCACCAGTGTCAGATCAATCCCATGCAACACCTCATGCCCCTCCCGGTAGGCGTACCGGACGCCATCCACCACCAGGGATTCATCCACCGGCTGGGTGTCGGTGGCGGTCCTGTCCCCGGCCACATTGCGGATCCCCACGATCCGGGCCAGCGAGGAGGCCCCCACCTGGATCTCATCAATCCACATGATCAGCGTGTCCACGGGGTCGATCAGCTGCATGGCATACAAAGCCACGGTGGCCACCATGCCGGCACTGACCGCGCCGTGGGAGGCGAGCCAGCCACCCCACAGCAGAACGGCGGCCACGGGAAGCCAGAAGGAGAATTCGGCCACCGGGAACAGCACCGTGCGCAGGCCCAGCGTGTACCTCTCCCGTTCAAAGCAGTTGCGCAGGGCATCGTCTATCCGGCGGCGGCGGTGCGGGCCAAGGCTCAGGGCGTCAACGGTGCGGGCGCCCTCAACGGTCTCGGTGATGGCTCCATTGAGAACGGCGTAACTTTCCCGTTCACTCAGGTAGCCGGGGGTGGCGCGCCTAAGGTACCAGCGGGTGACCGGGATCAGCATGGGCGCCCCCACCAACAAGGCAAGCGCCAGCAACGGGCTGGTGAACACTGCCGCGGCCACTGTCAGCGCAATGGCGGCCACCGAGACCAGCACCTGCGGCACGCCGAACCTGACCGTGTAGGAGACCGCGTCAACGTCATTGGTGGTGCGTGAGATCAGGTCGCCGGTGCCCGCCTTTTCCACGGTGGACAGCGGCAGCGAGGTCACCTGGTCCATGAACTCCTCACGCAGCTGGGCGAAGACCTTCTCTCCGAGCACCATCCCCTTGCGCATGGCCCAGCGGGACAAGAACGTCTGCACCGCAACAAAGCCCGCCAACACCAGCGCCACCTCGGTGACGAAGAAGGCGGTGGTGCCGTGACTGATGGCATCGACAAGGCGGCCCAACAGGAAAGGGCCGGCCAGCCCCGCGACAGCGGCCAGGACGTACAGCCCCACCACCGCGATGAGCGGCGTGCGGTGTTGGCGCAGGAGCCGGGCGCCCTCGGCCTTAACCTGGGCCGAATCGGCCACGGGAAGCTTGTTCGCCGCCATTAGCACTGCCCCTCACTGATCGAATTTTCGTTGCGCTTGTTTTGCGTGGAGCCGTTGCTTGCGTGAGCGTCCATGCCCGCACCGCGAATCACCACGGTGCGGTAGTCCGCAACCGTCGCCAGGAGTTCGCGGTGGGTTCCCTCGGTGAGCAGCCCGTCGCTGCCCAGGAAGAGCACGGTGTCCATGGCGCCGAGCATGAGCGGGCTGGCCGTCACCACCACGGTGGTGTTGGCCGCCTCGCTTCGCTCGGTTCGCAGCGCGGCGGCAATCCGGGATTCCGTGTGGGCGTCCACGGCGCTTGTAGGCTCAATGAGCACCAGCACCTCGGCCCCCGTCAGGACAGCCCGGGCCAGCACCAATCGCTGGCGCTGGCCGCCGGAGAACCCGCGGCCCTTCTCGGTAACCTCGTCGTCGAGGCCGTGTTCTAGCCCATCAAAAACATCGCCAGCACTGGCCACGTCAAGGGCGGCCATGATGTCCGCGTCGCTGTGCCTCCCCGCCGGGTCCAGCTCCTCACGCAGGGTGCCGGTGAAAAGCTGCGGCTCGGCGTCGGAAACCACAATGCGTTCCCGTACTTCACCGAGGGGGATGCAGTGCAGAGCGGCCCCACCCCACAGCACCTGTGCCTGCCGCAGCACGGCATCCTCAAAACGGCCCAGGCGTCGGGCTAGGGCCGCGGACGCTGCGGGGTCCGCTGAGACGACACCGGTGAGCAGGCCAGGCAGGATCAGGGCACCGCTGCTGCTGTCCACCAGCACGCTGGGCGAGGCGGGCCCGTCAACGGTGGGGCCGCCGTCGTGCACGGCAGAGGGCGTGTCCAGGACATCGATGATCCGACGGGCACCCACATTGGCGCGGATAAAGCGGGAGACGGCGTCGGAGGCGTTGCGGATGGGCGAGACCAGGAAGACGGCGTACCCGTACAGGGCCACGAGCTGGCCGGTTTCGATCTGGCCGGCCAGGGCCTGCAAGGCGCCGATCCAGGTGAACGCGACACTGAAGACACCCACCACAAGCACCTGGGCGGCGTCGAGGTCGGCCAGCGAATACGCCACCTTGTTGCCGGCGAGCTGCGTTTCCCGCGAGCGCTCCCGGTACCGTTCCACGAAGATGTTCTCGCCGCCAATGCCGCGCAGCACTCGCAGGCCCGCCACCGTGTCGGCACCCAGCGCCGTCATCTTGCCGGCGGCGTCGCGCTGTTCCTTCTGCCGTTTTTGCAGGGGGCGGATCACGAACAGCAGCATGGCACCGCAGAGCGGGACGCCGACGAGCACCACCAGCCCCAATTGCCATGAAGTCTGAAACACCAAGAAGGTCACCAGCAGGTAGCCCACCACCGAGCCAGCGAGCCGTGCGGAGACGTCAAAGATCTCGCCGATGCGCATGGCGTCGGAGGCCGAGGTGGAGACCACCTCGCCAGTGGAGAACCTTTGTGGCAGGGCGTCGCCGCTGCGGGTGACTTTGTAACCCACCAGCTGCGAGCACCGGTAGGCGGCCTGCATCCAGTTGCTGATGGCTGCCCGGTGCCGCAGGGTGGAAGTCACCGCCTGGATGACGGTCAGGGCCAGCAATAGGCCCACCCATGCCAAGAGGGCGCCAAAGTTCCCGGCCACGATCCCGAAGTCGACGGCTTGTCCCAGGACATACGGGATCAGCCCCTGGGACAGTGTCCAGAGGGAGCCGTACGTGATGCCCAGGAGCAACGTGGTCCGCTGGGCTTTGGCAAGCCACCACAGGAAGCGGGACGGGGAACGCAGGTCTGGGCTGCCGACTTGGGGGTAGGGAAATGAGCGCACGGGGGGCCTCCTGGAAAATGGTGGGTTGCAGGCGGGTCCAAGGTGATCAAGCGGCGCAACGAAGTCGGCGCGATCAACGGGTGACTAGGGACTGCTGTTCTCTACCTCACAATCACCAAGCGTAGCCCACAGCGCTGCCCCACAGGAAGGGCAGACCCGGTTGGGCCCGCTGCCGGTTGGGCGGGGTCGGATAGGATCGGCTCGGACGGGTACCGGCGTTGGGGTTTTGGTGGCTGAATCACATGAACACAACATGGCGTATTTCGCCTGGTTCCACCGGGAAAACGCGAACAGCGCCGTCGGATCTTAACGCTGCTGCTCCTCGGGCGGATGATGTGCTTGTTGATCCTGCAGATCCACCACCCCTTGGACGCGAGCATCATGGGCTCGTTCGGTGACCTGAACGTTGTGTGGGGCCGGTTCACCGAGCGCTTACTGGCCCCGATCACCAGCCCCGCCACCTTCGACTTTGGGATCGATGCCAACGGCTGGATTATTGGCGCCACCGTCACCATCTTGGTGGCCCTGGTCTTCAGCGAGCGCAACCCCCTCGGCATCGCCAACGATCCCCAGGCCATGGCCCTGGATGAGTTGCTGGAACTACTGACGTTCCTGGTGGGGATTGCCGCGGCGGCCACCATGTGGATGGCCCTGCACAATGTGTTCTTCCTGCCGTCGGACCCGGATTCGGGCGCCAAGTTCTTCCTGGCACTGCTATGAGTGATGCTGGTGATCTTCTCGGTGGTCCGCCAACGCGACGCTGCCGCCCAGCGCGAGATCGACGAGTTCCACCTGGCCACCTCCATGCGCCTGCACACCCGCCGGTGGGTGCGGATGTGGGGCGTCTCAGTACGGAACCGGATGTGGGGCGTCTCAGTACGGAACCGGATGCGGGTGTCGCCGCGAAAAGCGGTTAGGCGCGCAACGTGGTGGGCCGGCTCCGGCCTGATTTTCACCCTGGCCACGCTGATCCCTTTCAGCGGCTTCCCTGCCCTTCAGCTGCTGGGATCCGCGGTGACCCTGGTCGCCATCGCAGTGATCGTGGCTACCCTAATCGCGACAGCGATTTCGCTGTACAGGAGCAACCCGCACCCCGGCGTGGGGCTTGGCTACGCGGTGATGCTGATCGTGATCGTGGTCTTGACGGTCGCAAGCCCCCTGGCCGCCGCTGCCGCGCAGAATGAGAAGCTCTTCGACTCCCTGCTGGGATACTTCCTCTGGTTGGTACCCTCGGTGTCCCTCATTTTCCGCAAGCCCCAGTCGGCGCACATGGGTCAGCTGGAAATTCGCATGGCGGCCCGCCAAGCAACCGTTTCATCCGCGCGGTGGTGGCCAGTTTTGATGGCGCCAGAGAGTGCGCCTACTGGATCGAGCTGGCGACGGAGACACACCGGCAAAAGCGCTATGAGCTCAAGTTAGCCAAACTGGAGGCCGGAGAGGCTGCGGCCCGGGAGCTGTAGGGTGCCAGAAGGCACCGCGTCGGCACCTAGGCGGGATTCTCTTACTGACCTAAGTGCTGGCGTCGTGCGGGTCTAGCGGAACAGCCCGCTGTAGGCGTTCAGGGCCAACTGCCCGCCTAAGTGCGCGTACAGGACGTTGCTGGTGGCCGGGATGTCACGGCTCTTGACGAGGTCGATCAGCCCGGCCATGGACTTACCCTCGTAGACGGGGTCGATGATCATGCCCTCGAGGGAGCCGGTGAGGCGGATTGCGTCCATGGTGGATTTCACCGGGGTGCCGTAGTAGTCCCCGGCCCAGCCTTCCAGCACGGTGATTTCGTCGTCGCGCAGCTCCCGGCCCAGGCCGATCAGCGCCGCGGTGTGACGCGCTATCCTGGCCACCTGCGCGCGGGTTTTCTCAATGGTGGCGGAGGCGTCGATGCCGATCACGCGGCGCGTGCGGTCCTGTCCGGCAAACCCGGCGATCATGCCCGCGTGCGTAGACCCGGTGACAGTGCAGACGACGATGGTGTCGAAAAAGACGCCCAGCGTCTTTTCCTGCTGCTCCACCTCGTAGGCCCAGTTGGCGAAGCCGAGCCCACCCAGGTGGTGTTCGGAGGCGCCAGCGGGGATGGGGTACGGCTTACCGCCGGCGTCCTCAACCTCCTTGATGGCCTGCTCCCAGCTGCTGCGGATGCCGATGTCAAAGCCGGCCGGATCAAGGCTGACCTTGGCTCCCATGATGCGCGAGAGCAGGATGTTGCCCACCCGGTCGGAGAGCGGGTCCGGACAGTCCACCCAGTTCTCCTGCACCAGACGGGCCTTCATGCCCAGCTTGGCGGCGACGGCGGCCACCTGGCGGGTGTGGTTCGACTGGTACCCGCCGATGGAGACTAGGGTGTCGGCGCCCTGGGCGATGGCATCCGGGACAATGTATTCCAGCTTGCGGGTCTTGTTGCCGCCGAAGGCCAGTCCGCTGTTGACGTCCTCACGCTTGGCCCAGATCTTTGCCCCGCCCAGGTGCGCGCTCAGCCGGGGCAGGTCATGGATGGGGCTGGGGCCAAAGGTCAGCGGGTAACGCTCAAAGTCTGAAATTGCCATGGTGGACATCCTTCTCGGGTGGGGCTTCTCGTGTGCGGGGCCGTGGGGGATGGCCGTGGGGGATGGCCGTTAGCCGGCCTAGCACTGTTCCGGACCGCACCGGAACAACCTATGACCAGCATATGCAATATATTGCATACTGAAAGGCTGGTTTGTCAAGGGATTTCGTGCTTTCGCGCCATTTCCCCCCGCGAGCGATATATTCTATGTTGCATGCCCACTCCCCTTCCCCAAGGAATCCACAAACGGTCACTGCTCCGTGAGGACGTGTACCACTCCATCCGGGACGCCATTGTCAACGGCACCCTGGCCCCCGGCGAACGCCTGAAGGACCCCGAGCTCGAGGCCTGGCTGGGAGTGAGCCGGACGCCCATCCGGGAGGCCCTGCTGCGCCTGGAGCGGGCCGGGCTCATCATCGCCACACCCGGTCGCGCCACCACGGTGGCACCGCTCGACCCGGGATCCACGGTGAACGCCCAGCAGGTGGTGGCCGCCATGCACGAGCTTGCCACCCGCCTAGCCGTGCCAGCCTTGGGTGCCCCGGACCTGGCCGCACTGACGGCCGCAAACACCCGGTTTTCCGCCGCCCTGGATGACGACGACGTGGACGCCGCCTTGGCTGCAGACGACGACTTTCATTCAGTCTTCATTGGGCGCTGCGGCAATGCGATGATTCCCGAGGTCCTGGATTCGGCGCTGCCGGTGCTGCGGCGGGTGGAACGCCAGCGCTTCAGCTTGCATTCGGCCCGCCATTCGGTCACAGCCCATGCGGAGATCATCCGGCTGGCCGGGATGGGCGACGCCGACGCCGCCGCGCTGGCGAGCAGGGAGAACTGGCTGTCCCTTGGCTCGGGGACGGACGGCTAGGCACCCGCACACGATCCGCCGGCGCCCGCCACAGCGGGCCATGAACTAGTTGCCGGCAGAGCCGAGCATCCGCTCAACGGCCTCGCATGCGCCCAGGCCATTCTCGCTGGCGTCGGGGGTGTGGCAGGCAATGCGGCGCAGCAAGGTCCTGAAGACCTCTCGCTCGGCCGGTTCCAGGGCCGCCAGCACCACGTCTTCGATTTCGGCTACACGACGCTGCAAATCTGTCAGCGCGGACTTGCCTTCGTCCGTCGCCGCCACGATGCGGGCGCGGCGGTCCACCGGGCTGAGCTGGCGTTCCACCAGGCCGGCCTGCACGAAGTCGTCAATCAAGTAAGTCATGACGGTGCGGTCGATACCCAGGTGCTGGGCGAGCGCCAGTTGGTTGGGCAACTCCCCTCCCACCACGGCAACAAGCACCTGGTACCCGCGGGCCCCATGCGGAAGTCCACCCATGGCTGCGGTTGAGGCGTTTTGGTAGTTGCGCACCAAGACGCCCAGCGTCCACCCAAAATCCTCCTGGGTGCTGCCCTTGACGTCAGTGCTATTGCTCATGGCATCCATACTAACGCACCACTGCGCTTTACAGCAGATCATATGAGAGTAAGATCGTCTGTATAACAACGTATATGGATGGAGTTTCACGGCATGACTGCACTGACACAGACCCTGGGCATCCTCGGCGCGGGAAAGGTGGGGACCGGCCTGGCACGCCAGGCACTACTGGCAGGCTACCGCGTCCTGATCGCGGCATCGGGGGACCCTAAGAACATTGACTTGATCATTTCGGTCATGGCCCCGGGCGCCGTTGCCGCCTCCGCCGCCCAGGTCACGGCCGAGTCGGATTTGATCGTGCTCTCGGTCCCGTTGCACAAGTTCCGCAGCCTGGACCCGGCGGCCCTGGCTGGCAAGCACGTGGTGGACACCATGAACTACTGGCGCGACACCAATGGTGAGATGCCCGAGCTGGAGGATGCGCCGTCGAGCTCGGAAATGGTCCTGGCCCACCTCCCCGGGGCACTTCTGGCTAAGTCGTTGAACCACATTGGCTACCACGAGCTTGAGCTCGACGCCCGCCCGACCGGCTCCCCCGACCGCCGCGCCCTGGCGGTGGCCTCGGATCACAACACCACCCGCGCCATAGTGCTTGAGTTCGTGGAGCGCTTGGGGTTCGACGGCGTCGATGCCGGGGCGCTGGCCAACGGCACCGCGCTTGAGCCGGGCACCCCGATCTTCACCGGCACCTTTGACATGGCCGGGATTGAAAAAGAGTTACTGGCCCAGCTTGACGCCGGCGTCGAACGCCAGCTCAGCGCCAGTCTCGGCTGATATCCCTGCCACCCAGTCCGGTCGATTCAATTTGCTAGATCCTCGAGTGCGGGGCATCGCGACTCCACCGTGCGGGCCAGTTCCTCATAGCGTTCTTTGGCTCTCGGGGGCCGAAAATGCTGACATTGAGCCTGATTGCGCTAAATCCTAGGCGAATTCACTTATCAAGGCCAAAAAGGCCGCGCACGTCAAGGTCGCCTTCGGCGCCTCTGGTGATGCCCCCCGGCGCGCCCTCGACCGGGCTCGCGGCCACGTCGTCCCCCACCAGGCCGGCAGCTGTCCGGCGTCGTCAGCGAGGGCAGGGCGCCACGCCATACTTACACCAGCACAGCCCAAGGCCGAACGAGTGTCGAATCCTCGCCTGGGGCACCCCACGACGGGGATGAGGGTTGCCGCCCGACCGGCCAGAGCGCATGCGGGCTTGTCCGCGGCAAGCCCGCCGTGAACGGCCACGGTAAATGGCCGTGTCAAACATTCCTTAAGATTGAGTTATGAGCGCAACACTTGTGGCCAAGGACCTCTCCGGCGGCCACGCCCATCGCACCTTGTTCAGCAACCTCAATCTCACCGTCGCCCCGGGCGACGTGGTGGGCGTCGTCGGCGCCAACGGGGCGGGCAAGTCCACCCTCCTGCGGCTGCTGGCTGGGGCCGACACACCTCAGGCCGGCACCGTCAGAACGGCCCCGCAGGACGCCTTCATCGGCTGGCTTCCCCAGGAGCATGAGCGCATTGAGGGCGAGAGCATCGCCGCCTACATTGGCCGGCGCACTGGGTGCAGCGAGGCCACCGAAGCCATGGAGTCCTCCGCAGAGGCGCTGGGCTCCGGCAATGCCGAGGACGATGACCTCTACGCCAACGCCCTGGACCACTGGCTGGCGTGCGGCGCCGCAGACCTGGACGAGCGGATCCCGGCCACGCTGGACGAATTGGGTCTGGATGTGGACCCCGACGCCGTCATGACGGGGCTTTCCGGCGGCCAGGCGGCCCGCGTCGCCTTGGCCGCACTTTTACTGAGCCGATTCGACATCGTGCTGCTGGATGAGCCCACCAACGACCTAGATCTGGCGGGCCTGGCCCGGCTCGAGGAGTTCGTGAAGGGGCTGCGCGGCGGCGTCGTGCTCGTCTCCCACGACCGCGAGTTCCTGGCCCGCTGCATCACCAAAGTAGCGGAGTTGGACCTGGCCCAGAACAAGGTGGCCGTGTACGACGGCGGCTACGACGCGTTCCTGGAGGAGCGTGCCATCGCCAAGCGTCACGCCCGCGAGGCCTACGACGAGTTCGCGGATAAGAAAGCGGACCTGGTGGGGCGGGCCCGCACGCAGCGCGAATGGAGCTCACAGGGCGTGCGCAATGCCATGAAGAAGAGCCCGGACAATGATAAGATCCGGCGCAGGGCAGCCACCGAGTCCTCCGAGAAGCAGGCCCAAAAGGTGCGCCAGATGGAATCCCGGATCGCCCGCCTCGATGAGGTTCAGGAACCGCGCAAGGAGTGGGCACTGCAGTTCAGCATCGGTGCCGCCCCGCGCTCCAGCACCGTTGTAGCCACTCTTAACCAGGCCACGGTCCGCCACGACGGTTTCACCCTGGGCCCGGTCTCCGTCCAGGTCAACGCCGGAGAACGGATCGGCATCACCGGCCCCAACGGTGCTGGCAAGTCCACCTTGTTGCGCCTGCTCCTGGGCCGCCAGGAACCGGACGACGGCGTTGCCTCCCTGGGCGCCAACGTGGCTCTGGGCGAGATCGACCAGGCACGCAGCCAGTTCCCGGAGGACACCCCGCTGGGCACCGCGTTCGAGGACCTGGTGCCCGAGCTGAACCAGGCCGAGGTGCGCACGCTCCTGGCCAAGTTCGGGCTCAAGGCAGACCAAGTAACGAGTCCGGTGGGCAGCCTCTCCCCCGGCGAACGTACTCGCGCGTCGCTGGCCCTGCTGCAGGCACGCGGCGTGAACGTCCTGGTCCTGGATGAACCCACCAACCATCTGGACCTGCCTGCCATCGAGCAGCTCGAGGAGGCGCTGGGCGGCTACGAAGGGACGCTTCTGCTGGTCTCCCACGACAGGCGCCTGCTGGAAAACGTCCATCTCGACACCCGTTGGGACGTCCGCGAGGGCAAGGTCACCGTACTCTAGCCCCTTGGCACCTCTCGGGGGCCGTTGTGGTGATTCGCCGCTGGCCGACCAGGGGCGAATCACCACAATGGCCCCCGTATCATTTCCACGAGGTCAATGAGTTAGATTTCCTTATCTATTGGATGACTTTGACTTAATATTCCTAAAATGTTGCAATGGGTAACAGGTGCGCTGCCTCATTGGATCGGCAGCAAACCATCTTCAGATCCTTGGTGATTGCCTTTTCGGCCACCAAGATTAGGGCCGTTTCTCCCGCCATTTAACCTGGGCGGGATTGATTCCATGGGCCCCGGGCAGCCTCCGCTGCTTGCACCACTGCCGCAGTTTGAACTGCCGCCGCGCATCGTGCGCTTTGTAGCTCCGCCACGGATGCGCCGCCTGAGGCCACCGACGTTTTCCGGAGTGTGGATTTGAAGCGTCATATGCGACGGCTGAAATCGATCCAATGAATGAGGAGAAAAGCATGACATTGCGAGTCGGAATCATTGGTGCGGGCCCCAGTGGCATGGCACAACTGCGGGCATTTGAATCAGCGCGCAAAAAAGGTGCTGACATCCCGGAGATCATGTGCTTTGAGAAGCAGGGCGACTGGGGCGGGCAGTGGAACAGCAGCTGGCGAACGGGCCTGGATGAGCACGGCGAGCCGGTGCACTCCAGCATGTACCGTCACCTGTGGTCCAACGGCCCCAAGGAATGCCTGGAATTCTCCGACTACTCCTTCGACGAGCACTTTGGCCGCGCCATCTCCTCCTTCCCCCCGCGCGAGGTCCTCTTTGACTACATCAAGGGCCGCGTCGAAAAGTCCGACGTCCGCAAGTATGTTCAGTTCAACACCGTGGCCCGGCACACCAGCTACAACGCCGAAACCGAAGAGTTCACGTTGACCGTGGAGAACTTGGCGAACGGCACCACCACCGACCACGTCTTTGACAAGCTCGTCGTGTCCACGGGCCACTTCTCCATCCCTGAGGTCCCCGAGTTCAAGGGCATCAACTCCTTCCCCGGCGAGGTCCTGCACGCCCACGACTTCCGCGGCGCCGAGCGGTTCGCCGCAAAGAACCTACTCATGATCGGCAGCAGCTACTCCGCCGAGGACATTGGCATGCAGGCCCACAAGATGGGCGCGGCATCGGTCACCTTCAGCTACCGCACCGCCCCCATGGGCTTTGACTGGCCCGAAAACACCGTTGAGCGCCCACTCGTCACCCATTTTAAGGGCCGCACTGCGCATTTCTCGGACGGCACCCAGGGCGAGTTTGACGCCGTCGTACTATGCACCGGGTACCAGCACAAGTACCCGTTCCTGCCCAGCGAGTTGACGCTGAAATCCAAGAACGTGCTGTATCCGGCCAATCTCTACAAGGGCGTGGTGTGGCAGCAGAACACCAATCTGTTCTACCTTGGCGCGCAGGACCAGTACTACACCTTCAACATGTTCGACGCGCAGGCCTGGTACGCCCGCGACGTCATGATCGGCGCGATTGAGCTGCCGTCGCTGGCCGAGCGTGAGGCGGACATCCAGCTCTGGCTCGAGCGCCAGAGCGCGCTGCCGGACCACAACGCCGAGGCGGATTTCCAGTCGGACTACCTGCGTGAGCTCATCGCCGCCACCGACTACCCGCCGTTCGACCTTGACTCGGTGTCGCAGCTGTTCAAAGACTGGATGAGCCACAAGGAAACCGACATCCTGGGCTACCGGGACATGGTCCACCGCTCCGTGGTCACCGGCACCATGGCCACCAAGCACCACACTCGCTGGCTCAACGCCATGGATGATTCGCTGGGGCGCTACCTCCACGGCCCGTCCCAGGACGTGGACACCGGCACTCTGGCCGCCGTCACCGGGGAGTTCAGCGCCAAATAGCGCCTAGTCAATAAAGCGGACCGGACAAGCAACTTGTGACGGCCCATTGACATGGTTGCGAAACAGGCGCATTCTAAAAACATAATTTACGTTTTTAGATGGAGAAGTCATGGCTACCAGTTCAGTTCCCGCACCGTCCACCGGTCTCGCCAGCCACGCGCTGCAGCGCACCAAGGCCGAGCCAG
The DNA here is from genome assembly GCF_001294625.1 of Arthrobacter alpinus. Classification (NCBI taxonomy): domain Bacteria; kingdom Bacillati; phylum Actinomycetota; class Actinomycetes; order Micrococcales; family Micrococcaceae; genus Arthrobacter; species Arthrobacter alpinus. The sequence continues at coordinate 3,761,272 of NZ_CP012677.1, read as the reverse complement.
CTTATGGGGCATTCCTGATGCTGTGGATTGGCTTCATTGCAATCCCCACGATCATGGGCTTGGACAAGTTTTTCAACGTCCTCGCCAACTGGGAAAACTACCTTGCACCGTGGTTGCTGGGTATTTCCCCGTTCAGCGCCCACACCATGATGCTCATCATTGGCGTGGTGGAGATCGCGACGGCAATCATGGTGGCGCTCCGCCCGAGGTATGCAGCGTTTGTCGTGGCACTCTGGTTGGCGGGGATCATCGTCAACCTGCTCACATACTCGGGGTTCTACGACGTGGCCCTGCGTGACTTCGGTCTATTGGTTGCCGCACTGGCACTAGCGGTCCTGGCCAGGACCTACACCCAACCTGGCATCCGCAACGGCGGCATGAAGTAGCGCCCCGCCGCCGTTGAGGGGGCAGATCACCACCCTAATTGGTGTGGTGATCTGCCCCCTCAACGGTTTTTCGTGCTGGAACGGCGTCGACTAGGACCGGATGGCTCTTCAGCAGGGGACCACCAAAACGCGAGTGGAACTTTCACAGCCCAGTTCCGCCCCCGTCTCTTGCCCTAATCAGTTGCAGGGAGAACCATGGTAGTTATGGGTCGTTTTATAACCCCCAGGGCCCATGTCGGAAGGCCGTGCCGTGTTGCATATAAGTGATGTAGATCTTACGAGCCTGGCAATGGCACTGGAAAACCATTTCATGGACTACGACACCTTCTTCTGGATGGACCCTGCCACCGGCCGGATTCAACTGTGGGGCGAAGAAGCTGCAGACGAAGCCGACGCCGAAGGCTGGGACATCGAGGATCGCGGCGGCGTCCGCATCGAGGCCATTGATTCCTTCGAGGTCTTCGGGGACATGGAGGCGTTCATTTTCAGCGTGAAGGACCCGCATTGCCGGGCCGAACTCGCCCGGTCAATCGACCGCAGCAAACCATTCCGGCATTTCAAGGACGCGCTGCACCAATTCCCGCAGGAGCAAACCGATTGGAACGAATTCCATGACGCGATCATGAAAGTCAGGGCCATCGAATGGTTGCGGGACAACGGCCTGGTGGAATCTGCCGAGGCTGAGGCAACCGTGGTCCAGCTCCGCCCCATCGCCTGATCGTCGCAGCCGACGCCAGCCGACGCGCGGTTGACAGCAAAGGCCCGGACGGTGCCCCTGAAATCCTTGACGGAAAAGGGACACCCTCCGGGCCTTTGCTAAAGCAGTGCTGTTTACGCTTCTACGATGATGACCGTGTAAACCGGCTTGCGTCGCAGGGCGCGGTCCGACCAGCGCAGCAGGGCGTCGGCAATGGCCTTTTCGGCGCCGTGGCCGGTCTTTTCACCGCGGAGCCCGGCAACCGTCTTTTCCACGATGCCAGTGGCCTTCTCGATGTCCTTGTCGGTGAGGTTGAAGCCCACCGCAAAGTACTCCGGGTCCTCTTCGATCTTGCCGGTGTCGGGATTGACGATCAGCAACACCGTGACGGCGCCGTCCTGGGCCAGGCGGATCCGGTCCTGCAAGGACTCCTCGGTGGCCGCACCGGCAACCATGTTCTCCACGTACACGTAGGCGGCGGGGACGGAACCGCTAATCTTGACGACGCCGTCCTTGAGGTCCAGCGCCGTGCCGTCGTCAACGATGAACGCGTTCTTCGGGTCGACGCCGGTGCGTACGGCCAGTGCCGCGTTCGCCTTCAGGTGGCGGTATTCGCCGTGCACCGGCATGACGTTCTTGGGGCGCACCAGATTGTAGCAGTAGACCAGTTCGCCGGCGCTGGCGTGCCCGGAGACGTGGACCTTCGCGTTGCCCTTGTGAATCACATTGGCGCCCTGCTTGGTCAGGTCGTTGATGAGACGGTAAATCGAGGACTCGTTGCCGGGCACCATGGAGCTGGCCAGCAGGACGGTGTCGCCCTCGGTCAGGTTGATCTGGTGGTCTCCGTTGGCCATCCGTGCCAGGGCTGCCATGGGCTCGCCCTGCGAACCTGTGCAGATCAGGACGGCCTTGGTGGCGTCCATCTTGGCCAGTTCCTTGGCGTCGACCAGCATGCCGCGCGGAATCTTCAAGTAGCCAAGTTCGCGGGCAGTGGTCATGTTGCGGACCATGGAGCGGCCCACAAACGCGATCTTGCGGTTGTACTTGTGCGCGGAATCGATGATCTGCTGGATGCGGTGCACGTGGCTGGCGAAGCTGGAAACCACCACGCGGCGCGGGGCCGTGCGCATGACCTGGTCGATGGCCGGGATCAGGTCGGCCTCGGCGGCCAGGAAGCCGGGGACCTCGGCGTTGGTGGAGTCGGGCATGAACAGGTCCACGCCTTCCTCGCCCAGCCGGGCAAAGCCGGCCAGGTCGGTGATGCGCTTGTCCAGCGGGAACTGGTCCATCTTGAAGTCGCCGGTTTCCAACACCAAGCCGGCAGGGGTACGGATGGCAACGGCCAGGCCGTCGGGGATGGAGTGGTTGACGGCCAGGAATTCGACGTCGAACGGGCCGTACTTGCGACGGTCCCCTTCCTTGACCTGGATCAGTTTGCCCTTGATCCGGTGTTCTTCAAGTTTGGTCTTGAGGAAGGCCAGGGTCAGCTTGGCGGAAATGACGGGGATGTCGGCGCGGTGCTTGAGCAGGTACGGCACGCCGCCGATGTGGTCCTCGTGCCCGTGAGTGAGCACCAGGCCCACAACGTCCTGCCAACGGTCCTTCAGGTAGGAGAAATCAGGCAGGATCAAGTCCACGCCGGGATGGTGCTCCTCAGGGAAGAGCACCCCGCAGTCAACGATCAACAGCTTTCCTGCAAATTCGAAGACGGTCATGTTGCGGCCGATCTCCCCCAAACCTCCGAGGGCGACGATGCGCATTGCCCCTTCGGCAAGGGCGGGCGGGGTCTGGCGGGCGGTTCTTCTCATGGGGTCCGTTCTCTATATAGTTGCGGCAGGTGGCGCCGGTTTGGCGATGATGCACTGCCTATTTATTGCGCAACGCGGTCGGCCTCAAGGCGGATCCAGCATCACTAAAAAAATTGTGTGCGTACTTATGTGCGATTTTACCACCGCCCCGGCAAATGAAAGGGATCGCCAATTCCGGCCCGGTATTTACTGGGCTGAGCGGGCCCCCAAGCCCTGTCACCAGCCCCCGTTTTTCCTTGTCTTCATGCCCGACGCCGGATGGCCGGTTCCCACCGCCACGCCCGTTTTGGCGTGTGCTGGCTCACCTGGACAGGCACGTGCCCCGCAACCGTACTCCTGCCTGTTCACGGTTTTTCCGGGGCACTCCTATACCGGTTTTCGGGGCGCCCGGCCCCGCCATAGCGAGGGGTGAGGGTTGCCCTGCCCGCATCCACGAGGTGTTCCAGATAGCGCCTGGCCGCCACGCGCGACATTCCCACCAGTTCGGCCAGCTCGGTGGCACAGACACCTGTTCCCGCGGACTGGAGGGCAAGGTGGACTCGCTGGAGCGTGACTTCGGAGAGCCCTTTGGGCGGGGGCACATGACGTTCACCGGTGCTGGCGATGATGACGTCCACGCTTTGCTGGTCCAGGAGCCTGCCCCGGGACGTCCTGCGGACAGTGTCATATTGCCGTGCGACCTCGTCGAGTCGTTCGAACAAGGCGGAGGCCATGAACGGCTTGACCAGGTAGTGCCTAACACCTTTGGCCCGGGCAGCGCGTACGCTATCCAGATCCCGGGCAGCCGTGACTGCAATTACCTCGAGCTGGCTACTGAGGTTCATGCTGAGGCGCGTGAGCACCTCCAGCCCGGTGAAGTCGGGCAGGTAGAAGTCCAGCAGGATGACGTCGGGCCCGAGCTTTTCGATGAGCGCCACTGCCTCCGCTCCTGTATGGGCCTCCCCCACACCAGTGAAGCGGGCGTGCGAAGAGACGAATTCGCGGTTGCTCAGGGCCACCGCCATGAGCCGGATCGACATCGTCGAACCCGACGCATCACTGATGCGGCGGCGCGGGTGCTGCAGGCCGCTTCAGACTCCGCGGCCATGATGGGCCGCACTGTGCTGCCAGCCTGCTCATTGCAACGGACCAATCAGCGGTGCTCGTGTCCGGCGATGTGCGACTCCTTGAGGCGTGGCACTCGGCCGGGGCCGCTACGGCCGCAATTTAACCGGGGCGCAAGAGTCTGACGTGCCACGCAATATACCTCTGGGATTTGGGCAACAATGAACGTTTGTCAGACCCCGCGCCTACGATTGACCTATAAGCAACCGCAGCACAACGGAGCGCCAGCATGGACTACTTTTCGATCAATTCCCTGCGTGAGAACCACGCCGGATGGTCCCTGCTCCGCGCCCAAAACGCACCCCTGGCCCTGACGTTTTTCATGACAGCCTTCACCGACCCCAACCAGCGGAACCTGGGCCGCCAGGATCTCATTGACGTCCTTGACGATGTCCTGTTCAGCCTGCGGGACTCCCTCGGAGAGGACAGGTTCCCGCGGACGGCCGGCGAGTACCTTGACGACTGGGCCGAACCGGACAAGGCCTGGCTGCGAAAGTTCTACGCTGAAAACCGGGATGAGCCCGTCTACGACCTCACCGCCGCCACCGAGGACGTCATTCGATGGGTCGAGTCCTTACGGGGCCGCGACTTTGTACCCACCCAGTCACGCCTATCCAGCATCTTCAACCTTTTGAAGGCCCTGGTCCACGGCTCGGAAACAGACCCCGAGGCAAGGCTGGCTGAATTGCAGCGCCAACGCGATGACATCGACGTCCAAATGGAGCAGATCCGTTCAGGAACCATCCCGGTCATGACAGGCCCGGAAGCCGTGGACCATTTCCACCAGCTCACCACCCAGGCCAAGGACCTGCTCTCCGACTTCCGGGAGGTGGAGACGAACTTCCGCAGGCTGGACCGCAACCTCCGCGAGCAAATTTCCATGTGGGAGGGCGGCCAGGGCGACCTCCTGGAATCCATCTTCTCCTCCCAACAGGACATCAGCGGTTCCTTGCAGGGCCGCACCTTTCAGGGTTTTTGGGACTACCTCATGTCCCCGCAGCTGCGCTCCGAACTGCACGAACTGCTGGAGCGCGCCACCCAAATCCAGGCCCTCGCCACGCAGGACGGCCTGAACTCGATCACCTCGATGCAGAAGGACTGGCTGCCCGCCGTCGAGCAAACCCAGTCCACGGTGCGCCAACTCTCGGCCCAAATCCGGCGCCTGCTCGACGACAAGGTGTTCCTTGAAAACAAGCGCATCATGGCGCTGATCCGCAACATCGAATCCGGCGCCGTCGCAGTCCGCGCCACCCCGCCCACCGGAGTGTTTGCCGAGCTCACCGGCCACGACGTGCCCGTCGCGCTGCCTTTCGAGCGGCCCCTCTACGAGCCCAGCCGGCAGGTGGCCATCGACGACGCCGTCAGCGTCGCCGAAGACCTCGACGTGGACGCCAAGGCGCTCTTTGACCAGTTCTATGTTGACCAGCAAAGGCTCGAAGCCAACATTGACGCTGTCCTCGCGGACGCCGAACAGGCCACACTCGCGGACGTCACCGACGCCTACCCGCTCAGCCAGGGCCTGGCCGAGATCGTCAGCTACTTCCAGCTCGCCACAGAATCCACGTCCGCAGTCATTGACCCGGACACGGAACAGACCCTTTCCTGGACGCTACCCGATGGCAGCCTCCGCGAAGCCACCGTCGAAAAAATCATCTTTGTGAGGCCGTCATGACCACCATCTCCCTCGAAGAATGCGGTGAACTCCAGGAACCGGCCAGCAGAACGCCTGACGGGCTGCCGCTGGTTGTCACCAAGCTGTTCAAGGGCGTCGTGTACCGCGACGGTGATGAGCGGCTGTGGCAGCGGCTCATGGAACTCTCCGCCCAAACCCGTGATTACGTGGCAGTTTTGGGCCTGGAACTGGTCCTCGACGACGCCGAAGGGTACGCGTTCCTGCGCTCCAACCCCGACGCCGACGCCGGCCTCCCCCGCCTCATACCCCGGCGCCAGCTCACCTTCCACGTCAGCCTCCTACTGGCCCTGCTGCGCGCCCGGCTGGCCGAATTTGACCAGCAAAACAGCGAAACCCGCCTCATCATGACCTCCGGACAGATTGGTGACATGGTCTCCGTGTTCCTCCCCGAATCCAGCAACGAGGCCCGCATCCTTGACCAGCTTGCCAGCAACATCAAAAAGGTCACCGAGCTGGGCTTCCTGCGCAAACTCCGCGGCCAGGACGACACCTATGAGGTGGCCCGCATCCTGAAGGCCTACGTTGACGCCCAGTGGCTCGAGGAATTCGATGCCCGCCTCGCCGACTACCGGGCAACTCTGGACGGTGACGGATCCGCCGTCGGACCTTCATCAGGTAAGTCATCCAAAACAGCAAAGGCGGCCACGGCATGAGCACGCAGGCACAGGCGGGCCTCTTCAGCCTCGACGACCTGACCATTGACGACGCCGGCACCCGCCCGGGATTCCGGCTGCACCGTCTGGAGCTGCTGAACTGGGGCACGTTCAACAAGGATGTGCGCACGTTCCGGCTCGACGGCGAGAACAGCCTGTTGACGGGCGACATCGGTTCCGGGAAGTCGACGGTGGTGGATGCCATCACCACGCTGCTGCTGCCGGCCAACAAGATTGAGTACAACAAGGCTGCGGGTGCGCAGAAGAAGGAACGCAGCCTGATGTCATACGTGCGCGGCTTCCACAAGAGCGCCCGCAGCGGCATTGGCGACACCTCCCGGCCCGTGGCACTACGCGGTCCCGGCACATATTCGGTGGTGCTGGGCGTTTTCCACAATGCCACCCTGGACAAGACGGTCACGCTGGCCATTACGCTGTGGGCCACGCAGGAAGCCGGTCAGCCCACCCGCTTCTACTCCATCGCGGAGGGGGAGCAGTCCATCAAGGGCGACTTCTCCGACTTTGGCGCGGACATTGCGAAGCTGAAGCGGCGGCTGCGCAACGACGGCACGGCCATCTTTGACGTGTTTGAAAAGTATGGGGCCTCGTTCAAGCGCCACTTCGGCATCGGCTCCTCCCAGGCCATGGACCTGTTCCACCGCACTGTGTCCATGAAGCAGGTGGAAAACATCACCCACTTTGTGCGCACCAACATGCTGGAGGAGGACGATGTTGAAACCCGCATCAAAAACCTGCTCCACCACTTTGAGGACCTGAAAAAGGCCCACGACGCCGTATTGCGCGCCAAAGACCAGATCCGCATGCTGGAACCTGTCCGGGACAACGCCGCCCGTCACGCCTCGCTAACCGTTGACTACGAGAATGCGCACCAGCAACGCGAGCAGCTTTCCCCCTGGTTCACCACCCGCAAGCTGGAACTCAGCGAAGCCCACCTGTTGGAATTGGAACGCGCCAGCGCCAAGGTGGAGGAACAGCAGACCGCCATGACTGCGGAGGTTGGACGGCTCAACCTCGAGCTGGCGGACCTGCGAGATGACATCCGCAACAGCGGCGGCGGCCGGATTGCCGCCATTGAAGGCGAGCTGGCCCGGCTATCCATCGAGTCCGGCGCCCAGCGCGGCCGCTACAGCTCATACTCTGAAGCAGCCAAGGTTCTGGGCCTGTTCGAGCCCGAAGACCAGGTGGTCTTTGACGCCAACGCCGCAGCACTGCCCGGGGTGGAGAAGCACCTGGCCGAGGCCAATGCGGAACTTCAGGAACAGCGCACGGCCCTTGACCGCCAGCGCTCCGAGGCCACGGAGCAGGCGGCAGAGTACAAAGAAGAGCTGAAAAGCCTGCTGAACCGGCAAAACCTGCTGCCCGGCTGGCTGATCTCACTGCGGCAAAGGCTCTGCGACGGAACAGGCATCACCGAGGCGGAGCTGCCCTTTGCCGGCGAGCTGCTCAAGGTCCGCGATTCCGAGGCAGCCTGGGAAGGCGCCGCGGAACGCACACTCCACGGCTTCGCCCTGTCCCTTTTAGTGACCGGCAAGCACTACGCCGCGGTCAGCAACTGGGTTGACTCCAACAACTTGCGCGCCCGGCTGGTGTATCTGAAGGTTCCCGACATTTCCTCCCCGCGCACAGCCTCCGCAGGCACCTTGGCCGCAAAACTGAACATCAAGCCGGGAACACCGTTGCGTGAATTCCTGCTGGATGAGCTGGGCCACCGCTTTGACCACCAATGCTGCGAAGCCATGGATGAATTCCGCCGTTATCCGAAGGCGCTCACCATCAACGGCCAGCTCAAGGGCGGCGGCGGACGCCACGAAAAGGACGACCGCAAGGCGCTCACGGACCGCTCCACGTATGTGCTGGGCTGGGACAACCACGACAAGATTGCCCGGCTGCGCTCCGCCTTGGACCAGGCAGAGGGACAGGTCCGCACGGCTGCCGACGGGCTGGGCCGGATCGACGCCCAGTTGGGCAACCTGGGCCGCCAGCAACAGCACATCGGCACGGTGACCGCCGTTGGAAGTTTTGCCGGGCTGGACTGGCGGACCACGGTGCGCACCATGGAAAACCTGGCCCAGGAGAAGGCCGTTCTGGAGTCATCCAGCGACATCCTGCGCGAACTCACCGAGCGCGAAACCGCAACCAAGGCGCGGCTGGACAAGGCCAGCAAGAAACTCAGCAACCTGGCCGAGCGCATCGGCGCCACCAAAAACAGCATCCAGGGCATCACGGAGCAGATCGCGGATTGCCGGGATTCCCTTGCCGAGGCGCCTTTGACGTCCGACGCCGGACTGCTGGCTGAGGTGGGCAGGCTCGCCCAGGCGGCACTCGAGTCGGAGACCCTCACCTACAAGAACACCTCCAAGATTGAAAGCAAGGTGCGGGACAAACTTACTGCCAGCATCGACGCCCTGAACAGGCAGGTGATCCGGGCAGCGGAGACCACCATCCGGTTTATGTCCGATTTCTGCAACAAATACCCGTCCGAGACCACTGAGCTTGATGCGTCCCTGGAGTCCGCCGGGGAGTTCAACAAGATCCTGGGCCAGCTGGTGGATAACGACCTCCCCCGCTTTGCCGAACGCTTCAAGGAATCTCTGACGCAAAACACCATCCATGAGATCGTGGCTTTCAACGCGTTCCTGGACGCCCGCAAGCAGGACATCGTCTCCCGCATTGGTGAAATCAATGAGTCCCTGGCCCGGATTGAATACAACCCGGGACGGCACATTCAGCTGGAACCGCAGCCAACCTCTGATCCCGAGGTGCGTGAGTTTGGCACCGAGCTGAGGGCCTGCTCCGAGGGATCCATCGGCGCGCAGGAACAGTATTCCGAGCAAAAGTTCCTGCAGGTTGAGGCGCTCGTGGAACGTTTCCGGGGCCGCGAAGGGCGAACCAGCCTGGACGAGCGCTGGACGGCAAAGGTTACTGACGTGCGCAACTGGTTCACGTTCTCAGCCTCGGAAAAATGGACGGAAACCGGTGAGGAACACGAGCATTTCACCGATTCCGGTGGGAAGTCCGGCGGGCAAAAGGAAAAGCTGGCCTACACTATTTTGGCGGCCGCGTTGGCGTTTCAGTTTGGGATTGCGGCAGGCCCGGGCAACCAACGTTCCTTCCGCTTCGTGGTCATTGACGAGGCGTTCGGGCGGGGCTCGGACGATTCGGCCAAATACGGGCTGGAATTGTTCAAACGGCTGAAACTCCAGCTGCTCATTGTGACGCCGTTGCAAAAGATCCACGTCATTGAACCGTTTGTGGCCAATGTGGGCTTTGTGGCCAACGAGGCCGGCGACGATTCTCAGCTGCGCAATATGACCATTCACGAATACCGGGCAGAACGGGACAAGCGTGGTAGCTAAACCGCCAGATTGGACCACCCCGGCGGATATTCGTGCCGCCTCGCTCCGGTCCTGGAACAGTGGGGAGCTACTGCGCGAGGCGGCCCTGCCCATGGGACTGTATCCCCGGCGTCGTGCCCTGAAATATCCCAGCGCCACCGCGTTGCGCACCGACTACGCTCTGGCGGCGGCGTGGGCGCATGCGTGGGAGCCGGCACCGCGGGGCTGTTCGCTGGAGTACGTCTCGGTGGGGGCAAACACGATTGGTGCCAACACACTGCCCTCCGCCGCCGTGTTTGGCACTGCCGCGGACGAGATCGCGTTCCTGGGAATGGGCCGTGAGGCGGCCAGATTTAGCGTGCTGGCTGGCCGCATCGCCGAGCTCGACGCCGGGCTCCTGGCTTGGTCCCTGCGCCGGCCTTTAGAGTTACTCAAGCACGGCGAGGTCGCTTTGACGGCAGCCCGGGTGGCGGTCTGGCTCGCCGCCAACCCGGCCCCGGGCATCTACTTGCGGCAACTTTCCCTGCCCGGCGTCCACACAAAGTTCGTGGAAACACACCGCCGGCTCATCGACGGGATGCTGGCAGTGTTGGTGCCGGACCGGCCCCTGGCCGGGAAGAACTATGCGCGCAGGCACGGTTTTCTGGCCGCACCCGAACGGGTCCGGATCCGGTATTTGGACCCCTCCCTGTCACCGGTCCCGGGCATGGCAGACGTGGAGATGACGGCTACCGCGTTCGCCGCACTGGAGGTGGATGCGGACACGATCATCACCACGGAGAACCTGGTCAATTTCCTGGCCCTGCCACCGGCACCCCGCACCCTGGCCGTGTTTGGTGGCGGGTACGGCTTCCTAGCGCTCCGCGAGGCGGCATGGCTGGGCACCAAGGAAGTGTTGTACTGGGGCGACATCGACACCCATGGCTTCGGCATCCTGGACCAGCTGCGGTCCCACCATCCCCATGTGCGCAGCATCCTGATGGATGAACAAACCCTGCTCTCACACCAGGATTTTTGGGGCCGTGAAGACGCACCAACGCACGCCATGCTAAATCATCTGTCACCGGCGGAGAGCGCCCTCTATGCGCAACTACAGGCCGGCACGTACCGGCCGGGGCTGCGCCTTGAACAAGAACTGCTGCGCTGGGACTTCGTCCTGGAACGCTTACCCTGACTCACCACACAGTTCAGACCCGGCCTTCATCCAAAAGGCCAGGCCAACGCGCCGCCGTCATCAATATCCGCAGAATACTCCATTCGGTAGAGTAGCTATGAAGCATTTGGGAGGAAACTGGGGAAAATGAAGAAGATCTTGGCCGTTATGGCAGTGGCATTGCTGACCTTGTTGGGTGTGGCACCGGCTGCCTTGGCAAGCGCACCTACCGACATCGTGGTCGAAGATGCTGCTGGCGTGCTGTACCAGCCGCAGCTGCTGCCAGCGATTGCCGGGATCAACTTCCGCCAGCCCACCAAAGTTGCCGTCGTCACCATCGACGGTGTCGCCGGCAGCGATGTATTGAACGCATCGGTTCTTGAGCTTGCACGCGATTTGCATCCCGAATGGCTCAGCAGCGACGGGCAAAAGTGGGCTGACGGGCTATTCATCTTCGCCTTGGACCCCACTGCCCGCAAGGTCGGCACCTACATGGGCGAGGACCTCAAGGTCTCAGCTGGGGACCAAGCCAAGATCCAGGATGCCACCAAGTCGCTCTTTGGCCAGGCACAGTGGACAGACGGGACCATCGCCGGCGTCAGAAAAGGCGCGGCCCTGATCAACCGCCCCTGGTATCTTTCACCGGGGTTCATCGTCACCGCCTCGATTGCCGGCGGGGCAGCGCTGGTGGGCTTGGGTACGTGGCTTGTCCTTCGGAAACGCAACCGGTCCAAGGCGGAGGAGTTGATGAAGGCCGGTGACGCCAGTTTCGCCAATGTCAGCCTGGATCTGGACGTGACCGAGCTGAACGCCAATACCATTCCCGTGCATTCCACGTATGGGCTCCAGGTATTGGAAAAGTACCGCAATTTCAGCACCGGCTACGCCCGGGCCGGGGTTTTGAACCAGCAGGTGCACGCCTTCTCCCAGCGGGAACTTTCCCAGGGCAAGAACGTCAAAATTGTCAGCTCCTACGCCGACGCCGCAATAGAACTTGACGGCCTGGATGACGTCATTGCCGACACCAACACGCTGCTGAACAAGTTCTCCGGCTGGGAGGCCGCCTGGGACCGTCAGGTCCGCCCGCTCCGCGACGACTTGGACCGTTTGCCCGAGCTCTTGAACCGCTCTGAAGCCCGCGGTCTGAGCAGTGCGGCCGCGCTGGGTTCATTCGGGGTCCAGACACAGGACAATCTGCAGCTCTGGGCCTCACAGATCCAAACAGGCAGGCTCCAGCCCGAGTCGGCACTGGACCTGCTCAAGGAAACCCGGGCGGGGTTGGGACAACTGCTCAGTAGCCATTCCGATGACTTGATCGGAGAGTACGCCAAGACTAATTCCGAGGCGGAGAAAATGCGGCGCACCATCACCGACCAGCGTAACTACTCCACCGGCTATGGCCGCCCCAATATACTTGGCACCGTCTACGGGATGAACGTCTTTTACTCTGTCAGCACCTTTGACCATGCTTATTCCAGCGCCAGGACCAGCGTCGAATCCGCCCGAAGTTCCGCCTCTTCCAGTGGCAGCAGCACCGGCTACGGCGCCGGCGGTGGCAGCTTCTCCGGTTCCGGCAGTTCCTCAAGCTTCTAAGAAGCCGCACCGCCAGCACGGGCTCCGCCAGGTGCCACGGCAACAACCGCAGAGTCTTCGATGTACCGTTTCGGGTTGATCATCACGGCGCCCGCCAACATGACGACCAGGCAAACTCCCAGCATGGCAAAGGACGCGGTCCAGGATCCTGTGGCGTCGCGGATGGTGCCGAAGAACAGCGGCGCCACCCCGGCAAAGGCGTACCCCACACCTTGGCTAAAACCGGACAACACCGCCGAACCGTGGGTTGTTCGCGAGCGCAGGTTCACCATCAGCAGTGCCGTGGCAAAGGTGCCCTGGCCCAGGCCTGAAAATGTCACCCACAGCCAGGTCCCATCCGACGGCGAAAGGTACAGTCCCAGGTGCCCCGTCGCCCAGCACGCCGCAAAGAGCAAGATCGCGAAGATAGGATTTTTCATGCGTGGAATCCACAGCGGCACCAACAAACTCACCGGCAACCCCAAAATGGCGAAATAGGCCAACGCCGAACCGGCGGTTGCTGCGTCCAGGCCGTGCCCTGACAGGTAAGGCGGCAGCCAGGTGAAATACACGTACGTTTGGGCCGAGTTTCCTGCCAGGAAAATAGCCAGGCCCCACGCCACAGGAGAGCGCCAAGGCAGCAGTTTCGGAACAGCTGAAACGGTACCGTCACCACCAGCAGAGGGTGAGAGTCCGGCGTCGTCCGCCCCAGCGAGGACCAGTCTGTCACGGCGATCCCGCCACGCCTGCATGGCCCACGGCAGCAACACCACCAGGCTGACCATGGACCACAAGCCGATGGACACCCGCCAGTTCGTGAGCCCGGCAACCGGGACTGCCAGCTGTGGGCTGAGCGCGGTGCCCACCGCCAGCAGCGTCACATACCCGGCCGTCACCACCCCCACCCTATCGGGGAAGTATTTTTTCACCAGCGGCGGCAGCACCACATTGCCAATGCCATAGCCGGCCATAACCACGGCGGAGAGTCCCAAAAACGGCCACACGGCACCGCTGCCGGCCCGTAAAAGTTGTCCGGCAACGGCCAGTACCACGGCCGCCACCAGCACCTTTTCCAAGCCGAAACGGCGGACCAGGGCTGGAGTCAGCAGACCAAAAATGGCGAAAACTAGGGGCGGGAGCATGGCGAGCAGGCCGATCGTGGAGGCGTCAAACCCCAGCTCGCCGCGCAGTTCACCGAGCAGCGGCGGCACCACTGAGACTGCGGTGCGCAGGCTCAAGGCCAGGACCATGATTCCCAGCAGTGCGCCAATGCGCCCGGTCCATGGCTTCTTCACAACAAAATTGGTCACTGCACAACCCTAGCCATCTCCACGGCCCACACTCATCTAATGTCCTTGACCCGGCACAAGTGCGGCCATAGATTGGGCATTGGCCTGCACACCCTTCACACCCACGTCACACCCACGGCAAGGACGCCTCATGGAATCAACTCTTCCCACCACCCGAGAAACCTGCCAAGCCGCGGACGCCGCCGATCCGTTGCGCCGGTTCAGGGACGAGTTTCTGTTGCCGGAGGGCGTCATCTACCTTGACGGGAACTCGCTGGGTGCCCGGCCCCGCACCTCAATGGCCACGGCCACCCGGGTGTTGGAGCAGGAGTGGGGCACGGGGCTGATTCGCAGCTGGAACACTGCGGGCTGGTTTGACCTTCCGGCCCGGCTCGGGGACAAGCTGGCTCCCTTGATTGGGGCCGGGCCCGGCGAGGTGGTCATCACCGACACCACCTCACTGAACCTGTTCAAGACGCTGGCCGCGGCACTGCGCATCCAGCAGGTGAGCGATCCTCTGCGGAAGGTCATTGTCACCGAGCGCGACAACTTTCCCACGGACATTTACATGGCCGAGGGCATCGTGGATTTCCTCAACCAAGGCTATTCAGTCCGCCTGATCGACGACGAACTCCCTCTGGAGGCCGCGCTGGGGGCTGACGTGGCCGTCGTCGCGCTGTCCCATGTCAACTACCGCACCGGTGCCATGTGGGACATGACCACCACCTCGTCCTTGGTGCACGGCGGCGGGGCCCTGGTGATCTGGGACCTCGCCCATGCTGCCGGTGCGGTTCCGGTGGACCTGACGGGTGCAGGGGCGGATTTCGCCGTGGGCTGCACCTACAAATACCTCAATGGCGGTCCCGGCTCCCCGGCCTTCATCTGGGTCAACCCGAGCCACCAAGACCGTTTCTGGCAGCCCCTCTCAGGCTGGTGGGGGCACGCACGCCCGTTTGCCATGGAAGATGCTTACGAACCGATCTCCGGGATTGGCCGGTTCCTGTGCGGCACCCAGCCCATACTGTCCATGGCGCTGGTCGAGTGCGGCCTGGATGTGAGCCTGGAGGTTCCCATGGCGGAACTGCGCGCGAAGTCGCTGGCCCTGACTGACCTGTTCAATGCCCTGGTCGACGCCCGGCTCGGGGATCACCCGTTGGAGCTGATCACACCGTTGGACCATGAACGCCGCGGCAGCCACGTCAGCTACAAGCATCCGGAGGGCTACGCCGTCATGGCGGCCCTCATTTCCCGCGGCATCATTGGCGACTACCGCGAACCCCATGTGCTGCGCTTCGGCATCACCCCGCTCTACGTGGGCTTCACGGATGTGTGGGATGCCGTGGACGCCCTGTTCGACATTCTCGAGAACCGTTTGTGGGACACCCCCGATTTTCGGGAGCGGCTCGCGGTGACCTAAGAGCCATATCAGGCGCGGAGATCGGGACCAACCCGCGCTGTTGCGCCGAGATCGGGGCCAACCCGCCAGAACGGTGTATCTTGGCGGGGCGTTCGCGAGTTGGCCCCGTTTTCGCCATCGGAGCGGGCGCACAAAGTTATCCACAGCCTGGGGAGGCACGTCTTGTGACTACCACCAGCACCGGCAAGACTCAACCCATGGGACAGCAGACACCAACGCAACGATTGGCTCAGGCCTGGCCGGCGGGCGCGCCATTGGCGACCACCGCCCAGCTGATGGACGCTGGCCTCGGGGACCGCACCATTGCTTCGGCACTGAAACATGGCCACGTGTTCCGGCTTCGCAAGGGCGCCTACGTCCAAGCCCAAACGTGGCGGGCGCTGAAACCTTGGGAGCAGGACAGGCTGCGGCTGCTCGCCCACCTCGTTACCGTGCGGGGGACGCCCACATATTCGCACTTCAGCGCGGCCCGGTTGCACGGACTGTTCATCTGGCGTTGTGGCCCCCAGGTGCATGTGTCCGCGAGATCATCCGCGTCCGGGACGTCCACACCGACGGACGTGGTCGGCCACCACGAGGCACTTGCAGTCGGCGATGTCCGTTCCATGCGCCTGCGCAACGGCCAGTTGGTTCATGTAACGACGTTGGAACGGACCGTTGTGGATTGTGCCCGGATTGGCGGGTTCGCCGAGGCAGTGATCATCGGCGACCACGCTCTGCGAAAGGGTGCCAGAAGCGAGGTCATGTGGGCCATGGTCAATGATATGGTCGGACGCCGTGGCGTCCGCAAGGCCCGACGCGTGCTGAGAGCCCTCGACGGCAGGAGTGAGTCGCCCGGTGAATCCCGTACCAGATTGATCATTGCGGGAATGGACATCCCACAGCCCGAACTACAAGTGGAACTGCTTGTAGAAGGGCGGGTGTACCGACCGGACTTTGTGTGGACGGAGCAGAGGCTCATTGTTGAGTTTGACGGTGACTACAAGTACTTCGACTTTAAACCGACCGCCGAAGTGATTCTTGCCGAACGCAAACGTGAAAAGCGGCTCATTGAAGCAGGCTGGCGATTTGTGCGCCTTGAATGGAAGGACTTGTCGAATCCTGCGGAGGTGAGGCGGAGAATTCTGGCAGTTTTCAGCGCACAACGGGGTTCCCTTGCGGCATGAAGTACGTTCTCGCACCGAAAACGGTGCCAACCCGCCAGGACGGTGTATGTTGAGCGTGCGTTCGCGGGTTGAGCCCGTGCTCGCGGTTTGAGCCCGTGCTCGCTGGCCATAGGGCCACGGTCTAGGTCCACGGCGCCGGGCGCAGGGCCCCGGTGTGCCGGACAGGGATGTTCAGCATGATCGTGCACAAATTCGTGGCCCGCATCTTATGATGGGAGCATCTCCCCGAGGCCCCTGCCCCCCACCGCCCACCTCCCTGGGCCCCACCACACTGAAAGGCTGGAACACGACAATGGATGCAGCCCAACTTGGCGCCACACTGCGAGCGCGCCGGCGCGAGCTGAACCTGACCCAAAGTGAGGCGGCCGACCTCGCGGACATCTCCACCCGGGTGCTCAGCGATCTGGAGAACGGGCGCGAAACCGTGCGCCTGGACATCGTGAACGCTGTGGTGAACGCATTGGGACTGAGCCTGAGCGTGAGCGTTCAGCGACCGTGAAGAATCCCGAGGATGCCAAAAGGATCCACCACGCCGTGGTCTACAAGAAGGGGCGTGCGGCGGCGTCCCTGATCCGTCATGCCCACACCGGCGTTGTCTTCTCCTACCTGCCCAGCTACCTGAGTTCCGGTGGCCCCGCCATCGCCTCCACCCTGCCGGCCCTCGACGTCCCTGTGACGCTCAGCCACGGCAACGTCCCGGCGTTCTTTGCCGGGCTGCTGCCTGAGGGCGAGCGCCTGGCCAAGTTGCGATGGGCCGTGAAAACCACCATCGCCGACGAGTTTTCACTTCTGCTGGCGGCCGGCGCCAACCCTGTGGGCGATGTGCAGATCATGCCCTCCGGGGTGCAGCCGGAGCCGGTACAGCCGCTGTTGAACGTCACCAAGACCATGGGCCGTATCCGGTTTTCCGACTTTGCCGCGATACCGGGCCCCGTTGACAGTTCGGCATTGCCCGGAATGCAGGACAAGGTCACCGCCTCTTATGTCCATGACAAGGACCCGTCGCGGGCGTATATCTTGAAGTTCAACGACGGCAGCCACGCCCGCCAAGTCCAGACCGAGTTCCTGCTGCTCACCAAGGCCAGGAAGCTGGACATCCCTGTCGCCAACGCCCGCTTAGTGCACGACGGCGCCGGGCAGGCCGCGCTGCTTGTCTCACGTTTTGACCGGTCCCCCAGCGGACGCCTGGCGCTCGAGGATGGCGCCCAGCTACTTGGCCTACCCCCGGCCCGGAAATATGGCATTCCCACGGAGGCCGTTGCCACGGCCGTGGTCGGGATGTGCGCGGCACAGGTACTGGCCGCCAGGAATGTGTTCTTACAGTTCATGTTTGCGTGGCTGACCGGCAACGGCAATCTGCATGCCAAGAACATCTCCGTGGTCCAACAACCCACGGGCGAGTACTTTGTTGCCCCGGCCTACGACCTGCAGTGCACACTGGCAGCGGAGATCGAGCAGGGCTTCGCGGCTGGTGTGCCAGGCGGCATTCTCACCGAGCTGACCGACGGGGATCCTTCCCGGGACCCCGGTATGGCCCTGCCCCTCGGCGGCCGTGCCGGGAGCCGCACAGGTTTGCGGCGCAACGACTGGCTCCGCTTTGGGCGCTCCCTGCACCTGCCCGAGCGTCTCGTGGCCAAGTGCATCGACAAGGCGCTGGACGCCTCCGTCCTGACCACGGCGGAGCTGCCGTTTGAGCCGGAGGTTAGTGCCGCCGTCGTCCGGGTCCTGGCCATCAGGCGCGCGGCCATTGCCCGGTGATACGGTGAAATACTTTTACTGACGAATTGACGCTAAAATGTCGATATGCCACGAATAGCCGCCCCCACGAACGCGGCGCAGCGCGAGCAGACGCAGCGCAAAATCCTCAACGCCTTCGGCGAACTCTTGTTTAGCCACGGTCTACCCGGGCTCACGATGACGGATGTCGCCAGGACCGCCGGCGTTGGCCGCACCGCCGTTTACAACTACTTTGCCGACCTCGAACAGCTTCTGGTGGCTTACGCACTGGATGAAACCGGCCGCTTCGTCACCGAGCTGAAGACCAGGCTGGCCGGGCTGGAGAACCCGGTGGACAGGCTCACCTTGTACGTTCGGGCCCAGCTGGAGGACCTCACCCGCCGCCACCTGCCGCCCGGACCTGCCATGAGTTCGGTGCTTTCACGCGAATCTTTCGCCAAACTTGGCGTCCACGTCGGCGAGCTGAACCATCTGCTGGCCGACATCCTACGCGACGGCATAGACCAGGGGTACCTGCCTGCTTCCGATATCGAGGGCCTTGCACAGCTGATCCACGGCTCGCTGACGGCCAGTGCGTCCAGAGGCAGTTCAACAACACCTGATGAGGACCGGATCGCCGCGGCGGTGCGCTTCATCCAGGCGGGCGTCGGTGCGGCCTTCGACGACGATGGGCGGCCCGTCACCGTCTGCTAAAGCCATCCACTAGTTTGCCGGGGAAACCGCTGGGCCGTCCGGGGCGGGCGGCACCGTTGACGGGTCCACCGGTGGCGGGCTCATCCTCGGGCAGGAGAGGACTCCGGGCGTCTGATCAACCTTCTCTGAATCTATCAGCCCCTTGTATTCCCCGGTCACGACGAAATCGACGCTTGCGTCCGTGCGGTCATCCTGAACATATTCCGCCCCGACAACGTTGCGCTGGAGGTTGAAGGCGCCTGCGTACCCGGCCGAACCCGACACCACCACCGCGGGGGCCCGCTGCTCGGTCTGCCCATTTTCTACGGACAGGACCTGAAAACCACGTTTCCCAAGTTCAGCGGCAACCGCCCCGGCCATCCCCTCAGAGCTACCGGCGTTCAAAACATTGACGCTCACGGTGGTATTTGCAGGGTAGTCGAGGGTGAGTGCCGGGCAGGTGAGTGCTGGGGCCGTGGGCTTGGAAAAGGCAAATTTTAGCTCCAGTTCGCCTCGCTGAACCATCCCCACAAGCACCACTGCGGCCACTACGGCGGCCAACAATAGCACCAGGGTGACCCCGTGCGTGATGCGCCGGCGCACGGTTCCAGGGGCATATTCGGGGGTTTCCGGTTCCGGAAAGGCCTCCGCCAACCCATCGGCATCAATGATGTGACGCCCGTGCCAAAACTGCCCGTCCTTGGATCTCTTGCGGGCCAGACGCTCCTCATAGGCGAGGTCCTTGGCCTGGCGAACGGCCTCACGCTCAGCCTTACGTGCTTGGCGGGCGGTGAGCAGGACGTCGTCGTCCTGAGGCCCCTCAGTCATCTATCACCAACACACGGGCGTGGAGGATGGTGCGCTGGTGCAAGGCGGTACGCACCGCCCGGTGCAGGCCGTCTTCCAGGTACAGCGTCCCGCGCCACTGGACAACGTGTGGAAACAAGTCGCCAAAAAAGGTGGAGTCCTCCGCCAGCAAGGCCTCTAGATCCAGCTGCGCCTTGGTGGTCACCAGTTCCGCCAGACGCACTTGACGTGGTGCAACGGCAGCCCAGTCCTTGGGCGTCACGTGGCCATGGTCCGGGTAGGGTCGCTTGTCGCCGACTGCTTTGAAGATCACCCCCTCAGACTAGGGACAACATGCCCGGATGGGAACTGTCCCGCAGGCGAGCCGCCCCGCGTGTTGCCAAAAGGTTACACTTGGCTCATTTCGGGACGGGCCATGGGCACTGGGTGCCAAAAACTGGGATCATGGGTTCATGACTATCCAAACTCCGCCATTGGCCCTCTTGCTTGACGTGGATGGCCCCATCGCCAGCCCGGTCACCCGCAGTGTCGACGCCGGCATCATCGCCGATCTGAATTCGCTGGTGTCAGCAGGCATTCCCGTGGTATTCAACACCGGCCGCTCCGACACGTTCATCGCCGAACAAGTCATGGCGCCGATGATCGCCGCCGGCCTCCCGCATGGAGCAGTGGTCAATGCCATTTGCGAGAAGGGCGCCGTCTGGTTCAGTTTCACCGCCGACGGCCCGGGAACTATCCATGTGGACAAAGATTTGGCCGTACCCGCAGCCTACGGCGACCAGGTCCGCTCACTTGTGGCCTCCAGCTACGCCGATCACATGTTTTTTGACGAGACCAAGCGGGCGATGGTGTCGGTGGAACAGCACGTCAGTGTTGAGAACGCCGACTATCTGATCGAACAGCAGGACTTTGATGGGGCCGCCATGAAACTGTTGTTCCAACATGGGTTGGGGGCTATTCGTCTGGGACACGAGAGCCCCGATGAGGCGGGCAACATCGACTTCCGGGTGGATCCCACCATCATCTCCACCGACATTGAGTCCATCCGCCTGGGCAAGGATTTGGGTGCCAGTCGAGCCGTGGAATTGCTCGCCGCGCAGGGCATTGTGCCCGCAGCCTGGCGTACCATGGGCGATTCCCGCACCGACTACGCCATGGCTGATTGGCTGCACTACAACGACCACTTGGTCAAGCATGTGGATGTCCGCCCGGCCGACGGCGTACCGACCAAACCATATGCGGTGCTCACCTCTGTCGACCTTGGCTTGGGCGAAGAAATCATCCACGACGACGCCGGGGCCGCGTTCCTGCGCGCCTGGCTCGACGCCGTCACGGACTGAGGGCGCCTCAGTCGTCAAGCCAGAGCTAATTCAACGGCCGCCAGCAGTTCAGGGGCATCGGGTGCAACAGCTGAGGGGAAGCGGGCTAGCAAGGTACCGTCGGCCTTGACGAGGAATTTCTCAAAGTTCCATTTAACCGGCTCCTCCCCTTGGTTTGTCAGGGCTCTGAACAGCGGGTGTGCGCTGTCCCCGTTGACGTCCGCCTTCGCTGCCAGGGGGAAGGTGACACCAAAGTTCTTGCGGCAAAATTCACCGATCTCCTCGTTTGTTCCGGGCTCTTGCCCGCCAAACTGGTTGCAGGGCATCCCCAGGATTTCCAGTCCGCGTCCGCGGTAGTTTTCATAGAGCGCCTCGAGGGCTTCGTACTGCGGGGTGAAGCCACACTCCGAGGCGACGTTGACCACCAGCACGGCCTTGTTGGCCAGAGCTGCAAGCGTGGAGGTGGTGCCGTCATTGAGGGCAATGGGAACGATGTTAAGAGTCTGAGTAGTCACAGTGAAAGTCTAGACCTGCGCCCTGTGCCGATGTCGCAGGGCAAAATAAAAGCGGCCCCTAACGGCATTTCTGCCATTCGGGACCGCTTTATTGCTGGCGGAGGATGGGGGATTTGAACCCCCGAGGGCGTTAACCCAACACGCGTTCCAGGCGTGCGCCATAGGCCGCTAGGCGAATCCTCCAGCTTGCCGTGGTGAACACGGCAGGTTCAAGAGTACCTGACAAAGTGCCGAAGTCACGAATCGTGCATCCAGCACCCCCGGAAGCGCAAAAAACGAGGGCAGCGGGACCCCGTTCAAGCCCAACTACCCTCATTTTCCGCTTCGGTCCATCGGAAGGCAGACCTTCTAGAAGTGGACCAGCCCCAAAGGGACCTCACCCACATATACGCCGCGGCACTCCCTCCGCAACGTATATAACTTCCAATTTTACAACATTGCCATGCGCCTGTGATTTAAAGCACGCCAAATTCCGGCCGCATAAGAGTATTGAATTGAAACTATCATCCAAACGGACAATGGACGGGACTATCTCATTCCTTCTCGTACCGCCAGGACGGCCATGACAAAACCGACCAGGGCGCAAGCTACCGAAGCCATCCACAGCAGCGCTTGTTGTCCGGAATGTCGGTGCGTGCGTTGGGTGCTGTGCGTGGAAAACACTTCAAGGCGCAGCAACGCCGAAATTCCAAAGACAAAGGCAAGCACCATGAATACCCATTGAAAGAGTCCGTAGTACATAACAGTCCTCAATTCCTCAGGTCTCGGGCAAGCTTGGGGGCAAAGCCGTCCGGGACCCCTGTTATTAGTGTCAGGAGTGCCCCTCTGTGGCGAACGTACCACCGCAGCGCAGAAATTGATATGGCGCATCCCGGCCACACCCAATTCGCCCCTCCCCTCCCAGTCAGGTAAGCTGTTTGACGGCCCCTCATGTGGCGTCACCCTGTGAACTCCCCCAGGACCGGAAGGTAGCAAGGGTAAGCGGGCTCTGGCGGGTGCATGGGGGGTCTTTACTTTTCCCCAGATTTGCCCACTCTGCGGCATTGTCCGGCATTTTGTCAGGCGGATTAGATAGGGTTTTACTTGTGAGCGCACCAACAGCCCTTTATCGCCGATACCGCCCCGATTCGTTTGCGGACGTGATCGGCCAGGAGCATGTCACCGCCCCCTTGATGGCAGCCCTGGATAAGAACCGAGTCAACCACGCCTATCTTTTTTCCGGCCCCCGCGGCTGCGGTAAGACCACCTCGGCACGCATTTTAGCCCGCTGCCTGAACTGCGCCAAAGGCCCCACTTCCCATCCTTGTGGAAGCTGCGACAGCTGCGTTGAGCTCGCCCGCGGCGGCCCCGGCTCACTGGATGTCATTGAGATTGACGCTGCCAGCCATGGCGGTGTTGACGATGCGCGCGATCTGCGCGAACGCGCCACTTTTGCCCCCATCAGGGACCGCTACAAAATCTTCATTATCGACGAGGCCCACATGGTCACGTCCGCCGGCTTCAATGCGCTGCTGAAAATTGTTGAGGAGCCGCCGGAGCATATCAAGTTCATCTTTGCCACCACGGAGCCTGACAAGGTCATTGGCACCATCCGTTCGCGCACCCACCACTACCCTTTCCGTCTGGTGCCGCCCGAACCACTCATGGCTTATTTGGCACAGTTGTGCACAATGGAGAATGTGCCGGTCGCTCCCGGCGTCCTTTCCCTGGTGATCCGCGCTGGCGGTGGCTCGGTTCGTGACTCGCTGTCGGTCTTGGACCAGCTCATGGCCGGAGCCGGTGCTGCGGGCCTGGACTACGAACTTGCAGTAGACCTTCTTGGCTACACGCACGCCTCACTGCTCGACGACGTCGTGGAGGCCCTGGCCGCGGCCGACTCCGCCACGGTCTTCAAGTCAGTGGACCGGGTCATCCAGACAGGACATGACCCCCGGCGCTTTGTCGAAGACCTGCTGGAACGTTTCCGAGACCTCATCATTGTCCACGCCATGCCGGAAAGCGCACACGCCATTTTGCGCGGGACCCCAGATGAACTCATCGCCCGCATGCAGACGCAGGCAGCCCAGCTCGGCGCCGCCGAACTTTCGCGCGCGGCAGATGTCACCAACTCTGCGTTCAACGAGATGACAGGGGCCACTTCCCCTCGGCTGCACCTGGAACTATTGGGCGCACGCCTGTTGCTGCCCGGTGCCGACGCCTCAGCCCGGGGCCTGGCCGCGCGGCTCGATGCCATGGAGCGTCGCCTGAACTACGGCGTCACTTCCGCTGCTCTGACGCAAGCACCTACGTCTACTGCAATGCCCGTGGCGCCAGCACCGACCGCCGCGAGTCCGACGTCGTTCCCCACCAGCGCTGCCCCCGTTGCCCAGGGTGGTGGGCTGGCGGCAGTGCGCGCCCAGCTGGCCAAGGCCAAGGAAACAGCGGGAGCGCAAGTGGCCAGCCGCCACCTGGAGGAAGCGGGCCCCGTCCCCACGTGGGACGATCTGCCCACAGTTGCGCCCGTGCCATCTGCGGCAACCGAGTTGGACCCGCCCGCCCAGCCGTCCACGGCCGAACAGTCCAACGCCGAACAGTCCAACGCTGAACAGGCCACCGCCGAACAGGCACCGCAAGCCCAGCGAGAGCAACCCTCACAGCCCCCTGCATCAGCACCTCAGGCTCCGGCACCAGCACCAGCACCAGCACCAGCACCACAGTCTCAAACGCCGCAGGCAGGCGCCGGTTCCTCAGGGATCGAAGTGATTCGCCGCGCATGGCCTGAAATTCTTGGCAACTTGAGCAACATCCGCAAGGTGTCATGGGCCATGGTGAACCAAAATGTGGTGCCCCGCGCATTCGACGGCCAGGCCCTGCGCGTTGCCCTGCCCACCACTGCACTTATCCAGGCTTTTGAAAATGGCGGCCATGCGGACAACCTTCGCCAGGCCATCCACGCAACTTTGGGCATCAGCTGCCAGCTTGACCCGATTACCGGCGACGCACCGTCAACCGGAACGAGCGCTGAGCCAAACCCAAAAGGACTGGCTGACTCCCGCCCACCCAGTCCTGGGCCGGGCCATCCCGCAGGAGTGCCATCCATAGGAGAGCCGGCCAAAGCCCAGGGGTTCATCGGTCCTGAAGGCACTCCAGCTCCAGCCACCGTTCCAGTGGTAGCGGCTCCAAATGCAGCTCTAGTGGTAGCGGTTCCTTCCCCTGTTAGGGAACCCACGGCCGACGATGCCATCAGTTCACCTGTCGCCTCCGAAGCAGCCGCCCGCCGCACCATCCCGGCGTCGGAGTGGTCCGGCCCCATCCCGGAAGAACCGTCCTGGGATGAGGAACCTCCCCACGACGACTGGGTACCCGAACCAGAACTGCGGCACGCCCCGGCGGCTCCCGACGCTACGCAGGTAGCGATCCAAACCCCCGAAGCTGTGCCGGAAGCTGCCCCGTACCGGCCCATGGTATCCCCCATTTCAGCGTGGACCACGGGGTGGGACATTCCGGTGGAACCCGCAGCCCAAAGCGCGCCGGTTGCCGCTGAAACGGCCACCCCGCGACGTAGCCAACTCTTGGCCCAGCAAGCCCAGCAGTCCGGAAGCGGGCAGGAAAGCACCCAGGACGCACCGCAGGACTGGGGCGTCTCCTTGGGAGGTGCCTCACGCAACCGTGTGGCAGATCCGGGTTGGGGGGCTCCCTCCAACGCGCCGGATTGGGCCCAGCCGGCAGATTCGCCCTCGGGGCACTCCAGCCAGGCTCCGGCCGTTGAAGCCCCCAGCCCTGCGCCACTGCCGGAGATAGTGCCAGTGGTCACCAGCGGAACCACGACTAGTGCGCCCAAGCAAAAAGCGGAGCCAGCGGTGTCGGTTGAACCGGCGTCGAGCATTGACACCGCCCAGCCGGCAACCCCCGGTGACGGTGACGGTGGCGCGAAAATGAGCATGTACCAGCGCCTGTCCAACAGCCCCGAAGCCCAGGCCGGACGGGTGCAGGCGCCGTTGAGGGCCGCCGACACCCCTTATGTACAGGACGTCCCGAGCCCCGACGATGTCACCATCGAGGAATCCGGTGTGGTGGGTCAAGCCGCCGTGGAGCGCATTTTGGGCGGGGCCCTGATCGAGGAACGCCCGCTCAACGGCAGCAACTAACGCCTGCAACCGGGCGATTTTCCATTACTTTTAGAACCAACAGAGATGAGCCATTGTGTACGAGGGAGCAGTTCAGGAGCTCATTGACGAGCTGGGACGCCTGCCGGGAATCGGTCCCAAGTCCGCCCAGCGGCTCGCCTTCCACATTCTGGAAGCCGACACCGAGGACATGCAGCGGCTGGTTCGCGCCATCATCACGGTGAAGGAACGTGTGAAGTTCTGCACGGTCTGCGGCAACGTCACCGAGATGGAACTGTGCAACATCTGCCGCGACGACCGCCGCGACCCCACGGTCATTTGCGTCGTCGAGGAGTCCAAGGACGTGCTGGCTGTGGAACGCACCCGCGCCTTCCGGGGCCGATACCACGTGCTGGGAGGAGCCATCAACCCGATCGCCGGGATCGGCCCGGACCAGCTGCGCATCCGCGAACTACTCACCCGCTTGAACGACAGTCAAATCCAGGAGATCATTATCGCCACAGACCCCAACCTCGAGGGCGAGGCGACAGCCACCTACCTGTCCCGGATGCTGAAAACCATTGGCATAACTGTGACCCGTCTGGCTTCCGGCCTGCCGGTCGGAGGCGACTTGGAATACGCCGACGAGGTCACCCTGGGTCGCGCCTTTGAGGGCCGCCGCAACGCCCTGACGTAAAAATCGAACGTACAGTAGTTGTTGATGTGCCGTGGCAACATCAACAACTACTGTACGTTCGGGGCGGGGTTCGGGGCGGGGTCAGCCGTTTAGGACGATCAGGGCGTTTCCGGCGCCAGTTCTGCCAGCCGTTCCCTGGTGGGCGTGCCCGGCGTGGGCAAGTAGAGCACAAAGTGCAGCCCCGGGGCGTCCGAGGGCACCAGTCTGTGGTGTTCAAAAACCAGCTCTCCCACCTTCGGGTGCACAAATACCCGCTGCCGGGAGGCAAAACCCTCCACATCGCGATCAGCCCAAATCCTGGCGAACTCCGCGCTGGCTTCGGACAGTCTGGCCACCAGTGCCTTGTGCGCGTCCGAACCGAGTCGCGGGCCCGCCTCGGCCCGGAACTCGGCCACAAAATGCCGGCTAGTCTCCTCCCAGTCCGGCAGCATCTCGCGTAGCGCCGGATCGGTGAAAATCAGCCACAGCAGGTTCCGCTCCGTGGGGTCGATGGCTGCAATGCGCGAATATAGGCAGGCGTAGGCGTTGTTCCAGCCGGCAATCCCCCAGTCAGGTGCCACGGCAAACGCCGGAAAGTCCCAAGCCTCCAGCAGGGCCTGCAGGTGCGCCGGAGCTGCACCAATAGCGGCCATGTCCGCCGCCGGGACGGCCGCATGGCCGCCCAATGCCAGCACATAGGACTGTTCGGCGGGGCTCAGGCGCAACACTCGCCCGATGGACTCGAGCACCTGACGGGAGGCGTTGATGTCACGCCCCTGCTCCAACCAGGTGTACCAGGTGACGCTCACCGCCGCGAAGGCGGCGACCTCCTCCCTCCGCAACCCCAGGACGCGGCTGCGTCCGATGGGGGGCAGGCCCTGATCCGCCCGGATCAGCCCCGCGCGGCGTCCGCGGAGAAACTGGCCCAGCTCACGCCGTCGCTCTTCATTCATGCCATCAAAACTAGCACTGTCACTACTAGTAGTGAGACCGTCTTCCTCAGCTGCCTCCCAGCTGGTTAACTGTTTTCATGCCTCCCTTACGTTCACGCACAGTCACCCACGGCCGCAACATGGCTGGCGCCCGCGCCCTCATGATGGCCTCCGGCGTTGCCCAGGCCGACATTGGAAAGCCGATCGTCGCCGTCGCCAATTCCTTCACCGAGTTCGTCCCGGGCCACACACACCTCGCCCCGGTTGGCCGCATTGTCTCCGACGCCATCCACGCCGCCGGTGCAGTGGCCCGCGAATTCAACACGATCGCCGTGGACGACGGCATCGCCATGGGCCACGGCGGCATGCTGTATTCGCTGCCCTCGCGCGACCTGATTGCCGATTCCGTCGAGTATATGGTCAACGCCCACTGCGCCGACGTGCTGGTGTGCATCTCGAACTGCGACAAGATCACCCCCGGCATGCTCATGGCCGCGCTGCGCCTGAACATCCCCACCGTCTTTGTTTCCGGCGGGCCCATGGAAGCTGGCCGCGTCACCATGACCGACGGTTCCATCCGCACACTGGATTTGGTCAACGCCATTTCCGACGCCGTCGATGATTCGATCTCCGACGCCGACATCGACCTGATCGAGGCGAACGCCTGCCCCACCTGCGGCTCCTGCTCCGGCATGTTCACGGCCAACTCGATGAACTGCCTGACCGAGGCTATCGGCCTGTCCCTGCCGGGTAACGGCTCACTGCTGGCAACGCACACCGCGCGCAAGGAGCTGTACGAGCGCGCCGGCGCCACCGCCGTGGAGATCGCCAAGCGCTACTACGAGGATGACGACGAATCGGTGCTGCCGCGCTCGATCGCCAGCTTTGAGGCGTTCGACAACGCCATGGCCTTGGACATCGCCATGGGCGGCTCCACGAACACCATCTTGCACCTGCTCGCCGCGGCACAAGAGGCCGGTCTGAAGTACGACCTGGACGACATTGACGCCAAGTCGCGCGTGGTGCCGTGCCTGGCCAAGGTGGCCCCGAACGTGGCCGGCGACAAGACGTTCTACATGGAGGATGTGCACCGTGCCGGCGGCATCCCCGCACTGCTGGGCGAGCTGAACCGCGGTGGGCTGCTGCACACCAACGTCAACTCGGTCCACTCCAGGGACCTCACCGGCTGGCTGGACGACTGGGATATCCGCGGCGGCAAGGCCACCGAGGCGGCGCAGGCCCTGTGGACTGCGGCCCCGGGCGGACAGCGTTCCTCCACCGCCTTCTCACAGTCGGCCGAGTGGACCTCGCTGGACACCGACTCCGCCGAAGGCTGCCTGCGCGACGTTGAACACTCCTTCTCCAAGGACGGCGGCCTTGCCGTGTTACGCGGCAACATCGCCCCCGACGGCGCCGTCGTGAAAACCGCCGGCGTGGACGAGTCCATTTGGACGTTCCAGGGCCCGGCCGTGGTCTGCGAATCCCAGGACGAGGCGGTGGAGAAGATCCTGTCCAAGAGCGTCAAGGCCGGCGACGTGGTGGTCATCCGTTACGAAGGCCCGCGCGGCGGCCCCGGCATGCAGGAAATGCTCTACCCCACGTCCTTCCTAAAGGGCCTGAAGCTGGGCAAGGTCTGCGCACTGATCACGGACGGGCGCTTCTCCGGAGGTACCTCAGGCCTGTCGATCGGACACGTCTCCCCCGAGGCAGCAGCCGGGGGCACCATCGCCCTGGTGCGGAACGGTGACATCATCCGCATCGACATCCCCAACCGTTCCATGGAACTTTTGGTGGACCCGGTGGAGCTGGATGAGCGGCGCGAGCTGCTCGAGTC
Organism: Arthrobacter alpinus; assembly: GCF_001294625.1. Lineage (NCBI taxonomy): Bacteria > Bacillati > Actinomycetota > Actinomycetes > Micrococcales > Micrococcaceae > Arthrobacter > Arthrobacter alpinus. Next base: position 3,732,401 of record NZ_CP012677.1, on the reverse strand, counting down.
CACCACCGGCTACCAGCCTGTGGGCCGCCAGCGCGAGGTCTCCGCCGCGTTGAAGGCCTACGCCGCCATGGCCACCAGCGCCGACAAGGGCGCCATCCGCAAGGTGCCCGAAGATGTGGTCCTGATGCGCGCCCCGCGGACCGCGGTGACCGTCTCCTAAGTAGCGCACCGCCCCAGCCTCACCGAGAACGGGGTCAAGCCGCGAGAACGGTGGTTTAACCCACCGTTCTCGCGGCTTGACCCCGTTCTCGGCGTTTCAGGGCAACCCACCGCTACGCCACGCGAGTTCCCTTGGGTAATTTTCCGGCCGGTGTGCGCAGGTCCCGCCAGCCTAGGGCCAGGATTCCGGCCGACACCAGCAGTTGTAGTCCCAGCCCGAGCGGCCAGAGCGGCAGATTTTGCTCAATCTGCGACGGCGCAACCTTGCCCCCGGCGCACTGGTACGTTGCGTCGGGGCCAGCCTGCGCTTGGCGGGCGGCCTGGCTGATGGTCTCAAATAGGCCCGTCGAGGAGTAGGTCCGTTCCTGGGTTTTCCTGTCCGGGTAGGGAATGGAATCTGCAACCACCATAAAGGGATTCATAGCCAGCAGCCATGCCACCGGTTCAGTACGCGTCACCGGCCTGCTTTGCAGCGGGCCGTAGCAGGCGTACTCGGCGTTTTCGTCCGTAATGTCCTTGGCGGGTGGGACCGGGTAGTCCCCGGGATCCCCACCCACGCCCGTAGTCTTGTAGTGGACCTGGTTGGCCTGCACAGTGCCGTTGCTGACCGAGGCCCCCAGGCCAAAAGCGATCAGCGTGCCAAAAGTCAACACTGCAACCACTAGATAGGTGACCACAATGGAGAACAGTGGCCGGTTGACGACCGCAGAAATACCCACTCCCAGGGCACAAGCCACCCCCAATTCAATGCCCAGCATGAGCAAGGCAACCAGGATGTAGCCCGCACCCAAACCGCCCTGGGCGATCCCGTAAATCAGGGCCGGTGCACTCGCCGCAAGGAAGGCCAGGGCGACAATCCAGGAGGCGATGAACTTGCCCCAGAGGAGTTGACCGGAGCGCAGCAGTGTCACCTGCATGATGGCCAGGGTCCCGGCAGAGCGGTCCCCGCTGATGGCGTTGGCTGAGAAGGCGGGGGCCACCAGTAGACCAAACAGCAGCACAAAGGCCATGACTATCTCAAAAATCAGCGTTCCCGGGCCAGTGCCCACAAACCCGGGTTCCCACGACAGGCGGGACTGTTCCTGCGCCTTCCAGCTCATCCAGGTCAGAGCCGTGACCAACCAGATGAGCCCAAACCAGATGGCCAGCATGATGTACCAGCCTCGGGAGCGCAGCCGCTGGCGCAGCTCCATTCCAACCACTGCGCGGATACCGTCAACGTAGCGACTAAATCTACCTTGCACGCCAGGTCGCGGCCCGGAAGGCGGTGCGGGATTGTTCGCCAGTGCGGTCATGGCTGTTCACTCTCCATGCTCATATAGGTCTCTTCCAAGGCGCCCGCGGCGGGGCCAAAGTCGTGCACCGCCACACCGGCGGTAATCAGTTCACGCAAGAGTTTGCTTGCTTCGAGCGTGGAACCAACGTTGACGTTAACGGAGGGGCCCCGGCCGACACCTTCCGTATATGGCACTCTCAAGGCGGCAAGGCCCGAAGCCAGATCTGCCGCATCCAACGCAGCAATGGAGTACTTGCGGCTCTGGCCAACGGCTTGCGCCACAGACTGCGTCAACACGCTCTGCCCCTTGTTAACGAACACTGCGCCGTCCGCGATCTCATCAAGCTCCGCCAGAACGTGCGAGGACACCACAATGGCCTTACCCTCTGCAGCAAGCTCACGCAGGATGCCGCGCAAGGCAATCCGCGATCCCGGGTCAAGTCCGGACGCTGGCTCATCCAGCAGCAGGACCTCGGGATCGTGAATGAGGGCCCGAGCCAAACTGAGTCGTTGCTGCTGCCCACGCGAGAGCACCCTTGCCTTCTGGTCGGCCAGATCGGTCAGCTTCACCCGTTCCAGCAACTCGGTGACGCGCCCCGGAATAGCGGCCTTCGGCAAATGATAGAACCTGGCCAAAGTCGAAAGAATTTCCCGGGCTGTCAGCGCCTCCCAGACACCCAAGGTGTCTGGCATCCAGCCAATTTTTGCCCTGGCCGCGGCCGGATTTTTCACCGGGTCAACGCCCATCACACTGATGCTGCCGGTATCTGGGGCCAGCAACGAGGCCAGCATCAATAGCAGCGTGGTCTTGCCGGAACCATTGGGCCCAATGAGGGCTGTGACCTGGCCGGCTGGTGCGTGTAAATCCATCCGTACGACGGCGTGCACCGCACCAAAGCTGCGAGACAGCCCGGTGGCGGACAGCCCCGTGAATGGTTCCGGCGGAGCCCCGGCGCCACCATCATTGCGCCGCGGCACGGCCGCCGGCGGGCCGCCACGGTTCGCTGGTGGGTCCTGGCTGGGTGGTTGGTGCTCGGTCATGGATTCCCTCCCCTATGGGCCGCAATCGCGGACTTGGGAACAGCCTATGGCGGGCCGGACGCGAAAGTCCTCATCCGGCGTCGGATCTTTCCCCTGAAGCCCGACGGCGGAAGTGTCCGTCATGTGGACGCCAGAATTCCATCTTGGGAGAGGCTCCGGGCTAAACTTGCCTCAACTGCCTTCCGCGCTGATGATGCCGCACAGGTGCGCCCGCCGTGGCGGTCCGCGCGAACGGCAGCGAAAATTCTCAAAAGTCATCTCCAGATGTTGCGTTAGGTTAGCCGATGAGTGTGCACCCATGAGCTTGATCGTCCAAAAATATGGCGGATCCTCCGTGTCGAATGCCGCGGGCATTCTTCGTGTTGCCCGCCGCGTGGTTCAAACACAAAATGACGGCCACGAGGTGGTCGTGGTGGTATCCGCCATGGGAGACACCACCGACGAACTGTTGGATCTGGCTGCACAGGTTTCCGAGCACCCGCCGGCCCGCGAGCTGGATATGCTCATGACAGCCGGTGAACGAATTTCCATGGCCCTGCTGGCCATGGCCATCAGCGCCCTAGGCGGTGTGGCCCAATCCTTCACCGGCAGCCAGGCCGGCATGATCACCGACGGCATCCACGGAAAAGCGCGGATCATCGATGTGGACCCGCACCGTGTACGCACCGCCCTGGACAAAGGCAAAGTCGCCATCGTGGCCGGTTTTCAGGGCATGAGCCGCACCACGCATGAGATCACCACCATGGGCCGCGGCGGCTCCGACACCACAGCTGTTGCCCTGGCTGCGGCGCTGAACGCCGATGTGTGCGAGATTTACACCGATGTTGACGGTATCTACACTGCCGATCCCCGGGTTGTCCCCAACGCCCAAAAGATCAGCAAGATCTCCAGTGAAGAAATGTTGGAGATGGCTGCTTCCGGCGCCAAGATCCTACACTTGCGCTGTGTGGAGTACGCCCGCCGGTTTGGCCTGCCCATCCATGTGCGGTCCTCGTTTAGCGACAATGAAGGGACCTGGGTTTTGCCCAGTCCGGACGACAAAATCAAGATCTCAGAGGGAGTTGCCTTGGAGCAGCCAATAATCTCCGGCGTGGCCCACGACCGATCCGAAGCAAAAGTGACAGTTGTTGGTGTGCCGGACATCCCCGGCAAGGCTGCGATGATCTTTGGCATCATTGCCGGCGCACATTCCAATATTGACATGATTGTGCAGAACATCTCCACGAAGGGTTCCGGGAAGACCGACATCTCCTTCACGCTGCCCATGGTCGAGGGTGAAGACGCCTTGGACGCCCTGCGATCCCAGCAGGCCGAGGTTGGCTTCGAGGACCTGATCTACGATGACAAGATCGGCAAGCTCTCGCTCATAGGCGCCGGCATGCGCTCCAACCCGGGTGTTTCCTACCGTTTCTTCCAGGCGCTTTCCGACGCCGGGGTGAACATTGACTTGATCTCCACCTCCGAGATCCGCATCTCGGTGGTCACGCGCGCAGACCTCTTGGACGTGGCTGTTCGCGCCGTCCATCAGGCTTTCGGGCTCGACGGCGACGCCGAGGCAACTGTGTACGGCGGCACCGGGCGATAGGCGCCGGCTACTGGATGGTGGTGTGGACCGTCCCTGGGGCGGGGGCGGTTCCCACACCCCAGCCGTAAGCCAGTTTGTGCGCTTCGAGAACGAAGAAGGTCTCGGTGACGCTGACGCCGTCGATAAGTTGCAGGCGGTCATAGAGCAGTTCCGTGTAGTGTGCCAGGTCCCGGCACACGACCTCCACCATGACGTCGTAGGTGCCCGTGGTCAATACCACGTAGCTGGACTCGGTTAGCGCGGCCAGGTCCTTGCAGACACTTCTTGCCATCCCCGGTGCGCAGCGCACGCCGATCAAGGCCAGGCGGTCAAAGCCGATTGAGAGCGGGTTGGCGATTCCCACGATCTGAAGCGTCCCCGATTCCTCCAGACGCTGCACACGGTAGCGAACAGATGATGCGGGAATGCCTGTTTCCTCAGCTATCTCCTTGAAGGATTTACGGCCATTGAGCTGTAGTGCAGCAATGAGCTGGCGGTCAATGTCATCGAGTTCGGTCATCGGATTCCTTCTGTGCAACGTCTGCCAGTGCCGATCACATCGATGGTGGACGCAGCCACCTGGTCGGTGGCTGGCCCGGCACTGCCGACTCTTAATTTTAAGTGGGTCCGGCTGTGGAGATACTTCCGTATCGCCACAGCCGGAGACCTATTTACTACCTTAGCTGAGGTGAATAACACCCGTGCGGAGGTCGGTCATATCGAGCAGGGTGTGGACGCCGCCGATGCGGCCCCACCCGGTGCCCTTGCCGCCAGCCCCGCCGAACGGCATGTTGATATCCCACCAGCCGTTGGAATCGTTAACCACAACCTGGCCAACCTCCAACTCCTCCATAAAGCGGTAGGCAGCCTTCATGCTCTGGGTGAAGACGGCACCCTGCAGCCCCAGGGAATCAGCATTGGCGATGCGTAGGATATCGTCGTCATCCTGACCAACAATGATTGGCAGCACGGGGCCGAAGGACTCTTCGCGGCCCAGCAGACTCTCTTCGCTCACGTTGTCTACAACAGTGAATTCGTAGTAGAGGTTCGTGGGGAAATCCGGACTGCGCTGGCCGCCCATGAGGATGTCCAGACCGCGTTCGCGGGCGTCCGCCATATGGGCGTCCATTTTGACGGCAACAAGCTCATTGTTCAACGGGCCAAGGTTGGTGCTCTCGGCGAAGGGGTCACCCAGTTTGACGGTGGCCTTGGCGTATTCCAGGACCTCCTTGACGAACGCTTCGTGAATGTCTTTGTGAACAATGACGCGCTCGGTGGCGCAGCAGACCTGGCCGGCGCAGAAGTAGGTGCCATCAACTGCGGCCTTGGCAGCGCGTTTGAGGTCGGCGTCGGCTAGTACCACCACGGGGCCGTTGCCGGAGCACTCCATGATGGACCGCTTCAGACCTGCAGTCTTCTGGATCTTCGCCGCCGTGGCGGAGGAGCCGATGAAACCGATGGCGTCAATGCCATCATGGGAAACCAGCTTGGCACCGAAGTCGCCTTCGCCGGGAAGGATGGAGACGAGCCCGGCAGGCAGGCCCGCCTCAACGAGACACTCCATGGCGGCCAGGACGGTGAGTGCCGTGTTTGCCGGGGGCTTTACAACGTGGGCGTTGCCCGTGGCCAGACCGGGAGCAACGAACTCCGCGAACATGAGCAAGGGGAAGTTCCAGGGCGTAATGATGCCCCAGACACCAACTGCGGCACGGAAAGTGAACATGCGCTTGTCCGTGTCGGAAGAGGGGATGGTTTCGCCATTGAGACGGATGGCATCTTCGGCGTGCAGGTGGAAGAGCTGCGCGGCCTCCTTGACGTCGGCTATCGACTCAGCCAGCGGCTTGCCCTGCTCGGTGGACTGAATACGGGCAAGCTCGTCGACTCGGGCCTCCAGCGCATCCGCGATCTTGTGGCAGATTTCTGCGCGCTTGAAGACGCCCAACTTCTGCCAGGAACCCTTGGCTTCGTGGGCCTTTGCTACAGCCAGGTCCAGGTCCGCTTCGGTGGGGACTGGGATAGAGGCGATGAATTCTCCGGTGGACGGGCTGGTGACGTCATAGCTTTCCTGCCCGCTTCCATCTGAATACTCTCCGGCAATGAATAACTGTGTGCGTGTGGGCACCGTTACAACAGTCATGGAATCAAAAAACCTTTCAAGATGAAATCGTCCGATGATGATGTAGATCACTATAGCTGGGTTATCATTAACGTCAACACCATTTTTCTTAGATTTCTTGTTCTAAATACAAATATGAGCTCATCTATTGACTTTCTCAACAAACTTGACAGTCTACTACTTGTCCTAACAACGATCACCGATTTGGAGAGGCATGAATGTCTGAGCAGTTGACGCTCCCCGAGAGCACGGAACAATTACCCAAAAAGATGCGATGGTTCGACGGGTTCGCCATGTCGATGACCATGCCGGCGGCGCTCATTGCAACACTAGGCGCCTCGATTGCGGACCTTGGCGGTTGGGGTGCGGCATTCCTCTGGGCCGTCTCCATGCTGCTCGCCATGGGCGTGAACTGGATTTACACGGAGCTGGCAACCATGTTCCCGGAATCCTCCGGCGGTATCACCCACTACGCCGCGGAAGCTTGGAAGAAGCGTGCGCCCTGGGTGGCGCCACTGGCCAGTGTGGGCTATTGGTTCCCGTGGGGAACCAACCTAGCCACTTACGGCGCCATCACCGGTGCACTGATCCAGGCCCAGTGGTTCCCCGATTCAACCTGGGTGGTCCACGTGGGCCCCATCTCGTTGAGTCTGCCGATTGTCATTGGGATTGGCGTGATCTTGTTCATGTACCTGATCAACATCATTGGCGTGCGCATGACCATGGCTTTTGTCTACATCACGGCCGGGATCCTGATGATTCCGCTCTTCGCGTTCATCGTCCTGCCGCTGTTCAGCAGTGACTGGGCACCCGCGGAGCTGACTTGGAACCTGCACGGCATGGCCGGACTGCACAAGGCCCTGGTTTGGCTCTACATCATGGCTTGGACCACTTTCGGCATTGAGGTGTGTGCCACCTTTGCACCGGAATACAAGGACTCGGTCAAGGACACCACCAAGGCCATCAAGGCCGCAGTGCTCTTCTGCCTGGGCGTCTTCTTCCTCATCCCCATCACCCTCGGCGGCTATGCCGGCGAGGCCGCCATCGCGGAAAACCCTGCAACATTCTTCGTGGCAAGCTTTGGTTCATTGGTGGGTGGGGCGTCGGACATCATGGTCTTGTGCCTGATCGCCTCGCTGCTGCTGATCATGACCACCTCTGTGGCAGACGCATCCCGCGTGTTGTTCAACATGGGCAAGTCCGGCATCACCATCCGCTCCGTGGGTAAGTTGAACAAGCGCGGCGTCCCGCTGCGTGCGCTAAATGTGATGTTGGTGCTGAACATTGTGGTGCTGGTGGTTCTGCAATCGCCGCTGGCCATCATCGTGACCGGCAACCTCGGCTACATCCTCACCCATATCTTTGCAGTCTCCGGCTTCTTCGTGCTGCGCAAGGACCGCCCAAACGCCACCCGCCCCATTAGGCTCCCTTCCTTCTTCGTCCCACTGTCGATCGCCCTGACCGGGTTCATGGTGCTGATCCTGATTGTCGGCGCAACCGGTTTCTCCGTCACCGGGTACGGAGGATTCAAGGAACTGGCCATTGCACTGGGCGTGCTCGCCGCGGGTGTCGTGATTTGGGTTTTCGTCAAGAAGAGCGACGCACGTAAAGCGGCCGAACGTGATTCAGCGGATGTCTAGGACCCGGGGCAAAGGGAAACACTGATGCACTGGTTCCTGCTCGCCGCGGCAATCGCAGCCGAAATCGTGGCCACAACGCTATTGAAGGTGTCCGCCGGTTTTACCAAACCCTGGGCCAGCATCGGCACGGTTCTTGGTTATGTCGTCTCTTTCTACCTTCTCAGTCTGGTACTCAAATACGTGCCACTGAGCATGGCTTATGCGATTTGGTCGGCGGCAGGAACGGTTGCCATCGCCCTTATTGGGGTCGCCTTGTTTTCCGAGCGCCTCACCGCGGTACAAATTGCAGGAATCCTGCTGACGGCCGCCGGTGTGGCGATGATCAACCTTGGTGCGGCGCCCGCTGCCGCACCAATTGAAATAAGCGGGTCGGAACACCAGCCACACAGCTGAAATCCTTACAGACGGTGCGGACGGCCCTGGCAACACATCCGTCCGCACCGTGAGTGACAAAAATGAAAGAACAACATGAGCATCTATGAAAACGTGGCAGAAGCCTACGAAGCCTCCGTCCTCGACGCAGCCCTACAAGGGGCCAGCACCGTCCCCTACTGGTTGGATGATCTCGACCGGCCCCAGGCCCTGCCAGCATTGGAGGGTCAGGTCGAAACCGAGCTACTGGTCGTGGGAGGCGGATACTCCGGGCTGTGGACGGCGTTGATGGCGAAGGAACGCGACCCGCATCGGTCCGTCATACTGGTGGAAAGCCAGAGTATCGGCTGGGCCGCATCGGGCCGCAATGGGGGGTTCTGCGAGGCCTCATTGGTGCATGGTGAGTCCAACGGGCGTCAGCACCTGCCAGAGGAAAATGACCTGCTACGCGAGCTGGGCCTGGAAAATCTGCGCGAGCTGGCTGCCACGGTGGAACGTTACAACATCGATTGCGAGTACACCCCCTCCGGCGTGCTGAAACTGGCCACCGAGGAACACCAGGTCAAGTGGTTGCAGGAGGAAGCCGCACGCTACCCGGAGCTGGTCTTCCTGAACCGCGAGGAAGCTCAGGCCAGCGTCCACTCTCCGGTATATCAGGCCGCGCTTTGGGATCGTGCAGGAACAGCCATGCTCAACCCCGCCAAGCTGGCGTGGGGACTGCGCCGCGTTTGCCTGGAAAAGGGCGTCCGGATTTTTGAGCACACCCATGCCACAACACTTCAGGACGCCAAGGGCCACATCATTGTCGGCACCACCGCCGGCTCGATCAAAGCAGACCGTGTGGCGCTGGCCACGAATGTGTTTCCTTCCCTTCTCAAGCGCCATCGGCTGTTCACCATCCCGGTTTACGACTACGCAGTGATGACCGAGCCGCTCACCGAGGAACAATTCCTCTCCCTTGGCTGGGAGGACCGGCAGGGCCTGGCGGATCTGAACAACCGCTTCCACTACTACCGTACGACCCGGGACGCCACCGGCGCCGTGCGCATACTCTTTGGCGGATACGACGCGGAGTACTACTACGGCGGTAAGGTCAAGCCGGAATATGACCAGAACCCGGAAACGTTCAGGAAGCTCGTAGCCCACTTTTACTTCACATTCCCGCAACTGCAGGGCATGAAGTTCTCCCACGCCTGGGGTGGTGCCGTCGATTCCTGCAGCCGATTCTTCTCCTTCTTCGACAGCTCCCATGGCGGTCGGGTGGCCTACACGGCCGGGTTCACCGGACTAGGTGTGGGGGCAACGCGATTCGCAGCCAATGTGCTCCTGGACCTGCTGTCGGGCAAGAGTACCCAGCGCACCGAACTGGAAATGGTCAAGAAGAAGCCCCTCCCGTTCCCTCCGGAGCCCGGGGCCTGGGCCGGGGTCAAGATGATGACCAGCGAATTGGCCAGGTCCGACCGGAATCAGGGAAAGCGTGGACTCTTCCTGAAGACGATGGACGCAGTTGGAATGGGGTTTGACTCATGAGTGCATCTACCGGGCATGAAAGCCCCGCATCATCACCAGATTTAGCCGGCGGAAAAATAGTCGACGTCGTAGTGCTGGGACTCTTGCATGAACCTGTTCCGCTGGAGCAGGACGGCGGCGGCCATCCGACCACCGGTGCTGTGGGCCTCGGTTCCCTGGGCGGCATCGATTTTGGGGTCTGGGAGATGAGCACAGGAACCATGTTCGACGTCGAGGCCGACGAGATATTCGTCGTCACTGCCGGCCGCGGCCACGTGGTCATCGAGCCCTTTGGTAGCCTGGCAGAGAAGCGCGTTGAGCTGGGCCCGGGAACCTTGATGCGACTGAGCGAAGGCATGAAGACCGCATGGACCATCACCGAGACCTTGCGCAAGGTCTATGTCACACCCAGTTGCCCTTCGGGGCGCACACCCAGTGAAGGAACCCAGTCATGACAGCCTTTAGCCATGGGCACCAATTCATCAACGGTTCCTACAGGACCGGCACGGGCGGATCGTTTCCGCGGGTGAATCCCGCCACCGGAGCAATAGCGGAAGAGGTCGACTACGCAAGCATCCGGGACCTCAACGACGCAGTGCAGGCGGCCGCCTCTGCCTTCCCCGCATGGTCCAGCCTGACACCGGGCGAAAGGTCGGAGCATCTGCTGAATTTTGCGGTTGCGCTGACCGCCCGCGCGGATGAGCTTGCCGCGATGGAGACCGCCCAAACTGGAAAGACAGCGCGCCTGTCCAGCGGATTTGACATACCGGGGACCATTGACAATGTGAATTTCTTTGCCGGTGCGGCCCGTCATCTCCAGGGCCTTGCCGCAGGTGACTATGCAGGAAAGTCCACCTCCATGGTCCGGCGCGAAGCCATTGGGGTCATCGGTTCCATCGCCCCATGGAACTATCCGTTGCAGATGGCGGCCTGGAAGGTCCTGCCGGCCATTGCCGCCGGAAACACCATTGTCCTCAAACCCAGCGAACTCACCCCCGGCACCTCCTTGCTCTTTGCTCAAATCGCCTCTGAAGCGGGCCTCCCTGACGGTGTCATCAACGTGGTGGTTGGTTCCGGTCAGGAAGTGGGCGAGGCACTGGTCAGGCACCCCCTGGTGAAGATGAGCTCCTTCACCGGCTCCACGGCCGTGGGCCGCAGGGTCATGGCGATGGCTGCCGAATCCGGCAAGCGTGTCCACCTTGAGCTTGGCGGGAAAGCGCCCTTGATTGTCTTCCAGGATGCCGATGTGGAAGCCGCGGCCCATGGGGCAGTGGCTGGATCCACCATCAACGCAGGCCAAGACTGCACTGCGGCAACCCGCGCCTATGTGCACTCCTCGCTCTTTGGGGCATTCACCGCCAGGGTCGCCGCCCTCATGGAAACTATGGTGGTGGGTGACCCCTTGTTGGAAGACACCGACATGGGATCGCTAATCTCACAAGCCCACCGCACCAAGGTCGCCTCGATGGTTGACCGTGCGGTGGCCGCTGGTGCCACGGTCCTGACCGGTGGTGGTGCACCGGATCTGGCCGGGGCCTTCTACCGCCCAACACTGATCGTGGGTGCCGCCCAGGACAGTGAAATTGTGCAGGATGAAATTTTTGGCCCGGTTCTTGTTGTGCTGCCCTTCGAGACGGAGGACCAGGCGATTGCCTTGGCCAACGATTCCGCCTTCGGGCTTGCCGCCTCGGCGTGGACCAGCAACGTGCACCTGGCCATGCGTGCCGGCGCTGAAATTGAAGCCGGCTGTGTGTGGATAAACGAGCACATTCCGATTGTTTCGGAGATGCCACACGGCGGTTTCAAGTCCTCCGGTTTCGGCAAGGACATGAGTTCCTACTCATTCGAGGAATACACCAACGTCAAGCACGTGCTCATCTCCCACGACACTGATATCCACAAGGAATGGCAGAACACGGTCTTCAAGCAGCGGTAACCCCCGCACATTGCGACACAAAGAAGCGGTGATCGAGCCTGGTGCTCGATCACCGCTTCTCTTTTATTCCCTAAGCCCCCGTCTGGTCTGTTTTCTTGACGGCGTAGTGGTGCCCGCCCGAGTCGGTATGTTCCTCGATTTGCGAGAGCTGTTCTTCGCTTTCGTCTTCAATCGCGTCATGGCGATGCACCACCGGGGAATCCATATCGCCTTGATCGGCCGGTCCAAAGACCTTGCGAAGATGGTCGGTGGCATGCATGAACTTGTTGACGAATTTTTCATCGTTTGCCATCATCAACACCTCTTTATACCGGTTTATACCGGGAATCGCGTGAAGTTCTTTTCCCCATCTTACGCCGCGGGGGCCACAAAGGCCCGCGGAAATGTAATCAGTCTGGCTACCGCAGGGACTGGTCGTTCGCGTCCTTGGGGACCAGGTAGGTGGTTCCGTCAGCCCGCGTCACCGTGGCCCACTGGTTCGTGACCGCCTGTTGCGCCGTCAACAGGGCCTTGTTCTCGGCTGTCATCTCATGATCCAACGGGCTGCTGTTGGCCGGACCAAGAATGGCTCGCAAATGGCCGGTAAAGCGCATGAGCCGGTGAACAAAACGCTCGTCAGACATGGAGTTTTCCTAGTATCTTCTCGGTGGCAATAAATTCATAGTAGCCTCTATGTTAGTGCACTAACTAATTGTTTGTGTGACCCACTCTTGTGTAGGAGTTTCCCTGTGACTGCCCTCGACAATGACCTCTTGCTGGAACGCCAGCTCTGCTTTGGCCTCAGCGTGGCCTCGCGCAGTGTCATCGCCGCTTACAAGCCTGTACTGGCGGAGCTGCAGCTGACCCACCCGCAATATCTGGTCATGCTGGCCTTGTGGGAGCAGGCCCCCCGCAAGGTCAAGGACATCAGCACGGCACTGTTGCTGGAATCGGCAACCCTTTCCCCGCTGCTCAAACGCCTTGAGGCTCTTGGCTACGTGACCCGGCACCGCAGCGCCAGCGACGAACGCGCCTTGGCCGTTGACCTGACCCCCGCCGGAGTTGAGCTCCGGGCAAAGGCCCTGAACGTTCCCGGCACCATGATGGCGCGACTGGGCTTGGATCGCGATTCAGCCCTTACCCTGCACCACAGCATGATGACGCTGATCGACGCCGCCACCCATGCTGAGGCCCCTAAGTAAACGCCCAAGCAGTTAGTGCCGGATAATTGATCCCATGACCGCCGCCGCCACACCCCACCAGCACTTGGACCATGCCACGTGGCAGGCCCGGGCGGCGGCACACCAGAAACGTGTTGACCGCTACGCCGTGCCATATTTGGCCCGCAGGTCGTCCGGGCAAAAGCACCCCGTGGAAGATTTCCTGTTCACGTATTACACCCAAAAGCCGGGCCAGCTGCGGCGATGGCACCCCGGTGCGGGCACAGTCTTGCACGGCGACGCCGCCGCCGATCGGCTCGGCTGGAAGTTCTACCGCCCCGCAAACGACGCCGAGCGGGCCGCGAGCGGGCAGACGGCGGAGGGTCCCGCCGTCGTGCTTGATCTGGAAAAGTTCCTGGAACAGCGCAAGGACGCCGTTGACTTTGCCCAGATCATCCTTGGTCGGACGGCCGCCAGGCCCGCACAATTTGGCTGCTTTGGGCTGCACGAGTGGGCCATGGTGTACAAACAGCAGTCCAACGAGGTCCGGCACGAGTATCTGGAATTGCGGCTCGGCACCAACGGCACGGACGCCGTGGTGGAGGATAACAAGATCCGTTGCACGCACTTTGACGCGTACCGCTTTTACACGCCGCAGGCCACCGGCCTCAACGAGCTGACGCCCACGCGGGAGAACCAGCGAGACATGGAGCAGCCCGGGTGCCTGCACGCGAACATGGACCTGTACAAGTGGGCGTACAAACTTTCCCCGGCGCTGCCCAGCGAACTGGTCATGGACTGCTTTGAGTTGTCTTGGCGGGTCCGGGACATGGACATGCGGGCCTCCCCCTATGACCTGGCCGAGTGGGGGTACCCGCCGATCCGGATTGAGACGGCCGCAGGCAAGGCCGACTATGTCCAATTCCAGCGGGGCTTTGCCGCGGAATCGGCGGTGCTGCGGGAACGGCTTCGCGTGGCTGTTGACGCGCTGGTCTCTGGGAACCCCAAGCCATCCCAGACACCCGCATAGGAGATGTGCGCCACGCGAATTCCTGCACCTTGCATTCACTGCGTAGAATGGGATGGCAAGCTCGCGGAGCGCATCTTTTTAACGGTTTTCAGGTCCCTAGCCTGATCCTGAAAACGGCGTAAGACGGCAATCCGTGGCCACCCTCGTTTAAATCAGGAGTCACCGGATGCCCCGGATCGTTGTCGACGTCATGCTCAAGCCCGAAATCCTTGACCCCCAGGGGAAAGCCATCGTTGGCGCCCTGCCCCGCTTGGGATTCACCGCGTTCTCCGCCGTCCGCCAAGGCAAGCGCTTTGAACTGACCGTTGACGGCGAGGTGACCGAGGAAATCCTGGCCCAGGCCCGCGAAGCAGCAGCGACCATGCTCTCCAACCCGGTGATCGAAGATGTGGTCAACGTGGAAGTTGTGGCGGACTAGTCATGAGCGAAACCCCCTTGATTGGCGGGGCCACCCTGGCCCCAATTGATTCCCGTTTGGCAGGAGCCCGCATCGGCGTTGTCACCTTCCCCGGGACCCTTGACGACCGCGACGCGGCCCGTGCCGTGCGCGCCTCCGGTGCCACCGCCGTCGAACTTTGGCATGGCGACTCCAGCCTGGGCGACGTGGACGCCGTCATCATCCCCGGCGGATTCTCCTACGGCGACTACCTGCGTGCCGGCGCCATCTCCCGCTTTGCGCCGCTGATGTCCAGCATTGTCGACGCCGCAAACTCGGCTGCCAAGCTGCCCGTTTTGGGTATTTGCAATGGCTTCCAGATCCTCACCGAGGCTCACCTTCTACCCGGTTCCATGATCAAGAACGACCACCTGAAGTTCCTGTGCCGCGACCAGGTGCTGCGCGTGGAAAACAACACCACCGCGTGGACCAACGCCTACGCGCCCGGCACCGAAATCACCATCCCGTTGAAGAACCAGGATGGCCAGTACATTGCCGACGAGAAGACCCTCGACGCTCTTGAGGCCGAAAACTTGGTCGTGTTCCGGTACGTCGGGCTCAACCCGAACGGCTCCCGCCGCGACATTGCCGGGATTTCCAACGCCGCCGGCAATGTGGTGGGCCTGATGCCGCACCCCGAGCACGCAGTGGAGGCCGGCTACGGCCCCAGCCACACGGGCACCGACGGTCTGGGTTTCTTCACCTCAGTTTTGAACACGCTTCTGGGAGACAAATAAATGAGTGAGATCTCGCGCCCCACCGAGGCCACAGGGCCCGTGAAGAAGTTCAACATCGACACCGTTGAAAACGCCGCCGCAACCCCCGCGGTTGAACTGCCCTGGGCCGAGCTTGGCCTGAAGCAAAATGAGTTCGACGACGTCGTGAAGGTTTTGGGCCGCCGCCCTACCGCCGCGGAACTGGCCATGTACTCGGTCATGTGGAGCGAACACTGCTCCTACAAGTCTTCCAAGAACCATCTGCGCCAGTTTGGCGAGAAGGTTACCGAGGAGATGAAGAAGGACCTGCTCGTGGGCATCGGTGAAAATGCCGGTGTCACCAACTTGGGCGACGGCTGGGCTGTCACGTTCAAGATTGAGTCCCACAACTCCCCCACCATGGTGGAGCCGTACCAGGGTGCCGCTACCGGCATCGGCGGCATTGTCCGCGACATCATCTCCATGGGCGCCCGCCCTGTGGCCGTGATGGATCCGCTGCGCTTTGGCGCCATCGACCACCCCGACACCGCCCGCATCATGCACGGCGCTGTCGCCGGGATCGGCGGCTACGGCAACTCGCTGGGCCTGCCGAACATCGGCGGCGAAATGGTCTTCGACTCCGTCTACCAGGGCAACCCGCTGGTGAACGCCCTCGCAGTGGGCGTCATGCGCCACGAGGACATCCGGTTAGCCAACGCCTCCGGCAAGGGCAACAAGGTGGTCTTGTTCGGTGCACGGACCGGCGGAGACGGCATTGGCGGGGCTTCTATCCTGTCCTCGGAGTCCTTCGACGACTCCAAGCCGTCCAAGCGCCCCGCCGTCCAGGTGGGAGACCCCTTCGCAGAGAAGGTACTCATCGAGTGCTGCCTGGAACTGTTCAAAGGCTCCTTGGTTGAAGGCATCCAGGACTTGGGGGCCGCAGGTATTTCCTGCGCCACCTCCGAGCTGGCCTCCAACGGCGACGGCGGCATGGAAGTCGAGTTGACCTCCGTACTGTTGCGCGATCCCACCCTGACCCCGGGCGAAATCCTCATGTCCGAGTCGCAGGAACGCATGATGGCTGTGGTCTCCCCCGCCAACGTTGCAGCCTTTGAGGCTGTCATGGACAAGTGGGCTGTGGAGTACTCCTGGCTGGGCGAGGTCACCGACACCGGCCGCCTGATCATCAAGTGGGACGGCGAAGTTATTGTCGACGTCGACCCGCGCACCGTGGCACACGACGGGCCAGTCTACGACCGCCCCTACGCACGCCCGGAATGGCAGGATGCCCTGCAGGCCGACACGTTCACCGGCTCTGTCCAAGACGGTGGCCGCCCCGCAACGGCGGCTGGATTGAAGGCCGCTGTGCTGGAACTCATCGCCTCACCGAACATGTGCTCCAAGGACTGGATCACCAACCAGTACGACCGCTACGTCGGCGGCAACACCGCCATGGCGTTCCCGGACGACTCCGGCGTGATCCGTGTCGACGAGGAAACCGGTTTGGGTGTGGCCCTGGCCACCGACGCCAACGGCCGCTACACCTTCCTTGACCCGTACCACGGTGCACAGTTGGCACTGTCTGAGGCGTACCGCAACGTGGCCACCTCCGGCGCCGTGCCCATGGCCGTCAGCGACTGCCTGAACTTCGGCTCTCCCGAGGATCCTGAGGTCATGTGGCAGCTGGCCGAATCGATCCGCGGACTCTCCGACGCCTGCATGGTGCTGGGTATCCCGGTCACCGGCGGCAACGTCTCTCTGTACAACCAGACCGGGTCCACCCCCATCCACCCCACCCCCGTGGTTGCCGTGCTGGGCAAGTTCGACGACGTCGCCCGCCGCACACCATCGGGCTGGCAGGAAGATGGCCAGGCCATCTATCTGCTCGGTACCACGACCGCCGAGATGGATGGTTCCGAATGGGCCAACATGCGCGGCCACTTGGGTGGCCTACCGCCCAAGGTTGACCTGCAACGCGAGCGTGAATTGGGCGAAATCCTGATCAACGCCTCCCGCGACGGCATGATCGACTCTGCACATGACCTCTCGGAGGGCGGCTTGGCTGCGTCTTTGGTGGAGTCGGCGTTGCGCTTCAACACCGGTGCCCGTGTGGCCCTTGACGAGGTTGCCGCACGAGACGGCGTCGACACCTTCACCCTGCTGTTCTCCGAAACTCAGGGCCGGGCCATTGTGTCCGTGCCCCGCAGCGAAGAAGTCCGCTTCAACGACATGTGCACGGCCCGCCGCTTCCCGGTGGCCCGCATCGGTGTGGTTGACGCGGCCGGCGGCGCCCTGGATCTGCAGGGTCAGTTCAGCGCCCCGCTGGAGGAACTCCGCGTTGCACATGAGGGAACACTGCCGAAGTACTTCGGCTGACACCTTGGCGACAAGTACCAAAAAACGTACACTTTCATCCATTATTGGCTGAACGTGTACGTTTTTTGGTACTTAGTTGTCTAGGCGGCCAGAGAACGTGCAGCGTGCAAGTAAGACTTGGTTACGTTCCGCTGGGTCAGGCGTGTCACCGGAGATCCCAGCTTGAAGACCAGACCCGCGGGCTTGCTGAAGGCCAGAAGGCGAAAGTACACGCCGCCGTCGGAAGTCTTCATGGCCAAAAAGGCCTCCTCACCCAGTGCGGGGTGGCCGGGCAGGGTGCCGTAGCCGAACCCGGAAAGCTCCGCCTCGGTTCCGTCGGCGCGCACCACGACGGTGGGTTCAAGCGCCCACACCACCTCGCAGGGGATCGGCAGGCGCAGCTTTCCGACACCAAAACCGCTGGTAACCCGGGCGCCCACAACGGCACGTGGGGGTGCCGAAACCCGCAGCCCTGAACGGCGCTGGATCTGCCAGGTCATGATGCCTTCGGTCAACTTCCTAAATGCAGCATCACCGGTAGAAACCCGGATTTGCGTGTCCACGTGTCCAAAGCCGTAGGGCCAGATACCAGATCCTGTGGCCTCCAGCGCCAGCAGCCGGGTCAGTCCCAACTGCGGATAGTTCAGCGCACCCTTGTCAGTCTTTGTCCACATCAGCACTCCATTTCAAGGCAATTTGTAGTTTTTTAGGTAGCCCGGAGACCACCAGGTCATAGGAGTCCTCGAGCATGTCCAAGACCGTGCCCCCTTCTACGAGGGCACAGTCAACTGTGTTCCAGTGCTGCTTGTTCAGGTGGTAGCCGGGTATGACGCCGGGATTGGCGGTCCGCAATTGCGCGGCGAGGATGGGATCACACTTGAGGCTGATGGATAGCGTTGGCCGGCTCAGATCCCCCAAGGCGAACACCTTGCCAATCCTGTTGGAACCGTCACCACTGGGGGCTTTGACCTTGAAAACCGAGGTTTCCGGGCCGAAGGGAAAGTCCTCATAGCTACCGGGCAAGGTAAGCGCAGCGGCCCGTAGCGATTCAGCCGTCAGGATCATTTCTTGATCGAATACGTCAGTTGCGCGAATTGTCCACATTTTACGGCACTGTCCAGAGTGAGCCGTTCGGATCCGATGGTCCGCGGCAGCAACGGCGCCCCCTGCGATAGTGCTGCCGGGGCCACGCTGAGGACAATCTCATCCACTGCCCCGACGTCCAGGAATGAGCCAACAAGTTCGCCTCCGCCTACCAGCCACACGTCTTTCTCCCCTGCAGCGGCCAGTATTGCCGGCAGTGTGTGTGCGATTGAACCACTGACGAACCGGACATCGGCCCCCTCAGGAATTGATAACTGGCGGGAGGTGAAAACAAAGGTGGGCCGGTTCCCGTAGAACTGCTGCCACTTGTGCGGCTCCGCCACAAGGTTCTCTTCCTTGAGGACCCACTCGTAGGTTGTGGAGCCCTCAACGAAGACACCAATCCGTGCCATGAACGCCGCCATGTCCGGGGCGCCTGCATTGTCCACGGCAAAGAGCCAGGCTAGCGAGTTCCTTTCATCGGCAAGGAAGCCGTTGAGCGTGGTCGCAGTGTTGTACACGATCGAAGTCATGACACCAACGCTACCTTTCGGGGCCCGATTTTGCCTTACTTGGTGCCCAGATAGTCCTCGAGCAGCACAACTTTCAACCCGGCAGCCTTTTGCGCGGCAAGGAAGGCATCCAGGTCCGCCGGGAATTCCGGCCGGAAGTGCATCAGCACAATATCCCCCGGGCGTAGCGAGGCACCTACCTGGTAGTCCATTCCGCCAGCGTTGGCCTTGGCCTCCCAATCCACAATCGCTTTCATGCCACAGTCGGCGACGGCCTGCCGTGTTGCCTGGCTGTACGGGCCGCCCGGGGGCCGGAAGAAGACCGGACGGCGGCCGTATTGCTTTTCTTCAAAGTCGGCCATGGCACAAATCTCCGCTTTTTGTGCAGCGTAACTGAGCTTGAGGAAACCCAGGCTGTGGGACATGGTGTGGTTCTCAATCAAGTGGCCAGCCCCGGTGTACTTCTTGTAAAAACCAGGATCGTTGGCGATGAAGGTATTGGCCAGAAAAAGTGAGGCCTTGATGCCGTGCTGTTCCAGCAGGGCCAAGTCCGAGTCGCGCTTAACGGCACCGTCGTCGATGGTCAGGAACACCACCTTTTGCTCGGTGGGAACCTTGGTCAGAACGGGGACCATGCCGTTTTCGATGGGCGGCAAAACGTAGTCCGGCACCAGCCCATCCAAAGTATCCACCCGCCCCGTCAGCGGGTTCAGCACCGGGGTCGGCGTGGCGGTTGGCGTGGCGCTTACCGGCGGTGTCGCCGGGGTACTCGGGGTACTCGGGCTGTCAGTTTTCCCAGCCGACGCCGGTGGTGGGGATGGCGTGTCGGTGCCAGCCGACGTCGTGCTTGATGTGGCAAACCACCACACTCCCAGCCCTATCGCGATCAAAACAACTGCCGTTAGGGAAAGGATTATCCACCGGGGCACGGACATGTTGGTGTCGAGATGGCGCGGCATGGGATCCTTCTAGCAGGGTGGCAAGTGCGTTCTATAAACCTAGAATAGCGGCTTCGATCTTGGGACAGGTATCCATGACGACGCCCATGCCAGCATCCGCTGCCCGCTGTGCCGCAGCCTCGTCAATGACACCCAGTTGTAGCCAGATGGCACGGGCGCCCACGGCGATGGCATCATCCACCACGGCGCCCACCTTAGTGGAGTTGACAAAGCAGTCAACAACGTCGATGCGACCGGGAATCTGAGCCAATTCCGTGTAACCCTTGGCTCCGTGAACGTCATCGCCCTTCAAGCTCACGGGGATGATTTCCTGACCGAGGTGCTGCTGCAAAAATAGGGAGACGCCGACGGCGGGGCGCAAAGGATTGTTGGAAAGGCCCACCACTGCCCAGCGCCCCGGGGTTGTCAGGAGTGCCTTGATCAGTGCGGGATCGTTTACATGTGCCATGCCGCAAGCCTATCCGTCCCGGCTAGGCGTCCCGGCTATGCGTCCGCGCGAATCTCTTCCGTCTCCACAAAAAGGTCCTCATCATCGTCCTCGTCAGAGTCTTCAACCTCGACGTAGTCCTCGCTGGTCAGTTCCTCCGTGTACAGGGACCAAAATTCGTTGGGGCCGGCGGCTGCCGGGTCGATCGCCCTAAGCTGGGATTCGAAGGACTTTTTGACCTCGGAAAAGTCCTCGTCGTCAACAGGCCCGGCCGTGTCGTTGTCAATGGTCCGCCACGCGGCAACGATGGACACAAACATCTCCAACGAGGAGGCGATCACTGATTCGTCATCTTCACAGACGTACAGCACGGAGCTGCTCTTGCGATCCACCACAACATATTGAAAGTCACCGTCGTTGCAGATGATAGCGCGACCTTCTGGATCGTCGGCATACGGCGGCTTCAGCCAATTCCCGTCCAGTGGAATCTCTTCCAAAGCCGACGGGAACATCGGTTCAAGCGCTGCCCAGATCTTGGAGTCGTTCATGACTTTCTCCTACCCTTAGTCCTGACACTAATCACCGCACGGCAACCCGTCAATGGGAAGGATCACCTCGCCGGCGATACCACCAAATTCTCTTCAAAGCGGCGGTTGCGCAGCACCGGCAAAAACTCACGCACTTCCTCAATGCGTTTGTGAGTGACAGCGGTGGTGGCAACACCTTCGGCCTCATCGGCGAGGAAATCCTGGGGAACTCCCATGGGGTCAATGATGGCCGAGTGGCCGATGCAGTGATCGCTGGAGGTGCCCGCCGCCGCAATCCACACCGTGTTCTCAATGGCCCGTGCCTTCAGCAAAGTCTCCCAATGATCCACCTTGTGATCTCCCTTAAACCACGCAGCCGCCACGCAGATCAGATCTGCACCGGCCAATGCTAGCGCCCTTGCCAGCTCCGGAAAGCGGATGTCGTAACAGGTCATGATTCCCACCTTGAACCCGCCAATATCCACCAGGGTCATCCCGTTGTCGCCAGGTTTGATGCGCCGCGACTCTTGATAGGAGAACGCGTCATAAAGGTGCAGTTTCCGATAGGTGCCAAGGATGGCGCCTTCCTCATCGACTGCCACCACCGTGTTGTAGGGCCTGTCCTCGCCACTGGATTCGTAGCCTCCGGCAATCACGGCGATGCCGGCATCGGCGGCAATATGGCTGACACCCTGCACAAATGTTGTCCATTGGAGCTCAACTGCGGCGGAAAAATCGCCGGCCACCCGCCCCACGGAAAACATGGATTCCTCGGGAAAAACTATGAGCCGCCCGCCGTCTTGCTGCGCTGAAATAGCCAGCCTGCGCATGACCGCCAGGTTATCCGTGACATCGCCGCCCGGGTTGAATTGTCCAACGCTGACCTTCATTGCAACTCCCTCAAACTGTGGGTATCGATATCACCAAGCCTAGTCTCTTTGCCACAGTAAAAAGGCAGGGGCGACGGCGGAACTTGCGTTCCGTCGTCGCCCCTGCCTCTTATTTACTGGGCCAGCAAGTGGCGACTAGTCGTTGATCAGGTCGTAACGCACGATCGTCTGATCGCGCGCCGGGCCAACACCAATGGCGGAGAGGCGGGTGCCTGACATCGCTTCTAGTGCCAGCACATAGTTGCGCGCGTTCTCCGGCAGGTCCTCCATGGTTCGGGCCGTGGTGATATCCTCGGTCCAGCCCGGGAAGTACTCGAAAATCGGCTTCGCGTGGTGGAATTCGGTCTGCGTCATGGGCATTTCGTCATGCCGGACACCGTCCACGTCGTAGGCCACGCACACCGGGATCTGCTCGATGCCGGTAAGTACGTCCAGCTTGGTGACGAAGTAGTCCGTGAAGCCGTTGACGCGGGAAGCATGGCGGGCCAAGACGGCGTCGTACCAGCCACAGCGGCGGGGACGGCCGGTGTTCACGCCGAACTCGCCACCGGTTTTCTGCAGGTAGATGCCCATGTCGTCGAAAAGCTCGGTGGGGAACGGGCCGGCGCCAACGCGCGTGGTGTAGGCCTTGATGATGCCCACGGCGCGGGTGATGCGGGTGGGGCCGATGCCCGAACCCACCGACGCGCCACCTGCGGTCGGGTTGGAGGAGGTGACGAACGGGTAGGTACCGTGGTCAACGTCCAGGAACGTGGCCTGACCGCCTTCCATGAGCACCACTTCCCCGCGATCCAGGGCCTGATTCAACACATAGGTTGCGTCGATGACCAAGGGGCGCAGACGCTCGGCGAAGCTCAGGAAGTACTCCACCACCTCGTCCACCTCAACGGCTCGGCGGTTGTACACCTTCACCAGAAGCTCGTTCTTTTGCTTCAGCGAACCCTCCACTTTTTGGCGCAGGATGGACTCGTCAAAGACGTCCTGGACGCGGATGCCCAGGCGGGCCACCTTGTCCATGTAGGCCGGGCCAATGCCACGGCCTGTAGTGCCGATGGCGCGGCTGCCCAGGAAACGCTCGGTCACCTTGTCCAGCACCTGGTGGTACGGGGCCACCAGGTGGGCGTTGGCGGAGATGCGCAGCTTGGACGTGTCGGCACCGCGAGCCTCCAGGCCGGCGATTTCCTCAAACAGGGCTTCCAGGTTCACCACGCAACCATTGCCGATGATGGGTGTTGCGTTGGGGCTCAAAATACCTGCGGGAAGGAGCTTGAGCTCATACTTCTCACCGCCTACGACAACGGTGTGACCGGCGTTGTTACCGCCATTTGGCTTCACCACATAGTCGACAAGACCACCTAGTAAATCAGTAGCCTTGCCCTTGCCCTCGTCGCCCCACTGGGCGCCGACAATCACGATTGCTGGCATGGGATCCTCCCCCTTGCTCAAAAAGTTGAGCCGTCGCTGCATTATTCAGCGGTTGTTCCGCCGTACACCGTCCGGACACGAAAATACCCCTTGGATACCACTTGCCTTCTCCAGCAAAGCTGGCGCCTGCGAGTGATCAAGGGGGGCTTGCGTCCTAAGTTTACCGGAATGCCCCAGCACACGCACATTGACTTTGCGGGACAAACGACGACGGGACCCCCAGCCCCCTTTGCGGGTACCTTCCAATGCGCTTGCGCAGAGATCACCGCCACACCCCCCTCACTGTCTTCCCGGGACCAAAAGGGATAAGCTGTCTTGAAGACACAAAAAAATGCGTCTTCCTTGCACAGCCGAATAGCCAGGAGAACCCATGCTCTTCAATCACAAGACCGCCCTCGTCACAGCCGCAGGCGCCGGGATTGGCCGCGCCATTGCACTCCGGCTCGCCACCGAGGGTGCCGCCGTCGTGGTCTCTGACATCAACGACGCCGCCGGCGCTGAAACCGTTGGGCTCATTACGGCAGCTGGCGGCAAGGCAGCGTACATGCACGCGGACGTCAGCCAGTCCGCCGATGTTGCCGCCTTGACCGCCTTCGCGCTGGACACCTTTGGCAGCCTTGATCTAGCCGTGAACAACGCCGGCATCGGCGCCATGCCCCAACGCGTGGAGGAAGTTGCCGACACCGACTGGGACCGGGTCATGAACGTCACGCTCCGCGGCACCTTCTTGGCACTGAAAGCCCAGATCGCCCACTTCCGCACCCACGGTGGCGGCGCAGTAGTCAACATCGCTTCCGTTGCGGGCCTTTCGGCCACTCCGCAGCTGACCCCGTACGGAGCAGCCAAGCACGGGGTTGTCAGCCTGACCCGAAGTGTGGCGCTGGAAAATGCAGAGCACGGAATCCGGGTCAACGCCGTCGCCCCGGGCGCCATCGAAACCGCGGCGCTGGCGTCCCTGCCTGCACAGGCCAAAGCCGGGTATACGGCCGAGGTCCCTCTGAAGCGCCTGGGCCAGCCTGAAGAGATCGCCAACGCTGTCAGCTGGCTGCTCTCGGATGAGGCAAGCTTTGTTACCGGTGTCATCTTGCCGGTGGACGGCGGCACCAGTGCCTAAAGAAAGCCACTACCAGGACGCCCTCATGGCTTCGCTGACCCGAATCATTGGGCAATGGACGGCACCGGACTTCCTCACTTCTGTCGTGGCAAGGGAAGGCGTGGAGCTTGATTCCGCGGCCATCACCACCATTACCGTGCTGTCTGCGGATGGGCCGCAACGCCCCTCGCAGTTGGCGAACCGCATGGTGACCGGGGCGTCCAACATTAGCAAAATTACGCTCCGTCTAACCGCGGCTGGACTAGCCGAACGTATCGCCGATCCCGCCGATGCCAGGGCCCAGCTCATCAAGCTCACTCCTGCCGGAAAACGTGTGGCCAACGCCTTCGTCCGGGCCGGGGACGGCCTCGTCGATGAATTACTTACTGGCTGGTCAGAGCCGGACCGCGGCGCACTGGTCCGCCTGCTGCAAAAATTCGAGACATCCACCATCGACTTCTCCAAGCACCTCCGCACCACCACAACCACGCCCGGCCCAGAAGGCCGGGACCACGTCAAAGGAGCAAAACAATGACTACCAGCAACACTTCCTCCCCCCGCACGTACATCGTCACCGGGGCAGGTTCCGGGATTGGCGCAGCCACCGCAGCCCTGCTCCGCGACCGCGGTGAAACGGTCATCGGCGTCGATCTGAGGGGTGCTGACGTCGAAGCTGACCTCAGCACTTCCGAGGGACGCGCCACGGCCGCGGCCAAGGCCGTGGAACTGGCCAAGGGAAACGTGGACGCCGTCATCGCCTGCGCAGGCATCTCCGCCCCCATCCCGCTGACCGTCAAGGTGAACTACTTCGGTGTCACCGAATTCCTCGAGCACCTGGCCCCCACCCTGGCTAAGAGCGCAAGCCCGCGTGCTGCCGTCGTCAGTTCCATGGCATCGCTTCAACCGAATTCCCCCGAACTCGTCGATGCACTGCTCCTTGGAGATGAGGCGGCCGCGGTAACCATCGGGGCAGCCCTCGCCGAGAAGGGTCCGGCCGAAGGCTACTTGAACTATCCCTCCAGCAAGCGCGCACTGAGCCGCTGGGTGCGCCGGGAATCCATCACCCCGCGCTGGGCCGGCGCCGGCATCCCGTTGAACGCCGTGGCACCGGGCACCGTCGTTTCGGCCATGACCGAAAAGCTACTGGCAACCGAGGAAGGCCGCAAAATGGTTGATTCCAACGTCCCGATGCCGTTGAACGGACATTCCGAGTCCGTTGTGATTGCCCGCCTGCTGGCGTGGCTGACCAGCGAAGAGAACACCCACACGACGGGCCAGACCATCTACACCGACGGTGGCGCCGACGCTTCACTGCGCGGAGACAACATCTGGGACTAATCTCCCGGCGGTCGAGCCTGTCGAAGTCGATCTCGCCAGGCTTGACCACCAGCATGCCACCGGACGCGAAGCGCTAATCAACCAGATGGTTGATGGGTCAGCGAACCTGCAGGCGTAGCTTGGGATCATGTACGAACTAGCGAACCACAAATCGGTAGGCAAACCGTCCCCGAACAAGTGGGCCGGGCTGGGTGTCTTGGCGGCCGGCCTGTCCATGATCGTCATCGACGGCACCATTGTGGGCGTCTCCCTGCCCACCATCATCAACGACCTCCATCTTGACCTGAACGAGGCCCAGTGGGTCAACAGCCTCTACTCGGTGGTCCTCGCGGCGTTGTTGCTGACCAGCGGACGCCTCGGCGACAGGTTCGGGCGCCGCAACCTGTTCATGATCGGCGTGGTCCTGTTCATGGCCGGCAGCATCTTCGCTGCCCTCTCGCACGACGCCACCGGCTTGATCCTCAGCCGCGTCCTACAGGGTGTGGGCGGCGCAGCCGTGCTGCCCTCGACACTGTCCAGCGTTAACTCCACCTTTTTTGGCAAGGACCGGACCACGGCGTTCGCCATCTGGGGCGCAGTCATCTCCGGCATGGCGGCCATTGGCCCTCTGTTGGGCGGCTGGCTGACCTCGTCATTTTCCTGGCAGTGGATCTTCATCGTGAACATCCCCCTAGGTCTGGCAGTGTTGGTGGGCGCTGTGCTGTTTGTTCCTGAAACACGCTCCCCCAACGACAAGGCAGGGCTGGACTTCCTGGGCCTGCTACTTAGCGCCGGAGGCTTCGGCTTATTCGTGTTCGCCCTGATCGAGGGCCCCACACTGGGGTGGTGGTCGGCCAAGGGTGCCCTGAGCCTGGGCCCCATCAGCTGGCCGGCCGACGCCACCATCTCAGCAGTTCCGATCACCCTCGCCGCAAGTATCGTCCTGCTCTTGGCATTTATCGTGTGGGAAATGCGACGGGCCCGGCTTAACCGCTCAGCCATTTTAGATCTGAGCCTGTTCAAGGTGCGGACCTTTTCCTGGGGCAACTCCGTGGCGGCCATGGTGGCCATCGGCGAATTCGGCCTGCTCCTGGTCCTGCCGCTGTATCTGATCAACATTTTGGGGCTGGGAACGCTCAACGCAGGGTTCGTGCTCGCGGCGATGGCACTTGGCGCCTTCTTCTCCGGCGCGTCGGCCCGGCAACTGGCCGTGCGGATGGGACCGCCCAATGTTGTGATCATCGGTTTGGCGCTAGAGGCAGCGGGACTGCTTGTCCTTGGCCTGGTAATCACCTCATCAACATCCGTCTGGCTCATTGCAGCGCTCCTTGTGATTTATGGCCTGGGCCTTGGCCTGGCCTCGGCACAATTGACGGGGACGGTTCTGGCCGACATCCCCGTGGCTGTTTCCGGGCAAGGTTCGGCCACCCAAAGTACCGTGCGGCAGCTGGGCGCGGCCTTGGGGTCCGCCATCATGGGCAGCGTGCTGGCGCACTACGCCGTGAACCGGGCAAGCGGACTACTGGCCGACGTGCCGGGCGTGCCCGCCAACCAGGTTGACACCCTGGCCAAGCAACTGAGCAGCTCAGCTGGCGGCGTGGTCCCCCAATTCGCACAGCAGGGCTCCCACGGTCCATTGGGCGACGCCGGGCCGGCAGCGGTCAGCGCGCTCTCCGACGGCTTTGCACAGGCCGTCAGCGCGTCCGTCCTGGCAGCTGCCATGTTCTTGTTCATCGGCCTGGTGGGAGCGTTCTTTGTGGCCGCGGCGGCACGGAAAATCCCCACCTCCCCCATCAATCAACGCACGGAAAGCAGCAGAAAATACCCCTGATGCGTGATTTTCGCCGCTCTCCGGGCCCACGGAGGGACCGGAGCGGGCGAATCGGCTAGTTGCCGATCTCGAACACTCCGGCGGCACCGCGTTCGGCGTCGACCATGCTGTGCGAGATAAACGGGTAGCTGCCGGCCTCGGGGAAGCTCAACTCCACAAAACCGCCCTGCGCCGGGGCAAGAGCCAACGCCTGGGCACCGGCTGCGGGGTCCGAGCCGTCCAACAGGTACCGGCCCTCACTCCAAACCGTGCTGAACTGGCCGCCCACCACATGGAATGACGACGCCCGGTTGGGTCCGGCGT
This sequence comes from Arthrobacter alpinus, assembly GCF_001294625.1. Lineage (NCBI taxonomy): Bacteria > Bacillati > Actinomycetota > Actinomycetes > Micrococcales > Micrococcaceae > Arthrobacter > Arthrobacter alpinus. The sequence goes on along the minus strand of NZ_CP012677.1, from coordinate 3,704,766 downwards.
CGAGCACCCAAATCCGTACCCGCTCGCCAACCGTCGCCGGCAGCGGGCTGAACTTGTACTGGTTGGCGTAGCCGTTGAACACGACGGCGTCCGGCTTCTCCGCCTGGATCTTCGCCAAGTCCGCGACACCGCCCTGCGACCCCAGGTACAGCTCCGACTGGATGAGGACGTACTCCTTGTCCACGGGCGGCAAGTTGGGCGGATCAATGATCACGGCACCAAACATGCCGTTGGCAATGTGCAAGCTCATGGGCATGGTGCTGCAGTGATACATCCAGATCCCGGTGCGGGTGGCCGTGAACGAATACGTCAGCGTCTCGCCGGGATTGATGGTCCGCATGGGCCCATCGGGTGCCAGTGCGCCGGCGTGGAAGTCAATCGAATGGCCCAGGGAACCGTCATTGCTGAGCGTGATCACGAACTTGTCGCCCACTTTTCCGCGCAACGTGGGGCCGGGGGCGGTACCGTTGAACATCCACAGTTTCTGCGTGACCCCCGCCGCCACCTCCCGTTCGGCCTCGGATACTTTCATGGTGAGCTCATGAACGGTCCCGGTGAGGACGGCGGGGCTAAGTGCTGGCAGCACGGCGTCGTGCGCGGTGAAACCCGCCGCCGGCGCCCTCATGAAGTCCAGTAGGGAGGCGGCGCTGGGCGCACCCGAGGGGTTGGTTGTGCCGTGATCCATCCCCGGCATGCCCCCCGGTGGCGTGGCCGTTGGCGCCGATGCGGGCCCTCCGGTGGACACAATGGTGAACACCATGCCCTGCTGTTTGTGCCCGGCAATGCTGCACCAGCCATCCTCTGAGGTCCCGATCACGCCCGCATTCACGGTGGCCTTCTCCCCCGGATACAGCCGGCCGGATTCTGCCCCACTCGCGGTGACAAGATCGTGCACCATGGAGTCCTCGTTGACCACGTTGATGACCAGCTTGTTGCCCACCGGAACCTCCACCTTGTCCGGGTGGAAGCGCATGTCCTTCATGGTCATCTCCACGGTGGTGGTCTGCCCGGTGGCTTGCAGGGCTGATTGCGAGCCAGCCTGATTCAGCCCCGGCAGCGCCGAAGGGTCCGCGACGATGCCAGCCACCATGACCAGCACGACGACGGCCAGTCCGGTCGCCGCCATCCCCCACCTTCTTCCCGGGGCGAGGTCATGGGCGGCCGGGGCCGGGGCCGGGGCCGAAGCAACGGCGGGCACCGTGGCGCCCGGCGTCGCACCGGTACCAGGAACGGCGGGTTTTTTCAGCAATGCCATAGCTAGCAGCGGCAGGAACCAGGCCAGCCCGGCCAGCACCAGGAACGTGGTGCCGACCCGGACCAGACTGGGCACCGGCAGCAGCGATACCAGCAGTGCCAGGTTGGTCAGTGCCACCCGGAACACGGCCGCCTTGTCCAAGATGGCCACACGGCCCTTCATGGCGGAGGGGCCCCCACCCATCACCACCGGCACCAGATAGGTCAGCGCAGCGCCCAGCACCTGTGCGGCAAATCCTGCCGCCAGTACGGGGGCCACCGTCTCAAGCCCGCGGTGCAAGCCCTCCCACCCCCCTGAGGTGAGGGTCAACACCACCAGCCACGCGAGCGAGACAAGCAGCCAGGCCAGGGCGGCCAACGCGGACAACGGGGCAAAGGTGGTGGGCGCTTTGGCCCTGACCACCTTCGCCAGGGGCAGGCAGATATACAACACACCGCCCAGGTACACCAGCAAACCCAGGGTGCACAGGAACATCACCCCCGCCGCGGCACCGGCACTGGTCACCAGCACGCCCGCCCACAGCGGGACTGCACCGTGGCGCGCCACTGCTTCGGCGCCGTCGGCCAAGCGTGTGTGCAACATGGTGGGCAGCAGCGTCATCAACGTGCCCAACACCGTCAGGCCCACAAAACCCAGGACGTTGACCGCGACGTGGACCAGCAGCAGACGGGCGTGCACCTCGCCCGTCAGCCCGGCGGCGAGCGAGGCCCCCACCCCAGCGCCCACCGGCAGCAGCAGGCAGGCCGCCACGTAGTACCAAACTGTGGCGCCGAAGCGGGATGGCAGGGCTTTGCGCGCACGAACGCCTAGCACCACGGCGTGCGCCGCGACCACCGCACCCACCAGGACGCTGCCCAGTAACGTCAGCAACCAAATCCCCGCCACCATGGACGCGACCACAGCCAGCACTCCCACGTTCAGCAGCACCAGCCTGGCCACCATGCCGCGCGAACCCGGATTGGGGCCGCGCAGCAGCGCCTGGGCAAAGTGCCAGCTCCACACCAAAATTGAGTTGGTCACCGCACCCAGCAACAGCAGGTGCACCATGAGCCAGCCCGACGCCGGGATGTTGCGGTGGATGAGCACCACCACCACGAGCGCCACGAGCCAGAAGATGGCTGGCGCGTTGGCGCGCAAGTGCCAGCCGGCACGGCTCAGGCCGGGCGGGCTGGTGCCGGGCGCTCTCAGGTTGATGTTCACTGTGTGACTTTCGGTGGACGGGTGGCCTGGTAGACGGCCATGATGGCAAACAGTAAAATCGCGGTCACGTTGAGCACGCCGCCGGCGACCCAGGCGCCATGGACTCCGGCGGCGTCGCCCATGCCCAGCCGGAGCAGCAACGACCCGTGCAGCAGAACGGCCGGGACCCAAAACAGTTCGGTGTACGGCAGCGGTTTGCGCAGCACCGCCGGTAAAATGACGGGTGCGTGGGCCATGATCATCGAGATGGTGAAGCCCAGGAATACCGAGTGGACCACCACGTCGTAGGAGGCTCCCGTCAGGGGGCTCTCCTGTAGTGCCAGTACGACGCCGGCAACCGCCAGCCAGCCATAACCCGCCAGTAGGCAGGCAGCAATGTACCGCGGAAGTCCGTCCGAGCGGATGGTCTTGCGGGCCGCGTCAAACCCCACAAGCCAGCCCACCATGGTCAACAGCGCCAGCCCAAAGAGCGGGTAGCCGATGGCAGGCCACAGCAGCGTGGCCGCCGCTGCCGCCGTCAGGGCAAATGCCAGGGCTGTCAGCAGCGGCTCGGCCTTGCGGCTGGAGATGCCGATCCTGGCCAGTTCCAGCCGTTCCCCGGCAATAGTCAGCACCACAAAGCTGACCAGGAACGGCAGCAGCACGGCAATGCTGGGAATTCTCAGCCACAGCGCCGCAGCACCCACTGCGGTGACCCCGCCCAGGATTTGGATCAACACTACGTTCTCGCACTGGCGCCGCCACAGTGGGATGTAGACCAGCACCATGGCGACTGTCCCGGCCAGCAGCGCCACCTTCCCGATCCACAAGGGCAGCGGGGAGATCATGAGCAGCCCCGCTGCGCCCAGCAATGCCGGGGAGGCATATCCGGCGGCCTTGCCCAAGGCGACGCTGCGCTCAAGGGCAATCACGGTGCCCACAAAGCTCAGGACAAGTAACATGCCATGGATTTCCGGGAACCGCTCCAGCTTGACGGGGGCGTCTGCTCCGAGGAGTTGCAGCCCGGCGTTCAGGCCCACCAGCAGGGCGGCCCCGGCTGGTAGCAGAAATAACATCCTGAACACAGGTTTGCGCAGGAACGCCTTGGTGCGGCGGTCGCGTGCGTTCCTGCCGCCGGATTTCCCTGGCCGTAACCTATCTGGCCGCACCATGCTGGGCTGGCGTCCCCTGCCGGCCTGGCGTGCGGTAATTTCGCGCCCGCTCACGGGGTTGGCACTGCCGGCAGGTGAAGTGAGCATTTTCCGGGTCCGGAGAAAGGCACCAACTCAACGTCGTTTTCTAAGATGCCGCTGCCTTCCAGCAAGCCCTTGACCAGGCCGAGGTGCACGGCGCACACCACCTTCGGGTTTTCCCGGGCAGCGGCAAGGATGGGACAGGTCGTCAAGGTCAGCTCGGTGGCATCAGCATCGCCTTGGACGCCGAAGCCGGCATCTTGCAACGCGCTGAGAACACGGCGCCTGGCCTGGTGCGCCCCTGCCGCGTCCGGTACGTGCGCTTGCACGCTCCCTGGCAGCGTCATTGCATGGGCCCATTGCCGTCCGGCCAGGTCGCCTGCACCCGCCGGGTCCTTGCTTGTCGCGGCAATGTGGCTGGCCAGCGCGGCCGCCAGTGCGGCATAACCTGTGGGCCGCACCTCGCCCAGGGTGGCCGAATACAGTTTGGCGGGCCGGCCGCGCCCGGTACTTGGCGCCGTCGTGCAGGCAGCGAAACCAGCGACAACGAGGGCCTCCAAATGCTCCCGAACCGTATTGGTGTGTTGGCCGGTTCCAGCGGCCAACTTTTCAACGCTCAGCGCGCCGTCGGCGGCTCTTAGCCGTTCCAGAACGGCAGCACGGGCTTTAGAGATCGCCGCGACGGGCTCCGCGCCACCCGCTTTGGGGCCCAACTGCGGCAATTCCAACTTATTATTTTCCACGGAATATAGTGTAGTAATATAAACCCACAATCTCCATTCACCCTCCGCATGAAAAGGAAAATTGCCGTGAACGACTTGGTACTTGCCTCCTCCTCCGCCGAAGCCGCTGCCCTTGACGAGGTCAAAAGCCGTTTGGCCGAGGCGGGCGGAACGCTCGGGACCCTGGCCGCGAATTTGCGCTCTGCGGCAAGCAGTCCGGTTGTTGGCGAGCTCGCCGGAAACGACCAAAGCGCACTGGTGGACTTTGCAGAGAAGGAATTGCTGCCCTTAGCTGCCGCCTTTTCCAAGGCCGCGGGTGGGGCAGACGCCGTCCTGGCAACCCTGGCGGCCGGACACCTTGCCCGTCTTGGCGACGCCACCAAGGCGCTCGAGCAGCAGGATTCGCCGGCCCAGATGGTCCACGCGGGGGCGCGCCTGCAAGAAGCCGCCACCACGTTCCTGGACCAAGCCACCGCAGTGCTGGTGCCGGCACTGGCCCAAAATCCTGCGCTCACATTGGCCGGAATCTTGCCGGAGCCGGTGGCTGCTGCCGTTGGGGGCGGCCCGGCCACGGGAGGGTGTGCATGTGGCGACCACGACGAGCCGGGCCTATCCGAGCTGGACACGCGAGTGATCCCGCATGCCATCCGCCACGCCACCATCTTCGGCGCACTCGAAGGCCTCACCTCCGGCCGGGGCATCTTGCTGATCGCCAACCACAACCCGCTGCCGCTTCTGGCCCAGTTGGAGCAGCGCTCAGCAGGCAAATTTGCTGTGGACTATGTGGAAAACGGTCCGGAGCTGTGGAAGTTGAGCATGGTCCGCAACTGACCCTGCACGCTTCGCAGTCCTTCAGCTCTGTGCTGGATGAAAAAATGACACCGATCCCGCTTTCTGATGCCGATATCTCGGTGTCAGAAAGCGGGATCGGTGTCATTTCCCGTTGAACCAACGCTATGACTAGAGCGCGGCCTCGATCGCAGCCTGGGCTAACGGATCGGAGTCGTTCAGGAACTTCCCAATGCGCTCGGCTTCGTCGGACTCGCCGATGGCACCAGCCGCACGGCCCAGCGCGTACAGGGCCCGCAGGAACCCACGGTTGCCCTCGTGCGTGTAAGGAACCGGTCCGGTGCCGCGCCAGCCGTTGCGGCGCAGGGAGTCCAGGCCGCGGTGGTAGCCGGTGCGCGCGTAGGCGTAGGACTCAATGGTGCGGCCCTCCGCATACGCTTCGTCGGCCAGGATGGCCCACACCAGGGAGGAAGTCGGGTTTGCGGCAGCTAGGTCAACGGCCTCATCCCCGGCATCTAGACGCGCCTGAATTTCCTCTTCAACAGGGAGCAGTGTTGGCTCAGGCCCCAGGAGGTTCCTGCGGAACTCGTCAGACATTTACTTGTTCGTCTTGCCTGCGGAGCCAAGCTGCGAGGCAGCCTCCACAACACGTGCGGCCAGGCCCTTTTCGGCCGAGGCACCCCAGACGCGGGGGTCGTACAGCTTCTTGTTGCCCACGTCCCCGTCGACCTTCAGTACACCTGCGTAGTTGGTGAACATGTGATCAACCACCGGGCGGGTGTACGCGTACTGCGTGTCAGTGTCGATGTTCATCTTGATGACACCGTAGGCAACCGCGTCGGCGATTTCCTGGTCGGAGGAGCCGGATCCGCCGTGGAAGACCAAATCGAACGGGTTTTCCTTGCCGATCTTGACACCAACGGCGGCCTGGATTTCCTTGAGGATCTCCGGGCGCAGCTTGACGTTACCAGCCTTGTAGACCCCGTGCACGTTGCCGAAAGTCAGGGCGGTGATGTAGCGGCCGTGCTCGCCGGAGCCCAAGGCCTCAACCGTGGCCAGGCCGTCGGCGATGGTCGAGTACAACTTGTCGTTGATGGCGTTCTCCACGCCGTCTTCCTCGCCACCAACGGCACCGATCTCGACTTCAAGGATCATCTTTGCGGCGTGCGTGCGGGCCAGTAGTTCGCGGCCAATGCGGAGGTTTTCTTCAAGGGTCTCGGCGGAGCCGTCCCACATGTGGGAGTTGAAGATCGGGTCGCGGCCGGCCTTGACCTCAGCCTCTGAGGCTTCCAACAGGGGCACTACAAAACCGTCCAGCTTGTCCTTGGGGCAGTGGTCGGTGTGAAGTGCCACGTTGATGGGGTACTTTTTCGCAACTTCGCGGGCAAACGCTGCGAAGCCCAAGGAACCGGCAACCATGTCCTTGACGCGAGCGCCGGACCAGTAGGCCGCGCCTCCGGTGGAAACCTGGATGATGCCATCGGTGCCGGCATCGGCGAAGCCCTGCAGGGTGGCGTTAAGCGTCTGCGAGGAGGTTACGTTGACCGCCGGGTAGGCGAAGCCGCCAGCCTTGGCGCGGTCGATCATTTCGGCATATTTTTCCGGTGTTGCAATGGGCATTGAGAGCTCCTTGAGGCGAAACGGTACAAAGAGGCTGGCACTTGTGCCCGCCTCCCGCGTGGCTACTGTCCATCTTAGCGATTGCGCTCACAGTGTCGAAGAAGATGAAGCCAACGCCCAGCGAGTGGACGTCCTCGACGCGACGGCGGGCACCGGCGCAGGTGCCCGAGCCCGCCGTGGCTAGTTCACATGTTGGTTGAATACGTGGCGGCGGACCCAGGCGTGCATGGCGATGCCGGCTGCGGAGGCGGCGTTGATGGAACGTGTGGAGCCAAATTGCTCAATGGACAGCGTGGTCTGGGCGGCTGCGTGGACTTCTTCGCTCAGGCCGGGGCCTTCCTGACCGAACACCAGCACACAGTTGCGCGGCAGCTCGTAGGTTTCCAGCTTTTCCGAGTCTGGGAAGATGTCGATGCCGATGATGGCCAGCCCTTCGCCCTGCGCCCATGCCACAAAGTCCTCGACCGTGGGGTGGTGGCGAACGTGCTGATAGCGGTCGGTGACCATGGCCCCACGCTTGTTCCACCGCCGTCGTCCGATGATGTGCACTTCCTTGGCCAGGAACGCGTTGGCGGTGCGGACCACGGTACCGATGTTCATGTCGTGTTGCCAGTTTTCGATGGCGATGTGGAAGTCGTGCCGGCGGGTGTCCAGCTCGGCAATGATCGCATCCATGCTCCAGTACCGGTACTGATCCAGCACATTGCGCCGGTCCCCGTCTGCCAACAGCTCCGGATCCCAGTGATCGCCTTCGGGCAGTTCGCCTTCCCACGGCCCCACACCGACCTCATGCTGGGTTTGAACATATTCGGGCAGCTCTGACGTGGCGGCAGGATCGGGGCAAGGGATGGCGCGCGGAGTACTCACCGGTTAACTTTAGCCCTTGTCCTCCACACCCCATTCCCGTGTCCCCGGGCGCATCTGCAAGACTGGTCCTAGATATTTCATGCCACCAGGAGGAACCATGAGCAAGGTGCAAAACCGTGAACCCGCCGACATCGAATGCTGGCTCACCGACATGGACGGTGTACTGGTCCATGAGAACAAGGCAGTTCCCGGCGCGGCCGACCTGATCCAGCGCTGGGTTGACACCTCCAAACGCTTTTTGGTCCTGACGAACAATTCCATCTTCACCCCGCGCGACCTCGCCGCCCGGTTGCGGGCCTCGGGCCTGGAAATCCCGGAGGAGAACCTGTGGACCTCGGCCCTGGCAACCGCCCAGTTCCTTAAGTCCCAGATGCCGCACGGGCGCGCCTTTGTCATTGGCGAGGCAGGATTGACGACGGCGTTGCACGAGGCCGGCTTTATCCTCACCGACCAGAATCCCGACTATGTGGTGTTGGGTGAAACCCGCAACTATTCCTTCGAGGCGATCACCCAGGCCATCCGGCTGATTGGCAACGGCGCACGATTCATCGCCACCAACCCCGACGCAACGGGGCCTTCCAAGGAGGGCCCGCTGCCTGCCACAGGCGCCGTGGCCGCCCTGATCACCAAGGCCACGGGACGGGAGCCGTACGTTGTGGGCAAGCCGAACCCCATGATGTTCCGCTCCGCCATGAACCGGATCCAGGCCCACTCGGAGACCACGGCCATGATCGGTGACCGGATGGACACAGACATCGTTGCGGGCATGGAGGCCGGCCTGCATACAGTGCTGGTGTTTACCGGCATCACCCAACCCGAGGACATTGACGCCTTCCCGTTCCGCCCCGACCAGGCGCTGAACTCGGTGGCCGATTTGATCCCGCACATCTAAGGCGTTTCCGTTGGGGCTTGTGGCGGCTTTCAGCCAGCCGGCGTCAGTGAGGGGATGATCGCCTGCAGCGTTGGGGCGTTTGCTGCCCATTGTGCCGCCAGCGCTTCAACCGTCAGCCTGTGCACCACGCCCGTGGTGTCGTAAGCCACCACGTATTCTCCTTGGATGGGGCCACGATAGGAATTGCAGGTATAGCCGTAGCCGTACCCGTACAGGCCCACGCGGTCCACAATGGCCGGCTCCTCCGTGTAGTTGAAGGTGTCCGTGCAGCCGAACCCGGACGTGCTGCGCATGTCAACCAGCTTTTGTGGGGACGCATCCAGCTGCCCCTGAAGGCCCATGTCAATGGCATCGTGGATCTTCTCTGTGGTGACGTCCCCCTGTGGCTTGCCCGACGCCGCGTACACGGCGAGCACGGCGGTGTCTTTGCTGCCGTCCGCCAATACCAGGCGTTCTGCCGGCGAGCTTCCATCACTTTCGATGGAGGTGACGTTTTTGCCGGTTTCCACCCAGCTGGCCGGGTAGCTGAAGGTGGCCGCCGTGGTCGCGGAGAGCGTGGTCTCCTGCGTCCGCTCTTCTTGGGCTTCCGGTACCGGCGTTCCTGGCTTGGCCCATTGGGCGAGGAACAGAACTAGAACGACGGCGATGACCACGAACACCACGACGGCGACGCCACCGAGAATCCACGGCAGTGCGGAACTCTTCTTCGGGGCTGGCGGCGTGCCACCGGGAACAGCGAAGTAGGGTTGGCCGTAGGGCCGGGGTCCGGGCTGCTGCGGGGCTAATTGTGGCGGATTTTCACCGGATTGACCGGGCCACGGCGGCTGCATTGACATTAAACGAACTCCTGTTTAGCGCAGCATTCTTGCGGCGTCTCTCCAACGAGGCTACCCACTAAGGCGGCATACGGCGATGGGCAGCGCTGCCCATCGCGTCCGGAACCGAGCGGGCCCTTGTGGCGGATGTTTCAGCCCGGCATCGGCCACTCATACCCGCTCGAATCGTTAGGAGCGCAGCTGTCCGCCGGATGCTTCCAGGTAGCAGGTGCCGCACAAGGACTCGTAACGGACCTCGTCGCCGTCGATGGCGACCTGATCGCCGTCGAACACTATCTTCCCGCCGACCCGGCGCGTGTTGAAGATTGCCTTGCGCCCGCACCGGCAGATGGTCTTCAATTCCTCCAGGGCGTGCGCGATCTCCAGAAGCCGGGCCGCACCGGGGAACGCGCGGGTGCGGAAGTCCGTGCGGATGCCGTAGGCGATGACGGGCACGCGGTCCAGGACGGCGATCTTAAACAGCCCGTCCACCTGGGCAGGTGTCAGGAACTGGGCCTCGTCAATGAGCAAGCAGCCCACGGGCGCCACATCCACATGTTCCAGCAGCGCATCGGGATCATCTCCTGCGGCGTGGGCGGCAAACACGGCCCGGGCGTCGTCAAGGGGCTGAATCAGGAAGTCGACGGCGCGAGTCATGCCCAGCCGTGAGACCACCTCGCCGGCGCCTTTGGTGTCGATGCCCGGCTTGGCGAGCAAAACCCGTTGGCCGCGCTCCTCATAGTTGTACGCCACCTGCAACAAACCCGTAGACTTGCCCGAATTCATCGCACCGTAACGGAAGTAAAGTTTTGCCATAGCGGTGCGGCCTAGTTCAGGCCGAGCTCGTCCTTGCCGAACACGAACAGGTACGGGACCCCGGCTTCGGCTTCAATGCGCTCCTTGGCGCCGGTGTCGCGGTCCACGATCACCGCAACGGCCTTAATGTTTCCCCCGGCCTTGCGCACGCCTTCCACCGCTGCCAGCGCACTCCCGCCTGTTGTGGAGGTGTCTTCGAGCACGACGACGTTGCGCCCGTCAACGCTGGGGCCCTCCACCTGGCGGCCCATACCATAGGACTTCTGGGCCTTGCGGACCACGAAGGCGTCGATGGTGCGGCCGGCGTCGCCGGCTGCGTGCATGAGCGCCGTACCCACAGGATCTGCACCCATGGTCAGCCCGCCAGCCGTCTCAAACTCGATGCCGGCGTCGTCCAACATGGCCAACATGACGCGACCGGCAAGGCGGGAAGCCTCGTGGTGGAGCGTGATGCGGCGTAGATCGATGTAGTAGTCGGCTTCCTTACCGGAGGAGAGGATCACTTTGCCATGGACAACGGCCAATTCCTTGACGAGTTCGAGCAGGCGGGCGCGGTCGGCAGCGAGAGTCTGAGTCATGACACCCATTCTAGTGGCGCTGCGGAACACCCTCACGCCTGATGATGCACTGGCGACCCGTGAGCTATGGCGGCTTGGCGGGTCGCTAAGCCGCCATAGCTCACGGGTCGCCGTCTACCAGTCGTGGACTGTTCCGTCGACCAGGCGGTTGTAGGGCAGGTAGGCCTGCTGATACGGGTAGGCCGCGGCGGCTTCCTCGTTGAATTCCACCCCGATGCCGGGGGCGTCGCCGGGGTGCAGGTAGCCGTCCTTGAACGTCATGGACTGCTCGAAGACCTCGTTCGTGGCATCCGAGTGCTGCATGTACTCCTGAATTCCGTAGTTGTGGATGGCCAAACCCACATGCAACTGCGCGGCGAAGCCGATCGGTGAAATATCGGTGGGCCCGTGGAAACCGGACTTGATCTGGTACTGGGCCGCATAGTCCATGACCTTCTTTAGCGCCGAGATGCCACCGAAGTGGGTCGAGGCGGCCCGAACATAGTCGATGAGTTGTTCCTTGATCAGGGTCTGGAAATCAAAGACCGTGTTGAACACCTCACCAATCGCCAACGGGGTGGTGGTGTGCTGGCGGACCAGACGCAGTCCCTCCTGGTTTTCCGCCGGGGTGCAGTCTTCAAGCCAGTACAGGTCGTAGGGCTCCAAAGACTTGCCCAGTTTGGCGGCTTGGATCGGGGTCATGCGGTGGTGGCCATCGTGCAGCAGTGGAATTTCCGGGCCGAACTCGTTCCGGACCGCCTCGAAGACGGTGGGCAGGTGGCGCAGATACGCGCGGGTGTCCCAATCCTCTTCCTGCGGGTAGTTCCCGCGGCCGGCGGGTTCGTAGTCGTAACGTTCCCCCGAGGCCTGAGCCTGGGCGGCCACCCCGTAGACGGCCTTGATACCGGGGATCGCAGTCTGGATGCGGATGGACTTATAACCAAGCTCCAAGTGTTCGCGGACCGAGTCAAAGAGCTGGGGGATGTCGGCACCGGAGGCATGGCCATAAGCGCGCAGGCCGTTACGCGAGGCGCCACCGAGCAGCTGGTAGACGGGCAGGCCCGCGATCTTGCCCTTGATGTCCCACAATGCCATGTCCACGGCGGCGATGGCGGCCATGGTGACCGGGCCGCGGCGCCAGTAGGAGCTGCGGTAAATGAACTGCCACGTGTCCTCGATGCGGTGCGGGTCCCGGCCGATGAGCAGCTGGGCCACGTGTTCCTTCAAATACGCGGCAACGGCCAGCTCGCGGCCATTCAGGGTGGCATCGCCAATACCGACAACACCTTCATCGGTAGTGACCTTCAACGTCACGAAGTTACGGCTCGGGCTGGTCACAAATACTTCAGCAGAAATGATTTTCACGAGGAATTCCTTCCATGACGGGAATAGATGGAGCGCATGCTCACATCAGGTTAACGTTGGGTACTTCCAATTGCTTGAGCGCTGAGTAGGTCCAGTTCTGCCCTCTTCGGCAGCCCCTCCCAGTCACCAAGGGTGCTAACGGCGAAGCCGCCCATGAGGTTGCCGCGACGGAGCCTCTCCACGACCGGCACCCCATCAAGGAATGCTGAGAGATACCCGGCCGTGAAAGCATCCCCGGCACCAACAGTGTCGACAGCATTGACTGGTACTGCATCCACTCGGAACTTGCCTGACGCTGTGTAGACCTCGGCGCCGTCAGAACCAAGCTTCACCACCACCTCTTCCACACCAAGCGCCAACAGTTCCGCAGCAACGGCTGGGATGTTTGCGGGATGTTCGGGCCCGGTCGGGCGAGAGGAGAGCAGGCATAACTCGTCGTCAGAGGCGACCACGATTTTCGCATGACGGGCCGCCGCCGACAGCACCTGTGTGGCTTCCCTGCGGGACCACAGCTTGTTTCGGTAATTCACGTCCAAGGAGAGCACCATGCCATGAGCTTCTGCGCCAGCAGCAGCTCGCTCAAAGGCTTCTCGGGAGCGGGGGGACAGGGCAGGGGTGATTCCGGTCAGGTGCAGTAGCCTTGCCGATGACTCCAAGGCCGGTCCCACATCGATGAAGCCCACCTCCGAACCCGCCGACCCTTGCCGGTAGTAGAGCGCTCTGCTGATGTCGGCTGTTCTTTTTTCAAGAAACATGACGCCAGTGGATCGATCAGGATCCACAGTGACCCACTCGTCAACGGATTCCGCCCGGAGCTGGCGTTGAATAAATTCCCCATGGGGATCCTCACCAACCCGCCCTACCCATCTTGCAGTGTGTCCCAATCGCGACAGGGCAATGGCAACATTGGCCTCACTGCCTGCCATGTGCGTTGTCAATGTCCCGCCTTGTGCCAACGGACCGTTACTGCGAAGAGAGACCATGGCTTCGCCAAAAGTCAATAGATCTACCGTTGTCACGGGCGTGCGCTCGCTTCCTGGAATCGTCTCGCCAGGGCAAGGTAGTCACGGGCTCGTTGCCGCAGCGGGACGAGGTCGCCGCCTGAGGAGGCTGCGTTGCCGACCAGTGGCCCTCCGGGTCCGACGGCGAGGGCTCCGAGGTTCCAATATGATTGTGCTTCCGTCAATCCGACGCCGCCCACGGCGATGAATGGCACGGTGGGGAACGGGTCACGGAGCGCCTTGAGGTAGTTGGGGCCACCCAATGATGCCGGGAAAAGCTTGATCAAGGTGGCGCCTTGGCTCATGCCTGCGTGGACTTCGCTTGGAGTTAGGGCCCCCGCCACCACGGGTATGTCTTGGCGGGCACCTTCACGAACGGATTCACAAATGGCGGGGGTAACGATAAACTGGGCCCCGGCCGCAATGACGTCTTTGACATTTCCCACCGTCAGGACTGTTCCGGCCCCGACCAGTGAACCTGGCGGCGCATTGGCTCGGATTTCTGCGATCGCAGAGGTAGCATCCGGAGTTGTCAGAGCGACCTCAACATAACGGAACCCTTCTTCCATGAGCGCCAACGCTGCCGCTGCCGCAAATTTTCCACTGGTGCCGCGAACGATTGCGATCAATTTGGACTCTTGAACTCCAATAACGAATTCTTCGGGTGTCTGCATTGTTTTACTCACCATTCCGCAAATGATCCGTCGGAATGCCGCCAGACGGGGCCGCGCCAAGCATGCCCGCGCTTGTCTGCTTCCCGGACTGCGGCTTCATCGACCTCAATGCCGAGCCCTGGCCCGGTCAGCCGTTCGAAATTTCCATCAACAAACTTTAATGGGCTCGTGTCCACCACGTAGTCGAGCACTTCTGCCCCCTTGTTGTAATGGATGCCAATGCTTTGCTCCTGGATGAGGTAATTCGAGGTTGCAAATCCAACTTGCAGGCAGGCCGCCAAAGCAATCGGTCCAAGCGGGCAGTGGGGCGCAAGCTGAACATCATAAACTTCGGCAAGTGCGGCGATCTTGCGCACTTCCGTGATGCCTCCCGCGTGGGACAGATCAGGTTGCGCCACAGCAATTCCGGCCTGCAACGCGGGCAAAAACTCCTGCCGGCTGTAAAGTCTCTCGCCCGTCGCGACCGGAATGGTGGTCGAGGAGGTGAACTGCTGCAATAGGTGAGTGTTCTCGGGAACAACCGGCTCTTCGATGAAGAACGGGCGGTAGGGTTCCAGCAGCGGCGCCACTTTTCGGGCATTCGCCAAGGAGAACCTCCCATGGAAATCAACCGCAACGTCGCGGTGGTCACCCAGTACCTCACGGGCCGCCGCCACGCGCCTGATAACGCCATCGATTTCCGCAACTGAACCCAGCGGGCTCATCCTGCCACTGGCGTTCATCTTCACGGCTGTCAGCCCAACATCCATCTGTGCTTGGATGGACTCTGCAACCTCGTTGGGTTCGTCACCACCCACCCACCCATAGGCCCTAATTCGGTCCCTCACGGGGCCTCCTAGAAGCTGGTGGACCGGGGTTTCGAAGTGTTTGCCAGCTATGTCCCACAAAGCCTGGTCAAGTCCCGAAACGGCACTAGAGAGTATTGGCCCACCCCTGTAAAATGATCCTTTCGTCATGACCTGCCAGTGATCTTCGATCCTGAGCGCATCCTGGCCCATCAGAATCTCGGAAAGCTGGTCCACAGCCGTTCGGACAGTTTCACTCCGACCTTCACAGGTCGCTTCACCCCAGCCGACGATTCCGCTGGCCGTCTCAATGCGGACGAACAGCCAGCGGGGCGGCACCAGGAAAGTTTCAATCTTAACTATGTGGGTCACGAACGGCGCCTATCCTTTGGTAGCCCCGGCGGTCATGCCGGAGACAATGTACTTTTGTGTGAACAACGCAATGATCATGATGGGTATTGTCACGACGGTAGCCGCTGCCATGAGCCCGCCCCAGTCGATGCTGGCGTAGGAGACGAAGTCAAAGATGGCCACTGGAAGCGTTTTGGTCTTGGATCCTGAAAGAACCAATGCAAACATGAAGTTGTTCCACGAAAAAATGAACGACAAGATCCCGGCAGTGGCCATACCTCCCACCGACAACGGCAGGGTTATCCTTTGAAATGCGCCGATTGGCGTTAACCCGTCAACCTGGGCGGATTCTTCAAGCTCCAGAGGCATCGAGTCAAAATAGCTCATCATGATGTAAACGATCAACGGCAGCGCTACGAACATGTGGCTGAGGATCAAGACACCGAACCCACCAACCATCTTCATATTTGAGAACACGTAGTACCAAGGGACCAACAACGAGATTCCCGGAATAACCCTCGCCATGAGAACAACCAGCGCCGAACGGTGCATGGTGAAGCGACTCATGGCATACGCGGCAGGAACACCCAAAATCAACGACAAGACGGTGGATGCGGACGCAACCCAAAAACTGTTAAAGATGAAGACGAAGTAGTTGTTTCGCGTCAAGACATTGGCATAGTTTTCCAACGTCGGCACAAAGAAGAACGTCTTGGACGCGTCGTAGATATCCACGTTTGTCTTCAAAGAAGACGCGACTAGCCAGGCGAGCGGGGCGAGCAGACAGAGCACGACGAGCGCCAAAGCAGCAAAACGAAAGTTCTTGTAAATGCGGACGCCGAACGGTTTGCGCTTTGCCAGGGCAGGATTCCGTCTGGTCATCGGTGGTTCATGGTTAAGGGTGCTGAGTTTGTTGGACATCTACTTGATGCCTTTCTTGCGTCGAGTCAGTATCCACATGACGCCAATAATGATGAAAAAGAAGATCATGAGCACCGCAGAGGACAACCCGTACTCGTTGTAGTCAAAGCTGAGCCCATAGGCATAGATGTTCAATGTTTCGACTTCGTGAAACGAACCGCCGCCCTTGCCCTTCGTGGCGTAAAGAATGTCAAACGTCTTCAGCGCGTCGATGCTTCGCAGGAGTATTGCAACAATCACCGTCGGCATCATCAGTGGCAGAGTTACAAAGAAGAATCGCTGCCAAGCGTTGGCGCCATCCATTCGCGCAGCCTCGTCCGGCTCGTCCGAGAGTGAGGTCAGCCCGGCGAGCATGATCAGCACAACCATTGGCGTCCACTGCCAGATGTCCATAAAAATTGTGGTGGGAAGCGCCGTTGACTGGCCGGAGAGCCAGGGCTGGGCCGGAATGCCAATCCACCCAAGCATTTGGTTGGCAAATCCCATATTCGGGTCAAAGATGAGGCGCCACATCATGCCGACAGCCACTGGCGTCGCTACCAGTGGCAAGAGGATCGCGACGCGCACCCACTTTTCTCCGCGAAAGGGCCGCCAAAGCAGTAGCGCGATGATCATTCCAAGAACCACCTCCACCGCCAAGGCAGTGATGGTGAAGTAGGCGGTGCGTCCGGCTGCAGGCCAGAAGCGTTCAGTGTCCGAAAGTACCTCCATATAGTTGGCAAAACCAATGAACTGGGACGGCGCGCGCACCGAGCCGTGTGAGTCGGTCAAGCTCAGGTAGATAGTCCACACGAGGGGGAAGATTATTAGAAGTCCGACAAAGATCATTGCGGGGGCGGCAAACAACCATTTTCGATGCTTGTTGGCCCAGTCAGAGAAAGATTGTGGCTTCTTTGTTCCCCTAACAACGATCTTGGGGCTTGTGGAAACAGACATGGTTCACCTAAGGAGTTGGGTGCGGAAGGTTGGCGCACGGTTGTTTTTCTGCGCGCCAAGTTCAGGGGGTACGGGGGCGGCAGCAGTCAAGTGCTACCGCCCCCTTGAAGTTATTTGCCGTCGGATTCCAGGAACTTCCCGAAGGCCGTATTCGCTTCATCTGCTGCTGCGCCGGAATCGCCACCTGTGATGGCTGTGACGATCGGGCCACCCACGATTTCACGGGCCTTGCCCACCGTTACGACGAGGGGTCTGTCATGCCCAACACCGTTCTTCGCACTTACTGCAATCGCTGCCGCGAGGTCTTTCGGGTAGGTCGATGTTCCATCAGGATCAGCCCAAACCGATGCGCGTGGACCGGGAACTCCTGCCTTCTGGGCGGCGAGTGTCCGCTCCTTGGTGGTTGCCCATTCAATGAACTTCCACGCATTCTCCTGATTCGCGGACGCCGAGTTGATTGCCAGGCCCCACGACGGAATGTTGTACGGTTTGGATCCTGCGGGTCCGGCAGGAATGGGTGCAAACCCAACCTTGTCTGAGACCTTGGACTTGCTGGGATCTGTTGCGTTCTTGTACAGGGAATCCGCTTCGGTGTAGAACGCCGCGTTTCCCTGAGTGAAGATGGCCATCGCTTCGGGCCAGCTCATGTCCGTACTGACATTTTCCGGACCGTAGTTGTGGATCAGACCACCATAGTAGGCATAGGCTTTCTTGGCAGCGTCGGATGAAACTGCGGACTTTCCGGAGGAATCCATGAAGTCACCACCGAAGCTGTACAAGAAGCTTGAGAACTGGGTCACGGCAGCCGACTTGTTCGTTCGTGCCACAAACCCGGCAACGCCGTCATTGGCTTCGGAGATGGCCTTTGCTGCAGATTCCAGCTCCTCCATGGTCTTGGGCACTTGGATGCCGGCTGCTTCAAGCAGGTCCTTGCGGTAGTAGAGCACTTCGCGCTCAGTGATGATCGGAACCCCAACCACTTTCCCATCAAAAGTGCTGGCGGTCTTAGGCCCGGCCTGGTAGTCGTCCCAGCCCCAGCTTGCATTGGACGTCACATGCCCCGTCAGATCTGCCAGGTAGGTGTTCTGCGCAAATGATTTCCCCTCCTGCAGGGGACGGTACATCATGACGTCGATTTCGTCGCTGCCAGCGTTGAGCTTGACGTTGTACTGGTCGGAGAGCTGGTCTTCACCAAGCTGTGTCAGCTCAACCTTGAGCCCGCTTTCCTTCTCGAACTCTGGAATGGCCGCCTTGATACCTTCGGTCCACACATGGTTGGCCAGCGTGACGCGGACAGTTCCGGATGCAGCAGCATCACTGCCGGAACCACAGGCAGTAACACCGAACGGAACGAGGGATGCAACAGCCATCAGCTGAAGTAGAGAGCGTCGCTTCATTACGACTTCCTTTGCGATTGAAGTGGAAGAGAAAAAATAGACATCCCTGGAAGTTCGGGAATAAATCTGTCTTATTAGTGATACTAGCCACATAAGGTCTACATAATCAAGGTCACATCTTGATAGATACGACAGATACACTTTCCTCATGACGACTCCCTTGGTGGGCCAGGCACTTTCAACCCATCCCACGACCTCCAGTCGTCGTTCGGGGCCGTTACCGTCCACGAGCGGCGAGGACCTCCACTCTGCGCTGGTGGAAAAGCTTGGACTTGCCGTGGTGACGAAGGAGTTCCCACCCCAGAGCTTGATCCACATGGCCGACCTCGAAGAACGCTACGGGGTGTCCCGTTCAGTGGTTCGCGAAGTCATAAGGGTGCTCTCGTCCATGGGGCTAGTGGCCTCAAAACGCCGGTTGGGAACCGTTGTTCAGCCGGAAAGCGAGTGGAATCTGTTTGATCCGTGCGTGATTCGATGGCGCCTAGCTTCGGATCAACGCTTGGAGCAGTTAAAAAGCCTCAGTGAACTGCGCGTGGCAATCGAGCCACATGCTGCCAGGCTTGCGGCACGGCAGGCAACCCTGGGTATGGCAAGTGACTTGGTCAGTTTGTCGGCCCAGATGTGGGCCGCCGCCCAAAGCGGCCGCGTCGAGGACTTTCTGGAAATGGACATCCAGTTTCATTCACTTATCCTCAAGGCGTCAGGAAACGCCATGTTCGCGCAACTCAACTCCTTGGTCACGGAAATATTGGTGGGACGAACGGAGCATGGCCTGATGCCTCACACCCCCAATCTTGAGGCGCTCCAGTTCCACGTAGACGTGGCGACGGCAATCCAGCATCGCGACAGCGATGGAGCGCATATGGCGATGGCCAAGATCGTAGAACAGTCCGTCGAGGAATCTTCCGTTATCTGGGGACGCGCTCACCCGGAAATTCCAGACCGGTAGCTTAGCGGAACACCCTCACGCCTGATGATGCACTGGCGACCCGTGAGCTATGGCGGCTTGGCGGGTCGCTAAGCCGCCATAGCTCACGGGTCGCCGTCGAGGCCGCTACGCTTAGCCCATGCGCGAATTACAGGTACAGATTATTGCCGAACTTGGCGTTCAGGCCCACATTGACCCCGCTGCGGAAATCACCCGCCGCGTGACTTTCATGAAGGACTACCTGAAAGCAACCCGGACCAAGGGCTTTGTGCTGGGCATCAGCGGCGGGCTTGATTCCACCCTGGCCGGCCGGATGGCCCAGCTTGCCGTTGAGGATCTAGCGAACGACGGCGTTGAGGCCAACTTCATCGCCGTCCGCCTTCCCTACGGTGTCCAGCACGATGAGGGCGACGCCCAAGCTGCCATGGACTTCATCGGGGCCAAGTCGGCGCAGACTTTCAACATCGCACCTGCTGTGGATGGTTTTGAAGCAGAATTCGCCAAGACGGCCATGGCGGACGTCAGCGATTTCAACAAGGGCAACATCAAGGCGCGCAGCCGCATGATCGCCCAGTACGCGCTTGCCGGCCACGAGAACCTTCTGGTCATCGGCACGGACCACGCCGCAGAGTCAGTGACCGGGTTCTTCACGAAATTTGGCGACGGCGGAGCCGACATCCTGCCGCTGTTCACCCTCAACAAGCGCCAAAACCGTGCCCTGTTGAAAGAGTTGGGCGCCCCCGAACAGCTCTACAACAAGGTGCCTACCGCCGACCTGCTCGATGGCAAGCCCGGCCGCACCGACGAGGAAGAACTCGGCATCAGCTACGAGCAAATCGACGACTACCTTGAGGGAAAGACCATCCCCGAGGCCGCCGCGGCCGCCATTGAACGCCGATTCCTGGCTACCCGGCACAAGCGCACCGTCCCCGTGTCCCTGCTGGACACATGGTGGCGTTAGTCCCGCAGCCCCGCCGCTGAGCGTATATTGCACAGTAGACGTGGGCCCAAAATCCGGGCACGGCATTGTGGCAACGAGGGGCGAAAGATGAACACCATGAACGTCACTGAAGAGTTCCGTGCAGCACGCAACAAGCTCTTGGAAATGCGTCTGGACAACGCCCGTGCCCAGAAAGAATTCACGTGGCCTGCGTTCACAGAATTCAATTTCGCCCTTGACTGGATTGATGCGCTCGCCGCGGACCCGGCCACCGGCGGCAACCCAGCCCTGGTGATCGTAGAGCAGGACGGCACCGCCACGCGACGCAGCTTCAAGGAGCTCTCTGTCCGGTCCAACCAAGTGGCTAACTGGCTCCGAGACCAAGGCATCCGCCGTGGCGAGCACATGGTGATCATGCTCGGCAACCAGGTGGAGCTGTGGGAGCTGATGCTCGCCTGCATCAAGCTCGGCGTCGTCATGATCCCCACCACCACCATGATGGGCCCGGCGGACCTAAGTGACCGAGTGGAGCGAGGCCAGGCCCAGTGGGTGGCAGCGCGGGCACAGGACATGTCCAAGTTCGCCGAAGTTCCGGGCCACTACACCCTGGTCAGCATCGGCTCGGAAGCCGCGGAGACCGACCGGCCGGTCCTGGAATATACGGACACGGCCCAGGCTGCGGAGGACTTCACACCGGACGCGCCCACCCTGGCCGATGAGACCCTGCTGCTGTACTTCACCTCCGGCACCACGTCCAAGGCAAAGCTGGTGGAGCACACGCACACCTCCTACCCGGTGGGCCACCTGTCCACCATGTTCTGGCTCGGGCTGGAACCTGGCGACGTCCACCTCAACGTGGCTTCGCCGGGCTGGGCCAAACATGCCTGGTCCAACGTCTTCACCCCGTGGATCGCCGAGGCCTGCGTCTTCGTTTACAACTACACCCGATTCGACGCCAAGGCCCTCATGGCGCAAATGGACGCCGAACACGTCACCAGCTTCTGCGCCCCGCCCACTGTGTGGCGCATGCTCATCCAGGCCGACCTCACCTTGCTCAAAAACCCGCCCAGCAAGGTTGTGTCCGCCGGCGAGCCGCTCAACGCCGAGGTGATCGACCAGGTGGAGCGAGCCTGGGGCCAGCTAATCCGCGACGGATTCGGACAGACGGAGACCACCGTCCAGGTGGCCAACACGCCCGGCCAGCCCATCAAGATCGGCTCCATGGGACGCCCTTTGCCCGGTTACGACGTGGTGCTCGTGGACCTGCTCAGTGGGGAGGAAAGCAACGACGGCGAACTCTGCCTCCGCCTGGACCCCCGTCCCGTGGGGCTCACCAAGGGCTATTTTGGTGACCCGGCTAAGACAGCGGAGGCGTTCCGTGGCGGCTACTACCATACGGGAGACGTGGCCAGCCGGGACGAGAACGGCATCCTGACCTATATTGGGCGTAGCGACGACGTCTTCAAATCCTCCGACTACCGGCTCTCGCCGTTCGAACTTGAAAGCGTGCTGATTGAGCACCCGGCAGTTGCCGAGGCGGCGGTGGTCCCCTCCCCCGACGAGCTTCGCCTGAACGTGCCGAAGGCGTATGTCGTGCTGGCGGCAGCCTATACACCCAGCGAGGACCTGGCCGGGGAGATTTTTGCGTTTTGCCGTGAGCACTTGCCAGCGTACAAGCGGATCCGCCGACTGGAATTCGCCGAACTGCCCAAGACCATTTCCGGGAAGATCCGGCGTGTGGAGCTCCGTGCCAACGAGGAAGCCCGCCACGGCAACGCTTCAGTGCCGGGTGCGCCGCTTCCAACAGGCCTGGGCCGAGAGTACCTGGATTCCGAGTTCCCCGCCCCTCCCCGGTAGACGCCCTCGCAGCACTGGCCATAAAAAAGGAAACGCTCTCGCACTGAACTGGGCCCCGAAAGTTGGACTCGGTAAATAAAAGTCTACGCGGCCAGTGCCTGAGCCCGATATTCCATCGGACTCAGGCACTGCAGCGTTAACGAGATGCGGTCATTGTTGTACCAGTGGATATAGTCGTCCAGCTCCGTGCGGAACCCGTCGATGCCGGTGAATTTTTGGCGATGGAACATCTCTTCCTTCAGGTGTCCGAAGAAGTTTTCCATCACCGAGTTATCTAAACAGTTGCCCTTGCGCGACATGGATTGGGCCATCTTGGCGTCGCTGAGGAGCTTCTGCCAGCTGGAGTGTTGATACTGAAATCCTTGGTCTGAATGCACCATCGGGGCCTCGCCCGGCGCCAGGGTGCCGATCGCTTCGATGAGTGATTCGGTGGTGAAGGCAACGGTCGGCGACTCGGAAACCGAGTAGGAAACGATCGAGCGGTCGAACAGATCTAGCACCGGTGAGAGGTAGACCTTGCGCTCGGCGATCTTGAACTCGGTCACGTCGGTCACCCATTTGGTGTTTGGCGCATCGGTATCGAATTCTCGTTTCAAAAGGTTGTCGGCGATCTTGCCGACCTTGCCCTTGTAAGAGGAATATTTGCTTCGGGTACGGACCTTACAGACCAGGTTCTCCTCACGCATCAGCTTCAGCACGGTCTTGCGTGCGACCTGCCAGCCTTGGCGCTTCAGGACCGCGTGGATGCGCCGGTGGCCGTAGCGGCCCTTAGCTTGGATGAAAGCCTCGTGGATCTGGGCTCGAAGCTCAGCGTGCCGGTCAGGGGTCTGCAGGGCCGCTTGGCGGTGGAAGAACGTGGAACGAGGCAACCCCGCTGCTTGGAGCAAAAGGGGCAGGGAATGGGATGCCTTGAGGGCAATCACGGCGCTGACTTTCAGCGCCGTGGTTGGTTCCTCAAGGCCCGTACTTTTTTTAGGTAGGCGTTCTCAGCCGCCAGACGCTCGTTCTCGCGGCGTAGCTTCTCCAACTCACTGACTTCGACCGAGGGGGTCCTAGTCACAGACTTGGGCCGGCCCTTGGCCTTGGAGCGCAGGCCCTCCTCACCAAAGTCCCGATAGGCGCGGATCCATGCTCGCAAGAGGTCTAGAGAACTGAGTTGATGCATCCGGGCGAGGTCCTGCCGCGTCCCCTCACCGTCAAGATATTGGCGAACAATCGCCAGCTTGAACTCAAAGGAATACACCTGCCTAGTTGGTTTGATTTCCAATGCTGCTCTACCCCAGATCTTGAACCGACTCTCCAACTTGCAAATAGCCGACGCGCTGACTCCCAGCTTTGAGGATACCGCGCGATACCCAAACCCTTCCTCAAACAGATCGACGGCAGCTAGCCGCTGCTCGGCTGTCAATGAACTATGTGGACGCATGAAAAACTCCCCGAAAGTAAGGTACTGAATTATTCAGTCCAACTTTCAGGGAGCAGTTCACACCAGGTGCGAGAGCGTTTCCAAAAAACCATCCATTGCTGCGATAGCGTGTGGGTGCTACTTGGTCAGGGAGTCCACGTATTCCTGGTTCTCGCCGATCCACTTCTTCACAACGTCGGTGTAATCGTCGACCTTGTCGCCGCCAAACATGGCGTTTTCCAGTGAGTACAGCTTGTTGGACTCCATCTTGAAGTCCTTCAACCAGCCATCAAGCACGGGGTAGTCGGTGTCGAAGGCAAGACGTGAGTAGCCGTAGATGCCTTCAGCCTTGCCCAAGGCGCCCTTCGGGTCTTTCAGGTCCTTGATGGGGAACGCGTCATAAGCCCAGTGCGGACGCCACAGGGTGACAACAATGTTCTCACCCTTGGTGGTGGCCGTCTTCAGCTCGGAGAGCATGGCCGGCGTGGATGAGGTGACGTAGTCCATCTTCTCCAGGCCGTAGCCGGGGATGACCTGATTGGTGGTGGCTTCCGTCAGGCCGGCACCGGGCTCAATGCCGATGATTTTGTTGGAGAACTTGTCGGCATTTGCAGCCAGTTCGTCAAGTGAATCAATGGGGGCATCTTCGTTGACGGCAATGGTCAGTGATGCTTCAGAGTTCCACTGTCCCAGTTCGGCGATCTTGTCACCGTACTGGTCCATCATGGTCTTGTGCGTTACCGGCAGCCAGGTGTCCAGCGTGAAGTCGTAGTCACCCGTGGACAGGCCCGAGAATACGGGGGCCACGTCGGCGTTTTGAAGCTCGACGTCGTAGCCCTTCTCATCCAAAATCACCTTCCACAGCTCGGATGCGGCAATGCCCTCATCCCAGCCGTTGAACACGGCAATGGTGACGTCCTTCTTGTCACCGTTCTCCACAGTGGCCGCGTTTCCGGAGCCGCCGCAGGCGCTCAAGCCCAGGGCCAGCGTTGCTGCAATGGCAGCAAATCCCATAAAATTCTTCTTCATGATTCATTCCTTTCATTGGCAGCCCAGAATTCATGGCCGCCGCGATTGGTTTGTAAAACTTTTCGTTCGTTCCGGTTACCTTGGGCCGCTTAGCTGTTCTTGCCAACCCTGCTGGTGGAATTGGTACCAAAGCTGGCCGTCACACGGTCTAGGAAGACCGCCAAGACGACGACGGCGATGCCGGCTTCAAAACCTAGCCCGGCATCAATGCGACTCAGCGCCAAAACAATCTCCCCACCGAGTCCCGGTGCCCCAACCATGCCGGCGATGACGACCATGGACAGAGAGAGCATGATGACCTGGTTAACACCGGCCATAATGGTGGGCCGGGCCAGCGGAAGCTGGATTTGGTAGAGGATGCGGGCGGGGCTGGAACCGAAGGCGTGCCCCGCCTCAACCACTTCCTTGTCAACGCCGCGGATGCCCAGTTCGGTGAAACGGACGCCCGGAGCCATGGCAAAGATGATGGTGGCAATGATGCCCGGCACCACGCCC
This sequence comes from Arthrobacter alpinus, assembly GCF_001294625.1. Taxonomy (NCBI): domain Bacteria; kingdom Bacillati; phylum Actinomycetota; class Actinomycetes; order Micrococcales; family Micrococcaceae; genus Arthrobacter; species Arthrobacter alpinus. The sequence continues at coordinate 3,679,977 of NZ_CP012677.1, read as the reverse complement.
ACACGGAACATGGCCAGCGCCGGGATCAGATACACCATGGCCGGCATGGTCTGCAGGAAGTCCAGAATGGGCTTGATGACGGACGATGCCCGGTTCGAGCTGGCCGCCCAGATTCCCAGCGGGATGCTGATAATCAAGGCCACAACCGTGGCAATCACCACCAGCGCAAATGAGTGCATGGCATTTTCCCACTGGTTGACGCCGGCAATGACCGCGAAACCCACCGCTGTGCCAACGCCCATCTTCCAGCTGCTCGCCCACCAGGCAATGGCTGCAAAGACCACGATGATGACCCAGTACGGCGGTGCCGTCAGCAGCCAGTCAAGGCCGTCGTAGGCGCCCACAAAGAACGCCCGGATGAACACGAAAACACTGTCCAGGGTGGTGATCAGCCAGTCAAGGCCGACTTCGACCCATTCGCCCAGAGGGAGCCTAAAATTCGGTTCCACTATGCATCTCCTTCGGTCAGCGCCAGCGCGGCGGTGACATCTTGTTCAGGGATGGGCGCCACAGCCACGTCAACCGCGGGGAACTCCCCCGTGGTTGAGGGTACGTTGCCCAGTGCGGCCAGGAGCGTGACTCTCGGCAGGGCCCCCACGAGGCGGCCGTCGTCGTCCACGACGGGCAGGGGGATGGGACTCTCAACGGCCCGGCCAAAAACGTCATTCAGCGAAGTGTCGGGGCTGACGGGCTCAATGCCGTTACGGATCACGGAGTTCAGGTCGGAGCTGTGCGCCTCGACCTGCTTCATGACGTCACGGTCACGGACGGTGCCCAGGTAGTTGCGGCGCCGGTCGACGACGAACGCGGCCGACACCTGCAAATCGCGCATGGTGCGCAAGGCGTTGCGGGGCCCGCCGGAGAGGTTGACCACGGCCAGCGCAGGTTCCATGACGCCGCCGGCGGTGAGCACACGGGTCCTGTCCACATCCTGGACGAACTGGGCAACATAGTCGTTGGCCGGGCTGGTGAGGATCTCATCCGGAGTGCCGATCTGCACGATCTCCCCGTCACGCATGACCGCGATCCGATCGCCCAGGAACATGGCCTCATTGAGGTCGTGGGTGATGAAGATGATGGTCTTTTCCAGCTCGGATTGCAGCAGCACCAGCTGTTCCTGCATTTCGCGGCGGATCAACGGATCCAGCGCGGAGAACGCCTCATCCATCAGCAAGATGTCAGTCTCGGCGCACAGTGCACGGGCCAGACCCACGCGCTGCTGCATGCCGCCGGAGAGCTCGCCGGGGTACTTGGCACCCCAGCCTTCAAGGCCCACGAGGGCGAGAATCTTTTCGGCACGGGCCAGGCGTTCAGCTTTGGCCACACCCTGAACCTCCAGTGCGTACGCAGCATTTTCAGCCACGGTGCGGTGCGGCATGAGGGCAAAGTGCTGGAACACCATGGAGATTTTCTCCTGGCGGACGCGGCGCAATTCCTTATCGCTGATCTTTGAAATATCGGTGCCACCGACGACGACGGATCCCTCCGAGGGTGCCCACAGTCCGTTGAGCGTGCGGATCAGGGTGGATTTTCCGGAGCCGGAAAGTCCCATGACCACGAAAATTTCGCCCTTTTTGACATCAAAACTGGCGTCGATGACGGCAGCGGTGCCCAGCGCTGAGAGGTCCTCACGCGTCTTGCCCGCCTTGAGTCGTTTGATGACTTCGGCAGGTCGTTTGCCGAAAACTTTGTAGACATTGTGCGCGCTGAGGGCGATGTCCGTCCCGGTGCCGTCCTGAGTGCTTGATTCTTGTTTGCTTGCATTGTGTGGTGCTTCGGACACGTAGTACCCATCTACGCAGCGCTCCGCCACGAAGGCATGGACGTTCACATGGTCTTCGCAAGTTTCTGCGCCGCAATTAGTGATCTCGTGCTGCAGGCGTTGTTACGCGTCAAACTCTTCGCTTCCCCGCACGCTCCGGCCGGAGCAGCAAGGAAAGACGGTTCCGTCCTGATGGACGAACAACGGGAAGCTATCCCAACCGCCAGTTGGACGGCCTGTGTCTGGCTGGGTCAGGCATTCGCAGGCCTCCGATGAGGAGACCGTTGTAAACGTTTGACTCAGTTGCCCGCAGGCTTGTCGGTGTACTGGTTCACCCCAACGCTAACAAAGACACTTTCGCTACCAGCGTAATTGTCGTCATTTCGGCACCCCAAAGACTGCTCTCGGCCCGCCACCTGCCTACCATGGCGGTCTCAGGGAGGCGTTATGGCATTGTAACCTTAGGCAACTTAATTGTGCCGCGGAGTGCCAAAGCATGTGTGTTGGCCCACCATTGTGCCGCCGTCCCACGAACCCCGGATGCGCCGTCGGGCCCAAGAAGAAAGCCAATCCGGGCCATCGCCGGGTTAACTTGATAGCTTGGACTGGTGAAGATTGCTACCTGGAATGTGAACTCGCTGCGTGCCCGTGCTGACCGTGTGGAGGACTGGCTGCGCCGCACCGACGCGGATGTGCTGGCCATCCAAGAAACCAAGTGCAAGGACGAGAACTTTCCGTGGGAGCTGTTTGAAAACAACGGCTACGAGGTGGCGCACTTTGGTTTCAGCCAGTGGAATGGCGTCGCCATCGCCTCCCGCGTTGGCCTGGAGGACGTGGAGCGAACTTTCGCCGGCCAACCCGCGTTTGGCAAGGGCGGCAAAGACCCGGTCCAGGAAGCGCGCGCCATTGGAGCCACCTGCAACGGTGTGCGCATTTGGAGCCTGTACGTGCCCAACGGCCGCGCCTTGGACGACGAACACATGCCCTACAAGTTGCAGTGGCTCGACGAGCTCAAGAATCAGGCAAGCAGCTGGCTTGCGCAGGATCCCAACGCCCAGATAGCGCTGATGGGTGACTGGAACATCGCCCCGCAGGACGACGACGTCTGGGACATCGACTTTTTTCTCGAGAACGGTCTCACCCACGTCAGCGGGCCCGAGCGCGCAGCGTTTGCCGCCTTCGAAGCGGCAGGTTTCGCCGACGTCGTTCGTCCTTTACTGCCGGGCCCTGGAGTATACACCTACTGGGACTATACGCAGTTGCGTTTCCCCAAGAAGGAGGGCATGCGGATCGACTTTACACTCGCGTCGCCGGCACTTGCTGCACGCGTCTCCGGCGCGCAGATTGACCGTGAGGAACGCAAGGGCAAGGGCGCCTCGGACCACGCCCCGGTGATCGTGGAGCTGGACTGACCATGCACAGCGGGTTGTATTTAGGGGGTGTGCAACTGCCGTTTGTGTCCAGCCTGCGAGTCTATTTGCCCCAGGAGTCATACACCGCAGAGGAAATGCGCTACCTGCAAAGCCGCCTGGACCCCGAACATAACCCGGTGAGTGTTGATGCCCAAGAACTGGCGGATTCATTGGGTCGTGTCAGCCGCAGCACCGCCAATCCCGTCCCCACCACGAACGTTGACCGGGTGCGGGTTTTCTCGATGGTCGACGGCGGTCCGTTGCTGTACGCCCCCAACCAGGTGGTGACTCGATCGCTGGCCGCCACGGCTGAGTTGCTGTCGGGGCCGATGGCCCAGCTGGCGAAACTTGTGGTTCCCGACGTCGAATGGGACCGCAACCTGGAACGATTGGCGGCCGCCTCCGGCCAGGGCACTGCCTTGCAAACCCGCACCTCCACGTGGGGCATCCCCTTTAGCTGGTTCACGCTCGTGTACGCCAACGACCGCATGGAAGTTATCGAAGCCAATGGCAGGGTGCTGACGGTGCGGATCCAGGTTCCCGTTCCCGTTGCCGTGGGGCGCGCCGGGCGAACCTTGAAAATGTTGGCCGAAATGGCACCCGAGCTGGACTTGTTTGAGGAGCTTGACGAACTGCACGGTTGGTTGGATGGCTTCAGTGACGCAGGCGTGGTGGAGCTTGACTACGGACCCGTGGCCAACCGGGTGCACCCGGATGAGTCACCGGCCGACGTCCACGCCGGCTTGCAATGCCTGGCCGACGGTGACCTGACGGGCGCCGCCGCGGCTTACCAGAGGCTGGCCAGGCGGTGGACCCCCGTCAGATCACTGGCCAGGGCCAACTAGGCCCCACGTCCTCCCTAGCTCAACGGGGCGGCGGTGCCGTCGTGTCCCTGACCATCAGCTCAAACGGCATCAAAGTTTCGCGCAGCGAATGCGGGGTTCCACCAAGTTCGGCCAATAGCATTCCGGCTGCTGTCTTGCCGTGTTCCAACGGTTTTTGGCCAACTGTGGTCAGCCCGGCAGAGGCTGAAAACTCGTGGTCGTCGATGCCCACCACGGAGAGTTGGGCGGGAATGCGGATGCCGCGCCGCTGTGCTTCAAAGATCAGGCCCAGCGCCATCTCGTCCGAACCGGAAAAAATGGCCGTGGGCTGTTCCCCGGGTGCGTCGAAAATCCTGGCGGCGGCCCGCTGCCCTTCTGCCACTGTGAAGTCACCCACCATGCACCATGCGGGACGCAGTTCCAGGCCGGCCTTAGCCAGAGCCGTCTCGAATGCGATGGTGCGCAAAGCGGGAACCTCGAAGTTCTTTTCATCCTGGATACCTGCCCGCAGGTATCCGATGCGCCGGTGGCCCAGGGCAATCAGATGTTCCACGGCGGCCGTTGCTGCGGCACCGTCGTCAATGTACACGCCGCTGCACCCTTCAACGGGTCCACCCACGGACAGGAGCGGGATATCCGTGCGGTGAAGCTGGCGCAACTCCTCCGCGGAGAGTCCAAGCGTGAGCACCACGAGGGCGTCGATTTGTTTGCGCACCATGCTCTCGGTGAAGCGGCGCATCTTGCCGTGCCGGTATCCTCCCAGGCTAAAGAGCAGCAGGTTGTATCCGTTGTCCCGGAGCACCTGGTCCATGCCCTCGATGACGTGCCCAAAGTACCAACGGTCAAGGAACGGGACCAGCACACCCACGGTTCGGGTCCGCCCGCTGGCAAGGCCACTTGCCGATGGTGAGGCCACGTACCCCAGTGACTGCGCGGTTGCCAGCACCTTGGCACGGGTGGACTCGCTGACTCGCGGCAATCCCCGAAGCGCCCGGGAGACGGTGGCAGTGGACACGTTTGCCTGTGCCGCCACATCAACAATGCTTACACCCATGGTGGCTCTCCCTGATCCGATGCTTTGGTGCTTCCAGGGCCACCCGCAGTGGCGGCCACTGACGTTGCACAGACACGGTAGCGCCCCAGCAGGAGGTGCTCGTGCTTAGTTTTCTCGCCTTCCGCGTCGCGCCGGGAGCTTGGCTCGAAGTCGAATCATACCCCACAGCAACAGGCAAACGGCCAACAGACCCATGGCCCAAATGAGCGCCGGACCGCCGGTGAGCTCGTTCCACACGGTCACGCCAAACACAACCACGGCCCAGAACCCGAGGAAGCCGATGATGATGTCAAAATCCTCCCCACTCTTTTGCCGGCTGGTTGGAATGTGCAGCCCGCCGGTCCTGGTGCCGCAGTCCACCGGTTCCCTTTCGCCAGCTGCCCCCGGACGCCGCACCGTCACTTCACCGCCCCGGCGGTGAGCCCGGCGACAATCTTCCGTTGGAACACGAGCACAAGAATGACCAGCGGTATGGTGACGACCGTGCCCGCCGCCATGACAGCCGTGTACGGCTCCTGATGTGGCTGTGAGCCAGCAAAGCGTGCTATTGCCACAGTGACGGTTTGTGTGGCGTCGTTGGAGAGGATACTAGCGATCAGGTACTCGTTCCACGAAGCGATAAAAGCCAAAATGGCGGTGGTGAAAACCGCCGGGGCCGCCAGCGGCATGATGATTTTCCGGAAGGCCTGCGCCTGGGTGCAGCCGTCAATGCGGGCTGACTCCTCCAGCTCCCAAGGCATTTCCCGAAAGAAGGATGTCAGGGTGTACACCGTCAGCGGGAGCACAAACGAGATGTTCGGAATGATCATTGCCTGGTAGCTGCCGATCCAACCAATGTCGCCGAACAGCTGGAACAACGGCGTCACAATCGCCACCCCAGGGAACATGGAGGCGCCGAGAACCACACCCAGTACCAGGAACTTCCCACGAAAATTCAGGCGCGCCAGCGCGTAGGCGGCAAAAACACCGAACAGTAGCGCCACGACTGTGGTGACGCTTGAGATGAACAGCGAGTTCGCTAGGGCGCGGCCCAGATGATTGCCGAGTTCCGCCGAGAAGGCCGTCGTGAAGTTGTCCCAGGTGACATGAGTAAAGAAAGGCGTGGAGTCGAAGGTGTAGCCTACATCCCGGAACGCCGTGACAATCATCCAGTAGAACGGCAGCAGGCACCAGATGACAATAAGAGCGGCACTGACATAGGTGCGGGTGGTGGCCCAGTTTTCCCGGGTGCGCGCCACCGACTTTGCAGCGACGGTCCGGGAACTAACAGGGGTGGCTACTGTGCTCATTTCAGCTTCTCCTTCGCTCTGCCGCTGGCTGAATCGACGGCGTTCGCCCCGAGGAACCGCACGAAGATGAACGCGACAATGAAAATAATCAAGAAGGTGATGGTGGAGAGGGCCGCTGCGGAATTAAAGCCAACCCGGATCTGGTCCACCACCAAAATAGACAGTGTGGTCGTGCCGTTGGCGCCACCTGTCATGATGGCGGGCAGGTCGTACATGCGCAGCGCGTCAAGGACCCGGAACAAGATGGCCACCATGAGGGCCGGCTTGACCAAGGGAAGGGTGATGAGCCGGAACCGCTGCCAGGCTGATGCGCCGTCGACCTTGGCCGCCTCATACACTTCTGCAGGGATCATTTGCAGCCCTGCCAAGATCAGCAAGGCCATGAACGGCGTGGTCTTCCAAACGTCGGCGATGATGATCGCGGCCCTGGCCGGCCCCTGGCTTCCCGTCCACAAAATCGACGAATGAAACAAGGTGTTTACGATCCCGTCAAAGGCGAAGATAAAGAACCACAACTTGGCGGTTACTGCGGTAGGGATGGCCCATGGAACCAGGACGGCGGCACGCAACACGCTGCGTCCGCGGAAGGTGCGGGCCATGATCACTGCCATCCAGAACCCCAGAATGGTTTCAAAGAAGACTGTGACAACGGTAAAGAAGAAAGTGACGCCTGTGGCACTCCAGAACTGGGCGCCCAATGTACCGGGAGGGCAGGTGCCGGTTCCGGACGGGGTAGGGCATTGCTGAAGAAGCCAGTGAGCGTAGTTGGCGAATCCGGCGAAGCCACCGGAGACAAACAGGCCGGTTGCCGCGTCCAAGCCCTGGTCCTGCTGGAAGGACATGACAATGGCATTGATGACCGGGTACAAAATGACGACCGCCAGCACGATCAAGGTAGGGGCTACCAGCAGTGCTGCCGCCCGTCCTTGAGTTTTTACCTTGCGGTCCGCACCGACCTCTTTACCGCCCTTGTTGTCGCCTCCCCTGCGGGATGCATTTCTGCCAGGCAACGCATCAGGTTCGACGTGTGTTGACATACTGATTTCCTTTTTCCAATTGATGCACGAGTCATCAGGGGGCGGTGACGCCGTCAGCGGTGGCGCTGCCGCGGTTTGCAGGGCCTAAAAATGCCCTGCAAACCGCCGCACGCAAGGATGTGTAGCTACTTTGACACTGCGGTTGAGATGGCGTTTTGCATGTCAGTCATCGCCTGGTCCACGGATTTTGAACCGTTGATGGCTGCGAAGCTGTTTTGCTGGATGGCTTGGGTCACGGCCGGGTAGAAGGGTGTGACAGGGCGCGGCACCGCGTTCTTGATGGACGTCAGCAACACCGGCAGGTACGGCAGTTGTTTGACCAGATCGGCGTCGGCGTACAGGTCTGCGCGGACCGGTGCCAGCGATCCCTGGGTCGCGTAGAACTTCTCGGTCTCAGCGCTGGTCATGAATGTCAGGAAGTCCTTGGCCGTGGCCTTGTACTTGGAGGTGGCATTGATGGCCAGGTTGTGACCGCCCAGCGAGGAGGCGCCGGGGCCGTCCTTGCCGGGAAGGGGAGCGATCCCGAAGGTGTCCTTCACCGTCGAGGAGCCGTCAGTCTTGGCGAGGTTGTACACGTAGGGCCAGTTGCGCAGAAACATCAGCTTGCCGGCCTCAAACGACTGCCGGCCCTGCTCTTCCTGGTAGGTGACCGCCTGCTTGGGGATGTTCCCATCCTTGTAGGCCTGGGCCAGGTTGTTCAGCCCTGCTTTTGCCTGCGGGGTGTCTACTGTGGGCTTGCCGTCCTTGTCCACCACAGTACCGCCAGCGGTGTTGATGGCCTCGGCAACGTTCACGGTCAGCCCCTCATATTGGGCGAACTGGCCGGCATAGCAGTCAATGTTATTAGCCTTGGCGATGGAGCACATACCCATCATCTCGTCCCAGGTCGTGGGCGGGGTGGGCACCAGGTCCTTGCGGTAGTAGAGCAAGCCACCGTCGGAGGTCTGCGGCGCCGCGTACAGGACATCCTTGTAGGTGCCGGTGGCAACCGTGGCGGGCAGGAACCCTGCGGTGTCAATGGTCATCGAGTCCTTTAGCGGCTCCAGCCATCCCTGCGCGGCAAATTCGGCCGTCCAGATGACATCAACGCTGGCTACGTCATAGTCCCCGGTCTTCGCCTGGAAGTGCTGAACCAGGTCGTCATGCTGCTGGTCGGCGTTGTCCGACTGCTCCTTGAACGTGACTTTTTCGTTCGGGTGCGCAGCGTTCCACTTATCCACCAGCGGGCGGATCACATTTGAATTGTCTTTACCTTGCACATAGGTGATGGGGCCACGGGCATCCAAGTTTGATGCGGCGGCGCCACCGCCGCTGGTACCGCTGCTGCAGGCCGCCAGGACCATGGCGAGCACCGACACAATTGCCAGAGGTGCAATCTTCTTTGAGTGTCTCATCCCACGTACTTTCTCGTCATTGAAAAATGTGTAAAGGCCAGTGGAAGCACGAACCTTGCGCACCTCCACGGAGTGATGCTGATCACTGTAGGCATCCGTGGGGCAGAATGCAAGCGCTTACATCGAATCGTGATGACATTGCCCATCGACTCAATCACGCCGTTTTTTCGCGTCAGGTACAGTGCTGGCGTTAAACAAACAAAAGGTGGGTGTGCCCATTTGGTTGGACACACCCACCCTTGAAGGGGTTGCGAAGAGCTATTTCTCGTGCTTGAAAAGGCTGGCGACCTTGGCGCCAAACCCCTTCATATTTTCCACTGCTTCCTCGGTGAATTCCTTGACATTCTCCACTGCGTCCTCGCTGAATTCCTTGATGTTCTCGCCGGCGTCCCCCGCGAAGTCCTTCGCTTTTTCCGCAGCGTCCCCCGCGAAATCCTTCGCTTTTTCCGCAGCGTCCCCCGCGAAATCCTTCGCTTTTTCCGCAGCGTCCCCCGCGAAATCCTTGGCTTTTTCCGCAGCGTCCCCCGCGAAGTCCTTCGCCTTACTCACGGGCTCTGCCGCTGCCGCGGTGCCCTTGTCCATGTTGTTCTCACTCATGTTCGTCTCCTTGTTCTCAAAGCGCGAACCCCCGGGCTGCGTGCGCTCAAGGGCGATGATGGGAAAAGACTAACGGACTCTTTCGGCTTTGGTGAACCGTGACCTGGCTCCAGAGCCGATGCTGAGCAGGACTGGCACCTGCACACCCACCAGCGCGTCCATGGCCTCGACGATTGCAGCGACCTCTGCCGCCACAAGGTGCGGGGCAACCCCCTGACGGGGCAGTACCCGCACACGCAGAGATGCCTGGTTGCGGAAGTCAAAGCTCGTCACGGAGACGCCCAGTAGATCACTGCGCTCCAGCAATGCCCTTTTCAGCGCCTGCTCAGCCACAGCGCAGCTGATGACGACACGTCCGGCGGCACCGTCGTCGTCCTTGCTGCCTGCGGCTGTGAACAGGATGCCGGTGCGGCCCTTGCCTTGATTGGCTATCCACGTCACCATGACAATCACCACAAGCAGCAGGGCTGCCGCGACCATCAACCACACCCAACTGCCGGTGTCCGGCATCAGGTGTGTTCGGGTGGCAAAGTCGCTAAGGTCTAGCACCAGCGGGCCAGCAAAGTCCTGCCACCAACGGGCTGCGGAGGGAACCGCGGCCACGGCAACAAGCCCGGCACCTACCACCATGAACCCCAGGCCCAGAACCGCCAGCAAGAACCTGTTTATTCCTCTCGGTGTACCGTTCATACCCCGATCACCCCGGAATTTGCCAAGTGCACCCTGACGGACGGAGTTGGCTCCAACGCCATGGCGTCCAGCTCGGCTTTCACTGCTGCTTGGATCTGGACCTCGTCCAACAGAATGCCTGAGGTGGGTCGAACATTGACCTGGACGGTCCGGGCCGAGACCACCACCATGACTTGTTCCCGGGTGACGCCCGCGGCAAGTCTTGCCCGCTTGGCCAGCGCGGAGGCAATAACTTCATCGTCAACAACCACCGCGACCCGTGGATCGGGGATCACATGGCGGGCACGGCGCCCGGGCACAACGGCGTTGGCAAAGAAGACAAAGCCAACCAGGAAGATCAACACACCGATCGCGAGCAGCATCGCGGGGAGGATACCTTCAGGAAGCCGGGAAAGGCGCTCGGCTGCCGTGAGCGGCTCAATCAACCATGCCGGCTGTCCCAGAACACGCAGCATGGCTTCAAGGAGTCCATACAGGGCCAACAAGGCCACAAGAATGGCTGCCACAATGGATATGCGAGCCCGGGAGGACCGGGATTCCCGTTTGAGGATAACCGCTGTGATATCCCTCATGAGACCCTTCCTCGATCGGAGGAATGGATACCGGAAATTCTGATGTCCACGCGGCTGAGCTGGGATCCCGTGAGGTGTTCCACCTGGTTCAGGATGCTGGCCTTGGCTGCCGTTGCCCTGGCCACGATGCTGCCTCCCGTGCGCTCCAGGTGATCAAGACTGGCTCGTACAGCAGCCAGTGAGGGCGCACTGATCGGCGAGGACAACGACAAGGCCAGCGCCCCGGCGTCGTCCGTCCAGCTCACGCGCACCGCAGCCGGAGCCACATCGAAAATCTCAGCGGTTGCCGCGCGCGCCACGGACGTCAACGCCTGTGTGCTGATCCGGTTATGCCCGGAGAGCTCGCGCCCGACCATCCCTGCTGACGTTTCACGACCAGCTTCACTCACGACGAGGAACGCCGGCCTGTCAGGGCGTCAACGACACCACGCCAATCAAGTTTCCCGCCGGCGGCCCGGCCCACAAACGCACCCACGGCGATGAAGATGGCCCCGATAAGGAAGCCCCAAAAGCCAAATTGGAAGCCCATAAATGCAAGGAAGGCGCCAAAGGCTGCGCACACTACTGTCAGATTCACGGCTGGTCCTCTAGATCGGTGGATGCTGGTGGCTTGGCGGCGTTCAACCGTTCAGTCAGGCGGGGGCGGGGGACCTTGTCGGCGTCCGCGGAGGGGATATAAACATCGGTGATTTCAATGTTCACCTCGATGACACTGCGACCCACCAGGTCCTCCACTGCCGCATAGATGGCGGCCCTGACGGTGTTCGCCAGATCCTGCAATGGATAGCCATATTCGGCCATGAGGACAATGTCGACGGCTACCTGGGATTCACCGACTTCAACCCGAATGCCTTGGGTGAGGTCTGTGGCCCCCACGACGTCCCGAATGGCGCCGATTGATCGTGACGCCCCGGAGCCCAAGGCGTGCACTCCCGCTACACCTCGTGCAGCAACCCCAACCACCTTGGCCACGGCCGTGTCCGAGATGACCGTGCGGCCCTGGGCGAAATTGCCGCCGGTGGGATCTGGTGTTTTTGAAGACTGGGTGTGCCCGTCCATAATCGCGCCCTTTCTGTTTCTTTTACGGTAAGCCTATGCACCGAAAAGATAAGGGGCAACGCCGTCGACGACTGGCAATCTTTCCAGCAACATCGGGCCATGATGAACATCACATAGGTCCCGTGGTTTTGTTAAAGCAAAGAACCCCTTATTTCTAAGGGGTTCTTTGTGTGGTGGCTCCGACCGGCGTCGATCCGGTGACCTTTCGATTTTCAGTCGAACGCTCTACCAACTGAGCTACAGAGCCTTGCCTTGGTGAACTGACAATGCTTTTGTCACCAGATCCCCCAACATATTATTGGGAAACCAAAGCGACCCTGACGGGACTCGAACCCGCGACCTCCGCCGTGACAGGGCGGCGCGCTAACCAACTGCGCTACAGGGCCTTACAAATTTACTGCTATCACAACTTCCACTCTTTCAAGCGAAATTCACGAGTAATACTTTATCAGGTTTTTTTGACCCGATTTACCATTACTCGCTCGTACCCCCAACGGGATTCGAACCCGTGCCGCCGCCGTGAAAGGGCGGTGTCCTAGGCCGCTAGACGATGGGGGCATCGTCACTTAGAATCAGCGTTGAAGTTGCCTTCGTGCTGTCCGAAGTGGACTCCAAAAACTATAGGGCTTATTTCCTCAGAACACAAAACGAGTTCAGGGGCGCGCGGCCCAGACGGGTACCCGGCCCCTCATGGAGGCCGCAGGTGCGCTGGCGCCCCAAATCGTTTTACGAGCCTGCCTCACTATGGTTAAGGACATGACCACCAACCCGTTGGCTTCCATCCCATCGTTTGGGCCGTTCCGCATGAGCGAGTCTGACTTTGACGACGCCGTCAGGGCGGCCCTTGCGCGCATGCCGGCGGACATCGTGGCGGAGATGAACAACGTTGCTATTTTTGTCGACGACGGTTACGTGCCAGGGCCAGAGGAGAACCATCACACCTTGCTATTGGGCCTCTATGAGGGAACTCCGCTGACGGAACGAGACTCCGGGTGGGAACACGGTTCCCTCCCGGATCGCATCACCATCTACCGCCGGCCCATTTTGGAGATTTGCTCATCCCGCGAGCAGGTTATCCACCAGATCACTGTCACCGTGGTGCACGAGATAGCTCACCACTTTGGTATCGGCGACGAGCGCCTGCACGAATTGGGTTGGGGATAGCCCGGATGAATGACACCGGTGTTGTTTATGTGGCTGCTGTTACTGGTGTTGCCAAAGCGAACACCGTGCCCGTAATGTCAGCATTGCTGTGGAAATGCGCCCGGGGGAAATGATCGGGCAATACTGCCCTGATCCGCAGGCATTTACCTACCGATCTTCAGTGAGGTCTCTGGACTATGAGTTTGCGCTTCTTGATTCGTGGAACCACGGCCATCGCCTGTGTGGCGTTGGCGACCACCGCCGTGCTGTCACCAGCCCAGGCAGCTGCTCAAAGCAGCCCTGTGGTGTCAAAGTCGTGGGGTTCAGCCCCCTTCGCCCCAATGAACCCGGCCATTCCCAGCGACAACGACATCGCCAAGGCCAAGCTGTCTGAGGCGGCCACGGCCGCTGAGTCGGCGAAAATTGATGCGATCCTCAGCTCCGCGAATGACCGTCTCCAAGGCACCAACATGGCCGCCATGCGTGCCAATAACACCTACTCTGACGCCCTGACCGCCCTGGGCCTGCGCCGCGCAGCTGCTGAAACAGCCAAAGCCAAGGCCGATGTTGCCGCCAAGGAATACAAGAGCGCCAAGACCGATCTGGCCCAGCTTGCGGGAAATCTCTACAAATCCGGCGGCATGAACCTGGACGTACAAACCTTCCTGGTCAGCTCCAACGCCGACGACGCCATCTACCAGGCCTCAACCCTGATGGCCCTGACAGCCAACAGGTCAGCCACTTTCGCCTCGGCCGAAGCCTCGGCTGCCACCTCAGCAGCGTTGCAGGCGCAGGCCCAGGACGCCCAAGCGGCCGCCGACAAGGCCGCCAAGGCTGCCGAGGACTCCAAGTCGGCTGCCGTATCCGCCACAGATCAGCAAGCAGCCGTGGTCAAAGAGAACTCCGCCCAGCGCGATGCAGCGCTGAAGCAATTGGCCGCTTTGCACAACACCACAGTGGAATTGGAAGGCGCCCGCGTGGACGCCTTGACCAAGAAGGCTCAGGAGGAAGCACTGACGGCGCAGATCAAGAACTCCGCCAACGTGCCAGCCCCCGTACGCCCACCCACCCCCGGTCAGGGAAATGGAAACCAGCCGGTTCAGCCTCCGCCTCCGCCGGTAACACAGCCGGATCCGCCCGTTGCGCCGCCTGTTGTCACGCCGGATCCGCCCGTGGTGGCACCGCCTGTTGTCACTCCGCAGCCCGTCACGCCTCCGCCGGCGGGCTCCTACATCAACGCCATGGTCAGCTACGCCATGGCCCAGCAGGGCAAGTCGTACCTGTGGGGTGGCACCGGACCCAACGCCTTCGACTGCTCGGGACTGGTCTGGAAGGCCTTCCAGGCGGCAGGGGTCCCAGTTCCCCGCACCGGAACGGACCAGTATTGGGCAGCCCCGACTCGCGTGCCGCTCTCACAGGCACAGTACGGGGACCTGGTGGTGTTCGACTCTGACGGAAACGGCAACTTCGGCCACATCGCCATCTACATCGGCAACGGCCAGGCTGTGCAGGCGCTCTTCACGGGCTACCCCGTCGGCGTCTATTCGATTGCGTCGATGACCAATGTGGTCTACCCCTATGTGGCCCGCTACTAGGGCAGCATTTTGGTTTCATTCAGTGCATAGATATGGCGGACAAACGTGAAGTTTGTCCGCCATATCTATGCACTGAGGTAAGCGTTGATTGGGCCGTTAGGCTTGGAGCAGCGGGCCAAAACCTGAGCGGTCCTCTAGGCGCGGGTCTTCATGGTTCCGCACCACCATGACAGGACCCTTGGTATGGTGGCGCACGCCGTCAGTGGTCGAACCGAGCATCATCCCGGCAAAACCGCCACGGCCCTTGGTCCCCATCACCAACAGCTCGGATGTTTCACTGGCCTTCACCAAGACGTCCACGGCCGATCCCTCAACCAGTTGGACCTCGATGGGCAGTGTCGGGAAGTGGCTGCTCAACCATTTTTCCCCGGCGTCAAGCTGCAGCTGAATCTCGGCGAAAAGCGCATCCCTGTCTACCGGCGCCGGTATCCATGAAAGTGACCCCGTATAAGGCTTGACGGCGCAGATGACGCGCAAAGTGGCCCCGTAACGTTCGGCTTGTTCGGCCGCTACCAGCACCGCATACAGTGCTTGGCCCGAGCCATCCACACCGACCGTGACAATGTTTTCAACCTCGGGGGCTGGCTCTTCATCGACTTTCCCCTCCCCTAGCCGCGCGGCGCAGCTCAAGGGGATTGTCACGGTGGGGCACTTGGCGTGGGCCGGCAATGCAGAGCTGACACTGCCCAACAGCCGTCCCATGAAGCCGCCCCGTCCGCGGGTGCCAAACACCAAGAGCTCCGCCGTTTCACTGAGTTCCAGCAAGACCCCGGCGGCGTCGCCGTTTTCCACCCTGGCGTCGAGGTCCACCTGAAGATCGGCCACTTTCCCCGCGGCCTCGCGAAGGACGGCCTCGGCGCCCTGGCGAATGACGTCGTCGTCCACTGTGGCGTACCCGCCGTCAAGCCCCGAGGCGGCGAAAATTGGGACGGTGTAGGCGGTCACCAGGTGCAGCTGCGACTTGCGTAATTTGGCTTCTCGGGCGGCCCAAATCAGGGCGCAATTACTTTGCTCGGAACCGTCAATTCCCACCACAATTCCGGTGGGGGCAGGGATTGGCTCTGGCTGGGCAACCGTGGGATTTTCCTGTGGATTGCTCATGCTGGGCTCCTCGTCGTCGAAGTGCCGCCGGGTGGGAAAACAGTCCGCCTCCCCATCGTGACGTCTACTTCCGACTATTGTCCGTAGGCTGGCCCGCGTCAAGTCGAACAGCACTCGACGGTGTGTTCGTCCGTCATATCTGCGTCAAAAGCCCTACCGGCCAGTAACCTGTGGCAAAGTGGTGTGAGAATCGTCACCAAGTCAAAGTGGGCGTCAATGATGCATCTTTTACAGCCGGAAATCAGCCGCGGCCGAGCGGGAGAAAGCAGCGTCGCGGGAGGGGCCGGCGGGCCGGACGGCGGTACCGCAGGAGCTGAAATGTGGCGACTGGCCGGGGTTGCCTGCGCCGAAATGTCCGCGCCCGTGGCCGTTTTGCACCTGCCAGCGCTCTCCTTCAACGCCGGCTCACTGCTTCGCCGTGCGGGAGGAAAGCCCATTCGCGTCGCCAGCAAATCCATCCGCAGCCGGGACGTTTTGCGAGCCGTGCTGGCTCAGGATGGTTATGCCGGGATCCTTGCGTTCACGCTGCCGGAGGCCTTGTGGCTGGCATCAGATGACGCATTCACCGACATTGTGGTGGCCTATCCGACGGCGAATGGACCGGCTTTGCGCGCTTTGGCAGCCGACCCCCGGGCCTGCTCCCGGGTGACCTTGATGGTGGATTCCGCTGAACAGCTGGACTGGATGGCGGGCGTCTTGGCGCAGGCGGCGCCTGTCGCCCCGATCCGACTTGCCCTTGACCTGGACGCCTCGTGGCGGCCCCGCGTGGGCGGCCGGGACGTCGGTCACATTGGGGTACGCCGTTCCCCTCTGCGCAGCGGTGCCGACGCCATCGGCATGACACTGGACATCGCATCGCGAAGGCTGGGGGGCCAGCAACTTTTCCAGCTGGTGGGGCTCATGGCGTATGAAGCCCAAATTGCCGGCCTGCAGGACACCCCGCATACCGGAAACCGCGTGGCCGATCTGGCCAAATCCGCGGTCCTGAAGCAAATCCAGCGGTCCTCCATGGCGGAGGTTACTGAACGCCGGGGCAATGTGGTTGCGGCGGTGACGAACATCGTTGAGCTTGAATTCGTCAACGGAGGCGGCACCGGAAGCCTCGAATTGACCACCCAGGACCCCTCCGTCACTGAGTTGGCCGCAGGATCCGGATTGTTTGGACCAACACTTTTTGACGGATACTCCCGTTTCAAGCCGGCGCACGCGGTGGGCTTTGCCGCGCAGGTGGTGCGGCGCCCTGCCCCGGACATTGTTACAGTGCTCGGTGGCGGTTGGATCGCCTCCGGCCCGGCTGGGCCTGACAGGTCCCCTGCCCCCGTCTACCCGCCGGGGCTGGCGATGGTAGGCACCGAGGGCGCCGGTGAAGTCCAGACGCCCCTGCGCGGGCCAGCCGCGGCGCGGCTGCGCATCGGGGACAAGGTGTGGTTCCGGCACGCCAAGTCAGGCGAGGTCTGCGAGCACGTGGATGCCCTTGTGGTGCTCGACGGCGGGCACATAGTGGGCGGTGCGCCCACGTATCGAGGCGAAGGGAAAGCGTTCATATGAGTGAGTGGTGCAATTGGGCAGGTGATCAGCGCTGCTACCCGTCGCAGGTGCTGCATCCTTCCACCGTGCAGGAAATTTCTGCTGTGGTTGGCGCGGCCGCGGATTCGGGGAGCCCGTTGGCGAAAACCACCGTCAAGGCAGTGGGGGCGGGGCACAGTTTTACCGACATTGCCCTGACCAGTGGCGTGCAGCTCCGCCTCGACGGACTGAGCGGGCTGCAAGGCGTGGACAGGGAAGCACTGCAGGTCACCCTCGCCGGGGGCACCCGGCTCCATAATATTCCGGCCCTGTTGGCGCCTTACGGGCTGGCCCTGACGAATATGGGCGACATTGACAGGCAATCAATCTCCGGCGCCATTTCCACAGGCACCCACGGCACTGGTTTGGCGTTTGGCGGCATTGCCACCCAAGTGGTGGGGTTGACCTTGGTCATTGGCACCGGTGAGGTGGTGCATTGTTCAGCCGCAGAAAATGCGGAACTCTTTTCCGCCGCCCGTGTGGGATTGGGCGCGTTGGGAATTATTGTCTCGGTGACGCTGCAGTGCGTGCCGGCATTCACGTTGCACGCAGTGGAACGCCCCGAGCCGCTGGCACAGGTGATGGAGAGCCTGCTGGAGCGCCAGCGCAGCACGGACCACTTTGAGTTCTACTGGTTTCCGCATACCTCAACGGCATTGACCAAAAGCAACACGAGGTACCCACTGGGACAGGGCCCCGCTGGAGTGAGGCCACTTTCCGCCAGAGCCCATTTGGTGGATGACGTGCTGGTGTCCAATAAACTCTTTTCCGCCTTATGCCAAGTAACGGCCAAGGTCCCCTCCGTCATACCGCGGGTCAACACCATGGCGTCGCAACTCACCGGCAACAGGGAGTTTGCCGACCTCTCCCACCGTGTGTTCGCCACCGAACGCACAGTGCGTTTCCGGGAAATGGAGTATGCCGTGCCGTTGCTGGAAATTCCGGCCGTCCTGGCTGAGCTCGACGTCATGATCAAGCAGCGCGGATTCACCATTTCCTTCCCGGTCGAGGTGCGGTGCGCCGCAGGCGATGACATTCCCCTGTCCACTGCCCACGGCCGGGAAACCGGCTACATCGCCATCCACCAGCACGTAAAAATCGATCCCTTTGACTACTTCCACGCGGCCGAAGAAATCTTCCGTGCCCACGGGGGCCGTCCGCACTGGGGCAAGTGGCATTTTCTCCAGTCGAATGACTTTCTCGCCCTCTACCCAGAGCTGAATTTGTTCGATAGGGTTCACAATGTTGCTGATCCCAAACGCGTGTTCAGGAACACATATTTGGATCGGGTACTCTCTTAATTCGCACCACGGCGCAGCCACGCTCCCGGCCGCACCGCCCCGAAGTTCTCCTACCGTTCAAGGAGGCATTTTGCTAGTGAAGGCTGCTCCGCGACCACCCGCGCCCATGGTTACCCCGGCTCTTGCAGAAACCACGACGACCATTGTCATTGGGTCCGGCTTTTCAGGATTGGCCGTTGCGGCCGAACTGAACCGCCAAGGCATTGACGCCATTGTGGTGGACAGCTTCCGACCCTCGGGCCCGGGCTCCCCCGCACCCAACACCGGCGGCATCAGCCTGGATGCCCTGAGCGAGCGAACCAACATCCTGCGACTCTTGGAGCACTACGCACTCCGCCACGAGCTGGACATCCGCCCGGGGACTAGTCCGCTGCAGCTGAACCGGCTCGGCACCGACGCCCCCACAGAACACCAATGGACCGTTCTCACGGCCGACGGCACACTGAGCGCCCACAGCGTGGTCTTCACCCGTGGTGCCTTGAATCAATTGCGCCGGGTCCTGCACAGCGTGGGTCTCAGCACCAGCCATGAGCTCGCATCCGTGATGCATTCACTCGGTTTGTATCTGGTGGGCGTGGGAGATCTGGTGGTTCCCACAACACATGAAATTCTGCACCAGGCCAAACGGGCAGGGGCCTCCATCTCAGCCCGCATGGCCGCCCGCAACTCCATTGCTGTTCTCATCCCCGCCTGAGCGGTTCGGCTAGTCTGCAGCACCCAGGCGGCGCTTCGCCACGACCACCATGGCTATAACCACCACAATCAGGACGCCGACCAGGCCAAACACGCTCCACGGCACGGCACTGCTGTCCGGAGCTTTCTCGGCGGCGGCAGGGCTGGGTTCCTGGACGGCTTGCACTGGGCCGGCCACGGCGGACGGGCCACTACTGTTTTCCACGGCGCCGGTGCCAGCGGAGGGCGCAAGCGCGGTGAAGGTGAACTGCCCCTCGATGGGGTGGCCGTCGGAGGAGACAAGACGCCATTGCACTGCGTATTTTCCGGCCGGCGCACCTGGCTTGAGCTGTTGCGAGGCAACATTGTCCAGAACGGTCACGGCACCAGCAGACCAGTTGGTCCCGCTTTCATCCACCACATTGATTTGCGAACCTATGCTGGCAGGGGTGTTCGACAAGATGATGGTGACCTTCGCCGGCACAGTGGAAACGGAGGAGCCGTCGGCAGGCGCCGTACCCTCGAGTACGTCATGGGCCAGGGCCGGCCCGGAGACTCCCAGCAGCGCCACAAGCACAACGGCGGCTGCGGCCATGGCACGCCACAGAACGTGCAGTCCCCTGGCGGTTGTCATGTTCGTCTCATTGACCCGGCGTTGGAAAGGGCTTTTCACGGCTTGAGTTCCTTAGATTGGTGAAGATCAGCACCCCACCATAACCCGGACAGATGGGAGTTCTCCGAGAAAACTCGGGGCACAAGGGCGCCCCATCCCCCAAGGAGGACCCGCCGTCGAAGGTCACAATCAACAAAAACCCACCCCGTCATGACGATCATGCGCCACCTCATTACCAGCTATTATTTCTTCGGTTGACTTAATTTCTTTTCACTTCGCCCGGAGGGCTCATCTATGGCTACCAAATCGGACGTCCGGCTGTCAGCGGTCGACAAATATTTCATGATCACCGAGCGTGGCTCAAACTATTCGCGTGAAATCCGTGGCGGCTTCGCCACCTTCTTCGCGATGAGCTACATCGTGGTGTTGAACCCGTTGATTCTCGGTGGCCCGGACTCCTCCGGCGACGTCTTGGGCTTGGAACGCGTTGCCGCGGTCACGGCGTTTGTGGCCGGAATCCTGACGATCCTGATGGGAGCCTGGGCCAAGCACCCCTTCGCCCTCGCCGCCGGCCTGGGCGTCAACGCCTTTGTGGCCGTCACGGTCGCCTCCAACCCGGGTCTGACTTGGCCGGACGTGATGGGCCTGGTGGTCCTGTCCGGTATTACCATGTTCATACTGGTACTCACGGGCTTCCGCACCGCCGTGTTCAAGGCCGTCCCCGAGGGGCTCAAGATCGCCATCGTGGTGGGCATTGGCATGTTCATCGCGCTCATCGGTCTGGTCAATGCCGGCTTTGTCCGCCGGATCCCCGACGTCGCCGGCACCACGGTTCCCGTTGGTCTGGGCTTCGACGGCAAGCTCATGGGCTGGCCCACGCTGGTGTTCGTTGTGGGTCTGGTGCTGACCATCGGCTTGGTGGTGCGCAAGGTCAAGGGCGCCATCCTGATCGGTATTGTGGTCTCCACCATCCTGGCGAACATTTTGGAATTGACCCTGAAGATCGGGCCTTCCTTTGACGGCACAACCCACAACCCGTTGGGCTGGTCGCTGGTTTCCCCGCAGCTCTCGGAATGGTCCATGCCCGACTTGTCCCTCCTGGGCCAGGTGAACATCTTTGGCGCCTTCAGCAAGTTGGGCGCACTGGCCGCGGTACTGCTGGCGTTTGTGATCTTGCTCAGCATCTTCTTTGACGCCATGGGCACCATGGTGGGCCTGGCCGCCGAAGCAGGCTCCCTGCGCGAGGACGGCACCATCCCCAACGTTGACCGTGTCCTGCTCGTTGACGCCTTCGGTGCGATCGCCGGCGGTGGCGCCTCGGCTTCCTCTAACCAGATTTACGTCGAATCCGGCGCCGGCATCGGCGAGGGCGCCCGCACGGGCCTGGCCTCGATCGTCACGGGCCTGCTGTTGTTGCTGGCCATGTTCGTCACACCGCTGATCAAGCTTGTCCCCTTCGAAGCCGTAGCGCCCGCCCTCGTCGTGGTTGGTTTCATGATGGTCTCCCAGGTGGGCAAGATCGACTGGTCCGACTGGGGTATCGGTATCCCGGCATTCCTGACGTTCACGCTCATGCCCTTCACATACTCGATCGCCAACGGCCTGGGCGCCGGCTTCATCGCCTTTGTGCTGATCCGCCTGTTCCAGGGCCGTGCCAAGGAAGTCCATCCCCTGATGTGGGTTGTTGCGGCCGCATTCCTGGTGTTCTTCGGCATCGGCCCCATCGAAGAGTTGTTCGGGGTTAAATAGTCCGACGCTTTCCGCCGGCCCGCAGGGCATGTCCGAAACCTCCGAAAGGTGGGGCCGGACATGTTCTGCGGGCCGGTTCTGTTTTCATTGCGGCGGATTGGCTGGGATGCAGTGATCGCGCCGTATCCGGAGATCACCATCTGGCGGACTGGCAATCCGTTCTCCCTGCGCCTGAATTCACCGGGAACGGGGGCAACCTGCGAGAACGGGGGAAAGTTCCCCCGTTCTCGCAGGTTGGCCCCGTTCTCGCGGAAGAAGTGGCGTGGAGGCTTGCGCAACGGAGCTGGAATGGGCGCGGCCAGTCCCCCCAGAGTGAAATCTGCGACCCCGGACACATGCTGGCACTCGGGCTGGCATTCGCGGGTGCAGTGCGGTTTGCTGGGGGCATGGACTTTACGCAGCTTGCCGTTGACGCCCCCGCCCAGCCCTGGACCGGAAGGAACGACGGCGACGGGCCGGCTCACCGGCGGTGGTGGCAGGCTGTGGGTACCCCGGCGGTCGGGGTGAATGATTCCAGCCCCGAAGCGCCAGTCCAGGCTGCCATGCTCGGCTTTGCCTCCGACGCGGGGGTATTGCGCAACAAGGGCAGGGTGGGTGCCGCAGCGGCCCCCACCGCCATCCGGGCCGCCCTTGGCTCCCTGGCCTTTCACGGCTCCCGGGCGGTCACCGATGTGGGCGACGTTGTGGTTTCCGGCGACTTGTTGGAGGACGGGCAGGCTCGCGCCGGTGCCGCACTTTCCTCCCTGCTCGACGCCGGATACCTCACCTTCGTCTTGGGCGGAGGACACGAGACTGCCTTCGCCAGCTACCTGGGCGTGGCAGGCACGGCCGCCGTGGCGAACGGCGCCCGGCTTGGCGTGCTGAACCTTGACGCCCACTTTGACTTACGTGACGCCCCCGCCCCCAGCTCCGGGACGCCGTTTCTACAGATGGCCCACGCCGAAGCCGCCGCGGACCGCGCACTCAATTACGCCGTCGTCGGCATCAGCGAACCCAATAACACCCGGGCCCTGTTCGACACTGCCCATAAGTTGGATGTGAAGTATCTGCTGGATGAAGACTGCTCGCCGGAGCGGACGGCCGGTTTTGTGCAAGCGTTCCTGGAGACCGTGGACATTGCGTACCTCACGATCGACCTGGACGTGCTCCCCGCCGCCGTGGCACCCGGGGTAAGCGCCCCCGCTGCATATGGGGTGCCGTTGCCGGTCATCGCCGCCGTGTGCCGGCAGGTCGCCGCAAGCGGAAAGCTGTTCCACTTTGACGTGGCTGAGCTGAACCCGGCGTTTGACGTCGACGGCCGGACCGCCAAAGTGGCGGCCCGGCTCATCGACACGCTGCTGCGGTAGGTGCCCGCAAGCACCGTACGTTAGAGGTTCCTCAAGCATTATCGGCCCGCGGCGCCCCTATCCCTGGATCGATCTGGTGCGGGCCACTGGCTGACGGTCGGATATCAAAATCAAACATCGCCGTCGGCAAGTAGATCGTTGAACACGAGTTCGGGATGTCCACCACGCCGGAGAGCCGGCCCTCCACCGGCGCCGCACCAAGGAGCAGGTAAGCCTGCTCCGGCGCGTAACCGAACTTGGCCAGATAGTCGATCGCGTGCAGGCAGGCGCGCTGGTAGGACAGATGCGAATCAAGGTAGCGCTGCTCGCCATCAAGAGTCACGGAGGTTCCCGAGAACGCCAGCCACTCACTGAACTGTGGCTCCACCCGGCCTGGCATAAAGATGGCGTTCTCGCTCACACCGTACGTTTCCATGCCCCCGCGGATGATGTCGACCCGCAGATCAATGAATCCGCCCATTTCGATGCCGCCGCAGAAGGTGATCTCACCGTCGCCCTGGGAGAAGTGTAGATCTCCGACGGAGAAGTTGGCGCCGTCAACAAACACGGGGTAAAAGATGCGGGTGCCTTTGGAGAGGTTCTTGATGTCCTGGTTTCCGCCGTTTTCCCGAGGCGGGGCTGTTCGTGCGGCCTCGGAGCCAACCCGCGCCCATTGATCGGCAGGAAGCCCCCCAAGAACCGCGTGCTCCGCTTCAGGCGGCAGTGCCAGCGGCGGGACCCTAAGCGGATCGGTGGCAATCAAATCACCTTCACGCTTGTTCCACTTTGCCAGCAGCGCAGCCGAGGGCGCGGTGCCCATCAATCCTGGGTGGATGAGGCCCTCAAAAGCAACCCCAGGTACGTGCCGGGAGGTGGCAACTTGGCCGGTAAAATCCCAAATGGCTTTGTAGGCATCGGGGAACTGGTCCGTCAAAAAACTACCGCCATTGTTTTTGGCGAAAATGCCCGTATAGCCCCAGCCCTGCCCGGCAAGCGGACCGGAATCTTCCTGCGGAATGGGACCCACATCAAGAATGTCCACCACCAACAGGTCACCGGGTCTGGCACCTTCCACACCAAAGGGTCCGGACAAGGTGTGCACCGTCAGCAAGGGTGCCTGAAGAATATCCTGGGCGGAGTCATCATTCTTGATTGCCCCATCAAACCACTCGCGGCAATCCACCCGGAAAACATCACCGGGTTTGACGGTGGCAACGGGTGGGATCTCAGGGTGCCATCGGTTGTGGCCGAGAGTTTCCTGATCTTTGAACTTCTTGTTCGAATCGAGGCGGAAGATCACTTCTGGCATGGTGTTTCTCCTTTGACGACGTTCAATTTGTGGGAATACATTGATTCCCCGCACCAGCTAAGGGCGGGGAAGCTTTTGGTGCAGCGGATTGCCCGTGTAGCGGGTGGCCTTCTTCGACGCACCGGTTCGGCCAGAGACAAGTTGTGGTTCGTGGGCGCTGCGCTTGGTGGCATCGATGAGCTTGAACTCGGCGCTATTGGCAATCGACAGGCGCGCGGAACTCATCTGTCGACGCGCCGGCGCGTTGCAGTCGGGGCACGGCGCCGCATCCGGCACTTCTGCCATGGCAAAGCTCGACTCAAATTCGGTTCCGTTAGGGCAGCGAAAGGCATAGAGGGGCATTGTTTTTCCTATCACACCGTAATTGGCTGGGATGCACGGTATTTTGTGGACAAGGCAAATGAAGCACCTATAGCGACGGCAGCCAATACCACCAGCCAGATTGCTTCTCGGGCCGTGCTCACATAATTTCCAGTCAACAACATCAATGCTGGAATGGTTCCCGTCAAAAAGGCCACGAAGATGGTAAACCACCCAGTGAAATCATTCAAGGATTGCATACCCAGGCCCAGCAAAAGGAAGAAGAGTGTCCACAAAATAGCCCATACAAACCAGATAACACCAAACACCGGATCGTTGGTCTGCGTAAATTGCACAATTCCCATCACCACTGCGGTGATGGCGACAAAGAGTGAGAACCAGCCTAACCCTTCGCCCGACAGTTCAAACACTTGGTTGAAACCTACATACAGGTACGTGAACCCAAAGAGGTAAAGGCCGGAAGCGCCTAGAATAACGGCTGGATCGCCGTTTGCTTGGGCTAAGATGATGGTCGGAAAGACAATCTGCATGGCTCCGACGAAAAAGTTCAGAACGGCGGCCGATTTTCCCGGAATTTTCCCCAGGAGCATGAGCCCATTAATGAAAAGGACGGCACCGACGTACAACAAACCGACACTACTCACCAAAAATCCCTTCGTCAGAGGCGGGATAATTATTTTCATGGCGGTGCGAAAATTCTTCCGCCAGCTATTAGAATTGACAATAGCGCCAGGACATGAGCACGGTCAAGGGTAATCTTGTTAGTTTAACTGTATTGGCAGGATTCGTTAGGTTTTGCCAATACCTAAGTTTCGAATTGCCCGTTGCCCGCTGGTTAGTGCAACTCGGCGGCGACCTCGCCCTCCAGTTCGTGCCCGCCCTGGAATTGGGTCATATACAGCGCGTAATAGGCGCCGCGTCGGGCCAGCAACTGCGTATGGTTGCCTTGTTCGACAATGTCGCCGTCCGCCATGACCAAGATGGTGTGGGCGTCGCGGATAGTGGAGAGCCGGTGCGCAATGACGAAGGAGGTCCGGTCCGTGCGCAGCGCAGCCATGGCGTGTTGGACCAGCAGCTCGGTACGGGTGTCAACCGAGGACGTGGCCTCGTCCAGGATCAGCAGCGACGGCTGGGCGATGAACGCCCGGGCGATCGTGAGCAACTGGCGTTCCCCGGCGGAGACGGTGCCGCCGTCGGCGTCAATGACGGTGTCGTAGCCGTCGGGCAACTTTCGGACAAACCTGTCCACCATGGTAGCTTCGGCCGCGGCAACTATCTCCTCGTCCGTGGCGTCCAGGCGCCCGTAGCGGATGTTCTCCCGGATGGTGCCCTCAAACAACCACGCATCCTGGAGCACCATGCCCACCTGGGCGCGCACCTGCTCGCGGGACAGCTCGCGGGTGTCCACGCCGTCGAGCATGATCCGCCCGCCGGTGAGCTCGTAGAAGCGCATGACCAAGTTGACCAGCGTGGTCTTGCCTGCGCCCGTGGGGCCCACGATCGCCACCGTCTGCCCCGGCTCTACCGTGAAGGAAACGTCGCGGATCAGTGGCATGTCCGGCGAGTAGCTGAACGAGACGTTCTCAAAGCGCACATGCCCGTCCGTCCGCCCGGGCAGGAGCTCGGAATCCTCCTCCGCTTCCTGCTCTTGCGCGTCGAGAATCTCAAAGGTCCGCTCCGCCGAGGCCACGCCGGACTGGATCAGGTTGGCAATGCCGGCCATCTCGCCAATGGGCTGAGAGAACTCGCGCGAGTACTGGATGAACGCGGTGGCGTCGCCGAGCGTCATCCCCCCGGTTGCCACACGGAGGCCGCCCACGACGGCGACCAGCACGTAGGAGAGGTAGGAGACGAACTGCATGGCGGGCATGATCATTCCGGAGACAAACTGTGCCCCGAAAGAGGCCTTGAACAGGTGCTCGTTGCGCTCGTCAAATTCGGCCAGCATTTCCGAATCGCGGCCGTAGGCGCGGACCAGTTCAAGCCCGGAGAACGTCTCCTCAATGTGCCCGTTGAGAGAGCCTGTGTGCTTCCACTGCGCGGCGAACAGCTTCTGCGAGCGCGTGCCGATCACCCCGGCGATGATGGCCGACAGCGGCAGCGCAATAAGTGCGATCAACGCCAACTGCCACGACACGATGAACATCATGATGCCAATGCCAAGAACCGTCAGTGCGGATTGCACCAGCTGCGAGAACCCCTGCTGCAGGGCGGACTGGATATTATCGACGTCGTTCGTCACCCGCGACATCAGATCCCCGCGCTGGCGGGTGTCGAAGTACCCTAACGGAAGCCGGTTGAGCTTTCGTTCAATGTCCTCGCGCAGGCGGAACACCACGCGCATGACGAGGGCGTTGAGCAGGTAGCCCTGCAGCCACATCAGCGTTGAGGCCACCATGTACAGTGCCAGCACAAAGATGATGAGCTGGCTGAGCTGGGCAAAGTCGATGCCGGCACCGGGCGCCAGGTTGGTCTTGGCGAGCATATAGGCCATTTGGTTGTTGCCCTCTGCCCGCATGCCCGCGATGATCGACTCCAGCGGGACCCCGGCCGGCAGCTGTGAACCAATCACGCCGTTGAAGATGACATCCATGGCCTGCCCCAGGACCTTCGGGGCAATCACGGTCAACACCACCGAGGCCGACACGAGGGCAATGACCACCGAGAACATGCCCCGTTCCGGGCGCAGCAGCCCCACGAGCCGCTGCACCGACGGCCAGAAGTGCTCTGCCTTCTTTGCTGGCGTCCCGCCAAACATGTCGCCGTCAGCCTCGCTGGGCTTGTACTCGGGGATGAGTTCCTCTTCAATGGCGTCGATCTCCGGCGCCTGCAGTGAGGACTTCGCGCCCTTGTCCTTGCGCGCCATCAGGCCACCCCCTCAATGCTCAGCTGCGATTGCACAATTTCACGGTAGGTTTCGTTGCTCGCAAGGAGTTGGTCGTGGGTCCCTGTGCCGACTATTTCGCCGCCGTCGAGCACGATAATGTGGTCGGCCTCCCGAATGGTGGAGATACGTTGGGCCACGATGATGACCGTGGCCCCGGTGGTGGCGCCATGCAGGGATTCGCGCAGCCGCTGGTCGGTGGCAACATCGAGCGCCGAGAAGGAATCGTCGAAGAGGTAGATCCGCGGACGGGCTGCGAGCGCACGGGCAATGCACAGCCGCTGCCGTTGCCCGCCGGAGACGTTGGTGCCGCCCTGGGCGATGGGCGTGGCCAACTTTTTGGGCTTTTCTTCCACAAAGTCCTTGGCCTGTGCCACGGTCAGCGCATGCCACAGATCGTCGTCGTCCGCGTCGGGCCGGCCAAACTTCAGGTTCGAGGCCACCGTGCCGGAGAACAGGTACGGCTTCTGCGGGACCAGACCCACGAGGCCTGCCATCTGCTTTCGGCTGAGCTCGCTGACATCGACA
Organism: Arthrobacter alpinus; assembly: GCF_001294625.1. Taxonomy (NCBI): domain Bacteria; kingdom Bacillati; phylum Actinomycetota; class Actinomycetes; order Micrococcales; family Micrococcaceae; genus Arthrobacter; species Arthrobacter alpinus. The sequence goes on along the minus strand of NZ_CP012677.1, from coordinate 3,652,180 downwards.
CCGCCAATGCGCACGGAACCGTCCAGCGGATCAAACAGGCGCGGTATGAGGTTCAGCAGCGTCGACTTGCCGGAACCGGTGGAGCCAACGATCGCCGTCGTCTTTCCCGCCTCGGCGGTGAAGCTGACGTTGTTCAGGACGGGGCGCTCGGCACCGGGATATCCGAAGGAAACGGCTGAAAATTCGACTGCGTGGCTCACCGGCAGTTCCCGGTGCGTTGGTACGGCGAGGCTGGGCTCTGCGGTGAGGACGTCATCGAGTCGCTCGGCGGAGATCGCGGCTCGCGGGATCATCATGACCATGAAGACACCCATCATGACGGCGACAAGGATCTGCAGGAGGTACTGCAGGAATGCTGTGAGCGAGCCGATCTGCATTTGCCCGGCGTCGACCCGGTGCCCGCCAAACCAAAGTACGGCGGCGGTGGCCAGATGCAGGATCATCATGATGGCCGGGAACATGAGCACGAACGAGTTGCCCACCCGAACGGAGACACGGGTCAGATTCAGGTTGGCTTCACGGTAGCGCTCGGACTCGAACTTCTCGCGGACAAAGGCGCGGATGACCCTGATGCCGGTGATCTGCTCGCGTAAGACCCCGTTGACGGTGTCGATTCGGTCCTGCATTTCGCGGAACAGCGGCAGCAGCTTCACCACGAGGAATCCCACCACGATGAACAGCAGTGGCACAGACACCCAAAGCAGCCAGGACAGCCCCACGTCTTCGCGCAGGGCCATGACGATCCCGCCTATGCACATGATGGGCGTTGAGACCATGAAGTTCAGCGCCATCAGCACCAGCATCTGCACCTGCTGGACGTCATTGGTGTTGCGGGTAATCAGCGTGGCCGTGCCGAAGCGGCTCACATCCAGGGCGCCGAGGGCGTTGACCCGGTAATACACCTCGCGGCGCAGATCCCGGCCGATGGCCATGGCCGCGCGGGCGCCAAAATATATGCCACCGATCGCCGCAGCCACCTGGATGAAGCAGACAATGATCATGGTCATGCCGGTTGACCAGATGAAGTCGGTGTCGCCCTTGGAGATGCCTTGGTCAATGATCTGGGCGTTCAGGCTGGGCAGGTACAGCGCGGCGATGGTGGAGATCAGCTGCAACACAAGGACGGCCACAACCCATACCCAATATGGTTTTGCGTGGCGGACGGCCAGGCGGAAGAGTTTCACGAAGGCATCCCAATCGAACATACATTTGAATTTCGAGGTACCCAACATTAAACACCCGGTAGTGCTCGCATGGCAATGACCGACGGCGGCTCCGGAGCAGGACGGCCACCGTGCTGCTTAGTTCAGCGGGCCGGTGGCCTTCTCTGCGGCTGCACGGATGGCCCCGGAACCCACCAGGCGGTCAGCCTCCTCCAGCTCAGGGGACAGAAAGCGGTCGGCCCCCGGGCCCGGCACCGTCGCCCGAAGCACCTCAATCACGGCCGCACCGGCAGGCCCCGGGACAAGTTCGCCGTCGGACATTTCCGTGCGCATGTCGATGGCTCGGGTGGCCGTGACGAGCTCGATAGCGAGCACGCGGCGCAGGTTTTCCACGGAGCGGCGCAGCTTGCGGGCGGCATGCCAGCCCATGGAGACGTGGTCCTCCTGCATGGCGGAGCTGGGGATGGAGTCAACGGAGGCGGGGACGGCCAGGCGCTTGGAGTCGGAGACGAGCCCGGCCTGCGTGTACTGGGCGATCATGAGCCCGGAGTCAACGCCGGGGTCCCCGGCCAGGAAGGCGGGCAGTCCGTGGCTTCGGGCGGGGTCAAGCATGCGGTCGGTGCGGCGCTCGGCGATCGATGCGACGTCGGCTGCGACGATCGCCAAAAAGTCCAGCACATACGCCACCGGGGCACCGTGGAAGTTGCCGTTGGAGGAGACCCGGCCGTCGGGCAGCACCACGGGGTTGTCGATCGAGGCGGCGAGCTCGCGGGTGGCGACCATCAGCGCATGGTCCACGGTGTCACGCGCGGCGCCGGCCACCTGCGGGGCGCAACGCAGCGAGTACGCGTCCTGCACACGGGAGTCGCCCACGCGGTGGGAGGCCACAATCGGCGAGTTGGCGAGCACACGCAACATATTATCTGCACTGAGTGCCTGGCCGGGGTGCGGACGCAGGTCCATGTGCAGCTCCGGCACGAATACCTGGTCGGTGCCCAGCAGACCCTCGACACTCAGCGCGGCGGTGATGTCCGCGGTCGTGAGCAGCAGGCGCAGGTCGGCGATGGCCATCAAGAGCATGCCGAGCATGCCGTCGGTGCCGTTGACCAGGGCCAGGCCCTCTTTCTCCGCGAGCTCGATCGGCGTAATGCCGGCCTCGGCGAGCAGTTCGGCAACCGGCCGCTCCCCCTTGCCGCCAAAGTGCGTGCCGTCAGGCCCGGTGGCCTCGCCTTCGCCCATGAGCACCAGGGCGCAATGCGAGAGCGGCGCGAGGTCCCCGGAGCAGCCAAGCGAGCCGAATTCGCGGACCACGGGGGTGATGCCGGCGTTGAGCACCTCGACCATGGTCGCCACGACGACGGGCCGCACGCCGGTTCGTCCCGAAGCGAGGGTCTTGGCGCGTAGGAACATCAGGGCGCGCACCACCTCGCGTTCCACGGCCGGACCCATGCCGGCGGAGTGGCTGCGGATGAGCGATTTCTGCAATTGCGTGCGCATGTCCTCGTGAATGTGCCGGTTGGCCAGGGCGCCGAAGCCCGTGGAGATGCCATAGGCCGGGGTGTCGGAGTGCGCCAGCTTTTCAATGTGCGCCCGCACGCGCTCGACGCCGGCCAGCGCTTCTGCACTGATGGTTACCTTCGCGTCGTGGCGGGCCACGGCGATGACGTCCTCTGGTGTGACGCCTGAGGAAGAGAGTACGACGGTGGTCATGGTGGATCCTTTGCGTTGCGGGAGGGCTTGGTTGCCACTATTCCGCTTTGCGGTGCGGAAATCTGCCACTTCTCAAGCAATGTGTCCGGGATTTCAGACTCGCCGCAGCGGCGGGACGCGGGGTTGTTGTGGTGATCCGCCGCCGCACTGGACATGCCGCCCCAGTCCGGGGGGCGTTGTGGTGATGCGCCGGAGGCCGGCCATGGGCGGATCACCACAACGGCCCCCGGAACGCCGGCAACTACCCTTCGCGGCGGCCGTAAATGCGCAGCGACAGCTCGTCTGCCACCTTGGTGACGCGTTGGGCGAGGGCAGGCCATTGGGAAACCGGCACCTTGTCCTCCAAAAACGTAACGGCTACGGCGGCCACGGGCCAGCCCAAGTGGTCCCTCACTGCGGCAGCCACGGAGCCAAAACCGTCGGTGACCTCACCGTGTTCGGTCGAGTAGCCGCGCTGGCGGACCTGATCAAGATGGGCTGACAGGGTCGAGTATTTGCCGATGGGCTCGGCCACCTCGGTGCGGGAGGAGAACGCCGCGGCGTTGGGGTACAGGGCCCGGACCTGCGACTTGGGAAGTGCCGCCAAAATGGCCCGCCCGCTCGCGGTGAGGTGGCTGGGAAGGCGGACGCCGACTTCGGTCACTAGGGACGGGCGGTGCTTGGCGCGCTCCTCCACGATGTACAACACATCGCGCCCGTGCAGCACGGCCAGGTGGGAGCTCTCACCAATCTTGTCCACCAGCGACGCCAGCAGGGGGCGGCCCAGGCGAGACAGCGGCTCCTGACGCGAATAGGCGCTGCTGAGCTCAAACGCGGCAATGCCCAGCCCGTAGCGCTGCTCCTCATGCAGGTGCATGACAAATCCACTAGCTTCCATGACTCCCAGCAGGTGGTAGACGCTGGAGCGGGGCAGACCCAGCGAGGTGGCGATGGTGGAGGCCGCCAGGGGGCCTCGCTTGGCCGAAAGAAGTTTCAGAATCCGCAAGGTATTGTCCGCCGCCGGAACCTTGGATGGTACCCGTTCCGTGTTCGTCATGACTCCCTCACTAGATGGCACATCGACAAGTCTGCAGTCTCCACCCTTACCGAAGTCACAGATACCTCGACACCATTGTAGAATAATGGAGTCTCCAATCCCAGATTAGGGCTGTCTTTGGCCGATCCCCAAACCAAGACAGCAATGGTTAGTGAGGGCCATCACCGCATCCTGGGGCGTGATGTGCTGGAGCTCACTCCTGGACCGCCAAGCCCCAACCCCAAAGGTTTTTTCCATGCAGACCGCAGGCTTCTCCCTCACTCGTGGACTCAACGCCCGCCACATCCGGTTCATGGCCCTGGGGTCCGCCATCGGCACCGGCTTGTTCTACGGCTCAGCCACTGCCATCCAGAAGGCCGGCCCGGCCGTACTGTTGGCGTACATCGTTGCCGGCGCCGCCGTATTCATGGTGATGCGGGCGCTGGGCGAGATGGCGGTCCGCCACCCCGTCTCGGGTTCCTTCGGCCAGTACGCCGGCCGCTACCTGGGTCCGCTGGCGGGGTTCATCACCGGCTGGACTTATGTTTTTGAAATGGCCATTGTCGCCATCGCTGACGTCACGGCGTTCAGCATCTACATGGGTTTCTGGTTCCACGACGTCCCCCGCTGGGTCTGGGTGCTGGCCATCATCTTTTTCCTTGCTGCCCTGAACCTGCTCAGCGTCAAGGTCTTTGGTGAGCTTGAGTTCTGGTTCTCGCTGATCAAGGTGGCGGCCATCATCGCTATGATCGCCGGCGGGGTGATCATCATCGCGTTTGGTTTCCACATGGAAGCCGCACAAACCGCACCCGGCCTGGGAAACCTGGTTTCAAACGGCGGCTTCCTGCCCAACGGCTGGGGCGGGTTGCTGGCGGCGTTCGCCGTGGTCATGTTTGCCTTCGGCGGGATCGAGACCATCGGGGTGACGGCCGGGGAGGCCGCCAACCCGGCCAAGTCCATCCCGCAGGCCGTGAACACGGTGCCCGTAAGGATCCTGCTGTTTTACGTGCTGACCATCGGCGTGCTCATGAGTCTGGTGCCGTGGAATTCGATCACCGGGCAGACCAGCCCCTTTGTGCAGATCTTCTCCTCCCTGGGCATCCCCGCGGCCGGTCACATCCTGAATGCCGTGGTCATCACCGCCGCCTTGTCGGCGGTCAACAGCGATATTTTCGGGGCGGGCCGCATCCTTTTCGGCCTGTCCCAGCAGGGCCATGCCCCAGCCGTGTTCGGCAAGATTTCACGTGCTGGTGTGCCCTGGATGACGGTGATGATGATGACGGGTGTGCTGCTGGTGGGCGTGGTGCTCAACGCACTCATGCCCGAAGAGGTGTTCTTGGTCATCGCCTCGATCGCCACGTTCGCCACGGTCTGGGTGTGGGTGATGATCCTGGTCTCGCACATTGCCATGAAGCGTGAAATCGCCCGAGACTCCCTGAGCCCCTCAGCCTTCCCGGTCCCGCTATGGCCCGCTGGCTCAGCCCTGACGGTGGTGTTCATGGCCGCCATCGTGGTGCTTTTAGGTGCGTTCCCCGACACCCGCGTAGCCCTGTGGGTTGGCGGAGCCTGGCTGGTGCTACTGGTGCTGGCGTTTCGGCTGTGGGTGCGCGGTGATGGACGACGCCGGGCAGTTCTGGTCGATGAAAGCGCACCTGCCGCCGTGGTTGAGAGGGAGGCTGCTATTCCGCGTCGGTGAGGATCAGGGCGCTTTGGCCGAATTGGCGAACCTTGGCATCATCCCAGAGCTGTGCTGGCATGGCGCCGCCCAGGAGCGCGCGGGGCAGGCCCCCGCCCACGCCCAGGGGTGCGTCACTGCCGGCGATGATGATGTTGCCCGATCGGCGGCCCTTGAGCATGGGCGGGTCGGCAATGATCGCCGTGTAGGTGAAGGCCGCGGCAATCGTGGCTGCCTCGCGCCGGGCCGTTGCCAAGGCTGGCGAATCACCACAGTTCAGGACATAGACGCCGTCCACGGCCAGGACTTTTTTGGTCGCCTCAGTGAACTCCGCAGTGGTCAGCGCGTGCGGTGTCTTCGCGCCGGAAAAGACGTCGCGAATGACCAGGTCCCGGCTGGCTTCCGTAAGCGTTTCGGTCACCTCGCGCGCCTCGCCGACCCTGATCTTCAGCAAGGGGGCGCGGGGCAGCTCAAACCAGTCACGGACCAAGTTGGCCAGCTTTCCGTCGATCTCCACCACAACGTTGCGGGAATTCGGGTACGCCGCCACCAGGTAGCGGGGCATGGAACACGCGGCGCCGCCGAGGCTGAGAGTGCGCAGCTTCTCCCCGGCCCCCCACCGGTCCGCCACCAGTGCCATGATCCAGCGCATGTATTCAAAGTCCAGGCGCAGCGGGTCGGCCAGGTCAACGTGGGAACTTTGCACCCCGTTGAGCAGGAGTAGCCAGCCATTGGGGTTGTCCCCATCGGGGACCAGCTCGGCCATCCCTGTGTCGGTCTGGTACTTCCCGGCCACGGGACCCTTGACGGCGGCATCCGGTTCGGGTGCCGCACTCTTGGACGGGCGTTGGCGCCCCATCAGGCACCCACCGCCGCGCGGACCATGCGGACCTCGGGAAGGCGGTGCCATTCCTCATTCATCACCTTGTGGGTGCCATCAAAGGCGAAGCCGTTCCTGGCAGAGAACGCCTGGGCTCGGGGATTTTCCTGCAGCACCAGAGGCCGGAGGCCTGCTCCTTCCGGAGACGGCGTCAAGCAGCGCCCGCCCGGCACAGCCGACAAGGCCGCCGTCGTCGTATGCCAGAGCGGGAATACTCCCAGCGGACAGGGCTTGACGGAAAATCTCCACATCACCGGGACGGGAATCACTTCGGCGTCGTCAAGGGCGGCGGGGCGCAGCGAAATAGTCACTGTCCCAGAGTAGTCCAGTGGTTAGAGCACGACGGCGATCGCAAACCCGTCCCAGCCCTTGGAACCGGCCGTTTGGACGGCGGTGGCGTCCAGCGAATCGCTGGCTCCCATGAACTCCAGGGTGGCCCGGATGGCAGCGGCGTCGGGATCGCGCTCCGGCGAAAGGATGGTCCCTTCCCAAATGACGTTGTCCATGACGATGCCGCTGCCGGGCCGGGATAGTTTCAGCGCCCACTTCAGATAGTTCACATTGTTGCCCTTGTCCGCGTCGATGAAGACAAAGTCGTAGGTCTCACCGCCCAGGAGGGTGGGCAGGCCTCTGGCCAACCAAAGGGCGCTGAAGCCAGCCAGTGTGCCAATCTCCAGCACCCGCCGGGCGCCCTGAATTCGGGCCAGCAGCATCAGCAGCTTGCCCGCGTTGGGCGCCACTTCGGTCCAGCCGGGCCGGCTCTGGTGTTCACCCATGGTCTTAGCGTAAGCCTGATTGGCCGTCGCCAACAGGCCCGGTTGTGGAGAAATAATGGGCGCCGCCGGCTACTCCCCCAGTGATTCCAGCGCGCCTTCCAGGCGTTCGATCTTCCCGTCGATCTCGCCTGTGTGCCCGGGCCGAATGTCTGCTTTGAGGACCAGGGACACTCGTGAACCGTAATGTCCCACGGCCTCGGTGGCGCGCTTGATAACGTCCATGACCTCGTCCCAGTCGCCCTCAATCTCGGTGAACATGGAGCTGGTGCGGTTGGGCAGGCCCGAGTCCCGCACCACTTTCACTGCCGCGGCCACCGCCGTGTGCACGGAGGCGTCGTCGCTTGTTCCCGCGGCAATGTCGCTGGGGGTGCCGCTGGGCGCCACTGAAAATGCCACAATCATGGGGTTCTCCTTAGGGGGTCGTCTGGATTCCATTATCGATCCTGTCGCCTCGCATCACCACATAATGGGCACTTGTGCCCATTGTTCCTGGGCAATCCATCACTATAGGGTTCAACTATGATTGCCTCCCTACTTGCGCTTCCCCGCCCCACGGCGGATGACTACTACTACTACAGTGACACCACTACGGACCCGGCCTACACCGCCCGCCTGATCATCGGTCTGCTTTTCTTTTACTTCCTGATGATCGCCGTGGCCTTTGTGGTCACCGGGATCATGTGGGCCGGCGTTTTCAAAAAAGCGGGCCACGCCAAGTGGAAGGCCTTTGTGCCGTTCTACAGCCAGTGGATGTTGGTCAAGATTGCCGGCCGCCCGGAATCCCACTTCTGGCTTCAGTTCATTCCCTACGCCGGAATCTACTGGGCCGTTTGCACGCTCAACGACATCTCCAAGTCGTTCGGCAAGGACGCCGCCTATACTGTTGGACTGGTCTTCATCCCGGTGGTATTTGCCAGCATGCTCTCCTACGGCGAAGCACAGTACCGTGGCCCGTCTTACATGAGCGCCGAGCAGAAGATGTACGCCCAGCATTACGGCCAGCAGTTCCCGGGCCAGCCCGGCGCAACCCAGCAGTACGGTGCGCCGACGTATGCCGCGCAGGTGCCTGCCCAGCAGGCTTACGGTCAGCCGCAGGATCCCAACACCCAGGACCCCAAGCAGAACCCGTACGGATCAGGGCCAACCCAGTAGCCGCAGCCCGGCGGCGGCAGCGGCACCGACCAGGACCACCACCAAAAATGGTGCCTTGAGCCAGAGTGCAATCGCTGCCGCCACCAGGGCGCCAATCCTGGCATCCAGTACGACGGCGGTGCCACTGGCTGCCGCATTTACCACCGTGAGTGAGGCCAGCAGCCCGATGGTCAGGGTTCCTGCCACGTGTGACATCCGCGGATTCGCCAGCACCCTAGCCGGAACCAAATACCCCAAGAGTTTTGTGGCGTAAGCCAGCACCACTGACACCAACAACCACAACCAAAGGCTCATGAGCGTTCCCCTTCCCCTTGGCGCCCGCCGCCGTGAGGTGTCCGCGGAAGGTGCGTACCGGCGTCGTCCGGATACGGTTCAATGTCGGCCTCCAGGCCGTGGCCGTCGTGGCCGGGATCGGGATTGTGCCGGAACCAGCCGATCAGCCCTGCCACCACTGCCGCCACCAGGATGGGCACACCCGGCGGCACCAAAGGCATGGCCAGCAGTGTCACCACGGCGCACGCGACGGCGATCGCGGCCGGCTGGAATGCCTTGATGCGTGGCCACAGCAAGCCCAGGAAGGCTGCCACGGCGGCCCCATCCAGGCCCCACTGTTTGGGATCTCCGAGAGCGTCGCCGATGTAGGCACCCACCGCAGTCATGATGTTCCAGAAAACAAAAATTCCGACTCCGGACACCCAGAAGCCGCGCTTTTGTTCGGCGGGGTCGCTCTGGCCCGTGGCTGTGGCAGTGGATTCGTCAATGGTCAAGTGGGCAGCGGCAAAACGCCGCCAGCCGGTGGGACGTAGGAGTGCGTTCAGTTGCATGCCGTAGACGCCGTTGCGAATGCCCAGCAATGCAGAAGCGCTCATGGCTGCCACGCCCGAGCCGCCACCGGCGATCACGCCAATGAAGGCGAACTGCGAACCGCCACTAAAGAGCAGCAGGCTCAGCACCATGGTCTGCCAAAAGGTCAGCCCGGAGGCGACTGACAGCGCACCGAAGGACACCCCGTACAGGCCTGTGGCAATGGCGATCGAGGCGCCGATCTTGGCCGCCGGTGAGTCCTGCAATCTCATGCCTTGCGTGCGCTCCATGCCCACGCGACGAGGGGAAGCTGCAACGGCAGGCGCAGCACGTGCACCCGCCTGGCCTGAGGCGTCCCATTGGGCCCGAAGGCGCGGCGCAGGGCCGACACGTGGCCCGCTGTAAACCCTGCGAACATCAGCGCCGTGGCGGTTGCCGCAGCCTTGCGAGTTGCCGGGACCAGCAGCCCGACGGCGCCCAGCACCTCCGGCACGGCTGAGGCCAGCACCCACTGGCGGCGGGTCATCACACCAAACCCCCCACCCTTGTCGGTGCACAGGGACGGCGGAACCACGGCGTAGTAAAACCTGGGGTTACGCACATGGTTGACGGCACTGGCCCCCATCAACACGGCCAGGCCAATAACGCTTACTGTTTTCGGGTTCATGTCCCCATACTTTCATGCGGCTGGGGCAGCGTTGAAGACGCCTCCGCCCGCTCGGCGTCGGCAGCTTCGGCGCCGGCAGCTTCGGCTGACAGGCTCAACGCCTCAGTGCCGTGCAGGGCATCAGCTGCCCGCACGAGTGCCAGATGGGAGAACGCCTGCGGATAGTTTCCTACCATTCGGGCATCCTCCATGGAATATTCCTCACTGAGCAGACCCAAATCGTTGGCAAGCCCTGTCAGCTTGTCCATCAAGGCAACCGCCTCCTCGCGACGCCCGGTGTGGGCGTACTGTTCCACAAGCCAGAAGGAGCAGGCCAAGAAGGGGTGCTCGCCCGGCGACAAGCCGTCAAGCCCCGAGGCGCTCTGGTAGCGCAGAATCAGCCCGTGGCTGTCCACCAGCTCCGCTTCCATGGCTGCCACCGTCCCCATCATTTCGGGGGAGTCATAGGCCACGAATCCCACCTGCGGAATGACCAGCAAGGACGCATCGGTGGCGGTGCCGCCGTACGTTTGTGTGAACGTGTTGCGTTCCTTGTTGAAGCCGTGCGCAAGAATTTCAGTTCGGAGCCTGTCCCGGATCTTTTCCCAGTGCGCCGCCCGCCCCTTCAGCTTGTGGTTCCGGACGGCCCGGACGCCGCAGTCAAACGCGGCCCACATCATCACACGCGAATGTGTAAAGTACTGCACATCCCCGCGCATCTCCCAAATGCCGTGATCCTTTTGCGTCAAATGGCGTTCCACAAACTTCAGCATGGCCAACTGCAAAGGCCAGGAGAAATGGTCTTCCTTCCCGCCGGCCAGCCGCAGCTTCTCCAGGGCCACCATCACCTCGCCCACCACGTCCGCCTGGTATTGGCCCACTGCCCCATTGCCGATCCGGACAGGAAGGGAGCCCTCATACCCCCGAAGGTGTTCCAGAACGCCTTCGGTCAGCTCGCGTTCACCGCTCAGCCCATAGACGATCTGCAGGTCCTCGGGGTCCCCGGCAACGGCGCGAAGCAGCCAGTTCCGCCATTTCAACGCCTCATTTTCGTAACCGTGCGTGAGCATGGCCTCAAGCGTCAAGGCCGCATCACGCAGCCAGCAATACCTGTAGTCCCAGTTGCGTGCGCCACCAAAATCCTCCGGCAGCGACGTGGTGGGCGCCGCCACGATGCCGCCGGTGTCGTCGTGAGTCAGCGCGCGCAGCACCAACAGCGAGCGTTCCACCATGGGCGCATACTTGCCATCCCGGCTGCATTGGGAGGCCCAGTCTTCCCAATACGCCACCGTCGCTGCCAGTTCAGTGTCAATGTCGAGGGGGGCTGGAATGGGCCTGTGCGAGGCATACCAGCTCAGTTCCTGGTCAACGGTGTCACCGGCTTCAACCGTAAAGGTTCCCCCGTGCTTGTGGTCGATCGCCTGAGGCAACTGGTCCCCGCGCAGCACGATGGCATCCGGTCCGGCAACTGCCACAATGGCGTGGGTGCCGGCGGCGTCCTTCACCCTCCGAACCCAAGGCAAGACCTTGCCGTAACCGGGCCGGATGATAATTTCCTGAGCCATGTCCACACTGCCGGTAACACCCACGATGCGCCGTACCAAGGTTGAGCATCGTTCCCCCACAGGCATGAACTCGACAACCTTCACCGTGCCCGAGCCGGTTTCCCACACCGTTTCCAGCACAAAAGTACTGCCGCGGTATGACCTGCTAAGAATGCGGGCGCCTGGATCGGCGGGGGCCATGAGCCACCGGCCGTTGCGTTCGGTGCCAAGGAGGGCGGTGAAGACCGACGGCGAGTCGAAGCGTGGAAAGCACAGCCAGTCAAGGCTGCCGTCGCAGCCAATCAGCGCACCGGTGTGCAGATCCGACAGCAGTGCATAGTCCTCAATACGGGATGCCATGACTCCATGCAACCACACCGGGACTGGATCAGTGCGAAATACGGTCCAACAACGCCCTAATTTCAGCGGGCCTGTTGCTTGTCACCTCGGTGACACCAAGCGCTTGGCACAGGGCCAAGTTCTCCTCGGTGTCCACCGTCCAGACCCGGAAGCTACGCCCGGCGCCAAGCCAGCGCGCGGCGTTCTCCGGATGGGCGTACAGGTAGTCCACACCAGGTCCGGCGATGCTGGCGACGCCGGAATCCACCAGCCTTTCCCCTTCCGCCATGGCCCGGCGCAGCAGGGACGCCGTGGTGGGAGCGCCGCCAGGGGCGCCGCCGAGTGTTTCCTGAACGTCCTTAACCTCCTCCAGCAACTGGCAAAGGAACTGTGCAGGGACTTTTTGGGCCAGGTACTTCAGCGCCTTCGGGTGGAAACTCATGAAGGAAACCCGCACGGCCCCCGCCATTGACTGCTCCGGTGACCACCCGTGGAGCCGCAACCTTTCAAGGGTGGCGTCCACCAACCGTGTGTCAAAGACAGCCCCATACTTAAACTCGATGGCGAGGTCCACGGACCGTCCCGCCTGGGCGAGAATCTCCAGCAATTCATCCAACGTGAGCAGTTGCTCCGCTGTTCCGCCGAACAGAGGCGGGATCACCGCACCCTTCCAGGAGCTGAAATCCAAAGCCCGCAGTTGGGCAAGCGTCAGCGCCGAAACGAAGCCGGTACCGTTGGAGGTCCTGTCAACGTCGTCGTCGTGAAGCAGCACCAGCTCCCCATCCGCGCTCAGGTGCAGGTCGCACTCGACCCCATCGGCGCCGTCGGCCAGGGCCTGTAAATAGGCGGCCCGGGTGTGTTCGGCAAAGTACGCACTAGCGCCACGGTGGGCGAAGACTTTTACGCTCATGGCACCACGCTACGCTTACGTTATGGCGCAGACAGAACTACTTGGCCCGGCTGGTACCGCAGCCTCATCAAATTCCGACGTCGAAAAGGCGGCGGCGCTGCGGCGCATGAAGAACATTGCGCTGGGGTTGCTGCTTTTCATGGCGGTTGTCTTTTGCTTCGCGTTCGCGTTCGCGCCGCGGTACCCGTGGCTTGCCTACGTCCGTGCGGCTGCCGAGGGCGGCATGGTGGGCGCCCTTGCCGACTGGTTTGCCGTCACCGCCCTGTTCAAACACCCCATGGGATTGAAAATCCCCCACACGGCCATCATCCCTAACCGCAAGGATGAGATTGGTGCCTCCCTGGCCGAGTTTGTGGAAAGTAACTTTCTTTCCGAAGCCGTTGTGTCCCAGAAACTAGCCACCACCGAGATCGCCCAGAAGGCGGGGGCGTGGCTGGCCAAGCCTGAAAGCGCCCACCGCGTGGCCACCGAGGGTGCGGCCGTGCTGCGCGGCGCCATGGCAGTCCTCAACGACGACGACGTCCAGGACGTGATCGAATCCCTGGTGCGCAAGCATGTGGTTGATCCGCCGTGGGGCCCGCCCATCGGAAAGCTGGCCGAGCGGATCTTTGCCGACGGCCACCACCACGCCCTTGTGGACCTGCTCGTTGACCGCTCCACGACCTGGATCCAAGCCAACCACGAAACCATCAGCGGGCTTGTCTCACAACGTTCCCCGGGCTGGGTGCCGCAATTTGTCGACGGCCTGGTCGGGGACAAGATCTACACCGAATTTTACAAGTTTGCCCGTGCCGTGCAGAACGACCCGCATCACGAGGTCCGTCGCAAGCTCGATGAATATCTCAAGGAGCTGGCTCAGGAGTTGCAGCACGATCCGGCCATGATCGCCAAGGCGGAGTCCATCAAAGGCCAGGTCCTTGGCGACCCCGAGGTTCGTGAACTAGCCGGAAGCGCCTGGGCTGCAGTCAAATCGGCGCTCAGCCAGGCCGTGGAGGACCCGGACTCGGAACTGCGCCGCAAGTTTGCCGCCGCCGTGCAGGATTTCGGCACCAAGCTTGTCACCGACCCAGAGCTGGCGGCCAAGGCCAACCAGTGGATCGCCAACGCCGCCGCCTACCTGGTGGGCACCTATAAGCACGAGATCACCTCGCTCATCACCGACACTGTTGAACGCTGGGATGCTGCGGAGACAAGCCAGAAGATCGAGCTTCAGGTAGGCAAGGACCTGCAATTCATCCGCATCAACGGCACGGTGGTAGGTTCCTTGGCCGGGCTTGCCATCTTCACGATCGCAACGCTGGTGTTCCACTAGCCTCGACGAACCGCTTTCTTCTGCTTCGCCAGTTTCGGGGCTTGGAGCGTCTTTGGTTTGCGCGGAGTGTCGAGTTCTGCCAGAAGCTCCGCTGGAATCATCATGGGTGCCGGTCCGAAGGCCCTGCTGGCCGAGGCGATCACGGCCCGGCCCATCATGTAGTTGCCCACCCCGCCAACTGCTGCGCCAATGCCAAACGGCAGGGCTTTGCCCACGACGGAGGCACTGCCCCTAGTTGCCACCTTGCGCAGGAACTTCTTTTGCATGGGGCCGGCAATGCTTCTGAGGGCCGCCAGCGGCATGCTCTTGCCCGCAGTTTTGCCCCACGTTTGCAGGGGCGTTGTACCGTTGCCCAGCGCGTGGCCGGTCAGCCCCTGCAACATCGCGATGCCTTCATCACCTAAGATGACGGCCATGACGGTGACCTGGGCGGCCTCTGGGTCCTGCAACCGGACACCGTGCAATTCGGCAATGGATTGGGCGTATAGGGCAGTCGCCTCCAAAAACACCACGGTGGCCGCCGCGGAAATCGACAGGGCGACGACGGTGCCGATGCCGGGAATGATGGCGGTGGCGCCAATCGCCGCGCCCCCGGTTCCGACGCCGGACAAATAGTCCCGCTCCAGCCTCTGGCCCAGTTCGAAAGCGGTGGCGTGCGGATGGCGCCTGCGCAGCCGCCGCAAATTTGCCAGCACCAGCGGGCGCTGGACCTCCACGGCCTTGAGTAGCACGCCGTGAACTACTGGCTTGGGCCGGCCACGTTCGTCAAAGGCCGCCCCGGCAGCAATTTGCACCGCCTGATTGGCCCGCCCGTCCTTCTTGGCAAAGCCGGTCCCGGGCGCCAGCCCAACATTTTTTAGATCCTTGCGTGCCATCAACTCTCCTGCCGTATCTGTACCTCAAGGCTAACTGCCAATTCTTGCAGCAACTCCCATGCTTTCCAACGGCCAGAGCGGGGCGAACCGATTTCGCAGCCCGTACGCGGCTGGGAGGTTACCGCGCGATCGTGGCGGGCGTGCCGTCGTCGTGCTTGACGGCGGTCCCAAACAGGCGGGTACGCAGGGCCATGAACAGCAGCACCATGCCGACGGAAAGCAGGATGTGTCCCAGACCCGCGATTCCGGGGATGGCGCCGGAAACCTCGGTGACGCCGTCGACTTGAAGGATGCCGTGCCACACCATGATGGCCGCGGTCAGGACCAAGCCCACGTTGTAGGTCCAGAAGAACCAGTTGAACAGACGGGATTTGGAGAGTGTGAACAGCTTTTCTAGGATTAACACGATCAACAGCACTATGAACCCGAGGGTCAGCAGGTGGGTGTGGACAACTGAAAGCTGGGTGAAGCCGTGAAAATCCTTGCCCTTGGTGAATTCGCGGTAAAACAGGCCGGAAAGAACGCCGATGACCATGTAGGCGAACGCTGAATAAAAGAGCTTCTTCATGTGGAGTCCTTTGCTGATGGGCCGTGAACAGGCCTTTGCCTTCAGTTTAAAGTCGGGCACGGCGGCATCCATCAACCTTTTGGATGACTCATAGCCCCTCCGTTTCTACGTCCGAGGCACGAAGGAACCCGGTACGTGCCCGGTCAGGAACGCTGCCACATCGCTGAGTTCCGCCGCACCGATGGCGTGGCCCAGCCCCCGGTAGTGGGCCTCGCTCACATCAGTGTTGGACCGCAGCCATTCAGCAGTGAACGCGGTGGCGTCGGGATTGATGACGAAGTCTGCAGTGTCCCTGGCCCAGTAGAACGGGATTTTGCTGCTGATTGGTTCCATGGCACCTAGCAACTCATTGTGCAGCACGAACCCGGAGAGCCCCACCCCTGCCGTGAACGCCTCGGGGCGCAGGCGCAGCAACGTGGTGGCCAAGGCCATGCCCTGGGAAAAGCCGAGCACCGACACCGAACTGAACCGGTGCCTGGCGGTGGCGGTGTCCAGCCACGCCAGCAGGGTTGAGGCCGTGCCCACCACCTCGGCAAAGTCATTGGCCAGGAAGTAGTCCAGCAGGAACCAGCCGTAGTCGCCGTCCATTTTCAGCGGCGCCCGGGGCGCAGCACAGGTGAACCCGTTGGGCATCCGCGCGAACAACTCCCCCATGCGGGTTTCATTCGAGCCGTAGCCATGCAGCATCAGCAGCAGCGGCGTGCCGGCCCGCTCGCCGTCGGGCCTGGACCAGAGCACAGTTTCCATGGCTCAAGACTACGCACGCCCACGGGCATCCCCCCCGCCGTGAAAACGGGGGCAACTCGCGAACGCACCGACAAGATACCCCGCTCTCGCGGGCTGGCGCCGTTTTCGGCGAAATGACGCAAAATAACCCGTTTTCGGTGTCGCCGCAGAAATCTGAGTCTGTGTTTGTGTTTGTGTTTGTCCTTGGGTTGATAGCTCTTGACAAACGCAGATAAACACAGATAAAGTCATCTAAAACAACATCATGTGATGTCAATCACGCGATGACTATCGACCAAGGGAACAGTATGTTTGCGGAGGAACGGCACCGGCGCATCGCCGAACTCGTCGGCGTAAAGGGCCGTGTGGCTGTCAACGACCTAGCGGATTTGTTTTCAATTACCCAGGAAACCGTCCGCCGCGACCTGGCCACCCTGGAAGATGAGCGCATCCTGCGCCGAGTCCACGGCGGCGCGGTGGCACTAGACCGGCTCAGCCGCTCCGAACCCAGCCTCAGCGTTCGCCAAACACAACGGCTGGATGAAAAGGCGCGGATTGCCTTGGCAGCCATGGCCTTGATCCCCCAAACGCAGACGGTTTCCATCCTGCTGGACTCGGGGACCACCACGGGGGCACTCGCCGCGCAATTGCTCACTTGGGCCCCTGCCAGCCAAGGAAACGAACTGCTAGCCATCACCAACTCGCTACCCATCGCCAGCTCCCTGAGCGAGAACACGCAGCTGTTGATCGACATCCTGGGCGGCCGCGTCCGCGGCCTTACAAGCGCCGTGGTGGGGGCCCGCGCTACGGAACAACTCAGCGGACTGCGCCCGGACATCGCCTTCATCGGCACCAACGGGATCCATTCCGAGTTTGGCCTGAGTACCCCGGACCCTGTGGAAGCGGCTACGAAAACCGCGATGGTCCGCGCAGCCCGCCAGGTGGTCATCCTGGCGGACGCTTCCAAGCTCGGAGCTGAAACCCTTGTTCGCTTTGCCACCCTCGAGGAGGTCGACACCTTGATCACCACCACCGAACCAAGCCCGGACCTTGCCGCGGCCCTGACGGCTGCCGGAGTCGAGGTGGTGCTCGCATGATTCTCACGCTGACCCCAAACCCCAGTCTGGACCTGACCATTGCGCTGGCCGGCCCGCTTGAGCGCGGGGAGGTCCAGCGCGCCGTGGCCGCCTCCGAGCACCCCGGCGGCAAGGGTGTGAACATTGTGCGGGCCCTTGCCGCATCCGAGTTTGACGCGCTGGCCCTGCTTCCCGGGGATCCCAGCGACGCCGTCGTTCGGGCCCTTGAGCTGGAGAGCATCCCCCACCTCTCCCTCCCCATCGGTGCGACCCTGCGCAGCAACGTGGCCATCACTGAGCCCGACGGGACCACCACCAAGGTCAACGAGCCCGGCCCCACCCTGTCCGCCGCGCAGCTTGTCGGCCTACTTGAGCTGGCCGTCGCCAAGTCCGACGGCGCCTCCTGGCTGGTGCTGGCGGGCTCTCTCCCGCCGGGGGCGCCCGCCGACTTCTACGCCCAGGTGATCTCCGCTGTCCGCACACGCTACGGCGCCGCGGCCCCCCGGATTGCGGTAGATTCCTCGGGCACTCCCCTAGCCGCCACCGTGGCCGGTGCACCGGATCTGCTCAAGCCCAACGCCGAAGAACTGGCGGAACTGAGCGGGATGGGCGACGGCGCGTCCCTGGAAGCCGATCCGGCACTGGCTGCGAGCGCGGCACAGTCCCTGGTTGACCAGGGAGTTGGCGCCGTGCTGGCCACCCTTGGCGCCAAGGGTGCCGTGCTGGTTTCAACGGCCGGCAGATGGCTGGCCAAGGCGCCGGTCATTGCTGCTAAGAGTACCGTCGGCGCGGGCGACAGCGCCCTGGCCGGATATTTGTTGAGCACACTTCGCGGCGATGGCCCCGAAGCCTGCCTAAAGCAAGCAGTGGCCCATGGGGCAGCCGCCGCTTCCCTCCCCGGAACCCTGGTTCCTGCCCTACACCAAACCAACCCCTCCGCCGTCGAAGTGACGGCACTGGCTCCCGATAAGGAAAGCTGACATGACAACCCTCATCACCACGGACCTGGTAGTCCTTGATGCCAACCTCGGCACCGACGCCGCCTCCGTGATCCACCACCTCGCCACCATCATTGCCGTGCAGGGCCGCGCCACCGGCGTTGAGGGCCTCTACGCAGACGCCCTAGCCCGTGAGCAAAAGACGTCCACTGGCGTGCCAGGAGGCATCGCCATCCCACATTGCCGCTCCGCGGCTGTCTTGGAGCCCACCCTGGCCATGGCCCGGCTGGACCCGGCCGTCGACTTTGGCGCCAAGGACGGCCCCGCGGACATCATCTTCTTCATCGCGGCCCCCGCCGGTGCTGACAACGAGCACCTCAAGCTCCTTTCCAAACTGGCCCGTTCCCTAATCAAGAAGGACTTCACGGCCGCCCTGCGTGCAGCGGCAACGCCGGAAAAAATCGTCACCCTGGTCGACGGAGCATTAGCCGATACTCCAAGTCCGGCCACGGCGAACGCCGCAGCGCCCGGCGCCCAATCCGGGTGGGGTGAAGCCGGCTCGGCTTCACCCCACCCGCTGCGCTTGGTCGCCGTGACGGCGTGCCCTACGGGGATCGCCCACACCTACATGGCCGCCGACTCCTTGGTGCAGGCGGCGCAGGAGGCAGGCGTTGACCTGCAGGTGGAGACCCAGGGTTCCGGGGCGCTCACCCCCTTGGACCCGGCCGTCATTGCCGCTGCCGACGCCGTGATCTTTGCCGTGGATGTGGACGTGCGCGGCAAGGACCGCTTTGCTGGCATGCCGCTGGTCAGTTCCCCCGTGAAACGCGGCATCGACGAGCCAGCCAAGATGATCCAGGAGGCCCTCGCAGCGGCCACCGATCCGCACGCCCGCAAGGTTGCCCACTTTGGCGCCGAGGAGGCTGCCGAGCACAACCAGGACACGGCCAGCGAGCATCTGGGCACCAAGATCAAAAAGGTCCTACTCACTGGTGTCAGCTATATGATCCCGTTCGTGGCTGGCGGCGGCTTGCTGATTGCACTGGGCTTCCTGCTGGGCGGCTACGGCATCGCCCTGGGCACCACAGCGGCAGACATCCTCACCCACAACACCTTGCTGAATCTGCCCGACGGCGGCAACCTAGGACTGTACCTGGGCGCGGTGGCATTTACCATCGGAAACCTCTCCATGGGCTTCCTGGTCCCGGCGCTTGCCGGCTACATCGCGTTCGGCATCGCCGACCGCCCCGGTATCGCCCCCGGCTTCACGGCTGGCGCCATCGCCGTCTTCATGGGCGCAGGTTTCCTGGGCGGGCTGGTGGGCGGGCTGCTCGCCGGTCTGGCCGCATACTGGATTGGCAGCTGGAAGGTGCCACGCTGGCTGCGCGGCCTCATGCCAGTGGTCATCATTCCACTTTTGGGTTCCATCATCGCCTCCGGCGCAATGCTCTTGTTCTTAGGCGGACCCATCGCGGCGCTTTCCAATGGCCTGAACCATTGGCTGACGGGAATGTCCGGGGCCTCCGCCGTCGTGCTGGGCGTTGTCCTTGGCCTGATGATGTGCTTTGACTTGGGCGGCCCCGTCAACAAGGTGGCCTACGCCTTCGCCGTGGCAGGGCTTGGCGCAGGCTCGGCGCTCAACCACGCACCATGGGAAATCATGGCAGCCGTAATGGCCGCCGGAATGGTCCCGCCCCTTGCCATGGCCCTGGCCACCGTAATCGACAGGAAGCGCTTCTCCCTTGCCGAGCGCGAAAACGGCAAAGCCGCCTGGCTGCTGGGCGCCTCCTTCATCACCGAAGGCGCCATCCCCTTTGCAGCGGCCGACCCCCTGCGTGTCATCCCCGCATCCATGCTGGGCGGCGCCTTCACTGGTGCCATCTGTATGGCCGCAGGTGTCACCTCGCAGGCCCCCCATGGTGGGATCTTTGTGTTCTTCGCCATCGGCAACATCGGCGTGTTCATCACTGCCATCGCCGTCGGCACGGTCATCACTGCGCTGACAGTAGTCGCCCTCAAACGCTGGGCAGTCAGGGCACCCGTTGCGGCTTCTGCAGGACAACAGCTCGTCGGACAGAACAGCTAGAAGGGCTGCGCACAAGTATTTAGTTCAGATGTACCAAAAAGCCCTTGAGGGTCGCGAAAACCGAACCTTTTCAAGGGTTTTTTGCGTGTCATAACAGTCTGCAAATAGGCCCGAATACAGTCTGCAGATGGGCTCGAATTTGCTGATCTGATAGAATTTATAGTCTGCCCGTAGCGATGCAGCAGAAAGTCGCAAGCAAATGACCTCCAAAAGGGGATGTACAAATGCCCAAAGACCGAAGCATGATTCAACCGGAAATAAGTGTTAAGGACACCGCAGGACGATTGCAGGCCAGGGGAAAAATGCCCCGTTTGCCCCCACTTAAAAGACGGCGGCTGGCCGTGGACGACATCAATGTAGTCAACCAGCCCATGCTCAAAAAAGCCATAGGCGGCACTGTCGTCGGCAACACCATGGAATGGTACGACGTCGGCGTTTTCGGCTACCTCATCACCACCATGGGGCCAGTCTTCTTGCCGGAAGCTGACAAATCGGTACAAACCCTATTTCTTCTGGGAACGTTCGCGGCAACCTTCCTGGCCCGCCCGCTTGGCGGAGTGGTCTTTGGTTGGCTCGGAGATAAGATCGGCCGGCAAAAAGTGCTGGCAACCACGCTGCTGATCATGGCGGCATCGACGTTCGCCGTGGGCCTGTTGCCCGGCTATGCACAGATCGGCATTTGGGCTGCTGCCCTGCTGGTCCTGCTCAAGCTGGTCCAGGGATTCTCCACAGGTGGCGAATACGCCGGTGCCACGACGTTTGTCAGCGAATACGCCCCGGACAAGCGCCGCGGGTTCTTCGCAAGTTTCTTGGACATGGGCAGTTACATCGGCTTCGCCCTAGGCGCCGCCACCGTCTCAGTGCTACAAATGACACTGGGCCAGGCGACCATGGAGGACTGGGGCTGGCGCATCCCCTTCCTTGTGGCCGGTCCCCTGGGGCTCATCGCCATCTACTTCCGCAACAAGATCGAGGAATCGCCTCAGTTCCAGGCCACCCTGGATGCCCAGGAAGCCGCGGCGAAGTCTGCAGTTTCCTCCGACGAGGACACCTCGAACGGTCCCATCACGTTGGTCCGGGTGTATTGGCGCCAGATCGTGCTAGCCATGGTGCTGGTGGCCGCGGCCAACACCGTTGGCTACGCGCTCACCTCCTATATGCCCACCTATCTGACGGAGTCCAAGGGCTACGATCCCCTGCATGGAACCTTGCTGACCATCCCCGTGCTGGTCATCATGGCACTGTGCATCCCCCTCACCGGCAGGCTCTCCGACAAGATTGGGCGCCGCCCGGTGCTGTGGGTTGGCTCCATCAGCACCGTGGTGCTGGCCCTGCCCGCGTTCATGCTGATCGGCTTCGGCGAGATCTGGTCCACCATGTTGGGGCTGGCGCTGATTGCCTTCCCTGTCACGTTCTACGTGGCCAACCTGGCTTCGGCCTTGCCGGCCCTGTTCCCGACCTCCAGCCGCTATGGCGGGATGGGCATTTCCTACAACTTCTCGGTGGCTATCTTTGGCGGCACCACGCCGTTCATTATCAAGATCCTGATCACGGTGACAGGCAATGACATGATGCCGGCGTACTACCTGATGCTGACCTCGGCCATTGGCGCGGTGGCGATCTACTTCCTGCGGGAATCGGCGCAGCGCCCGCTACCCGGATCGATGCCCAGCGTGGACACCGCGGCGGAGGCCCGGGACCTGGTCTCCACCCAGGATGAGAACCCCTTCCTGGACATGGACCACCTGCCATTCGACGACAGCTACGAGCCGGCAACCCCTGGCAGCGGAATCCCCGTCACGGTGGGCAGACCGGAACAGGTCGACGCCTAGCTAGGAGCAGCCGACCCATGGCTGTCATGGCATGTTCGACGGCGGCGCAGCCATTGCGGGGATCTCCACAAAAATGGTGACCTTCCCGTGATGGCTGCGCCCGTTCACGGCATGTCCGGGGACGCGGACAGGCCGGTACAAGTGGCCGAAGGGATCCTGCACCCTAGCGCGTTCCAACACGCGCCGGTTTGTGAGGCTACCGTCGATGTCCTCCAGCGACACGGGATGGGTTTGTTTCCCGTCCACCGTAAAGTTCCACTGGACCGGTTCCATGGCATGTTCCAGGTACAACGTCTCAAACATGCACGCCAGTAGCGTTTCCCTGCCCGCAGGGTAGAAGCGCCGCAACGGATACTCGCCCGGGTTGTGCCGCTGGGCCTTCAACCAGGCTTGGCGCAACCAGGAAAAGTCCACCGGACCCAGCGAGGTGCCCATGGCAAGATGGCGGTCGGTGTCCAGCAGCAACCTGAATCCGGAGCCGTCGCGGCCCACAATGCAGATGGCCTGGGCCGTGTATTCAAAGTCAGCCAGCAGCGCCTCCGAGGACGGGAAGAAGGAGAATTCCCCGCCGTCGTCCACGGCCACAAAGCCGCCGTGCGCCACCGCCCCTGAACTACATACCGCGCCCGCCGGCACCAACTCTTCGCCAACTTCCATGCTGAGCTCACTCCCTCGAAGAACGGCAGTCGGCCCGGATGACCGTCCTGCTTCTTCTTCCATGGGACCACTGCAAGCGGGCGCTGGACGGGTTCTTGACGCGATCCATACGGTGCGGGGAGCAATCCTGACGACCCGCTGACGGAGGGCCGCACTAACCGTTATCGGCCGCGATTGCCAACCGCTGCGGCGAGCTTGTCCGGCACCAGCTTGCTCAGGGCAATCAGGGTGGCATACCTCCGGGACGGGATGGAGACACTCTTGCCGGCGGCGTTGGCGGCCAAGCCCTCCCGGACCACCTGGTCCGGATTCAGCCACATCCACTTCGGGATGCCACTCATGTTCGCCCCCATGCGTTGGTGGAACTCCGTGTGCACGAACCCCGGGCACACGGCAGTCACCTGGACCCCTCGGGGGCCGTAGCGCAGGTTGGCTGAGCGGCTAAAGCTTGTCAGCCACGCCTTGGCCGCACCGTAGCTCCCGCGCGGGATGAACGCCGAGACGCTGGAAACATTGACGATCCGCCCCTCCCGGCGCTCCAACATGCCGTCCAAG
The DNA here is from genome assembly GCF_001294625.1 of Arthrobacter alpinus. Taxonomy (NCBI): domain Bacteria; kingdom Bacillati; phylum Actinomycetota; class Actinomycetes; order Micrococcales; family Micrococcaceae; genus Arthrobacter; species Arthrobacter alpinus. Next base: position 3,628,941 of record NZ_CP012677.1, on the reverse strand, counting down.
ACGGCGTGGGTCAGCTGCATGGGCGTCAGTGCCAGGATCCGCAGGTGCTCCGTTTCGGCCTCCACCGTGCTGTCCTCAAACGCCGTGACGAAGCTGAAACCGGCATTGTTCACCAGCACGGAGACCGGCCGCTCACGGTCCGCCAGCCGGGCACTGACGGAGGCGACGCCGTCGTCCGTCAACAAGTCCGCCGGCAGGACCTCAACGTGGATGCCAAATTCCGTGCGCAGCCGCACCGCCTTGGCCTCCAGTTTGGCAACCGTGCGGGCCACCAGGACCAAGTCATGCTGGCTGCGGGCCAACTGCTGGGCGAACTCGGCTCCCAAGCCGGACGTGGCACCGGTGATCAACGCGACCGGAAGCGCCACCTACACGCCGCCCGGCTGGTCGGTGTACTGGGTGTAAAGGTCCGGGTGTTTTTCCACGAACCTTGCAACATAAGAGCAATGCGGGATGATGCGCTTGCCCGAGGCCACCACGTCATCCAGCGCATACCTGACCAGGACCTTCGCCAGGCCGCGGCCTGCGAACCCGTCCTGCGTTTCCGTGTGGATGAGGTCAACGTGGCCGGGCAAATCCTGGAACACGATGACCACGGCCAATTTGTCCGCCTCGTGCAGCTCGTAGCGGTGACGGCCGTCATTGCGTGTCATGCTCACATCGGCGTCGAAGGCATCACTTTGGGCAGCTGGATTCTCACTCATAAAGCGAGCTTGGCACAACGGCGCAGTGCTGGCAACAGTGCCCCACTCGGAAATTTAGAGGGGATGGTTAGGAGCCGGCCCCGCCCTGCCACAGCGCGGTGAACGGGGCGCCGGAGCTCACCCGGTTCTTGATGCCCTCGGTGACGAAGGCCTTGGCGGTACGCGCCGCCTCCAGCGGGGTGGCACCCTTGGCCAGTTCGGCCGTCACGGCCGCGGCCAGGGAGCAGCCGGCCCCGGAAACGGCCACGTCGCCCACCTTGGGGGCGCTGAGGACCTCCAGGGTTTCCCCGTCAAAGAAGACGTCGACGGCGTTGGCGCCTTCCAGCCTCACCCCGCCCTTGGCGAGCACGGCGGCGCCGCTGATCTCGTGGATCTTGCGTGCTGCGGCCTTGAGGTCCTCGAGGTTGTTGATGCTCATGCCAGAGAGGGATTCAGCTTCAAAGTGGTTGGGTGTCACGAAGGTGGCCAACGGCAGGATCTGGGCCTTCAATGCCGCATCGGTGTCCAATGCGTGGCCCGGCTCCTGACCCTTGCAGATCAACACGGGGTCAAGGACCACATTCTTGAACCCGGCGACTTTGAGCGCAGTTTCCACGGTGGTGATGGTGGCGGGGCTGCCCAACATGCCGATCTTCACCGTCTCAAGGACGGTGGGTGCGCCGGACGCTGCGCCGTAGGCCGCCGTCGTCGCCTCGAGCTGGTCGGCGATGACCTGCTGGTCCAAGGGCACGAAGCGGTGGTTCCAATTGTCCTTCGGATCAAAGGAGACAATGCAGGTCAGGTTCACGATGCCGAAGACGCCCAGTTCCTGGAACGTCTTGAGGTCCGCCTGGGCGCCGGCACCACCGGTCGCTTCGGATCCGGCGATGGTCAGGGCAAGGGCGGGCGCTTTTGTTGTCATGGAACCATCTTGCCACTTTGGCGCCCTATCAATGTTCCCCCGGCAGCGGTAGATTCAGCGCTATCTGGGATCTTTCCCCCCAAACTAAGGAGCAATGCCGTGGACACCGATTCAACAGCTGTCGTTTTCATTGAATTCCAAAACGATTTTACCTCCGAAGGTGGCGTCTTGCACGGCGCAGTCAAGGCCTCCATGGACGCCAATAGCACCTTAGACAACGCGGAGAAGGTGCTAGTTGCCGCCCGCGCCGCCGGCGCCACTGTCATCCACTCCCCCATCAGCTTTGCGCCCGGGTACAACGAGATCGCCAAACACCCTTACGGCATCCTCAAGGGCGTGGTTGACGCCACGGCCTTTGTACAGGGTGCGTGGGGGACCGAGATCATGGCCCGGTTTGCCCCTGGGGAATCCGAGATCATCATTGAAGGCAAGCGCGGACTGGATGCCTTCGGCAGCACGAACCTCGACTTTATTTTGCGTGCCAAGGGCATCAAGACGGTGGTGCTGGCAGGGTTCCTGACCAACTGCTGCGTGGAATCAACCATGCGCACCGCGTACGAACGCGGCTACAACGTGGTGACCCTGACCGACGCCGTGGCCGCCACGAGCGTGGAAGAGGGAGAGTCGGCGGTCAAGTTCGACTACCCCATGTTCTCCACGCCGACCACCTCGGACGAGTTCATCTCGGCCCTGAACTCTGCATCAGTGCTGGAGGACTCTTCACGGGGGTACTGACGGGGTTCAGCCCAGGCCGGTGCGGCTCGCGCAGAATTGAGTACTTTCCGTACAACAATCCCAGGCTTGGGATCTCCTTATTTTCGCCTGAAGGTGTCCTTGAAAGTGCCAAGAGTGTTTCTCAGGGTGTCTGCCACGTACGCCGCCCCGGGAATCGCCCTGTCCCGGGCGGTACCGGACTCCTCAGGGTTTGCATTCAACAATTTGGAGATGGAATTGGCCCACGCTTTGGCTTCCCGCCTGGTTTTGAATCCGAAAGAATCCTGTCCCTTAAGAAAGTAGACGTCCAATTTTGGACCGGAAGCAATCGCTTGAGGCTTCCCACCAATGTTCTTGATGGTGTTCAGCTCGAAATACTCGATTCCCTTCGTGTTTCCCAACATGCCCTTGGAAATCAGGATGATGTTCTGACTGCTGAGAACTAGCTCATCAGTGTAAGTGGCCATCACGCCGCCGTGAAGCACCCCTTAGCTCTTCAAGACCACGTACTCATCAGGCTGCAAATTAGACTTGGCCATCGTTGCTCTCTCTGGGGCGCATTCTTGGAAACCGATACGAAACGGTGGGCCGGGAGTCCAGCCTGAATCGTCGACGCGGCGGAAGGTTGATTGCCTATGCGGTACCCGGCTGTCAGCCTAATATATCGACACTTCAGGATAAGTCGACGGTAAGCACGCAGATGCGGCGTTCACCGGGGAACTCCAAATCACCAAAATTTCCACTGAAACAAAAAGAGCCGCAGGTCAGAAACCACTAAAAGTGGCTCTGACCTGCGGCTTGGTCAGGTGGGCCCTGCGGGGCTCGAACCCGCGACCCACGGATTAAAAGTCCGATGCTCTACCAACTGAGCTAAAGGCCCGACCGTGCGAGAAGTTTTTGCAAGGATGTTGCCATCCCTGGAAAACTTGTCGGACATTAGACTACCTCACGGCGTGTGTACAAATGCAATTCCAGCCCGGACTCAAGCCCGGATTCAAGCGGGCCCGCTGGCACGGCCGTGACTGCCGGGTGCGAAGTGCCCGCTCTCTCGACCCTGCCGGGTAGCGGGGGTAATGTCGACTCATGAACCAAGTACCAGCCCCACGTGCTCCCCGACCCCACAAGCCCCTGCCTTTTGCGCCGGCCGACTTTGAACCGTTCGCGGGCGGCACAGATCCGGCGCGGGTCTCCGAGGCCGCCCATCTGGCTGCCCGGGCACTGGTCTCTGGCGGAAGGGAAAGCACCGATCCGGAGATCACCAAGCGACTGGTCAAGCTTGCTGACAAGCAGGGCCTGGACGCCATTGCCGAGATGTGGGCGGCCAGTCCGGCCCGATCCCTTCCTGGTGCCCTGTGGCGCCTCTATGCCCTGCGTGCGGCAACGCTGCAGGATCCCGAGGGAATCAGCGTGTTTTTCCGGGCCGGACAGCACCGGGCGCAGGTGGCCAACGCTGTCGCCGGCGTAGCCGAGCCGCCGGGTGCGCAAGAGATCAGCACCGTGGCTGACGCCATTTTGTCTGGCGCGTTCGACGGCGACTTTGACGTTGCGCTAGAACGGTCGGCCGCCTTTTGCCGGGTTTTGGCGTTAGGTCAGGCCACCATTGCCAATGACCGTGAAAAGATGCATCCGGAGCATGCTGCCCAACTGACGAAGAAGGCGCACCAGCTGGTGCGCACGGCTGAGGACCTTGAAGGCGCTGCCGCCTCATGGCGCAAGGGCGACCTGGACTAGCGACTCACCCCTTTAAGTAATCTTCGCCACCGATGCAATCCCCTCCCATCGGTGCAGTTTCCTCGATCTCCGGTTGACAGCAGAGGCGCAACGTAGAACACTAAAAGTGGTGTCGAACTGCGGAACCCCCGGGCTCCATTTTCTAGCCGCTTTGAGCGGCCTAACGCCGTGAGGCGCTCCCGGTTCGGCACCACTTTTATGCCCGAAAAGCCTGCCATACGCAAAGGTCCCAACGTGAAGCTGAGATTCTTCCCCCACGAAACGGCAGGGCTGGACGCCTTGGCCAGGATGGCCGGCCAGCTACTGGCCGGGACCCACACCCTGGCAGAGCTTTTGGGCGCAGGACGCGCCGACTTCCCGGACTTGGCTGAGACCATGCGCCAGCACGAGGGCGCCTCCACCGCCGACTTCGCCACGCTGCTGACCACCATGCGTACCAGCTTCATCAACCCACTCCCCCGCGAAGACCTCTACGCCCTAGGCCGGCTGCTCAACGAATCCAGTGAGCTCCTGACGGGCGCCGCCGAGTTGATAGAACTGTATGGTCTGGACCGGGTCCCCAAACGCGCGGTTGACCAGCTGGAAATATTGTCCCGCCAAGTGGAGCTCACCGCCGCCGCCATGAAAGCGCTGAATGACCTGGACTCGTTGGAGGACTACTGGCTGGAGGTTCTGCGCCTGGCGAAACGGGCAGATCACACCCACCGGATCCTGATTGCTGAACTGCTGGAAAACCACAGCCCCACTAGTTTTGCCAAGTACCGCATGCTGGCGGACCAATTTGCTGCCGCCAGCAAGCAGATGCGTGCCGTTGCCACGCAAGTGGGCAGCATTATCGTCAAGGAATCCTGAGCTTGGTGCCGTTCCTGCTCGGGGCCGTGATCGTCGCGGCGGCGATTTTCGCGTTCCTGAACGGTTTCCGCGACGTCTCCTCCGCCGTCGCACTGTCGGTGCGTACCCGGGCACTGACCCCCACCATCGCGGTGCTACTGGCGGGCCTTTTCAACTGTCTCGGGGCGCTGATCAGCGTGGTCTTGGCGGTCACTTTCGCTGACAGGCTTTTCACCGTCCCGCCTGGACGCAATGGCCTGATCCTGTTACTGGCAGGGCTGGCCGGAGCCTGTCTTTGGGGCGTGTACCAGTGGTGGCGCGGCTATCCTTCGTCGTCCACGCACGCTCTGATCAGCGGGCTGGTGGGAGCGTCCCTGGGCTCACTGTTGCTGGGGCACACGCCGTTGGAGGGGATCAACACCACACTCCTGGCCTTGGTGGTACTGCCCCTGCTACTGTCCCCTATCGTCGCCTATGCGCTGGGGTTCCTGGCCGTGTACCCCGCGGTGTGGGCGGCCCGCAACACAGCCCCCCACCAGGTGAACCGGCGCGCCCGCCAGATGCAGTCGGTGGCCGGTGCCGCGGTTGCCTTTGGGCACGGCTTGCAAGATGGCCAGCGGACGACGGCGGTGCTCTTGTTTGCGCTTGCGGCTGCCGGGGTGCGCGGGGCCGGGGAGGTGCCGCTGTGGGTGCCCATCTTCACGGCAGCGTTCCTGACGGCGGGAACACTCTTTGGCGGTTGGCGCATCTCCTACACCATGGGCCACCGGCTGGTCAGAGTGGATCCCATGCGCGGCTTTGTGGCCCAGATGGTGGGTGCGGGCCTGCTGTTCGTGGGTGCAATCGGTCTGACGCTGCCCCTGTCCACCACCCACACGGTCACCTCCGCCATTGCCGGGGCAGGCGCCAATCAGCGCTTTTCCGGCACCAACAGGCACGTCATGCTTCGCATTGTCGGCGCGTGGGTGGCGACCCCCTTTGCCTGCGCATTTTTAGGGGCGCTGTTCTTCCTGGCGCTTTCCCCCCTGGCCTAGGCTTTGGCCGCCTGGATGATATCTGCGTGTAGGCGCAGCAGGGGCGCCGTGCGATCGGCCGGGCCACGCCCGAAGCCGCACTCGGTGGCGATCCCGAATTCGGTGAGGCCCGCCGCCGCTAGGGCCGGGCGGGCGCCGGCGATCCGGCGGGCCGCGCCCTCTGTGCCGTCCTCGTGATGCACCAAACCCAGGAACAGTTCCGTTTCCGGGTGGAGCGCAAGGTTGGCCAGCGGCGCGAAGTAGGCTGCGTCGTCGCGCTCTATCGGCACCGGCAGGTGCAGGAATTCAATTGGGCGGGAAACCTTCGCGGACAGGGCGTTGGCGACGGCCGTCAGGTTGGCGGCGTCGGCGGGCTCCGCGAAGTGCTTCTCTGCGACGTCGCCGTAGCAAAGGTGGACGCCGAATTGCACGTCCTCCGGAACGGCGGCGGCCACTGGGGCAGCCAATGACGTTGCGGCGTCGATGATCTCCTCCGTGGTGGGGTCAGCGCCCTCCACGTACCAGCAGTCGGGCGTGTTGCCACCCACGGAAACTTTTTCGATGTGGCTGAACTCGACGGCCAGATCGATCTGGATGGCCAGGTCCTGGGCCGGAATGCCGGCGGAGATTTCTGCAATCTCGCGCTCCATGGCGACGGCGTAGGCCGGGTAGACGGCGGCCTGGTCTGAGGCAACAAGGTAGGAGCCCAGCGGCGCCAGCGGCGACGGAATGGCCACCTGGAAGCGGGTGCCTTCGGCGATGGCGCCGGCGTCGCGGAGGGCTTTGAAGTCCTGGTAGCTGGCAAGGGCCGCCTCGGCGTAGCCCAGCGGTCCAAACTTCAGCTCGGCGGCGGGCACGGTACCGTCAAGGACAATCTTGCGCAGGTCGAAGCCGGCAATCATGAAGGGCTCCCCCGGCACGCGGCTCAGTCCGGCAACGGCCTCGAACCGGGTGCCCTGGAACAGGATCCAGTGGTAGCGTTCGCCCACCTCGCCGTCGGGTATGCGCGCCACGTAGCCACCGAGGTTTTCCGCAACAATCGCCAGGGTGTCTGCCGCGGTGGGCTGGTTGATGGATCCGACGAGGTGGGCGCCGCGAACAGCGGGAAGTGAAGTCATGAACCCAGCCTAGGTGTGCCGCCACTCGCGGGCACAGTTGTTTCGAGCCGCTGTAACAGTGGCAAGAATCGCTCCGTTATGCGCAGAGCCAGCCTCCCCGGGCTGCGCCACTGATCGAGCTGCGCAGCCCGGCCCGTCCAGCCCTGCGCATGGCGGAAGTCCCCGCGCGGTTTGGTTAGCCGAAACGGCCGGAGACATAGTCCTCAGTGGACTTCTGCCCCGGGTTGTTGAAGATGGTGGTGGTCTCGGCAAACTCAATCAGTTTGCCGGGCTTGCCGGTTCCGGCGATGTTGAAGAACGCAGTTTTGTCGGAGACGCGGGCGGCCTGCTGCATATTGTGCGTCACGATTACCACGGTGTATTCGTCCTTGAGCTCGTTGATGAGGTCCTCAATGGCGAGCGTGGAGATTGGGTCAAGTGCCGAACATGGCTCGTCCATCAGGATCACGTCCGGTGAGACGGCGATGGCGCGGGCGATGCACAGGCGTTGCTGCTGTCCACCGGACAGCCCTGAGCCAGGCTTCTCCAGACGGTCCTTGACCTCTTTCCACAAGTTGGCGCCCCGCAGGGACTTCTCCACCAGATCGTCGGCGTCGGACTTGGGCATGCGGCGGCTGTTCAGCTTCACCCCGGCCAGGACGTTGTCGCGAATACTCATGGTGGGGAACGGGTTGGGCCGCTGGAACACCATGCCGATCTGGCTGCGGACCGTCACGGGATCGACGCCGTCGGCATACAGGTTATCCCCGTCCAGCAACACCTTGCCCTCAACCCGGGCGCCGGGGATGACCTCGTGCATGCGGTTCAAGGTGCGCAGGAACGTGGACTTGCCACAACCGGAGGGGCCAATGAAAGCGGTGACGGACTTGGCGTCAAGGGTGATGTTGACATCTTCTACGGCCAGGAAATCGCCATAATAGACGTTGAGGTCGCTGACGTCGATGCGTTTAGACATAGTAATGAGGTTCCGTTTCTAAAAGTTAGCGGCCGGTTTTGGGCGCAAATATGCGGGCCACTAGGCGGGCGCCGAGGTTCAGGAGCATGACCAAGATGATCAGCAGGAGCGCGGCCGCCCAAGCGCGTTGGTTGGACGGATCCGGGTTCGACGGCGAGGTCGGGGTCATAATCTGCGTGTAGATGAAGGTGGGCAGCGAAGACATCCAGCCGGCAAACACATTCGTGTTGATCGTCGTCGCGAATCCGGCCGTGACCAGCAGTGGCGCGGTTTCCCCGATAACCCGGGCAATCGCCAAGGTGACCCCGGAGGCGATGCCGGAGATCGCCGTCGGAATGACCACCTTCATGATGGTCCGCCACTTGCGTACACCCAGGGCGTAGGCGGCCTCGCGCAGCTCGTTGGGGACAATCTTGAGCATTTCCTCGCTGGAGCGCACCACCACCGGGATCATCAACACGGAGAGGGCGACGGCGGCCACGAACCCGGTCTTGGTGCCCGGGCCCAAGATCATGGCGAAGAAGGCTGCGGCAAACAAGCCGGCCACAATGGAGGGGATGCCGGTCATGACGTCCACCAGGAAGGTGATGACCTTGGAGAACTTGTTCCCGGCGCTGTATTCCACCAGGTAGATGGCGGTCAGCAGACCGATGGGCACGGAGATCAGTGTGGCCCAGAGAGTGATCAGCACCGAGCCCACGAGTGCGTGGTAGACCCCGCCCACCGCCGTTGTGCCGTCCTTGACCGAGGCGTTGTCCACCGCGCCGGTGACCCCGTTCATGGACGATCCCAGGAATCCGGGGGTCATCAGGCCCGGGATTCCGTTGACCAAAACCGTCCAAATAACGGAGATCAGCGGTAGAAGGGCAAGCAGGAACGCGCCAACCACCAGCGAGGTGGCGAGTTTGTCGGTGGCCTTGCGGCGGCCCTCCACAATGGCGGAGCTGCCGACGTTGCCCACCGCGAACAACACGGCGGAGAGGACTGCCCAGCCAAAAACGTTGAACCCGACCAGGGCCATCAGGGCTGCTGCGATGATGACAGCGCTGGCGGCGATGGCGTAGGGCGTGTACTTGGGGAGGCGGCCGCGGGTCAGGGCGGAGCGCTTGCGTTCGGTCATGAGCGTGGCCATCAGTTGGCTCCCGAGAATTCTTTGTGGCGGTTGATGATCCAGCGGGCCACCATGTTCACGGCCAGGGTGATCAGGAACAGCACCAGGCCGGCGGCAATAAGTTCATGCATGCGAAGGCCGAACGCTTCCGGGAAGTTCAGGGCGATCTCGGCTGCGATGGTCTGGTTTCCGGAGCGGACCAGAGAGGCGATCATCGGTCCGGAGGAAAGCACGAGTGCCACGGCCATGGTTTCCCCGAGGGCGCGGCCCAAACCCAGCATGACGGCGCTGATAATGCCGCCGCGGGCAAAGGGCAACACGGCCATACGGATCATTTCCCAGCGGGTTGCACCCAATGCCAGCGCCGCTTCCTGGTGCAGCATAGGGGCCTGCAAGAAAATTTCCCGGGTCAGAGAGGCAATGATGGGCAAGACCATGACGGCCAGCACGATGCCGGCGGTCAGGATGGTCTTTCCCGTACTTGAGGCGGGTCCTGCAAAAATGGGGATCCAGCCGAGGTTCTCGGCAAGCCACGCATACGGGACTTTCAACTGGGAGGCAAGGTAGCTTGCACCCCAGGCGCCGTAAACAACGGACGGGATGGCGGCTAGAAGGTCCACCACATAGCCCAGGCCGCGAGCCAGCTGGCGCGGGGCGTAATGGGAGATGAACAAGGCCACGGCAATACCAACGGGTGTGGCAATGAGCAAGGCGATGGCGGCGGCGATGAGCGTGCCGACGACGATCGGGAAGATATAGGGCAAGAACCCCTTCCCCCCGGTGATGTCCGCTGCCGGTGCACTAAACGTGGGCAGTGCCTGCACTACCAGAAAAAGTGCGACGGCGAACAGCACGGCCACAATCAGCGCACCGGCGCCCAGTGCCGCACCGGAGAACACTTTATCTCCGGTGCGGCCTGTTCCGGCCCGCCCTGTTTTCGCCTTGTGCGCGAGCTTGGTGGTGGACAATTTGATACCTTTTGTTCGGCTTTACTTGGCGACGCTGATGGAGTCGATCGAGGCCTTGGCCTTGGCGGCGAGCGCAGCGGAGAGCGGGGCGCTCTTGGCTGCGTCGGCTGCCTGCTTCTGACCTTCGGTGCTGAGCACGAAGGTGCCGAAAGACTTGACCAGGTCAGTGGTGGCGGCGTCCGGGTAATGGGCGCAGAACACTCCGTAAGAGACCAGGACGGCCGGGTAGGCGCCAGCCACCGTGGTGGTACGGTCCAGTTTCAGGGACAAGTCGTTCGGGCCGCGGCCCTCAACCACCTTGGCGGCGTCAACGGCCTTGGCTGCACCCTCGGCGGTGACAGGGACGAAGCTATCGCCAACCTTCAGCTCAGCCTTGCCCAGTGCGTCGGTGACGGCGGAGTCGTCGGCGTAGGTGATGGCGCCGGCGGTTTCGGTGACGGTCTTGACCACACCGGAGGTGCCCTTGGCGTTTTCGCCGGGCAGGGCTGCGGGCCAGTCGCCTGACTTCTTATCCGTCCACACGGTGGAAGCTGCGGCTGCTAAGTAGTCGGTGAAGTTCTCTGTAGTGCCTGAGTTGTCCGAGCGGTGCACGGGGGTAATTGCCAGATCCGGCAGTGTCGCCGACGGGTTGGCGGCCTTGATGGCTGCGTCGTTCCAGTTCTTGATGTCACCGCGGAAGATCTTGGCGATGGTGTCGGCGTCGAGCTTGAGGTCCTTCACACCGGGCACGTTGAAGGCCACGGCGATCGGTGAGATGTACCAGGGAACGTTGACGGCGCCGTCGGGCCCGCACTTTTCCTTGGCGGAGGCGAGCTCGTCATCCTTGAGGTAAGCGTCGGAGCCGGCAAATTGCACGGCTCCTGCGATCAAGGCTTTGCGTCCGGCTCCAGAGCCTTCAGGTGAGTACTGGATCTTGGCGCCGGAGTTGGCGGACTCGAATCCGGCCTTCCAGGCGTCCATGGCGGCGGAGATGGAGCTGGCGCCGGTACCGGTAAGGGTTCCGGTGACCGTGGGGCCTGCCGGGGCGGAGGACGTGCCGCCGTTGCCGGGGGTCACAACGTTGTCAGTTCCGCAGGCGGTCAGGGCGAGTGCGCCGACGGTGAGAACTGCGGCCACGCGGCCAATGTGAAGTGCCTTCACGTGATTTACCTCTTCGATGGGTGTCTTGGGATTCCTTACCCTTTAGAAGTTACGACCACCAGATGAAGCAACGACCCGCCCTAAGTGAACGGAAGGTTAACGCCGCGGGGATTCTTGGTTTTTGAGTACGACGTCGCTCACATCGCCATGCGGGCAGGCGTGTGTAAGTAGGAATCACCGGCCCACGATTGGGACAGGCTCAGCGGACACCTAGGCCCGTACCCCTGAACTGATAAATACGTTTTACTAAGATTTGCGGAATGCCGTGATGAGGTGCGCAAGATCAACAGGCGGTAATTGGGGGCATCGGCATCACTCTCGCCGCAATGCTGGGCGTCACTGGTGCTGCAACCCCGGCCTTCGCGGTCGACACTGACGCGGTTGTGCTTGATGCAGTACTTGCGGCGTGTTTGCGGGACGTCTTGAGACTGCAGCCGGCTGGCATTCTCACGGTAGGGGGATCAGTTCGATTTTGGTTCTCAGCTGCGACACCGTTGGCGATCTCACGGGCCTCGAGCACGCAGACAAGTTGGAGCGACTGTACTTGTTCGGAGGAGCGTTTAGCTCACTTGCGCCGCTGGCCGCTTTTCGGAATCTTACGAAACTGGTGATTAGGCAATGCACCAACCACGTCTTTGGCCTCCGTTGCTGGCATGCCGGTATGTCGGCATTGGCATATGTTTCACTCGGCGAAACCCAGATCAGCAGCTTCGAACCGTTGCGTAACCTTCCTGCCCCTAGAGGGTGGGTATCGGAGGGTCTAGGGCGACCCACCTGTCCACGCAGAGCTTCGAAGACAGCCCTGTGTCAAATCTGACGGGCCTTCAGGCCCTGACGAACTTGGAATACACCACTGGACAGCGCGCCTCCGTAACCGATGTATCCTCACTGGGCGGGATCATCCAGGTCGAGATGCAAGAGCAGCGGGTGAGTGCCGGAGAAGTGAGGGCCGGTGCCACGGTACCGAACCAACTAAGGGGATTTGACGCCGCAAACTGACGGGACCGGTGCCCGGGGTCTGGCCCCGGGCACCGGCACATAGACTTATCCCATGCCAGAGTCAGTCCGGGACGTCGCGAGCGTGAGGTTCCTCAAGCGCCGTGCCCGGCTGGGGCTGCGACGAAGCTACAACTCCCTGGTCCCTGCCCTGCTAATCACTCTTTGCTCGGTAGGTGCCTACTACTTTTCTATGCTGGTGCTGGGCCATCAGGGGCCGCTGTTCGCGGCAACAAGCGCCATCATCGCCCTGGGGTTTTCGCGGGACCCCCGGCTGCGCAGGGTTCTTGAAGTGGGCCTTGGCTGCACCATTGGCATCGCTCTCGGGGACACTTTGCTGCACTGGCTCGGAGCAGGCATCTGGCAGGCGGCCCTGGTCGTTTTCCTGTCGGTGCTGCTGGCCCGCTTCCTAGATTCCGGCGCCATTTTCACCACCCAGCTGGCGTTGCAGTCCCTGCTGGTGGTTTTGCTACCCATCCCGGCAGGCGGGCCGTTCACCCGCAGCATCGACGCCATCGTCGGGGGGTGTTTTGCCCTGGCGGTCACCCTGCTGGTTCCCCGAGATCCGCGCCGCGCCCCCAAAGACGATGTGAAACTCATGCTCGGCGAACTGGCTTTGGTGCTGCGCGAATGCGCGTCGGCCCTTTCCTACAACGACTCCACCACGGCCTGGCACGCACTGGTACGGGCCCGCAGCCAACAGCCCCGCATCGATGCGATGCGCCAGGGCTTGCATGGCTCAGTCGAAATTGCCACACTTTCCCCCCTTTACCGACGCCATCTTCAGGAGGTTGAGGCTCTGGCCAAGGTCATGGAACGCCTTGACTATGCCATGCGATCGAGCCGGGTGCTGGCGCGACGGCTGACCAGCGTAATTAACAATGCTGCGCTCTCCGACGTCGGAACCCTGAATCTAGCCGAGGCGATCAGCGAATGTGCATCGGCCGTGGAAGAACTCGGTGCCGCCGTGGCCGACACCAATCCCCGGACCACACTGAGCCACGCCCGTGACTCGCTGGCGGACATCGCCATCCGCCTGCACCCCAGCAAGCTGGAAATCACGCGGATGGAGGGTGAGGCACTGGTGCTCCTATTCCGCACGCTCATGGTGGACCTGCTGGAAGTGGCGAGCATGGACCCGGCGGACGCCAGGGCGCTGCTGCCCAAACTGTAGGCCGCCCCAAGCTGTTCTCCACAGGCGGGTACGGTGGGTTCATCCTTGTCAGTGCCCGGCGCTAGGGTTGAACCATGGCAACAAAAACGGCTAAGGCCAACGCTGGGCAAAACTTTCGCTGCGCCGAATGCGGCTGGATGGCAGTGAAGTGGGTTGGCCGGTGCGGGGAGTGCCAGGCCTGGGGGACCCTTGAGGAGGTCGGCACCGTGGTGGTGCGCACCACCGCCGCCACAACGGTGGTGCGTCCGGCGCAGCTCATCTCCGAGGTGGACGCCTCCAAAGCGGCCCACAACCTGACCGGCGTGCCCGAACTCGACCGTGTCCTGGGTGGGGGTATGGTTCCCGGGGCGGTCATCTTGCTCGCAGGCGAACCCGGGGTGGGCAAGTCCACCTTGTTGTTGGATGTGGCCGCGAAGTTTGCCCGCAATGACCACGGCAGGGAACCACAGAAGGTCCTCTACCTAACAGGGGAAGAGTCTGCGGCCCAGGTGAAACTGCGCGCTGAACGGATTGGCGCCGTTGCGGACACGCTGTATCTGGGGGCCGAGACGGATCTCGGCACGGCGTTGGGTCAGGTGGAAGCTGTCCAGCCTGCCCTACTGATTGTTGATTCTGTGCAAACGTTTAGCAGTGCCATGGTGGATGGTGCGGCCGGTGGCGTGTCCCAGGTCCGCGAGGTTGCCGCCTCGCTGATCGCTGCAGCCAAGCGGCTGAACATGACGACACTTCTAGTGGGCCATGTGACCAAGGATGGTTCCATTGCCGGCCCCCGCCTTCTGGAGCATCTGGTGGATGTGGTCTGCCAGTTCGACGGCGAACGCCACTCGCGCCTGCGTCTGTTGCGGGCCGTGAAAAACAGGTATGGGCAGACCGATGAGGTGGGTTGCTTCGACCTCACCGACAACGGCATCGAGGGCCTGGCCGATCCCAGCGGCTTGTTCATCTCGCGCACCAGCTCGCCCGTGTCCGGGACCTGCATCACCGTCACTATGGAGGGCCGCCGCCCTCTGCTGGCCGAGGTCCAGTCACTGCTGACCCCCGCTGTGGGGTCCTCACCGAGGCGCACTGTCAGCGGACTCGACTCCACCCGCGTGGGCATGCTGCTTGCGGTGCTGCAACAACGTGCAGGGGTCCGCCTGGATGCTGATGACAGCTATGTTGCCACTGTGGGCGGGGCCCGGCTGAGCGAACCGGCCATGGACCTCGCCGTTGCCCTGGCCATAGTTTCGGCCAAGACGAACAGGGCCGTCCACCAGAAGATGGTGGCCTTCGGGGAGGTGGGGCTGGCCGGTGAGGTGCGTCCGGTAGCCGGCATCAACCAGCGGATCCAGGAAGCCTACCGACTGGGATTCACCCACGCCCTAGTGCCCAAGAGCCCCGCCGGGCCGGGGGACATTCCGCCAAACTTCACGGTGAAGCAGATTGAACACGTTGCCGAGGCCACTGAACTGCTACTGCACGGCTAACCCGGAGACAAGTGATCTGGCGCGTTGAGATCCAGGTCCCAGGTCCGGCTCCCAACCGTCCACAACCAGTAGAATTTTCCGCCCAAACACCCGCGTGGCATCAATTTCCTTGACATCCGGCCTGGTCCTCCCGGTTAAAGGCTGCAACGGCGCGTATTAGGGGCAAGTTCCCACTAATATGGGGACTGTGACTTGTGCGGATACCCGCGCTTGAAAAGAAGGACTCGTCAATGCTTCGCACCCCCGAAGATGCCCTCAAGGCCACTCTTGCCCGTGTTGCACCGGGAACCCCGTTGCGTGACGGGCTGGAGCGTATTCTTCGCGGACGCACCGGGGCGTTGATTGTCCTTGGTATGGACAAGACCATGGAGAGCCTTTGCTCGGGCGGCTTTGAGATCGGCATCGATTTTGCGCCCACCCGCCTGCGTGAACTGGCCAAGATGGACGGTGCCATCGTCTGCGACAAGGACGTCACCAAGATTTTACGGGCCGCCGTGCAGCTGGTTCCGGATCCCAGCATTGAAACCCAGGAATCGGGCACGCGCCACCGCACGGCCGAGCGCGTCGCCATTCAAACGGGTGTCCCCGTTGTTTCCGTCAGCCAGTCGATGCAAATTATTGCCCTCTATGTGGATGGTCTGCGGTACGTGCTTGAAGGCTCGGAGAAGGTGTTGGCTCGCGCCAACCAGGCCCTGGCCACCTTGGAGCGTTACCGTGCACGCCTGGACCAGGTGACAAGCTCCCTTTCGGCACTGGAAATCGAGGCGATGGTCACGGTCCGCGATGTGGCCGTGACGTTGCAGCGCCACGAGATGGTGCGCCGGATCTCCGAGGAGATCGCCCAGTACGTGCTGGAGCTGGGCGTGGACGGTCGCCTGCTCTCCCTGCAGCTGGATGAACTTTCGGCAACGCGCGGTTCCGGCGCCGACATGGTGATCCGCGATTACACGGACCCGCTCGTTACCGATGTTGATGCCGCGGTGGCGGCCCTGCAGGAAATCGACCAGGCCGACCTGATCGATTTGAACCTGATTGCCGGCGCTGTGGGGCTCCCGGCCGGGAATGATGCCCTGGAGAATATTATCCAACCGCGTGGCTACCGGCTCGTTTCAGAACTCAAGGCAGTTCCCCGCGCGGTCGCCGGGCGCCTCGTTGACCACTTTGGTGGCCTGCAGGACCTCATGGCTGCCACCATTGATGAACTCATGGTGGTTGACGGGATTGGCGAACTACGTGCCCGCACGGTGCGTGAGGGGCTGTCCCGGATTGCCGAGGCAAGCCTTCTGGACCGGTTCCTCTAAATAGGGGCCTGTCCTATTGGAGTTGGAAGATGACCTTATCACTGGCCCACTTCCCCAGGGTGGCCACGAACACGTAGGTTGCCCCGCCGCCGCCGGGCATGGCCGCAACACTTGCACACCCTTGAGCACTGCGGTTGCGCTTCCACGTGAAATTAGCCGTCTCCGAGGCACCCGGCTTCAGGTTTTTGACCAAGTCTGTGGGATCCGCCTGGCAATCCTTGGAGTTGAAGATGCTGTCATTTCCGCTGGTGATCTTGAATTCCATCTGGCTGGTGCCGACGTTGATGTCGCACGGAGCCTCGCCGGTGTTGGTGACCCGCAATGTCAGTTTCGGGTTCTCGTCCGCCGCGAAGGAAGTCTTGTCCACCAAGCCGCTGACCTTGATACCGGCCTCATTGCACACGGCCGACGCCGGCGTATCCGGCTTTGCTGCCGGGACGGCAGTTTCGGCGGTGCTGTCCGCGCTCGGTATCGTTGCAAGATCTCCGGCGCTCCCGTTGGAAGGGCTGAGCAGGGAAAAAAGTGCAAAACCTGTGATGGCCAAAACCACCACAATAAGGAGGGCCAAAATGCTAACTACAGTCCGGCGTCGCCGGTAAACCTTGGCGGACACCCCAGGTATCGAGGCAAGCTGGCGCGAACCCTTGCGCTGCCCCTTTTTTCCTGATGTCACCACCATTCCAGAGTAGCGAACGCCCGCCGCCGCCACGACCAACCACGCCGCCGAGCCGCCCGGTGATCCGGGCTACAGTAGAACTGCCCGTGCGAAGAAAACACTGCTAGGAGGAGTTGCTGTGCATCAGCAAGTGCGGGCGTGGTTCCGCGAATCGGCCCGTGACTTGCCGTGGCGCGGCGGTTGTTCGGCCTGGGGAGTCCTCGTCAGCGAGATCATGCTGCAACAGACGCCCGTGGTGCGTGTGCAGCCGGTCTGGGAGCAGTGGATGTCCCGCTGGCCAACGCCTGCCAGCTTTGCCGCGGAATCCCAGGGCGAAATCCTGCGTGCGTGGGGACGGCTGGGCTATCCGCGACGGGCCCTGCGCGTGCACGCGGCCGCTGCGATGATCGTGGAGCAGCACGACGGCGAGGTACCGGACACCTTCGAGGCACTTTTAACTCTCCCTGGCATTGGGACCTACACGGCTGCGGCCGTAGCCGCTTTTGCCTTTGGCCGGCGCGAGACGGTGGTGGACACCAACATCCGCAGGGTTCACGCCCGCCTCGTCATAGGCCAGGCACTGCCGGCGCCGACGCTGACGGCCGCGGAAATGAAGCTGGCTGCGGATCTCCTACCGCATGATCCTGCCGAGTCGGTGGAGTGGAACGCCGCCGTCATGGAACTCGGGGCCCTGGTGTGTACTGCCCGCAGCCCCAAGTGCGGGCTCTGCCCCGTCCGGACGGAGTGCGCCTGGATTGCCGCCGGCCAGCCGGAACCCACCTATATGCCCAAGGGCCAGCCTTGGGCTGGAACCGACAGGCAGGTCCGCGGCGCTGTAATGGCTGTTTTGCGGGCCGCCGACGCCCCGATCCATGCCGACCTGCTGTGGGCCTCCGACACCGAGCTCGCCACTACGGCGCCGCTGGCCCACCCGGCCGAGGTTGCCACGGCGTTGGGCAAGCTGCACGACCTCAACACGCAGGCGCCCCAACTGGAGCGGGCCCTGGCCGGTCTGCTCGCGGACGGGCTGGCCCAACTCTCTGACGACGGCTACCACCTGCCGCACTAGCGGGCACCAACCCCTCATCCCGCGTAGCGGGCGTCAGATTTCGCCGAAGCCGGCCTCCACTTTGCTGCGCACCAGCTCCACTGCCCGTTGGGCGTCGGGACCTGTGGCCGACACGGCAAGCTCGGTGCCCTGCCCCGCGCCGAGTGCCATCAGCATCATGACCGACTGCCCGTCCACACCGTTGATCTCAATCTCAACGTCCATGGCGCCAAGCTCACCCGCCAGCACGGCGGCAGGCCTGGCGTGCAGGCCCATCGGGTTGATCAGCGTCAGTTGGGCGGTCACGGTACCGGGCTCGGCGGCGGGCCCTGCGGCGGGCCCTGCGGCGGGCCCTGCCGGCATCGGGCCCTGCCCCGACAGTGCGCCTGGGACGCTACCCAGTTCCAGGGCGGTCGCGGCGCCGGGGGTCAGGGCCGTCTCAGCGGCGTGTTGCACCGCGGCCAGGGGCGCTCCGCCCTGCGCCGTGACGGCCGCCGCAACGGCACCTTCCACGAGCGCGGCATTTGCTAGGCGGATATTCTCCGGATTGCCAAGGAACTCCAGCGCCGATTCTGCGGTCATAACGGCGGATCCGAGGTCGGTCAGCACCAGCACACCGTCGCCCGTGTCGGCCCGCTCCAGCGCCTCCATGACTTTTTCCAGCGACGTCCCGATGCCGCCGTCATCCATTCCGCCGGCGGCCACTAAGGTGACCTCCTTTGCCATCTGTGCCGCAAGTTCCACGACCCCCGCCGCCAGTTGGGCACTGTGCGAGACGATAACCAGCCCAACGCTCATGTGCCGATCCCGGAAGCCTGGGATGCGGCTGCGGCTTCAGCGGCGGCACGCAAGAGCAGGGCCGATGACTCAGCCCCTGGGTCTCGGTGCCCGATGGCACGCTCCCCCAGGTAGCTGGCCCGGCCCTTGCGGGCAATGAGGGGCTCGGTGGAAACCGCCCCGGCCCTGGCAGCCGATGCGGCCGCGTCCAGGAGTTCGGCGGGTCCGGCCCCACGTGCGGCAGCGGCTGCAGCCGCGTCAACGGCAGGTGTCCACGCATCAATCATGGTCTTCTCACCCACCGCGGCCTTGCCGCGGGCCACCACCCCGTCGCGTGCTGCGGCCAGGGCTGCTGCCAGAAGCTCCGAGTCCAGACCGCGCTGCTCACCGGCTGCTGTGGCCGCGCGCAGGAACGCAGTGCCGTACAGGGGCCCGGCCGCGCCGCCGACCTTGGACATCAGGGTCATCGCGGCCAGCTTGAAGACAGCCCCGGGGGTTTCCGGTTCACCCTCGTCCAGCTTAAGCAAAATGGCTTGGAAGCCGCGGTCCATGTTTTCGCCGTGGTCACCGTCGCCGATTTTTCGGTCGAGCTCAATGAGCATCATACGGTTCTCAGCGATGACTGCCGCGCTGCGCCGCAACCAGTCAATCGCCCAGGACGCATCGAGTGTTTGGCCCATGCTCACATCCCCCATCGCAAGGCAGGTGTGTTGACGGGGGCGTCCCACAGCTCCGTCATTTCCTCGTCGAGGCGCAGCACCGAGATGGAGCAGCCCTGCATTTCCAGCGCCGTGATGTAGTTGCCTACCAGGGATCGTTCGACCACCAGTCCCGCGGCTTGGAGAACCTTCACTGCGTGCCGGTACACAATGTACAGTTCGCTGGCAGGTGTGCCTCCCATCCCGTTCACGAACAGCAAGACCTTGTCCCCGGCCGCCGGTTTGAGGTCGGCCAGGATCGGCTCCAGCAGCCTGTCGGTAATGCCGTCGGCGTTCTCCATGGCGATGCGGTGCCGTCCCGGTTCGCCATGGATCCCAATACCAATTTCAATCTCGTCTTCGCCCAGCTCAAAGCTTGGCACGCCGGCGTGTGGGACGGTGCAGGCTGCCAAGGCAACGCCCATGCTGCGCACGTTGTCGTTCACGCGCTGGCCGATGGCTGCAACGGCGTCGAGCCCGTCACCGCGCTCGGCCGCGGCCCCGGCAATCTTTTCCACCAACACCGTGCCAGCAACTCCGCGCCGACCGGCCGTGTAGAGCGAATCCTCCACGGCGACATCGTCGTTGACCAGAACGGTGCGAACCTCAACGCCTTCAGCCTCGGCCATCTCGGCTGCCGTCTCAAAGTTCAGCACATCGCCGGTGTAGTTTTTCACAATGTGCACGACGCCGGCCCCTGAGTTCGCGGCGAGTGTGGCCGGAATGATCGCGTCGGGGGTTGGTGAGGTGAACACGGCGCCGGGGACGGCTGCGTCCAGCATGCCGAAGCCCACATAGCCGGCGTGGAGGGGCTCATGCCCGCTGCCTCCCCCGGACACCAAACCAACCTTGCCAGGCCTTGGGGCGCCCTTGCGGGTGACAAAAAGCGGATCGGGGTGGATGGTGACATGACTGGCATGCGCCAGTCCGAACCCTTCCATCGATTCGTCAACAACTAACTTGGGATCATTGATGAGTTTTTTCATGACGGAACCCTCCAAATAGCACAGCGGATAAATAGAGGCGGGGGTCACCCCTCGCCTTTCCTTACGAACACTACCCGGCCGCGTTCGCGGTTGATAGGCCATTTCCCGCCAATTCGCTTAGAGCTGGCGGATCATCCGGGTGTTACCGAGCGTGTTCGGCTTGACCCGCGCCAGGTCTAGAAACTCAGCCACACCTTCATCGGCGGAGCGCAGCAACTCGGAGTAGACAGCGGGGTCCACGGCGCCCTGGTCCGCCATGACCTCAAAGCCGTGGCGGGTGAAGAAGTCAACCTCGAACGTCAAGCAAAAAACGCGGCTCACACCCAGTTCGCGGGCTTTCTCCAGCAGCCGTTCCACCAGCGCATGGCCCACGCCCTGCCCGCGCCAGACGTCGGCGCTGGCCAGGGTCCGGATCTCCGCCAGGTCCTCCCACATGACGTGTAGGGCACCACAGCCAACAGTTTCGCCGTCGTGCTCGGCGATCAAGAACTCCTGTATCGCCTCAAAATAGGTGACCGACTCTTTGGAGATCAAGATTCGTTGCTGTGCCAAGGGCGCCACCAAGTCCTTGATGGCATAGACGTCTGAGGTGCGGGCGGGACGGATTGTTAGCGCTGAAGTCACGGTTTCAGTCTATAGACACGCCGGGGTCAGGACCCTACGCCCGGTCCTCGGCCTCAAGGCGTGCCATCACCGCCCGGACAAAGCCTCGCATCCGCAACCGGCCGTGGATGGCTGAGACCGGCCACAGTAGAATCCAAAAGTACATGGCCCACGTGGGATTGATGAAGGCTATGGGGATCGAGGCCAGGAACACCACCCAGATGGGCAAAGTCCCGCCTGCAACAAGCCCGAACAGTGGTTCATCCACCCAGTCCGCCAAAAGGGAGGCCTTTCGCGCGTACCTCCACAGCCAGCCGACACTCAGGTTCAGATCGGCGATGGTCAGGGCATAAATGACCGGTGGCTACGGCGTGGACGGCACGTCCGCAAAGAGTATGGTGGTGGGCCCCGGCAAGAACACCACGAAGAACAAGATGAGCAAGTTGATGACCTGGAGCCTGTTGTCATAGGAGACGATGGCGTTGAAACGGCGGTGGTGATTGATCCAGGTCCACCCCACCAGAACAAAGCTGAGGGCAAAGGCGGCTAGGGCCGGCACCCGGTCAACGAGTACCGACTCGAACCCTCGCACCGTGATGTCCGCAGGCAGATCCGAAAGTCTCAGGTCCAGGGCCAGCAACGTCATGGCGATGGCAAAGACCGCGTCGCTGAAGAACATTGTCCGTTCGGTTTCCCGGCCGCGGTCGAGCCGTCCGGCGTGTTTTGAGCACATCAGCGCTAATACGGTTCTGAGCATGCTCTCCATGGTTGCCCACAGCCTCAAATCTAGGGGCCACTGGCCGCCGTGACTAGGGGCGCACGCAGTCAGGGGTTAAAGTGCGACGGGCTCGACCACCGGTGGTCGAGCCCGTCGAGACCCTCTACTGGGCCATGTGTTTCCTACGCGGAGGCCGCGATGGCGTCCGGGATGTGCGGTTTGGCCGTGCCCACGAAGGTGAACTTCGCTTCGTCGCCTTCGCCCTCAACATCCACCGCCACGATGTCGCCGTCCTTGAGTTCGCCGAAGAGGATCTTCTCGGAGAGGTGATCCTCAATCTCACGCTGGATGGTGCGGCGCAGCGGCCGGGCACCCATGGCCGGGTCGTAGCCACGTGTGGCGAGCAGGACCTTGGCCGCGGGGGTGAGCTCGATGCCCATTCCCTTGTCAGCCAAACGGCTCTCCAAGCGTGCAACCATCAGGTCGACAATCTCGATGATCTCGTCCTGGGTCAGCTGCGGGAACACCACAACATCGTCCACACGGTTCAAGAACTCGGGGCGGAAGTGCTGCTTGAGCTCCTCGGTGACCCTAGCTCGCATCCGGTTGTAGCCGGTTTGCGTGTCGCCACCGGATTGGAAGCCCGTGGCCACTGACTTGGAGATGTCGCGGGTACCCAGGTTGGTGGTCATGATGATGATGGTGTTCTTGAAGTCAACCACCCGGCCCTGGCTGTCAGTCAAACGGCCGTCTTCGAGGATCTGCAGCAAGGAGTTGAACAAGTCGGCGTGCGCCTTTTCAACCTCATCGAACAAAACCACGGAGAACGGACGGCGCCGAACCTTCTCGGTCAGCTGCCCACCCTCTTCGTAGCCAACGTAGCCGGGAGGGGCACCGAACAGTCGTGAAACCGTGTGCTTCTCCGAGTACTCGGACATGTCAAGGGTGATCAGGGCGTCTTCGTCACCGAACAAGAACTCGGCAAGAGCCTTGGCCAGCTCGGTCTTACCAACGCCTGTGGGACCGGCGAAGATGAACGAGCCACCGGGGCGCTTGGGATCCTTGAGTCCTGAACGGGTCCGGCGAATGGCCTGCGAGATGGATTTGATGGCCTCATTCTGGCCGATGACGCGCCTGTGCAGCTCGTCTTCCATCTTCAGCAGACGCGTGGACTCGGCTTCGGTCAGCTTGAACACCGGGATGCCCGTGGAGTTAGCCAGAACCTCGGCGATGAGATCCTCATCGACCTCGGAGATGTCATCGAGTCCACCGGACTTCCACAGGCGCTCCTTCTCTGCCCGGGCGGTGATGAGTTTCTGCTCGTCATCGCGCAAGGCCGCGGCACCCTCAAAGTCTTGGGCGTCGATGGCGTCTTCCTTGCGCTTTTTCACAGCCGCAATTTCGGTGTCCATCGCCTTGAGCTCTGGGGGTGCGGTCATGCGGCGGATACGCAGGCGGGCACCGGCCTCATCGATCAAGTCGATAGCCTTGTCAGGCAGGAACCTGTCGCTGATGTAACGGTCGGCCAAGGTGGCCGCCGCCGTCAGGGCGCCGTCGGTGATGGACACGCGGTGGTGGGCCTCATAGCGGTCACGCAGACCCTTGAGGATTTCAATGGTCAGCGGAACGCTGGGTTCGGGCACCTGGATCGGCTGGAAGCGGCGCTCAAGTGCAGCGTCCTTCTCAATGTGCTTGCGGTACTCATCCAAGGTGGTGGCACCGATGGTCTGTAGCTCGCCGCGGGCCAGCATCGGCTTAAGGATGGAGGCTGCGTCGATGGCGCCTTCGGCGGCACCGGCACCCACCAGCGTGTGAATCTCATCGATGAACAAGATGATGTCACCACGGGTGCGGATTTCCTTGAGCACCTTTTTCAGGCGCTCCTCGAAGTCACCTCGGTACCGCGAGCCTGCCACTAGGGAACCCAAGTCAAGGGTGTACAGCTGCTTGTCCTTGATGGTTTCCGGCACGTCTCCACGGACGATGGCTTGCGCCAGGCCCTCAACGACGGCGGTCTTACCCACACCGGGTTCACCGATCAGAACAGGGTTGTTCTTGGTGCGGCGCGAGAGGATTTGCATGACGCGTTCCATCTCATGCTCGCGCCCAATGACAGGGTCAAGCTTGTTTTCCCGGGCAGCCTGGGTCAGGTTTCGACCAAACTGGTCAAGGACCACTGAGCCAGCGGGCTGGCCTTCAGGCTGGCCGCCGCCACTGGCAACCGGCTCCTTGCCCTGGTAGCCGGAGAGCAGCTGGATGACCTGCTGGCGCACACGGCCCAGATCGGCTCCAAGCTTCACCAGCACCTGCGCGGCAACGCCCTCACCCTCACGAATCAGCCCAAGCAGGATGTGCTCGGTACCAATGTAGTTATGGCCCAGTTGCAGGGCCTCACGCAAAGAAAGTTCAAGAACCTTCTTGGCGCGCGGGGTGAACGGGATGTGCCCGCTGGGTGCCTGCTGTCCCTGCCCAATAATCTCCTGGACCTGTTCACGGACACCGTCCAGCGAAATGTTCAAGGACTCCAGGGCCTTGGCGGCAACACCTTCACCCTCATGGATGAGGCCGAGCAGAATGTGCTCCGTGCCAATGTAATTGTGGTTGAGCATGCGGGCCTCTTCTTGGGCCAGCACAACAACACGTCGGGCTCGATCAGTAAATCGCTCAAACATTTCGCCACACTCCTTTTACTGCGTACTTTGATGCTACGCAGTGCGAGGCGATCATGGGGGCTTGTTCGCCACAGGGGAAATATCTTGTTGCCCGCTTCCCTGGAGTTTAAGTACGACGGCGAGATCACTTGATGCTGTGATCTCGCCGTCGTACTAGTCTCAGTGCCTGCTATTTACGCCGTTTTCAGCCCTGGGCCGCGTAGTACGCTTCACGAATTTCAGCTTGAATGCGGCCGCGTTCGTGAACTTCGTAACCGTTCTGCTTCGCCCACTGGCGAATTTCGCTTACATCGCTCTTGGCCTTCGGAGCGGCGGGTCCCCTTCCGCGCACCGCCCGGCCGCCTGCACGTCGTCCTGCAGCAATGAACTTCGCCAATGCCTCACGCAATGCTGCAGCATGGTCGGCGGAAAGGTCAATCTCGTAATTGATCCCATCCAGGCCGAATGTGATGTTTTCATCTGCGGGACTCTGGTCAATGTCGTCAACTAGGGTGACATGAATCTTCTGTGCCATGGGGATTAATCGCCTCACATTTGATTGGAGCTCGTTTGCTTCATCATAAATTATGGTTCGAAAAAACACTCAAGTCAAAGAATTAGTTATGAGATCTTACTTTGACGGAAGTTCGCCATTGCTTTCCGACTCGCGTTCGGCCTGCGCCAACGCGTCCCGTTCTGAACGATCGGCATTGAATATTGCCTTCATGGCGAAGTAGAAAAGAACTCCAACACCTAAAGACGGGAGGATAACTGCAACATATTCCATATTCGCGCCGCTTCTACTCGGGTTTCATCAAAGGAAAGAGGATGGCCTCACGGATTCCAACACCTGTAAAGAGCATCACCAAGCGGTCCACGCCCAATCCAAGCCCACCCATGGGCGGTGCCCCGTATTCCAGGGCGCGCAGGAAATCTTCATCCAACTGCATGGCCTCGGGATCGCCCGCCGCGGCGGCCAGGGACTGCTGCGTGAGGCGGTCGCGCTGGATAACAGGGTCGATCAGCTCCGAGAAGGCGGTGCCAGTCTCCCGACCGTCAATGACGAGGTCCCAGGCTTCAATGAGATTGGGCTTGCTCCGGTGTTGCCGGGCCAACGGCTGCGCTGACGGCGGATAGTCGCAAACGAAGGTGGGCTGGATCAGCGTTGGCTCAACAATTTCGCCAAACAATTCAACAACCAATTTCTCGCTATCCCAGGCCGGGTCAATTTTAACCTCATGCTTTGCCGCGATGGCATGCAATTCGGTGGCAGTTGTATCCGGGGTGATTTCCTGTCCAACCATGTCGCTTAGCCCCTGATAAACAGGCAACCAAGGCCATTCACCGTCGAGGCTAATGGGGCCTCGATCAGTTTCAATGGTGCGCGAGCCGACGGCATCGGCGGCAGCCAAAATGATTCGCTGCATGGTCTTTGCCATGGTGAATTGGTCACCGTAAGCCTCGTAGGCCTCAAGCATCGTGAATTCGGGGCTGTGCGTGGAGTCAACGCCCTCATTGCGGAATATGCGCCCCACTTCGAAGACTTTATCCATGCCGCCAACCACGGCACGCTTGAGATATAGCTCAATGGCAATACGCAATGTCATTGGCTGGTCAAAGGCGTTCAGGTGTGTTCGGAATGGCCGGGCTGCGGCTCCACCGTGCATGAGCTGCAAAATGGGGGTTTCCAGCTCAATGTAATCCTCGCCGTGGAGGGTGTCGCGAATGGCCTTGACAATGGCGGAGCGGGTTCGCACCTGCTCGCGGGCGTCGTCGCGAACGATCAAGTCAACGTAGCGTTGGCGCACCCGCATCTCCTCGGAGAGGTCGGCGTGCAGTACGGGCAGGGGGCGCAACGCCTTCGACGCCATTTGCCATGCGTCGGCCAGGATGGAGAGCTCTCCGCGGCGGGAGCTGATGACTTCACCGCGTACAAAGACGTGGTCACCAAGGTCCACGAGCGCTTTCCAGTCCGCCAGTGATGTCTCGCCGATATTGGCTAGCGAGAGCATGACCTGCAGGCGGGTGCCGGCACCTGATTGCAAGGTGGCGAAGCACAGCTTGCCGGTGTTGCGCACAAACACGACGCGGCCGGTGACGCCCACAGCTTCCCCCGTGGCCGAATCAGCTTCCAGTTCCGGGTATTTTTCCCGGATTTCTTCAAGGGTGTGGGTCCGCTCGACACCAACCGGGTAGGCCTGTTCACCTCGCTCCAGCAGCTTGGCACGCTTTTCCATCCGGACACGCATCTGCTCGGAAGCGTCACTGGGCTCTGGGGTCACATTGTTTTCTGCACTCACAGTTAAATAGTTTAGTTGGTGAATCTGAATGAACCCTCCGTGGCGGCTTTGGGTGTGCGGGTTTGGCCCGTTGATCACTCTTTAGCTTGCGGTAACAGTGGAGCCGCGGACCACCAATGTGCTCTCAAGCATCAGCCCGG
Organism: Arthrobacter alpinus; assembly: GCF_001294625.1. Classification (NCBI taxonomy): domain Bacteria; kingdom Bacillati; phylum Actinomycetota; class Actinomycetes; order Micrococcales; family Micrococcaceae; genus Arthrobacter; species Arthrobacter alpinus. The sequence goes on along the minus strand of NZ_CP012677.1, from coordinate 3,602,242 downwards.
GTACCGGAATCGTTTCCCCGGCCAGCAGCCGCAGCAGCTGCTGCCCGGCCGCCCGTCCCAGTTCGTTGGCGGGCAGGTGCACTGTGGTGAGCCCCGGGTTGGAAGTCTGCGAAAAGGGAAGGTCGTCGAATCCTGTCACAGCCAATTGTTGGGGCACCCCCAACCGGGCCACGCGTGCTTCCTGCAGCACCCCATAGGCGTGGGTATCAGTGCAGCAGACGACGGCGGTGACCCCTTGGGCTGCCCAGCCGGGCCACGCCTGGGCAAAGGCAAGCGCACTGGCGCCCATGTCAATGGTGGTGGCCACGTCCGCCGCCACACTGATGCCGTGGACGCGGGCGCCACGGTAGAAGGCCTCCCTGCGAACGCGGAACGTTTCGGTGCCCGTCACGCTGTCAATGTAGGCGACAGTGCGGTGGCCAAGCGAGGCCAGATGGTCCGCCAACATTCCGGCACCTTGGGCCACATCAAAGTTCACCGACGGGGCGTCGCTGGCGACCCCTGCCGCATCCATCAGCACCATGGGTCCGGCGGACGGCAACTCGGCCAGGAACTGGGCGCTGGGAGCATCCACGAGCAGACCTGCCGGGCGTAGGGAGAGCAGGTTCCGCACATCGGCCGGCGATGGTGTTAGCCCTGCGTCGGTGACCGAGAGTAGCAGTTGATACGCTTCCCCGATAGCCTCGCGGACACCGGCAATGACGTTGGCGAAGAACGGGTTGGAGACGTCAGGGGCCACCAGGATCACAATGTTGCTGCGGCCCTTGGCCAGGGAGCTGCCCAAGCCGTCAACCACGTATCCGAGCTCGGCCACCGCTTCTTGGACCTTAGCGATGTTCTCCGCGGACACCCGCCCGGCCGTCTTGCCGTTCGTTACCAAGGAAACCGTAGCTGTTGAGACCCCTGCCCGGGCGGCGACCATGGCAGCCGTGGCGCGTCCCACGCCGGCACCAGGGATGGTATAAGGGGGATCTGTGACCGGGCGCATGCATCGATAGTAGCGGGTGCGGGACGGATTACCGCCGCCGCAATGGGTCAAGCGCTTGACGAAAGTCACGTTAAGCGCTTGACGTAATGCTTGGACGGATGCCAAACTTGGCTGTACTCACCCCGGCCACTCAGTTCGGCCCCCAAAGACGTGGAGAAAAAGTGAACACGGCATTGAACAACCCCGCCGGCAACAAGCCCGGGACGGCCACCGCACCCCGGAAGATCATCCTGGATTGCGACCCCGGCCACGACGACGCCGTGGCCCTGCTGCTGGCATATGGCAACCCCAACATCGAGCTCCTGGCCGTCACCACAGTGGTGGGCAACCAGACACTGGAAAAAGTCACCCGCAATGCCCTTGCTGTCGGCACCATCGCCGGCATCACCGGTGTCCCGTTTGCCGCCGGCTGCGACCGGCCCCTGGTGCGGAACATTGAAACCGCCCCCGACATCCACGGCGAAAGCGGCATGGATGGCCCGACCCAGCCCAAGTCCACGATCGAGCTGGACCGGCGCCACGCCGTCGACCTCATCATTGAACTGGTCATGGCCCACGAGCCGGGCACCATCACCTTGGTCCCCACCGCGGGGCTGACCAACATCGCCATGGCGGCTCGCAAGGAACCGCGCATTGTTCAACGCGTGAAGGAAGTTGTCCTCATGGGTGGCGGCTACCACGTGGGCAACTGGAGCCCGGTGGCCGAATTTAACATCAAGATCGACCCGGAAGCCGCTCACATCGTGTTCAACGCCGGGTGGGAAGTGGTCATGGTGGGCCTGGATCTCACCCATCAGGCACTCGCCACCCCCGACGTTGTGGCCGCGATCGAGGCAGTCGGCACCAAGCCGGCCAAGTTTGTCATGGAACTCATGGAGTTCTTCACCAAGACGTACAAGGACGCCCAGGGTTTCGACTACCCGCCGGTCCACGACCCCTGCGCCGTCGCCTACGTTATCGACCCGAGCGTCATGACCACCCAGAAGGTGCCCGTGGACATTGAGCTCACCGGCACCCTGACCCTCGGCATGACAGTGGCCGATTTCCGTGCGCCCGCCCCCGCCGATTGCAAGACCTCCGTCGCCGTGACGCTGGACCACGCAAAGTTCTGGAACATGGTCACCGACGCACTCGTCCGCATTGGCGAAGTTGACGCATGAGCACCGCAACTGCCAAGCCCGGGATACTCAGCAAGCCCGGTAACATCACTGCCTTGATGGTTGCACTGCTCGCGGCCTGCGTGGCCTTCCAGCTCAATGCCTCCATGCTCAGCCCTGCCCTGGTCACCATGGGCGAGGAACTCAACGCCAGCCAGGCCGCAATTGGACTCTCGCAGACCTGGTTCTTCACGGCCGCCGCCGTCTTCTCACTGTTCCTGCCGCGCCTGAGCGACATCGTGGGCCGCAAGAAGGTCCTGCTCGGCATGATGGTCATGATGGCCGTCGGCTCCATCATCTCCGCCATGGCACCTGACATCACGTGGCTGTTCGTGGGCCGCATCATCCAGGGCGTCAGTGGACCCACGGTTCCACTTGCCCTGATCATGCTCCGTTCCGCCGTGAAAGACCCCAAGAAGTACGGGGCACTCATGGGCCTGATCACCGCCGTCAATGGTGGCATTGCCGGCATTGACTCCTTCGTAGGCGGCTACTTTGCCGAACACTTCGGTTTCCGCAGTATCTTCTGGCTCATGGTTGTCATTGCCGCCGTCGCGACCTTGCTGATCGTGTTCCTGGCCGGGGAATCCAGGCCCGGCGAGGGCACCAGGATGGACTGGCTGGGCGTGTTCTTCATCGTCGTCGCCGTTGGTGCCTTGCTGACGGCCTTGAACGAGGCCACCAAGCTGGTGGGCGGCATCACGACAGGTCCGCTGGTGACATCCGTGGCCCTGGCCGTTGTCGCCGTCGCCGCCTTCATGGCTTTCTGGGCAGTGGAAAAACGTTCCTCACACCCCATGGTGGAAACCGTGCACCTGCGCCAGCGCGCCACCTGGGCCCCACTGCTGACCACCACCTTGACCATGACAGGTATCTTCGCCGTCATCAACGGCATTGTGCCGGCGTTCGTCCAGGCGTCCGACCCCGGTTTCGGGATTGGCGCCACCCAGATGAGCCTGCTCATCCTGACCCCGTACGCTCTGCTTGGCTGGGTCTTTGGCCCCATCACCGGACGCCTGGCCCCCGTGCTCGGCTACACCAAGATGCTGCGGATCGGCTTGCTGGGCAGCATTGCCGCCCTCGCCATCATCGGCTTCCTGGGTCTGCACAGCCTGCCGTGGATGATCGCCGGCACGGTCTTGCTGGGCATCATGTATGCCGGTACCGTGAACATCATGCTCAACGGCCTCGGCGTGGTCCTGTCCCCCGCTGGCAACCCCGGCTTCCTGCCCGGCATGAACGCCGGCGCCTTCAACCTAGGTGCCGGACTAAGCTTCCTGGTGCTGCCGGCCATTTTGGTGGCCACAGCACCCTTGTGCGCGCACGGCTCCTACCTGACGGTGGTCATCGTGGCCCTGGCCATCACGGCTGCAGCATTCGCCGCTTCGCTGCTGGTGCCCAAGCCCGTTGATGCGGAGGTAGCACCATGACCGCGGCCCGCATTGTGGTAGCGGGTTCACTCAACGCCGACCTGACCATCTATTGTGATCGGCTTCCGCTGCCCGGGGAAACCCTTCACGGCCACGGATTTGCTGTAAACCCCGGCGGCAAGAGTGCCAACCAGGCCGTGGCTGCGGCCAGACTCGGCGGGGACGTAACCTTGCTCGGTGCCGTGGGCCAGGACCCCAACGGCGACATGCTGGTGGCCTCCACCGGCGGGGCCGGGGTTGACGTCAGTCACGTCCGGCGCGTTACCGAGCCCACGGGTGTTGCCGTCATCTCCGTGGAGGACAGCGGCGAAAACTCCATCATCATCTCCGCAGGCGCCAACGGGACACTCTCCCCTGCCGCCATGGTCCCGGCCCTGTTCACTGGTGCCGGCGTTGTCTGCCTGTGCCTGGAAGTCCCGCTGGACACGGTGCAGGCTGCCGCGCAGGCCGGGCACGACACCGGAGCAACCGTGTTGTTGAACCTCTCCCCGTACGCACCGGTTCCGGACGCATTGGCGCTTTTGACCGATGTCCTGCTGGTCAATGCGCACGAGGGTTCCCAGTTCCTGGGCGGTTTTCAGCTGCCCGTCAGCGACTCACCGGCCATTGCCTGGCATGATGTGCTTGAAGAATTTGCCCGTCACGGCCTGTCGCAGGTTCTGCTCACACTGGGCGCCCATGGTTCGGTGGTGCTCGATTCCACGAACTTTGCCGAGCCCGTAGTCCGCATTGCACCAACCAAGGTCGACGCAGTGGACACCACGGGAGCTGGCGATGCCTTCACCGGAGCCGTGGCCGCACGTCTGGCCGCCGGCGACACACTCGCTGAGGCCGCCCGCTACGCATCCGTCGCGGCCGCCCTGGCAGCCACGAAGAGGGGCACGCAGGCCGCATACCCCTCCGTTGCACAGGTGGCCGCGCAGTTGTAAAGTCGTGACCTCGCAGCTCGAGCCCTTAAAGCCGATCTTTAGGGCGCGAACTGCGAAGTCGCGGCTACCCCAGGGGCTGGTTGTCGATGAGCCTGACCGGGCCCACCTTTGCGGCGATGAGTGCCAGCGCCTGGCCGGTGAAAGGGGTGTCCTGGCAGTTCTCGGCCCGGACGGCCAGTGTCTGCGGATGCACCACTTCCAAATAGTCCAGGTCCACCCCGGGTGCACTGTGGACCAGGGCCTCGACGGAGGCGATGTCGAGGGGTTCGTGCGCAAGTGCACGCCGTTTCAGCAGGCGCAGCGCACGGGAAAGCACCAGGGCGGAGTCGCGCTCCTCCCCCGAGAGGAAGCGGTTGCGGCTGGACAAGGCCAGGCCATCCTCGTCACGGACGGTAGGCACGGCCACAATGTCCACCGGAAAGTTCAGGTCAGCCACCATGCGCCGCACCAGGGCCAGCTGCTGTGCGTCCTTCTGGCCAAAATACGCCCTGTAGGCGTGCCGGCCATCCTGGCCCGCGGGGGCAAGCCCCGTGTCCGGACGGCCAACGTGCAAGAGTTTCGCCACCACCGTCAAGGCACCGTCAAAGTGCCCGGGCCTTGAGGCACCCTCATACAGCTCGCCGAGTTCTCCTGCCGTGACCCGAACGCCAGGCTCACCACCCGGGTACATCTCCTGCGCCGACGGGGCGAACATGATGTCCACGCCGGCCTCGTCAAGAAGCGCCAGGTCCGCCTCGGTGGTGCGCGGGTAACGAGCCAAATCCGTGGCGTCACCAAATTGCAACGGATTGACAAACACGCTTACCACCACGACAGCGTTTTCTCCGAGCGCCGTTTTGGCCAGTTCCGCGTGCCCTCTGTGCAGGGCACCCATGGTGGGCACCAATCCCAACGTGCCGGGGGTGCGCCCAGACGCCTCACCCCGTACGTCTCGAGCCAACAAGTCGGCGCTCAAGGCCTTCAGTTCTGCAATGGTAGAAACCACTGTGATGCTCATGCTCAATCGCTACTTTCTACTTATGGATTTGGGCAGTTCGCGGATTCCGTGCTGTCAGGTTCAGTTTTCGGGCGAATCTGCGGCGTGGCCGTCGTCCTCGGAGAGGGCGGCCTGAATGCCCAGGTACGCCTCGGCGGACAGTTTTCCGCGCCGTGCAGCACGCGCCGCCGTCGCCGCAGACAGTGCCAAATAAGCTTCCACGATGTCCGCGGAGCCAGTATCCAAGGCATGTTCGCGCAGCGCCTGGGTGTGGGCCTGCACTGTTCCGGCGTCGCCACGCGCCACAGGACCCGTCAGTGCCGATTCCCCCCCGGCCAGGGCGTTTTCCAGGGCGGCCCGCAGCAGCGGGCCCAGAACCTGGTTGGGTGACTCCACTCCGATGTCACCGAGGATCTGCGCGGCCTGCGCCACGATAGTGACCAGGTGGTTGGCCGAATGGGCCAGGGCCGCATGGTAGAGGACACGGTCAGCCTCGGCGATGACCACCGGCTCGGCCCCCATCTCCACCACCAACGCTTGTGCGATGGGCAGCATGGCGGCTTCTGCTGTGATGCCGAACGTGCAATCCACCAGGCGGGTCAGATCCAGGCTCATCCCGGTGAACGTCATGGCAGGATGCAGTGCCAAGACAATACCGCCGGCGGCCTTCACAGGGGCCAGGACAGACACGCCGTACCGTCCGGAGGTGTGCGCCACCAGCTGGCCCGTTTGCCAGGCCCCAGTTTTCGCCAGACCGGCCACCAGATCCGGCAGCGCGTCGTCAGGGACCGCCAGCAATACCAACTCGGAGCGATCCACTATGTCCGGGATCTCTAGAACCGGAACTCCGGGTAGCAGCAATTCGGCACGGTCCAGTGACGCCTGAGAAACAGCTGAAACGCCGACGACGGCGTGCCCTGCCGCCCGCAAGGCGGCCCCCAACACGGCCCCGACCTTCCCTGCACCAATAATTCCAACGCCGAGGCGTCCAGGCTTAATCGCCACGATGTTGCTCCTGAAAGTTGTTCTTCGGATAAGGGGCCTGCATAAGCTCGACCACCGGGGGCTCGACCACCGCCGGGGCAAGCCAGCGCTCGGACGAGTGGAGGCGGCGGGCGGTTGCGGCCCGGGCCGCTTGTTCGTCGAAAAGTTGGCGGCCGTTAGCCAGGGCCATGTGGCGCACCACTGGCCGGATGGGGCCCACTGTGGAGTGGAGCTCGAAATCGACCAACCCGAGTACTGCCATGAGGGGGCCCTGGCGCAGGCTGATGGATTGGGTGCGCTCGTGCGGGACCACCTGAAGGCGGCGGAAGATGATCCCGTGGCGGCACAACAACGCCGTTTCGGTGGCCCGGAACGCGTTGTACCTCCACGTGAGGGGGTCGATCCAGCGCGCGGACCGTGGCGAGTGGACAAAGCCGTGCTCCGTGGCGGGTCCGCGCAGACCGGCGGTAAAGACCTCAAAGGGGTTCTCAACCCCGGGATCCGGGAACACCAGCCCAAGGACGGCCATCACTTCATCGATGGTCCCGGCAGGTAGCAGGACTGTCCGTGAGCCGTGCTCCGAGTTCTCGTGACCGTAACCGGCCACGTTGACATGGACCCGGTACCAACCAAAGGGCCGCCACAGCGGGCCCTGGCTGATACCAACGGCCTGCACCCGCCCGGGCGGGATAGTTTGCGCCCGGGTTTCCAACATGCCATAATGCAGGCGAACTCCGTCGGGTGAGAGCGCCACCCTGAAGTTAAAGTCGCCGGTGATGGCTTTCCAATAGGCGGCAACAAAGCCAAGAAGGATCGGGAAGCCAGCGAAAAGGAGACTGGTTTCCTTGAACCATATGGCCAGGGCAACAATGGGAGCCAATGTTAGGGCAGTGGCAACCGTAAGGCTGCCGAACATCACCGAGCCGATAATCCGTCCTGGTGAGAGCGCCAAGATAGCTGTCTCCGGTGCCTCCGCAACAGTCGACGGGGCGTCGGGGTCAATGACGGCCCCTGACGCCCGGGCCAGGATGGCCGCACGCAACCGTTTGGCCTCATCCAGTTTGAGGAAAGACAGTCTCATGGCCGACTTCCCGCCGTCGGCCACATCAAATTTCAGCTCGGCGAGCCCGAATGCACGTGCCAGCAGGGGCTGCACGACGTCGATCGCCTGGACCCTGTCTATCCGAGCACGGCGTTGCTGGCGGAAGATCACCCCGGAGTTGATGTGGACGTGCTGGTCGGTGACCTGGTAGCGGGTGAAGCGCCAAGACAGGAAGAAGCTGAAACCAAAAATCGCCACCACCACAACCACTACCGCGAGGATGAGCGCTGCGGGAGCGTTGCTCAAAACAGGACCATTTGACCCGGTGGTGAACAGAGAATCGAGGGTGTTCCGGCCAAAGATGAACAGCACTGCCGCGATGGCGACCCAGCTGCGAACCAGGGGCGAGACAGGGTGGACCCGGTGCCACGTTTCCTCGCCGTCGGTGTGAAACCGCCCCTCTACCAAGTGCTCGGTCTTCCGGGGGTGTGGTTGTTGCCCGCTCACAGCCCGGCCAGTTTCGCCTCACCGCGGGCGGAAAGCTGCTCGCGCAGCCGGGAAGCCTCCGCGGCAGGCAGCCCAAAGATTATGGCATTGGTGCCGGGCGAGGCCGTGTGCAGGTGAATGCTGCTCAGGCCGAGCATGCGTTCCAGCGGGCCCATGGTGACATCCACGTATTGCATCCGGCCATAGGGGACCACCATGACGCGGTGGAACATGATGCCGTGACGGATCAGCAGGTCCTCATTACGTTCGGCATAGCCAATGGCCCGCACTTGGCGGGGCACCAGTAACAGCACCCACAGCACAATCAGCAAAACCACGGCAGGGACGCCCCAGGCCAGCCAGGCCGGGTAAGTACCCCACACCCCTGTAAGCCGCAGGACAAGCGGGAGCGCGCCAATGGCGAGGAACACCAGCCCGCCCAGTCCGCGCTCAATGAGGCGGGCGGGAATGAGCTTGTCAGAGACCTGCAAAAACCTCACGTCACTGGGGTCAATGGAAGTGACGGTGCCTTTCATGGTTTTAGGCATACCCTTCCTTCCCATGCGTTTCGCGCTTCTCCTTGGGCTCGGCACCCAGCTCGGTGTCGTCGGGGGGAAGTTTGCAAAACCGCTCCACCACAACACCCGTGGCAACCATGCACAAGCCACCAGCCATCATGGCCAACAGTTGCCAGACGATACCAAGGTCAGCGCGCATCGAGATGGTGGGAACCTGGTTCAACAAGATGCCCAAATGCCAGCCGAACAAAACCGCGCCGGCGTACGCACAGGCCTGGGCCAGGACCACTGTCCGCGCTGCCAGCAACGGGTCCAGCTCCTTGTCCCGTTTCCCGTCGCGCCAGCGGCGGACCTTGAGCCCAAGGATCCAGCACACCACCACGATCAATCCCATGGTGATCAGCGAGCTCAGGGGCAAAACTGGCAAGGCCATGCTGGCGCGAGAGGAAAGCACCGTGCCAACCCAACCAAGCACGGCCAGGACGACGGTTACCACAATCAACCATGCAGGCCGGATGGTCCGCATTGTGCTCTTCATGTTTTTGCCTCACCAAAATGCGTTGGGACTACTGGCTCAACCGTAGCCGTTTTTTCTACCGGGCGCCGCGATATTCGATGGTCTAGATGCGTCGGAGCAAGGACCTAGCCTTGCGGGTCTTCCGGTTCCAAGGACACAAGCTCCGCATGCACGATCCCGCGCATATCCGGTGCTGCGGCCGCCAGTTCAGAGACCAGGTGACCGGAAAGGACTGCTTGCGGGTCCATCAGCGCCCACGGATACAGCACAAAGGCCCGCTGGGCTGCACGCGGATGCGGCAGGGTCAACACGGGGTCTTCGCTGACAACGTCCCCATAGCTGATGACATCGACATCCAGGGTCCGTGCCGCCCAGCGGACCTCACGAACCCGATGATGTGCCAACTCAACGCTCTGGCAATGCGCTAAAAGTTCATACGGGTCAAAGGAGGTGTCCACCGCAATGACCATGTTCAAAAAGTCCGGCTGTCCCGGCGGCCCTCCCACAGCCGTAGTGGAGACCACAGGGGAAACATCCACCAGGCGGACTTCCGGGCGGTCCACCAGATCGCCGACGGCGGCCGACAGTGTGCCACGCCGCTCACCGAGGTTGCTGCCCAGGGCCAGGATGGCGCGCGTGAGCGGGCGGGTGGCGCTCACGCACCGCTCCCAGCGGCCCTGCTACGGAAGACCTTGATACTCACGTCTCCAAAGGGCACCTGGATGGGCGCCTTGGGCTTGTGCACCGTCACTTCGACGGCGGACACGACGGGGAATCCGGCCAGGATCGCCTCGGCGATGCGCACCGCGAGGGTCTCGATCAGGGCGTGGGCGTCGCCACGTATTAGCGCCACGATGGTGTCTGCCACGTCTCCATAGTGGGCTGTCTTGGCCAGGTCATCCGTTGCAGCGGCCGCACCGAGGTCCGCGTGCATCACCGCGTCCACCACAAAGGGTTGGCCGTCGCGTTTTTCAAAGTCAAAAACGCCATGGTAGCCAATGGCGGTGATCCCGGAGAGGGTGATGGTGTCAGCAGGGTTCACTGCGTGTCCTGGCCAGCGGCAGCCAACCGTGCTGAACGATTTTGCTTTCCCAACAACTGGCGGGCGGCGACCTTGGCAGCGTCCAGGCTGGCGCCGACGTCGTGCACGCGAACACCCCAGATACCTTGCGCCGCGGCAAGGGCGGTGGTCGCTGATGTCGCGTCGTCACGCTCCTTCGGCGCCGCAGCCTTGCCGGCCGTGGTGAGCAGTGAGCCCAAGAAGCGTTTGCGCGAGGTGCCGACCAGCACCCTATTGCCCATAGAAACCACCGCATCAAGGTTGGCCAGCAATTCCCAGTTCTGCTCGGCGTTCTTGGAGAAGCCGATACCCGGGTCCAGGATGAGCTGCTCCGGCTTGACACCGGCGGCGTAAAAACGCTCACGGAGTTCGCCCAGTTCCCGCACCACGTCGTCCACGACGTCAGTGTATTGGGTCAGTGAATCCATCGAGCGGGAGTCCCCGCGACTGTGCATGAGCACGTACGGGACCTCACGTTCGGCGATCAAGGCGATCATGTCGGGGTGCACATTGTTGCCGGAAACGTCATTGATCAGTCCGGCGCCTGCGTCCAGCGCTAAGGCGGCGGTGGAGGCGTGGCGGGTGTCCACACTTACCAGCGCGCCAGCCTTGGCCAGTGTCTGGATGACCGGCAGGATGCGCCGCTGTTCCTCCAACTCGTCAACTTCTTGCGCGCCGGGGCGGGTTGACTCGCCACCGACGTCAATGATGTCAGCTCCGCCGTAGTACATGCGCAGACCGTGCGCGATGGCGGTGTCGACGGAGTTGTACTCGCCCCCATCGCTGAAGGAATCGGGGGTACAGTTCAAGATCCCCATGACCACGGCGCGGTTGGTGGGCAAGCTGGCATACGACGCGAAAGCGGTCCTGGCCCGAAGAACTGGCAGCGGTGTTGTTGCCGGCCCGGTTCCGGGTGCGGCTGCGAGGGAATCCATTGTGTGTTTCTTACCTTCCGAGAATCAAGCTCATGGCTTCGGCCCGGGTTGCGGGCTCATGAAGCGAACCGCGCACCGCACTGGTGACGGTCTTGGCCCCTGGTTTACGCACGCCACGCATGGACATGCACATGTGTTCACATTCGACGACGACGATTGCACCTGCTGGTTTGAGGTGTTCCACGAGGGCGTCGGCGATCTGGGTGGTCAGGCGTTCTTGCACTTGTGGGCGTTTGGCGAATAGGTCCACCAGACGGGCCAATTTGCTCAGCCCGGTAACCCTGCCGTCCGCGCCCGGGATGTAGCCCACATGGGCGCTGCCGTGGAACGGCACCAAATGGTGTTCGCAGGTGGAGTAGAACGGGATGTCCTTCACGAGCACCATTTCCTGGTGCGCAATGTCAAAGGTGGTGCCCAAGATCCCCGCCGGGTCTTGATGGATGCCGGAGAACACCTCCGCATAAGCTTTGGCCACACGTTTGGGGGTCTCCAGCAAGCCGCTGCGTTCGGGGTCCTCCCCGATGGCCAGCAGAATCTCCCGAACAGCTGCCTCAATGCGAGGCAGGTCCACGGGGTGTTTGTCGCCTGGCAGGGCGGCACCGGTGGTGCCGCCCTGCACGGACTCTTGTCCCTCGTTGTAATCAGTCACGGATGTGATCCTATCGCCGATTACTACTGTCCCGGCAGTTGCGGGGTGTCGTCCTTGCCCAGGTCGATGCCCGGAGCGTTGGACGGCGCATCAACTTCACCGTCGATGTGCGCACTGGCTAGCTGGTCCCGGGGGGACACCGTCTCCGGGGCCGCCGCACCGGCAGCCAGGGCGTCGCGACGCTCCTTCGCCGTGATCACGGGTGGCACATCTGAAACCGGGCGGGTGTCCTTGGACAGCCACACCTTGCGCTCGGCCGGCTTGCGCAGATCGTGGAAGATCTCAGCAATTTCCTTCTGGTTCAAGGTTTCGCGTTCCAACAATTCCAGGGCCAGACGGTCAAGGATGTCGCGGTTCTCAATGAGCACCTCGTAGGCGTCGTCGTGGGCCTGTTCGATCAGCTTGCGCACTTCCTGATCGACAATCGCCGCCACCGATTCGGAATAGTCCCTATCGTGGCCGGCACTGGCGCCAAGGAATGGTTCGCCGCCTGCCGCGCCGAGTTTAACGGCGCCGATACGCTCGCTCATGCCGTACTGGGTGACCATGGCCCGGGCAGTCCCGGTGGCCTTTTCAATGTCGTTCGAGGCGCCTGTGGAGGGGTCGTGGAAAACGATTTCCTCGGCGACGCGCCCGCCCATGGCGTACGCCATCTGGTCCAGCAGTTCGTTGCGAGTGATCGAGTATTTGTCATCCTCGGGGACCACCATGGTGTAGCCGAGTGCACGGCCGCGGGGCAAGATGGTGATCTTGGTGACGGGTGCCGTGTTGTGCATGGCCGCGGCCACCAGGGCGTGGCCGCCCTCGTGGTACGCGGTGATCTTGCGTTCCAACTCCTTCATGACGCGGGTGCGCTTCTGCGGGCCGGCCATGACGCGGTCAATGGACTCGTCCAGGGCCCGGTCGTCGATGAGCTGGGCGTTGGAACGGGCCGTCAGCAGGGCAGCCTCGTTAAGCACGTTGGCCAGGTCGGCGCCCGTGTAGCCGGGCGTCTTCTTCGCCACGGCGTTCAGGTCGACGCCGGGGGCCATGGGCTTGCCCTTGGCGTGCACCCGCAGGATTTGCTCGCGCCCCAAACGGTCGGGGGCCTCCACGGGGATCTGGCGGTCAAAGCGGCCAGGGCGCAGCAGCGCCGGGTCCAGCACGTCCGGGCGGTTGGTGGCGGCAATCAAGATGACGTTCGTCTTGACGTCGAAGCCGTCCATTTCCACCAGCAGCTGGTTCAGGGTCTGCTCGCGTTCGTCGTTGCCGCCGCCGATGCCTGCGCCGCGGTGGCGGCCAACGGCGTCGATCTCGTCAACGAAGATGATGGCCGGGGAGTTAGTCTTGGCCTGTTCAAAGAGGTCGCGGACACGTGAAGCACCCACACCGACGAACATCTCCACGAAGTCGGAACCGGAGATGGAGTAGAACGGCACGCCGGACTCGCCGGCGACGGCGCGGGCCAGCAAGGTCTTGCCAGTGCCCGGAGGGCCGTACAGCAGCACGCCCTTGGGGATCTTGGCGCCCACGGCGGTGAACTTGGCGGGGTTCTGCAGGAAGTCCTTGATCTCGTGGAGTTCTTCCACGGCCTCGTCGGCACCGGCAACATCAGCAAAGGTGACCTGCGGGTGGTCCTTGGTGATGAGCTTGGCCTTGGATTTGCCAAATTGCATGACCTTGGAGCCGCCGCCCTGCATGCGCGAGAACAGGAACCAGAAGATCAGCCCGATGAGCACGAACGGGATCAGCAGTGAAAGCATGCTGGACCAAAAGTTGTTCGACGCCGGCTGGTCGTCAAAGGACTTCAGCTTGGCGTTGTCGATAATGTCCGGCAAGGTGGTGGCGCGGTAGCCGCCATAGTAAAACTGTACGTCCGTGCCGGCCTTGGTTCCGGATTCACTCGTGTAAGCGTCCTTCAGGACCATGTCGACGCGGCCTTCGGAACCGAAGACCTTCGCGGAGGCCACTTTGTCGCCCTGGAGCAGGGTCAAGCCCTCGGAGGTTTGGATCTGGGTTGGGCCGCCGCCGGCCAGTGTGGCCAAGGCCGCACCAATGAGCACAACCACCACAATGATCCAGATGAATGGACCCTTGACGAGTTTTTTGACTTTCATGTGTTCGGGGCCAGGCCCCGTCCCTCCCGCTCAACCAATATTTTTACATCACATCCGTGGCACTGCCACCTGCGCGGACACATGTCCGCGCTACTAGCTTTACACCGTTCCTAGAAGAACACGCACGGGAACCGCAAATAGTTCCCTGAGGGCGGAACGGTTTTCTGCGCGGTAGCTAAGGAAATGCGCCCACCCCCAGATTTCGGCTGGATCAACCATTGTTGGTTGACCCTGCCGAAACCACGGGGAGCGGGCGCTCAACAGCTAGGGCTTATTCGTAAATGTGCGGTGCCAGGGTGCCGATGAAGTCCAGGTTGCGGTACCTCTCGGCAAAGTCCAGGCCGTAGCCGACAACGAATTCGCTGGGGATCTCATAACCGACGTACTTAACGTCGATCTCAACCTTGGCGGCGGCCGGCTTGCGCAACAAGGTGCAGATTTCCACCGAGGCAGGGCCTCGAGAGATCAGGTTCGCCTTCAGCCAGGAGAGGGTCAGGCCGGAGTCGATGATGTCCTCAACGATGAGCACATGCTTGCCCATAAGGTCCGTTTCCAGGTCCTTCAGAATGCGCACCACGCCGGAGGACTGCGTGCCGGACCCGTAGGAGGACACCGCCATCCAGTCCATGGTGACGTGGCTGTGCAGGGCGCGGGAAAGGTCGGCCATGATCATGACGGCACCCTTGAGCACGCCGACCAGCAGGACGTCGCGGCCCTCATAGTCCGCGTCGATCTGTGCAGCCAGCTCGGCCACCCGTGTTTGGATTTGTTCTTTGGTGTAAAGAACGTGCTTGAGGTCGGATTGGACGTCTTGTGAATCCACCAATGACTCCTGATTGTGAAGGTTTTTTTGACTGCGCTGGTGCTGATTTAGTGCAGGTGCAACGCTGTGTCGCCGCGCCTAAGGACAAGCTTCCCATAGCCCGGCCCGTCTTGGGGAACGCTTTGGCTCCGCGAAATTCGGTAAGCACTGACTTTTCCCGCCATTTGCACCGGCCCGGCGGAGCCCTTGCGTTCTAATAATTCTTGCGCCGAAACCAGCCTTTCATAACTGGGCTGGTACCCGCCAAGTACGACGACGGCCCGCGCCAACACTCGCATCTTCAGGGCCGGAGCCAAGCGCCGCAGCGCATCCTCGGGCAGCCGCACCTCAGCGGGAAGCGCTTGCGTGCCGGGGCATATCTCGGCGATCCGATCAAATTCTGCCTGCGCCAATTCGTCGAGGAAGTCCGCGTCGTGGCCCAGGATCGTCGCCGACCGGGCCAACGACTCAGTGATCCCCGGACCAAGTTCTGCACTCAGAAAAGGCAACACATTGTGCCGGACACGGACCCGCAAATACGCCTGGTCCGTGTTGGCCGGGTCGTGCCATGGGTCCAGGTCCAGCGCCTCACATATGGCCAATGTCTCAGAGCGGCGAAGCCCCAGGAACGGTCGGGCATAGCGGCCGCGGCGCGGGCGCATTCCGGCCAACGATTTGGTTCCCGAGCCGCGGGCCAAGCCCAGCAGCACCGATTCCGCCTGGTCGTCAAGGGTGTGACCTAACAACACTGTTTGGGCGCCAAGCTCTCGAGCCGCCACGTCAAGGGCAGCAAAGCGGGCGGCGCGGGCGGCTGCTTCCGGGCCAACGCCGTCGTGCGCCAACTCCACAGTGCGCACCTGAACAGGGTCCAAGCCCAAAGCACGCAACGTCTCAGCCGTGTTTTCGGCGACCTCGGCACTACCTGGCTGCATCTGGTGGTCAACCACCACCGCCCCCACACGAATCTCGCCGCGGCTGGCAAAGAACGCCGCTACCGCCGCCAAAGCCAGCGAGTCCGGGCCGCCGCTACACCCCACCAATACCAGAGGCGGGTCCTGGACAGGGCGGTGTTTGCCGGTGGTGGTCAATCCCAGCAGCGCCCCCACCATGGTGCGGGCCTTGCCCACCGTCGGGTCGAGCCGGCCTCGGGGGCGTTGCTGCTGGGCGTTCCGGGCAGGCAAATTCTGGGCTGGCATTTGAGCGCTCACGTGTTACAGGCCCATCCGTTCGACCCACAAGCGGGCATGGTGAATTTCCGGCTCCGTGGGCAGGTTCTGCTCTTGCGTCCACACCTGGTTGAACCCGTCCATGCCAACCATGGACACTGTTTCTCGCACAAATTTTGCCCCATCGCTGTATTGGCGCATCTTTGCATCCAGGCCCAGCAAGTTTCGGATGAACTTTTCCAGGACGCCACGATCCTTGCCGCGATTGTTGAAGCGCTGGCGAATGGTGCGCACGGAGGGAACAATCCGCGCATCAACTCCGTCCATGACCACATTGGCATGACCCTCCAGCAGGCTCATGACAGCTGTGACATGGGAGAGTGCTGCCTTCTGGGCCGGGTCTTGCAACAAGTCCAGCACACCGCCGCGGCTGGGGGTCTTTTCTGTTGAAGCGATGCCCTTTTTGGCGCCCATCTGCTTGGCGGCCTGCAACAGGCGTTCACCAAGGTTCTCGGAATCTCCCACCAGCAGCCCACCCAGCTTCTCTATCTCGGCGAGCATGTGATGACGCAGCCACGGGGCGGCAGCAAATTGCACCCTGTGGGTTTGTTCGTGCAGGCACACCCAGAGGCGGAAATCTGCAGGTTCCACCTTCAAATCGCGTTCAACCGTGATGATGTTTGGCGCCACGAGAAGCAACCGGCCCCCGGGCGTGGCTGTGGGGCCTGCCAGTGCGGCGAAGGGGTCGTACTGGCCCAAGACCTTGCTGGAGAGGAAGGCCAGGGCAGTGCCCAGTTGCGCGCCAGTAACAGTTGCGCTGAGGTTGGCCGCTCCCGCACTGGCAGTCTTGTTGGCGCCCTTGTTGCTTTCGGCTTGTTTGGCTGCAATGGCACGCATGACGGGGTCCATCATGACGGCAAAGCTTTGGGTGTTGGCCTTGGCCCACGACGCCCTGTCGACCACCAGCACCTCGGAGTCCCGCAGGTCCCGGGCCGCCTGAAGTTTACTGATCTCATGGACATGAGGAACTGACTTCTCGGCCATGAGCCGCAAGTTTTCCACAGCACTAGAAATTTCCCGCCCGCTCAGGGCCGGTCCGGCCGGGGCAAGTGCGGCTGCGGTTTTCGCCGCCAGCTCCCAGTTCACCATGCTGACCGGAGTTACTGAAGGGCCAGGGGCACTGCTTTGCGGGCTCATAGTGACCATCAGATCATATTTTGCTGGCAGTATCCCTCACCACAACCCGGCCATCGCCGTCCGCGTTTCAGCTCTTGGCGAGGATGGTGGCGGCCGTGTCAAGAATAGGGGTTGCCGAGGCGGGACCGGCGGATAGGCCATTGCCCATGATCGAAAAGGCCAGCACCCGGCCCTGGGCGTTGATCACATAGCCGGAGAGGGTTGAAACCTCGTTTAGCGTCCCGGTCTTGGCGCGGACCAGCCCGGCCGCATCCAGGCCGGCACCCTCGGAGAAGCGGGCC
Source organism: Arthrobacter alpinus (assembly GCF_001294625.1). Classification (NCBI taxonomy): domain Bacteria; kingdom Bacillati; phylum Actinomycetota; class Actinomycetes; order Micrococcales; family Micrococcaceae; genus Arthrobacter; species Arthrobacter alpinus. The sequence continues at coordinate 3,585,029 of NZ_CP012677.1, read as the reverse complement.
CCCAATGTGCCGCTCAACCCGGCGATCGGCAGGCCGACCAGGCCCTGACCCACGTCCGTTCCGGACGCCTTCAGCATCAGGTCCACCGTTTGCACCAACTGCCGGGCGCTGACCAAATTGCCCACCGCCAAACCGCAGTTGTCGGCCATGACGATGCCCTCCATTGGCAGGCCCAACCCCGTCAGGACTTCCTTGATGGCCTTTGTGGCCCCTGCGTTGCTGGCGTCGTGCTGTTCTTTGGCACCCACTAGACGTGCCAGGACCTCGGCAACATAGTTATCCGATTCCACCAGGAAGTATTGCACCTGCTCGGCCACTGTCGCCGAACTGACGGAAGCCAACGCGGTGCCGTCCGGCGCTTTGGCCCGGACGATCTGACCGGTGGTGGAAACACCTGCCGCCTCCAGTGCGGTGGCAAAAGCTTCTGTCACGGCCACTGCGGAATCTTCCGGACGCGGTCCGGTCTTCACGGAAGGGCCCGTCCGTCCGGCGTACAGGGCCATGGGGTAGATCGGGGCGATCTCACCGGCTGCGACATCGCCTTCGGCCCATTTCGGATTCAAGGCGGGTCCGGTGAAGAGGGTGTCGTCAATGCTGAGAGTGACGGGACCGCTGGCGCCGTCATGGGCCAGAGCCCCGGCGGTGTCCTTGGCCAGGGTGGCCAGGCCGGCGTGGCCCATGACTGCTGACGGTTCGCTGGCGCCGGTACTCAACATGGCGTCCCCGCCTGCGCGCAGGACCAGAGAATTTGGGGTTGCCCCGCGCATCACGGAGGTGGTCATGCGGGTGGTGCCACCCAGTGACTTCAGCGACGCCGCGGCTGTCAACAATTTCAGGTTCGACGCCGGGATTCTGGGGTCCCCGCCATCACGCGAGTACAGGGAGGTTCCCGTCACCGCATCCGTGACAGAGGCGCTGAACTGGCCCACGCCGTCGGCACTTAACACGTTGTCAAGGGATGCGGTCAGCGCTGTCGAATCGGGCAGTGGCGCGTTCCCGGGAAGCGTGGAAATCCCGGTCAGATCGCTCAGGGTTGCCGGTGGGAGCTGCGCTGCGGGCGTGATGGCCACTGCGGCCGGGTCCTTGGGCAGCAGGGCCGGCGCCAGATGCATCCCGGTAGGGACAGTGACCGCGGCAAGGGCCAATATGAGCAACCCGCTCGTCACAACTTTCGACGTGCGTCCCATAGTGCTGGTGGTTCCTTACGCGGCGGGGCCCGGCGGATTAAACGCTCTGGGGCAGGTCATCTCCCGCAACGGATGACGCGGGTGGGTTTTTAGCGCAACACATGCGCCTATATCCTCATACTAGACGGATTTTGCGCGCAAGGCCTTGTCGGGCGGCGCGCCCCACCCATGAGGAGCATCAGATGAAGCACGACGTTACCATTGAGATCCCCCGCGGATCACGCGTCAAATACGAGGTTGACCACGAGACCGGCCGCGTCCGCCTGGACCGCGTTTTGTTCACATCCATGACGTACCCCACGCACTATGGCTTCTTCGATGACACCTTGGGCGAAGACGGCGATCCCCTGGACGCCTTGGTCATGCTCCAGGACTACGATCTGCACCCCGGTGTGGTTGTCGATGCCCGCCCCATCGCCGTGTTCAACATGACCGATGAGTCCGGTGGCGACGCCAAGGTTCTGTGTGTTGTTGACGACAAGCGTTACGATCACATCCAGGAAATCTCCGACGTGGACGAGTACCTGGTCAAGGAGATCGAGCACTTCTTCACTCGTTACAAGGACCTGGAGCCGGGCAAGTGGGTCAAGGCCGAGGGCTGGGCCGACCGTGCCGCTGCAGAAGCCGAGCTGGAAGCGTCCATCAAGCGTTTTGAGGCCACTAAGCACTGACATACCTTTCACCAGCACCCGTCCCCGCTTTCCGCACCCGTTCCATCGGGTGCGAAAAGCGGGGACGGGTGCTTGACGGCACAGTGCGGTCCACACCTTTATATCTGGCATGGATAGTCCTGCCCATAGCGGTCACGCCAGACCCGAGAATAGACTGGTGGCTGTTGACTTCACGGCCCCTCCACTCTGCTGGCAGGGCGCCAGCCCCGGCTGGACCGCATTCTTGAAAGGACCACCATGGGCGGATTCTTAGGCTCTGACATTGCAGATCTCCGGGACTTCGCCAAGACCATGGACAAGGCCTCGCATGCGTTGCTGCAGCAGGCCCAAACCCTTTCAAGTGTGGTGAATCAGCCCCGAGGTTGGAAAGGCCCAGACGCCGACCGTTTCCGGCAGACCTGGAACGCCTCACACCGCCCCACGATTGCTGCCACGTCCCGGTCCTTGCAAGAGGCAGCAAACATGCTGCGCAAAAACGCCCAAGAACAGGAAACCGCAAGTTCGGCGACTGGCCTAAGTATGCCGGGCGGATCGGGTTCGGGGCCCAGCGTATGGGACAAGACCCTCGACAACCTCGGATTGGGCGCGAAGGCCCTGGGTGTTGGTCTCGGCGTGAAGAACTTTATGGGAAACCTCAAGGACAACGCCAAATTCCTCGCCAACAAACAGTGGAAACAGTTCGGCAACGCCTACAACGCGTTCAAGACTTTTCAGTCTGAAGGCGGGCTGTTCGGCAAGCTTGGGGCGGCCGGAGAGATCCTGGGCAAGAGCGGCAAGTTGATAAGTGCCTTCGGACGGTTTGCCGGGCCTCTCCTTGCTCCGGTAGGAATTATTGGTGGAATCCACGACATAGTCAGCCCCGACCATGACGGGTGGCGTGGCGTTGGTGACCGCATAGCAGGAGGGCTGGGCGTTGTCGGCGCAGCCGGTTCCATCTTGATCGCAGTTGGTGCCGTGGCCAATCCGGTAGGGATCGCGGTACTTGTCGGTGTAGGTGTTGTTGCCGGCGGCTGGGCCCTTGGCAACATGATTGCGGACAGCAGTTGGGGCAAGGCTGCCGGGAAATGGGTTGGAGAAAAGGCCGGCAAGGCATGGGATAGTGCCGCATCCTCGGTTGGTAACGTAGTGGGTGGCGCCGTGAACGGTGCTAAGAACTTCCTTTCCAACCCCGTCAAGAGTCTCGGAGGTCTTTTCGCATGATGGAACAGCACGAAATCACGTGGACCCAGCGGGACTATGACTGCGCCCAAGCTGTCTTGGCGCGCGTTGTAGACCTCGAGGTCCAACTGCCCATCCTTACCGATGAAGCCCTTGTCGCCTTGGATGGCCTCAACCGGGATCAGATGACCGCCCTGCCCTGGCTGGATGAGCACATCGAACAAAAGGAACTTGCCTGCAACGTGGCCCTGCGGAGCCTCTTGACCAGCGGGGCGGCCTTCCCTCTGGTAACCGGCGAGGACATGCAACCAAGCGGACTCGCCGCCAACGAAGAAATCACCGGCATCATGGCGCTGCGACGAACAGGCGAACGAATCGTTACCGCCGAACTGCAAAAGGACACGGGACCGGTATGGTTCTATGGCTACATTCACGGCCATGTGGTTCTTGAAGAACTCGTTGACGCGGCTGGCGCCCACACCTTCATGCTGGCTGCCCGGTCCGATTTTCCCGCGCGCGTCATGGAACTGGCCAACGCCGCCAAGCTGGAGTCAGCCGACGGGGAAGCCATCACTTTCGCACTGGATGACTTCGAGCAGCATGCCGGCCCCGTCCTTGACGGCGCATTGGGCGTCACCTCCATCACGGGCGTGAGCCTGGATGAGGCCACGTTCGCCAACTACACGCTGTATTCAAAACCGGACCACTTAGTGTCCCTGACCTCCCGTGTGGACGGAGAGTCCGTGTACGTGGACCTGACATGCGTGGCAGCAGCAACGGCCCACGACGCCATTGCCGAACTTGTGGAAAAGGGGCTCCAGTGACTGAATCCGCGCAACATCAGCCAATCCCAACCGTCCAGTCCAGCATTGGGGCTTGGAGCGGAAACCGCACTGCCCCGTTTCTCAACGGAAGCTGGGGGGTGCGTGCAAAAGACAGCCGAATCATTGCCGCCTGGGCGGTGGACTTCGCATTGGTTCTTGTTCCCGTCCTTGCCGTTGCAGCCAGTTCTGCTAAAGACACCGGCAGCATTGGGGCCGGCATCTTTTTGGGCATCGTGGTGTGGTTCCTAGTTCCTTGGATCTACGGCTTCTGCTGCGCCGGCGGCAACACCTTGGGCACACTGATCGCCGGAACCCGTTTGGTGAAGCTCCGGGACGGCGCCAGGCCCGGGTTCTGGCGCAACGGGTGGCTCATGTTCTTGCGAACAGTCCTCTTTCCATTGATCCCGCTCAACGCACTGCTGGACGCCATTAATGGCGGAGGCTCCGAAATCGTGCGCAAACACCATGTCAGTATTGATAAGGCAGCGACGAACGCCCTGTACCGGGGCCACGCCTGAGTCAATAACGGCCGCCACGGAACCGGGCCCGGAACGACGGGAGCATCAACAATGAGTATCCTGGCTGACGAGCCGGTGCCCACGGCCCACCACAAGAAGCACGGTGGTGGTGGAAAGCTTTCCTGAGGGGCCTTGTGCTCTGGGGACTCACGGTTTGGGTCACCGCGGTGACCTTGCGTGCCATCCTGCCGCCCGTGGGCCATATCATGTGGACGGCCATCTTCGGCGCTGCCCTATTCGCCGTCGCCCGCGGCCACAATCGCTATCGCTTCCGCTTCAGCATTATCCTCACCTGCGTTGTGATGTCACTGCTGCACGCACTGTGGGATTCGATGAGCGGCATCACCTCGTTCCTGGCCCTTATCCTGACCGGAACCACCATGTCAGACCTCCGCTTTGGCTTCATCCCGCTCGGCTCCCAGCAGGAAGCCGCATCCGTGGGTTCCATCCTCTATGTGGCGGGAGTGGCCCTCACCGCGGTTTTCGGCATCGTGGTCCTGTGACGCATCGTGCGCCACCACAGGAAGGCCACGAAGTGGGTGGCGGCACGCGTTCCGAGAGTTTTCCCGGCTCCTTCTCAGTGCCGCAGGCTGGCGATTATCTCGTCGTCACGGTCCCATTCGCCCAGCGTTCGCAAGGTGCCGGATGTTCGCACGGTCGAGAGGACAGCTCGGTTCGCCAACTCACGCACGGTTGATGAAGTCAGCCGTTTCGTTTCACGTGGCAGGTACAGGGAATCGACTCGACCTTCTTCCGCTGCCCGCGCGATTTCAGCAGCATCCAACCCGCCCTTGCCATTGTGAACCAATGATAGGGCGCGCTCACGCTCTGCAGAATCGCGAGCTGCATCGCTCTCATGCAACAACTTCCAAGCTGCCGAACGCAACTCATCCGGCAGTCTATATTCAGGATTTCCCGCGATTACTTGGCCATGGAGTGCGGGATAGGGGTGGCGTCGCGAAAGATCGGCAGGTACTGCGCAACAGAGGCGAGAAAGAGTGGTTGTGACCGAGCGGTTCCGAGTTCATTTCCGACTGCCTGACCAACGGCGTGAACGAACTTCTCGGTGAGCATGGTCTCCGTCTCACCAGACCCACCCTGACCGCAGAAGGCCGCTTCCCCGCCACCGATTGCGCGAGCCTGCAGTCATTGTTCGGGAAGCTCACCGATCACCGCATCGAAAGACTCGGGGATCGTTCCCAGTAGCACTTGCCATCGCTCTCCAAGATGGGGACCAAGGGCAGAACCTGGAAATGGTCGGCGACCAATGCGAACTCGCTCACTTCGAGTGGGATCCGCACCGCCAGATGGAAGCCGGGCCCAACGAACACGGCGAGCCCCCGGCTCTGCAGTCTCCAATACGATGAATCAGCGACCAGGTCGGCGATCTGTGCGAACATGGCTTCGGTGTCCGACTTGCTCATCCCAGATTCCACGAATTGCTCGGACGCTAGCTTGATGTGGCTCTTGAGAATGTTTGCGGACTGGTCGGCCGCCGTGCCGGCCACCTCGGTAGGTCACCGATCGTCCGTCTTCTTCTTCTACCTACGTGACGGCTTTTTTACACGACAGGACGCGGTATAACGCCGGGAAGTGGGGACTACAGCAGGCCACGTAGGACGGCGGCAGCTCCGTCGTCGTACACGGAGCCGGTGATCTCATTGGCAACGGACTTCACATCCTGCTCCGCCTGGCCCATGGCCACGCCACGGCCCGCCCAGCGGAGCATGTCGATGTCGTTGCTGCCATCACCCACAGCCACCGTCAGGGACTGGTGGATGCCCAACTGCGCGCGCAATTTCTCCAGCGCCGTGGCCTTGGTGACTCCAGCGGCGGCAATGTCCAGCCACGCGCTCCAGCCGACGGCGTAGGTGACACCGTGGAGCCCGGCCTGGGCAATGGCGCGGGCGAACTCGTCGGTGCTGGCTTCGGCACTGTTCACCACAACCCTGACGGCCTCAACGTCGAGCAGGTGGTGGAAGTCCACGCCGCGGGCCTCGATGCCGAAGCTGGCGTCCTGGAAGCGGGAGGTGGAGAGGAAGTTGCCGCTGGCGTCTTCCACAGCGAAACGGGCGCCGGGGACTTTCTCACGCAAGGTGGTCAAGGCGATCCTGGGGCTGAACGTCACGCGGTCGATGACCTCATATCCAAGCTCGAGGGCTGGATCAAGTCGCAGTGTCACGCCGCCGTTGGAGCACACGGCGTAGCCGCGCATCATCCCAATTTGTGTCAGGACCGGAAGCACTGCGCCGACGGATCGGCCCGTGGCAATAATGACCTCGTGACCGGCCTCGAGGACGGCCCGGGCGCTGTGGCGGACACCGTCGGTCATGAGGCCGTCGTGGTCCACCAGGGTTCCGTCCACATCCAAAGCCACCAGGTAGTTGGTTTTTTCGCTTATCCGGTCATCGATGCCGGGAATTGCATTATTTACTGTCATTGTCATGTCTCCAGTCAAACAGATTGGTCTAGGACCACCACAAATTCTGGCTGTTAAAACCATGAACGCCAAGTAAATATTCACAGTTGTGTGCACAGTCTGTGTATTTACCCGGCGTTCACTTGGCGCAGCGGAAATTACAGGACGGGGAACACTTCCATGCCACCCAGATACTTGCGCAACGCCACGGGAACATTGACCGAGCCGTCGGCGTTCTGGTGGTGCTCCAGGATGGCCACAATCCAGCGGGTGGTGGCCAAGGTCCCATTAAGGGTGGCCACCGAACGGGTGCCAGCCTTGGTGCCGTCATCGTTGGTCATCCGCTCGCGAATGTTCAGGCGGCGGGCCTGGTAGCTGGTGCAGTTGGAGGTGGAGGTCAGCTCGCGGTAGGCATCTTGCGTGGGAACCCAGGCCTCGCAGTCGAACTTGCGGGCGGCCGAGACGCCCAGGTCGCCGGCGGCAGTGTCGATGACACGGTACGGCAGCTCCACCTTGGCGAGCATTTCCTCTTCCCACGCCAGCAGTCGTTGGTGCTCTTCGGTAGCCTTTTCAACGCTGGTGTAAACAAACATTTCTACTTTGTTGAACTGGTGGACGCGGATGATCCCGCGGGTGTCCTTGCCGTGCGAACCGGCCTCGCGGCGGTAGCAGGAGGACCAGCCGGCGTAGCGGACGGGCTCGTTGACGTTGATGATTTCGTTGCCGTGGTAGCCGGCCAGGGCCACCTCGGAGGTGCCCACCAGGTACAGGTCGTCGTCGGCCAAACGGTAAATCTCGGCGTCATGCTCCACATCAAAGCCCGTACCGGCCATGGTTTCGGGCAGCACCAGGGTGGGGGTGATCATGGGGGTGAAGCCGGCCTCGATGGCCTGGTCCATGGCCAGCTGGAGCAGCGCCATTTCCAGGCGGGCGCCAACGCCCTTGAGGAAGTAAAAGCGTGAACCTGAGACCTTGGCGCCACGCTCCATGTCGATGGCACCGATCAGTTCACCGATTTCCAGGTGGTCCTTCGGGGTGAAGTGGGGGAATTCTCGGGGTGTGCCTACGGTCTTGAGCACAATGTAGTCGTCCTCGCCGCCTGCCGGGACGCCGTCGGAGATCAAGTTGGGCATGCTACGAACCAGGGCGTCCTGTTCGGCGCTGGCGGCATCGGAGGCCGCGGAGGCAGCCTTCACCTGCGCGGCAAGCTCCTTCACCTCGGCCAGCAGTGCCTGTTTCTGCTCGCCCTTGGCCTGCGCCACCTTCTTGCCGAAGGCGTTTTGTGCCGCACGCAACGCTTCAAAGGAGCTAATGGCGGATTTCCTGGCGGCGTCAGCGGCAATGACGGCGTCCACCACCGAGGGTTGGGCCCCGCGAGCACTTTGGCTGGCGCGGTATTTTTCTGGATTTTCGCAGAGGTCTCTTACATCGATCACTCCCTAAGCCTAACCAATCAAAAGTGTCTCCACCGGTATGGTTAGAGAATCATGCCAACTCAAGCCCTTATCGCCATCATTGTGATCGTTTTCCTGCTCGCTGTCGGATTCAGTTGGCTGGGTGTTCGCAAGCTCGCCCAAAAACATACACGCAGTGCTGTGGCCGACTCCCCACACAAGATCCACGTGGCCGCGCAGAAGGTTGTTTTCATTTACAACCCAACCAAAAATGGGGTTGACGCGGCCAAAACCTTGTTGCTGCGTTCCACGTCGCTGGCTGGTTGGCCGGAGCCAACATTCCTGGCGACCACGGCGGAGGACCCGGGTTTCGCCATGGCGACGCGTGCGCTTGAGGTCAGGGCCGACGTCGTAGTTGTGGGCGGCGGTGACGGCACAGTACGCGCCGTGGCCCAGATCCTGCGCCACACCGAGGTGCCGGTGGCGATCATTCCGCTGGGCACCGGCAATCTGCTGGCACGGAACCTGGAACTGGACGTCACCGACATCGCCGCGAACGTCGAAATTGCCTTGTTTGGGCATCAGCGCCACATCGACGCCGGGCTGATGGAGCTCGAGGACGAGATCACCGGGTCCGTGTCCAAGCAGTCCTTCATGGTGATTGCCGGGCTCGGCTTGGACGCCGAGATCATGAATGACACCAAAGCCAAGCTGAAGGATTCAGTGGGCTGGCTGGCTTATAGCGAGGCCGGACTGCGGCACATGATAGGGCGGCGGAAGAAGATCAGCATCGTCATGGACGACCAGCCCGCCCAGCAGCGCAAGGTCCGTTCAGTGCTGTTCGCCAATTGCGGGCTGCTGCCCGGAGGGATCGATTTTGTCCCCGACGCGCTCATTGACGACGGCGTCCTGGACGTGGTGGTGGTGAGCCCCCGCAGTGCACTTGGTTGGATTGCAATGGCCGGGAAAGTGGTGTTTCAACACAATAACCGCTTGCCCGTCATCGACTTCTACCGGTCACAAAAACTGGTAATCCGCACCGTGCTGCCCGTGGAGACGCAGGTGGATGGAGACCCTTCGGGGGCCGCCACTGTGGTCAAGATCAGTGTTGAGCCGAAAGCTGTTCTGGTGCGGGTGGCCGCGCCCAACCACCCGGCGCTTTAACGTTGGCGTTTTAAGCGTTGGTGCTCAGTCCGTTTCGATCAGTCCGTTTCCGGGCGCAGGGATTGCTCGTTGATCAGGCGTTGCTCTTCGTCAAAGCGGAGTTCGTTGGCCTCGTCACCTTCGTCCCCCACCGATGTGTCACGGCCCTCGTCATGGTGCGGGTTGACGATGGTGCCTTCGTCGCTGCTGTCCTTGGATCCTTGCCGTTCCATCTCTGACTCACCCGGTTTCTAAGTACTGCCCACACTGTTTGCAGCACGCCGTATCTTGCGGATAGTCACAGCATAGGCGTCCGGAGCCCCGCAAAGAAGAACCATAGGATCCCGGTTCCAAGAATCGTGGCGACTGCCTTCCCACCGGCTGGACTCAGACGGGTCCTAGGCCAAGCAACCCGTCAACCCAAAGGCCGGACTCGGCAAAGGCCGTATCGGAGTTATAGGCGCGGATCAGTGGCGGCTGCTTGTCCGCGCGCGGGTAGGAACCCAAAAAGAGCATGTCCGGGCTGACCCGGTGCAGCCCCCGCAGGGCATCGGCGACGCGGGCGTCATGGATGTGACCGTCCACGTCCACACTAAAAACATAGTGGCCAAGGTACTTGCCGGTGGGCCGGGATTCGATCCTGCTCAGGTTGACGCCGCGGCTGGCGAATTGTTCCAGGATGGCCATCAGGGCGCCCGGATGGTCCTTGGGCAGCGGAATGGCAAGTGTCGTCTTGTCCGCACCCGTAGGTTCTGGCAACGTTCCCGGCAGGCCCACCAGCACAAAGCGGGTTACGGCCCCCACATTGTCCTCAATGCCGGCGGCCAGGATGGTCAGCCCCGTCTGCTCGGCAACCAACGGGGCGCACACTGCGCCCTGGAAGGCACTCCCACCAGCTAGCAGCTCATGGGCCGCAGCCGCCGTCGAATTCGCTGGAACATGGATAGCATGGGGCAGGTGTTCGCCAAACCAGTCACGGGTTTGCGCCCACGCATGCGGATGCGTGCCCACGGCCGTGATGTCCGCGAGCGCTACGCCGGCCCGCGCCACCAGGACAAAACTGACCGGCACCACCACTTCGTGCAGGATCCGCAATTGGGTGCCGGCTGAAATGGCGTCCAAGGTGGCTGGCACCCCGCCCTCAATGGAGTTTTCAATTGGCAGCATGGCAGCAAACGCCTGGCCCGAGCGCACCATCGCCAGTGCGGAAGCAGCATTGCTTGAGGGAACCCGCTTGGCTGCGCCCGCCCCCGGAACCTGCAAAAGCGCGGACTCAGTAAATGTCCCCTCCGGCCCAAGGAAGGTGTAGGGCAGGGAGGAAGGGCCGGGCGCGGAAGTCATGGGGACCTGTCTAGGGGTAGGGACGGCTGGTTTTAGAGGACGCGCGGGGTTTCGCCGTTCTCATTCGTCATAGGCTTCTCCGCCTCAAACCAGGCCCCCATGCCGCCAATGACGTTGAACGCGGAGTAGCCGTTTTCACTCAACCACGTGGCGGCCCGGAAGGAGCGTCCACCGGTGCGGCAGATGACGTTAACGTCCACGTCGGGGTCCAGTTCCTCGAGTCGAGCCGGCAACTGCTCCAACGGGATGTGCAAAGCCCCGGCAATATGCCCGGCCTCCCACTCGTAATCTTCCCGAACATCCAGAATTACGGCGTCCTCGGCAAGTTCGGAAACGGTGACGTTCATGATGTCTGACATGCTATTTTCTCCTACAAATCAAGATGTACTTCCGTTAAGGGTAGCGCCGGTTGGGCCCGGCACCAGTGCCCGACCCAACCGGCAAATGTGACGTACGGCCGTCATAATGCGAAAATTGATCACGTGAGTTCAAAAGACAGCCAGTCCAGCACAATTGCGGCCGAGCAAAAACCCCTCGATACATCGTTCTTTGGCCAGCCGAAAATGCTGCTCAACCTCTTCAGCGTGGAGCTGTGGGAACGGTTCTCCTTCTATGGCATGCAGGGCATCCTTGCGTACTACATGTACTACACGGTCACCCAAGGCGGTCTCGGCATTGACGAGGGCACCGCCCTTGGGATCGTCGGCGCCTACGGCGGCGGCGTATACCTCTCCACCATTTTGGGTGCCTGGGTTGCCGACCGACTCATGGGCTCCGAGCGTGTCCTGTTCTATAGCGCCATCTTGATCATGGCCGGGCATCTGTCCCTGGCCTTCCTGCCCGGTGCGATCGGCCTGACCGTCGGCTTGATCCTGATCGGTGTCGGCTCCGGCGGTTTGAAGGCCAATGCCACTTCCCTGGTGGGGTCCTTGTACGCCAAGGACGACAACCGCCGCGACGCCGGCTTCTCCATCTTCTACATGGGCATCAACATCGGTGGGCTCATCGGCCCGCTGGCCACCGGCTGGCTGCAGGTCACTTATGGCTTCCACATTGGCTTTGCCGCCGCCGCAGTCGGCATGGCGTTGGGCTTGACCCAGTACTCCTTGACCCGCAAGAACCTGCCGGCCACCGCACAGCACGTCGCCAATCCTCTGCCGAAGGCAGATTATCTCAAGGTTGGCCTGTTGGCCGCCGCCGCCGTCGCCGTGATTGTTGCGGCCGTTGCCCTGAAGCTGATCACGGCAGAGAACCTGAAGTGGATCATCGTCGCCGTTGTCATCCTGGCCACGATCGCCTACTTCGCCGTTATCCTTGCCAACAAGTCCCTGAGCACGGTGGAGCGCAGTCGCGTGTACTCGTTCATGCCGTTGTTCCTGGCCAGCGCCGTGTTCTGGTCGCTTTTCCAGCAGCAGTTCACCGTGGTGGCACTGTACGCCGACAAGCGTCTTGACCGCGTGGTGTTCGGCTGGGAAATGCCGCCGAGCTGGGTCAGCTCGATCAACCCGATCTTCATCATCATCCTGGCCGGTGTGTTTGCCGCGCTGTGGACCAAGTGGGGTGACCGCCAGCCCGGCACCCCCGTCAAGTTCGCCGTCGCCCTGATGGTCATGGGCTTGGCATACCTGACCTTCATCCCGTTCGCCGGCATGGTTTCGGTTCCGCTGATGGCCATGGTCTTGATCTTGCTGCTGTTCACGGTCGCCGAGCTGCTGCTCTCCCCGGTTGGCCTGTCGCTGGCTACGAAGCTGGCCCCGGCCGCGTTCCAGACCCAGATGGTTGCCTTGTTCTTCCTGTCCGTGTCCCTGGGCACGGCCATGTCGGGTGTTTTGGCGGGCTGGTACAACCCCGCCAATGAGACCCCGTACTTCCTGGTGGTCGGCCTGGTCTCGATTGCTTTCGGTGTGCTGTTGCTGCTGGTCCAGAAGCCCATCAAGAAGCTGATGGCCGGCATCATGTAAGGCTGCTTCTCAACGCACGACGGCGGCATCTTCCCTTTCGCTTCTGCGTCAGGGAAGGTGCCGCCGTTCGCTAACGCCCCGGTTGCGACGTTGCCTACAGGCCGGACTGCAGCCAGGTGTAGGTCTGCGAGGAAGGGCTAGAGGAGTCGGCGCCCAAGGCTGCGAAGACGACGATGAAGAAAAAGTAGAGGCCGCCGTAGACCAGGAGCGCCAGGTAGTTGGTGACCAGGCCCGTGATGGAGAACGGCTTGCCTTGGGGGCTTTCCTTGCTCAGGCCAATGTGCCCCAGGATGATGCCGATAATCTGCGGGACGATGAACCAGCCCACAACAAAAAGCGATGATAGCCCGATGATCATGCTGGCCAGGCTCAGGCTGCGGGGACCGCTGGTGTTATCCACATAGCCGAGTCCGCCCTGGTAGTACGTGGGCGCGGCAAATGGCGGCCCGGGAGCTGTCATGTAGCCGGGCGGGGTGTAGTCCTGAGGCATGCCTGGATACGGTTGTTGCTCTGGCTGGTTCGACATAGTCGACTCCTAACGCGTGCTGCGCGGTGCGCAGGTTATGACCCTCCACGGGAGTGTCCAAATGGTTGCGGGAAACTTGGCTTCCATCGTAGTCGAGCATTCGAACCTTGCGGCATTCATCCACCGCCAAAACGTCCACACTGTGATAAAACAGTGCGCGCAACCGTGCCCCTCTGTCATGCTGGTGGCATGGCTAGCCGCGCGGGCACTGTTGCCCTTCCCCAAGACCTCGTCGACCTGACTGCACTGTTGGACGCCTACTACGACTTTCAACCGGATCTTAGTGATCTGGGCCAGCGCGTGGCCTTTGGCACATCCGGGCACCGGGGCACATCCTTAAAGTCTTCCTTTAATGACGCTCATATCGCCGCCATCACCCAGGCCATCGTGGAGTACCGCAACGGCCAGGGCATCACCGGCCCACTGTTTATGGGCAAGGACACCCACGCCCTGAGTGAGCCAGCACAAAACACTGCCCTGGAAGTGTTGGCCGGCAACGGCGTCGAGGTTCTCATCGACGCCCGGCATGGTTACACGCCCACACCGGCGCTCTCGCACGCCATCCTCACGCACAACAAGGGCCGCACGGACGGGCTGGCAGACGGCATTGTGGTGACCCCGTCACACAATCCGCCCGGCGACGGCGGCTTCAAGTACAACCCCCCGCACGGTGGCCCGGCGGACTCCGACGCGACCGGTTGGATCGCCAACCGGGCCAACGAACTGCTGGAAAGCGGGCTCCGCGGGGTCCGCCGCATGCCCTTGGCACAGGCGCTTCACGCCGCCACGACGGGAAAGTTCGATTTCCTTTCCAGCTATGTTGACGATCTCCCGTCGGTGCTGGACCTTGACGCCATCCGTGCGGCAGGAGTCCGCATCGGCGCCGATCCCATGGGTGGCGCGTCGGTGGACTACTGGGGCGAGATTGGCGAACGCCACAACCTGGACCTGACGGTGGTCAACCCCACGGTGGACCCGCAGTGGTCCTTCATGACCCTGGACTGGGATGAGAAGATCCGCATGGACTGCTCCTCTCCCTTCGCTATGGCGTCGTTGATCAACAAGCTCTCGGCTGGTGCCCCCTACGACATTGCCACCGGCAACGACGCCGACGCCGACCGCCACGGCATCGTCACCCCAGATGCGGGGCTGATGAACCCCAACCACTACCTGGCCGTGGCCATCCAGTACCTCTACACGCACCGTTCACAGTGGCCCGCAACCGCCAGCGTCGGCAAGACGCTGGTGTCCTCCTCCATCATCGACCGGGTTGCTGCCGACCTTGGCCGCCAGCTCGTTGAGGTGCCCGTCGGCTTCAAGTGGTTTGTCCCCGGGCTGCTCTCCGGCGAGGGCGTGTTTGGTGGGGAGGAATCGGCAGGTGCCTCCTTCGTGAAGAAGGACGGCTCCGTCTGGACCACCGACAAGGACGGCATCCTGCTGGCCCTGCTGGCCTCCGAAATCACGGCCGTCACCGGGAAGTCCCCCTCGGCCCACTACGGTGAGCTGACCGCCCGCTTTGGGGCGCCGTCGTACGCCCGCATCGACGCGGCCGCCACCCGCGAGCAAAAAACCGCGCTGGGTAAGCTCTCAGCGGCCGACGTCACCGCCACCGTGTTGGCTGGCGAGCCCATCACCGCCAAGCTGACGCAGGCCCCCGGTAACGGCGCCGCCATTGGCGGGCTGAAGGTCACCACGGAGAACGCCTGGTTCGCGGCCCGCCCCTCCGGCACCGAGGACGTGTACAAGATCTACGCCGAGTCTTTCAAAGGCGCAGATCACCTCGCCCAGGTCCAGGCCGAGGCGAAGGCCCTCGTCGACGGCGTCATCTCCTAACCGGCTCCAATCCGGCCCGGGACCGGCGAAAGCGCTGGACGCCTGCGTTAGTTGTGGCTGCCCAGCTCGTGCTTGGCGTGGCCGGTTGGCTCCAATTGGAAGGTGGAGTGCTCGATGCTGACCTGGAAGTGCCCGGCGACGCATGTTTGGAGGGCGTCGAGCATCTGCGGTGCGTGGCCGTCGTAAAAGCACTCGTCGGCCACCACCACGTGGGCCGACAGCACGGGCAGGCCCGTGGCAATCTGGCTGGCGTGGAGGTCGTGTAAGCTGCGCACGTGGTCAAGGGCCAGGATGTGCTTGCGGACCTCGTCAAGGTCCAGGCCCGACGGCGTCGATTCCAGCAGGACGTGGATGGTCTCCAGCAGCAGCTTCAAGGTACGCGGCAGGATCAGGGCTCCAATGAGCATGGCCACCACGGCGTCTGCCTGCATCCAGCCGGTCAGCGAAATCACCACGGCCGCCAGAATGACCGCCACGGAGCCGAGGGCGTCGTTGACAACCTCCAGGAACGCCGCGCGCATATTGAAGTTCTTGCTGCGCCCGCCCATCAGGACAAACATGGAGATGACGTTGCCCAGCAGGCCGATGGCACCAAAGATGATCATCTGGTTCGAGGCGATCTCGGTGGGGTTGAAGAGCCTCTGCACGCCTTCAACCAGGACAATAAGTCCGACGGCGAGCAGCACTGCCGCTTGCGCCGTGGCGGCCAGGACTTCCGCCCGGGCGAACCCCCAGGTGCGTTTGCTGGTGGGCGGCCGGATCATCAGCCGCGCCGCCAACAGTGCCATGGCCAGCCCGCCGGCGTCGGTGAGTACATGGGCGGAGTCAAAGAGCAGCGCCAGCGAACCGGTAAGAATGGAGCCGATGACTTGGAAGACAAAGACGGCCACAGTGATTCCCAAGGCTAGGGAAATACGACCCTGATGACTTTCCCCTGGTGCTCCGGCGTGCGAATGGCCGTGTGAGTGATCATGTCCTGACATGACTCAATAGTACATCGTTTGATGAATCCAGCAAATCATGTATTATATTGAGAATGAAGCCCATTAGCAACGCGGCAGTGCTGGCCCGTTTTGGCTACGCCATCTCGGACCCCACCCGGGCGCAAATCCTCATGGAACTGGCCAGCGCCCCCGCCTACCCCGCCGATCTGGCCGAAAAGTTCAACGTTTCCCGACAAAGCATCTCCAATCACCTCTCCTGCTTGCGCGAATGCGGGCTGGCAGTTGCCGTGCCGGAGGGCCGCCGGTCCCGGTATGAACTAGCACATCCGGCCTTGGCGCACGCACTCAACGACCTCCTCGGCGTCGTACTGCAGGTGAACCCCGACCATCACCCCCAGCAGGTCTAAAGCCCGGACGCTGCTGCCGGCCCCGCGTCAGGCAACACCAGGGGCCGCACCGGATCCTGTGACAACGGCCGACTTATTTGCGGGCGGAGGCCGGCGCAAACACGGAGCAGCTCTCCGGGTTCCATAAGCCGCCAGCCGGGGTCCTCGTCCATGGGTTCGGTGGCGATGACAACGGCGCTTTGGCTGTCCAGGGCCTGGCTGTGTGCGTTGATCCTGGCGCTGTCGGCCTTCAGCGGCTGGCCTCGCCAATACCCGCCGGGCGCCCGCTCCAGGACGTAGAGCTCGTGTGTTTCCGGGTACCGCAGCGCCCACAGCTCACTCGCCGTGGCGATGATCAAATTCAGGCTGTAGACGGGAAGGTTCTCGGCAATCCAGCCCAGTGCCGCGGCAATTCCCGCCTGCAGATCGCCGCCGCAGCGCCTGGTTTCCACGGTGATCAAGGAGAACATCCGTTCACTGTCCGTCTGGCCCAGGACAAGGTCCGCGCCACCCAGCTCGGCCAGCCTGGCATCGAGCTTCTCCAATTCCCCCAAGGCCCCGTTGTGGGCGAAGAGCCGGCCGTCCTGCTCAAAGGGATGCGTGTTCGCCTCGGTGTGGGCGCCAGTGGTGGCATACCGGACGTGGGCCACGAAGGTGTTGCTTTTCAGTTCACGCGCCTCGGTGGCGAAAGCCGCGTCGTCGTAGGCGGCCAGCGCCTGCTTGAACACCACCGGTGCGCCATCTTCGTTAAACACCCCTATCCCGGTGCCATCGGGTTCACGCCTGCTTTGCACTGACAGGCTGTCCGGTGCCGCCAGGAGCCAAAACGTCGCCTTGACGGGGTCCACGCCGGCATGCAGCCCAAAAAGTCGACACATACGGTGCTCCTTCTCTGAGTCAAAGAAAGCGGGGCAGTTCGCTGGGAAATGACCGCCCCTACTGCGATCCTAGCGGCCATGGTGGCCGCGGCGCCCTCTTGAGAAGAACACTGTGCAAAAAGGATTCTGCGCGGCCAGCGGCCCCAATTGCCGCTATTCTTATCGGTGGTCACGCGCTGCTGCGCGGAGAGCAGCCGATGATGGCACGAGAGCGGAAAGGCACACTATGAGTTTGTTGGGCACAAAATGGAGCGTTCACGGAGACGGTAAGACCATTGCGCCAGGACAAGTGGTGTCGCCGGACGAGCGCTTGAGCTGGCCGCGCACCATCGGCATTGGCCTGCAGCACGTGGTCGCCATGTTCGGCGCCACCTTCCTGGTCCCCCTGATCACTGGCATGCCGCCGGCCACAACATTGTTCTTCTCCGGCATCGGCACCATCTTCTTCCTGATCCTGACGCGCGGCCGCGTGCCCAGCTACCTCGGTTCCAGCTTTGCCTTCATTGCCCCGATCATGGCGTCACAGCAGCAGTTTGGCGTGTCCGGCGCCTTGGGCGGGGTGGTGGTAGCCGGTGTGACACTGGCCGTCATTGGCATGGTGGTGCAAAAGTTTGGCGCCTCCTGGATCAACCGGCTCATGCCTGCACCGGTCACCGGCACCATTGTGGCGTTGATCGGCCTGAACCTGGCCCCGTCCGCGTGGAACAATTTCAAGTTGGCTCCCGTGACCGCGGTGATCACCCTCGGTGTCATCATTTTGGTCAGTGTCTTGTTCCGCGGAATCCTGGGACGTCTGGCCATTCTGGTGGGCGTGGTGCTCGGCTACCTTGTGGCGGTCCTGCGCAGCGAAGTGGACTTTTCCAAGATCCACGAGGCCGGCTGGATAGGGCTCCCCCACTTCCAGACACCCACTTTCCACTTTGCCGTCCTGGGCCTGTTCATCCCCGTGGTGCTGGTGCTGGTGGCCGAGAACATTGGCCACGTAAAATCCGTGGCCCTGATGACCGGCGAGAACCTTGACCCGTACGCCGGACGCGCCTTGATCGCCGACGGCGTGGCCACCACCCTGGCAGGCTTCGGTGGCGGTTCCGGCACCACCACCTATGCCGAAAACATCGGCGTGATGGCTGCCACCAAGGTGTACTCCACCGCCGCCTACTTTGTTGCCGGTGTGGCTGCGCTGCTGCTGAGCTTCTCGCCCAAATTCGGCGAATTGATTGCCACCGTTCCCGTGGGCGTGCTGGGTGGCGCTGCCACGCTGCTGTACGGCATGATCGGCGTCCTGGGTGTGCGCATCTGGGTCCAGAACAAGGTCAACTTCTCCAACAACATCAACCTGACCACTGCCGCCGTCGCCCTGATCATCGGCGTCGCCGACTTCACCTGGACCATCGGCAACCTGCAGTTCGCCGGCATCGCCCTGGGCACCGCCGCAGCACTGATCATCTACCACGGCATGAACGCCCTGGCGAAGTGGCGCGGCACCGCCACCGACCCGCTGGAAGTGGAAGTCGAAGCCGAACCCGCAGCACACTAGGTCTCGGATAGCCTGGCCGTGGACACCGGCAATCCCTCGTCGACTTGTTCCGCTGGCAGTTCGGGGCTAGATGCCGTTGAGGGCCTCCGAGGTGGCGCGGATCGTGTAGCGGGCGGCGTCGGCCAGGGCGGCCTCGGGCGATCCGGCCACATCCGTGGCACTGACGGCTGCCACCACGCCATGTTTGGCCAGTTCCTGCGGTGTCACGGTGATCCGTCCGGCCACCACGACGACGGGTAGTCCCCTCGCGTGGGCGGCGTCGGCCACGCCGATGGGCGCCTTCCCAGACAGTGACTGCTCATCCATGGACCCTTCGCCGGTAATGACCAGATCTGTGTCAGCCAAGGCCTCGTCCAAGCCGATCATCTCGGCCACCAGGTCAAAGCCACGCTCAATGGTGGCGCCGGCGTAAGCCAGGAACAAGGCTGGGAACCCTCCGGCAGCGCCGGCTCCGGCAACGTCGACGTCCACGCCGGTGGCTTCCCTGACCAGCGAGGCAAGGTGGCGAAGCCCGGCGTCGAGCTTTTGGACAGCGTCGTCGTCGGCACCCTTTTGGGCGGAGAAGACATGGGCTGCGCCGTTGTAGCCGTACAGCGGGTTGTCCACGTCCACGGCCATCCGGATTTTCACGCCGGCCAGGCGCGGGTCCAGGCCGGAGGCGTCGATCGCGGCCACATCGAGCAGGGATCCGCCACCCAGCGGCACCAGGTGCCCCTGGCCGTCCAGTAATTTCAGGCCCAGTGCGCGCAGGGCGCCGGATCCGGCGTCGGTCATGGCCGATCCGCCCAGGCCGACGATGATTTCGGTGGCGCCGGCCTCCAAGGCGGCAACAATCAGCTGGCCGGATCCGTAGGAATGGGCGCGCAACGAGTTTTCCACCGTGGGCTCGCACAGCAGGTAGCCGCTGGCCTGCGCCGTCTCAATGACGGCCACGCGAGTCTGCCGGTGGATCCCCCACACGGCACCGGCGGGCTTGATGATGGGCCCCACCACTGTGTTGAACCGTTCCGTAAAGCCTGCCGCGACGGCCGCCTCCAAGGTGCCTTCACCGCCGTCGGCCACGGGCAGCATCGTCACAACAGCCTCGGGGTAGACACGCAGGGCCCCCTCACTCATGGCGGCGGCTGCCTGGACGCCGGTCAGGGTGCCCTTGAACTTGTCCGGTGCAATCAAAATTCGCATGCTTCTATCCTGCCAGTCCGCGGCCCATGTTACGGCGTGGGCCAGTAGCCGCGCGCCCGCATGACCCCGGCCAGCAGATCGGCCCTGTCGGTCATGACGCCGTCCACACCCAGGTCAAAGAGTTCGTTCATCTGCGCCGGATCGTTGATGGTCCAAACGTGCAGTTTCAGCCCCAGCCGGTGGGCGCGAGCCACGGAACGCCGCGACACCAGCTTCAGCCTCCCAAAATTGCGTGGAATCTGCAGCACGTCCACGTCCCGAAGGAGGGCACGCATCAGCCGCGCCGGCAGCCAGGGTCCCAGCAGCACATAGGCCACCGTCAGGTTCAGCCCCGGCGAGCTCGCCACCGGCTTGCTCAGCTTCGCCAGCACCTGGCGCCTGCGCTTATCCGAGAACGACGCCACACAGACCCTCTCGTGCAGGCCCAGTTCCTCAATGAGTTCCGCCAGCGTGGCCACCGAGCCCGCGTCCTTGACGTCGATGTTGAACCGGGCGTCGGGCAGGGCCGCAAAGAATTCGCGCAGCGTGGGGATGGGCTCCTGCCCGCCGATCAGTGAGTTACGGACGACGGCGTATGGTAGTTCCGCTATCAGCCCGCGCTGGTCCGTGGCCCTCTCCAAGGAGGGGTCATGGAACACCAGGGTCACACCGTCGGCGGTGGTGTTGATGTCGGTTTCAACGTATTGATAGCCCTGCGCGAGCGCCGCCTGGAACGCAACCAGCGAGTTCTCCAGCCCGGCTAAGGAGAATCCGCGGTGCGCGATGGCCAGCGGCTCCGGCGACTCCAGATACGGCTTGGGTACCTTCACGGCCGCCGCCTAGGCCAGGTGGAGCGCGGCCAGGCGGGCCTCGATCACTTGGGCCACGCCGTCGTCCTCGAAGCGCGGCGCCGTCAACCGGGCTGCAGCCAAGGCGGAGGGGTGCCCACTCGCCATGGCATAGCCGGCCCCGGCCCAGCCGAGCATTTCAATGTCGTTAGGCATATCGCCGAAGGCCACCACGTCCGCGGCGCCGATGCCCTTAGTTGCGGCATATTCGGCGAGCGTGACGGCCTTGTTGACACCCACGGGGCCCATTTCCAATAGGGCCAGCTCGGGTGCCGAATGCGTCACTGCTATCAGCTTGCCGATGGCTGGGCGCACCAGATGCAGGAATTCGTCGGCGTTGCCTGTGTGCAGGACCGCCAACATTTTCACAATACCGCCGTCGGCCATGTCCGGGGTCAGGGCCACCGGCGCGTAGTGCTCAGCGTCGGAGACCCGGTTCGGCGTCAGGAAGCCTTCCTCGACGTGCAGGCCTGTCAGTGACTCCAGCGCGAAGTGTGAGTGCGGGGCAAGCGATTCAACACGCTGCTTGACCGCTGTCACTGTGTCCCAGGACAGCACGTGGGAGGAGACCACCGATTCTGTTTCCAGGCTGTAGGTGGCGGCACCATTAGAGCAGATTACGGTGCCTGTGTGGCCGATCTGTTCCCGGATCGGGTCAAGCCAGCGTGGCGGGCGGCCCGTGACGAACACGATCTCAACCCCGGCTTCCGCCGCGGCCGCGAACGCTTCAATGGTCCGCTGAGTGATGGTGCCGTCGTGGCCCAGAATGGTTCCGTCAATGTCACTAGCAATTAAGCGCATACCCAAGGCTATCGAACTTCGCTGAACTGTTCTGTTGTGCGCCATGCCCACCACGGCCGCGGCGCATAAAAGGGCTACACCTCGAAGATACCCGTCAGGCGGGCGCGGGCCAGGGTGTGGAAGTGGAGGTTGAAGCCCAGGACGGCGGGCGTCGCCCCTGAGGGCAGCTCCAGGGTGTGAACGTCCACGGCGTGCACCACCACCATGTACCTATGCGGCCCGTGCCCTGCGGGAGGGGCCGCGCCCATGTATCCGGGGTATCCGCCGTCGTTCTTCAAGGTCAGCGCACCGGAGGGCAGGCCGGCGGAGTCGCGGGCATCGCCGGCACCTTCAGCCAGGTCCGTCACCGACACCGGGACATTGGCCACCGCCCAATGCCAAAAACCGGATGCGGTGGGCGCGTCGGGGTCAAACATGGTGACGGCAAAACTGTGAGTGCCGGCCGGGAAGCCCTGCCACGACAGTTGCGGGGAAAGGTCCAGCCCGCCCCGATGGCCTCCGGCGTTGAGCTGCGCAATCGGCATGGTGGTGCCGTCGGCCAGGGAGGTGCTGGTGAGCGTGAAGCTCGGGACAGGGGTGAGGAATGCATAAGGATCGTAGTCGTACATGGTCTCAGCCTTTCAATAGTTCGGCGCGGGTGGGCGGATTGGCGCCGGCCCGGGAAACGGTGATGGCGGCCGCGCGGGCGGCGTAGCGGAGCAGTTCTTCCAGCTGTTCGCAGCTGATGGCGCGGAGTGCGGTGCGGCGTTGGGCGCCGTCAAGTTCGCGCTCAACCACGGCCGACAACAGGGCGGCCATGAACGAATCCCCTGCCCCCACGGTGTCCACCACCTTGGTGGGCGGCACGGCGCAGTGGGCTTCCCCAGCGGCGCAGACCGCCCACGGCCCGTCCGCGCCCCGGGTGACCACCACGACGGCGGGGCCTTCCTCTCCGCCGGAAGCCAGCCAGGTGCGGGCCGACTCCAGCACGTCAACTCCCGGGTACAGCCAGGCGAGATCCTCGTCGGAGGCCTTGACGACGTCGGCCAGCTTGACGAATTTTTCCGCCTGCTTCCGGGCGTAGCCCGCATCGGTGATGATGCTGGGTCGGCAGTTGGGGTCGTAGCTGATGGTGGCCGCCGGGTGGGCTTGGAGCACGGCCGCAAACACCTGATCCGCTCCCGGTGCCAGCATGGTGGCGATGGACCCGGTGTGCAGCACCGTGGTGGCGGCGAGCATGAAGTTCGGGGCACCGTCGGCGGTTGGGGCAACCTTGGGCAGCTCCCAGAGGAGCGAAAATTCGTAGCTGGCAGCGCCGTCCTCATCCAGCACCGCACGGGCGATGGAGGTGGGGTGCGCGTCGGGGGCCACCGGGACCAGCACGTCATTCTCGCGCAGGTGCCCGGCCACCATGTCGCCGTAGGCGTCGCGGCCAAATCGGCCAAGGAACTGCACGGGGTGCCCCAACCGCGCCAGCCCCACCGCCACGTTCATGGGGCTTCCACCCACATGCGGGAGCGCCGCCTGGCCTGGGCGCACCACTTCGTCGATCAATGTCTCACCGATTACCGTCAGCATGGCAACAGCCTACGTCCATCCAAAGACGGACCCACAAAAAGAACACTAGGCGACGGTTGGGTGCGTCGCTGGCGCAGGCAGGGCCGTGGCGTTTAGGCTCGAGACCATGAGTAGCCATTGGGAGCGCCTCGACGATTCGTTGCGTCCATCCGTCCTTGCCTCCGTCGCCGCGTTCGAACGCGCCCGGCCGAAGCTGGAACGGATCACTGCGGAGATGGAGTCGCTGGTCCGCGAGGTCATGGACGACGCGGAGGACAAGCCGCTCTTTGTCACCAGCCGCACCAAGACCGTCGAGTCCTTCCGGGAAAAGGCCTCACGCATGGTGGCCCCGGAGCCTGATGCGCCGCCGGCCCTGCAATTTCCGGAGCCGCTGCGCAACCTGACCGACATGGTGGGTGTGCGTGTCATCACCACCCTGCCCGGCGAGAACGCGCAGGCGGCGAACCTGATCAAGCGACGCCGGAACATTTTCGACTGCCGCGGCGATCGGGAAAAGGACATCGGCTCCATCGAATCGGGAACCTACGGCTATTCCAGCCGGCACCTGATCCTGCGCAGCATCCAAAACGACGTTGTGCGCGCCTACCAGGAGGTGCTGGACCCCGAAGCAAAAGCTAATGGCAGTTACATGTTTGAGTTGCAGATTCGCACCGTCTTTGCGCACGCCTGGAGCGAGATTGAGCACGACATCCGTTTCAAGGCCCAGGACCCCCGCGCCTGGAGCCCCTTCTTTGACAGGCAGTTCACCGCCACGGCAGCCATGCTGGAAACCGTGGAGCAGGCATTTTCTGAGCTACACGACAGGTATGAGACCGTCACAAGTTTTTGGGACGCCGACGGCGAGGGCAAGGTTTCCCTGACGCCGAACAGGATCAAGGCTGTGTGGCAGACACTTCTGCCGCACGTTGACAGGAAGGCCGACGACGACTGGGGCTGGGCTGCGGAGCTGGTGGCCGCGCACGGGCTCACCAAAACCATCGACCTGGCCGCCCTGTTGCAGCCGGCCATCATCTCCAATGTGCGTAAGGCGCTGGACCACAGGTACTCGCCCGGCCCCGACAGGCTCCTCGATGACCTGCTGCTGTGGCAGTTTGGTCAACGGCACATCGACCTCACGGCCGAGGACCCCGCCCTGGAGCAAACCCCCCGCCGCGACAGCCTGCAGCGCCGCCACCAGCAGATGCAGCGCTACCGCAAGGCCTCCGGCTTCTAACCCGCGGCGATTGAGGCTCCGGTGATCGAAGCGCCCGGTGATCGAGCCTGTCGAGATCCTCGCGCTTGGCCAGCATTTTCTCGGCGAATTCGAGGCCTATGGCCGCCGGCGGCCATAGGCCTCGTTGACGTCGCCTACGAAAAACCAGCCCGGCGCCTGGTAGACGGGGTTGACCGGCTCAGATAGAGAGTGCACCGTTCACACGTTGGGGGACGCCCAACGGGTTCTCATCGCGCAGGGCGCCGGGCAGCAGGTGCGCCGGCAGGCCCTGGTACGCCACCGGGCGCAGGAAGCGGGAGATACTCGCGGTACCCACCGAGGTGGACGTGGGTGCCGTGGTGGCCGGGTATGGTCCGCCGTGCTGCTGGGCGTACGTGACCGAAACCCCTGTGGGCCACTGGTTCCAGAGCACCCGTCCGGCCTTCCCGGCCAGTACACGCACCAGCTCGGGCGCCACGGCGTCCGTGTCCTCGCCCTGGATGGTGGCTGTCAGCTGGCCGTCGAGGACGCGTGCCACGGCGAGCAGTTCCTCCTCGGACTGGTAGGTGGCAACCAGCGCCGACGGGCCAAAGCACTCGGTGATCAGGCCCTCGGGATCGGCCAAAAGGGCCGAGGCCGTGGTGATGTTCAGGGCCGGGGCGGGCGGGAACGCCAGAATGTCCTCGGTCCCGCCCAGGGAGTCCACGGCGTCGTGCTTCAACAACCCCTCAAGCGAGCTGGTGTAGCCGGACTGGATCCGCTCGTTGAGCAGCTTGGCCGGCGCCGGGCGGTCCGTCGCGGAAAGTTCCTGAACCATCGAGGATGCCTCCGGCACCAACAAAATGCCCGGCTTGGTGCAGAACTGGCCTGCGCCCAGGGTGTAGGACCCCACAAACTCGGAAACGATCTCCGAACCACGGGCGGCGGCTGCGGCCTCCGTGACAAACACGGGGTTCACACTGCCCAATTCCCCGTAAAACGGGATCGGTTCGGGACGCGAATTTGCTAGGTCAAACAGGGCCCGGCCACCGGAGATCGACCCCGTAAACGCGCCGGCCTTGATCCGCGGATCAAGCAGCGCGTCCCGGCCGGCCTGGGTGCCGTAGACCAGCGCCAGCAAGCCGTCGGGGGCGCCTGCCCCACGCAGGGCCTCACCGGCAATTCGCCCGACGGCGGCCGACAGCCGTGGGTGCCCGGAGTGCACCTTGACAACAACGGAGCACCCGGCGGCGAGCGCCGAACACGTGTCACCGCCCATGACACTGAAGGCAAAGGGGAAGTTGCTGGCAGCAAACACCACAACAGGTCCCAGCGGCTCAAGGACCCGGCGGATGTCGGGGCGGGCGCCCATGGGCCAGGCGGGGTCGCCATGGTCGATGCGGGCGTCCAGGTAGCCGCCGTCCAGGAGCATTTCGGCGAAGAGCCGCAACTGGAACGTGGTCCGCTTCAGCTCCCCGTTCAGCCGGGCAGGGGGCAGGTTGGTCTCCTCCTGCGCCACGGGAACCAGCTGGTCCGCGGCGGCGTCAAGTGCCTCGGCGACCGCCACAAGGGCGTCCGCCCGCCCGGCTGCCGGGCGCTGCGCCCAGTCGGTGGCGGCGGTCTCTGCGGCGGCCAGCATGCCTTCAAGCTCGCTGGCGGTGGTGGAGGTATTGGGGAGCACGGTCATGGTCACAGTCCTTCGTCGGGGTTGCTGAGGATATTGGGGGTCAGGGCGGCGAGCTGGCCCAAGGTCACGGGTGCGGCGAGCGTTCGCTTCGCCATGGAGCGCAAGTCATCGGCCGACGTCGGACGCCCGGCAAAGTGGCCCGCAATGGACGCTGTGGCATAGCCGCACACACGCCCCTGGCACCATCCCATGCCGGGGCGGGCCAAGGATTTCATGCTGCGGGCGTCCTGCGCGCCGAGCTCCGTATGGGCGTTACACAGGGCCCCGTACGTCACTTCCTCGCAGCGGCACACCACGGTGTCCTCCGTCAGCCATTCTTGCCAGCGGGCGGGGACGGGATTGGCGCGGTGCATCGCCACGGCGAACGCTCGCAACCTGACACGCTTGCGCTGCAGGGTAGCAATCCGCGCACCCACGGCTGCACTGCCGGCGCTGGCCAGCCCGTCCTCGGCAGCGACGCATAGGGCGGCCAATTCGCCTTCCACCACGGCCATGGCTGCCCCGCCCACCCCGGTGGCCTCGCCCGCAACACTCACGCCCGAGGCCGTGCTCCGCAAGCGTTCGTCGACCACGGCGATCAGAGAGCCGTCCACGTCGACGGCGGTCTCCGCGCCAGCTGCGAGCACCAGTTCCAGCTGGGCCGTGAAGCCCCAGCCCAGCGCCACGAGGTCGCACGGCACGCGCCGGCCGGTCCCGGGCAGCACGGAACCGTCGGCCGCCAGTTTGGCGATGGTCACCGCCGCCACTTTGTCGGTGCCGTGGATCGCGGTGATGGCGGTACGTACGCGGTAGGGAATCCGGTGCCTGGCCAGAACCGCGGCATATTCCACCCCCTCAGGCACTTTCCCGGGCGCCTGGACGGCACCGCGCAGATTCTTCAACCAGCCGGTGGGGCTGTTGGCCTCACAAATCGCGGCCACCTTCACACCCGCTGAGGCAAGACCGGTGGCCACAGGGAGCAGGAATGGCCCTGTCCCACCGACGACGGCGACGCTTCCTGCCGCCGAACGGTTGCCCTTCAGAAGCGCCTGGACACCGCCAGCTGCCATGACGCCGGGCAGGTCCCAGCCCGGAACCGGAAGTTGCCTGTCATAACCGCCGGGGCACAGGATCACGTGGCGTGCGGCGACCATTCCCGGGGTGGCCAGCCCGGGGCCGTGGCCGTCCACCGCCACTGTGGGCGTCAGGCGCAGGACTGTTGTTGCGGTGCCGTGCTCAATGAGCCACACCTGGGTGTTACGCAAATACGTGATGATGCCAGTAGCCTCGTGGGCGTACAGGCGTGCCCGAAGGTCTACGAACCGCTTCCAGTCGTGGTGATGTGCCCCCTCAACGGGGTCTTCGGCGGCCGCCTCATCGGGATGACGCCAAAACTGCCCGCCCGGTTGCGTGCCTGCGTCGATCAGGACCACCGAAAGCCCCGAATCTGCGGCGTGGACTGCCGCCGCCAACCCCGCCGGGCCGGCCCCCACCACTGCCACGTCAAAGTTCATGCCGCTCCCCCGTCACGCGCATCGTCTTGCGAACCATCTTGCGAACCATCTTGCGAACCATCTTGCGAGGATGCTGCCTGTTGCGCACATCCGGTGTCCAGGGCCATGCCGTCCCGCGCAGGGGTGAGGCAGGCGCGCTGGTTGGGGGCGCCGTCGACCGTCAAAAGGCAATCGAAGCAGACACCGATGCCACAAAACAAGCCCCGGGGACGCCGCGCGTTGCGTGTTGTCCGCCACGAAGTGATGCCCGCATCACTGAGGGCTGCGCCCACTGTTTGGCCGGGGCGGGCCGTCAGGGGCGCTCCGTCAAGTGAAAGCTGGATCTCAGGCATGGGCCTCCTGTCGCAGGGAGTCAAAACGTTCCGGGGCAAAAGGGACCAGGTCCAGGGCCGGGGCGGACCCCGTCAGCGAGGCAGCTATCAGCGCGCCCGTGCCCACCGAGAGCCCGATCCCGGCACCTTCATGCCCGCAAGCGTGCCACAGCCCGGGTGCCCGGGGATCGGGGCCGATGACGGGCAGGTGGTCCGGGCAGTAGGGGCGGAAGCCCGAGTAGCTGCGGAGCGCCAAAACGTCCGCCAGGAAGGGGAAGAGGGCAATGGCCTTGCCTGCCATCTCGGCCAGGACCAGCGGGTTGACGGACTTGTCAAAGCCAATGCGTTCGCGGCTCGAGCCAATCAGGATGGTTCCCCCGCGGGTCCCCTCGACGACGGGGGAGGTTTGCAGGCCGGCGTCGGAACTTGCCACATTGTCCACGTACTCGGCCGCATACACCTTGTGCCGCACTAGTTCCGGGAGCGGCTCAGTCACCATGACGTAGCCCTTGCGCGGCAACACCGGGACGCTGACGTGGGCCAGCCCGGCAAGGGCCGCGCCCCACGTACCGGCCGCGTTGACAACGGCCGCGGCCGCGATGGTTCCCTTGCTGGTGACCACGCCCGTGACGTGGTCACCGTGGCGCAGAAAAGCTGTGACGCGCGTGTTGGTGTGGACGGTGGCGCCCAGTCCGCGGGCCAGACGGAGCAGGTGCGCGGCAGCGAGCATGGGCTGGACCTGGGCGTCCTGGGCGTAAAAAGCGCCACCAGCCATCCCGCTGGCCAAATGTGGCTCGTAGTCCGTGAGGCCCGCGGTGTCCACCAGTTCGACGTCGATCCCGGCATCGCGCTGCCGGGCCGCCAACAGCGTCAAGTTGGCTTGGGTCCCGGGCCTGGCGGAGACCACCAGACCACCCTTGGACTCAAACTCCCACAGGTGGCCAAACTCGGCAAGCTCACCGCGCCACAATCCTTGGGAATATTGGGCGAGTGCGAGCTCCGGGCCAGCTTCCTTGTCCGAGAGAAGAATGTTGCCTTCGCAGGCGCTTGAAGTACCGCCGGCAATAGAGCTGCGGTCAACAACAGCCACGCCAAGCCCTGCCTGCGCGGCAAAATATGCGCACGCGGCACCCACGGCACCGGCACCAATGACCACAACGTCTGCGAATCGGGGAAGATCCATAATCAGTAGTATGTCACATATTACAACGGGGCAATAGGGGTCTCGACAAGCTCAACCACCGTTGATCGAGCCCGTCGAGATCCGCCGGTTAGTGTTGCGCCCATTCCCCCCGGACGTGGCCGATGTGCTGCGTCATCAGTTCCTGTGCTTCATCGGCTTTTCCTGCAGCCATCAAGTCCACCAATTCAATGTGCTCTACGGCCATCTCGCGCAGCTTGCCTGAGGCGGCCAGCGGTGCCAGCCCCAGCAGGCGGGTGTGTGAGCGCAGTTCGGAGATCAAGGACAGCAGGCGTTTGTTGCCGCTGTACTCAAGCACGGCAATATGGAATTGGCGGTCGGCCTCGGTATAGGCGATCAGATCGCCCTCCCCGGCAAAGTTCACGATCGCAGCCGCCATCTCACGCAACCTGGCCAGCCCGGCGTCGTCAATCAGCGGTGTCACCAGCCGAACAGTGGGAGGCTCTATCAACAGGCGCAGGGCCGTGATCTCATCCAGGTCGTCGTCGGAGACTTCGGTGACGCGAAAGCCCTTGTTGGGCAAGGAGACAACCAGGCCTTCCTTGACCAGGTCAAGCATGGCTTCGCGGACCGGCGTTGGTGAGACCCCGAAGCGTTTACCCAGAGTGGGCGCGGAGTAGACTTCCCCTGGCTTCATCTCCCCGGAAATGACGGCGGCACGCAGGGCCAGCGTCACGGTTTCACGCAGGCTGACGTTCTTCTTGACCACGGTCAAATGAGATAGTTCAAGTGAACTCATGACGCCTCCAACCCCCGTTAGAACACTAAGTGCGGAACAGGCGTCCCACTACAATATGGTATTTTAGTCGATCGGAAGAGCTGTTGCCGCAAACAGCTCAAACGCCCGTCCGGCGGCGACGATGTCCTCCCAGGACATTCCCACTCCCGTATACAACAACGGCTTGTTAGGCTCCGGGGCGAACCGTCCATTGACCAGGTCCGAGAGAGTCGCCAACCCCCGCTCCTGCCACTGTTCAGCGGATCGGGCTGGAATCAAATCGCCGGCCTCACGCAGCGCGGAGCCACGTCCTTCCACCACCACCTCGGCCCGCCGTGCCAGCTCAGGGTCAATCTCCCGCGCGTCCAGACCATGGGAACCAATCGCGGCCACCACCGCATGGGCAGCCACGAGCTCACCATTAAAAAGTGGGGTGGCCGACGAGCTGGCACACACCACAACGTCCGCAACGGCCACGTCCGAAACGTCGCCGACGCGGGCAGTCAGTCCCCGCTCGGCCCACTTCTTTGCCAAGGCTGCGGCAGTCTCGGGGCTTCGTCCGACGATGATCAGCGAGTCAATGCCGCAGACCTCCTGCAGCGCGGCAATGTGGCGATCGGCTTGCAGCGAGGATCCAAAGACCACAGCGGTTCCGGCTGACTGCGCACCTCGCAATGCCAAGAGGTGCTTCAGCGCCAAGGTTGTCACGGCGGGCGTTCGAATCAGTGTGAGCTCAGCCCCGTCCATGACTGCCAGTGGCGTCAAGGTGCCCTTGTCGAGCAAAAGGTAGGTACCTTGAATCTTTGGATGACCCTTGGCGGGATTGCCCGGCGCCACGGTGGCCACCTTGACGCCGGCATACTTCGCCGACTGCGCCGGCATAAGCAAGAACTCACCGGCATCCAGCGGCGCGAATATCCTGGGCGAGTCAAGTTCGGGATCCAGGCCTGCCTGCAAGGCCTCCTCGAGTGCGGCAACCGCAACAGCCGGGGGCAGCAAGGCAGTCAGGGCTGCAGCGTCAATGTAAGGCAGGGTCATGGCGATCCTTTGTCAGTGAGTGTGATCAGTGGGTGTGATCAGTGGGGTAAGCCAGCACAACGTCGGCACGCCCGTCCGCATCGGCACGCACCGAAATATGGCGCGCGAATGATTTTAGTACACCCGCACTATAATCGCCCAGCTCAGCATTGCGGCGCAGCGCGGTGGCCGCAGCGGCGTCGAGCAACACAATTGGCATATGCGTGTCATAAAGCTCGGCGGCCGCCAAGGCACCCAGGGCCACGATGGCGTCACGGGCCGTGAGCAGGATCGCCGCCGGCCCCACACCGGCGCGGAGCTGTTCGGCCAGCACCGAGGAGGAGGAACTGGAACCCCGTGAGGCGTCCATCAGCAGCACGCACCCCGCCATCGAGATGCCATGCTGCGGGTGGTGGGTGTCAATGATCATGCCGGTTTTCCGGTCGGTGCCACCCCAGAAAGACAGCGGCTCGGCCAGCACCAGCAACGTCCCGGACGCCTCCCCGGCACACAGCGTTGTTCCGGACAGGGCACGTTCAGCTCCATTGGCGCTCATCGCGGACCACCTTTCCGGTACGGGCGGAGGACAGGCATTCATGCAGGGTGCCAAACACCACGTCCACACCAATATTCATTGGCGCATACCAGGCCCATTTGCCCGACGGCGTCATGACGGTTCGCTCCTCCGGTCTCAGGATGGGTGTGATGTAAGTGCAGGTGTCGACGACGATTTTGGCGCCACGATCCTGTGCTGCCTGGACGAAGCCGGCCTCCTGCGCCTGGGCCAGCACTTCCCGGGAGGTGTTGATCCACACCGTGCACCCTGGATGGAATGGGACTGTGCCTTCCAGTGCCACGGCGAGTTTTTCAAATTCCCGCAGCGAAAAGTGCGGGGTTCCCAGGGCCACAGCGTCCAGCGGAAGGGAAAAGTCGGCGCCACTGGAAAGTTCGTCACGGGCACCACGCAACATCTCGGCGGTAATGGCCACCGTCGGCAAGCCGGTCCAGGCAGGATCGTTGCCGGCTGAGCGCGCCTCGGGGGTCACGCCCGCCACATGGAACAGAGCCACACCCCCGGAGGAGGCTGCCGTGGCCCCCAGTGCTTTGAGTTTGTCTTCGTCCACCACTGAGGGGTCGATCCCCGTCAGCAGGGGAATCCCGGTACCTGACTGCCGCCCCACCACATCCCCCAACGCCGCCCACACGGCCTCGTGCCCCAGCATGGCCAAGGACAGCGCCGAACAGTCCAACTCCACGGTGGGGTTACGGCGCTCGGGCAGGTGCAGGCCCGCGTGCGGGACGCGGCCGGTGATGGCGGCGCAGATGTCGATGAAGTCGCCATAGCGTTCGGTGCGGGCACCCAGAACCGAGTTGGCAAAGACGATGGCGTTCGACTCAGCCCACGCTATGTCCTCCCCGAACGCTGGCCGCTCCGTGCTTTGGTAGGGGGCGCACGTCCACGTGGCGCGGGCACCCAGGGCACGGTAGGCGTCCATGAGCGCACGGGCGGGCACGGCGTCCTCGGGCGGCAACCTGACGAGTCCGGGGTGCAACAGGTCCAGGGAGCTGGTGTTCAGCGTGGTGGGCACGGACACGGTTGCACCAAGATCGGCCAGTTTCTGGGCGAAGTCGAGCCCGGCCTGGCCGTGGTAGAGGCAGCTGTCAATGTGCGCGTTGGTGATGGGAAGCAGTTGCTGCGCGCCGAGCACGCGTGCCAGCGCCACCACCATGCGCATGGCCATGGCCACCCCGGGACCGCGCCCGCCGTCGAGCATGTCCTGCTCGACGTCGGTCAGCGTCAGCTCATTCACAGCGCGAACCCTGCAGGGAAGGGGTCATCCGGGTCCAGATGGTACTGGGCCGTGCCGGTGATCCAGGCGCGTCCGCTGATGGTCGGCACCACGGCAGGTAGCCCGCCCACGGTGGTTTCTTCCACCAGCCGGCCGATGAACTGAGTGCCAATGTAGCTTTCGTTCACAAAGTCGGCGTTCAGGGCCAGTTCCCCGCGTGCGTGCAATTGTGCCATCCGGGCGCTGGTCCCGGTGCCGCACGGGGACCTGTCAAACCATCCGGGGTAGATGGCCATGGCGTGGCGTGAATGCTTGGCCGTGGAGCCGGGAGCCTTGAGATACACATGGTGACAGCCGTTGATGTCGGCCCGTTCCGGGTGCACCGGGGAGTTGTGGTTGTTGATGGCGTCCATGATCTTCAGACCGGCGTCGAGCAGGCGGTCCTTCGCCGCACGCTCAAACGGCAGGCCCAGTTCGGAGAGTTCGACGACGGCGTAAAAGTTGCCGCCGAAGGCCATGTCATAGTGAACCTCACCAAAACCATCGACTTCCACGGTTTGGTCCAGGGCCAGCGAGAACGATGGCACATTGCGGATAGTCACCTTCTTGGCCGCACCGTTTTCCACCGCCACCTCGGCCACGACTAGCCCGGCAGGAGTGTCGAGCCGGATGGTGGTCACTGGTTCCACCACGGGCACCATGCCGGTTTCCACCAGCACCGTGGCCACGCCGATGGTGCCGTGGCCGCACATGGGCAGCAGTCCGGAGACTTCAATGAACAGCACGCCGTAGTCGGCGTCGGGGCGGGTGGGTGGTTGCAGGATGGCCCCGCTCATGGAGGCGTGCCCACGAGGTTCGCACATCAGCAAGGTCCGCACGTCGTCGCTGTTCTCGATAAACCATTGGCGCCGTTCAGCCATGGTGGCGCCGGGGATGGTGCCCATCCCGCCGATGATGACGCGCGTGGGCATGCCCTCCGTGTGGGAGTCGACGGCGTGAAAAACCCTCTTGGATCGCATGGCGCGCCCTTTACCTGTAGCCCTTGGCCAGCACGGCCTCGGTGTCGGCGGTGATGCGGGCTGCCGTATCCGCAGGGAGCGGGCTGCGCGGCTGGCGGCAGGCGCCGCCCTTGCGCCCGGCAATGTCCATTGAGAGCTTGATCGCCTGGACAAACTCGGTCTTGGAATCCCAACGCAGCAGGGAGTGCAGATCACGGTAGATGGGAAGTGCTGTGGTGATGTCTTCTGCCTTGCCGCTGGTGACCAGCTCGTACAGTCTCACCGTGCTTTGCGGGATCGCATTGGGATAGCCGGCAATCCAACCCACGGCGCCTGCGATGCCGAGTTCCAGCAGGACGTCGTCGGAGCCAACCAGCAGGTCCAATTCGGGGGCCAGCTCGGCAATCTCGTAGGCGCGGCGCACGTCACCGGTGAATTCCTTTACGGCCACAATCAGGCCCTCGGCGTGCAGGCGTGCCAGCAGGGCCGCAGACAAGTCCACCTTGGTGTCGTACGGGTTGTTGTAGGCGACTACGGGCAAGCCGGCCTTCGCCACCTCACGGTAGTGTGCAACCACCGTTTCCTCATCTGCCTTGAAGGTGTTCGGCGGCAGTGCCAGGACAGAAGCTGCGCCTGCGTCACGGGCTTGTTCGGCCCAGCGGCGGGATTCGTCGGCACCATAGGCCGCAACACCGGGCATGACGGTGAAGCCTTCGGGAGAGGCGGCCACTGCGGTTTCCACCACCTTGGCCCGTTCCTCCGGGGTCAAGGTCTGGTACTCCCCCAGGGAGCCGTTGGGGCACACGCCGTCGCAGCCATTGGCTGCCAGCCACGCCACATGGTTGCCAAAACCGAGATGGTCGACGCTACCGTCGTCGTTGAACGGAAGGGCGGTGGCAACGTGGATGCCCTGCCAAGGGTGGGTGCGGCTTGTCATGGTGCTCCCCTTACAAAGGGTCAGTTGCCCGGGGACAGCGGTTTTTGCTGCCGCCCCTTGGGCACTGGCAACACCGCCACCATCCTATTACACACCCACCCTAGCAGTGCAATGTCACATTCCACCAGCGTTTTTGTTGCCTATTTTACGCAGGTCTCAACCCAGTGTTAGCACCACTTCACGAAGCCAAGGTCGCAAGGAATAAACCACATGCCGTAAGTGGAGGCCACGCCGCCCATCATGAGCGAATTGCTTGCGGAAGTGGAAGCAACAGGAGTCGTGGTAGTGGCTGCCATGGCCACGCCGGGTGCCATGACCAAGCCGGCGGTGAGGATAGCTGCAATACTCAAGGAAGTGATGCGAGTTTTCATGGAAGAGCCTTTCACGGTGGGCGGTCACAGCCGCCGGAGCAGGGACGTTCCTTAGCATAGGTCCCTGAACCCTACCCGGATACGGCTAAAGCACCTTTGTTCACCTGTCCTTTTGGATAGTCTTCTCCACTAGCCCTGGGATTAGTGTCTTTCCCTTAGGCGACAGCGCCCGAACGCAGCGCAGAAATGACAAGCTGCAGGCGGTCCCTGGCTGAGAACTTCCGGCCCAAACGGACCAGGTGGTACTTGACGGTGGATTCGGAAAGGTAGAGGGCCGAGGCGATTTCGCTGTTGCTCTTGCCTTCGCAAAGAAGTTTCAGCACACCTTCCTCCCGTTCCGAGAGTTCAATCTCCGGGTGCTCCGATTTGGCGGGGCGGCTCTTGCGGACGTCGGCGACCAGCAGGTGGGTGACGGCCGGGTCGATGGGGCATTCCCCGGCATGTACTTCCCGGACGGCTGCAATGATTCTTTCCGGCTCCGCGTCCTTGACCACATAGCCGCTGGCGCCTGCCATCAGCGCGGACTTCAGGTGCCCATCCTCAACGTGGCCGGTGACCACCAGGATCCGGATCTCCGGAAATTCCTCCACGAGGTGCCCGATGGCGGTTATGCCATCCATGCCGGGCATTTGAATGTCTATCAGGATGACCTGCGGATGAAGCTCGCGCACCAAGCGGATGGCATCGAGGCCGTTCTCGCCTTCGCCCACCACCACCACGTCTGACGTTTGGGATAGATATGTCCGCAAGGCGCCCCGAACAAATTTTTCGTCATCGACAATGACCACTTCAATGGTCTCGGCGTCGAGTGCCTCTGCGGTTTCCGCGCTCACATTCATGCTCACATTCTACGTAAGCGCTTCACACACTGTTGACATCCGGACCGGGGAACCCCGGACACCGGCTCTCAGCGTGCGGGTGTGGCGCTGGTGCCGTCGGGCCAGATGCCGCTTGAGCGTTTTGCATTCATGATGTTCTCCTTGAGCTACTGGGAGCACGCTCTGACGACCGGACCGGACGGGAGCATGCCTCACCCTCATACTTATGAAGCTACGTTTGCTCCGCTTCCCTTGGCAATGCATCAACGGTACGTCAACCCGATTGGACCATGAAAAACGCCGCGATTCGGCTATAATTGTCCATTTGGCCCAACCTTGGAAGCTCTTTGGCAAGATTCCTTAGTGTAGTTTTTGGGGCCCCTGGAACGGCAGTACGGCTCGGACGCTCCACCAGCCCTCCACCGGGCCAGTTTCAAGGGTCCCACCCAACCGGGTGGCCCGTTCGCGCAGCCCCACCAAGCCGGTACCGGAAACGGGCAGGCGCGGCTTGCCGGGCGTCATACGATTGCGCACCACCAGTTCAAGCTGATCCTCTTGCACGTCCAGGGAAATGTGGCATTCGCTGCTGTGTCCTGTGTGCTTGGCAATATTGGTGGCGCTTTCCTGCAGGATCCGCAGCACGGTGGACCGGAGTCCGTTGGGGGTGCGGCCTAGGTCCCCGGACGTCTTGACCAGGGTGAGGACCCCCAGACTGTTGAGCCGCTTTTGGGTTTCGGCAACACTGAGCGCTAAATCGATGGTCGCCGGACTCGTAGGGACAGCAATCACCCCGGACTGCCGTGGCACAGCGGGGAGGTCTTCAGTGCGCATGGCGCGCAGGAGGCGGCGCAGGTCATCGAGGGAGTTTCTGGCCATGATCCCAACCTCGTCCAGGGACTGCTCCTTTGCCGGTCCGTCCTTAGCGATCTTGCCAAGATTTGCCTGGACGGCAATCATCGTCAGCCCGTGGGTGACCACGTCATGAAGCTCCCTGGCAAGCTCCGTGCGCTGCTCGAGGGCTGCCCGTGCGGCAGTTTCTTCGGCCGCCTTTTGTGCCACCTCGGCCTGGATCGCCCTTTTCCGCAGAAGTTTCACAACGAGTCCGGGAGCAACAAGCAACAAAGTAAATGGAATGTAACCCCACAGCGCTGCTGGGGTCAGATCCGAAACACCAAGTACCCAGGCGAGCTGCCAAGCTAGAAACCCTCCCACCATGGCAATGAGAGAGCGGGTGGACACGCGATACGCGGCAATGGGCAACGCCGCGAAAATTAGCAGTAATCCACCACTGGGTTGAGTGTTGGGATACATGGTTACCAGCAACGCCAAAAGTGGAATGACGGCAAGGTGGGGCCTGAAGGCTAGAGCCATCCACAGCGCCCAGTAGCTTACTGTTCCTGCCAGCATCCACCAGGGAAAGTTCCCGTCCTGATATTTCACAAAGAACAGCCGTACGTCATCGACGGCCGACACTGTGACGATCAAGGCAATGGCAAAGGACACCCAGGCCGGCATCGGTGAGACGCCGGCCTTGAGGGTGCCGGCGAGCGAGAGGTTCCGCCACGGACTACGCATGCGCACCCGAGTGGTTCTGCCGTGACGGCTTCAAGGAAATCGGGCCAGGGGCCACATGGTGCTGGGCGGCGGACCTACCGCTTGACGTGTCGTCCACTACGCAATTCCCCCGCCCAGCTCGTGAAGGGTGTTGCGCAGGTAGGCGAAAACCTTGTCGTTGCCAATGCCATCGTGTTCAAATTCGTTCGTGACCCAGGCGTGCACGTTCCCCACCGCTGCAGCGGTGTCCAGCTGGAGTCCGGAGTCGACATACATGTCGTCATAATAGACGGCTGCGGCAAGCGGCACTTGGTTGGCGGCAAGCCTGTCCAGGTCATAGAGCTGCGTGCTCGTCTCGCGGCTGGCCAACTCATTGACGGCACCAGCAAAGGGACGCAACAGCCGGATCTCCTCAAACATCCAAGGGAACATCATCTCCCCGGTGAACATCAGAGGCCGGGCCGTGTCGGCAAATTCCGGGTGGTTCGCCAGCTCGCGCTGGGCCGCCCAAGCTGTGGGGCCATTGGAACCGTGGGAGTAGATACTCTCCTGCAGTGCCGCAAAAAGCGGGTTGCCGGCAAAGCAGGTGCGGGCCAGCACCTCGGCCAGGAATCCATCGGTGAGGTGTTCGCCGTCGTCGCTGAAGGCCTCGTCAAGGAGCCAGTGCATGCGCTCAAACCCCGGCTTCATGCCAAAGTCGATGCCCAGGGTCTGCAGGCGGCGGACCGTGAGCCTGTCGCCGTCGGGCAGCCTGACATCATTGGCACCAAGGTGGTCGGCCAAGCGGGCAACCAGGACCTCATCCTTCGGGTAGCGGGCGTAAAACTGGCGGTTCTTCGCTGCCGTGCGCGGGAAGGTGCGCCTGTAGACCTCGGAGGCGTCGGGCCGCACGCTCGCCAGGCCGCCGGTCACATAGCAGGCAGTGAGCGCTTCGGGGGCACGTGAAAGGTACGTCAGGGTCAGGAAGCCGCCATAGCTTTGCCCCAGAGTTGACCAGCGCTGGCCACCAAAACGGGTCTTTCGGATGTGTTCGGCGTCGGCCACTATCGAGTCGGCCCGGAAATGCGAGAGATAGTCCGCACCCGCTCCCGCGTCGGGGAATTGCCCCATGGTCCGGGCGTCCACCCGGGTGCTGCGGCCCGTGCCGCGCTGGTCAAGGAGCACCACGCGGTGGGTCTTCAGCGCCTGGCCAATCCAGCCCGTGGCGCCCAGGGGACGCGGGGCCTTACCTCCGGGGCCGCCCTGCAAGAAGACCATGACAGGGAGCTTCTCATGGCGCCGCGCCGGGTCAACAAGCTCGCGCGCGAAAACCGAAATGGTGGTGGCGTTGCTCTCATCAAACCAGTCCAATGGCACGCTCACACGAAAATCGCTCACATACAGGCCAGGAATGGTGTAACTCGGATCGCTCATGGCTCAATCTTCCCAGCTTTCACGCCGCCACAGCGAATCCCCCACGCTCTCCGAGACAAACCGTGACAGGCCTCAGGCGCGGGCCCCACTCACCGCAGCACGAATCCCAGGCCCAGTTCGTCGTCGTCCGCCAGAGTGAAGGTACTTTCGCCCACGGGAAAGGCGTTGGAGGTGACATCGACTATCACCCCAGCGTCACTGGCCTGCGCCACCGTGGCCGTGAAGTGGGAGTCAATGATGGAGAAGTGATCCAGCACCTGCCCATCCGCGAGCTGTCCAGAGGCAGCTAGGGAAGCCACTCGGGCGGCGGTCCCGGAACCGCACGGTGAGCGGTCAACTTGCCCGTCGGCAAAGATCGTGACGTTGCGCTGGGCCAGGTCCCCGGTGTGCACCAGCCCGCCGCCCGCGTGAACATCCTCATGAAAAATGGTTCCGTAAATGCCGTCCAAACGAGTCTCCGTGGGGTGCTGCGCGGCAGGGTGCCCGGCCAGCGCCGCCTTGATTTGCCGCCCAGCCTCAATGAGCCGGTTGAGGTTCGACGGCGTGATATCCAGCCCTGCCGCCCGCGCCGGCAGTGACGCGTACAGCGCCCCGCCCCACAACACGTCAATGCGCAGGGTGCCGAAATCCGGTGTAGTAACTTCCACGTTCCGCACCGCCACGAATGAGGGCACATTGCGGAACGCCACCGCGGTGATGCGTCCGTCCTCGGTGTGCACCCGTGCCTTCACCCGGCCCGACGGGACGTCGATGACCACGTCGGTGTCGCCGTCGTCGGGGGCCGGTACCATGCCGCTGCGCACAGCCCAGGCACCTAGGGCGATGGTGCCGTGGCCGCACGCCGTGGAAAACCCGTCCTTGTGCCAAAACAACACCCCCAAGTGGGCCCCTGAATCGTTGGGCGGGACAATGAAGCCGCCGTACATGTCTGCGTGTCCGCGCGGCTCGTTGACCAGCATCTGGCGCAGGGTGTCGGCGGGGCCCTCCATGGCGTTCTGCCGTCGGGCCAGCACCGTGTCCCCCTCGATGGGAAACGGCAGTGCCGGCACTATCCGGAACGGCTCCCCCGCCGTGTGGTAGTCAACGGTTGAAATTTTCCACTGCGCCGCCTTCATGCGCAGACCCTTCATCTGCCCGGGGTCAAGCGCCAAGATACGCCTCAACAATGCGTGAATCCGCCAAGAGCTCGGGCCCGGTGCCTGTCATGGTGGTGAGACCGTTTTCGATGACGTAGCCGCGGCTGGTGATCTTCAGCGCCGCCCGCGCATTCTGCTCCACGAGCAACACGGTGGTGCCATTGGCGTTGACTTCCTTGATGACTTGCATGACCTGGGCCACGATCAGCGGTGCCAACCCCATGGACGGCTCGTCGAGCATGAGCATCTTGGGCCCGGCAATCAGGGCCCGGCCAATGGCCAGCATCTGCTGCTCGCCGCCTGAGAGAGTGCCGCCCTGCTGGCTCCTTCGTTGCGCCAGCAAGGGCAACAGCTCGAAGACGTCCTTGAGCCGCTTGGCCACCGCCGCCTTGTCCTTGACCAAATACCCGCCCAGTTGCAGGTTTTCCAGGACCGAAAGGGTGGAGAAGATCCGCCGCCCCTCCGGCACGTGGATCAGGCCGTCGCCCACCACGTCCCACGGCTTGGCGCGGGTGATGTCGGTACCGGCAAAACTGATTCGCCCGGAGTGTGTCTTCACGATGGCCGACGCAGCCGAAAGCGTGGTGGTTTTCCCCGCCCCGTTGTTGCCCAGCAAGGCCACGATCTCGCCCTCTTCAACACGGACGCTGATGCCGCGCAGCGCCTGGATCTTGCCGTAATACACCTCCACGTTGTCAAATTCGAGCATTGACATCAGGATTCGCCTCCCTCGAACTGCGCATTGGCTGCGGCGTTTGCCGCCGCTTCGGCATCCTCCACGGAGGTGGCGCTGCGCGTTGGCGGCTCAGCGTCGTCGTCCTTGCCCAGATACGCCTCGATGACGGCCGGGTTGATCTTCACCTGGGCCGGCGTGCCGTCGGCGATCTCCTTGCCAAAGTTCATCACCACCACCCGTTCGCTGACTTCCATGACAACGCTCATGTCATGCTCAATCAGCACGACGGCGGCCCCCAGGTCCCGGATCTTGCGGCACAGTTCCAGCAGATCACGTTTCTCCGAGTGGTTCAGCCCGGCACCTGGCTCATCCAGCAGCACAAGTTTGGCCTTGCGCGCCATGGCCCGCGCCATCTCCACCTGCCGTTGCTGGCCGTAAGCCAGGTTTCTCACGGGGATGCCCCGCCCGCCCTTGTAGCCCACAAAGTCCAGCCAGCGGTGTGCCTCCTCGGTGTAGAACGCCTCACTCTTGCGGTAGCGGGGGGTGTGGAATAATGCGTCGACAAAGTTCTGGCCACCGTAGAGGTGCATGCCACCGCGCACATTGTCCAGCACTGTCAGATCCGGAAACAGGCGCAGGTTTTGGAAGGTGCGGGTGACTCCCGTTGCTGCGATGACCGCAGGGCGCTTGCCCGTGATGTCCTGCCCGTCGACCTTGACGGTGCCGCTGACGGGCTTGTAGAAGCCGGTGATGCAGTTGAAGGCGCTGGTCTTCCCCGCCCCGTTGGGTCCAATCACCGAGACGATCTCGCCTGCGTCCGCGGTGAAGGAGAGCCCGTTGACGGCTTTCACCCCGCCAAAGGCGATCTGTAGATCTTTGACTTCCAGCAGCGGGCTCATGCGTTTTCTCCTGTCGCCGAGTTTGCTGACGCGGTTTTCCGGCGGTCCCGGCGGGTGCCTTTGGTGCCGCCGCCTGGCCCTTCTTCGTCGTCGCTCTTTTCCACTTCAAAGGCACGGGCAGGCCAGAACCCTTGGGGCCGCAGCACCATGACCAGGATCAGTACGACGCCAAAGATCACGTACCGCAGGTTGCCCATGTCTCGCAGGAACTCCGGCAGCAGCGAGATGACAACCGCTCCCACCACCACGCCGCGGGTGTTGCCCATGCCGCCCAGAACCACGGCCATCAGCACAAGTGCGGACTGCAAGAACACGAAACTCTGTGGTGAGATCGCCGAGAGATGTGCGGCAAAGAGCATGCCTCCAAGTCCTCCCCAAATGGCACCAAAGATGTAGGCCGCCAGCTTCACCTTGTAGGTGTGGATGCCCATGGCCTCGGCGGCGTCCTCGTCCTCACGGACAAAACGCCACGCGCGTCCCAGCCGGGATTTGCCCAGGCGCGCGGAGCCCAGGACCAACAGGCTGACGAACACCACGCAAAAGTAGTAGAACGGCACGGGGTTGGAGAGGTTCATGCCGAACAGGTGTATGCCGGGAATGCCATAGATTCCGGAGGGACCACCGGT
Source organism: Arthrobacter alpinus (assembly GCF_001294625.1). Lineage (NCBI taxonomy): Bacteria > Bacillati > Actinomycetota > Actinomycetes > Micrococcales > Micrococcaceae > Arthrobacter > Arthrobacter alpinus. The sequence goes on along the minus strand of NZ_CP012677.1, from coordinate 3,543,126 downwards.
GATGGTCAGGTTGTTGGCCGTCAGCCGGATGATCTCCCCAAAGCCGAGGGTCACGATGGCCAGATAGTCACTGCGCAGCCGCAGTGTGGGGGCGCCGATGATGAGTCCGGCCAGGATGGTCATGACCAGCACGGCCGGGATGGTGAAGAGGATGGGTAGCTCCCACGCCTTGGACACGATGCCGGCGGTATATGCCCCCACCGCCATGAAGGCGATATAGCCCAGGTCCAGGAGGCCGCAGTAGCCCACCACAATGTTCAACCCGGAGGCCAGCAACACAAAGATCACTGCGGTGGTGGCAATGTTCATGGCGTAGTTGCTGGCCAGGATGAACGGGAAGACCACGGCGATGCCGAAAGCGGCCCAGCCCAGTTGCTTGCTTTCAAACAGGGCCGAGAATCGGCTTGCCGGCTTGCCGATCCGGCGCGGGGCCGTGGAAGTATCTACGTTCTCGCTCATTTCTAAACACGCTCCGTTACACGTTCGCCCAGCAGACCTGTTGGTTTCAACGTCAGGAACGCGATGAGTACGGCAAAGGTGAAGACATCCCGCCATTCCCCGCCGAGCCACTGTGAGCCAAACGCTTCAAGCAGACCCAGCAGCAACCCGCCCAGCATGGCGCCCTTGATGTTTCCGATGCCGCCAATGACGGCGGCCGTGAAGGCCTTCAGGCCAATGATGAAGCCCATAAGGAAGTCGATCTTGCCGTAGTAGGCCCCCGCCATGACACCGGCCGCCCCGGCAAGCGCGGAGCCGATGAAGAAGGTCCAGGTGATGACCTTGTTGACGTTGATACCCATCAGCAGCGATCCCTTGGAATCCAGGGCAATGGCGCGCATGGCCCGCCCCATGGAGGTGCGCTGGATGTAGGAGTTCAGCCCCAGCATGAGCAGGATGGCTATGGCCATGAGCACGATCTGGGGGGCCGAGATCCGTGCGCCCAGGACGTCGAAGGTCTCGCCTTGCAGGCGTACCGGGAACACCTTGGGGTTGGGCCCGGCGATGGCGCTCACACCATATTCCAGGGTGAAGGAGGCGCCGACGGCGGTGATCAGGACCGCGAGTCGCGGCGAGTTGCGCAGTGGCCGGTAGGCCAGGCGTTCAATGCCGACGCCTATGCCGCCGGTGATGATCATGGTCAGCAGCAGCACTATCAGCAGTGCTGTGATGGACATGGACGCCGGGATGACCCCGAAGGAGCTTAGGGTGGCGAAGCCGATGAAGGCGCCCAGCATGTAAATGTCACCATGGGCGAAGTTGAGGAGTTTGATGATGCCATAAACCATGGAATAGCCCAAGGCGATCAGTGCGTAAAACGAACCCACAAAGAGGCCGTTCCAGATTAGCTGTGTCATGCCGTCCCGCCTTGACTCAAGAGTCGTACAGATTGCTAAAGAAAGGCTCGGCTGGCGGGCACGGGCCCGCCAGCTGCCAAGCCTGAAGCGCCGGTCCCACGCCGCGCGAGACGGGGCGTGGGGCGAGACTTGCCTCAGCTCAGGGTGTCTTGGAGCACAAACTTCCCGCCCTTGACCACCAGGATCTGGAAGCCGCCGTTGGTGAGTGTGTGTTCCGGCGTGAACTTCAACGGGCCCGAGAACAGCTGGAAACCGTCAATGCCCTCCAGTGCCGCAATGACCTTGGTGCCGTCGGTGCTGCCTGCCTTGGTGATGGCCTCGGCTGCCACGCGAACAGCGTCGTAGGACTGGGTTGAGTACGGTCCGGGGGCGCTGCCGAACTTCTTGGTGTAGTCGGCGATCCAGGTCTCGGCACCCTTGATGGTGTCCGGTGTCTGGGTCATGGTGGCAAACACGCCGTCAGCGTTGGTGCCTCCGGAAATCTCGATCAGGGAGGCGTCAACACTGCCGTCAGCCACCATTATCTTGCCCTTGTATCCGGCAGCCTTCAGCTGGTTGATGATCAGCCCGCCTTCTTGGTAATAGCCGGTCCAGTACAGCATGTCCGGGTTGGCGCCCATGATGTCGTGGACCACCGAGGAGTAGTCGCTTTCCCCAGCCGTAACCGAGGTGGCCAGCGCAACCTTCACTCCGCCGTCGGCCTCCAGGTCCTTCTTGGTCTGGGCGGCGATGTCCTTGGAATAGCTGGTGTTGTCATCAACAAGGGCCACGCTCTTCACGCCATCTTTGATCATGAACTTTACGGCCGCCGCGGCTTGCTGGGTGCCGGTGCCGTTGATCAGGAACACGTTGGGCAGTTTCTGGTTCACCAGCTCCTGCGAGTTAGCTGCCGGGATGATCATGGGAATGTTGGCCTTCGAGAAGATGGGCAGGGTCGGCAAGGTGGCACCGGAGCAGTAGCCGCCCACGGAGATCACGGCACCGTTGGACACGGCCTTGTTGGCGGCTGCCGCGGCCTGGGTGGGATCACAGGCCTCATCTTCGGCGTCGAACTGGAGCTGGCGGCCAAGCACGCCGCCCTTGGCGTTGATCTCATCAACTGCCATCTGCATGCCGTTCTTCATGTACACGCCGGTGGGGGCACTGGAGCCGGAGAGCGGGATGACGGCCGCGATCTTGATGGGGCCGGAATCGGAGGTCTTGGTGTCGTTGCCGCCCAGAATACCGCCGCACCCCGTGGTGGCCAGAATGGTTGCCGCAACCGCGGCGATGGTCACTACTTTGGGAATTCGAAGTTTCATTGCCTGCATCTCCTTTGACGTGACAAATAGCAATACGCAACGCACCGTGGGGAACCTTTTGCATCAACCGCTGTCAGATAGGTCACACTTCGTATGTCAGTAAAATATGACATGTCACGGTGGGCCTGTCAACAGTATTTCCCCCGCCGGTGCCAATCGAGACCCTAGCGAAACATTTACTTCCTTCGCCGTGAATACCGAGCCCCTACCTCGCGATGGCCATCTTCATCCAGGCCTCAATGCCGGACGCGTCCAAGGGCAGCGCGTCGGAGATGACGTCCGATCCGGTGGCCGTCACCACGATGTCGTCCTCGAGACGCACGCCGATGCCGCGCAATTCCGGAGGCACCGTGAGATCGTTATCGTGAAAGTACAGGCCCGGCTCCACGGTGAGGACCATGCCGGGCACCATGGGGGCGCCCTGGTAGCTTTCGTAGCTGGACTGGCCGCAGTCGTGGCAGTCCAGACCCAGGTGGTGGCCCACCCCGCACACGAGGTAGCGGCGGTGGTGCTGGCCATTCGGGGACAGCGCCTCGTCGACGGAGACAGGAAGCAGGCCCCAGTCATTCAAGCCGTTGGCGATGACCTCCATGCAGGCCTCATGAAAATCGGCAAAAAACTTGCCCGGGCCCACCTGGGCCAGGCCCGCCCTGTGGGACTTCTCCACCAGGTCGTGCACCTGGCGCTGGATGGGGCTGAAGGTGCCCGACCCGGGGAAGGTACGGGTCACATCGGCGGTGTAAAAACTTCTCGTCTCCACGCCCATGTCCAGTAACAGGACCTTGTCCTCGAGGACCGGGCCGTCGCAGCGCACCCAGTGGAGGGTGGGGGCATGCTTGCCGCTGCCCACAATGGTGGCGTAGCCAACGCCGTTTCCGTAGGTCCTGGCATGCCGGTCAAAGGTGCCCTGCAGCCAGCGTTCACCACCCTTCCTGATGGCGGTGGGAACCTCGCGGACCACGGCTGCAAAGCCGTCGATCGTGTGGTCCACGGCCTCGCGGAGCTGGGCGATCTCCCAATCGTCCTTCACCATGCGCAGCGTGGACAGCTCGCGGCCCAGGGCGATGCCGGCGTCGATCCCGTGGCGCGAAACCAGCCCCGCGGGCAACTTGCCGGCACCCAGCGTGGCGGAGCCTGCCCGCATCGCGGCGATCACACCGCCGTCGAGCTCGCCCAGGGGCTTGACCACGAGGGAGAGCGCGGCTGCCCAGTCGGGGAAATCGGGCGCGGCACCCACCCACATTTCACCGTGGGCGGCGTTGGTGAAGAATTCGGGGTTGTCAGCGTAGAACGGTGCCGGGATGTACAAAGTGGCGTCATGGCCGGAAGCAGACGGCGTCATGACCAGGACGGCCCCGTCGATGGCGGCACCGCTCAGCCAGTAAAAGTCCGAATCCGGGCGGAAGTCATAGTAGGTGTCATGGCTGCGCACCGGCGCGGTGCCTGCGCCAACAATTAGGGTCTGGCCGCGGAAGACCTCTGAGATCCGTGCGCGGTGCGCCCCCGCTGCAGCAGCCGCACCGGCAACCACGGGCGGGGTCCGGTCGGGGGAATCCCACCCCTTGCTCATGTACTCGGTAAACGCCGGAACGTTTGCCAGACGGGGAACCCGGGGGTTCTCCGCCGTCGGCATAGGCATGGAACTGGTGGTGACAGCGTCATAGGAGCTCATGCCACTATGATTCCACTTCCTTCCGCTCACGGCCCAGTTGGGAGGGCCACCACAGGTGCCGGCCGATATCGTAGGAGAGCGCCGGGACCAGCAGCGAACGCACCGCCACGGTGTCCAGCAGCACGCCGAAGGCAACGATGAAGGCCAGTTGAGCCAAAAATAGCAGCGGAATAACCCCCAGTGCCGCAAAGGTAGCCGCCAGCACCACACCTGCCGAGGTAATCACGCTGCCGGTTTTGCCAAGACCACGCAGCACGCCGGCCCGGGTCCCCATAATCTTGGCTTCCTCGCGCACACGGGTCATAAGGAAAATGTTGTAATCCACGCCGAGAGCCACGAGGAAAACAAAGCCAAATAGGGGCACCGTGGCATCCGCTCCGGGGAAGCCGAATACATGGTTGAAAACAATCGCCGAAATACCCATGGCGGCGCCATAGGAGAGCACCACCGAGCCGATTAGGACCAGCGGTGCCACGATCGAGCGCAGCAAGAGCATCAGGACCAGCAAGATCACCACCAGCACCAGCGGGACAATCTTCACCAGGTCGCGCTGAGCGGTGACATTGGTATCAAGGGCAATGGCACTGACGCCGCCCACAAGCACACCGGAATCGACGGCGGGCAGTTGCGCGCGCAAATCCTGCACTACCTGCTCGGCCGCGTCGGAATCGGCCTGGTCAGCCAGCGTTGCGTTGATCAGCACGCGCCCGTCCCTGACCACCGGCGCCGCAGCGGCATCCGGCCGGCCGCCACCTGTGTAGACATTGACGGCGGCAATGCCCTTGACCTTTCCGACGGCGTCCGCCACCTGGGCCTGCTTGCCTTGGTCCGCGATGATCACCACAGGGCTTCCGCTGCCGGCATCAAAATGCGCGGCCAGCGCCTTCTGTCCGTCCACGGCGTTGCTCGGCCCAAGGATGACCTGTGTTTGAGAGACGCCGTTGGCCTGCAATTGGAAGATTCCTGTTCCGGCTGCGAGTAACAGGACCAGCGTCAGGACCCAGGTCGCCCGGGGCCTGCGGGCAATCAACAGGCCAACCCGGCGCCAGAGACCACCAATTCCTGCCAGTCCACGGGCGACGTCGCCCTCGGAGGTGGCAGCTAAACCGTCGACGGTGACCGGGCTGGTGTGCTTGTGCTTGTGCTGGTGCCCAACTTTGGGTAGAAATGGCCAGAAAGCTCCACGGCCGAACGCGAGAAGCAATGCGGGCAAGAACGTCAATGCGGCCAGCAGGGAGAAGAAAATGCCGATGGCGGCGATGGGACCCAGGCTGCGGTTGGAATTCAGGTCGGAGAACAGCAGGCATAGCAGGGCCAAGATGACTGTCCCGCCCGATGCGACGATGGGCTCCCAGGCGCCCTTGAACGCCCGGCCCAGAGCGGTCCACTTCGATTGCACCTCATGAAGGGACTCACGGAACCGGGCCACCAACAGCAGCGAGTAGTCGGTGGCTGCGCCAATCACCAGGATGGACAGGATGCCCTGACTTTGGCCATTGAGCTTGATGACGTCCCCTTTGGCCAGGTAGTAGACCACCACTATTGCCCCGCACAAGGCCACCACGGAGGTCAGCAATACCAAGATCGGCAGCACCACGGACCGGTACACCACCAGCAAAATCACAAACACTGCCAGCAGCGCCACCAGCAAGAGGATGCCATCTATTCCAGAAAAGGCGCTAACCAGGTCAGCGGTCAGCCCGGCAGGGCCCGTCACATACGAGCTCATGCCGGCGGGCAGATTGGCGGCAATCACCGCCCGCAACTCACCCACAACGGTCTTGACGTTGCCCACGTCGGCGACGGGGACCAGGAACTCGACCGCCAGTTTGTCGCTGGAGGGGATGGGCCCGGCGATGGTGGTTGTCTGGGGCGCCACTGGCTTTTGCACGCCACCGACGGCACCAAGTTTCTCAAAGAGTCCCGCAACTTCAGCTAGCTGCTCCTGCGTCAGGGCCTGCGGGGATGTCAGCACCACTACTGCTGGAATGCTGGTGCTGTCCACAAACTTGGACTGCCAGTCCTGAACAGCTGTCGACTGCGCACTTGCGGGCAAAAAGGCGGCCTGGTCATTGGTCGAGACGTCGGAGATCTTGCCAAACGTAGGTCCTCCCAAGCCGGCAACTGCCAGCCAGATGATGATCAACACAGCAGGAAGGAAAATTCTGAGCCAACGTTTGGGCTTCCAATTCATAAGATCCATGCCATCATATTACTTCGATGATGGAGAGATTCGATAGTGGAGTTTTCTTTCTGGCTCTTTGTGTCCCAACATGGCGGAAGATAGAGAGTATGAAAGCAAGCAATCCCTACGGTCAGCTCTTGGTGTCCATGCGGGAATTTTCTTTGGAATCGGATAGGTATGTGGAACGTGCGGCGTATTTGCACGGTCTGCACAGGACCGATCTGAATGCCTTGGGATTTCTCATTCGCCCCGATCTGGCCGACAACGCCATGACCCCGGGCAAACTCGGGGATGCCTTGAACCTGAGTTCACCGGCCACCACGGCACTGGTTGACCGCCTTGAGAAAACGGGGCACGTCAACAGAAAGCGCAGCGAAACGGACCGCCGCAAGATCCAGCTCGCCATGACCGATCACGCCCGCACTGTGGGGCGCCAACTCTTTTCCCCGCTGGCCATCGCGATGAGCGAGCCACTGAAGCATTATTTGCCCGAGGAACTAGCCGTGGTGCAGCGTTTCCTGGCGGAGATGACAGCGGCAACTGTTGCGGCGCGGGAGTCACTCACTGAGCCGCAAGAGGACGCGCCCGGCCCCTGACAGCGTGGGCGGAAGTCTCAGCGGCCGCGTTTTTGCGAACGGCCCTTGCCACCGGGGCGGCCACCGCCACGAAGGTTTGCTCCGCCACCCTTGCTGGCGCCGCCCTTGCCCTTGGCGGCACCACCGCGCGCCGGAGCCCCTCCTTTGGCCGGGGCCTTGGCGCCCTTCTTTGGTGCGGCGTCCTGTTTAGCCTGTACCGACGGCTGGCGAGAACTGTTCTTGCCACGTCCGCGGACCACGCCAATGAATTCCTCGATGACGGCGTCAAAGTCGTCCGGCAGCGGCGTCTCGGAGAACAGCCAGGCGAGGCCAATCCCGGATTCCGGCACACCCGTGACCACGCGGGCGCGCAGTGCCTTGCGGTTGAAGTGGCGGGCCACGGACATGGGCAGGATCACGATGCCCAGCCCGGCTTCCACCAGGTCCAGCGCTTCCTCCACAGACGCCATGGGCGGCAGCGGCTTAAGCGTCCCGTCCTTGACCTGCGTGGAAATATCACGCCATGCGGGGAAGTCGTCGGGGTTGGCCAGCAGGTATTCGTCGGCAAGTTCGGCGACGTCAATTTCCTCAAAGGCGGCGATGGGGTGGTCCTTGGGGGCCACCACCACGGAAAGTTCCGTGTACAGCGGAATCACGTTCAACCCGGCCTTGTCCACGGGCAGGCGCACAAAGGCCAAATCCGATTCCCCGGCGCGCACGGCGTCGAGCTGGTGGGCTTCGGAAACGGGGTTCACCACCAAAGGAACCTGCCGCATCCGGTCCTCCCAGCGGTGGATCCACTTTCCGGGAGTCACGCCCGGGATAAAGGTCACTGTAAGTTCACGGGGTTCAGACACCTATTTACCCTAACGCACCCCGCCATCACCGGTATCCTTGAGGGATGAGCCTTAGACCGTCCCCCCAAGCCATGAAGTCTGCCACCGCGGCCAAGAAGCTGGGCATTTACCTGCCCGCAGCCCCCGCAGAGTTCCAGGAAAACGCGCTTAGCCGGGAGGAATTCAAGGTTTTGCAGGAGACTCCCCCGGAGTGGCTGGCCGATCTGCGCCGCAATGGCCCGCACCCCCGCGCCGTCATTGCCCAGAAACTGAATATCTCCATTGGCGGTTTGAACCGTTCCGACGTCACCGAGGCGCTGACGACGGCGCAGATCACCGAGCTGTTGCAGGCTCCCCCCGCGTGGCTGGTTGAGGAACGCACCGTTCACGCCAAGGCCCGCGCCGAGGCCAAGCTGGCCAAGGAACGGGAAGCCGCGCGCCGCCCCAAGAGCTAAGCACTGGCTGATTCCACAAGACAGCCCTTGCAAAAATGACACCGATCCCGCTTTCTGATCCCGGAATTCCGGGATCAGAAAGCGGGATCGGTGTCATTTCCTCTTGGACCGGGTCCGGATCGGCCATGTTTGCTGGGTCAGGGATTGTAGGGCTGGCTGGCGCGGCTGAGCACCTTGCCCTTGAAGAACTCCGGGTGACGCCAGTACATGACGAACATCAACACGGCCCCGAGCAGGATCACCCCGGCACCCAGGATGAAGACCAGGCCAAGCCCAGCAATGTTCGATCCCGAGCCATAGTCCGGGTCCATGGAGTCATAGGCGGTCTTGAAGAACATGACCAGCAAAATCACGCCACCCACCAGCGGGGCCAGGAACTTGAACAGGAAGTCCCGCACCCCGTGGAATGCCTGCGCCCGGAAGTACCAAACACACGCCAACGCCGTGATGCCGTAGTAGAAGCAGATCATCATGCCTAGGGCCGTGATGGTGTCCCACAGGGCGTTCTCGGACAGGACCCGGGTGATCACGTAGAACGCTGCAGCGGCAATGGCTGCGGCGATTGTGGCGTAGCTCGGGGACTTGTGGGTGGGGCTGATCTTGCTGAAGCTCTTCGGCAAGGCCTGGTAGTGGCCCATGGACAGCAGCGTCCGGGCCGGGGAGACAAACGTTGACTGCAACGATGCCGCCGACGAGCTCAGGATGGCCAGCGACATCAGGATCGCGAACGGTCCCATGACGGGACCGGCCAGCACGGCGAAGATGCTGCCCTGGTTCTCCGGGTTCCCGGCCCCCAAACCGGTGGTGCCAATACCGGCAAAGGACAGCGTGGCCAGCGAGACCACCATGTAGATGATCACAATCACCACAACAGTGACGGTGGCTGCGCGCCCGGGCGTCTTTTTCGGGTTCTTCGTTTCCTCGTTCATCGTCAAGGTCACATCCCAGCCCCAGAAGATGAAGATCGACAAGGACACGCCCGCGGCGAACTGGGAGAAGGATTCGACGGCGAACGGGTTAAACCAGTCGGCCTGGATGGTGGTGGCGTCAAAGGCCGTCCCATTGGACACATGGGCGAAGGCGGCGATTGCAAACCAGCCCAGCACCAGCAGCTGGAATGCCACCAGGATGTACTGGAATGACTTGGTGGTTTCCATGCCGCGATAGGAAATCCAGCAGGCCCCGGCAATGAACACCAAGGTCGTGGCGATGTTCAGCGGCAGCACCGTGGTCAGGTCCGCCAGCTCGGGGTTGGAGAAGATCTGCGCCAGCATCAGGTAAAAGAAGTCGACGGCGACCGCTGCCAAGTTGGAGAGCACAATGATAGTCGCGGCGATCAGGCCCCAGCCACCCATCCAGCCCATCCACGGACCAAAGGCGCGTGTGGCCCAGGTGAAGGAGGTGCCGGCGTCGGGCATGGCGTTGTTCAGCTCGCGGTACCCCAGGGCCACCAGCAGCATCGGGATGAATCCGACCAGGAAGATGGCTGGCAGGTGCACGCCGACTTCGGAGACGGTGGGCCCCAGCGCCGCCGTAAGCGTGTAGGCGGGGGCGATGCAGGAGATACCGATGACGACGGCGCCAATTAGCCCCACCGATCCGGCTTTCAGACCCTTTTCGCTCAGGCCATGATCACCGGCGGCGTTTCTCACTGTCTCGGACGTAGTCATTTGTTCACCTCAGTTGGTGCCGCGGTCTCAACAAGGGGGACCTGGGTCGTGTGGAAAAGTTCCTGGGACTGGAGGACGTAATTGCGCGGCACCACGATCATGGGGACCGGCAAGGCACGCAATATCCTGTTTGCTGTGGCGCCGAGGAAAATGGAGTTGTTTTGCGCCAGTCGGCTGGACCCGATGAGCAGGATTTCCCCGTCGTCCCAGTCGAGGTGGTCAACGGCCTCTTCAATGCTGCGTCCGCGCCCCACCACGACGTCGATCTCGAGCTTGTCCAGGGCACTCACGTCCACGCCCTGGCTGACCTCGGCAACTTCGCGCAGATGGGTGGTGGCCTGCGCAACTGTGACCTCGGCGTCGTCGGCGCCCTCGGCCACCAGGGAAACCACGCGCAACGGCAGCGACCGGCGCCTGGCCATGGCAATACCGGTGCGCAGCACATCCTCGGCGCCCGCCCGCGTTCCCACAGCACACGTCAAACGAGTGATGGGTTCGGTGCGGCTGTATCCCGACGGTGCTAGGACCACCGGCAGCGTGGAAGCGTGCAACAAGGCGCTGGCCACCGAACCGATGGAGAATCGCTTGAACAAGCCGGTGCTGCTGGCCCCGATGATAAGGAGCGCCGCCCCCAGCTCAACGGCCGCCTCAATGAGCGCCTCAGCCTCGGAATCGCCCCGGTGAATGTGCGCCGTCGCACTAACATCGTCCGGGATCAGGGCCAGGCCCTCATCGAGCCACTGTGAGACCTGCCGTTCCAGAATGCTCTCAAAACCAGCCACCGGCGGGTAAATGCCGTTGTAGGGCGAATCCTGGGGCATCACCATAACCAGGTCCAATGAAGCACCCTGTCTGCGCGCCAAAGCCACTGCCAAATTGACGGCATCGCCGCCACGGGCGTTGGCCGTATATCCCACTACATAACGCATAAGGGTCCTCCTAGGACGTCGTTGTCACTAAATGTTGAACGGTGGCCGAGTCCGGGGGCTCGGCAGGCTCGGCCACCAGGGTTACTTCAGTTCTGCGAGCAACTTTGCCGCGGTGAACTGGCCCATGCGCACTGCCCCGTCAACGTGCTGGTAGCCCTCGGCTGCGAGGTCAGAACACGACCAGTGGATGGGGCCCACGGGGGTGAGCTGATCCGGGCCGTAGCGGTGCAGGCCACCCAGGTCGTAGCTGGATGCGTACGCACCGCGGGTCCATTCCTCCGAGCCCCAGTCGGATTCGTAGTAGACCACCGGCTCGGCCGCTTCGGCCCCCAGGAATTGCGCCAAGGACGCGGTGATTTCCTTTTTGCGCTGTTCGGCGGTGAGGGTGAAGGCGTAGTCGGCCTTTTCGTCGGAGACAAAGCCCACCAACGTGCCGCGGGGATCCTCGTGGTTGGTGTTGTCGTAGACCTCCTGGACCAGTGAGGATGCGCTGAAGCCGGTGCCGGACAAGCCATCCTTGCGCCAGAACGGGGTCTCGTAGACGGCGTGGACCTTAATGACCAGGCCCAGGGACTGGTGCTGGTGCATCTGGTGCTGGCGGCGCGGCAGTGGCGGGTCGAAGGAGACCCGGCTGTAAAGGTTTGGCGGGACGGCCATGACCACGCGCTTGGCGGTGACGGTGGCGTTGTCACTGACCACCGTGACACGGTAGTCCCCGTCGACCTCGCTCCAACGGACGGTGCGGGCGGGGGAATTGAGGATGACATCGGCGCCCAACTTTTCGGCCAGTTTCAGCGACACGCCCTGCATGCCGCCAATCACGCGCTTGTCGAGGATGAAGTTGTCATCCACCAGGTTGCTGAAGGATCCTGCCGAGGAAGCCATGAACACTGCCTGCAAGGCGGAGAAGGCGTGGGCCGGCTTGGTGAGCATGCCGCCGGCGATGAACAGGCCGATGTTGTTGCAGGCCTCCTCGTCGGTGGACTGGGTGCGCAGCCAGTGGTGGAAGGAGATGATGTCCAGTTCGCGGGCCGCCGGGTGCTCCCATGGCTTTTCCGGGTCCATCTGGGCTGCGAGCGCGTCGAGGGTGTCGATCAGCTTGTTCATGGCCGCTTCGGTTTCCGCCGAGACCGGGAACATTTCGCCGGTGTAGCGGGTGCGGGTGCCGTCGGGGGCCACATAGATGCTCTCGCCGTCGCGGTAGCGCGAATACGTGTCCAGGCCCAGTTCATCAAGCAGACCAATGAGTGCCGTCTGGTCCGGGGAGACCCACTGGCCACCGATTTCCAGCCATGCGCCGTCGATGGTGTCAGACCAGGTGCGCCCGCCTACCCTGTCGCGGGCCTCGATGACGGCGACGCTGAGGCCGGATTTCTTGAGCTCGTGGGCTGCTGTCATCCCTGATGGTCCGGCGCCGATAATGACGACGTCGCGCTCGATGTTGTGCATATTTCCCTCTCTTGTGAACCTCACGGTGATCTGGTTCACTAAATGAATGACGTTCATTTAGAATAGACTGTAACGGACGCCACTCGTTTGGTAAAGACAGGAGCCGGAATATTTTCGCCGGCCAGCGTGCAACGTACCAAGGAAGGGTGCCGTGAGTCAGGGTTTAGTGCCATTGAAGGCAGTGCCGGTGAAAGCCGCAAAGGCTAAGGCAGGACGACGCCGGGCTGGCCGGCCACCGCTGGCCTTGCTTGGCCCTGCCCAAATCACCCGGGCGGCACTGAAGCTAGTGAGCCGTGACGGCTACAAGGCGTTAACCATGTCAAAGCTGGCCAAATCGTTGAATGTTGCCCCGTCCGCCTTGTACAACCATGTACGCTCCAAGCAGGAATTGCTCCGGCTGGTAGAGGACTCGCTCATGGCCCGCGTGGATGTTTCGGCGTTCCTAGACCAGCCATGGGATCAGGCAGTGAGTAAATGGGCGCACTCCTACCGGGACGTCTTTTCCTCGCACCTGCCATTGATACCCGTTATTGCCCTGCTGCCTGTGACGAATGCGCCCCAGACCCTCCTCATGTATGAGGCCGTGACGGAAGGGTTCCTGCGGGCGGGTTGGCGCAGTGCACGCATTATCGACGCCATAGTGGCGTTGGAGTCCTTCATTTTCGGCTCGGCCTACGACGTCAACGCCCCAAGCGACATCTTTGCCCCCGGTGAACTCGGAGCAACGGCACCCGCGTTCAGCTCCGCCGTCGCCCATCGAAGCAACGCCGGGCAGCTTAACGATGCAGATGCGGCATTTTCACTCGGGCTTGCGGCCTTGATCGCCGGACTGGCTACAACACTTGTTTAAGGGCAAAAGCTTGCGCGTGGGGATCCTGCCCGGACATCCAGCATGGATCCGGTCCGCCAAGGCAGTGACAGACCGGATCCATGGCATTGGTCAGCGGATGAGTCCGCTACCCCAGTAAACGAAGTCGTCCACGGAGATTTCGGGGCGCGAAGCCCTCCTGCTGCCGTCCTCGAAGAACCCGGACTTACTGGTGGCCAGGGTCATCACGGCGTGTGCCGCAGCGTCACCGAGCTCGTTCAACGCTGCCGTGCTCAGATTGCTTGCGTTGTCGCACTCCTGGTGATAGCACGCATCGTAGGGAGCACCAGCAGTTCCCCCATGGTTGAGTGCCTCCTCGGCGGTTTTGAGACCTTCGGCTCCACTGAAAAGCCCACCAGCCGGGATGCCCGCGGCGATAAAGGGCCCGTAGTCCGAGCGTCCGTCGAACGCCGTCGGAGCACTCGCCAGTCCCTGCGCTGCGAAGTAGTCATTGAAGACCGATTCAATCTGGGCTGATCCTGGAGGGCCTGCCAGACCGTTGGGATCGGCGGAGCCATCACCGTCATAGACGAATCGCACGTAGTTGGGCGATCCGAGCATGTCGAAATTCAGGTTGGCATAGATAGTGGAGAGCTGCCCGTCACTGAGGCTGTTCACATAGTGAGTGGAGCCCAGCAAACCAGTCTCTTCGGCGCCCCAGAAGGCGAAACGCACTTGCTGGCGCGGCTTGATTTTCAGGTTCTGCATCTGGATGGCGGTCTCGAGAATCACGCTCGTGCCGCTGCCGTTGTCGTTGATCCCTGGCCCTTCGAGCACGGAATCCAAGTGAGCACCGACCACCATTGCCTTCTCGGGGTTACCTTTCGGCGAATCTGCGATGATGTTTGTGGTGGTGCGCGTTTCATTGATGATGTCGGTGCCGACGGCAACGCTCACCGGGCCGAGAAGTGTTGCGGCGTACAACGCCTCTCCGTCCGCGTAGCTGACGCCCACCACGGGTATGGACACCGGGCCGCCGAGCGTGACACCGCTAAGAAGCTCCGTCCGCCCCGGGTTGCCCTCGTTGAAGATCACTGCCGCGTCATACCCGGCCGCGATGGCGTTGGCGACCTTGTCGGCAAAGTTGCAGGTGCCGCGCTGAATGAGTGCCACCTGTGGGGCAGTGGCGGAAGCGGGGACAAAGTCCGCCACTGCGCACCCGGACGCCGAACTGGGTGTCTGGGTTGCGGGAATCACGACGTTGGTGGTGGGAACCACTGTGCCAGTCACGGATCCACTGCCTGAGTACTGCAAGGATGCACTCTCGTAGGGAGTTGGCGTCGGCGAGAGCTGACTTAGCGTCGCCGGGGTGACTTCTTGGTAGAACGGGAACTCGAACGTCTGCTCGGTGACCTTGTAGCCGGCCACTTTTAGCTGCTTCTTGACGTAGTCGGCGGACGCCGCATAGCCGGGAGTCCCCGAGGCTCGTGTTCCGCCATTGTTGTTGGCAATGCGCTGAAGTACGCGTTCGTGCGCAAGGATTCCGCTCACGGTTACCGACTTGCGCAATTTGTTGGTGTTGACGTCATCGACGGCCGACGCCGCCGTTACTGGAACCAACATGGCCGCTACGACCACCCCGGTTACCAGCAATGCTCTTGCTTGCATGATATCTCCTTTGGTCTACTCCCAGACGGGAGGTCTTCTACCCTCCCGAGGGTTCCCCATGCGGCACCTTCTCGGTAGTATCTTTTGCCAAGCATGACCTTTTGGCGTCAACTTGATCCGTTTGGCTCAATTTGTGCCCGTTGATTCTCTTGTACACTTCCTTGCAGAATTTCAGTTGACTGCGGAAGAGGACACTAGCCACCGGGAGGCCAGAACCCTAGGCTGAAGTCTTACGCTACGTGTTCGCAGAAGAAGGGATACATCATGGGTTTCAGTATTGGCAACGCGGCACTTCGGCTGGTTTCGGGGGCCTTCATTCTCAACTCGGGGATCGGCAAACTACATCTGGAGCAGGAGCACGCTGCCGGACTTCAAGCCGCAGCCGCCCGTGTCATCCCCCCGGCGGGGACGTTGGAGCCAGACAAATTCGGCAAGCTTTTGAGCGCGTCCGAGATCGGGATAGGGACCCTGATCCTGCTTCCCTTCGTTCCCACCCGACTGGCCGGACTGGTTCTGGGCATGTTTTCCGGAGGGCTCGTGGCAACGTATCTAAAGTCCCCCGGCATGACCAAGGAGGATGGAATCCTACCTACACCGGCGGGCACGGCCATGGCAAAGGATTTCTGGCTGGCAGGGATCGCCGTGGCACTTTTCTTCCGGCGTCGCCGGCAGTAACTGCCCCCTCCGGGCCGTACAAGAAATTCCTGCTGCGTTCTCTGGTCCGGTTCCATAGTTTGTGCCACGCTTACTATCAACTCGCTCTCAGCCTCATCCCCTGTCAGGCCTGGCACCACCTTTACGGAGAGTTTCATGGACACCCCCCAGCAGATCTGCGTCCTCGCCCGTTCCTTTGGAGACCTTACGCCGCCACGTGAGCGGCAGCGTTTTCGAGCCGGGCGAACCCGGCTTTGCTGAGCTGGCCACACCGTGGAACGTTGCCGTCCGCACCAGCCCGGCAGCCGTCGTCGCGGTTTCAACGGCCCAGGACGTTGCGGAAGCTGTGCTTTTCGCGGCCGCGAACGGGCTCCTCGTTGCCGTCCAAGCCACCGGTCATGGCATAGCCAGCGACCACGACGGCGCGCTGCTGATCCATACCCGGGCACTTGAAGAATGCACCATCAACCCGGAAGGCTGGGCCCGCACCGGCGCGGGCGTCACCTGGAAAACCGTGCTGGCCGCCACCGCAGCCCACGGATTGGCAGGACTGTGTGGTTTAGCGCCCAATGTCAGCGTGGCAGGCTACACCAGCGGCGGTGGGATAGGGCCGATGGTGCGGACCTTTGGTGCGGCGTCGGATAGGGTGCGTGCCTTTGACGCGGTCACCGGCGACGGCCGCCTCCGACGCGTCACGGCGGAGAGCGAACCAGAGCTCTTTTGGGGTCTGCGCGGCGGAAAGTCATCGCTGGGCATTATCACCGCCACCGAGTTCGATCTTCTCCAGCTGCCGTACATTTATGCTGGTGCGCTCTTCTTTGACACGGGCCACGTCGACGCCGTGACGAGGGCCTGGGCCCAGTGGTGTCCCACGCTGCCGGCGGAAGCCACCACGTCGCTGGCGCTCATGCAGCTTCCTCCCATGCCCGGTGTTCCCGAGCCGCTGGCCGGAAAGTTCACCGTAGCGCTCCGATTTGTGTTTACCGGCAGCGAGGACGACGGCGCCCGTTGGCTGGCGCCGATGCGCTCGGCCGGGGTGCCACTGATCGACGCCGTTGCGATGATGCCCTCGTCCATGATCGGCATGGTGCATTCGGACCCGGAGGATCCGCTCCCCGCCACGGAGAGGTCTGCCTTGTTGACGGACTTTTCCACCGACACCGTCGAGGCACTCCTGCAGGCGGCAGGGCCCGGAACCGGTTCGCCACAACTGGCTGTGGAAATCAGGCAGCTTGGCGGTGCCCTGTCCCAGGAGCCGGACGTGGCCAGCGCCCTGTGCCACCGCGACGCCGCGTTTGGTATGCACACGGTGGGCGTGGCCGCGCCGCCGGAGTTGCCCGCCGTCGCCGAGCACGCCACGGGGCTGCACACGGCCATGAACGCGTGGCAATTCGGCGGAACCTTACCGAATTTCTCCGCGGCTCAGGGGCCGGAAGGATTCACCTCCAGCTATACGCCACAGGTGCTGGACAGGTTGACCGAGCTGGCAGGCAAGTACGACCCCAACGCACTGTTCCGGCTTGGCCAGGTCCCTGCGCGGTAAGCTCGCAGGAGTTGCTGGCACACGAGCCTGCACGCCAGCACGCCAGCGACAGGAGCCAGCATTGCCCTCTCTTCACTCGCCCGCGGCGACCCGACTTCTGGAACGGGGCGACGTCGTCGTCCACAAGGCGCGGCTGGCGCTTGTCAATGAAACGCTGACCCACCAGCAAGCCATGGTGGCGGACCTGCTCGCTGTCCGTGTCGCCCTGGACACGTACGCCATCCCGTATTTGCTGGTGCGCGGCAATGACGAACGCCCCGTGCTGGCCATTGACCACGCCTACAGGCATGCCCTGAAGAATGCGCTGGTCCGCGCCTTTGCTACCGAACCGTTTTATGCCCGCAGCATTGACATGAAGAAGAAGCCGACGGTGCTGGTGGCCGACGGCGAGCTGGCCGCCGCCAAGAAGACCCGCATCCTGCGACTTTTCAGGCCCCGCCTGGAACCGGGGGGCGGGCTCTACTATGGCGGCGCAACAGGGGTTCAGCTTGAGTTATGGACGTTCAAGAACGGCCAGATCTCGCTCCCGGTTGAAAACTCCCTCACCCGGCGCAGCATCGCATCCGCCGAGGCACGGCGCGGAACGGTGGAACTACACGGACTGACGTGGCCCACCATCGAGGACATGTTTGCTGAGCACGCCTTTGACATCCACTTCCCGGTGGATATTGTGTTCAGCTGGGTGGATGGCAGCTCCCCGGAATACCAGCGCGCCCGCCGGGAGCAGGAGGTCGGCGCCGTCCTGGGTGAGGGCGACCGCCACGAGTCGCGGTTCAGACAAATTGATGAGCTGAAATATGCCCTTCGCTCTATATATATGTTCGCTCCCTGGATTCGCCAGATCTTCATCGCCACGGACTCCCCCGCACCGCAATGGCTGGCAGACCACCCCCGCGTCCGTCTGGTCCGCAGCACCGAGCACTTCACCGATCCATCGGTCCTGCCGACACACAATTCCATGTCGGTGGAATCCCAACTGCACCACATCCCCGGCCTGGCAGAACACTATCTATATTCCAATGACGACATGTTCTTCGGCAGGCCGCTCGCACCGGCCATGTTTTTCTCTCCCGGCGGCATCACCCGGTTCATGCTCTCGCCCAACCGGATCGGTCTGGGCGAGGGCTCGGCGGAAAGGAGCGGTTTTGAGAATTCGGCGCGGGTGAACAGGCGTCTGCTCTGGGACAATTTTGGCCGCTTCACAACGCGCCATTTGGAGCACTCCGCAGCACCTTTCCGCAAATCGGTCATGAGAGAACTGGAGGCCACCTTCCCGGCGGAGTTTGCCGCCACGGCAGCCAGCCGGTTCCGCGCGGCAACAAACATTTCCGTGACAAATTCGCTCTACCATTACTACGCTTTATTCACTGGCCGGGCCGTCATGCACGCGAACGGCAAAGGCGTTTACGTCGACACGACCACTGAGAAAGGGCTGGCGTCACTGGAACGGATCCTGCTCAAGCGCAATGCCGACTTCCTGTGCCTCAATGACGGCAGTTCCCCGGAAGTAGGCCCTGAGGAACGTCTGGCCCGCGTCACAGACTTTTTGCAAAAGTACTTCCCGCTCAAGGCTCCCTGGGAAAAATAGCGCCGCGGGGACGTGGGCGGCGCCAACACCACTTTCACGGTGGGCACCGATTCCTGCATGGACTTTAGCTGGGCCCCAATCCCAGCGCCGCAATGATGAGCTGTTCGGGCGTGGCGTCACCTTGATCCGTCGCATCCGCCGCCTGGACGGCTTCCAAGTTGCTCGTTGAGACGGCTTCCACCACTTCGCTGCGATGGATGCTCACATCCCGGGGCGCGTCGATGCCGATGCGGACACCGTCACCGCGCCCGCCGTCAAGAATGGTGATGGTGATGTTGTTGCCTATGACGATCTTCTCGCCAATCTTGCGTGTCAATACCAGCATGATTTTCCTTCCATGGATGTGCTGATCGGCTCAATCTTAGAGCAGGGGCGCTGTTGCCGGGTAGCCGTCAACCCAGCCCACGGGGTAACCCAGCTCGTTGACGGTTTCCGGGGTGGTGGTCTGCGTGGAACCCAACACGGCCACAGCGGTGGGAACGGAGAACCAAGACGCCTGCCGGACCCAGTCCTGCGTATCAGCCGCCTTGTGGGTAGCATCCACTACCAGCCACAACTGATCGGCCCGCACTGAGGACAGGATGGCCGCGTTGGAGGAGCGGCGCTGCCCAACACTAAAGGCGACCAGCAGTGGCTTGCCCTCAATGGCGGCCAACGCCTGAACCTTCGTGATCTCGTTTCCGTCAATAATGAGGTGGTCCACACCTTCTTGACGGTGGTCCCCTGCCGTCCGAATGACGGCCCCGTCAGGAAGGGACTGGGCCATGGTCCAGGCCGTGAGTAGTGGGTGGTCGCGGACGCCCACCAGGACCACCAGGTCTCCTGCCCGTCCCGATAAGGCCGGAACGCCGGCCAGGTCCCCCTGTTCCACGGCACGGTCGCCCGGTTCCACGACCGGCGCGGGCTCCATGGCCGTGGCCGGTGTTGCACCGGCAGCAGGCGCGGCGCCCATGGTTTCGCTCACCCTTTCAAGCACCAGGTCAAAGTCCGGTTTCTGGGTGGAGACCAGGGTGGGTGTGGATGCGATTGCGCGATCGCCGTCGTCGGCGTCGGCCAAGAGATGGGCCAAACCACTTCGTAGCGTTTCCCTGCCGCGGGACGCCCGGTTGCGGGCAGTTCCCCTGCGGGTGGGTGGGTCAGCTTTCGGTGACTTTCCGCCGTCTACCTGGACGGTCACCTCATAGGACGTGGTGGCGCCGATGCCAAATAGGCCCCCCGTTTGGATACGTTCGGCTCGGATGATGCGGGCTCTGGCGCCGTAGCTCTCGAACAACTGCCAGCGCAGGCTTTCCATGCT
This sequence comes from Arthrobacter alpinus, assembly GCF_001294625.1. NCBI lineage: Bacteria > Bacillati > Actinomycetota > Actinomycetes > Micrococcales > Micrococcaceae > Arthrobacter > Arthrobacter alpinus. Next base: position 3,523,141 of record NZ_CP012677.1, on the reverse strand, counting down.
GTGGCCCCTAAGCTGAAATTGACTGGACAACGCGCACCACCCCCACCGTGTCTATGGTGGGGTTTCCTGCTGTCGCCTCTGTGTAGGACACCACCGGAAGCCCCTTTATACGCCCGGACACGAGCCGCCAAATGGCCGGCCGAAGCGCCGGGGCGCACACCAGGACGGCATTGCGGCCGGCTTGTTCGGCGAGAGAGTTGGTTTCGGTCACGGAGGTCAGGAACGCCTCGAGCCGGGACGGGTCAAGCACTATCTGCGAGCCCAGCTCCGAGGGGCGCAGGCCTTCCAGCAAGGATTGTTCCAGGCCGGGGTCAATCATCAGCACAGCCAGCGAGCCGCCTTCAATATATTTGTCGGCGATAACAGGCCCCAGGGCCGAGCGGGCAGCCTCGATCAGGCCCTCGGGGTCGGTGCTCTTTTTCGCCTGCAGCGACAGGGACTCGTAAATGCGGGGAAGGTCGTTGATGGGCACCTGCTCACCCAGCAGTCCCTGCAACACGCGCTGCACCTCGCCGAGGGAGAGTATCCCGGGGATCAATTCCTCAACGATCGACGGCGATACTTCCTTGACCCCCTCGGTCAAGACCCGCACGTCTTCACGGCTGAGCAGGCGTGCGGCGTTTGCCGTGACAATCGCTGAGAGGTGTGTGATGACCACGGAGACCCTGTCGATCACTGTGGCACCGGACATTTCGGCACTGTGCCGCATCTCCGCCGGGATCCACTTTCCGGCCAGCCCAAACACCGGTTCCACTGTGGGGGTGCCAGGAAGCCCGGCAAGCTGGTCACCGAGCGCCAGGACCCTTCCGGCCGGGGCGTTGCCGCGTCCTGCCTCCACGCCGGCAATCCTGATCACATACGTGGCCTCCGGCAGTTCAACGTGGTCGCGGGTGCGAACCGGGGGCACCACCACACCCATTTCCATGGCCACCTTGTGCCGCAAGGCCCTGATGCGTGCCAGTAGATCGTCGGCAGAACCGGATACCAGGTCCACCAGGTCGGTGGAAAGCTGGATTTCCAGTGGCTGCACCCGCATCGCCGCCATGATGTCGTCGGTGGTTTCAGTCTGCGGCGCGGCCGAGATCGCCTCAAGGGTTGCGGCCTTGGCTGCCGCTGTCTGCGCCGCTTTCACCCTTTGCCCCAGGAACAGCAGCAAGGCTCCCACGGCCAGGAAGAAGAATGCCGGCATGCCGGGGATGACCGCCATGATGATGGCTGCGGTCCCGGCCACCATCATGGCCGGGCGTGACTGCGTCAGCTGCTGCGCCGCCGTCGTGCCCATGTCGGAGGAGGCGTTGGCGCGGGTGACGATCATGCCGGTGGCCACGGCCATCAACAGGGCCGGGATCTGGGACACCAAGCCGTCACCAACCGACAGCAGGGAGTAGGTGTTCACGGCGTCGGCAAAGTCCATGCCACGTTGGAGCATCCCGATCCCGATACCACCCACCAGGTTGATGATGATAATGATGATCCCCACAATGGCGTCACCCTTGACGAACTTGGAGGCGCCGTCCATGGCACCGTAGAAATCGGCTTCCGCCGAGACCTCCACGCGCCGTTCCTTGGCCTCGACATCGGTGATCAACCCGGCGTTCAAGTCTGCGTCAATGGCCATCTGCTTGCCTGGCATGGCGTCAAGCGTGAAACGGGCACCCACCTCGGCCACACGTTCGGCACCCTTGGTCACCACCACAAACTGGATGACAACCAGGATCAAAAAGATCACCCCGCCAATGATCAGGTTCCCGCCAACCGTCACCTCACCAAACGCCTGAATCACCTGACCGGCATGGGCGTGCCCCAGCACCAGGCGGGTGGAGGCAACGTTCAGGCCAAGCCGGAACAACGTGGCCACGAGCAGCAAGGACGGAAACACCGAGAAGTCCAGCGGCTTCTTCACGAACATGCTGTTCATCAACACCAGCAGGGCGAAGACGATGTTGATGATAATCAGGATGTCCAGCAGCATGGCCGGAATGGGGACCACCAGGAGCAGCACAATTCCCACCACCCCCATGGGAATGGCCAGCTTCGAGACGTTGCGGTTCACGCGGGTATTCCTTCGGTCGTGGCGATCAAGGGCTTGGGGATCAAGGAGGCAGGGACGGAAGAACCGGCGGGCAGGATCTGGTGGGTGCCCGCCGTGGCCCCGCGTTTCTTCAGGGCCATCACGAACGCAAGCACCGCCGCCACCTGGTTGTACAGCTCCACGGGGATTTCGGCGCCCAGCTCGCAGGAGCCGTGGAGCGCCCTAGCCAGTGGGATGTCCTTGACCAGGGGCACCTTCTTGGCCTCGGCCTCGGCCCGGATACGGGTGGCCACCCTGTCCGCACCCTTGGCCACCACACGGGGCGCCGACTTCCCCGGCTCGTACCGCAGCGCCACCGCCACATGCGTGGGGTTGATGAGGACGACGTCGGCCGTCCCCACCGCGCTCATCATGCGGTTGCGGGCCATGGCGAGCTGGCGTTGCCGCCGGGCTGACTTGATCATGGGATCGCCGTCACTTGACTTGTGTTCATCGGTGACCTCTTTTTTGGTCATGCGGGTTTTCTTGCGGTTGCGCCGGGCGATGACAAACACGTCCGCCACGGCCAGCAGCATGCCGGCGGCCACGGCAAACTGGACCAGAGAAATGACGCCGCGCCCTGCAGCCGCCAACAGATCCGATATTTGCAGGCCCCCAGCCTGGAGCAGGACCGGGACCATGCCCTGGATGACAGCGTAGAGGACCAAGCCCACCACTGCGGTTTTCAGCAGGGCCTTCACCCCGTTCCACAGTGCCTGGGTGCCCACCACGTTCTTGAGCCCTTTTAACAGATCGAACTGCTCAAATTTGGGGGCGAACTTCTTAAACCGGATGCCGCCCTGGATGGCCGCCGCGGCGATCACGGCCGCCGCCACGATCAAGAGCATGGGGCCTAGGATGCCTGCCAGCGCGCCCAACCCCGCTTCCAGGGCTTGGAGGGCGAGCTTGGGGTCCGGGTGCGCTGTTATGGCCACTGCCGTGAACATCTGGTCGGCCAACGCGTCGACGGTACGTGCAATTACCCCCGGGAACATCACCACTGCCGCGCCCACGCCCACCCAGGCCGTCAAGTCCTGGGATCGGGTCAGTTGACCCTTTTCCCGGACCTCCTTCATCCGCTTGTCGGTGGCCTTTTCGGTTCTCTCCCCTGTTGGATCAGCCACGTGCGCCTGCCTTCGCCAAATAGTTCAGGACCGTGTCAACCATGCCAGGAACCACATGGCCAAGACCCAGTACGAGCATGCCCCCCAGGGCAAGTGTGAGCATGATCTTTAAGGGAAAGCCCATGGCGAAGGCGTTGAGCGCCGGAGCCACCCTCGTCAGCAGGCCCAGTCCGGCGTCGGCCAGAAACAACACCACCAGCAGCGGCCCGGCGATTTGCACCGCAGCCAGGAACATCCCCGTAGTGGCCGTGGCGATGACTTGGGCCGGATGTGCCAGGTCAAACCCGGCACCTACGGGGATGGCGTCAAAGGAGCGGACCAGTCCGCCAATGATCAGCTGGTAGCCGTCCGAGGCGAACAACAGCGCCAGCGCAGTCATCTGGAAGAGTTTGGTGAATTGGGCGCCGTTGACCATGGATTGTGGGTCGAAGGCCTGCGCCATGGCAAAGCCGCCAAAAGTGTCGATCATGGCGCCCGCTGTCTGGACCGCCGCGAAGACCAGGTAGACCAAAAAGCCCAGCGCTGCACCGGTGACCATTTCCAATATCAGGGCCACAAGGAAGGTGCCGGTCTCGCTCACAGCCCCCGTGGCTGGCAGGCGAGCCGACATGGCCAGGGCCAGGCCCAACGCCAGCATGCCCTTGATTCGCAACGGGATGGCGTTGTAGGAAAACGGTGGCGCAATGACGATGAACGCCGTCATCCGCACTGCGGCCAGCATGGTTGCCTCCAACCATCCCAGCTCGATGGGAATGTTCACCGCTCAACCCCTCAGAAGGATGGGGATCTTATCGAAGAGGTCATGAGTGAACGTGACGATCTCGGTGATCATCCAATGCCCTGAAATCAGCAGTGCCAGCGCAACGCCAACCGCCTTGGGAACAAAGGACAGTGTTGCTTCCTGAACCTGGGTGATGGATTGCAGCAAGGAGATGGCAAAGCCAATCACCAGGGCCGTCAACAAGATGGGGGCACAGAGTTTCGCCGCGACCCACAGGGCCTGGACGGCGATGTTCAAGACCTCTGAGGTATTCACGTGACACCGCCATAACTTTGTACTAGGGCTGTGATGATCAAGCCCCAGCCGTCAACCAGGACAAACAACAAGATCTTGAACGGCAAGGAGATCATCACCGGCGGGAGCATCATCATGCCCATGGACATCAGGGCGGAGGCCACAACGATGTCGATGATCAGGAAGGGAACAAAAATGACGAAACCGATGATGAAGGCACTGCGCAGTTCGGAGATCATAAACGCCGGAATTAGTGTCAGCATGGGTACTGCGTCAGGGCTTTCCGGGTTCTCCCGACCTGCCGACCGGGTCATCAGCGCAATGTCTTCTTCGCGGGTCTGGGGCAGCATGAAGTGGCGCAGCGGACCGCCGGCCACGTTGAAGGCGCCGCTGACGTCCAGGCTGCCGTTGAGATAGGGCTGGATGGCGGTGTTGTTGATCTCCATCAGCACCGGAGACATGATGAACAAGGACAAGAAGAGCGCCAGCCCGGCCAAAACCTGGTTGGGCGGGATCGAGGGAAGGCCCAAAGCGTTCCGTGTCATCGCCAGGACCACGAAGATCTTGGTGAAAGAGGTCATCATCAACAGCAGGGCCGGCGCCACCGACAACAAGGTGATGGCGATCAGCGTCACGATTGCCGAGCTGGGTTCGCCGTTGAGCCCGTTGATGGAAAGGTTTATTCCGCCGGTACCGGCATCGGTGGGCGGTGTCGGCGGTGTCGGCTGCACAGGGTCCCCCGGTGCCATCACCGTGAGTGCCTGCGCTGATGAGGTAAAGAGCAGTTGGAACGCCACCAAGGCACCCAGCAGCAGCCCGAGCATCAGTGCCGCACGGCCCCAGCGTCGCAGGGTTACCGAATCGTAGCTCACGGACTAATGCCCTTGCGCACCGCATCCCATGCCTGCTGCCAGGTTTTGGGGGACAAGATTGAGCCGGAAAGAGCGTTGGGGTCTGAGCGGGGGCGCTTGTCACTGCTGGGCGCCACCAGCCCGTCGAACGTTCCTGCTTGGTTGAGTGCGTGGGAAAACACCGGTTCGGGAACGGGCGCGGGAGCGCTGTGCAGGACGTTGACGTTGTGCTCGGTCACGCCGAGAAGGAACCGTTGGCCGTCGGCGTCAACCATCACCACCGAGGCTTTTTGGCCCACATTGCGCCGGCTGACCACCTCCAGCTGCACACCGGCGGCGCCGTTATTTCCCTTGGCAAACCGTTTTTGGGCCATCCACAACAGCAGCATCACCACTGCCAGGGCAAGCCCCACCCGCAGGACAAGCAGGAAGGTGTCCACTTAGCCGACCGTCTCCGCTGCATCCAGAATCTTGGTGACACGGATGCCATACTCCTGGTCCACAACAACAATTTCGCCGTGTCCTATCAGCCGCCCATTGAGTAGGATGTCTGCGGGGGCACCTGCGGCCCTGTCCAGGTCCACCACGTCGCCCGGTTCAAGACCCAGGACGTTGGCCACGGTCATCCGGGTGTGGCCAATGACCACCGACAGTGCCATTTCCACATCATGGATGCGACCCATGTTCTGGGCACTGACCGTCGCCGCGGCGGTGGCCGGACGCGTCCCGTTGCTGCGAAGGCGGATCGCGAACCAGGCAAAAGCCACCGAGTTTCCGGGCTCCGTCAGGCGGAAGACGTTTGTTTCAGGGTCACTGAAAAGTGCGGCGGAGGCGCCTTCTCCAACATCGCCGAGAACCCCTGAGCCAAGAGTTTGTGCCGCGGCTTCCAGCGCCGGGCGCAGGATGTCCGCAGCGGAGATGGCCCCCGGGCCCCCCGCCTCCCGAATTGCCCTCTCGCTGGAGGACGGCAGGGTGATGGCTAGTTCGGCGGAGACCGCACCAAGGTAGTCAACGCTCAGTGTTGACATGCCGGAGGCAGGGATCTCACCGGCCGTAACTGGCCACGGGGTGGCTTCCAGAGGCGTGGATGCGGGCAGCAAAGCCGCCAAGGCGTCCGCGGCGATGGCCTGTTGTGTCAGCGTGGTTGTCACGAAACGTTCTCCTCAATTGAAACTATTTGTGCGCCCTGCCGAGAACCGTGGGCGACCCCCACCGCGCGGGCCACCGCTTTCCCGTTCAGTGTCACGCTAAAAGGCTTCCCGACCGGGTGCGGGATCGCTAAGACATCCCCGACTGCCAGGTGCAAGATCGCTGTGGCTGTCACTGGGGTGGCTACCAGCTCCACCGCCACCTCAACCGGCACTTGGGACACTTGGCCTCGCAGCAACAATGCTGCAGCGCCCGTGTCACCGGCAGGATCCTGCTCGACCAGTTGGGACAGCACAAGCTGCGCGGGCAGTGCCACTGTGGCCTGCCACTCCTCCGCGCCGCTGCGCACTGTGAACGGGGCAACCACCATCGACGTGTCGGTGGCCGTGGCCTGGGCGGTGCGGGAATTGAAATGCATGCCCGTCACCCGCATCCGCGCGCTTAACAGCGGGCCAAATGAATACCCCAGGTCTTCCAGAGCGTCTTCTGCCAGCCGTCGGATGAGCGCCTGCTCAATCTCAGTCAGTTTACGGAAGCTCGGCGCCTGGGTGCCGGTGCTTCCGAGCATGCGTGACACCCAGGACAGGGCGGCGTTCACGGGGAACTGCATCACACCCCTGGCTTCATGCCCGTCCAGCGCAACGAGCACCATGAGTGTCTCTTCGGGGAGGGAACCGGCATAGTCGTTGTACGTCATCGTGGTGACGTTGCCTGAGGTGACAGTCGAGTTGATCCGCAGACGCGACGTCAGCTGCGTTGCCCATTGTCGGGCAAAAGTTTCGAACACCCCTTCGAGCCTGCGGGCGTGCTCCCTGACCAGGGTGGCCGGCCGGGAGAAATCATAAAGTTCCACGGCACGCCCCATCGCGGCTGCAGTAGCGGCGGGGTTATGTTGGAAGGCTGGCACTCATGGCACTATCGGCACCCAGAGCCCCCTCGTTAGGGATGCGCAGCTTTTTCTTTCAACGCTTCAGGAATTAGCTCCCGAACTCCCTCACTCTGGCTAGAGAGCACCACGATGTCCACCCGTCTATTGAGTTCCCGCAGCGCCTCCGTGGAGTCGTCGTTGACCTGGCGTGCCGAACCATAGCCCACGGCCCCGATGCTCCCCGCAGGGATACGGCACTGCTCCACCAAGAAACGCAGAACCCCGACGGCGCGTTCGGAGGAGAGCTCCCACACCGAAGGATAGTTGGTGATGGCGTTGGCAGCATGCCCCTCAACGGATAGTTCCAGGTGGGCGCTTTCCAGTACCGGCGCCACGGTCGTGAGGACCTTTACCGCGGTCTCTGACAGAGTCGGGCTGTCAGGGAAGAAGAACGTCTGCGAGCCCATGAGTTTCACGCTCAGCCCGCGCTGGTCAATGTCGAATTGAACGTTGCCGTCCAGCCCGGCGCTTGTCAGCCGCGTGTGCATGTCCTCCCGCAGGGCGCTCAGCTTGTCTACCTCGGCCAACGCCAAGGACATGTAGTCCTGCGTCATGGTGCCTTCCTTGCCGACGTCGACCGGAGCAACAACCACCCCTTTTGCCGTGTCGATCTTGCCAACGTCCACTTGGCCAAAGCCGGTGGCCAGGGAGTCCCGGAGTTGGACAAACTTTTCATTGTCCACCGAGGACATGGCAAAGAGCACTATGAACATGCACATCAGCACGGTGACCATGTCCATATAGGAGGCCATCCACCGTTCATCGGGGTGGGACTGGGCGGGCGCTCCCCGGCGTTTTCGGCCCCGTCCCCTACCACTACTCACGCGGCCGACTTCATCTGCTCGTCGGGATCGATATTGACGTTCTTGCTCGACTTCTTCTGCGGTACCCTGTGGTGTTTGGGCACCATCGCCAGGAGCCGTTCACGCAGCAGTGTGGGCTGGGAACCGGCCTGGACGGCCAGGACTCCCTCCATCACCAAGGTCATCCGTTCCACCTCCAGCTCGGAGAGCCGGGCCAGTCGCGAACCGATAGGCAGCCAGATGAAGTTTGCTGAGAGCAGGCCCCACAGGGTGGCGACGAAGGCGCTGGCAATCATGGGGCCCAGCGTGGCGGGGTCTGAGAGGTTCTCCAGCACATGGGTCAGGGAAACAACCGTTCCGATGATGCCCACGGTGGGGGCATAGCCGCCCAGTGTCGCAAAGAACTTGGAGGCGATACCATCGGATTTAATCTTGGTATCAATGGCGTCGTCGAGCATGTCCCGAAGCTCGTCGCCGTCGGTGCCGTCGGCAATGTTCTGCAGGGCGTCGCGCAGGAACTCGTCCTTGGTGTTGGCCGCGTCTTCCTCCAAGGAAAGCAGTCCCTGGCGGCGCGCCTTGTCGGCCAGTTGGACCACTGTGTCAATACTGCCCCCCGGCGAGGCAGGCTTGGACAGGAAGGCCCTGGGCAGGGATTTGAACGAGAAGATGAAATCCTTGAACGTGGACCCTGCCATGCCCACGGCGATGGTGCCGACGAACACTAGGAGCATCGGCGGGATCAGGATAACGCTGCTTACCGTTGACCCTTCGAGATTGATCATTGCCACCAGTGACCCGAAAGCGATCACTAGGCCGATAATTGTTGCCGGATCCATGTGTCAGTGCCCGCCCGTGGTTGCGCCACCGGCTGGCCCGGTGGGATGAATGATGCTCAGGCGTGGTGACGTGCGCGTTGTGGCGCCCTCGTCATCGTCGTTGTAGGCGATGGAGATGACGCGGGCACGGAAGTGGGCAATCTTTTCAATGACCTCCACCATGGCTTCGGTGACAATGAACCGCGCCCCGTCGGCCATGACGAGGGTTGTGTCAGGGGACTCGAAGATGCGTTCAATCAGGTCCGGATTCACCGCAAAGTGCCGGCCGTCAAGGCGGGTCACTACTATCATCGACGCATCCTTTTTCGCAGTTCGCATGGTGTCAACCACGTACTGCCACTCACTGTCGACCACCCCACCCCATCCGTTAGGAGTGGTGGGGTGGGGGCCGGCTAGCGTTTGAGCTGCGTCAGTTCCTGCAGGACCTCATCGGAGGTGGTGATGATGCGAGCGTTGGCCTGGAAACCACGCTGAGCAACAATCAGGTTGGTGAATTCCTGGGACAGGTCAACGTTGGACATTTCTATGTATCCGCTGGTGAGCTCGCCCAGCCCGCCCCGCCCGCCGATGCCTATGGTTGCTGCACCGGAGGATGCCGTTGCCCGGTAGCTGGAGGAACCAATTTTTTCCAGGCCCCCTGGGTTGGTGAAGTTGGCCAGGGCAACCTGCCCAATCACCATGTTTTCGCCGTTGGAGAAGGTTCCTGTCAACGTTCCGTCGGTGCCCATGCTGAAGGATTCCAGGGTTCCTGCGGCGTTGCCGTCCTGGCTTTTCACGGCGGCGGTGGTGTCCCCGGCATTGCCTGTCAGCGCGCTCAAGTCCACTGTGACACCGCCCACCGGCCCCAGGGTGCTGCCGCTGGTGAGCTTGCCGTCAACAAAGGTCAACGCCAAGGTGGCGGTGGTGGCGCCCTTGTCATCGGCGGCATCAGCATTCCAGCCTGCGGCTGTCTTGGTGAAGGTCATGGACAGCTGGCGTGCTGCACCCGTGGCGTCGTAGACCTGCACATCACGAACCACCATGATGCCGTCCTTGGCATCGGCGGGCAGATTGCCGCCAAGAACGGCATTGGTGCTGGCTTTAGGGGGCGCCACCATGTCCTTGGAGATGCGGATATCACCCAGCGCGCCACCGGTGCTGACCGCGCCGTTGTTGGCAACCCACCCCTGAAGCAGCGCCCCGTCGGGGGAAACCAAGCGGCCGCGGGAGTCAAAGTCAAAGGCTCCGGCGCGGGCGTAGGACTGCTGGCCGCCCTTGGAGGTGATGAAGAAGCCGTCTCCGGAGATCATCATGTCCGTGGCCCGGCCGGTGGCCTGGGCCGAGCCCTGGGAGAAGTTGGTGGAGATGGCCGACACCTGGACGCCCAGGCCCACTTGGGCGGCGTTCGTTCCGCCGGTGCGTTCCTGCGCGGGCGAGCCCGGGCGGGAAATCTGGGAAAGGGTGTCCTGGAACTGCACCGAGGAACCCTTGAACCCGGCCGTGTTGACGTTGGCAATGTTGTTGCCGGTGACATCAAGCATGGTCTGGTGGGCGCGGAGGCCGGAAATACCTGAATACAGTGAGCGAAGCATGGTGGAGCCCTTCTATGCCGGTTGGGGAATATTAATTTGAGGTGCTGTGACGCCGGAAATTTGGTCCAGGGGAATGTTCATCTCGCCCACCTTCACCACGGGAACACCGGAGGCGAAGGAGACGGATTCGGCAACGCCACTCTTGGTGGTGGTACCGTCCTTGTCCAGCCACGAGACGGTCTGTCCAATCAACGCGGCCGCCGACATGCGCATCTGCAGCGAGAAGTTCTCGATGGCGACCTTGTCCATGCTGGTGAGCTTTTCCATGGTGGCTAACTGGGTGGTTTGGCTGATCATCTGGTTCGTGTCCATGGGTGAGGACGGGTCCTGGTTGCGCAGCTGAGCCACCAACAAGTTCATGAACACTTCCGAGTCCATCTCCTGTTTCGGTGCCCGTGCAGGAGTGTTGCTATAGATACCGTTTGCCCTGGGGGGCCCGGCGAGGGGGTCGATGGTGATGGTGGCGCTCCTGTCTAGACCGTGATGTCCAGTGAGATGGTACTTAAAGTCCTGTTGGCCGGTGCGGACGACGGCGGCGCCTCACCTGCCGTTTCGGCTCCGGACCCCTGGTTCCAGGTGCCGGTGGGAGCGCCGGCATTGCCCCGGAAGGCTTGCCCGGATCCTCCGGCCCCACCCCCCAGCTCCGGGTTCAGGCTCAGCGAGGACGTGATCCCCTGCCCGGACAGATCTCGTTTGAGGTCTGCCATGATCAGCCGCAGGCCGTCTCTGCCGAGGTCTGTTGCGGCGAGGAGTTCAATCCGGATGCCGTCTGCGGCCATGTGCGCCCGCACCGTCACCGGCCCCAGCGAATCCGGCACCACCTGCACCGTCATGATCTGGCCGCCATTTTGTCCCGTGGCCAGCGCAAAGATGGGCCGGCTCAACTGCTCGGCCAGGGGCGGATGTCCCGGCTGGTTCACAACCGCCGCGGCAGCTGTTGGCGGTACCTGCTGGGGCGGTGTGGGCACGCCCGCCGGGCTGGGTGCCACCACGGCGGGGTTGGTGGTGGTGCCAAGCTGGCCTGCTGCACCGTCCGCCGTTTTGGGAGGTACGACGCCGTCGCGCGGCACTGGATCCGAACCCTCCACCTGCGTGGCACCGGTGGACGCTTCACCATCTGCCGGCACCACCTGGACGGGTGGGCTGGCTGTCGCCGGCGCAGATGCTGCTCCGGGCGCTGGCCCGGCTGCTCCCGGCGCCCCATTCGGCACTGCACTGGTCAAGGCTGCACTGGTCAAGGCTGCACTGGTCAAGGCTGCACTGGTCAAGACGGTGCCGGTTGGGCTAGGGCTGGTTGAGTCCGGGCTGGCCACGTCGGCGCCAGGGACAGTGCTGCCAGGGACTGCTGCGGGTCCTGCGGCTGATATGGGTGCGGCCGCTACCGGCGCATTCGCCACAGCAGCTGCAGGTGCTTTTGCTGCATCAGTGGCCGCAGCCGGAGCAGCCGGAGTCGCCGGCCCTGCGTCGCTGATCGCTCCTACAGCCGTTGCAGCGACAAGCGCAGCATTATCTGACGCTTCGGCGCTCAGCGCGGCGTCAGGTGTTCCGGTCACGGTGGTGAACGGAGCAGCAATTCCCGTCAGCCCTGTCGGGATGGCGTGGTTTACGGGCCACGACGCTAGCTGCTCGGCGCCGTGCGCGTGACTTCCTTCTGCTCCGAAGAGTCCAGGGTCGGCTGCTGCCGGCGCTTGCTGCACGGCACCCCCGTCACCGAGGCCCGCGTCAACCGCGCCCTGCAGGCTGTCGGAAAAGCCTGTCCTCTCCTGGCCGTGGTCGCCTCCGCTCGCACGGCGGGCAGGGGCCACGGCAGCAAGCAAAGTGCCTGCACCCACGGCGGTCATGCCCGGCCTGCCCGGCGGGTGAGGGCCAGCTCATCCAGGAACTTTTGTTCATCAACCAATGCGGCATCCTCACAGTCCTTGTCATGTTTCTCCGAGAGTTTTTCCAGCGCACTGGCAGCCATTTTCGCCTTGACCAGGGCCGCCTGCGCACAGTGCGCATCGGCGTCAATGACGGCACCGAGCGTCTGTAGCTCCAGCAACAGGCTCCGGGACGCGGCCCGCGACGCAGCGGCGGCTTTAAGTGCGGTTGCTGAGCTGACGTCGGCATCGCTGTCGGAGAGTTCACCCCGGACGGCCGCCATGCGCTGGGCATGGGTGCGGCGGGTGGCGTTGGCGCGGGCCAGGCCTGCGGAGGCTTGGTCTTCTTGCAGCCGGCGGTAGCGCAGCAAGCCGCCCAGCCTGAATGCCTTGGTCATTGAAGCCCTCCAAACGAGGTGACGAGTGAGTGCAGATCGTTCCATGCCAGCTCGCCGGGCACCTGGTGGTCAAGGTTTTGCTGCAGGAACCCGTCTATGGCGCCTGAGTGGGCCAGCGCGGCATCCACCAACGGGTTTGAGCCGCCTTGATACGCGCCCACGTCTATCAAGTCCTGCGCCGCCCGGCGGGCCGCCATGACCCGGCGCAAGGTTGCGGCGTCGTGCTTCTGCTCCGCAGTGCACACCTTCGAGGCCACCCGGGAGATGGACGCGAGGGCGTCAATGGAGGGAAAGTGGCCGGCGACGGCCAGCTTTCGATCCAGCACAATGTGCCCGTCCAGGATCGAGCGCACGGCATCCGCAATGGGCTCATTGTGGTCATCGCCGTCCACCAGGACCGTGTACATGCCGGTGACCGAGCCGATCTTGTCCGTGCCGGCGCGTTCCAGCAGCCGGGCCAGGACCGAAAAGGTCGACGGCGGGTAGCCGCGTGTCGCCGGCGGCTCGCCTACGGAGAGCCCGATTTCACGCTGGGCCATGGCCACGCGGGTGAGCGAGTCCATCATCAACATGACGTCGGCGCCGGCGTCGCGGAAGGACTCGGCGATCCGGGTAGCCGTGAATGCTGCCCGCAGCCTGACAAGTGCCGGCTCGTCGCTGGTGGCCACCACCACAATGGATCGGGCCAGGCCTTCAGGACCCAGGTCGTCTTCGAGGAATTCACGCACCTCGCGCCCGCGCTCGCCCACCAAAGCGATCACCGAGACGTCGGCTTCGGTGCCGCGGGCAATCATGGACAGCAGCGACGACTTGCCCACACCTGAACCGGCAAACAAGCCCATCCGCTGCCCCCGCCCAACCGTTGTCAGCGTATCCATGACACGCACGCCGGTGCTCAGGGGGGTGCTGATGCGTGCACGTTCCATTGAGTTCGGTGCCGAGTTGGCCACGGGCACGCCAATGTTGGCCGGCAGGGGTCCCAAGCCGTCGATGGGGCGGCCCAGCCCGTCCAACACCCGGCCCAGCAGGCCCCGGCCTGTGGGGACCAGCACCGGATCGGTCTTGGCATGGACCAAATCGCCTTGGGCCAGCCCGGCCAGGGGGCCCAGCGGCATGATCTTAACGGTGTCCCACCCCACGGCGACAACCTCGGCGTCGATAGGCCGGGCACCGGGTGTCCGCCCGCTCAGGCACACCAGGTCCCCTACGGCGCAGCGCAAACCGCGCACTTCAGCGCTGAGCCCCACCACTGAGGAAACCACTCCCACACGCTGCGGTGCCGCAGCACGCAAGGCAGCGGCGAAACGCCCCGCCCCCTGGCCTGTCAGGGACCGTGGGTGGGCAAAAATCGCGGGAGCGCCACCGCGGCTGTTCCCGGTCACGTCCGCGACTCCTGCAGCGCTTGGCGGGCACGTTCCAGCGCGGACGCGATGCTGGCGTCCAGGAAACCGTCGGGAAAGTCCGCGACGGCATCCCCGGGCGCCATGGCGGGGTCGCCGACAATGTCAATCCCGCCCGCCACCAACCCGTCGGGCTGGCTTTGTAATGCCACCACGTCATGCGGATTCATCCGCACCCGCAGCGGCGGTACGTCCCCTCCCCCGGCCAGTGCTCGGGTGAGTGCCGCACGGGAGGAGGTTCCTGCGTCGTTCAGTTCCTGTCCCAGAATTGCCTGAGCCAGTGCCAGCGCGGCATCAAAGAGGGTTTGTTCAACGTCGGCAAGCACGGGGGTCGCTGTGGCTGCGACTGACTCTGTGCACACGGTCAGGGCCGCGATTTTTGCTGCGTTGGCGGCGCGCAACTCCGCAAGCAGGGCCACATGTTCACTGTTTTGGAGCAGCTGCAGGCGCCCCGCTTCCTCGGTGGCCCGGCGCATTCCGGCCGTGTACCCGGCGGTATGGCCCTCGGTGTACCCACGCTGGCGCTCCTGGCGCACGGCCGCCCCTGAGGGGCCGTGTACGGCAGGGAAGACCAAAGGGGTCGCGGCGGTGGCCGTGGAGTTAGTGGCCACGGGTGGCCTCGTCCTCTAGGACCGTGATCTCTCCGGCCGCAAACAATGCCCTGATGGCACGTACAATCTCCGACTGCGCAAGTTCCACGTCAACGGCACGGACCTGCCCTAGGATCTCGATCTCGGATTCCAACAGTTCACGGTTGCGCTCGGAGATGTTAGCCCGGACGGCCTCCTCAACGGGGGCGGGCATGCCCTGCATGGCCTTGGCCAACGTGGTGGGGTCAATGCCGCGGAGTACCTTTTGGATGTCGTGGTTGGCGAATCTGACCAAATCAGCCAGGGAGAGCATTTTCGAGCGCAGTTCTGCCGCGAGGCCCGGGTCCCGGGCGTCCAGATCCTCCATGAGCGCCTTTTCGGTGGCGCTGTCGGCGCGGTTGATGATCTCCACCAACGGCTGCACGCCGCCAATGGCTGCACGCCTGCCGCGGGGTGCCACCATGGCCACGGCGCGTTGCTTGAGGGTTTCCGCCACAATATCCACGGCGTCTGGATGGGCCGGGCCCATGGTGGCGATGGCCTGTGCAACCTCCGCCCGGATGGCTGCCGGCATGGCCGAGAGGGCCGCCGACGCGCTTTGCGAACCCAAATGGGCCAACACCAGCGCGATGGTTTGCGGCAGCTCACCTTCCAGCAAGGAGACCACCTGAGTGGGGCCGGCGTCGTCGAGGAACTCAAACCGTTTCCCGGCCATGTCGGTGGCCAGTCGTTCCATGAATCCCGCTGCCCGTTCGCTGCCAAAGGAGGCTTCCAGCAAGCCAGCGGCAAACTCCCTGCCACCGGTCGCCGTGGTGCGCCCGCTGATGGCAAGCTCGTGAATTTCCTCAATGACGGCGTCGGCCACCTCCGGCTGGACACGGCGCATGCGCACGATTTCCGAGGCCACAGTCTCAGCCTCTTCGTCGTTGAGGTGGCCCATGACTGCTGCCGCACCCTGGGGGGAGAGTTGCATCAAGATGGCAGCCACTTTTTGTGCTCCGGTAAGTACCAGCGTGTCCCTCATGCCTGCCGCCCATCATCCATGAGCGTGCGCATCAATACCGCAGCCTTGCCAGGATCCGCCAGGGCCAGGGCATTAATGGAGGCACGTTTGGTGTCGGTGTCGGTGTTTTCCACGGCGGGAAGTGCCACGGGCTCCGGGATTCTCGGCAGCGCCGTCGTCTCCAGCCCGTTCACCATGGACAGGGCATTCAGCTGGTTCGCCGTTTCGGTCCGCTCACCCAAATCAACCAGTTCACGCACCTGGCGCCGATTTTTGCGGGCGTACAGGACCAGGATCAGCAGGAGCAGCAGGACCGCCAGCGCGGCGTAGAGGATGGTCTGCCAGGTCTTGGCCGTGGCCGCAGCATTCGCGTCGGCCTTGGCGGCATCCAGCGCCGATTTGGCTTCATCGGCTGTTGCCGTGGAGAACGGCATGACCTTAAGCGTCACCACGTCACCCCGGGCACGGTCAATTCCTGCCGCGGCAACCACCATGTCAGTGAGCGTGGCAGCGTCCACGGCCTTGGCAGCATCGGTGTCCACGGCAACCGCCAGCGACTGCTTTTGCAAGGTCCCGGCCGGGATACTGGTGTTGGCGGTGGTCTTGTCCACGGCATTGTTCTTGGTCACGTTTGTGGACTCGGAGTTACCCCCGGTCGCCGCCCCGTTGGGGACTGCAATGTTATCCGGACCAAGGACGCCCGCCCCGGCACCCGTGCCGGAGGTGGACTTGATGGATTCAGAGGACTCGTTCAGGGCGGGGGCACCCTCCGGGGCCACGAAGGACTCCTTGAGGACCTGGGAGGAGGATTCATCCATCGCAGCTGTCAGCGAGACAGTGGATTTTCCCGGCCCCACCACCCGGTCAAGCATGGACTGGACGGCCGCACCCACCCGGTTTTCATACTCCGTCCGCTGCTTGTCAGCCCCGCCTGCTGCGGCACTGCCGGCGGCCGACAAAACAGTGCCCTTCGCGTCCACCACCGACACGTTGGCCGGGGTCAGCCCGTCCACGGCGGAGGAGACAAGGTGCACCACTGCTTCGATCTGGCCCGCTGACATGGCAGCCGAACCGCCGGTTTCAACAAAAACCGAGGCCGTGGGATCGGATTTGGTGGAGGTGAAAACGGTCTTTTCCGGTATGGCCAGTTTCACTGAGGCGTTTTGCACGCCCTTCATGGCCATGATGGTCTTGGCCAGTTCACCTTCCATGGCCCGCTTGTAAGTGACATTCTGCTGGAATTCCGAGGACGTCACCCCCATGGTGTCCAGGAGGGAGTAGCCGCCCGTGGTGGCGGCGGGCAGGCCGGCAGAGGCGGACTTGAGCCGTTCCTCATAGACGTTGGCGTCGGGCACCAAGATGGTGGAGCCGCCGTTGCTCAGCTGGTAGGGGACGTTGTCCGTCTTGAGCTGGGCCACAATGGCGCTGG
Organism: Arthrobacter alpinus; assembly: GCF_001294625.1. Classification (NCBI taxonomy): domain Bacteria; kingdom Bacillati; phylum Actinomycetota; class Actinomycetes; order Micrococcales; family Micrococcaceae; genus Arthrobacter; species Arthrobacter alpinus. The sequence continues at coordinate 3,506,114 of NZ_CP012677.1, read as the reverse complement.
CGTCTGCCGCGGCAACCCCAGAGAACAGGGGGGAGTACGTAGGTTTGCTCAGCCAAGACGCCAGGGCCACCGTGCCCAGCACCAGCACGGCAATACCAATGACGGCAAGGGTGCGCTGGGCCATGCTGAAACCCTTGAGGGTCCCGGAGGCCCGGCCCATGAACTTGGTGATGACGGGAGGCATCAGGCCTGCATCCTCATAATCTCGTTAAATGCGTCGACGCCCTTGTTGCGCACCGTGGCAACCAGCTCCAAGGTCACCTGGGCGCGGGTTGAGGCGATGGTGGCGTTGTGGATGTCATCGAGGTTCCCTGTCACTGCCTGGACGGCGAGGGTTTTCGATTCGCTGGACAGCGCCTGCGCATTGTCCAGGGCACCCGTCAAGGCCAGCCCGAACCCGTTCCCGTTCGTGGCACCGGCGGAGGCTTCCGTGGCGGGCAAAAAAGCTGTGGGCGTCGTCGCCTGGACTCCGGCGATGGGGGCGAAACTCATGGGCTATTTTCCAATCTGGAGTCCTGCTTCGTACATGGTCTTCGCCCGGTCTACAACACCGGCATTGGCTTGGTAGCCGCGCTGGGCCATGATCAGTGAACTCATCTGCGAACCCAGGTCGATGTCCGGGTACCGCACGTAGCCTTGTTCATCGGCCAGCGGGTGGTCCGGTTCGTACACCATCCGGCCTTCAGCATCGCCAAACGCTGCGCCGGCGACGTACACCCCGGAGTTCCCTTCGCCGGCCTGGGCCACCACGTAGCGGGCCCGGAACGCTTCGCCGCTGGTGGGGGTGGCGGTGTTGATGTTGGCCAGGTTGTCCGAGACCGCGTCCAACCATTTCCGGTGGACGGTCAGCGCCGTGGAGGCAATGCCAATTGCGTCGGCCATTACTGCGTCTTCAACGCTGTGCGCATGGATGTGAACTCGCCGTTGACTGCCTGGGCAGCGAATTGGTAGCGCAGGGTGGTCTCAACGTTGGAGAGTGTTTCGGTGTCCAGGTTCACGTTGTTTCCGTTGAGCTGTGTCGGTTCAAGCGAGCGCAAGGTGGTGGCCTTCACGTCGCCGTCGCCTGCCTTCACTGAGGCGGCCAGGGCGTCTTCAAACATGACGCGCTTGGCCGTGTAGCCAGGAGTGTTGATGTTGGCGATGTTGTTGGCGATCGCCCTTTGACGTTCCGACAACGAGTTCAGCGCACTCGTCAGCGCTACGGTGACCACGGAATCCAGCACTGTGCTCTTCCTTGACGTACGTAAAAACGGGGCCTATCCATGGCCTAAGGGGTGAGCAATCCGTGCTCCTACATACTTATCGGCAAGGTGCGTGGTTTCGTAAGGGGCTAGCGGCAACTGATCCGCCGACGCCGGCCGGTACTTATCCGGTGACGTCCACGTACACGGACCTGACCGGCGTGCGTGTCACGGTGAGCGCGTGGATTTCCTGTTCGACGTCGGTGCGGGAGGCAGCGATCAGCGTCGCCGCCCGCTCTTGCAAGGCCAGCAACGCCGTGGCCCGGGCGGCAAGCCCGGCAGGCAGCTCGCCAAGGCTCTCCGGCGGGCTCCACGCCAGGTGGGCGCCGCCTGCCGCGTCCGCGAAAGTGCGGCTCGTTGCCTGCTCGATAGCGTGGTGGGCGTCGCGCTGCAATTGCTCCAGTGCGCGTTCCCAGGCTTGCCAGGCGTTCACGCCAGCGTCCCCAAGTGGCCGATCGGTGCGGATGCCAGCGGTTGCGCGGCGGCATCGTGCCAGGACTGGCGCAGCGGCTCAAGGATGGTGATGCATTCGCGGGTCAGTTCTACATTGCGGTAGATGTTGGCGTTCATCAGGGCTGTGCCCGTGTAGTTGTAAATGCCAAGCAGGTTCTGTGCCCCATCCCACGCGTCCACGTTAAGGGATCCCGCCAGTTCTCCAATGATGTCCTGGGCGTGCAGCAGGTTCTCCCGTGCCACCTCCCAGGATTCGCTTTGCTGGGCCGTCTGGGCCCTGGCCAGGTCAAGCAAGAGCCTGTCATAGAGCATCACCAGCAGGCGTGCAGGAGACGCCGACATAACAGCTTCACGCTGGTACGCGTTCAGTGAACGGTTGGCGTGGGGGATGGTATTCACTTACTTTTTGCTGCTTCCGGCATCAAGGGAACCGATTTGCGAGGTCAGCCAGTTTTGTTGTGACTGCATCTTGCCCAATTGGACTTCCAGATTCGTGTAGATGGACTGCAGTGCACCGCGGCGCTGGGCCAGCCTGTCATCCCACTTGAGAATTTGGGCGTTGAGGTCGTTGATGACAGTCTGCTTGCCTTTGACGCTCTGGGACAGCGTGCCATCGCGGGGATCCGAGACGGCCTTGGCCGCGTCGGCCACCCGTTGGGAGATGGCAGCCAGCGTGCTTTCCACCAGGGCCGGTTCCTTCGCGTAGGCCGCGGCGAACACCTTCTCATCAAAGACCAGGTCACCGTTTTTCGTGGAGTTGATCCCGATGGTGGAAAGTGACTTTCCGTTGACCGGGGACACGACGGCGGTGAAGAGCCTGTCCTTGGCTGCCGCCGTGGTGCTGTTGCTGGTGAACAGGCCGGAGGTGACAGCACTTCCCGCAGCCCCGCCACCCGAAACGGTGGACTGGGTGAAGATGGAGCCGAGGATAATGTTGACGTTGGCCGTCAGGTCCTTCGCCGCGGCGGTGACCTGTGCGGTGTCGCGGATGACGCTTACCACGGCGGGGGTGGTGGTCAGCTGGTTGACGGTGATGTCGATTCCGGGGGAAATCGCCGTGAAGGTGTTGGATTTCGAGGAAATTGTTTGTTCTGCGGCAGTACCTGCCCACAACGTGACTTGGGCGTCCTGGCCAGTGCGCAGCACGGCGGCACCCGGGGCAGCCGTCAGGGATGGGGCCGTGCCGGCGTCGACCTCGGCAGCACTGCCCTGATAGACCTTGAACGCACCGGCAGCACCTGTCTCCGTGGCGGTGAATTGCAGCCGGTAAAGCGCGGCTCCGGAGGCGTCAGTGCCGGAGGCCACCTTGACGGCGGAGACGCCCGCGTCGGACTTGTTGACGGCGAAGGCGATCGCATCCAGTGAGTCGGAGTCAGCGTTCACCTCCACCTTGGTGCCGTCGGTCTTGACGAAGGTGAGCACTGCGGGGCTGGTGGGCCAGGCGGTTTGCGGGGCGGTGACCACTGCGTGGGCTTGCGCCAATTGGGTGACGTTCACATCCAGGGCGATGGGCCGGGCACCGGCGGCAGCTGTGACGGTGATGGCCGGCGATGAAGAGCTGGCCTGGTACATGGCCAGGCCGTCCGGCTTCGCCAACGCCGCTGCCTGTGTGAACAGGCTGGCAAATTTGGTGTTAAGTGCCTGCAGCGCGGTGAGGAGGTAAGTGTCGTTGGCGACGGTCTTCTTCATCAACGTCTGCGGGATGGCTTCGGCACCCATCAACGCGTTGATGATGGCTGTGGTGTCCAGCCCTGAGGTTAATCCGTCGATTCCCATGCCCATGGGGATATCCTCTCCGCGTCTCTACCGGCAGTTGTCCTGTCCGGCGGTAACTTTTGTGTGGTCCGTGTTGCGGCCCGGAGCCTCATGCCGTGACTGCACCGTGGGCGGCCGTGACAGTCATTTCAGGCTGTCACGGCCGCCCGCAGTCGGGTGCCGGCGGGTTTAGTGTCCGGCGTGGTGTTTCGGTTTAGCCCAAGAGCTTCAGGACGCCCTGGTTGGACTGGTTGGCCTGGGCCAGCATGGCCGTGCCTGCCTGGGAGAGGATGTTCGCGCGGGTGAACTTGACCATTTCCTCTGCCATGTCGGTATCCGTGATGCGTGAAGCAGCTGCGGACAGGTTTTCCTTGGAGACTGCCAGCGAGCGGCCGGCTGACTCCATACGGTTCTGCGATGCACCAAGATCCGCACGGGCCGACGATACGGCCGTGATCTGCGCGTCTAGGCCTGTGACAGCCGCGGCTGCGTTTGTCGCGGAATCGAACAGCAGGGCGCCAGCAGCCGTGGCAACGGTGGCAACGTTTGCCCCTGTCAGGTCAACCTTGATCTGGTTGTCAGCTCCGGCTCCTGCGCCTACCTGGAAGGACATGACACCTGCGGTGCCTGCCGTGGAGTCAAGGAGCTTGATGCCATTGAAATTGGTGGCCGTGGAGATACGGGTCAGCTCCGCTGTCAGCGCCGCAGCCTCGGTGGTGATGGCCTTGCGTGAATCAACGTTGTTGGAATCGTTGCCAGCCTGGACACCCAGGTCGCGCATGCGCTGCAGGATGGTGTGAACTTCGGTCAGGGCGCCTTCAGCGGTCTGGATGACCGAGATGCCGTCCTGGGCATTGCGGGCAGCAACGGTGTTGCCATTGACCTGGGCCTTCAAGCCCTCGGAGATGGCCAAGCCGGCGGCGTCGTCGGCTGCACGGTTGATGCGCAAACCGCTGGAAAGCTTCTCCAGCGACTTGGAAAGGTCGTTCTGGGTGTTGCTGAGGTTGCGGTACGCGTTGTTCGCCGCGATGTTGGTGTTGACTTGCATGCCCATGAGTAAGTCCTCCGTGAAAAGTGGGTAGTGAACCGCCGCCCATCCATGGGCAGCTAAACCCCACTGTCGGCACTACACCCCCGCCGGTTAGCAACTTGGTGGCAAGAAATATTTCCCACCGCATAAATATCGCCTAAAACCGGTAGCTCAGCCCAGGGCCAGCACAGACTTTGCCGTGCCACCAAAGGCCGCCTGGCCTAGTAGGCGGGTGGCCCCACCCAGCGTCCTTGACCCCAGATCCGCAAGATAATCTTCGCGGCGGGACGCAGCGATCCGGGCGTGCGGTTGTGAGCGGGCATCCGCGGTGGCCAGATAGTGCCGCTCAATGCCGTCACGCAGGAGGCGCATGGCTTCGGCTCGCTGCTGGGACACGGCCGAATGGCTTGAGCCAAGCTCTTCTGCCAGTTCCTTCACTGTTCTGTCCCGGTAGTAGATTTGCTCCACGATGTACTGCATTCGCTGCGGCAATGCGGCTACAGCCTCCCCCAGGAACGCCTCGTGCTCATTTTGGAGCACTAACTCCTCGGGCGTTTGTGAGGTGGCTGCCACCAGATCGGTGATCACGTCGGTCAGTGGCGTGACGCTTCGGGCCGCGTCCAGTTGCGAGGCCTCAACCGCTGCACGCTCAACACCGAGCGCCCCGGCCAGCTCGTCGGTGGAAGGCACCCGGCCCAGGGCGCCGGAGAGGGTTTCTTGCATCAGGGCAAGCTCGCTCATACGGGAGCGGGCACCTCGGGTAGCCCAATCTTCACGGCGCAACTCGTCAGCGAACGCACCCTTGATCCGGCGTCGGGCATAGGCGCCAAAAGGCACACCCAGGCTGGCATCAAAAGACTCCGCGCACTGGATGAGCGCCACGGCCCCCACCTGCGCAAGGTCGGGGCGGGACAAATGACTGGCACGCATGCAAATTTCTGAGACCAAGTACCCCACGAGAGGTAAATTTTGCACAACGAGATAGTCGCGTTCTTCGCGATTCAACGGTAAAGCCCCCCTTGCCAACACATGACTTCAATAGTCGATATGGACACCCCCCAGTGTGTTTCACCCGCGACTGAAGCAGGTGACTCTGTCACCTTAGGTGAAAAAGCGCAATCTAAGTAGTCCTTATAAGTAATTACGTATATCAAATTGGCAACATTTGTACTATGTACAGTCCACCCATGGGCCGTGACTGTGCCAATACCCCCTTAGCTGGGACAATGGAAACTTGACACATTACGGATCAGCCGTCCATGCCGATAGTAGAATTTGAAACCCCGTCGGCCCAGTGAAAGGACCTACTCATGGGCCCTCAGGAATTGAGCGCCGCGTTGTGGCGCGAACGAGAATTACTGGACCTTTTAGTTTTTAAGCTCGAGGAAGAACATCTTGTGTTGGCGTCAGGCAAGTCCCGCTGGCTGGATCACGCAACGCGGGAAGTTGAACATGTGATGACACGCCTGCGCGCCGCCTCGCTTGAGCGCATCGCGATCGCCGCCGCCGTCGCCCTTCAGTGGGGCCTGCCGGAGGATGCCAGTTTGCAAGACCTCAGCGCTGCGGGTGGTGCGGGGCCGTGGGCAGAGATCCTTGGCTCCCACTTTGCCGCGATGACGGCGCAGGTGGAGCAGGTTCGCACCTTGCGCGACACCAATTTGCAATTTCTGCGGGAAGGACTGCGTTCCGCGCAGGAGACCATGGCCGCCGTGGCCGCGGATGCGCGAACTTATGACCATCTGGGGAACACCAGCACGGAGCCGGGCACGCGGTTCTTGGATAAAAGCGTCTAAATTGTTGAGGATATTGTGAGTACTTTTAGTGGCCTGAACACGGCCTTGTCCGGCTTGAACGCCGCCAGGACCGGGCTGAACGTCGTGGGCCAAAATCTGACCAACGTGAACACTTCCGGCTACACCCGCCAGCGCGCCGAACTTTCCGCCATCGGCATGCCTGCCACTGGTTCATTGTTCAACGTGGGCCTCAAGCCCGGGCAGGGCGTTGGTGTCAGCGGCATTTCCCGGCTGGGGGACACTTTCCTTGACGCACGTGTGCGGACTGCATTCTCCAGCGCCGGCTACACCAACGCCCGTGTTGATGCGCTGACTGACATCCAAGACCGCATGAAAGAGCCAGGCACCGGGGCCATCTCCGGCCAGCTGCAAAGCTTTTGGGCCGCATGGGGTGACATCTCCAACCATGCGGGCGACATCGCTGCCACGGCCAACTTGTTGGGGAACGCCAACTCCTTGGCCCAGAACATTGCCGAGGGATACCGGGCCCTGGACACCCAGTGGTCGCAGACGCGGGGCCGGGCGGACATGCTGGTGCAGGAAGTGAACGCCACCGCGGCGCAGGTAGCCTCCCTCAACGACCAGATACGTGCCACAGCAGCCACCGGTCACCCCGGCAACGAACTGATCGACCAGCGCAACACCTTGACCGCCAAGCTTTCACAGCTGACCGGTGGCACCGTGCGTGAGCTGCCCAATGGTGGGAACGAGATTCTGGTGGGCGGCAACGTCCTGGTTTCCGGCAAACAAGTGAACACGCTCAAGGTTGGCGGCCCCACCACCATGTCGGGCCCGGGCAGCGTCCAGCTCGAGTGGGAACGCCGCCCTGGCATGGCCGTGGACCTCGACGGCGGCCAGTTGGCCGGCACCCTGTCCGTCCTCGGCCGGGCCAACGACCAAAAAACCGGCGGTGTGATTGCCGAGACAGCCGCCGAATACGACCGGCTGGCGGAGTCCCTGGCCAACCAGGTCAACACCCTCCACACCAAAGCGTTCAAGGCGGACGGGACCCTGGGCGACCCGTTTTTCGCTATTACCGCCGGGCCCCGGGCCGCCCTGAGTCTGACGGTGCTGGCCAAGAGTGCTGCGGACATTGCCACCTCAGGCAGTGCAAACAACGCCTTGGACGGCTCCATGGCGGATGAGATCTCCAGGATCGGCTTGGCCAAGGATTCGCCGGATGCCAAGTGGACCGAGACCGTCCTGACCACGGGCACTGCCGTGCGCGTCGCCCTGCAACAGGACGTGGCTGCCGGGACCTCACTCACCAATGCCATGGCAGCCCAGCAATCCAATGCTTCGGTGGATATTGACGAAGAGAACGTGAACTTGCTCTCCTACCAGCACGCCTACCAGGCAGCCAGCCGGGTCATGACAGCCATTGACGAGGCGCTGGACGTCCTTATCAACCAGACAGGAAGGGTGGGACGCTGACCATGATGGGACGAGTCACCATGCAAACCATGGCCGCGGCAGCCCACAGGAATCTGGAGTCCAGCTCAGCCAAGCTGGCGCAGGCCCAGCAGTCTGCACTGGATCTGAAAAAATTCCCCAACATCTCCGACAACCCGGCGGCGGCAGCTGACTCCCTGGCAGTCCGAGCACAGCAAGCGGCCTCGGCACAGTATGCCCGCAATATTGCCGACGGCACCAACTGGCTTGCCGCCGCCGACAGCGCCATGGCCGGTGTCACCACTTTGCTGCAGAAGGCTAAGGACCTTGTCCTGCAAGGGTCCAACGGTGCCACCACCCAGGCTGGGCGCGAGGCCATCGCCACCGAGCTTGAGTCCATCCGGGCCGAACTCCTCACCCAAGCCAACACCCAATATTTGGGCCGAAGCATCTTCGCTGGCAACACCAACCAGGGTGTCGCGTACACGGGCGATCCGCTCGCCTACACGGGCAATCCAGACAGCACAGTTGAACGCCGCATCAGTTCCGGCGCAGCCGTTCGTGTAGACGCCGACGGCGCCGCGATTTTTGGCACTACCGACGGAGATCCGGTGTTTGAGCTACTTTCCAAGATTGCTGATGCACTGCGCGCCCCTGGCGGCGACGTAGCAGGGCAGCTAGGTGCCATGGACACGGCCGTCAACAGGGCCATTGACGGACGCGCCGAGCTGGGCACCCGCCACGCCCAGTTGCTGCGGGCGCAAGCAACCAACGTCAACACCGCCGTGGACCTGGAAAATCAACGCTCAAGTATTGAGGACCTAGATTTGGGCCGGGCCATTCTCGATGTCAAAACCCAGGAGCTGGCCTACCAGGCCGCCCTGAGCGTCACGGCCAAGGTGCTCCAGCCAACGCTGATGGACTTCCTGCGATGAGCGTTGTGGAGTTGCCGGTTCCAGCACAACTGCTCTTTGTGGCACCGCCGCCGGGCCTGGAACCAGCGGTGAAGTTCACACTGGCGGCCATTGCAGATGCCACGGGGCTTTTTTCGCTCACGGCCAACGATGGCAGCGCACGCCTGTACCTCGTGGACGCCGCCACGCATCTGCCTCATTACACACCCCAGCTGGACGACACCGAGCTGTCCTCCATCGGGACCGATGCCGCTGGCGTGACGGTACTGGTGGTGGTGAACCCGGGGGTACAAAGCACCGTGAACCTGGCTGCGCCGCTGTTACTAAACAGCCAAAGCGGATCCTGCGCCCAGGTCATCCTCGAAACCGGCGATTGGCCGCTACGGGCGCCCCTGACACCAGCGGGATAGGCCCGGGTCTCGACGGGCTCGACCACCGGTGGTCGAGCCCGTCGAGACCCGGTGGCTAGCCCAGGTAGCCGTTGGGGTTCAGCACATACTTCGTAGCCGCACCGGCGTCGAACTCCGCATAACCGCGCGGGGCATCGAGCAAGGAGATCGCCTTGGCGTTGACGTTTTTGGCGATGGAGACCTTGTCGTGCAGGATCGCCATCATCAAGCCACGGTTGTACTTCATCACGGGGCACTGCCCGGTGGTGAAGGACAGCGACTTGGCCCAGCCGGTGCCCAGGCTCAAGCTCAAGGCGCCCTTCTGTGCGGCCGCATCGATGCCGCCCGGATCCCCGGTGACGTACAGGCCGGGAATGCCCAAGGCACCGCCGGCGGCCGTGATGTCCATGAGCGAGTTCAGCACCGTTGCTGGCGCCTCCCCGGCACCGTGGCCGTGCCCCTTCGCCTCGAAACCTACGGCATCGACAGCGCAGTCGACCTCGGGAACACCGAGCAGCTGCTCAATCTGCCCGCCCGGCTCACCCTCGGAAAGGTCGATGGTTTCGCAACCAAACGCGCGGGCCGCTGCCAGACGTTCGGCGTTCATGTCTCCGACAATCACGACGGCGGCGCCCAGCAGGTGTGCGCTGGTCGCGGCTGCCAGGCCCACCGGGCCGGCACCTGCAATGTAGACGGTGGAACCAACCGTGACCCCGGCCGTCACTGCGCCATGGAAGCCGGTGGGGAAGATGTCCGAGAGCATGGTCAAATCCAGCATCTTCTCCAGCGCCTGGTCCCTGTCGGGGAATTTCAGCAAATTCCAATCCGCGTAGGGCACCAGGACGTATTCGGCCTGGCCACCAACCCAGCCACCCATGTCAACGTACCCGTAGGCGCTGCCTGGCCTGTCCGGGTTGACGTTCAGGCAGATGCCGGTTTTGCGTTCCTTGCAATTGCGGCAACGGCCACAGGAGATGTTGAAGGGCACCGAGCAGATGTCCCCCACCTTGATGAATTCAACATCGGGTCCAACCTCAACAACCTCACCGGTGATCTCATGGCCCAGGACCAGGTCCGACGGCGCTGTGGTGCGTCCTCGCACCATGTGCTGATCGGATCCGCAGATGTTGGTGGCGACGGTGCGCAAGATGACGCCATGGGGCACTTTTCGCCCCACATTGGCCGGGTTGACGCCCGGCCCGTCCTTCAGTTCAAACGTCGGGTAGTCGATGTCGATGACCTCGACGACTCCGGGTCCCTTGTAGGCAACGGCCTTATTTCCTGACATGGATGTGATTCCTTCCCAGTTAGTTCAGAAGGCGCCTACTGGCACCTTCCAGTGCAACAAGAAAACAACCCCATCATCTGCGGTGTAGGACAGCCGATGCTGCCGGAGCGCAAGCGCTCCAAGGCGGACACTGGGGTGCCGTCAGTCTAGGCGTGGAACGAAGAATATGTAAGAGGCCTCACACTGGCACCCTCCGGGTGCACGCTAGCTGCGCGGCCAGGGACTTCCTTCGAGTTCCTCAACGCTTTGGTTGAAGTCTTGGAGAAGCCCTACAAACTGTGCACGCTTGGCCGCAGACCACTCAAAGATGACCCGGTCAATGCCTTGGGCATAGGTGTCTCTGGTCTGCTCCAAGGCTGCCCGTCCGGCTGCCGTCGGCGTGACGCGCCGGGCGAGTTCACCGCCGTTGTGGGCTGCGTACGCCAGCAGTTCCGGGCGCAGCAGCGCCGCCACCTGCCTGTGCACCGTGGAGCCGTCCAGGCGCAGCGTCGCAGCAAGCTCCTTCAACGTCATGGGGGGCACATTTTCCAGCCGGCTCAACAAGACGAAGGCGGATCTATCCAGTAGGCCTTCTGCGCCGTGTTGCGGCCGGAGGTAGTACCGGGAGAAGAGCATGAGCTCGTATTCCATCCGCTCCAGCACAGAATTTTCGTGTAGCACGTATTTCCACCCGCATCTTTATGTACAATACATATTGATTGCATCATACATATTCAAGTCGTTGTTAGACAAACAGGAGCCCAGTGCCCAGCATTATCAATCCCCACCGCAACCCAGCACCCCAGGTCGTCGTCGCCACACTGGCATTTTGCGGGATCGTTGTCTCGCTCATGCAAACGCTGATCATTCCACTCATCCCGGGCCTGCCCACCATGCTCAACACCACCTCCGCCAACGCCTCCTGGGCCATCACGGCAACCCTGCTCGCCGGTGCAGTGGTAACCCCCATTGGCGGGCGCCTCGGTGACATGTTCGGCAAGCGCCGGATCCTCATCATCAGCCTTCTGGCCATGGTGATGGGCTCGGTGCTCTGCGCCCTGACGGATTCCCTGGCCATCATGGTCACCGGCCGCGCTCTTCAGGGGCTGGCCATGGGCGCCATCCCGCTGGGCATCAGCATCATGCGTGATCTTTTGCCGCCCCAAAGGGTCGGGGCGGCCGTCGCCACGATGAGCGCAACCATGGGTGTCGGCGGCGCTGTCGGCTTGCCGCTGGCCGCTTTCATCGCACAAAGCTCCGATTGGCACATGCTGTTTTGGGCGGCAGCCGCCTTGGGCGCAGCCTGCCTGGCCCTAGTCTGGTTAGTCCTGCCCGAATCCACGGTTCGCACGCCCGCCAAGTTCGACCTCGCTGGCGCCCTGGGACTGGCCGTTGGACTATCGGCACTGCTGATCCCGATCACCAAGGGCAGCGACTGGGGCTGGGGAAGCCTGTCCACCATCGGCCTCTTCGGCTTCTCCATCATCACCCTGCTGGCGTGGGGCGCCTACGAACTGCGCATCACCGCCCCCCTCGTGGACCTGCGGGTTTCGGTACGGCCGCAGGTTCTGTTCACCAACATGGCCTCGATCATGATCGGCTTCGCCATGTACGGAATGTCGCTGGTGTTCCCACAGCTGCTCATGGCCCCGTCAGCCACGGGCTACGGATTGGGCCAGTCGATGCTCATGACGGGGCTGGCCCTGGCCCCGGGCGGCCTAGTCATGATGGCCCTCTCTCCGGTCTCAGCCAGACTCTCGGCCCGCAAGGGACCCAAAACCACACTCATCACCGGCGCCATTGTCATCTGTGCCGGCTATGTTCTGGTCTTGTTCTTGAACGCACAGGTGTGGCAGGTCATGCTGTCCTCGATGGTGATCAGCGCCGGCATTGGTCTCGCTTTTGCCGCCATGCCCGCACTCATCATGGGCGCCGTGCCAATCACCGAAACTGGCGCGGCAAACGGCTTGAACTCCCTGATGCGCGCCATCGGCACCTCCACCTCGGCCGCGGTCCTCAGCGTCGTCCTGGCGTCGATGACCATGCCCGTGGGTCCGGTCTCCGTCCCCACGTTCGATGCTTTCCGGGTCACTTTCGCCATCGCCGTCGGGGCCGCAGCCCTCGCCGGACTCCTGGCCGCCTTTGTCCCGGGCCGGGCATCGGTACCCGAGACGACGCCGGTGGCCCGGGAGGCAGTCCGGGTGTAGGTGCACACGCCCCCGGGCGCCCGGGGGGCCGGGGGGCCGTTGTGGTGATTCGCCTCTGGCCGGCCGGCGGCGGATCACCACAACGGCCTCCCGTCTGGCTTTCAGCCCACGTGCAGGCCCTTGACGTACGCGGCCTGCCCGCCGTGCTGGACGCAGTCGTCGAGGATGCTGACCAGGCGCACGCCGAGTGTGACGACCGGGTCCCAGTGGTGGTCCACAATCCTGTCCAGATCGGTGTCCTGAAGCCCCCGGACATACTCGAGACTTTGCGCCAGAACGCCGTGGTGATATTCGAGAAGCAGCTCGGTGGAGTCAAAATGCACTGCGGAGACCTGTTCGGAGTTGTGTCCGTAGCCGGTGTCCGAAGGATCCAGGGCCAAGCCAAACCGTGCGGCATATCCGCCAGCTTTCCACACGGACTCCGCTCCGGCAACAGCAGCCAGCTGCTCATCCTGGGCGCGGCACAGGTGCCACACCAGCCAGGCGATGGAATTGCCGCTCCCAAAGGGGCGCCAGTTCAGCGCCTGCGCGTCCAGTCCTTTCAGGACCCGGGGCACGATGTCATCAATCCGGCCAAATGCGTCACTGAACAACTCTGCAGACCTCATGGGTGCCATGATTCCACCGCCGGTCGGGCCTGTCGAGACCCCGCCGGTAGAGCCTGGGTTGCTGGTGATTTCGGCAAGCTCAATCACCGGGCTCGCCATCAGTTCAGGATCACCACGTCCAGGGTGCGCGGGCCGTGGACGCCCTCGACCCGTTCCAGCTCAATGTCGCTCGTGGCGCTGGGGCCGCTGATCCACGTTTGCGGCGAGGTGGGCTCCAGACGCGCAATTGCCTCGGGTAGCACCTCCACGATGTCCTGCGCCAGCAACAGGCAGATGTGTCTGTCGGGAACGAGGGAGATGACGCGCCGACCTTGCGACGGGCTGCCGTCGAGCATGATGGTCCCCGTCTCTGCCACCGCGACGGCGGCCGCCGTCACCACCGCATCCACGGCGTCCAACTCCTCCACCGTGAGGCGACGCTCAGGCGAGTCAACCTGGAGTCTCACGGTCCCGGCGTCGTTCTTCACGGCGGCAAGCCAGGACTCCGGCAGTCCATGCGGGACCACGATGGAGGAAGATCCCGCCAGCAGTTCCGCGAGCTTGGCGGAAGCGTCCGCGGCCGGCACCACGAACACATTGGCCTTGTAGTCAACCAGCCTGTCCACCAGCAGGTCCAGTCGCTGGCCCGCGCCCATGTGCGAATCTCTGCGGTAGTTGCGTGGGATCTCGGGCGCCACGGGGGCGTCCCGCAGGGCGGATTTGATCCGGTTCATTACCTCGTCGCGGGCGCTCATGCCTGTTCCCCTTCGGTGGTGGTGCCGGGGCCGACAGCGCTACCTGGCTTGTGTTCCTTGGCCCACCACTGGCGGAATGACTGGCTGGGCGGGGCGGGAATGTCTCGGGATTGGGTCCAGCCGGCGGCGATCCCGGGCAGTTTCTTGATGACCTTGTTCCGGCCGGCCACGAGCTTGCCCAGCGGCAGGCCCTTTTCCAGCAGGTTCAGGTGCGAGCCGGAGGAAAACGCCCACTGGGCACCCTTCATCATCAGGTCCATCTGGGTGGGCACCTTGACCTTGCCCCGTGTGGAGTCGACGTCCTCGCCGCGCAGGTGGACCAGAACTTCGGGGATGTTGATTTTCACGGGGCAGGCGTCGTAGCAGGCACCACACAACGACGAGGCGTAGGGCAGCGAGTTGTTCTCTTCGCTCGTGATGCCCGTCATGAGCGGTGACAAGATCGCCCCGATGGGGCCCGGGTAAGTGGAGCCGTAGGCGTGGCCGCCGGTGCGCTCGTAGACCGGGCACACGTTCATGCAGGCGGAGCAGCGGATACAGTTCAGCGCCGTGCGGCCCATCTTATCGGCGAGGGCTGCGGTGCGCCCGTTATCGAGCATGACTAGGTGCACGTTTTGCGGGCCGTCTCCTGGGGTGACACCGGTCCACAGGGAGGTGTAAGGGTTCATCCGCTCGCCCGTGGAGGAACGCGGGAGCAGTTGCATGAACACCTCCAGATCCGTGAAGGACGGCAGCAGCTTCTCGATGCCCATGACGGTGATGAGGGTTTCTGGGAGGGTCAGGCACATGCGTCCGTTGCCCTCGGATTCCACCACCGTCAGCGTGCCGGTCTCCGCCAAGCCAAAGTTGGCGCCGGAGACGGCCACCTTGGCGGAGAGGAACTTCTTGCGCAAGTGCTTGCGGGCGGCCTCCGCCAGCCGTGCCGGGTCATCACTGAGGCCGGGGTCGACGTCGACCATCTCACGCAGGAAGATCTCCCGGATCTGGCTGCGGTTCTTGTGGATGGCGGGGACCAGGATGTGGCTGGGCTTGTCGTGGTCGAGTTGCACAATGAGCTCGGCCAGATCCGTTTCATACGCAGCGATCCCTTGTTCCTGAAGGTATTCGTTCAGGCCGATCTCCTGGGTGGCCATGGACTTGACCTTGACCACTTCGCTTTCACCCGTTGCTTGGATCAGGGCCGTGACAATCTCGTTGGCTTCCTGCGCGTCACGGGCCCAGTGGATGACGCCGCCGCGGACCGTGAAGTTGGCCTCAAACTGCTCCAGCAGGGCCGGAAGGTTTGCCATGGTGGCGTCCTTGATGGCACTGCCGGAATCGCGCATGTCCTCCCAGTCGGGAAGCTCAGCCACCACTTTCAGGCGCTTGTCCCTGATGGTGGCGGTAGCGTGTCCCAGGTTCGCGCGCAGCTGCGTGTTGGCCAGTTCCCGGCGCGCAGCCTTCGGAAATGGTTCGGTGGCGTTGAGGTTGCCGCTGCCAAAAACCGGAAGCGAGGGCATGCCCAGGAACGTGTTGCTCATCGCTTGCCCCCTGCCAGCTGGACCTCGCCCAGGACGGTCGCCGGGCGATCTAGTGTGCAGGCCAGGATCTCCGCGAAGTGCAAGGTGCCCACGTGGCTGCCTTGCCGGGACAGCCCGCCGCCAATGTGCAGCAGGCAGCTGGCGTCGCCGCCCGAGCACAGTTCGGCGCCGGTGCCGCAGATGTTCGCTGCCTTATCGGCGTTCATGGCACTGGAGACGTCGGCGTTCTTCATGGAGAAGGTGCCGCCAAAGCCGCAGCACTGCTCCGCCTCGGGCAGCTCCACCATCTCGATGCCTGCCACGCTCGAGAGCAGGTTTAGCTGCCTGTCCCCCAGCTTGAGCAGTCGCATGCCATGGCAGCTGGGGTGGTAGGTGACTTTGTGCGGGAAGTACGAGCCCAGCTGCTCCGCCGCGTTGGTGACACCCAGGACGTCGGTGAGGAGTTGGGAGAGTTCGTAGGTCTTGGCGCCGACGACGGCGGCCCGAGCTTCCAGCGCGGCGTCGCCGCAGCGCCGTGCCACCAGTTCATGCTGGTGCTTCACACTGGCGACGCAGGAGCCCGAAGGTGCCACGGCGACGTCGTAGTCATCGGTATCAAAGGCCGCCACATGGTTCGCCACCACGGGCAGGGCCTCCTTGAAATATCCGGAGTTCACGTGCATCTGACCGCAGCAAGCCTGCCCGGCCGGGAAGATGACCTCGTGCCCCAGCCGCTCCAAGATGGTGACCGTGGCGCGTGCCGTGCGCGGATACATGGCGTCCACGATGCACGTGGCGAAGAGTGCAATTTTCATGAATCCCACTGTAGGGCAAAAAGTGACGCATGTGGACTGACCACACCGATTAGCGCGGAGATTACAGCGGCAGTCCCGATTCTCCCTTGAGATTCTTCATGACCAGGGTGGAGCTGACGCGTTGCACGCCGGGAAGGACGGTCAGCTCATTGTCGAAGAACTGTTGGTAGGCAGAGAGATCCTCGGCCACAACTTTCAAAATGTAGTCGGGGTCTCCGAAGAGCCGCTGGGCGCTGGTGATGTGCACGGTGGCCTTGACCATGGCCTCGAACTTATCCAAGGTGGCCCGGTCCACCTGGGAGAGCGTAACGAACACGATCGCCTCAAAGCCCAGGCCCACCTTCGCCGGGTCAATAACCGCCCGGTAGCCGCTAATCACGCCGTCGGTCTCCAAATCCTTCATGCGGCGGTGACACGGGGCCACCGTCAGACCCACCTCGGCGGCGAGCGCCGTGGCAGTCATCCGCCCATCGCTTTGGAGCCTGCGCAAAATTTCTCTGTCAATGACATCAATCACTTACTGATTCTATCTCAATCGACCCGTTTGGAGCAGTAAATAGTAAGCACTTGTGGCAACAATTTCCCTAAGCTTGCTTGCATCATCACTTCCATTTCAGGAGCATCATGGATCCGCAGGCACTCATCGGATTCCTCATCGTCGCCGTCACCTTGACCTGCACGCCGGGGCCGGACTGGGCCTATTCCATATCGGCTGGATTGCGCGAACGCAGCTTCGCACCGGCCATTGCAGGACTGTGCAGCGGGTACGTGCTGCACACCATCTTGCTCGCCGCCGGAATCGCCGCACTCATGGCCGCCGTACCTGCCCTGCTGTTGTGGCTGACGGTGGCCGGCGCTTTGTACCTGTTGTGGCTGGGCGTCTCAACAGTGAAGTCGTGGCGCGGCGCCGGCTTCACCACTGACGCCTCCGGCTCCACGGGCGACGCCGGATCTCCCCTCGGCGCGTTCCTGAACGGTTTTGGGGTTAGCAGCATCAACCCCAAGGGCATGCTGCTGTTCCTGGCCCTGACGCCGCAGTTCATCCGCCCGCATGCCGAGTTCCCAGTGCCGCTGCAGTCGGCCATCCTGGGAATGTCATTCGTGGCCTCGGCGGCGATCATCTATACGGTGGTCGCCGCCGGTTCACGCAAACTCCTGCGTTCCCGTCCCAATGCGGCGCGGGGGATCAGCCTGGCCAGCGGCATCATCATGTGCGGGCTCGGCGCGTTCCTGCTGGCTGAGCAGGCCGGCCCGGCCATGAATGCCGCCGGGGTCCTGTTCGCCCGGGCGTAAGGGGCGAGAACGGGGCCAACCCGCGAGAACGGGACCTAGACCCACCGTTCTCGCGGGTTGGCCCCGTTCTGGCGAGTGGCTCAGTCTTGGTGGGCCCGCCATACGGCAAGTTCGGCCAGCAACTCCGACTTACGCGCAGGCGTGGCAAAGGAGGAGCGGATGGAGTT
This sequence comes from Arthrobacter alpinus, assembly GCF_001294625.1. NCBI lineage: Bacteria > Bacillati > Actinomycetota > Actinomycetes > Micrococcales > Micrococcaceae > Arthrobacter > Arthrobacter alpinus. The sequence goes on along the minus strand of NZ_CP012677.1, from coordinate 3,488,557 downwards.
CCCCGCCAACGTCGCCAAAGTGTCGGCATCGAAGTCAAACTCTGCCACCAGGGCCTGAAAATTGCTGCCCAGGTAGCCACCAAAGTAGGCAGGGTCATCGGAATTGATACACACATTCAGCCCCGTGGCGAGCATGTGCACCACGGGGTGCGCGGCCAGCGTGTCCACGGCACGCAGACGCACATTGGAGAGCGGGCACACCGTCAACGGAATCTGCTCCTTGGCCAGCCGCTTGACCAGCACGGCGTCCTCAACACTGCGAATGCCATGGTCGATCCGCTGCGCTCCGAGCAGATCCAGCGCGTCCCACACATAGCTGGCCGGGCCTTCCTCGCCTGCGTGGGCCACCAGGCGCAGGCCGGCGGCGCGTGCACGTTTATATAGGCGGACAAACTTCGACGGCGGATTCCCCACTTCTGCGGAGTCAAGGCCAATGCCGATGATGGGCGCGCCCATCGCCAGCAATTCTTCCAAGACTTCCAAGGCGGAGGCTTCGGGCGCATCGCGCAGGAATGCAGCGATCAGCCCGGTGCTGATGCCAAACTCTGCCTCGCTGGAGGCGAGCGCCTCCGCTATGCCGGTGACCGCCGTCGCCAGTTCAACACCGCGGAACAGGTGCGCCTGCGGGTCAAACATGATTTCGGCGTGCCGCACGCCGGAATCCTTGGCTCGGCTCAGATAGGCACGGGTCATGTCGGCAAAGTCTTCGGCCGTGACCAGGACGGCCATGTTGGCGTAGTACAGGTTCAAGAAGGACTGAAGGTCGGCAAATTCGTACTGTTCCCGTAGCTCCCCCAGCGTGGGGAAGGGCAAGGTGATGCCGTTGCGGGCCGCCAGTTCCAGGATCAGTTCCGGTTCCAGTGTGCCTTCAATGTGCAAGTGCAGCTCGGCTTTGGGCAAGGTGATCAGCGCGCTCGTCATGGTCGCCAGTCTATGGCCGGTCCACCTCCGTTGCTTTCCTTGAGGACTTACCGAGAGGACTTATAGACCTTGGCCAGGAGTTTCGGGTCCACGATCTCGGTGCGAATGACCTCACCCAGAGCCTCGGGCGTGGTGGTAATGCCCGTACGTCGCTTCACTTCCTTGCGAATCTGTTCCAGCATGGTGTCGGAGAGAATGAGCTCCAACAGGGCCTTGGGCTCGGTGGCAGCACTGTGCTTCCACAATTCGTCGATGCGCCGGCGTTTCAGCGCCTCGCGGTGGATCAGGAACATCAGCTCCGCTTTCTCCTCCAGCGGCGCCGGGCCCAGCAGGTCAATCTCGAAGGCCATGTTGACAATCACAGGCAGCCCGCCCGTGAGGTGATGGGCCTGCCACACGGCACCGTTGGTGAGGACCATCCATTCAATGCCCTCATTGACCGAGTACATCTGCACTTGCCGCAGGTGCCGCTCGTTGAGTTTCTGGCTGATCCGTTTCACCTCAATGAAGGCCACCAGTTGCTTATCGATCCGCACGCCATAGTTGGCAAAAGTCCTGCCGAACCATGTATTCGGTGGTCAGGTCCCTGAACTTGTCATAGTCCAGGCCCTCACAGAGGATGTCGGTGACAACCAGGCGGGTATCACCTTCATTAGCGTCACGAGCCTTGAGTTCGTGCAGCGGCTTCGTGTAACGCGTGATGGCCTGGAGCACCTGTTCCCGGGCAGCGGACTCCCAGTTGGGCAGCTTGCTCGACGCCGGTGTCTGCGCCTCTTTCAGTGCCGGCACCTTCGCTGGCTTGTCCAGGTCTTCAACGACCAGGTCCATTCCAGCAGGAACCCAGAGGTTGTCAGGGAGTTGAAGGTGTGGCTCCGCGACACCAAATGCAGCCTGGCCCATCAACCAATTCAAGGTTGCCGCCCAGGCAAGGACCACCGGCGGTTTAAGGCCAACGTGCTCGGCGACCTTAGCCGCTGCGATCCGCTCCAAGCCTTCCTGGCAGGGGACCATCAGCCCGGCTTCCACAGCATCTGCCGCCCACCGATTCAGCGCCCGCAGCCGGGATGCAGTCCACTGGCCATGGTCGCCAGTCTGCGGCTGACCCACCCCATACCTGCGGCAAATCATCAGGGTTTTCCCAGCTCTGTTTCCGCCAATCCATTAGGAATTAGGCGGCCAAGCGGAGATAATTGATAAAAGCTTCACAGTCTTTGGACCGTAGGGTCGATCGGCTGGCAACGAAGCCCGCTACAAAACCCGCCCGTCCAAGACCGGGCACTCTCGAGGAGCTAGTCGCCGCGTGTTCATGAAGACATTTGGGTGGTCGTTCGCGATCACTGCCGTGGCGCTCATGGTCGCGTTCTTCTACGGCGGCGTTGAAGCTCTCATACTCTGCGCCATCCTCGGTGCGCTCGAAATCAGCCTCAGCTTTGACAACGCCGTGGTCAACGCCCGCATTCTGGAAAAGTTGAGCGCCTTTTGGCAGACAATCTTCCTCACGGTCGGCATTCTGATCGCCGTCCTGGGCATGCGTATTGCCTTCCCACTGTTGATAGTGGGCGTCACGGCAAACCTGAACCCGGTTCAGGCCGTTTCGCTTGCCTTGGAGAAGGGCGGCATCCACGAGCCCGGTTCCTACGCCTACCTGCTCCATGAGGCACACCCCCAAATAGCCGCCTTTGGCGGGATTTTTCTACTGATGCTGTTCCTTGACTTCATGTTTGAGGAACGTGAACTTCGCTGGATCAGCTTCTTGGAGAAGCCGCTGGCATTCATCGGCAGATTGCACGGGGCCTCCTTGTCGATTGGCCTGATCCTGCTGGTGGTCTCCGCCTCCATGGTCCGTCCCGGCAAGGAAGCTGACGTTTTGATTGCCGGTATTTTGGGCATGGTCACCTATCTGCTGGTCAATGGCTTGGGCGATCTTTTCACAATCCCTGGCGCGGACGAGGATCAGAAACCTAAGAAGTCGAGTAAAGGTGTGGGGGCGGCAGTGGGAAAGGCAGCGTTTATGCTCTTCCTTTATCTGGAAGTCATTGACGCGTCTTTCTCCTTCGACGGCGTCATTGGCGCCTTTGCCATCACCTCGGACCCCATCCTGATCGCCCTGGGCCTGGGCTTGATTGGTGCCATCTTCGTGCGTTCGCTGACGGTCTTCCTGGTCCGTGAAGGAACCCTTGACGAGTTCGAATACCTTGACCACGGTGCGCACTGGGCCATTGGCGCCCTTTCCATTATTTTGCTGCTCACCATTAGTGTAGAAATCAACGAAGTAATCACCGGCGTCATCGGTGTCGTTTTCATTGGAGCCTCATTCGGCTCCTCGCTTCTGCGCAATAAGAAGAAAGCCGTTGAAGAAACGGCTAAAGAACACCATCTTTCCAACTAAATTCGAGCAATTTTTCTAGAGGAGTAATTCATTATGGGACTTAGCTTGCAAAAGGGCCAAGCACTTTCACTGAAGAAGACCGACGGCGCCGCCCTCACCCGGGTGCGCATGGGGTTGGGCTGGGACACCGCAGCCCCCGTCAAGCGCGGACTGTTCGGCATGAAGAAAGCCGCCGACATCGACCTTGACGCCTCAGCCATCTTCTTTGGCAAGGACGGCAAGGCCCTGGACGTGGTGTTCTTCAACCAGCTCGCAAGTAAGGACGGATCCGCTCAGCACGCCGGAGACAACCTGACAGGTGAGGGCGACGGTGACGACGAGGTGATCCACGTTGACCTGGGCAAGGTCTCCCCGGCCGTGGAGCAGATTGTGTTTGTCATCAGCAGCTACAGCCGCCAGACGTTCGATCAAGTGGAAAACGCCTTCTGCCGCCTGGTGGACGATTCCACCGCCGGTTCGCCTGAGGTGGCCCGTTTCCAGCTTACCGACGCAGGCACCCACACCGCCATGATCATGGCCAAGGTGTCCCGTGAGGGTTCCGGTTGGTCATTCAAGGCCATTGGGGAGCGCGCCAACGGCCGCACCGCCATGGACCTAGTAGCCCCGGCCGCCAACGCCCTCTAACTGTTCCCCGAACATCAGCAACCAGCGAAGGAGTACAACACCATGGCATCTTTGACACTGTCCAAAGGCAGCAACCTTTCCCTGACCAAGGCCGATCCCGGTTTGAGCAAGGCCATGATCGGGTTAGGGTGGGACCCCCGCACCACCAGCGGGGAAGCCTTCGATCTGGATGCTTCCGCACTCCTGATTGGCAAGAACGGCAAGGTCCGTTCCAATGACGACTTCATCTTTTACAACCAGCTTGAGGCCAAGGACGGTTCGGTAGTCCATCAGGGCGATAACCGTACCGGCGAGGGCGACGGCGACGACGAGCAGATCCTGATCAACCTCAATGCGGTCTCGGCCGACATCGACCGGGTCATCATTGTGGTTTCCATCGACCAGGCAGATGCCCGCCGCCAAAACTTCGGCCAGGTCCGCGACGCGTTCTGCCGTGTGGTCAACCAGGACACCGACACCGAAATTGTCCGCTACGACCTCTCCGAGGACGCCGCGTCGGAAACCACCATGATCTTTGCGGAGATCTACCGAAGTGGCGCCGAATGGAAGTTCCGCGCCGTGGGTCAGGGGTACGCCGCCGGCCTGCACGGTATCGCCACCGATTTTGGGATTGCCCTGGACTAGTTCCCCCCTCCCGCCGCGAACTCGTCGCGGGTACGCTTGAGAACAATCGAAACGAAGGATAAGACTTCATGGCTGGATTGACGCTTGAAAAAGGTAATAACCTCTCACTGACCAAAACCGATCCAGGCCTTGCACAGGCGCTGGTTGGTTTGGGCTGGGATCCGCGCACCACAACAGGCGAGGCCTTCGACCTGGATGCCTCGGCCTTGCTGCTGGGTACAAACGGCAAGGTCCGTTCCGGCGACGACTTCATCTTCTACAACCAGCCCTCAGCCAAGGACGGCTCAGTGGTCCACAAGGGTGACAATCGCTCGGGTGAAGGCGCCGGTGACGACGAACAAATCGCCATCGACCTCACCAAGATCGCTGCCGACGTCGACCGTGTTGTCATCGTCGTCTCGATCGACAAGGCCGAGGAACGCCGACAGAACTTTGGTCAGGTCCGCGGCGCATACTGCCGTGTAGTCAACGCCAGTAACGACACCGAGATCGTGCGCTTCGACTTGAGCGAGGACGCGGCCCCGGAAACGTCCATGCTGTTCGCCGAGATTTACCGCAACGGCGCCGAATGGAAGTTCAAGGCCGTCGGCCAGGGCTACGCCACCGGGCTGGCAGGAATCGCCACTGACTTCGGCGTCCCACTGGGCTAGTCCCCAATTCCTCCCCACCATCACCGCACGGTATCCACCGCTAACGAATCTGGATAAACACATGACCTCTCCGCTGACTCCTCCCACCGAAGCCGAAACCTCACTGGTCCTGAAGGCCCCCGACGCCCCCGGTATCGTTGAGCCGGAGCAGGCCCCGGGCATGGTTCCGGTCCCGGCCGAGCGCCAGGTGGAGATCAACCGCCAGGCGCAGGAATACATCGCCGAGATTGCCAACTTTGATGCCCGCAGCCCGGAGTTCACCGAAAAGGTGGACGGCATCTCCAAGCTGGCTGGCACCGAAATGACCTCGTCCTCGGACGCGTCCAGTCGTATGTTGGAGCGCTCCACCACGTCCATGGCGGGGGCAAAGAAGAGCGGCAACGGTGCCCAGGCCCAGGTTGCCGGCACCCTCAATGACCTGCGCACCACCGTAGAGGACCTGACCCCCAACAACGCCGACCTCAGTGTTGGCCGCAAAATCCTTGGTTTCATCCCGGGCGGCAACAAGATGGCCAAGTACTTCCAGAAGTACGAGTCCGCACAGACTCAGCTTGACGCCATCATCAAGTCGCTCATGGCCGGCCAGGACGAACTCCTCAAGGACAATGCCTCGCTGGCCGGCGAAAAGGTCAAGCTCTGGGAGACCATGCAGAGCCTGAGCGAGTACGCCGTGTTCGCCAAGGCTCTGGACGCCGCCTGCGTGGAGAAGATTGATGCAACCCGCGCCTCCGGGCAGATCGAGCAGGCGCAGAAGCTTGAAGCCGACGTGCTATTCCCGATCCGCCAGCGCCACCAGGACATCCTGACCCAGCTGGCCGTGTCCGTACAGGGCTACCTGGCCATGGACCTGATCCGCAAGAACAACGTCGAGCTGATCAAGGGCGTGGACCGCGCCCGCACCACCACCATTTCGGCCCTGCGCACCGCAGTCATTGTGGCCCAAGCGCTGGCGAACCAGAAGATGGTGCTGGATCAGATCGACGCCATCAATACCACCACCAACAACATGATCTTGAAGACCAGTGAAATGTTGAAGGACCAAACTGTCCGCATCCACCAGCAGGCTTCCAGCTCCGGCGTCAGCGTCGAGACCTTGCAGAAGGCTTTCGACAACGTCTTTGCCACCATGGATGCAATCGACACGTTCCGCGCCACCGCGGCCAAGAACATGGAAGGCACAGTGCACGCGCTGGAGGACGGGCTGGCCAAGGCCAAGCCGTACCTTGAGCGCTCACGCCAGTCCGAGCGGGAGTAGCCTAGGAAGTACTTTCAACGAAGCAAAGGTAAGCACATGATTGGCCGTTTTGTAGGTGGTCTCTTCGGAGGCGGGCAGGCACCCCAGGTGCCGCCCGCCGTCGCGTTAGACCCGGTGGCGGCGGAGATCGCCGAAATGGGTGCAGCAGTGGATGCGCTCCGCGCTGCCGTGCGACGCTCCGGCAGCCACCTGCCACCGCTGTTGACCTCACAGCTGCGCCATTTGGGTGACCTGATGCGCGAGGCCGTGGCCGACATCAGCATCCGCGGCTGTTCCACCGAGCAGCGTGTGTTGCTCAACGCCATGATCTGCTCCTACGTGCCCACCCCGTTGCAGGCCTACCTGGCCCTGCCCCCGGCGCACCACGACGAGGAATCCAAGGCGACCTTCATGTTTGCCGAACAATTGGCAACCTTGGAGCAGACGCTGGCGGATCTGCTCAACCAGATCCGCATCGGCGCCGTCGAGGAGCTCTCCACCCACGGGCGTTTCTTGGCAGATAAGTTTGCCGGCCAAGACGCCGCCTTGCAACTTGAGCACCGCCCTGCACCCCATGTACCCGTTGAAAGGGACCCATTGCGTTTGGAAGGCCAGTCGTGGCAACACTAGTAGCCGGGGCTAACGCGGCCCTGACAGTTGAAAACCCCGGACTGGACCATGTGGTGGTGGGCCTGGGCTGGGAATCGATCCCCAGCCACGGCCCAAGCGCTGAACTGGTGCCCTTCGCGGTCATGTGCGACGCCAACGGCGTGGCCGCCTCCAACGACCACCTGGTGTTTTTCAACCAGCTGGTCAGCGCCGACGCCTCGGTCACCTTCGCCGGTGAGGAAGACCAGGAACAGATTGACGTTGACCTCTCACGGGTCCCGGAGGACATCGCCAAGATCGTGTTCTTTGTCTACGTCGACCCGGATGTGCGTGGCAAGGGTACCTTTGCTGCGGTGCGTAATTCCCATATCCGCCTCTCCACGGCCGAGAACCGGGAAATTCTGCGCTTCGAGATCCCCGCCACCAACATGGACTCCGTCACGGCCCTGATCTTCGGCGAGCTCTACAGACACCGCACCGAATGGAAGTTCCGCGCCTTGGGTCAGGGCTACACCACCGGCCTGGCCGGCGTGGCCAAGGACTTCGGAATCAGCCTCTAAGCCATGGTCAACACCTCCTCCCCCCGCACCGATCTGCCGTATTTGCGACGCCGGATCAAGCCCGGGCGTACAGCGCCGGCTCCCGCCGTGCCCCAGAGCGCCAAGGTGCCACCGTTTTCCGGGGGGTTGAATCTTAGCCGCCCGGCGGCACTACCGCCCGTCCACTCCCCGGCGATGCCCACCCCGCAAGCAGCACCCCAGCGTTCCGGTGGGCTGGTGCTGGGACGGAACGCCCCGGCGTCTTCCACCAGCCCGCGGGCACTCAAACTCGCGGCACTGCGCGAGGCTGCCCAGGTCATGGACCATGAAGTGGCGCTGCTGTTTGCGGCCCCGGGCATCCGGGATATTTTTGAACTGAACCTGAAGGAGCGGGTGCTGCGGCTGACGGCGCTGGAATCGGCGGTGGGCACCATGGTGGTCAGCGGCAGCACCGCCATGGCGTGGGAGAGCGTCCGGCGCGTGACAGGGGGCGCCGACGTCGACGGCCATACCGCCGGGAGCCCCCTGATGACCACGGGAAACCGGCCCCTGGCGGGCTACGATGGCAAAAATGCCTTGGTGACGCTGCGCCACATCCGCCAGCTGCGCCGGGCCATTTTCATCAACCGCGGCACCCACCCCATGGGCGTGCAAATCTTCAGCGGGGCGCAGGTGGCACTGCCCCCGCCAGCCGACGGCACCCAGATCCTGATGCTGGCCCTGCGCATCGGCAATGTGCTGGAGCTGCGAGCCGAACCGGTTCCGCATAGTTGGACCGACCAGCAGATCTGGCAGGAGTTTGACTTCACTATGACACACAAGGCACCGACCTCCTCTTATCGCCGCTAGTAAGGCCGCCTTCCGTACTCACCACAGCACGGCACCTGAGTTCCTCAAAAATAGTGCGAAAGGGCACATGCGACACTTCCGGTACCTGACACCCTCCCAGCTGACCCGGCTGTTTTTCCGGGCCCCGCAAGAGCTCACTGCCGACAGCGATCCGGGGCTGCTGGCAGTTGCCCTGGGTGGCACCTTGTACACGCCGGCGAACCGCGCAGACCTGGTCAAGGATGTGCTGCGACAACGCGATCTGGGCTGCGCGTCCATGGTGCTGTGCCTTGAAGACTCCATCCCCGACGCCGATGTGCCGGCAGCCGAGGGCAATGTGATTGCGGCGCTGGCTCGTCTGGCTGAACACGACGGGGACCTGCCCATGCTGTTTGTGCGCGTGCGCACCGCCGACCAGCTGCTGGCCCTCTCCCGCCGGGCCGGGGCCAGCCTGGCGGTACTGACCGGTTTTGTGATCCCCAAGTTCGACAACGAAACAGGGACGGGAGCGACTTTCCTCGAGGCACTGCACACGGCGCAGGCCGAGCAGGGCCTGGATGGGCGCCGCGTGGCGGGCCATGCACCGGGCCGCCACCTGCGGATCATGCCCATCCTGGAATCGCCGGCCGTCATCCACCTGGAAACCCGGGCCGCGGCCCTGACACACATCCATGAACTCCTGAGCGCCAACCGTGAGGATATCCTGTCGGTGCGGATCGGCGCCACCGACATGTCCAGCGCCTTTGGCCTGCGCCGCTCCCGCGATCTGACCATTTACGACGTCAACGTGGTGGCCACCGTCATTGGCGATATTGTCAATGTCCTGGGCCGCCCCGACAGCGGCTTCGTGATCTCCGGACCCGTCTGGGAGCACTATGCCAACACCGAACGGGTGCTGCGCCCGCAGCTGCGCCTGACCCCGTTCATGGGCGCGTCGGAACGGGAACTACGCACCAGGATCATGACGGCGAACCTGGACACGTTGATCCGCGAGATCGAGCTGGACCTGGCCAACGGCCTGCTGGGCAAAACAGTCATCCACCCCACCCACGTTGCCCTAGTACACGCCATGAGCGTTGTCAGCCACGAGGAATTTCTTGACGCGACGGTAATTGCCGGGAACGTGGGCGGGGGCGCCGCCGCATCCCCGTACCGCAACAAGATGAACGAGATGAAACCTCACCAGGCCTGGGCGCAACGTATCTTGCTGCGGGCTCAGGCCTTTGGTGTGGCGGCCGATGACGTCACCTTTGTGGACCTCCTCGAAGCGAGCATGGCATGAGCGGGCGCCCTTCTGCGCCGTGGAGCGGCGGCTTTCTCGCCTCCGGCCTTGATGTCCGCATCCACTCCGATCCGGCGAGCACCGTGGCCGTGGCGGACCTGGTAGGTCTGGCCCTGCGCCGAAACCCCAAGCGCGCCCACTTGCTGGTGTCGCAGGTCTTGGCCAAGCACATCCCCACCGAACCCGCCTTGGTTATTGCCGCCGGGGAATTGCTGGGCGCCCTCGTGGCGCAGGCACTGGCCGGCGCAGGGCAGTCCCCGAGCACCACCACACCGCCGCTGGGGGACTACCCTCCCCTGCAACAGGCAGCAGCGCAGCTCGCGGCACTGCTGACACCGGGCACCTTAGCGGGTCTACGGCCCGACGCCCTTGGCGCCCTGACCCCGCTGGTGGCGGGACTACGCACCCCCGTGCCGGAGGCGGTCGTGATTGGCTACGCCGAAACTGCAACGGGTCTTGGCCGGCTCGTGGCCAACGCCCTGGGCGCCTACTACATACACTCGACCCGGCACGCCACCCCGGGGCTTGCCCAGGCTGCCGGGTTTCAGGAGGGTCATTCGCACGCCACCTCCCACCGTTTGGTGCCAACGGACCCGCACTGGCTGGACGGAAACGGCCCGGTCATCCTGGTCGATGACGAACTCAGCACCGGCTCCACGGTCATCAACACCATCCGCGAGTTGCACGCCCTGGTGCCGCACTCCACCTATGTGGTGGCCGCGCTGATCGACCTGCGCTCGGCACCGGACCGCGAGCGCTTTGACGCCCTAGCCGCGGAGCTGGACTGCCGGATTTCAGTGGTGGCCCTGGGGACCGGCTCCATAGAACTAGGCAGCGACATCCTGGACAGGGCCGCGGAGCTGATCGACTCTCTGCCGCAGGACTCTGCCCCTGCCGCGCAAACAGCACGGTCCGGTCACCTGTCACTGCTGGAATTCACAGCGGCGGACATTATCCCCATCCGCAGCGACCGCTTTGGCAATGCTGCCCCGCCACCGCAGGAAACCGTTGCCACCGTGGCCGGTGCCGTGTCCGACCATCTGCGCCAGCGAGGAACGCATGGCCCGGTGGTTGTGGTGGGAACCGAGGAGAACATGTTCGTGCCGTTGGCCATCGCTGCCGAACTGGACACCCTGCGCCCGGACGCCGGAGTACGGTTCTCCACCACCACCCGCTCCCCCATCGTCCCGATCGACAGGGACGATTACGCCATTGCCGGGGCACTCACCTTTGCCAGCCACGACCTGACGGCCGACGGGCCCGGGATCCGGTTTGCCTACAATCTCACGGGCACCGGCAGGCGCCCGGGAACCATCGTGGTGTTCCCGGAACCAGGAACGGACACCGACGCCGTCATGCGCGGCACGGCCCCTGACCTCCCGGGGCTGGCACCTGCGCTGCAGGCGGCGGCCGATCACGTCGTCGTCGTGCTCCTGCCAGCAGATTACCCCACACCCCAACCCAGCGCAGAGGAAATCCCATGAGCCCGGCACCACTTCCCGTCCCCTTGACCGGGCCGGAGTTTGGCTCCTACGCCCCGGATGAGGTCACGTGGTTGTTGAAGGATTTGAGCCATTTGACTCTGGAGGCGCCCACCGCGGAACGCGAACACGCCATCCAGTCCGGTGCGGCGAACTATGCCGAATCTCTGCCGGTGGAATACACCCCCAGCCCCGAATACCAAGCACTGTACCAGGACGCGGTTCAGCGATCGGGCGGGCGCATTGCCACAGCGGTAGGCGTGGTGACGGAGCTGGCTCTGGCCGCCAGGAACAACAGCCCGGTGTTGGTGTCCCTGGCCAGGGCTGGTACGCCCATCGGGATTCTGATGCGCCGCTGGGCGCAGGCAGTCCACGGGATCGACGCCCCACATTTCACCATGAGCATTGTGCGCGGCGTGGGCCTTGACCAAACGGCGCTGCGGTATTTGGCGGCAAACTTTGACCCGGCCCGGATCCTGTTTGTTGACGGCTGGACGGGCAAGGGCGCCATTTCAAAGGAGCTTGCCGCAGCCCTTGATTCCTTTGAAGCCAGCGACGGCGTGCGCTTCCCCGCCGATCTTGCCGTGCTGGCCGATCCCGGCCACTGCGTCGAGCTCTACGGCACGCGCCAGGACTACCTGATCCCGTCCGCCTGCCTGAACTCCACAGTTTCCGGACTTGTCTCGCGCACCGTCTTCAACACCGAGCACATTGGCCCGAACGATTTCCACGGGGCCAAGTTCTATGCCGAATTGGCGCCCAGCGACGTCTCCGGCGATTTCTTGGACGCCATCTCGTCCCAGTTCTCCGGCGTGCGCGGCGCCGTTGCGGCGGAGCTTGCGGACGTGGCGGACGCGGACAGGACGCCCAGCTGGGTGGGCTGGCAGGCAGTTGAAGCCATCAGCTCCGAGTACGGCATCAACAACGTGAACCTGGTCAAGCCCGGCGTGGGCGAGACCACCCGTGTACTGCTGCGCCGGGTGCCCTGGAAGGTGCTGGTGAACCCTGGCGCCCGGGCTGATGTGGCCCACGTGCTGCTGCTGGCGCAACAACGCGGCGTGCCGGTGGAAGAGGTGCCGGGGCTGCCGTACAGCTGCGTCGGGCTGATCAATCCACTGTTCGACAAGAGCGCCGTGGGCGCCGATGGCAAGGCGGTGCACCATGCGTGAGGCCCAAATTCTTGAAACGCCCGTCATTGAAGCGGCCGCACTCACCGGACCGGTGGTGGTGGCATGCGATCTCGACAGGACGCTGATCTACTCCAAAAATGCGCTGTGGCTCGACGGTGAGGACAAGGATGCCCCTCCCATGGTGGTGGCCGAGGTTTACGACGGCGCGCCCCTCTCCTACATGACCCGCACGGCCGAGAGCCTCCTGCTTGGCGTCATGGCGTCCTCGACATTTGTCCCCGTCACCACGCGCACGCAGGCCCAGTACGATCGCGTGCAGCTTCCCGGCCCCGTACCCGAATACGCCATCACCTCAAATGGCGGGGTGCTGGTGCACCACGGCGTGCGCGACCCTCATTGGCACGGTCACCTGACGGAGCGGATCGCGGCAGAGTGCACCCCCCTGGAGACCATTGAGGCGTATCTTTCCAACACCGACTTTGCCGGTTGGATCCTGCGTTTGCGCCGGGCCGAGGACCTCTTCGCCTACGCCGTCGTCGACCGGGCAGCCATGCCCGAGGCGTTCCTGGCGGACTTGAGGGCCATGTGTGCCGCCACCGGTTGGACAGTGTCCGTGCAGGGGCGGAAACTGTATTGCGTGCCGGTGCCCGTCAACAAGACCGACGCCCTGGCCGAGGTGGTTCGCCGCACGGGCGCTGGCACCGTCATTGCTGCCGGCGACTCGCTCCTGGATCAGGACATGCTGGCCAACGCCGACATTGCCTTCCGTCCCCTGCATGGCGAGATGCACGACGCCGGCTACCTGGCCGCGCATCTTCACCTCACCTCCGTGCGTGGTGTCCTGGCCGGGGAGGAAATCTTGGGGAGCATCCTGGCACTTCTGCCACGTTGACGGCCCCCTGTGGTCCAGCTCGTCGAGACCCCCACCCGGTCCACGGGATAAGGTTGCCTCTCACCCCCCTCATTTCTGCGCTCCGCGCAGCTGGCCACGAAAGAGCGCTGCCGTGAGCAAGATTCGTACCACCGAACCCCTCCGGGCCACCGATTTCATCATGGGCACGGTGCTTGCCACCGTTTTGCTGGTGACCACGGCGTGCGGTGGCGTGTCAGCACCTGCGGGCGCCCCGGCCTCGTCCATGACGACCGAGACAGCGGCGGCCTCCCCCGCACAGGATGACCCCACCCCCATGGACGGCGATCACGCGCCCGATGCCGGCGGCGCGGACTTGGCCGGCAACACCGAGCCGGAGTTCGCCGCCAAGGCCCTGGATGTCCTGGCCACACTCCCCGTCAAGGGCCGGGCACCGAAGACCGGATACGCCCGCACGGAATTTGGCCAGGCGTGGGCGGATGTGGACAAGAACGGCTGCGATACGCGCAATGACATGCTGAACCGGGATCTCAGTGCCAAGACGTTCAAGCCGGGCACGTGGGAGTGCACTGTTCTCACCGGCGTGCTGGCAGACCCCTACACGGCCGCCACCATATCCTTCGTGCGTGGGGCAGACACCAGCTCCGCCGTGCAAATTGACCATGTTGTGGCGCTCAGCGACGCCTGGCAGAAGGGCGCCCAGCAGCTCACCGTGCAACAGCGCACCGCGTTTGCCAACGATCCGCTGAACCTGTTGGCGGTCGACGGTCCTGCCAACCAGCAAAAGAGCGACGGCGACGCCGCCACTTGGTTGCCGCCGAATAAATCGTACCGCTGCGACTATGTGGCCCGGCAAATATCCGTCAAGGCCACCTACAGCTTGTGGGTCACCGCGGCCGAGCACGACGCCATGGCCACGGTTCTGAGTAGCTGCGCGGACGTTGGGGTGCCCACCAGTGCGGGCGCCCCCGCCGCAGAAACCGCAGCCCCGCCCGTGGCACCCGCACCGGCCCTCGTGCCAGCCCATGTTCCCGCTCCCGGCGCTGAGGTCTTCTACAAGAACTGTGCCGCCGTCCGAGCGGCAGGCGCCGCCCCCATCCGGGCCGGCCAGCCGGGATTCCAGTCCAAGTTCGACGGCGACGGGGATGGTGTGGGGTGTGAATAGCAGTGACATGAAAAGCAACTCATCGCTAGTATTGAAATATGGGCGCACACGATGAGCAACCCGTGATTCCGGCTCTATGGATTCGCCACGACAGCGAGATTCTGCCGTTGTGGTGGGAGCGGCTGTGTGCCGAGATGGGGCCGCAATCCGCGTCGCGGTATGCCGCGGGTCTCTTCGACCACGACCGCCGCCGCCCCATAGCCCAATGGTTCAATCCAGCACTCAACGCAGCGTTGCTGGTGGCCATTGAGACGGGCCCCGAATGGCCGGTGCAACGTTTTGCCGTGTTCTATGCCCCTCCCGACTCCGGGTTCAGCAAGGTGCGTATGAACAGCCACGAGTGGTTCACACGCACCCCGCGGACCTCGCCCACGGAGGAGGAGGCCTTTGCCGCTTCGATCGCTTCCGCGGAGGCGTTCCTGCGGGTGGAGATGGACTTCCTCTAGATTCCAAGCGCCATTTTCACGCCGAGAACAACCATCACCACGGCGATCAGCCCGTCCAACACCCGCCACGCACCGGGCTTGGCGAACACTGGCCGCAGGAGCTTGGCCCCGAATCCCAGGGCACTGAACCAGATGACGCTTCCCATCGCCGCGCCGGCACCAAACCACCAGCGCAGATCGCCGTGTTGGTTGGCCAGGGTACCCAGCAACAGCACGGTGTCCAGGTACACGTGTGGGTTCAGCCAGGTCAGTGTCAGCACAGTCGCCAGGACCACCTTGCGGTTCAGTGATCCCTGCTGCGCACTGGCATTCAGGGCCCCCGGGCGGAAAGCCCGTTTGGTCGCCAGAGCCGCGTAGCTGAGCAGGAAGGCCGCTCCCGCCAGTCGGATGACCACCACCACTGCGGGCACGGCCTGCACCACCTCACCAATGCCGAAGATGCCTGCGGCAATCAGGACTATATCGCTGAGCATGCACACCAGCACCACCAGCCCCACATGTTCGCCGCGAAGTCCCTGGCGCAGCACAAACGCGTTTTGGGCGCCGATGGCGATGATGAGCGCCAGCCCGGCACCGAGGCCGGTGGCTGTGGTCGAGAGGATTTCCAGTGGTGTCACAAGTATTGAAGCTACTAAAATGGCGATGGCCAGTACAGCTAATGATTTTTCAGATGCCTAAGGGATGCTAATGATGACTTTTCAGACCGACCAGCTTCGCACCTTTCTGGCCGTGCTTGAATGCGGCACCTTCGACGCAGCCGCTCAGCAATTGCATGTCACCGGATCGGCGGTTTCCCAGCGGATCAAGGCCATGGAGCAGGCCGCCGGCCAGGTCCTGTTGCAACGCACCACCCCGGTTGCCGCAACTACCGCAGGCGTCGTAGTGCACAAGCTGGCCAGGCAGCAGCGCCAACTTCAGGCCGATGCCGCGGCGGAGCTGGGGCTGAGCGGAACAACCGGGACCGCCATTGCCGTAGCGGTCAACGCCGATTCTCTGGCCACCTGGTTCATGGCGGCACTGGCGCTGGTCCCCCCTGACGCCGGGCTAAGGTTTGAGGTCCTGCGCGAGGACGAACAGCATTCGGCCGGCCTGCTGCGCTCCGGCGAGGCCATGGCGGCGGTCACCGCCACACCCGATCCCGTGCAGGGGTGCACCTCGGTTCCACTTGGGGCCATGAACTACCGCCCCGTTGCATCGACTGCCTTCATGCGCCGTTGGTTCCCGGGAGGATTCTCCCCCGAGCTTTTGGCCACTGCACCGGCTGTGCAGTTCGACCGCAGCGACACGCTGCAAAGCAACTTCTTCACGGAAGTGAGCGCCTCACCGCTCACGGGACCGCAGCACTACATCCCCGACACCATTCAATTCTCTGCGGCCGTCCAGCTGGGGCTGGGTTGGGGGCTCATGCCGGCGGTTCATTGCCGCGCCGGGCTGAGCTCCGGTGACCTAGTGGAGTTGATGCCAGGCCACATCTCCAGCATTGGGCTGTATTGGCAGCGTTGGAAGATCCAGTCGACGGCGTTGGACCTGCTGACTACTGCCGTCGTCACTGCGGCGGCCAAGGCCCTTTCCTAGGGGCCCGGCCCGCAATTCACCGGCCATGATGGCGGCAAAAAATTTACTCCGTACTGGTCTGGTTGGTTTTGGACGTCTCTGTCACGGCGTGCCGCTCTTCTGTCACACTGGTCTATGGCTGTGATTAAACCAAACCACAACGCCCCCAGCCCCATCCGCGGCTCCGCCTTCGCCGCAAGGAGACCATGAGCATCCCCGTAGCCCTGCAAACCCACGAGCCCTCAGCCGAGCATTCACGCCACCGCCGGAATCAGTTGGTGCTGGTGATTGGCCAGCTGCTCTCGGGTGTGGGCGTGGCGTCGGGCATCTCTGTGGGCGGGATTCTGGCCGCTCAATTGGCCGGTACGACGGCGGCCTCCGGTTTTGTGCAGACAGCCTCCACCTTGGGTGCCGGGCTGGTGGCCGTGCCGCTGGCCAACCTCGCCGTCCGTGCGGGGCGCCGCTGGGCGTTGAGCACCGGGTTTGCGCTGGGCGCTCTCGGCGCGGTGCTGGTCCTGCTCTCCGCGAGCCTTGGCCAGTTCTGGTTGATGGCGGTGGGCATGCTGTTCTTTGGCGCCGCCAGTGCATCGGGTCTTCAGGCCCGGTACGCGGCGGTGGATGGCGTGGCCCCGGAAAAGGCCGGCCGGGCCATGGCGATCGTCATCTGGGCCACCACCATCGGTTCGGTGGCTGGTCCCAACCTCTCCGAACCCGGCCGCCTGCTGGGTGTACAACTCGAGCTGGTGCCACTCTCGGGCCCGTTCATCTTCTCCCTCGTCGCATTCCTCACGGCCGCGCTGGTGATCTCCACTTTCTTCCTGGGCGCACCCAAGAAGCCAGCCCCGGCGGAGAAGGACGACGCCGGTGAGCCCGGTGCCGTCGCCGTCCCTCCCCAGGCGCCCAAAAAGGTCAAGGGGCACGGAGCCTGGGCCGCGCTGCGCATTGCTGTACGGAACCCGCTCGCGCTGGCGGCGCTGGCCGCGGTGACCGGCGGGCACATGATCATGGTGGGCGTCATGGTGATGACGCCGGTGTCCATGAACGCGCACGGGCATTCGCTGGAGATCATCGGCGTGGTGATCAGCTTGCACATTGTGGGGATGTACGCGGCAAGCCCAGTGTTTGGCTGGCTCGTGGACAAGATCGGCGCGCTGCGGGTGGTCCTGACCGGTTGTGCCATCTTCCTGGCAGCGATCATCCTCGGCGCGGTGGTCTCGGACAGCAGCGACCCCTTGTTCATGTCGATCGCGCTCACCACCTTGGGCCTGGGTTGGTCCGCCTGCCTGATCGGCGGCTCGTCACTGCTCAGCGCCTCAGCCCCTCAGGAGATTCGAGTGCCGTTGCAGGGCGCCAGCGACATGATGATGAACTTTGGCGCCGCAGGCATGGCGGCCGTGGCCGGTCCGGTGCTGGCCATCGGCGGTTTCCGCTGGGTCAACATTGTTGCGCTGGTAGTGCTGGTCCCCATCGTGTACCTGGCCGTGCGGGCGTTCAGGGCGGCGCAAGATGCCGCGCACCTTGCCGCCCCACACCAGGACCCCGCGACCTGATCCGGGCGGTCTACTTTCTTTGTGCTCCGGACCTGCTGCTGGTTCGGCGCATCTTGTCCACGTGCGCAGGGCTCGCGCCCAGTGTGGTGCATAAAGTAGCCGTCAAGCGCCCAGAATGTGCCGCAGGGCCGTTTCAAGTGACTCATGCCTGAACTCGTAGCCGCTGGCCACCACCTTGGCGCAGGACACCCTTTGACTAGCTAAGGCCAGCTCGGCGGCACCTTGCTTCCCCAACAGCAGGGTAGGACCCAAGGCAGGCACCTTCACGCGCGCGGGCCGGTGCAGCACGGCCCCCAAAGTGTGGGCGAACTGTTCGGCAGTAACCGGGTGCGGGGCCACGGCATTGACCGGCCCCTCCACGGCGGGGGTCAGTGCCGCGTGGGCAAAGATCCCGGCAATGTCGTCAATGCCGATCCAGCTCTGCCACTGCTCCCTGCCCAGGGGCCCACCCACACCGGCCAGGTAGAGGGGAAGCAGCCGTTGCAGGACGCCTCCGGCGGCAGAAAGCACTATTCCCGTACGGATATTGGCCACCCGTAGGCCCGCGTCGGCCGCGGGGCGGCACGCCGCCTCCCAGTCGCTGCTCACTTGTGCTAAAAAGTCCGTGCCCGCGGGATCGGACTCAAGCAGGGCCTGGGAATTTCCGCGGCTCCCGGCGGCGCCGTGCGGTGACGCCCCGTAGTAGCCCACGGCTGAGCCGGAAACTAAGGCCCTGTGCCGTCCGTCGTCGGCCAGCAACGCCAGCTTTTCAGCCAGCAGCCGGGTACCCAAGACGCGGCTGCGATAGATGGCGTCCTTGGTCTGTGTGGTGAACCGGCCGCCAATCGTGTGTCCGGCAAGGTGGACCACTGTGTCGCAGCCGGCCAGCGAAGCCGCATCCAACGTCCCGGCGGCGGGGTCCCAAAATATTTCCGAGCCACTGCGCGGCGCCCGGCGCACCAGCTTCACAACAGTGTGCCCACCCCCTTCCAGCAGGGCACACAACTGCGTGCCCACCAGCCCGGAGGCCCCCGTCACGGCGATGGTGCCAGGCTCCCCGCCGTTCTCTGCGTGGGCCGCATGGAAAGCCAGGTCCCCCAGGAGCTGCCTTTCACGGAAGGCAAACATTCGGGTCAGTTCGGCCTCAAATTGCTGCCGCGCCCAGTGCCCCGCGGCCACGGAGGGCAGCTCGTAACTGACGGTGTCAGTCATGAGCGTACTTCCTTGGACGCGCCCGTCGGCGAAGGTGTGCTGGTGCGTCCAGCTGGTCAGCGGCCCGTTGGTCATCACGTCGGTGAACTGTTCCCCGGGCAGCAGCTCCGTGTGGAGGGCATCCCACCGCAGTTCGGGCCGGAGGGACCGCAGGCCCGCCAGTGCCTGCGGAAGCATGCCGGCGACTGTGCCCGCCGCTGCACCCAGCCACATGCCCAGCCCGCCGGGCGCACCCACCCCAATGGCCGCCGTCGAGCCCGGGTTGATGCCGTGGCTGGGCTCCGCCAGGACCTTTCCAAAGAACGACGGCGTAAGCCTGACCAGGGCGCCGGGCCGGGTAAACCATCCGAAAACCTCAGCCCGTGGAAAGGGAAGGGCCGTGGTGTAGCTGAACGTGGGCATGAGAACTCCGTGGGTTTGAACGTGTCGAAATTCGGGTCTGCACTCCTATCATGCCACTGCAGCGGTTGTCCGGTGGGCCGGGTGAACCACAAAAATGTCTGTGGCCCTTGCTAGATTCAAGTGACTGCAACCTCCCGCTGGAAGGCACGACATGTTTTTGCTTGACTCCCCCGCAGGTGGCGACGCGCCGCTGATCTTTTCCGCCTCCGATTTGGTGGTTGCCAGCGAGTGCCAATACAAGAGCCTGCGAATCCTGGATACGAAGCTGGGCAGGGCAGACAAGCCAGACTTCCCCGAGGACGCCATGCTCCAGCGGGCCTCTAAACTGGGGGACGCCTTTGAACACAAGATCCTGGCGGAGCTCGTTACCCAACACGGGACGTGGGATCCTGTCACGGGCCGGGGTGTCAAAGCAGTGGGCCGGGGCCCGCTCACCTGGGCTGGACTTGAGGCCAAGCGGGAAGAGACCTTGGCGGCGTTGCGGGCCGGGGCCGACGTCGTCTTCCAGGCCACCTTCTTTGACGGTTCCCTCCTGGGCTTCGCGGATTTTCTGGTCAAGGAGCCGGACGGTTCGTACGCCGTGTGGGACACCAAACTGGCCCGCCACGCCCGGGTCAGCGCCCTGTTGCAGCTGGCCGCGTACGGGGACCAGCTGGGGAAATACGGCATCGCCGTCGCCCCGGTGACCACGCTGATGCTGGGCGACCGCAGCTTGAGTGAGCATCCCATGCCGGATCTGCTGCCCGTCTTTCGCGAGCGCCGGGAGAATTTTCTGGCCATGACAGCCGGGCACCGCGCCCAACCGGAACAGATCACGTGGATGCAGGAGGGCGTGCGCTATTGCGGCCGCTGCGACTACTGCACCGAGCAGATCCACCTGAACCAGGACCTGTTACTGGTCAATGGCATGAGCGGATCCGTGCGCCGCAAACTTTTGGCGCAGGGCATCGCCACAGTCGAGGACCTCGCCACCATGCCAACGGCAACGGCGAGTGGCCCGTTGGCGAGGCTGCGCGACCAGGCCCGCATGCAACTGGGCAAGGATGCGGTGGACGGCACGGCCGTGGCCGGCGAAGAACCCGACACGCACCAGGTGAGCTATAAGGTGCTGCGGGACAGCGTCAGCCGCCTGCCCGCGCCCAGCGACGGCGACATCTTTTTCGACTTTGAGGGTGATCCCCTCTGGCAGGATCCGGTGACGGAAAAGTGGGGTATCGAGTACCTTTTCGGGTCCATTGAGGCCCCCATTCCCGGCGCGGCTTCCGGCACCAAGGAAGTGTTCATCCCTTTTTGGGCGCATTCCCTCGTGGAGGAACGTGCCGCTTTCCTGGGCTTCCTGGCCTACGTGGAAAAACGCCGGGCCGAACACCCCGACATGCACGTCTACCATTACGCACCCTACGAGAAGTCTGCCCTGCGCAACCTGTCGGTGTTCCACGGCGTGGGTGAGGACATTGTGGACAGCTGGCTACGTTCCGGGCTCCTCGTGGACCTGCTGGACACCGTCCGGCAGTCGGTGCGCATCTCCGAGGCCTCGTACTCGATCAAGAAGCTGGAGCCGTTTTACATGCCCACCGGACGTGTGGGGGATGTGACGAATGCCGGCGCCTCCGTGGTTGCTTATGCTGACTACTGCGCCGCGCACGACGCCGGACTGGCCGGGGATGCGGGCAGCGCCACCAAGGCGCGGGAGACGTTAGCGTCAATTTCCGCCTACAACGAGTACGACTGCCTTTCCACCTTGCGCCTGCGGGACTGGCTGCTTGAGATCGGTGCCGCAACCGTGGTTGGGGAGTGGACGCAGGGCAGTGGCAAACAACAAAAGCTGGAGGGCACCGAGCCGGCGGAAAACACGTACGAGCGCACTGAGGACGAGCTTAAGCTTCAGGCATTCATTGATAACCTACGCGGGCAAAAGGACCGCAAGTTCTCCGCGGACGAGACCGCTATCGAGATGGTGGCTGCCGCCGCCAGCTATCACCAGCGTGAGGACAAGCAGTTCTGGTGGGGACACTTTGACAGGCTCGACACCCCAGCACAGTCCTGGCCGGAGGAACGCAACATCCTTCACATTCAGTACGCCGAGGTGCTTGAGGACTGGGCCAAAGCCACGACTCGGGCCAGAACCGAGACCCGCACGCTCCGGCTGACAGGGGTAGCAACTGAGGGGTCCGACTTCCGGCCCGGAACCCAGTGGTTTGGGATGTTTGACGCCCCCCTTCCGGAAGGCATGGGCGAGAACTTTACCGATCCTGGAAAACGCGACGGCTTGTTCAATATCACTGTTCTCGAGGACGCTTCCGAGCCAACCACGCCGGAACTCACAACTCTCCTCGTGAGTGAAAAGTCCACCACCAAGGTGCCTGCCTATACCCAGCTGCCCATGGCATTGACACCCAACAAACCGGTGCCAACAGCCAGCATCCGGGCGGCGCTGGCTGCGTTGGCGAACACTGTGGGCAGCAATCTGCCGCATCTGCCCCGGCACCCGGGCTTGGAGATTCTGCTCCGGGCCACGCCCCGGTTGGCCATCGGCACAAGCCTGCCGGCCGTCGTCGTCAATCATGACAGCGAAGGTAACCTCCAAGCCGACTACATTGGCGCCATCACGGACGCAGTGCTGGATCTGGACTATTCCTACCTTGCGGTGCAGGGACCGCCCGGCACCGGCAAGACCCATGTCGGCTCCCATGTCATTGCCAAACTAATGGCACGGGGCTGGAAAATTGGCGTGGTGGGCCAGTCGCATGCCGTGGTGGAGAACATGCTGCGCGCCGCCGTCGAAAAGGCCGGCGTCGATCCGAAACGGGTTGCCAAGAAACTCGCCACACCTCATGACGTGCCGTGGACGATCACCGATGACAAACAATTTGCCGGTCTGCTTAATGGTCCCGAAGGTGCGCTGATTGGCGGAACAGCCTGGACCATGACGGGCTCGAACGTGCCGGCCGGTTCGCTGGATTTACTGGTCATTGACGAGGCCGGGCAATACTCGCTGGCCAACACGCTGGCCGTGGCGCAGTCAGCCAAGCGGCTGTTGTTGCTGGGTGACCCCCAGCAATTGCCGCAGGTCACGCAGGGATCGCACCCGGTTCCTGTGGACGAGTCAGCGTTGGGTTGGCTATCGAGGGGCCACGCAACACTGCCCGAGGACAAGGGCTACTTCTTGGCTGACTCGTGGCGCATGCACCCCGAACTGTGCGGTGCTGTGTCGCGGCTCAGCTACGAGGGCAAACTCGAATCTGCGCCGGCGGCTTCCCGGCGCCATTTGGAAGGCAAGCCCGCCGGTGTGGAAGCGGTCCGGGTACCACAGTCCGCCGGGAGCGATCGGGACAATGTGCAGTCCTCCCCCGAGGAGGCAGCGGAGATTGTCCGCCAGATCCGGGAACATCTTGGGCTGGGTTGGACACCGGGCCAAGATGAGTTGCCGCGACCGTTGGGCCAGGCGGATTTCCTGGTCGTTGCCGCGTACAACGCCCAAGTTCACCTGGTGCGGGGAGTTCTGGATGAGGCAGGGCTTGCGGAGGTTCGTGTCGGCACAGTGGACAAGTTCCAGGGCCAGGAGGCGCCCGTGGTGATCGTGAGCATGGCGTGCGCCGATCCTTCCGGGGCGCCTCGTGGGATGGAGTTCTTGCTGAACCGCAACCGCATCAATGTGGCCATCTCCCGCGGCCAGTGGCGGGCAGTCATCATCCGTTCTCCCGAGTTGACGAACTTTATGCCGTCCAAACCGGCGGGCATGGCCGAGCTGGGCGCGTTCATCGGGCTCTGTAGCCGTTAGCCAAAGCAGGCTACGGTGCCCGGCTCCCCTGCTATGCCTTAAAATGGGAAAACCACCAAATTTCCCGTTTTGGCCCTGCCCAGTTTAAGAAAGTCATCCATGCGCCCCACTGACAATGCCGTTGACCAGTGGCGTGCGCAAAAACAGTTGCGGCACTCACCCGCCTGGAAGCTGATGCAGTCCGCACCGTGGACTGTGGCCTTCCTGCGGACAGAGTTCACCCCTTCCCGGCAGCGGGTCGCGCTGGAGGAGTTTCACGCCGATCTGGCAGCCTTCATGAAGGAGCTCCGGTATGAAAACCTGAGCCTGAACGACGCCTGGCAGGCCTCCAACTACGCCGATTCGTGGGTTCGCAGCCAGTTCTTGGCACGCCCCATGGTCGATGGCCGGTTCATGTATGAGCCCACGGCCGCCACGGCCCGGGTGCTGGCATTCCTTGAGACGTTCACGGTGGAGCGCACCAACCTGAACAGTTCACGACTGAACACCTTGCTGACAAGCATTGAGACGCTTTCGTTCCAGACAGACCCCAACCCCGAGAGTCGGATCTCCGCGCTGGAGGCCGAAATTGCCGCGCGGCGCAGCGAAATCGAGGCACTGAAGTCCGGGCACAACCCTGCCGTCCTGTCCGACGACTCAGCGGTCGCCGCAACCCGGAGCGTCCTTGACCTTGCAGCCAGCCTGCCCGCCGATTTCAAACGCATGCGCGACGGCGTCGAGCAGATGCTGCACACTATCCGTCAGGAAATCATGGAGTCCTCCGTGACGAAGGGCGTGGCAGTGGGTCAGGTGCTTGAGGGCGACAAAGCGCTGCGCAACACCGCCGAGGGCGAGACCTTCCAGGGTTTCACCGAGTTCTTGAACGACCCCGCGCAGCAGGCCCGCTTCCGTCAGTCCGTCAACGAGGTCCTCGAACGCGACTTCACCGAACAACTCAGCAGTGAGGAGCGGGCCAACTTCGCCACACTGGTCAAGGAGATGCGCCGCCAGGCAGCCGACGTTCACACCATTTATGGCCGGCTGTCCGAGAGCCTGCACAGCTACGTCAGCTCTGATGAGTTCAAGGACTCCATCTTGTTGCGCAAGGCTATCCACGCCGCCGAACAAGCCGTGGCGGCGGCAGCGCTGCGTCCTCGCACACCCGTTGTCGCCCCGCTGCTGTTCGCCCCCGCCTTGGAAACACTGGCAGGATTGGGCATCTTCGACCCTGACGATCACATTCCACCGCCCAGGCTAGCGGCACCACCAACCCTGAGCGGCGCCGACATCCACCGCACCCCCGTCACCCCACAAGCCGACATGGCAGCTGTGCACGCAGCTGTCGCCCGCACCCGCGCCACCCGCAAGGGCACGGCCACGCTCAGCGAGGTGTACGCCGAACTCCCGCCGGAACTGCGCCACATCAACACCATCAGGGGCCTGATTCTGGCCGCCCGTGGCGCCGATGAGTCGGTTGACCCGGAGCACACCCAGACCCTCCGCTTCACCCAAATCGACGGCACGGAACGCACCGCCCTTGTTCCACTGATCACGTTCACGAAGGACACCGCGCCATGACCCACTTCCCCGAGCCAGACACATACGACGGCGTGCCAGAACCATCACTGTCTGGCGGCACCGACGCGTACCGTGCCGAAAGGGCCTTGTTTACCGGGGACACCGGTGCGTTCCCGCTGGAAATCCGCCAGGCACTAGTCCGGCTGCTGCGTGGGCCCTATATTGACGGCACAGTCGACGCCCACTTGTGGACAACCATCCAAACCCACCGCGCCTCGTTACAGCAGTATCTATCCGAGATCTTCTTGTTGCTCACCATCGATGCCGACCGCAAGATTGCCATGTTGACACCGGCGGAAATCGAGGCCGTCCACACCCAGCCGATCGTTGCACGCAAACCCCTGCGGCGGGAGGAAACGCTGCTGGCATTACGTCTGCGCGTGTTGTTGGACCGCCACGCCAGCACTGGCAACGATGTCACCATCACCCGCTCGGGTGCCCGGGAACTCCTGGCCGAACACCGCCAACCCGGAGCAGTGGATGACAAACGTTTGGATGAACAAACCGATTCCTCGCTGGCGCGATTGCTGGCGTTGAAGTTACTGCTCCCCACCGAGCTGGGAGGCGAATACCGGGTCAGCAACGCCCTAGCATTGGCCTTGCCCTTTGATTCGATCGAGCAAATTCCTGCCTATCTGGCGGCGTTGGACAGCAGCCCCGACGACGACACACTTGAGCTGGGAACCGGCCACGACGTCGCTGCCACAGCCCCTGAGGAGAACCTCTAAATGAGCATTGCAGTGACCTTGCCGATCGGCGAAGAACTCAACCCCGGCCAGTACCGGCTCAGCCAGATCCAAATCATCAACTGGGGCACCTTCCACGGCCGGCACTCCATGTATGTCGACAGGGCCGGCACCTTACTCACCGGCCACCCGGGCGTGGGAAAATCCACCCTTTTTGACGGCATCCAACACATCTTTTACGCGGCACCGCGACTCAACGAGTCCGCGCACGAGGCGTCCAACCGCAAAGACCGCCGCACCACCTTCAGCTACATGCGTGGACGAAAGATCAAAAATGCCGAGGGCACCGTATACCAACGCCCGAGTGCCACCTGGTCGGCCACCGCCTTGGTGTTTGAGGACGGTCTGGGCCGACAGGTGAGCATTGCCGCACTCTTTGACCTTCCAGCCAACGGATTGGAGGGTCAGGTGGGGAAACACTACATCATCCACGACAAGCCCTTGGATACCGAAGCGCTGGAAAACCATGGCAGCCGCCGCTTCTCACCGTCCTCGCTCCATGCGGCGCTGCCCGGCGCTGAGGCGTTCGACGTGCACAGGACTTTTGCCGAACGTTTCCGCCGCCGGCTGGGCATCGACAATGACAAGGCGTTTAGTTTGTTGCGCACCCTGCAAAATGGCAAGGGCCTGGACAAGGGAGTCAATAGGTTCTTCCGCTACGAGGTGTTGGACATTCCCGGCACCCTCGCAGCAGCCAAATCAGCAGTGGAGGATTTTAGTCACCTGCGCGGGATTTACCGCCAATTGCAGGACGCCCGCGGCCAGCGTGACGCATTGGCTCCTGTCCCGGAACTTCACAGAAAACTGCGCGAATTCAAGGCAAACCACGCCCGTACAGCTGAGCTAAAAAATGTTCAACTACCCTTGTTGCGCCAGCAGTTCCAGGCTGAACTCTTGGCCGCAAAGGCTGTGTCCCTGGCTGGGCAACATGCCGAAAAAGCCATGCAGATCGAGGCTGCGACCGCGGCCAAGGAAACGCTTTCTGAGTCGTTGTCGTCGCTGGAGGAGCACCACGCCAACCATGGGGGCCGGGCCATCGACGGCCTAGAGAAGGACATTCGTACTGCCAAACGTGAGCTGGAGGAGCGCCTGCGGCGCGAGACGTCGGTACGCGATGAACTCGATGCGGCCGGTCTGGACTACAACTGGAGCGCCCAGGGACTCGCAGCGGCACGCTTGGAGGCAGCGGACGGCGTCGAGCACCAGCAGGCAGAGACCGAGGCCGCCCGCACTCGCGAGTACGAGGCCGTGGCGGCCAGTATCAACACGAAGGTGGACGAGAAGAAACTACGTGCGGAGATCGCCTCGTACCAGCGACGCGGCAGTAACATCGATGGACGCAACGCCGCAGCCCGCCGCGCCATCTGCGCCACGACCGGGCTGGATCCGGCACTGATGCCGTTCGCCGGCGAATTGGTGGACATCGCCAGTGAACACAGCTCTTGGCGTCCCGCAACGGAGAAGGTCCTGCGTTCGCTGGCCACCACACTGCTGGTACGCGATGAGGATATCAAGGCTGTCACGGGCGCCATCAACTCCCTCGACGACCATGGCAAGCTGCGCTGGATCAACATCGGAACCCATATTCCGGCCCAAAGTGCTGGGCCCCACGACCTGGTCACCAAACTGGAATTCCAGACTTCCGACGCCGGCGACTGGCTCCGCGCGAAAATTACCCGCGACTTCGGCTTCCGCTGCGTGGAAAGCGATAGCGAACTTCACGCTCACAATAGGGCCATCTCCATGGCTGGCACGTTGAAGGTCAACGCCGCCACCTATGAGCGCGACACCCGGTCAGTCAGCCCCAGCGACTACTTGCTCGGTTTCAACAATGTGGAGAAGATTGCGCAGTTGGAGGCACAAGCCGCAGAACTGGCCGCTGCCTACCAAAGCGCCACAGCTCTTGCGGACCAGCGCAGCCACGCCAAGGATGCTCTGACGGGCCGCCTTGAAGCCTTGCTTCGGGTTTCTAGGGATCAGCGCCCCTTTGAGGAACTTGATAGTGGTTCCCTCTCAGCGGCCTTGACCTCCTTGCAGGCATCCTTGCAAGCCACCATCGAGAGCAGCGCCACGTTGGCACAGATCCGTGCGTCTCTGACTGCCGCGAAGGCCGAGCTGGAGGCCTGTGTCGGAAAACTGGCAATCCTGCAACACGATCTGTCCCGCATAGACTCCGAACTCACCACGGCACATTCCTCAGGGGAGCGGCTGTCCGGGGAGGCAGCACAGAATCCGGCAGCCGACTGGGCCCGCAGTGAATTCGACCCCTACCTCCTTGACACCTGGCCCACATCGTTGGATGAGCTGGAGAAGGTATTCACTACAGCAACAGTTGATCTGGGCGAACGCCTGGCCACTGTCAAGGAACGGGTATTCCGCACGGAAGCAGCACTCAGCGAGACGTTCCGGGCCTTTGCCCGCGAGTTCGGGCCCGTGGTCAGCGCTAGCCACGGCACGGGCGCGGAGGCCGTAGAGGCCTACGAGGCACTGCATGAGCGCATCCTGGCTGATGGGCTCCCGCAGCGGCAAGTCGAATTCCGTGAGTACTTCAACAACCGCTCCTATGAGCGTTTCTCAGACTTGCTGCAGCTTTTGGAGGAGGAACGCCGTGGGATTGAAGAGCGTATCCTGCCCCTGAACCAGATTTTGGAGGACGTGCCCTTTGAAAAGGGCAGCCGGCTACGGCTTGAGGTTAAGACAGCCATCCCCGATGAGGCCCGCAGCTTCCGCACCGAGCTCAAAGAGGCCCTAGGCAACGCTTATACGACGGCCAGCGAGGAAACCATCGCCAGCAGCTACCTGCAGTTGGAGCGTCTGGTAGATGCCCTCAGCGACACTTCACGCCAGCACTGGGCGGACACCGTATTGGATGTCCGCCAGCATGTGACCATCAGCTGCAATGAACACCGCCCCAACGGTGAGGTGGAGCTTGGCTTGGAGCCGGGCACCCTGTCGGGAGGGGAAGGCCAACGCTTCACCTCTTTCATCATGGGTGCCGCGTTGGCCTACCAACTTGGGATCGACACCCAGGGATACAGCACCTACGGAACCGTGATGATCGACGAGGCCTTCATTCAAGCCAACTCTGAGTACGCCGGTGCCGGAATCAACGCCTTGCAGGAGTTTGGTTTCCAACTGCTCCTGGCCGCCCCCGAGGACAAGGTTGACCTTTCCAAGCACCTTGGCTCGGTCACCGATATTATCAAGCACCCGCAAGCCAACGTCTCAGGTTTTGTCTCCACAGGACGTTCCCCTGCCACTGCCACCGCCATCATTTTGCGCTAGCACCACCTCGTCAAGGCCACCCATCAGCGCCAACCGTCTTGGTGTGGCTGTCTTGGGGTCTGTAGTTGTTTGGGGTTTCTAGTTGTTTGGGGTTTCTGGTTGTGGGGGTGTTTAAAGGGGTGTGGCCTCTTGGTGGGGAGGCTGGTCGTGGTTGGTGGTGGTTGGTTGGTGGTGGTTGGTGGTGGTGGTTGGTTAAATGAGGGAGGCCCCGCACCGTGTGGTGTGGGGCCTCGACCTTTTTACTGTTTGTCCGGCGGTGTCCTACTCTCCCACATCCTGTCGAATGCAGTACCATCGGCGCTGTGGGTCTTAGCTTCCGGGTTCGGAATGGGACCGGGCGTTTCCCCCACGCTATGACCACCGTAACTTTATTCCCAGGACCAGGTATCTGGTTGGGTGGTTTGTTGGGTGTTGTGTGGATCAATCAGTTATTCTATTATACAAGATTCCTGGTTGTGATGTGCCC
Organism: Arthrobacter alpinus; assembly: GCF_001294625.1. Lineage (NCBI taxonomy): Bacteria > Bacillati > Actinomycetota > Actinomycetes > Micrococcales > Micrococcaceae > Arthrobacter > Arthrobacter alpinus. The sequence continues at coordinate 3,459,232 of NZ_CP012677.1, read as the reverse complement.
GCACTGGTGGTGGGGTTAGTCACAAGGGTTTCTTGTGTTGTTTTGTTCCCGTGTTAACAACGAACGTTGGGTTTGTTGTTTGGGAACCACATAGTGAACGCGAGCATGCTTTGTTACTCTTGTGGGGTGTGAATAGCTTTTGATTTATTCGCACCCTGTATGGGAGTGTTTGTGTGGTGTAAGTTATCGGCCTATTAGTACCGGTCAGCTTCACGAGTCTTTAGTCCTCGCTTCCACGTCCGGCCTATCAACCCAGTGGTCTAGCTGGGGGCCTCTCACACTTATCGTGTATGGAAATCTCATCTCGAAGCGAGCTTCCCGCTTAGATGCTTTCAGCGGTTATCCCATCCGAACGTAGCTAATCAGCGATGCACTTGGCAGTACAACTGACACACCAGAGGTTCGTCCGTCCCGGTCCTCTCGTACTAAGGACAGCCCTTCTCAAATTTCCTGCGCGCGCAGCGGATAGGGACCGAACTGTCTCACGACGTTCTAAACCCAGCTCGCGTACCGCTTTAATGGGCGAACAGCCCAACCCTTGGGACCTACTCCAGCCCCAGGATGCGACGAGCCGACATCGAGGTGCCAAACCATGCCGTCGATATGGACTCTTGGGCAAGATCAGCCTGTTATCCCCGAGGTACCTTTTATCCGTTGAGCGACGGCCATTCCACAATGTGCCGCCGGATCACTAGTCCCGACTTTCGTCCCTGCTCGAGGTGTCCCTCTCACAGTCAAGCTCCCTTGTGCACTTACACTCGAAACCTGATTGCCAACCAGGCTGAGGGAACCTTTGGGCGCCTCCGTTACTCTTTAGGAGGCAACCGCCCCAGTTAAACTACCCATCAGGCACTGTCCCTGACCCGGATTACGGGCCGAAGTTAGATGTCCAAAGTGACCAGAGTGGTATTTCAACGATGACTCCATTCCAACTAGCGTTGGAACTTCACAGTCTCCCACCTATCCTACACAAGCCACTCCGAACACCAATACCAAACTATAGTAAAGGTCTCGGGGTCTTTCCGTCCTGCTGCGCGTAACGAGCATCTTTACTCGTACTGCAATTTCGCCGAGTTTATGGTTGAGACAGCGGGGAAGTCGTTACTCCATTCGTGCAGGTCGGAACTTACCCGACAAGGAATTTCGCTACCTTAGGATGGTTATAGTTACCACCGCCGTTTACTGGGGCTTAAATTCTCAGCTTCGCACTTACGTGCTAACCGGTCCTCTTAACCTTCCAGCACCGGGCAGGAGTCAGTCCGTATACATCGTCTTGCGACTTCGCACGGACCTGTGTTTTTAGTAAACAGTCGCTTCCCCCTGGTCTCTGCGGCCCACACCCGCTCACGGACAGCTAGTGTCCTTCACGAGGCAGGCCCCCCTTCTCCCGAAGTTACGGGGGCATTTTGCCGAGTTCCTTAACCATAATTCTCTCGATCGCCTTAGTATTCTCTACCTGATCACCTGTGTCGGTTTGGGGTACGGGCAGTTGGAACCTCACGTCGATGCTTTTCTAGGCAGCATAGGATCACCGAATTCCCCCTAAGGGGGGTCCCATCAGATCTCAAGAGTGTCATTGAAGACTACGTGACGGATTTGCCTATCACGTTCCCTACATCCTTAGACCGGGACTACCATCGCCCGGCTCGGCTACCTTCCTGCGTCACACCTGTTAATACGTTTACCTCCCTGATTCAGGTCCCACGCTCCCCTTCTAGCCTGGCCCGAAGGCACTCACTAAAAAGATTGGGTGGTTAGTATCATCAGTTCAATATGGGCGGTTCTTCACCGGTACGGGAATATCAACCCGTTGTCCATCGACTACGCCTGTCGGCCTCGCCTTAGGTCCCGACTTACCCAGGGCAGATTAGCTTGACCCTGGAACCCTTGATCATTCGGCGGACGGGTTTCTCACCCGTCTTTCGCTACTCATGCCTGCATTCTCACTCGTGTGGGCTCCACCGCTAGTTCACACTGCGGCTTCAATGCCCACACGACGCTCCCCTACCACTCCAAACCCCTGAACAGGTACAAGACAAGTCCTGATCTGCTTGGGTACTGTTTGAAATCCACAACTTCGGCGGTGTACTTGAGCCCCGCTACATTGTCGGCGCGGAATCACTTGACCAGTGAGCTATTACGCACTCTTTTAAGGATGGCTGCTTCTAAGCCAACCTCCTGGTTGTCTAAGCAATCCCACATCCTTTCCCACTTAGCACACGCTTAGGGGCCTTAGTTGGTGGTCTGGGCTGTTTCCCTCTCGACTATGAAGCTTATCCCCCACAGTCTCACTGCTACGCTCTCACTTACCGGCATTCGGAGTTTGGCTGACGTCAGTAACCTTGTAGGGCCCATTAGCCATCCAGTAGCTCTACCTCCAGTAAGAAACACGTAACGCTGCACCTAAATGCATTTCGGGGAGAACCAGCTATCACGAAGTTTGATTGGCCTTTCACCCCTACCCACAGCTCATCCCCTCCATTTTCAACTGAAGTGGGTTCGGTCCTCCACGCGCTCTTACACACGCTTCAACCTGGCCATGGGTAGATCACTTCGCTTCGGGTCTAGATCACGCCACTGCAACGCCCTATTCAGACTCGCTTTCGCTACGGCTTCCCCACACGGGTTAACCTCGCGACGTAACACTAACTCGCAGGCTCATTCTTCAAAAGGCACGCCATCACCACAACAACAACCCACAAGTGGGCTCGGTGGCTCTAACGGATTGTAAGCACACGGTTTCAGGTACTATTTCACTCCCCTCCCGGGGTACTTTTCACCTTTCCCTCACGGTACTTGTCCGCTATCGGTCATTAGGTAGTATTTAGGCTTATCAGGTGGTCCTGACAGATTCACACGGGATTTCTCGGGCCCCGTGCTACTTGGGATACTCTCCAGGGAGTGCACTGCATTTCAGTTACGGGACTCTCACCCTCTACGGTCGGCCATTCAAAACCGTTCACCTATACATGCACCATTCCCCTCAACGAACCGGCAGATTCGTAACGGTGAGTCCCTCAACCCCGACCATGCAACGCCCGCCGGCTATCACACATGGCACGGTTTAGCCTGTTCCGCGTTCGCTCGCCACTACTAACGGAATCACTATTGTTTTCTCTTCCTGTGGGTACTGAGATGTTTCACTTCCCCACGTTCCCTCCACACACCCTATATATTCAGGTGCAGGTCATCACCTCGCCTTACGACGGGTAACGGGGTTCCCCCATTCGGACACCCTCGGATCAAAGTTCGGTTATCAACTCCCCGAGGCTTATCGCAGATTCCTACGTCCTTCTTCGGCTCCTAATGCCAAGGCATCCACCGTGTGCCCTTAAAAACTTGACCACACAAAATAGTCAAAAAACACTTACATATTATCGAGAGAACCATGAAAACCAACACCACCACACCCCAAAGGATGTAACAGCATCAGATCCAGGTTCAATTATCTCAAAGAAATTGCTTCTTTATAAAGATGCTCGCGTTCACTATGTAGTTCTCAAACAACAACCCCACCACACACCATCCCACCAAGACACCGATCACGAACCACCCCCAAAGAGCAGTCACGCAAACCAGCACCGCCTAGCGGTTGGTTGTGTGCGGGAAACCAGAAACAAAACAACACCCCCCACCCCCAAACAGGAGCGAAGGAATCGTTGTTGCCTCAGGACCCAACAGTGTGCCAAACACATAACAACCCACGCAACTACCAACCCATACAGCTCTTTCCCCACCATCCCCGAAGGAATCGTTGTACTAGAACCAGGTCACCAATTGCCGATCATCAGCTACTTTATTGATATTCCACCCTTGAGCAACCTACCGAGAAACAAACGTTCTCGCAGTAAGTCTTTACTCCTCATACCACCAACACAACCCATGCGGGCTACCTCGTGGCACTCGGTGCTCCTTAGAAAGGAGGTGATCCAGCCGCACCTTCCGGTACGGCTACCTTGTTACGACTTAGTCCCAATCGCCAGTCCCACCTTCGACAGCTCCCTCCCCACAAGGGGGTTAGGCCACCGGCTTCGGGTGTTACCAACTTTCGTGACTTGACGGGCGGTGTGTACAAGGCCCGGGAACGTATTCACCGCAGCGTTGCTGATCTGCGATTACTAGCGACTCCGACTTCATGGGGTCGAGTTGCAGACCCCAATCCGAACTGAGACCGGCTTTTTGGGATTAGCTCCACCTCACAGTATCGCAACCCATTGTACCGGCCATTGTAGCATGCGTGAAGCCCAAGACATAAGGGGCATGATGATTTGACGTCGTCCTCACCTTCCTCCGAGTTGACCCCGGCAGTCTCCTATGAGTCCCCACCATAACGTGCTGGCAACATAGAACGAGGGTTGCGCTCGTTGCGGGACTTAACCCAACATCTCACGACACGAGCTGACGACAACCATGCACCACCTGTAAACCGACCGCAAGCGGGGCACTTGTTTCCAAGCGTTTCCAGTTCATGTCAAGCCTTGGTAAGGTTCTTCGCGTTGCATCGAATTAATCCGCATGCTCCGCCGCTTGTGCGGGCCCCCGTCAATTCCTTTGAGTTTTAGCCTTGCGGCCGTACTCCCCAGGCGGGGCACTTAATGCGTTAGCTACGGCGCGGAAAACGTGGAATGTCCCCCACACCTAGTGCCCAACGTTTACGGCATGGACTACCAGGGTATCTAATCCTGTTCGCTCCCCATGCTTTCGCTCCTCAGCGTCAGTTAATGCCCAGAGACCTGCCTTCGCCATCGGTGTTCCTCCTGATATCTGCGCATTTCACCGCTACACCAGGAATTCCAGTCTCCCCTACATCACTCTAGTCTGCCCGTACCCACCGCAGATCCGGGGTTGAGCCCCGGACTTTCACGGCAGACGCGACAAACCGCCTACGAGCTCTTTACGCCCAATAATTCCGGATAACGCTTGCACCCTACGTATTACCGCGGCTGCTGGCACGTAGTTAGCCGGTGCTTCTTCTGCAAGTACCCTCAACCACACAACGTGTAGCCTTGTTCCCTACTGAAAGAGGTTTACAACCCGAAGGCCGTCATCCCTCACGCGGCGTCGCTGCATCAGGCTTTCGCCCATTGTGCAATATTCCCCACTGCTGCCTCCCGTAGGAGTCTGGGCCGTGTCTCAGTCCCAGTGTGGCCGGTCACCCTCTCAGGCCGGCTACCCGTCGTCGCCTTGGTGAGCCATTACCTCACCAACAAGCTGATAGGCCGCGAGTCCATCCAAAACCACTAAAGCTTTCAACAAAACCCCATGCGAGGAAAAGTCAATATCCAGTATTAGACCCAGTTTCCCAGGCTTATCCCAGAGTTAAGGGCAGGTTACTCACGTGTTACTCACCCGTTCGCCACTAATCCCCCACAAGTGAGGTTCATCGTTCGACTTGCATGTGTTAAGCACGCCGCCAGCGTTCATCCTGAGCCAGGATCAAACTCTCCGTTAATAAAACAAACAGACACACACAACCAAACCGGAAAAAGGTTACAGCCATGTGCACTAAATTCGAAACCAGCTAAAGACTGCCGTCACCACAGGGGCGGCAACAAACAGTCAAATAACCAATTCAATACAATAAATTGGTATCAATAAAACTTGGCACACTATTGAGTTCTCAAACAACAACCACACCCAGCCAACACCCCACAAAAACCCTGCAAACAAGCAGAAGAACCATGACGATCAGTGCCGGAGCAACTTTTCAAGCTTACCCGCAAAGAATCCATAAAGCAAATCCGCTAAACAACGAACAAACCCAACAAACCCACAGATCAAGAACCCAAAAACAGTCCAAAACCCTACGAATCCCTGCCCCAAACAACCAAGGCAACTCGAAAAACAATACACACCTTTCAACCACAAAGCAAACCAGCCAACACCCTCCCCGGCAGCCACACCGATCGCCCCCACCTTCTCTGTCAAAATACCCGCACACGGGCCCCAAGACGGGCCGGCGCCCCTGGCAGAGCAACACGGCCACGTGAACCCATGGCAACATACGACACAACCAGCTGGGAGCCCCAAACACGCCAGCACACATCCAGGAAGTCTCCCCCCGCCGACCACCGCCGCAGCTGCTACTGCTACTGCTACTGCTACTGCTACTGCTACGGGCAATAGTGGCTCTTGGTGGTTCGTGGGGATTCGGATTCCCGGGTGAGTGTCATGCCGTCGTTCGGGCGGCACTTCTCAAGAGAATAACTGATGTGTAGTTGTTGGGGTTGCGGTAGCCACGTGCCGCGCGTTTGATGTGCTTGATACAGGTGTTGTTCGCTTCGACTTTTCCGGTGGTAGCGCCGGTGACGATGAGGACCTCGATTTCTTTCCACCACCGGCAAATGGTCCGCCAAAGCCTGGTCGTCTCCGGTTGCTTCGATGCTTGCACCAACTCTTCGAGGCGGTCTTTGGCCAGCTCGGCGTCTTCTAAGGAACCGGTTCGCAGCAGCGTCCTGACTTGTTCTTTCACTTCCCACGCTGCTTTGAGTGTCCCGTCTCGGATCGTCCGTGGCGAAGACGTTCTCCAACCGTGCCCGGGCATTCTCTGAGAGGGTCTCACCCGCTCGTAGGAGCAGCATCCGATGCCCCCAGGCCGGAGCCGCTGACCGTCCTCGTCGGCCATGCACCGGATGGGAGAGTTGTTGACGGACCTCGGTCAGGGCTTGATCCGCTAGGGAGACAAGGTGGAAGTGCTCGACCGAGACAGCTGTGCGGGGCAGCCACATCCGCAACGCCTTCCGAAACGCCGCCGAGGGATCAATTGCTACAACGTGAATTCCTAGGCGCCCTTCCAAGGGGCGTTGGATCAGCCACGCACCAATACCGGTGTGGTCACGACCATCAACAACACCAAGGACTTGACCGGTATCAAGATCCACGATGGTACTCATCCACGGTTCAAAGCGCGTCCAGTGCGCCCGTCAAGTTTCTGAGACAGTTTGATTGATTTTTCTTCTTACGCTGCTGCTTGTTCGATCTGAACTTCGTATTCCGCTAAGGCACGTGCCGGTGGCAGGCCCTGGTTGTAGGCATGGGGCCGGCGCCGGTTGTACCAGGACTCTATGTATTCCATGACCGCGGTCCGTGCCGCCATGTGATTCGGAAAATTGTGGTGGTGGTACATCTCTGTCTTCAAGTGCGAGAAGAACGACTCGGCGACCGCGTTGTCCCAGCACACCCCGACCTCGCCCATCGACTGCGTGACCTTGTTCCCGGCACACCATTTCTGGAAGTCGCCGGAGGTGTACTGGCTTCCCCGGTCGCTATTGAAAATAGCTCCGTCCGGGTGCAGCCGGCCGTGATCCCGGGCCATTTTGAGGGCGTCAATGATCAGCTCTGTGCGCATGTGCGAGGCCATCGCCCAGCCCACGACCATCCGGGTTGCCAGATCGATGACGGTGGCCAGATACAGCCAGCCTGAGTCTGTTTTCAGGTACGTGATGTCCCCGACCAGCTTCGTTCCCGGCACCGTGGACGTGAAGTCCCGCTTGCCGTCGGCATCGAGCATGTGGTTCTTGATGTGTTCGGTACGGGCTGCCGGGTCAACGACAGTGGTTTTCTTCCACGCCTGCATACGAACCGCCCGCATGCCCTGCTTGTTCATGATCGTCCCGACCGTTGCGGCGGCCACCGGGATGCCCTCGTGGCCCAGGATCGTGGTGATCTGGTCCCTCCCGGCCATGCCCTTCTCCCGCTTGTATACCCGGCACACGTCCTTGGTCAGCTGCTCTTTGCGCAACTGGGTCGGGGTCGGTTCCTGCGGCTTGGTCCAGCGGTAATACGAAGACCTGGGAACCTTCAATTGCTGGCACATCCAGTCAATCTTGTAGTGTGCCTTCTCCTGCCAAATAAACGCATAATAGTCGTCTATCGTTGCTTCGCGGCGAAGAAGGCACTGACTTTTCCCAGAAATTCGATCTCCCGCTTCAGCTCTGCATTCTCGGCCTGCAACGCCTTGTACTTCGCCCATTCCACCGGGCCAGGATCCTTGGAACCGGCCTCGGGATGCTCTTCCTTCCACTCCCTCACCCAGTTCCCCAGCGATCCATCACTGATGCCGATTTCCTTCGCCACCTGCACGATCGGACGGCCCGAGGAAATCACCAACTCAACAGCCTCGGCCTTGAACTCCGGACTGAACTTACGACGACTAGACATGAAACAAATTCTCCTAAACACTGTCTCAATTTAGGATACGGGCGCACAGGCCTTGGCGGCTGGGTCTTTGAAGTAGCGCACAGACCGGAAGCGGTGCTCATTAATACCCAACATTCTTGGCCTCAGTGCATCGACGTTCGGGAGCTTGAGTATGCAGGCTTCACTCACTGCTGCCCTGACCATCCACCACGACAACGCGAACCCTGCAGCGGTTTCTGACATGGCCCGGCCAGAGCGAATCACCGCATCCACCAAATGATCCCTGAGCCTACCCGTCGAGCGCGCCCTAGCAGGGACTTGGGTCGTCGATAAAAAAGAGAGCCTCTGGCACTCTAGTTCTTGGCAGTACCAACGGTACTTTCGCCACAACACCTCAATCTTGCCGCCGATCTCGATGTCGCGGATCCGCTGGAAGCGACGTTCCTTCCGCCGTGAAGCGACCACACCACAGCTAGGACACCCAGGTGGCTGTTCGCTTTCCACCATGACCTGGCGGCAACCATCAGCCGTGCTTGTCGTCGAGATGACGCGGTAGTCAGGCAGATTGAAAAGAGTAGTGGCAGCGTCGGCTGCCATGAAGGTAGGCTCGTTCAAGGCTCGTGGTCCTCTTCAGGTTGAATGCGTAGATAACACTCATCCCAGCAGGGCCACGGGCCCTTTGCATAGAGCTAAATCAAGAACTCAAACCCCCACCAACCACGAAGAGCCGCAATAGCATCAACCGTAACGCGAAGGCGACTTCTGGGATCCCTGCGACCGCCAGGCACAACAAATCTTCGCAGGCCCGCGATGACGGAATCCGGACGCCGCCGGCCACGTCCTTCACCCCGCACCGTACCACCACCTCGTCAAGGCCACCCATCAGCGCCAACCGTCTTGGTGTGGCTGTCTTGGGGTCTGTAGTTGTTTGGGGTTTCTAGTTGTTTGGGGTTTCTGGTTGTGGGGGTGTTTAAAGGGGTGTGGCTTCTTGGTGGGGAGGCTGGTCGTGGTTGGTGGTGGTTGGTTGGTGGTGGTTGGTGGTGGTGGTTGGTTAAATGAGGGAGGCCCCGCACCGTGTGGTGTGGGGCCTCGACCTTTTTACTGTTTGTCCGGCGGTGTCCTACTCTCCCACATCCTGTCGAATGCAGTACCATCGGCGCTGTGGGTCTTAGCTTCCGGGTTCGGAATGGGACCGGGCGTTTCCCCCACGCTATGACCACCGTAACTTTATTCCCAGGACCAGGTATCTGGTTGGGTGGTTTGTTGGGTGTTGTGTGGATCAATCAGTTATTCTATTATACAAGATTCCTGGTTGTGATGTGCCCGCACTGGTGGTGGGGTTAGTCACAAGGGTTTCTTGTGTTGTTTTGTTCCCGTGTTAACAACGAACGTTGGGTTTGTTGTTTGGGAACCACATAGTGAACGCGAGCATGCTTTGTTACTCTTGTGGGGTGTGAATAGCTTTTGATTTATTCGCACCCTGTATGGGAGTGTTTGTGTGGTGTAAGTTATCGGCCTATTAGTACCGGTCAGCTTCACGAGTCTTTAGTCCTCGCTTCCACGTCCGGCCTATCAACCCAGTGGTCTAGCTGGGGGCCTCTCACACTTATCGTGTATGGAAATCTCATCTCGAAGCGAGCTTCCCGCTTAGATGCTTTCAGCGGTTATCCCATCCGAACGTAGCTAATCAGCGATGCACTTGGCAGTACAACTGACACACCAGAGGTTCGTCCGTCCCGGTCCTCTCGTACTAAGGACAGCCCTTCTCAAATTTCCTGCGCGCGCAGCGGATAGGGACCGAACTGTCTCACGACGTTCTAAACCCAGCTCGCGTACCGCTTTAATGGGCGAACAGCCCAACCCTTGGGACCTACTCCAGCCCCAGGATGCGACGAGCCGACATCGAGGTGCCAAACCATGCCGTCGATATGGACTCTTGGGCAAGATCAGCCTGTTATCCCCGAGGTACCTTTTATCCGTTGAGCGACGGCCATTCCACAATGTGCCGCCGGATCACTAGTCCCGACTTTCGTCCCTGCTCGAGGTGTCCCTCTCACAGTCAAGCTCCCTTGTGCACTTACACTCGAAACCTGATTGCCAACCAGGCTGAGGGAACCTTTGGGCGCCTCCGTTACTCTTTAGGAGGCAACCGCCCCAGTTAAACTACCCATCAGGCACTGTCCCTGACCCGGATTACGGGCCGAAGTTAGATGTCCAAAGTGACCAGAGTGGTATTTCAACGATGACTCCATTCCAACTAGCGTTGGAACTTCACAGTCTCCCACCTATCCTACACAAGCCACTCCGAACACCAATACCAAACTATAGTAAAGGTCTCGGGGTCTTTCCGTCCTGCTGCGCGTAACGAGCATCTTTACTCGTACTGCAATTTCGCCGAGTTTATGGTTGAGACAGCGGGGAAGTCGTTACTCCATTCGTGCAGGTCGGAACTTACCCGACAAGGAATTTCGCTACCTTAGGATGGTTATAGTTACCACCGCCGTTTACTGGGGCTTAAATTCTCAGCTTCGCACTTACGTGCTAACCGGTCCTCTTAACCTTCCAGCACCGGGCAGGAGTCAGTCCGTATACATCGTCTTGCGACTTCGCACGGACCTGTGTTTTTAGTAAACAGTCGCTTCCCCCTGGTCTCTGCGGCCCACACCCGCTCACGGACAGCTAGTGTCCTTCACGAGGCAGGCCCCCCTTCTCCCGAAGTTACGGGGGCATTTTGCCGAGTTCCTTAACCATAATTCTCTCGATCGCCTTAGTATTCTCTACCTGATCACCTGTGTCGGTTTGGGGTACGGGCAGTTGGAACCTCACGTCGATGCTTTTCTAGGCAGCATAGGATCACCGAATTCCCCCTAAGGGGGGTCCCATCAGATCTCAAGAGTGTCATTGAAGACTACGTGACGGATTTGCCTATCACGTTCCCTACATCCTTAGACCGGGACTACCATCGCCCGGCTCGGCTACCTTCCTGCGTCACACCTGTTAATACGTTTACCTCCCTGATTCAGGTCCCACGCTCCCCTTCTAGCCTGGCCCGAAGGCACTCACTAAAAAGATTGGGTGGTTAGTATCATCAGTTCAATATGGGCGGTTCTTCACCGGTACGGGAATATCAACCCGTTGTCCATCGACTACGCCTGTCGGCCTCGCCTTAGGTCCCGACTTACCCAGGGCAGATTAGCTTGACCCTGGAACCCTTGATCATTCGGCGGACGGGTTTCTCACCCGTCTTTCGCTACTCATGCCTGCATTCTCACTCGTGTGGGCTCCACCGCTAGTTCACACTGCGGCTTCAATGCCCACACGACGCTCCCCTACCACTCCAAACCCCTGAACAGGTACAAGACAAGTCCTGATCTGCTTGGGTACTGTTTGAAATCCACAACTTCGGCGGTGTACTTGAGCCCCGCTACATTGTCGGCGCGGAATCACTTGACCAGTGAGCTATTACGCACTCTTTTAAGGATGGCTGCTTCTAAGCCAACCTCCTGGTTGTCTAAGCAATCCCACATCCTTTCCCACTTAGCACACGCTTAGGGGCCTTAGTTGGTGGTCTGGGCTGTTTCCCTCTCGACTATGAAGCTTATCCCCCACAGTCTCACTGCTACGCTCTCACTTACCGGCATTCGGAGTTTGGCTGACGTCAGTAACCTTGTAGGGCCCATTAGCCATCCAGTAGCTCTACCTCCAGTAAGAAACACGTAACGCTGCACCTAAATGCATTTCGGGGAGAACCAGCTATCACGAAGTTTGATTGGCCTTTCACCCCTACCCACAGCTCATCCCCTCCATTTTCAACTGAAGTGGGTTCGGTCCTCCACGCGCTCTTACACACGCTTCAACCTGGCCATGGGTAGATCACTTCGCTTCGGGTCTAGATCACGCCACTGCAACGCCCTATTCAGACTCGCTTTCGCTACGGCTTCCCCACACGGGTTAACCTCGCGACGTAACACTAACTCGCAGGCTCATTCTTCAAAAGGCACGCCATCACCACAACAACAACCCACAAGTGGGCTCGGTGGCTCTAACGGATTGTAAGCACACGGTTTCAGGTACTATTTCACTCCCCTCCCGGGGTACTTTTCACCTTTCCCTCACGGTACTTGTCCGCTATCGGTCATTAGGTAGTATTTAGGCTTATCAGGTGGTCCTGACAGATTCACACGGGATTTCTCGGGCCCCGTGCTACTTGGGATACTCTCCAGGGAGTGCACTGCATTTCAGTTACGGGACTCTCACCCTCTACGGTCGGCCATTCAAAACCGTTCACCTATACATGCACCATTCCCCTCAACGAACCGGCAGATTCGTAACGGTGAGTCCCTCAACCCCGACCATGCAACGCCCGCCGGCTATCACACATGGCACGGTTTAGCCTGTTCCGCGTTCGCTCGCCACTACTAACGGAATCACTATTGTTTTCTCTTCCTGTGGGTACTGAGATGTTTCACTTCCCCACGTTCCCTCCACACACCCTATATATTCAGGTGCAGGTCATCACCTCGCCTTACGACGGGTAACGGGGTTCCCCCATTCGGACACCCTCGGATCAAAGTTCGGTTATCAACTCCCCGAGGCTTATCGCAGATTCCTACGTCCTTCTTCGGCTCCTAATGCCAAGGCATCCACCGTGTGCCCTTAAAAACTTGACCACACAAAATAGTCAAAAAACACTTACATATTATCGAGAGAACCATGAAAACCAACACCACCACACCCCAAAGGATGTAACAGCATCAGATCCAGGTTCAATTATCTCAAAGAAATTGCTTCTTTATAAAGATGCTCGCGTTCACTATGTAGTTCTCAAACAACAACCCCACCACACACCATCCCACCAAGACACCGATCACGAACCACCCCCAAAGAGCAGTCACGCAAACCAGCACCGCCTAGCGGTTGGTTGTGTGCGGGAAACCAGAAACAAAACAACACCCCCCACCCCCAAACAGGAGCGAAGGAATCGTTGTTGCCTCAGGACCCAACAGTGTGCCAAACACATAACAACCCACGCAACTACCAACCCATACAGCTCTTTCCCCACCATCCCCGAAGGAATCGTTGTACTAGAACCAGGTCACCAATTGCCGATCATCAGCTACTTTATTGATATTCCACCCTTGAGCAACCTACCGAGAAACAAACGTTCTCGCAGTAAGTCTTTACTCCTCATACCACCAACACAACCCATGCGGGCTACCTCGTGGCACTCGGTGCTCCTTAGAAAGGAGGTGATCCAGCCGCACCTTCCGGTACGGCTACCTTGTTACGACTTAGTCCCAATCGCCAGTCCCACCTTCGACAGCTCCCTCCCCACAAGGGGGTTAGGCCACCGGCTTCGGGTGTTACCAACTTTCGTGACTTGACGGGCGGTGTGTACAAGGCCCGGGAACGTATTCACCGCAGCGTTGCTGATCTGCGATTACTAGCGACTCCGACTTCATGGGGTCGAGTTGCAGACCCCAATCCGAACTGAGACCGGCTTTTTGGGATTAGCTCAACCTCACAGTATCGCAACCCATTGTACCGGCCATTGTAGCATGCGTGAAGCCCAAGACATAAGGGGCATGATGATTTGACGTCGTCCTCACCTTCCTCCGAGTTGACCCCGGCAGTCTCCTATGAGTCCCCACCATAACGTGCTGGCAACATAGAACGAGGGTTGCGCTCGTTGCGGGACTTAACCCAACATCTCACGACACGAGCTGACGACAACCATGCACCACCTGTAAACCGACCGCAAGCGGGGCACTTGTTTCCAAGCGTTTCCAGTTCATGTCAAGCCTTGGTAAGGTTCTTCGCGTTGCATCGAATTAATCCGCATGCTCCGCCGCTTGTGCGGGCCCCCGTCAATTCCTTTGAGTTTTAGCCTTGCGGCCGTACTCCCCAGGCGGGGCACTTAATGCGTTAGCTACGGCGCGGAAAACGTGGAATGTCCCCCACACCTAGTGCCCAACGTTTACGGCATGGACTACCAGGGTATCTAATCCTGTTCGCTCCCCATGCTTTCGCTCCTCAGCGTCAGTTAATGCCCAGAGACCTGCCTTCGCCATCGGTGTTCCTCCTGATATCTGCGCATTTCACCGCTACACCAGGAATTCCAGTCTCCCCTACATCACTCTAGTCTGCCCGTACCCACCGCAGATCCGGGGTTGAGCCCCGGACTTTCACGGCAGACGCGACAAACCGCCTACGAGCTCTTTACGCCCAATAATTCCGGATAACGCTTGCACCCTACGTATTACCGCGGCTGCTGGCACGTAGTTAGCCGGTGCTTCTTCTGCAAGTACCCTCAACCACACAACGTGTAGCCTTGTTCCCTACTGAAAGAGGTTTACAACCCGAAGGCCGTCATCCCTCACGCGGCGTCGCTGCATCAGGCTTTCGCCCATTGTGCAATATTCCCCACTGCTGCCTCCCGTAGGAGTCTGGGCCGTGTCTCAGTCCCAGTGTGGCCGGTCACCCTCTCAGGCCGGCTACCCGTCGTCGCCTTGGTGAGCCATTACCTCACCAACAAGCTGATAGGCCGCGAGTCCATCCAAAACCACTAAAGCTTTCAACAAAACCCCATGCGAGGAAAAGTCAATATCCAGTATTAGACCCAGTTTCCCAGGCTTATCCCAGAGTTAAGGGCAGGTTACTCACGTGTTACTCACCCGTTCGCCACTAATCCCCCCACAAGTGAGGTTCATCGTTCGACTTGCATGTGTTAAGCACGCCGCCAGCGTTCATCCTGAGCCAGGATCAAACTCTCCGTTAATAAAACAAACAGACACACACAACCAAACCGGAAAAAGGTTACAGCCATGTGCACTAAATTCGAAACCAGCTAAAGACTGCCGTCACCACAGGGGCGGCAACAAACAGTCAAATAACCAATTCAATACAATAAATTGGTATCAATAAAACTTGGCACACTATTGAGTTCTCAAACAACAACCACACCCAGCCAACACCCCACAAAAACCCTGCAAACAAGCAGAAGAACCATGACGATCAGTGCCGGAGCAACTTTTCAAGCTTACCCGCAAAGAATCCATAAAGCAAATCCGCTAAACAACGAACAAACCCAACAAACCCACAGATCAAGAACCAAAAAACAGTCCAAAACCCTACGAATCCCTGCCCCAAACAACCAAGGCAACTCGAAAAACAATACACACCTTTCAACCACAAAGCAAACCAGCCAACACCCGTTTACCTGTGTCTACTGTGCCGCCCTCTTGAGTCGGAGTCGGGGAAGGAAGGCGGCGCCCGCAGCCGTTACAGCCCACACAATTACGGTCGCCAGCACCCATGCCACGAACGTACGAATCGAGGTACCCCCTCCAAAGCTGTTGGCAATCAGCAAGGCAAGGAAGGTGGAGATGAGGGAGGCAGCAGCGCTAATGGCAGGAATGTGCTTCTCAGCCATCCTCCCAACGATGCCTGTCGCAAGGCTTTGCGCGATGGTGAAGACAATCACCGCGGTCAGGAAACCTGCGAACCGTAGATGGAACCCTGGCAGGATGAGCGCTGCGAGGATGAACGCCACCGCGGAGGGCCTAGCTGAACGCCAATGCGTATCAAGTAGTTCTTCATGCTTCCACCCTAATTGGCGTCCTGCCAGAGTGGTTGAATCTTCGCGGGCCTTTAGTTTCCGAGCTGTTCTTGTTTACTCTCTGCGCTTTTACTCTCTGCGCTCCGCCCAGTTGGTGAGACTGAAGGAGTCGCCGGCGGTGTCATACCGTCGAAGCAACAAGTTGGTTGAGTAGAGGAGTTGCTGGTGGGGCGTAGGCGATTGTCGTTTTCGGATCGGGCGGACATCGCCGTAGGCATTCTGGCTGGCAAGTCTGATCGTCAGATCGGTGCGGATCTTGGCCGTGACCACACGATCATTTGGCGGGAACGCCACAGGAATTCGACGAAGACCCGCGGGTATCGTCCGGTGAGTGCGGACTGTGCTGCTGAGCGTCGGCGTAGCCGGCCGCAGGCACGGAAGATCGAGACGGATCCGGTCCTTGCCGCCCGGGTGAAGGCTGATCTGGCCAGGTCTAGGACGCCGC
Source organism: Arthrobacter alpinus (assembly GCF_001294625.1). Classification (NCBI taxonomy): domain Bacteria; kingdom Bacillati; phylum Actinomycetota; class Actinomycetes; order Micrococcales; family Micrococcaceae; genus Arthrobacter; species Arthrobacter alpinus. The sequence goes on along the minus strand of NZ_CP012677.1, from coordinate 3,443,030 downwards.
GGCAGATCGCCGGTCGTTTGCGTTTGGAAGCCACAGACGACAGCGTTGAGACCATGACGAAATCACCCGACGCCGAAGGCCGCACCGTCTCCCACGAGGCGATCTACCGCTGGATCTACGCCCTGCCCAAGGGCGAGCTTGCCAAGTCCGGAATCCTGCTGCAATCCAAGCGCACCAAACGAAAATCAGTGAAGCCGCTGGGTGAACGCACAGGTGGACGGATCATTGGCATGGTCAGCATCGACGACCGTCCAGAGGAAGCAGCAGATCGCCGTGTTCCAGGTGCGTGGGAAGGGGACTTGGTGGTCGGCAAGGGCGGCAAGAGTGCTATCGCAACCCTGGTCGAGAGGCACAGCAGGTTCTTGATCATGCTGGGCCTGCCTGAAGGCAAGAAGGCCGACGGCCTCGCCGACGTGCTGATCAACCGGGTCAATGACCTGCCGGCCCTGATGCGTGGTTCCCTGACGTGGGATCAAGGCACCGAGATGGCCCGCCACGCACAACTGACACTGGCCACGGACCTTCCCGTCTATTTCGCACATCCCCACTCGCCGTGGGAGAGGCCATCGAACGAGAACACCAATGGGCTGATCAGGGAGTACCTGCCCAAGGGCATCGAGCTGACCAGTCATCAGCCCTACCTGGACTCCATCGCTGATGAGCTCAACGACCGGCCCCGCGCCGTCCTGGGATTCCTCACACCACGAGAAGTATTCACCAAGCTACTCAACGACGATGTTGCTAAGACGGCTTGACACCGCCGCCAGCTTGGGTGCATACATGTAATTTCTTGTCCTCGCCGGGTCCTTTAATAAAGCGGAGCCTATTAACAGTCCGAAGTTCGCAAAAATTGTATTTGCGCCAGGACGCCATTTGACCATCACTGACGCCTTCATCGCAGGAGCCGACCAGTGGCCAAGACTCATCTGGAAGGGAGCTGAAGCCGCGGAAACACGGTGGTAAAAACAAAATACCCCGGCGGAACCATGGTTCCGCCGGGGTATTCAAAAACGTGCGCGAGGGGGGATTTGAACCCCCACGCCCTTTCGGACACTGGCACCTGAAGCCAGCGCGTCTGCCGTTCCGCCACTCGCGCGTTTTCGAACAGTCCACTTTTTCTCTTTCAAAAATCAGTGGAACAGCGAGATCAAGCATATAGGACACTTTGCCGAATTACCTAAACGGCCCTTCCGGCGGTTGGCCCGGAGCACCTTTGAGGCTACCCAATTTGGCTGTACTGGGCCGGGAACACGCGGTTGCCATGTTACTTTTTGCCTTGGGAGTGACCCCCTACTTGGGTATGAAATCCGCCCCAATTCCTTGTCGCAGTGAGGTTATTCCAAGTCTTGCCCAGTAGTATCGACCAAGTGGAGTGTTGCCCGCGGGCCGGGCAGCTAACAGATAACGCTGGTTTTAGGTCAGCCCCTAGCTTGTTATAGGTCAGCGACTAAGGGTGCGGGCACCACGTTTAGTGAGCATTGCGGCGCGCATGCACAGCGGCCAGTGCAGAGAGCAGAAGCCAGTGAGAGGAGAACTTATGGGATTGTTTGACAACGTTGAAAAGGGCATTGAAAAGGCAGTTCGTGGCGCCTTCTCCCGCGGGTCCAAGTCTTTGCAGCCGGTTGAGATGGCCAGTGCGCTGCGACGCGAGCTCGATGACAAGGCGATGACATTGGATGCCGGACGCACCTTGGCGCCCAACGTTTTCAATATTCAACTTGGCGACTCAGACTTTGAACGCGCCCGCTCATGGGGCGTCACTCTTGCCGAGGAACTGTGCGATGTGGTCATTAACCATGCGCGCAGCCAAGGGTATGTGCTTCAGGGCCCTGTCCGTGTGGCCTTCAACCACCAGGGCGAACTCCGTGCGGGCCAATTTGAGATCGCCTCCGCCACCGAGAAGGAAAACTCTGCCGCCCGGCTCAACGCCGGAACGCAGCAGCCCTCCCATAGCCCCGTCAGGCCGCCCGCCGCCCCCGGCCGTGCGCCCGGACAGCCACCAGCCCCTGTTTACAAACGCCAGCCTCCAGCCTCCAGCCCCGTAGACGGGCAACCAGTCCTGGATATCGATGGGCAGCGGTATTCCCTGAACTCCAGCTCCATCATCTTGGGCCGTTCCTCAGAGGCGGACATCCTCATCGATGACACGGGAGTCTCCCGCAAGCATCTCGAGATCCGAACAAGGGAAGGCGTGAGTACCGCCGTCGACCTTGGCTCCACCAACGGCAGCTATGTCGACGGACACCGTGTCAACGGCAGTGCCTCACTCACTGATGGCTCCACCATCACCATGGGCCGCACTCAAATCACTTTCCGCATTTTGCCGGCAAGAAACGGGTCCCGCCCATGAACGATCTCAGCCTGACCGTCACTATTTTGCGCTTCGGCTTCCTGATCCTGATATGGGTCATGGTGTTCAGCGTTGTTGCCGCCATGCGCCGTGACCTCGTAATTGGCCAGAAAGCCAAAGTTGGCGCCCCCACCGCGCGCCAAGCCCGCAAACATCCGGAACTTGTTCAGGCGGCTCCCCCCGCCAAAGCGGCGGCCCGCCAACTCGTTGTCACCGAGGGCCCCCTCAGCGGCACCACATTAGAACTTACGGGAACCCCCATTTTGCTGGGCAGGGCACAGGAGGCCACCCTGGTGCTTGAGGACGACTATGCTTCAGGACGTCACGCGCGTTTGTTTCCACAAGGAACCCGCTGGTTCATCGAAGACCTCGGTTCCACGAACGGCACATATCTTGGCGGCACCCAACTAACTCGTGCATTGCCCGTGGAACTTGGTGTTCCGGTTCGGATCGGTAAAACGGTTATCGAATTGAGGGCCTAAGTATGCCCGAACACCCCTTGATTCTCCGCTACGCAGCGAGATCAAATGTCGGCCTCGTCCGAGCAAAGAATGACGATTCTGCCTACGTTGGCCAGTATCTGGCAGTTGTTGCCGACGGCATGGGCGGTCATGCCGGTGGAGATGTGGCTAGCGCATCAACGGTGCTTGATCTGATCCACCTTGACCATGACGGATACAAGGACGACGCCGGCACCCACCTGGCCGATGAAATCCAGAGCGCCAACTCACTTTTGTCCGAGCTGGTTCATGTAGATCCCAAGCTGGCGGGCATGGGTACCACCGTGACAGCCCTGTTGCTATCCGGGGATCGGCTAGCCTATGCGCACATCGGTGATTCGCGCGCTTATCGTCTCAAGGACGGCGTCTTCGCCCAGATGAGCACCGACCACACGTTCGTGCAGCGGATGATTGATGAGGGTCGGATGACCGAGGCAGAGGCCGAGGTCCACCCTCACAAAAACGTACTCATGCGCGTCCTGGGCGACGTCGACGCTTCCCCTGAACTGGATTTGACGTATTTTGACACCGAGATAGGTGAACGCTGGCTACTGTGCTCGGACGGACTAAATTTTGTCCGCCACGAGATGATCGAAGAAGTCGTTCGGCACACCAAGAACCTGGCAACAGCGGCGGACACACTCATTGAGCTGACGCTTGCCGCCGGATCACCTGACAATGTCACGGTGGTGGTTTTTGACGTCGTCGAATCCACCCCAGATGACACATCCACCGCAGCACTGGAAACGGTTTCTACCCAAATTCACTCCGGAGATAGTACACGCGCTGATGATTTGGAACCGGACGATCAGGAGCTCTCCCTTCTTTCCTCCCGGAACCAAGAAGGGCACAAGGAGACTGTCGACGCGGGTCGGGCGCCGTCGCAGAAGGTGCCTGCTGCCGACGTCGTTCCGGTCACCGACACCAGCACAGATGCAGACACAGGCACGAAACCCTCCGTCACAGAGCCATCCGACGGCCAGGGCGCCGACCGAATGATTGTGGAAGGCTCTCGCCCGCAGACGGAGGATGATGCCCCGGGCGAGTTGGACGCACACATACGGGCAGCCGCGGTCCGCCACGAACTGTCATTACGCCCTCATGAACTGGTGGGCGCAGCACTGACGGCGAACGAGGAAGGAAAGATCCCGCAGCTTGCCCGCGCCGCATCCACCGTGCGCGCAGCCCAGCTCCTGACGCACAAACCGGCCGACGCGGCAGCGGTCCTCGAGGAAAACGAGGTGTCTCTTCCGCGAGTACGCTTCCGTCCGTTGGTGGTGGCCATTGTGGGCGCCCTAGTTGTCATCTCCATAGTTGCCGCTGGCTGGGTCGCGTACGCCTGGACCCAGACGCAGTACTATGTTGGCGTATCCAATGGCAACGTTGCTATTTTTAAGGGAGTCTCCCAGAACCTTGGTCCCATCTCCCTCTCCTCCTTGCAGCGCGAAACCGGTGTCACCGTTTCATCGTTGCCGAACTATTCACAACAGTTGGTGAAACAGACAATGCCAACATCATCATTGAGTGGTGCCGAGCAAATTATCAGCGACCTGCAGCTTGGCACCGGTTCCAGCATGCCACCATGTGAGCCCAGCGACTCGGCGACTGCACCTTCGGGTACCTCCTCGGCTCCCCCATCCGAATCCGCGGTTCCACCCAGCCCTGCTGTGGCTGCCACCGCTTCGCCGCCGCCGACAACGAATGCTCCGTCGGCCACACCAACATGCACACCCGGAGGTGGCCGATGAGCCAGCTCGCAACAGTTGCCAAACCGCGCCGCAATACTGAGCTACTCCTTTTGCTTCTGGCCCTGGCTGTGGGCATCATGGCCAATGCGCTGGTCAACTTGAACCTCGGACGCACCTTTGACAACGACTTTTACACACAGTCGACAGTACTGACGGTCTTGTCATTGGCCGTTCACATCACATTGCGCTTTCGAGCAAAATATGCCGATCCGGTCATATTACCCGTTGTGGTTGCCTTGAACGGAATCGGGCTCGCGGTCATCCATCGCCTGGACATCACCAAGGGCGACTCGGCTGGACCCCGCCAGTGGCTGTGGACAACACTGGCCGTGGCAGCCGCGATCGCCGTGATTTGGATTCTCAAGGACCATCGAATCCTGCGCCGCTACACCTACATCTCCTTGCTGGCCTCGGTGATCCTACTCCTGCTCCCCTTGATTCCTGGCATCTCCGCAGGCGACGTCAACGGAGCCACAGTCTGGATTAGGTTGGGACCGTTTACCTTCCAGCCCGGCGAAATCGCCAAGATCACTCTTGCTATATTCTTCGCGGGTTATCTTTCATCTAATCGGGATCTAATCTTGCTGGCCGGCAAGAAGATTGGGCCGTTGCAGCTTCCACGAACCCGCGATCTTGCCCCCATGATCGTTGCCTGGCTGGCAAGTGTGGGCGTTCTGGTCTTTCAGCGCGATCTTGGCTCGTCAGTGCTGTTCTTTGGCCTGTTCATGGTCATGATCTATGTGGCCACCAGCCGTATCAGCTGGATCCTCATCGGGCTGGCCCTGATGGTCGTGGGTGGCTTTGCGGCGTACCAGATCTTTCCGCACGTAAACCGACGCATCGACGGATGGCTCTACGCTTTCAATCCCGAATACATTGGGGGCGACAGCTTCCAAGTGGTTCAGGGTCTCTTTGGCATGGCCAACGGGGGATTGCTCGGCACCGGGTTCGGGCAGGGCTCCCCTGAGATAGTGCCGCTCGCCAATAGCGACATGATCATTGCAGCTATCGGCGAGGAACTGGGCCTGGTGGGCTTGTTCGCTGTGCTCTGCCTCTACGCGCTGCTGGTAGCCCGCGGATTCCGCGCAGCGCTTGGCACGCGTGATGCCTTCGGCAAGCTTTTAGCCGTGGGACTAGCCTTTTCCTTTGCACTCCAGTGCTTCGTGATCATCGGGGGCGTCACCCGCCTCATTCCGCTCACCGGCCTCACCACACCCTTCCTCGCCGCCGGCGGCTCGTCCTTGCTTGCCAACTGGATCATTGTGGCACTGATCCTGCGAATCTCGGACGCTGCCCGGCGGCCCTTGGATCTCTCTCCGAATTCCATGAATGAACAGCAAAAGGAGGTGCCCACACTATGAATCAGGCCATCCGTAATTCCTGGATAGTTGCCATCGCGTTGTTTGCACTCCTTTTTGGCTCAATTTCGTACGTGCAGTTCTTCGCTGCAGATTCACTCAACGCGAACCCCAACAATCAGCGGCAGCTGCTGAAAACATTTTGCAGCAACCGCGGTCCCATCCTGGTTGACGGGCAGCCAATTGCTGAATCAGTACCCACGGACACGGACTGCAAGTACCAACGAAAATACAACGATCCTCTGTTGTATGCCGGGCTGACTGGTTTCTTCAGCAAGTATGCGGGCCAGTACGGCCTTGAGTTCGCCATGAAGGATGAACTGGCCGGAACCTCAAATGACGCATTTTTTGAACGGATTTCACAGGCATTCACCGGTGCCGTCCCCCAGGGTTACTCCGTGGAACTGACCATTGACAAGGACATCCAGAAGATGGCCTACGACATGATCCCGGACGGCGTTGCTGGCTCGATCGTGGTCATGAACCCGAAAACTGGGGCCATTATTGCCATGGTTTCCAAGCCCTCCTACGACACCAACTTGTTGGCCAGCCATGACGAAGGCTCGGTAAGGGCGGCCCAAGCTGAATTGAGCCAGATTCCTGGCATCAATCTCTACGGTTCCTCGGCCTATACGAAGCTCTACGCGCCAGGATCGGTCTTCAAGCTCATTGACACGGCAGCAGCCCTGGAATCCGGCAAGTACAACAAGGACAGCGTGCTGCCCAATCCGGCCAAAATGTCCTTCCCCGGCATCAGCTATGCTCTGCCGAATTACGCCTACGGCAAGTGCTACACCCAGACCGAAGCCACCTTCACGTTTGCGCTGGAAAACTCATGTAACACACCATTTGCCAGTATCGCGCTGGATCTGGGGCAGGATGCCATTACTGCGCAGGCGGAAAAGTTCGGATTCAATGACAACTCCACGAAAATCCCTGACAAGGTTGTAACCAGCCGATTCCCGGGAGGCAAGGGACCGCTAAGCGACGACGCCTTGGCTCAAAGCGCCATTGGCCAGCTCAACGTTCTGTCCTCACCGTTGCAGATCGCGATGATGACGGCCGCCATTGCCAATGGTGGCAAGCAAATGCAGCCCAACATGGTGCAGACTGTGCGGACACCAGATCTGAAAACGGTATCCAGTTTGGTCCCCGAAGAATTGCGGCAATCCACCACACCGGAGATCGCCGCCCAAATAAAGGATTGGATGGTCAGCGTTGTGGACAACGGCATCGCCTCACAGGCGGGCATCCCCGGTGTAAAAGTTGCCGGCAAAACGGGAACCGCAGAGCTTGGAGATGGTTTGAATAACTCATGGTTTACTGGATTCGCACCCGCGAATGACCCCCAGGTGGTGGTGTCGATCGTTATGCCCAAGGTCGATGTGGCCACCGGAGCACAATTGACAAGTCCCAACGCAAGCAAACTCTTCAAGGCGGTGTTGAACAAGTGAGGCCTACTTCAGGAATCACCTTAGGCGGCAGATACCAACTCACCTCACGCATCGCGATCGGCGGCATGGGTGAAGTATGGAAGGCACAGGACCTGGTCCTGGGCCGTATCGTAGCCATCAAGATTCTCAAGGACGAATACACGGGCGATCCCGGTTTCCGGGCACGCTTCCGTGCCGAGGCCAAGCACACGGCACTACTGAACCACGTGGGCATCGCCAACGTCTTTGACTATGGTGAGGAGGACGGTTCCGCCTATCTGGTGATGGAACTCGTTCCAGGCGAGCCGCTGTCGACCCTGATTGAGCGAGAGCACGTCCTCTCCGCCGACTGGACGCTGTCCATGATCGCGCAGACGGCACGGGCCCTGTCAGTCGCACACGCCCAGGGCTTGGTACACCGGGACGTCAAGCCCGGCAACTTGCTGATCACGCCCGAGGGCAGGGTCAAAATCACCGACTTTGGCATTGCGCGCCTGGCTGACCAAGTGCCCCTAACCCAGACCGGCCAGGTGATGGGTACGGCCCAGTACCTTGCACCCGAGCAGGCCACTGGCCAGCTCGCCACCGGCTCCTCGGACATATATGCCTTGGGTGTTATTGGTTATGAGTGCATCACCGGCCACCGGCCGTTCTCCGGGGAGTCACAGATTGCCATTGCACTGGCCCAGGTCAATGATGCTCCGCCGCCGCTGCCTGACACCTTGCCCACACCTGTGCGTGCTTTGTTGATGTCGATGCTGGCCAAGGACCCGGCCAACCGGCCTGCGAATGCCCTGAAGCTTGCCGAAGCTGCGGAAGCAATCCGTGCAGGCGATATCAAGACCGCCCACGTCGCAGTTCCGGGCATGCTGTTGTTTGAATCGAGCACGGGTCCCATCACGGCTCCCGTGGATATCAACGCCACCGCCCCCACGTCGGTGGTGGGCAATATATCCGAGCCAAACACCACCGCACTGCCTACCGTGAGTGATGCAGTCGTGGGCGGGTATTCTGCCGAGTCACGCACACGCGCCGAGGCCCTCAGCGCCGAGCGGGCCTGGGGACAGGAGGATGACCTCGATGAAGACATAGTGGAGGGCCCTCCTGACGAACCCGCCAAGCGAGGCCGCAGCCCATGGACGTGGCCTCTCGTCGCCCTGATTGCCCTGTTGGTCTTTGCTCTGGGTGCGCTGTTGCTGCAAAGCTGGGGCGTCTTTGATTCCAAGCCAGCCCCGTCCGTCACCAAGTCGGTCACAACGTCGCAAAGTTCCACACCCACGGAAACCACGCCGTCGCAGACGCCCACCCAGTCACAAACTCCGACGACGTCATCGGCACCTTCCACCTTCACGATCAACCCCAACCAGGTCAACGGACAAACCTATGCCTTCGTCGAGGGGTTGCTCAGCGACAACGGATTGTTGGTATCGCGTGTCGATGCATACAGCCCCACAGTCGCGGAGGGTAGGGTCATCGAGGTCAGTCCCGTTGGGACGGTTCCCGTGGGGACTCCTGTAACGGTCACCGTTTCAAAGGGTCCCCAGCCCACAACGCCGCCTGCCGTGGCGACTGTGCCATCATCAGCAGGCCAGCAGGGCAATACCTATGACGCTGCCCTGGTCGCCGCCGGTTTCATCCCTGCCCGGGTGGATGAAACTTCCGAGTCCGTCGAGAAGGGAGTGGTCATTCGTACCAACCCCACTGCCGGCACACAGGCCCCGAAGGGATCAGTCGTAAGCTACTACGTTTCCACCGGGCCAGCTCCCAAGGCACCGTAGTTTCTTTCCACCCCGCCCCAGCCCAGCATCAACTCAACTTCGCACCAGAATGAAAGGACACCGACTCACATGAGTGTTCCGCGCGTCCTCAATGGACGGTATGAGGTAGGTGGATTGTTGGGCCGCGGCGGCATGGCCGACGTCTATCAGGCCACGGATACCCTCTTGGGCCGAATTGTAGCCATCAAGGTCCTGCGCGGCGACGTCGCACGGGATTCACAGCTTCAAGCCCGCTTCAAGCGGGAGGCCCAAGCGGTTGCCGGCCTCAATCACCCCTCCATCGTTGCGGTGTACGACACCGGCGAGCACTCCACAGGTGATCCGTTGCAAGATGGCTCCACGTTGCCGTACATCGTGATGGAATACGTGCGGGGCAAAACACTGCGCGATCTCGTCAGGGCCAATGCCATCAGCATTGACCAGGCCATCGATTTCACCTTAGGTGTGCTCTCAGCGCTTGAGTACAGTCACCGCTCCGGCATTGTGCACCGGGACATCAAGCCTGCCAATGTTATGGTTACGGAGGACTCTGACGGCCATCTGGGGGCCGTCAAGGTCATGGACTTTGGCATAGCCCGCACCATTTCAGATTCCGCGGCCACCATGACGCAGACCCAGACAGTGATGGGTACCGCCCAGTACCTCTCGCCTGAGCAGGCACGCGGGGAAACCGTTGACGCCCGCAGCGACCTGTACTCGGCCGCATGCTTGTTCTATGAAATGTTGGCCGGCCGGCCGCCCTTCACGGGAGAGTCTCCCGTTTCTGTGGCCTACCAGCACGTACGCGAGGTGCCGCCAGCACCCAGCACGTTCAATCCCATGATTTCTCCTGCGCTGGACAGCGTTCTGCTGCGCGCCTTGCAAAAGACCCGCCAGGACCGTTTCCAGGATGCCGCTTCCTTCCGCCGTGCCTTGCGGGCGGCCCGGACCGGGGTGACCCTGGCGGCACCTGCTGTTTCGCTCGCAACGGATCTCTTGGCCACGGTGCCCGCCGCGGCCGTGTCTGTCGCCAAGGTCCCTGTTCACGAACTGTACGACGACGGGCCCTCCACCCGTGCCATGGCGAAAGTTCTCGCCGGGGGAGCGTTGACAACCGACCACGACGGCGACCTTGACCCGGAGGTTTCTAAGGAACCCGGGCTTGCTGTCAAACGCCGGCGTCAGGCCTGGATAACAACGCTTTTTATCTTCCTGGCGATCATACTGGCCGGTGGCGGCATCATCGCTTACAACCTTGTCAACGCCAAGCCCGCACCACCAATACAGCACAGCATTCCTTCGCTGGCGGGCCTGAGTCAAGCTGCTGCCGTGACCAAACTCGAGGACCTGGGGCTTGATCCCGTCCTGAGCACTGAATTCTCAAACACAGTGCCCTCGGGGAATGTAATCCGCACCGATCCCGCGGCACTTACACTTGTCAACGAACACTCCGCGGTTGCAGTGGTGGTTTCCAAGGGCTCATCCGAAGTGACGATCCCTGCCGATCTTCCCGGTCGGACCGAGTCTGAGGTCAGGTCTATGCTGAGCGCCCTGGACTTGAAGTTCAAGCCGAATCTGCGAGTCGATGACCCACAGATTCAATCTGGGCTCGTCGTCACCACCGATCCACCGCCTGGACAGAGCGTTGCTGTGGGAACCGAGGTCACCTTGAAAATCTCGACCGGACAAGTTCCCGTCCCGTCCCTCTTTGACTTGACGACGGATCCTTCGCAAGTCCGGCAGGCGGTGCAGGACGCGCTCAAGAATGCATCGCCGTTCCTCCAGGTGGTCTTCGTGGAATCCGTAAACTCCGCAGTGGCACCTGGCATGGTGACGGGGCAGTCGGAGCCGGCGGGCACATCAGTACCGCAAAGAACCACTATCACCGTCACGTTGGCGAAGGCGCCCGAACCGCCACCACCTGAACCAACGCCCACACCAACACCCACTTCAAAGGCTCCCAGCAAATCGCCAGCACCAAAGGGCTGAAACCAGCTCAAAGGAACCACCCCCAAAGGGGGTGGTTCCTTTGTGTTGTACCAAGTCTCAGCTGCTAATGAGGGGACTCAGTCTGGCTCCTTGCGCACAGGCTCCCGCCAACCCCACCGATTCCAACCAATTGCCCACCATCTGGTATCCACCGTGGGTCAGGACCGACTCTGGGTGGAACTGGACTCCGCACAATGGTGCGGTCTTGTGCGCCAAGCCCATGATGACGCCGTCGGCCGTTTCAGCTGTAATTTCCAACGTCTCGGGAATGGTTTCTCGCACCGCGGCCAGCGAGTGGTAGCGGGTGGCTGTGACGGGACTGGACAGCCCTGAGAAGACATTGCTGCCTTGGTGGAAAACTTCGCTGGTCTTTCCATGCATGAGCTGCTCCGCATGGGTCACCACCCCACCGTAGGCTTCAGCGAGGGCCTGGTGGCCCAGACATACACCGAACATGGGTTTAGCATTCGCACCGCACCACTTGATCAGGTCGATGCAGATTCCGGCTTCGGCGGGGGTACCCGGCCCGGGAGAAATCAACACACCGTCCCGCGCGTCGGCAAGCTCCACAGCTTCAGCCAAGGTCACGTCGTCGTTCCTGACAACTGTGGTCTGGGCGCCTAGTTGCTGAAGGTAGCCCACCAAGGTGTAGACAAAACTGTCGTAATTATCAATCACCAAAATGCGTGTGTTCATGATTAGGAACTACCACCAATCGTGGAATCAGTGAGCGGGTTAAATTGTGAGAGCCAGGGGAAAACAAACTGCATAAGGACTATGACGGCTGCGGTCAGGAACAGCAGAGAGGTGAGAATGCGGAACCACAATGGTCCAGGAAGGTGGCGGAATACCCATCCGTACATGATTAGCCTTTCGCGTTTGCGGCAACTTGGGCGGCAATGGCCGCGGGTGGACCGGCACTGGCCGGCTGCCAGGAGTCCATCACCGAGTAGGCGATTATGCGTTCCTCGGCGCCAAATCGTGGATTGCAGCTTGTCATGGTCATGAACCGTTCTACGGGCTCAGCGCCCTTTTGCGTGGGGACCGGCAACAGCACGTTCCCCTGGCTGGGCATCACAATCTGGTTGTTGCGGAACACGTAGGTGTAGTAGCCGTCTTTGGTTTGGACATAAATCTTGTCCCCCGGAACCAAGGTGTGGATCGAGTCCAGTACGGCCCCGTGGGTTTGCCTGTGCCCGGCAACGGCAAAGTTGCCCACGGCCCCTGGCATGGACGTCGCCCCGTAACGGCCAAGACCGAGGGTGTCCAGCTGTGCCTGTGTAGTGCCTTCAACGAGGGGGCGGCTGTAGCTCGATCCAAAGCGAGGAATGTAAACCACACCGAAGACAGTTCCGTCTGCGGTTGGCGCGTCCATAACCACCGGGGAGCCAAAGTCCGCCGGCGTGCCCGGTGGCTGGGGGATCAGGGGGCCCTGAAAGTCCTGGGCGAATTGTGAGACGGCCCGCTGCTGGGCATTGTTGGCATCGATGTTGGTCCACCACAGTTCCCACACCACAAAAAGCAGCAAAATAACGCCACAGGTAATCAGCAGTTCACCAATGACTTGTATCAAGGTCCGCCACAAACCCTGTTTGGGGCGTTGGGCCTTTTCGCGGCGCCGTCGTCCGGCCATTCGCGTCCTGACAGCACTGTTTCCGGAGATCAAATCATCTACACCCACTGCCGAATCAACGTGCTCGTGCGATCTGACCACGCGAGAGATTCTCCTTCAGTGCGTCGGGGGAGTCCGTGCAATCCACGGCTGTTCTATTTACAGCTAGAATTACACTCAACAATACCGGCAGTTCACTACGCTGGAATAATTCACCCGGCAGTATCACCGGTTGTGAATTGCTGTCTTTCCGCACCATCAACAGCCATTGCGCCGTTCGAGAAGCCAAGGAGCTCTACGTGCCTGAGTCAAAATCGCGCCGCCGTCCCACCAAGGGCCCGGCGATGACACCGTCTTCGAAGGCGCAGAAACCCAACGCACCATGGTTCCTGCCTGTCATGGTTACCTTGATGCTGCTGGGCCTTTTTTGGATCATCACCTACTATATTTCGGACGGCAAATTCCCCATCCCTGATATCAAAAACTGGAATATTGGTATTGGTTTTGGCATTGCCCTGTCCGGTTTCATGATGACCACCCGGTGGCGCAGCTAAGGGCTCCTTCGCTCTAACTTTCTGGATGCGCGCTCTCGGCATCCCCGTAGTCCCCGGTGATGTACTCACCTTTCGGGTCGTTTTCAGCATGTCCCGGGACTTCGCCGGCAGTGCCGTAATCAGCCTCCACCATCCGTCCCGCGGCACCGTCTGACTTTGCATCCTCAGTTCCTGCGTCTCCGTAGTCGCCCTCGACGTAGCTGCCCTCTTCGGAACCCGCCACGTGACCAGGTTCAACGCCCGCCTTTCCATAGGACCCCTCGACATACCGTCCGCGGTCCTCTGGTTGTTCACTGGCGCTGGGCTTGCTGCCTTTTTTGTCGGCTGGTTGGTCGCTTGCATGTTGTCCGGACATCGTTCGGTCCCACTTTCCATACCGTGTTTCCAGCTGCCCGTGTGGCGGCCGATACCTGTGTTGGGTGTCCTTTTTAGTCTAGCCCGGTCCGCAGTGCTAGAACAGGGCACTGCGCGTTCCTAGCTTTGGCCGTCATTGTCCTCCCATCCGCAGTGGAGGGTCCGATTCGCCAAGGACTCAATGTGGATTCCGCACTTGAAGGATCCCTGCCGGCCAGCCAGACGATGAATTGTCACCGTTCACTTGATGAGCCAAGCTCCTGTGGCGCAGTTGCAAACAATTTCGGGACGTCCCTGGCCTCATATTCATCGGGCCCTTCCGGATTGTTTTCCAGGTTCAATTCAGATCTCTGCGTTTCTCTCTCGATCCAGCGTTTCCAGCCTGACGCCAGCAAGTGGTGATTGAACCCGTCGGCTCGTCTACGAGGCTCCTGTGCCCTATCAGGATCCCATCTAGGCCAATTCCATGCTGCGTGAAGGATGGAATGGGGCGAATCTGGCCTGCTCAGGCAATCGTCTGCACGGAGGATCGGCCATCAGAATGATGTAAAGAGTCTCTGGGGCCGCGCTTCGGATGTGCGCCACCAAGGTTTCAAACACTCTGCGTCCCCAAGCGTTGCCCCGTCTCGGATGCGGCAAGGGGACCGGGGCGCCGTACATGTCATCGGCAACCCGTGCTGACCTTCAATGATGCTGAACTTCAGATCTTCGAAAAAATTCTCAATTTCCTGTCACTTTCCTACCTTCGCGCCACAAGCGGGCGCGGGCGAGAATCTCCGAGATGACAGCCGTCTTCGCTTCCGCGTAGTAGTTCATGTCCGCCCACCTTTGCTGCGCAAGATTCCTCTTCGTCATTGCGTAGAGGGAGCGGTCCTTGTCGTCCACGCGAAGCCAATCACGTATGTCCAGATAGTTGGAAATTTCAGGGGAACCAGCAGAGAACACGTGAACGTGAACATCTTTCTGCGGGGTTCTCATCATGCGGTGGCCGGCTTCCCGAACACGGAGCACGAAACCCGCAGCTTCAAGCTTGCCTAAGTAGGAATCTTCATTCGCAACGTCTTCAACCGTCACCAAAATATCGATAATCGGCTTGGCTGCCAAACCTGGGACCGACGTCGATCCAATGTGCTCGACCGACAGGGCGACATCCGCAATGGCTACCTTGAGGGTCAATGCAAGGGCATCAAATCGAGAAGGCCAGTCAGCGTCGTATTCCATGATGACGATTGGGCGCTCCTCGCGACCACCTATCAATACGGAGTCCAAGTGTTCATCTGATACAGGATTCATCGATCCATCATGCCATCGCCACAATCAGATCGCAGCAATCACGGAGCGCGTGCCCGAGTCGATGAACACACCGGGCTGGTGACACGAAATTGGGACAAGTATCATCCAAAAAATCGGTCAGACCCTTTCCTCCGAGCCTGAAATTGTTGACAGTGAAAAAGCAAGAGTCGTCGGTTACGAACCCCTCCACGTTTTCGACCAAGACTTAATCCTGACACTGCATCCAGGAGAGTGTCTGCGTTACGTCTTGGCGTTCACCGAAGTGTAGAAGAGGTCAACAGCGGGGACGCGATGTGCGTCCGATCAGCGTTCGTCATGTGACGCGTTCCCAGGCTGGGTCGTCAGCGGCGATGTGGGCGATGTCTTCTGCGAGATCAGTGAATGCGGCGCGGAGTTCAGCTGGTTCCAGAACAGTGAGGCGGGCGCCGATAAGCAGCAGCCATCTGGCCATTGCCGTATAGCTTTCGGCGCCGGCGTTCACAATGCACGTTTCAGGAGTTTCCTTGGCGACCGTCCCCCATGTTGGTTTGATCCACGGGGCGACGATGTCGCTGGGGGCGTGTACCCGAACGGTCCCGGTGACCTGCCGCCAGCCTTTTGCTAGTTGAGCTGTCACATATTCGTGCAGGTTGGCAGCCGGAGGGTCCCGCGGATAGCTGGGTTTGTTCGTGATCTCTGCTCCGCTGAGCCGGTCAACGCGGAAGGTGCGCCATCCGTCCGCCTCGATACTGTAGGCGATGAGGTACCAGTGGCTCATCGAGTGCACTAGATGTAGCGGTTCGAGCTGCCGGTTTCCCGTCTCGCCGGAGTAGCGCCGGTAGGTACATGCGATTTTTCGGCGTTCGCGGCAGGCGCGCGCGAGGAGCACGAGCGTTGTGATGTTGACCGGATTCGTTGTTGCTTCGATCCCTGTCCCCAAGTCCAGACTGCTGGTGTGGTCCAGGAACGCGTCAACGACGGGATGTAATCGGGGAGGCATGACTCTGTGGAGTTTGTCGAATGCGCTTAGGGCGCCTTCGATCGTTGCGGCGTCCGAGTGGGACACCGTATCCCGGAGGGAGACCAATACGGCGACGGCCTCGTCGGTGTCGAACATGAGGGGCGGTAATGTCGCCCCTACCTCGAGTTGATAACCCCCGCCGGCACCCAATACGGCCGCGACGGGGTAGCCGAGATCGCGCAGTCGGCCGATGTCCCGCCGCACAGTGCGTGGCGTCACTTCAAGCTCTTCAGCAAGTTGATTGGCGTTCCAGTCGCATCGTCGTTGTAGGAGCGCCAGCAGTCTCAGCAGTCGTCCGGCGGTATCCCACATATATCCATCATCGCGCAGAAAGAGGACAAAAGCTGTCAGCTATGCCTGTAAGAGTGTTCTCATGACCACTACAGACGAGACCACCATCACTCCTTTCCTCATCGCCATCCCGCAAGCAGAGCTCGAGGATCTAGCCGCCCGACTCCGATCTACCCGATTTCCGGCGCCGCTGCCTGGCGATGATTGGGACACGGGCGTCCCCAGTGCATACCTCCACGGGCTCGTCACCGCCTGGGCGGAGGATTTCGATTGGTGTGCCTTCGAAGCGCGCCTGAACACGATCCCCCAGTTCACGACAATCATCGACGGCCAACAAATCCACTTTGCGCACGTTCGCTCTGCGGTACCGGAAGCGACCCCGGTGCTCCTCACGCATGGCTGGCCCGGCTCGTTCCTCGACTTCCTTCACCTCATCGGCCCGCTCACCGACCCGGAATCCCACGGCGGCGACAGGGCAGATGCCATGCACCTGGTCATCCCTTCACTGCCGGGATTCGGGTTCTCCACCCCGCTGTCCAGCGCTGGCTGGAACACGGCACGCATCGCTGCGACATGGGTCGAACTGATGGACCGCCTCGGCTACCATCGCTTCGCGGTCCAGGGCGGCGACCTTGGGGCCACCATCTCCCCTGAAGTTGCCCGCGTCGCACCCGAGCACGTGATCGGCGTGCAGGTCAACGGAGCGCTCAGCTTCCCAGACGACATGGGCGAGGACGCCCGCGCCGCAATGAGCCCGCTCGACCAAGACAGGCTGGCGCGCATCGGCAAGTTCATTAAGGAGGAATACGGCTACATTGCCATCCAGTCCACCCGGCCCGGCCTCGTCGGCGTCGCCCTGTCCGATTCACCGGCTGCTCAGTTGGCATGGATGCTGGACAAGTTCCATGCCTGGACCCTGCCATTCGAGACCCTGCCCGATCAGATCCTCGGACGTGACTGGATCCTGGCGAACGCGTCCCTGTACTGGTTCACCTCCAGCGGAGGCTCATCCGCCTACGTCGGCTACGCCCAAAGCTCTTGGGGCGCCACACCAACAAACTCCGGAGTGCCCACCGCGGCGATCCAATTCGCCCACGACGTCGGCATTCGATCACAATCGAGCCAAACAAACACGATTGTCCGCTGGAAGGACATCGAAGACCGCGGCGGTCACTTCGCCGCCCTCGAAGAACCCTCACTTCTCATCGACGACCTCCGCGAGTTCCTGCGCGAGTTGAAGAAATGAAGTAAGGCACGCGCAATCTGCACCGCAGCCCAACTCGACGCTCAGGTATCCCAAACATCTTTCCCTCTACGGGACGCACAGAGCTTGGCTCGCCGGGGATTCTCAATCTTACTAACGCTCACAATCAACCCAATGATTGGTGACACGAATCTGAGAACACTGACAGTCGGCGTGAGAACCTACAACAGTGTAGGATCCCGAGCTGGCTGTCACCAGCGAAACGCGCTGACCTGCGACGACGCCTGGGCCCAGATCACAGAAATTCTCAATTTCGTGACACTTTCCTACGGCCGACCAGAGACGCTCAAAACACTGTCCCGTATAAGGGGTGCTCACCGGGCATTAAGTCGGGCGGGGTATACGCGAATGTGACACCTGCGGAACCACGTTGTTTCGAAGATTTCCGGAGTCGTCTGCACACGCTCCGGTGGAGGACCGGCTTACGGGACAGGTGAACACGGTGATTCCGATAGAGAAACAGGGCTGCACGGCTATCAGAAGGGGATTCTCCTGGCGCCACGTATGCTCTACGTATGAATGACACACGGCAGCTCAGCGCCCTTCTCGATGTGACCGATGACCTGCACTTCAGTGGACAAGCCAACGGAGGCGGTGTTGTCCGTTCGGGTGCACACCTACATCTTTCTGGACAAATGAACGGACGCCTAACGGTTGAAGGCGGCGCACATGTTCATCTTTCTGGTCGGCTCAATGGCCCTGCGGAGGTCTTCGGCACCCTCGATGTCACAGGTCGGATTGATGGCCTCCCCCACGTAGCGGACTCTGGTCAGTTGATGTTCGCGACCGGCTCATCAATTGTCCGATCTGGACGGACACTCGTGGTGAACGATATGGGAGAGTTTCAGCCGCCGCTGAATGATGGCACTTCTTACGTGATCAGTGACGACACACCTCGTTGGCTGTACCAGGACGATGGCACCCTGCGATCGGCCCAGCAATAGCAAGAACTTTGGGACCTGCCAAGGTTTCGACTATTCACCAATCTGCGGCCCGGGCATGGGCATGGGCAAACGCTTATAGTGTCCGGTGAAGGGGGGTCCGCATGCGGCACGGTGGATGCTGCCGCACCAGTGAGTCATGGCCAATGGTGGAACTAGCCGCAGGGTCCCTGTTTGTAGAACCGAGCGGTGGTGTCGAGATCAATGTCCGTTGAAGTTGAGGCGTGGTGTTTTCGCGTGCTTGGCCACGGTTCCCTCACATCGTTGCATGCCGAAGCTGGCGGTCAAATGTCTCATCAGTTCCGTTACGACTCCGACGAGCAAGGCACTGTTGCCGTCAAAGTCCGGTCTGATTCCGCCGACAGGATCAGTCGATGCCTTCAAATTCAGAGCGTTGCAGCGGATGCTGGTTTCCCGTGCGCCCGGCCATTGACCGGAGCCGAGTTCCTCGAACCGGGTTTAGTGGTCAGTGCTGAGACATGGCTGCCTGGCGGTGAAATGCACTCCGGTGGAGAGGTTTCCTTTGCCGCCCGGTCTGCCAAACTCTTGGCGGGCCTGATGGAGATTCTTGAATCGCAGTCCCCAACCGGGCTTGGCGCACCGCCGCCGTGGATGCACTGGAATCCTCCAACGGGCGGCCTGTGGCCACCAAATCCAATAGTAGAAGGCATGGACCAAGACCTCGTACCTGAACACGTGCAAGCTATTGCCCGTTCCGTATCGCAACGACTTGCACAAGGAGTTTTACCCCTAGTTGTGGGGCACGGTGACTGGGAGAGTCAAAATCTTCGCTGGCACGAGGAGCTCCCATGGGCGGTCCACGACTGGGACAGCCTCGTCGCCCTCCCGGAAGCGGCTATTGTCGGTGCAGCATCCGGCGCCTTCGCCAGCACCGCCATCCCCACGCTGGCAACCATCGAAAGCTCGGAGAAATTCATTGACTCTTACCAGCAGGCGCGTAGTAGGCAGTTTACCCAGGAAGAGCGAGAGGTTGCCTGGGCCGCGAGCCTGTGGCCTGCACTGCATAACGCCCGCGGTGAAAGTCTCTTCCAATCCCCACCGGTCGCACTGGATGCGCTCACCTGTCAGGCACCGGAACGACTCAAACGCGCCGGCGTCCCATAGAGCGTTCCGCTTCCGGACGGATTCATAGGCTGGCCAAAGCCATGCCGAAGCTGGTTGGCACCACCTGAGTATCTAGCTGTGTTTTGCCCGACGTTCCCGCCGCTCCTGCCGCTGAATGCTACGCAACGTTGTCGGTACTTGCGCATACTCCACTCGCCAAACTCTGACCGCACAACTGGTGATTGTCACTAGAGCTATCGTCGACAGCAACCACATCCCAAAGCCACCAATATCAGCAGTTGCCCCCGCAGGGCTCCCGTATGACATCAAAAATCCACTTGTCACAAAAACACATGCCGCAAAGAATGCGCAGACAATGGACAGCCAACGAAATGCCCTGTTCTTTTTAAACAGTCCTCTGGGCGCCGCCACCAGCAAAGTCAATGGAGTCGCGACGGCGAAAACAATTGCGGCTATGAAGGCGGGCACGTACATTGCATCTGTGAGCGGTAATCCGATCCCACAGAACCCTACCAACACGGCAAGTGCAACAGGAATCGCCTGCCGTCCGGACTTCTGTGACTTGTCGACCCAATCCAATTCCATACGAACCCCCAAGTATCGGCGTAAGCCGCAACAGGCATCTTCCAAATCTCGGATGCATGCACAGCATAACCCGACGGGAATCATGACTCGTGGCGTTTGATGACCGGGGCGGTCACGGCGAGGCAACCCACCCCGGCGCAACGGCCTTTACGGTCCGCAGGAAAGCAATCAAACAGCCACGAATGCTAGGAACAAATCACCGTGGTCGAGTTCGCCATGCACTGCGCAGTCACCCTATGAATATCAACTGCAACGACCAAACCTTCGAATTATGACCGGCCCGTCCCAGTGAACGTTCCTCATACGGGACAACGTTGACAGATACCCACATGGAGACAGCGGTGCCCCCTTCTTTATCTCGAATTCTTGATAATTGCGGATAGTTCAAGATAAACGCTCCTGCCGTCAATGTACCGACTGAAGGTCATTCCGCATGATCGCCATTGCGGATTTGTGGGCGCCAGATGACGGGTTCATTGATCCCGCGGTTGTGGAGGATTTCCTTGGCGAGGAGGTTGAAGTGGTACTGGACGGTTCGTCGATAGTCTTGGTCGCTCATCCACATCGCGGTCTCCGTCTGACTCATGGCTATGCGGCTGTAGAGTGCGGGAACGAACCGTATATCGCCGCCCGTGTACAAAGCCCAGAACCTGCAGGTTAGAGCAGGAAGGTCAGCGCTGGTTCCAACGTTGTCATGCCAATATTTGGTGAGGGTTTTCATCAGTGGTTCTGGGTTGAGGAGTTCCTTGCGGCGCCGGCCGTAGTCAATCAAGAGCTCGTCGTCGTTGAGTGCTTCGAGGAATGGCTTGATCCGGTAGACCTGGCGGTTTACTTCACCAACTAGATCGTTCTTTCTGACGTTTCTGGTGATCTTGCTGTGGTCTTTGTATTGGAGTCCCAAGCGGCTGGCCGCTCTGGACCAATCTGTCTGATGGATGGCTCGGACCAATGCCACTGAGATCGCGATCTTGGTCGTATAGAGATGTTTGCTGTGGATGCCTTCCAAGGCGCTGGGCCAGATCTCGGCGGGAAGGTTCCGTTCATGGAAATGGATACGTGGAAGCATCGCTTCTTGGTCCCACACTTCCCACGGACTCCGTTCGACGTCACGAGCGGCCTGTCCAGGGACTGTCTTGGCCGGACTGATTGTGTCGGTGTTCAGCTGAAGCCAGTTGCCCGCAAGGGTGGGAACAGTCAGGCTAATGCTTGCCTTTCTGCCAAGAGCGGCCAATTCCAGTTGGGCTTCACGCTGAGTATCCGCGCACAGGATTCGGGATGCCTCCGCCACTGCTTCGGGCGTGCGTGGAGTTGCCTGATATCCAGACTTACTGGTCTTGATCCCCTTGCCGTGAGCAATCAGCCCCAGAAACAGTGTGCAGGCCTCACGAGGTTTCAGGAGGGTTCCGCACATGGGAATTTCCTGGTGGCCGACCAGGACTGAATCAAGGACCCATTTCAAGTGATCTTGGGCGAAGAGCCGCTCCGCCGTCGTGTCCCCGCTGGGTTCTGCCTGGCGAAGATCAAAGCCACACACTCGGGTCTTCACAACGTCACCATAAGGGGTGGCTACGTTGGTTTTGCAGCATTGCCAGCCATCTCTGTTGTCCCACAGCCAGTCAATGCCATGAAACGGCCGGGATTGGCAGTTCGGACACAGCTTCTCCAAACGAACAGCGTGCTCGGGACAGTACGTGTAGAGCGGGTTGAGCCAGTCAGTCACCCACCGGCCGCCGTTGTCCTTCAAACACAGCGGACAATATGAGCTGCCATTCACGGCGGCGACTATTGTTGCTGTGGTTTCTGCGGTAAACCGTTGCAGTGCTGGCAGTTGCCATCCGGCCGCCATCCGCTCAAACTCCTCGATCCGGCATCCACTGGTATTTGCAACATTCTGAGCGAAGTGTTGGGCTGCATTATGCATTGTTCGATAGTTTTGGCGCCTGATGGGTAGTCCCAACAGGTGGACCATGGTTTTGGTGTCGATCCGGTAGACCCTTGCCATGGCCCGTAACCAGCTCGGCAAAGTTTCCCCCGGAACGGTTGTGGGCTGCAGCGGCCACAAGGAATCACCCACCGGATCAGACACAGATACGGACTGATCCACGATGGTCAGGGAATGGTCGTCATCAAGAGGCTGCGTAGGCATTACTTGCCGCGCTGTCGGTGACAGCCATGGCCAGAATTTTCTCCGAAATACTCTCTTCACCCGTGGCGATGGCCAACTGTGCACACCTCTCCACTAGTGAGGCCAGCGAGGCAATATGGCCCTGCGTCCGCTCAAAGATCAGGTCGGCCTGATCAACGAGCATCCCCGCCCGTGGTGCACCGAGATTCAGGCTGCTCTCCAAAAGCTGCAGCATTGCTGTCCAGGCTTGGGAGCCGGTATCAGTTGTGAGTGAGAAGGGTTGGATCGGGCACACCGTGGTTCGGCGGGCAGTCTGAGCCAGAGCGGCGGACTCTCCATAGAGCCCCTCACTGAAGAAGCTCTTCTCCGCCAACCCCACCCCGGTATAAATGAACGTCACCGGCAGTTCGTTAGCCAACCACTTCAGATGGTTGCTGATCTCCGTTCCAGTACGGTGGTTGAAATCCACAAAGTGAAGATCATCAACAATGATCACTGCCGTTTCACAGCGCACCACCATCTCCACCGCCAGAGACGTCAATTTCGTTGCCGTCACCTTATTCAGGGCCGGGTGACCGTAGAACTCAACGATGCGAGAGTTCAACGCCTTCAACGTGCTATTAGCCGTCAAGGAAACAAACACCACCGGGATCCGCTGGCTACCGTCCGTGGTCCGCGGCCCATAACGGCGAATCTGCGCACGATGAAAACTCTTCCCATAGCTGGCAGCAATCGTGGTCTTACCCAAACCCGGCGGAGAATCAATCGCAACGCCGCCCTTGAGTCTGTCTCCATCACGCCGATTCGAGGCCATCACCTGATTCATCAACGAAAACGCGTGTTCAAGCTGCTGGGTTCGCACCGTAGGGATATTGGAATTCCACACCATCCGACACTCGTTGTAATCCTCCAACGCTTCCTCATCCAAGGCCCTCAGCGCCGGCAGATCCAACCGCTCCAAAGGATCACGCTTCACAGCATCAACAAAAGCGAACCAGCCCGATTTACTGCCCAGCCGGTACGGGTGGGGACCATTACGCTGCAACCACCGAATCCATTGGTTCTGGCTCATTCAAAGACCTCCAACTCCCTGTCAGGCTGGTCTTCGTAGTACTCAGCGAAAACGTCAAAGACCCGGCTATTACGCTCCTCAGCCTTCTCATCCCGAACTTTCCGCGACGCCCTGGTAACCGGCTTCACCTCGCCCTCGTCAACGGCGGTAGCCTCTGCAAGGGCCGGATCCACATCTGGTTTGGACTTATTCTGCAATCCCTGGTGTTTCTTAGCTGAGAGCCGTTTGGAAAGATTCGTTTCACTGCGAGAAAGGATCTCCTTCGATCGCCACTTCTCTAACAGTTCAAAGACTGCCTGTTCCGGATTCACATGCCGGTTCTCCCGCCTGGCCACCTCGCGTGCATACTCCGCTGCCTTCTGGGAAAACGGGGCATCCAACATGGGTGTGTGCTCCCAGTCCAGACGGTGCCAACGATGCTCATCAGGATCCTTGAAATACACGTACCTCACATCATGGGTGTCGTAAAAGAACGGCCACTTCCCAGCATTGGCCCCACGTTCCTTCGATTTCAGGTTCCTGTACTTGTTCAGCACTGTCGCGTCATAACGCTGACCTTTGATTTCGACCCCGTAGTGCTGGATCGAGCGCCAATGAACAGCCAGAAAATCGAAAACCAGATCCTCCGAAGCTGGCAACCGTAAATGCCCCGTCTTAGCCAACCCAGCTTCAAACATCTCCACCGGGGACAGCAAAATACCTGGCACCTCAGGGATACACAGTCCAGCATGGGAACTCCGGTGATAGACCGTCGTGACCCACTGGCGGATCATGTTTTCCAACTCGGTCACATAGTAGACGGCCTTGTTCTCCACGTTGTCGCCACGAGAGTGAACATCCGGGCCCTTATATCCCGGCAAATGCTCCAAGAACGACTGCCGCAAGGTTCTGAAGAACCGCTCAACGGCAGGCTTATCCGTTGGCTTATGCGGTGTGGCCGGCTGAATATTGATCCCGATCCGCAAGCAAGCACCCCGCACATGATCAGAGAGATAAGCCTTGCCATGATCAACAACAATCGTCCCCGGAACAGCCCCCAACGGGGCATGATCCTCCCCAGTACCAATGACCAAATTGCGTAGGACCCCGTGATACGGGAACCCCTCAGAATCCTCCTCCGGCGGGGCGACCACCTGGTACAACACATCGGCAATATCGCGAGCATCCGTAGAAATCGGCGCCAACCGCAACCCCACAATGCACCGGCTGAACAAATCAATCGCTACCGTCAGCTCAACCGAAACCCACCGCCCAGTACCCTCCTCCAACGCGAAAACATCCAACGGCGTGGAATCCATCAACACATACTCACCCGGATACTGCGCCCGCAACCGCCCATACATCCCCTGCGGCCGCTCAGCAATCGACCGCCGTGCCTTCCCCTGACCAAACGCCTGCCGCCCCTTCGCCAACTCATCGAGGCGCCGGCTTGCAGCAGAATCACTAGGAATATCGACAATTCCTGGACCATATTGAGCATCAAGCAGGTTCTGTGTGCGCCTCAGCACGGCCTTTTTTGTCGGCGTGGATTCATAGACGAGCTCCGAAAGTACCTTCAGGCAGGCTTGATCCCAACGAGGATCAATGCTTGAGATGTACTTCCGCGTGGATGAGCTATCCACCAGGCCAGCTAGCCCCGCAGCTCGGTAATCAGCCAGCCTCCGTGTAACCGTTCGAAAGCTAATCCCTTCTCGCTCGGCAACGATCCGAATACGCTCCTTCTGAGTCGTGGAGTCATTAGCATCCTCGATGATTTCTAAGAGGTAGATTTCAACCAGCTTGAGCTTCTTGAGCTTCGATGGTGACAGGCGAGAGAGAGAAAGCGGCACGGAGTCTATGGCACCCCATAGATCCACAGGGCTCATCTCTGCATGCGCTCTCGCTAAAACCGAAGTGGCGACACGCCTGATCCGATGCTCCTGTGCGACTAAAACAGACCCGTTCGAGATCTCGTGCACGGACCACATTGAGCCATCAAGCCAGACCAAGGCCCCCACTGTCACATCAAAGGTTGAGCTCACTGAGTGCTCCTTCGTTGAAGCTCAGGAGTGATCCGTCGGTAATGGGTGATTCCATATCAACGGTGAGTATGCCCCGCCACAGCAGATGAAGAATGACCGGCCGCACGTCCAGCTCGCCAACCTGCGACGTGCACGCCACCTTGACGACCGCACCAAAAGCCAGCCGATCCGGACATGCTTCGATCACCTGCTGCGCTGTCCGTCGATCAAGCTGCATCGAAAGTCGCCCACAGGCCAAAAGCTTGATGTTCCTGAGCACGGTCTCCGACGCTCCCGACCACACTTCGTAGTCCCAACCACGCCTCGCACAGACATCCCCGGTCCAGCCAAAAACGGCCACAGTTTCAGGATCTTCCAGACGAGATTGTGGCTTCACATCGATGATGCGAATTCGCCCACGCTTCGAACGGAGCATGACGTCAGGAACATGACGATGATCCCGACCGCCAAAGTGCCCTGATAGCTCGAACGGTTGCGTGGCCATCCAGTCAACCTGTGTATCGAAGTCTGCCAACCACAGATAGTCGAGCTCAAGCAGGCTTTCGTAGATCAAAAAGGAACCAGTCGTTGCCGACCAAAACAAGCCAGGATAATTCCTCTGGCCCTTATAAGTGGGAGGTTTTCTAACGGGAAGCCCGTGAATGACAGCATCTGCATCAACGTCATCGAGCCGCACTCTGACCGTGCCTCTGTCGAAAGAGAGGTACTGAATCTGAACGTCGTGACCCGCGATACCGGCCATGGCACAAGTATCTGCCCGGTGTCACCAAATTGGAGCAAGTGACACGCAGGTGTCACGAAATTGGGTTAAGTGTCAAATAGCTTGGGATCCTACATGAATGACAGCATCTGCATCAACGTCATCGAGCCGCACTCTGACCGTGCCTCTGTCGAAAGAGAGGTACTGAATCTGAACGTCGTGACCCGCGATACCGGCCATGGCACAAGTATCTGCCCGGTGTCACCAAATTGGAGCAAGTGACACGCAGGTGTCACGAAATTGGGTTAAGTGTCAAATAGCTTGGGATCCTACAGGACCCTGGAAGACCTTTGTTCACACGTTATCCCCAAAGTTGTCCACAGTGTGGGTATCTTTCCACAAGCTGTGTCGAACTTATCCACGCCCGTTGACAACTTATTCGAACTATCCACAGGCGGTCTTCGAAAGTGGCACTTCAGCTAGTTGTTCACAAAGTTATCCACAGTAGTGGACAACTTTTGGTGATTCCCGGCGTGGGCGATACAAATTTACCGGCTCAAAGTAATCCACAGCTGTGGAATTACATGTGTGTAACTTATACCCAGTGTGTATATCTTTGTGGACAACTGGATGTACGACGAATTTGAAACTACTAGAACTACATGCCTGTAAGTTATGCCCAGATGTGGATAGTCCTGTGGACAACCGTACGAACGTGCGACGATGAAGGCATGGAATCCAGCGAAACCCTCCAAGCACACGTACTTTCCCCACAGGCACCGACTCAGGACGACATCGATGAATACCGCAGGTTCAGTGCCGAGCAGGCCGCAGGCGTGGGGATCGTCACTACTGTGTGGAAGGGCCGGGACTACGCCGCCACTGTGAGCGCGTTTCTTTCAGTGTCCTATGACCCTCCGACACTCTTGGTCAGCCTCTATGCGGAATCCAGGATCGCCCAGGCAGTGGTGGGTGCCGGTAAGTGGGCTCTGACGCTTTTGAGCGCAGACCAACGACGGACGGCTGACTGGTTGGCAAGTCCTGGCACACCTGTGGAGGGTCTACTGAGCCAAATACCTTTTCGGCGCGGGCCAGTGACGGACAGTGCCGTGATGGATGGTGGGCTGGCCTATTTTGAGCTGGAATCCACCAGCGTCCACGAAGAAGCCACACACTTGATCGTTGTGGGAAGGGTCCTCAGCATGGGCACAGAGGTTCTCTGGCACCCGGGTCTGTCACCCTTGGTCCACTATGCCGGCGACTACCTGAAAATCAAGCCATAGCGTCTGGACCGGGTCTCAGCCGATGATAAACGTGGGGAACGTGGAGACCTTGTAGATAGTCAGGCCCACAAGAAGCAGCACGACGGCGCCCATCCCACCCCATTGGACAAGGTTGCGTTTGTCCTTGAGGGACGGGGGCACAAAGGCGATGACAACTGCACACAGGGCACCACCAATCAGGCCGCCAAGGTGTGCCTGCCATGAAATATTGGGGATGATGAAGCCCAGCGCTGCATTGATCAGTAGCAGCACAACAATTTGACGGACATCGCCGCCACGCTTCTTCTGTACAACGAACAATGCCCCAAACAGCCCGAAGACTGCGCCAGAAGCTCCCACTACGGGGGTGTCTATCGGCGACAGCAGGAGCACACCTACGGAACCGGCAAGGGCGCTGATGAGGTAGATGGCCGTAAACCGGAGCCTGCCAAAGGCTGGCTCAAGTGCATTGCCCAAAATCCAAAGTGCGTACATGTTGAACGCGATATGCAAGATGTCAGTTGAATGCAAGAATGCGGAGGTGATCATGCGCCACGGCTCCGACTCGGTCAAGAACGGAGCATAGGCAAATGTTTGAAAGATAAAGTCTTTGGGAATTACCCAATCCAGGACAAACATCGCAACACAGATGGCCATCATGGTGATGGTAACCATTGGGCGGCCTGCCCGGAAAACTCCGCCAAAAATGGTTCGCCGTGACGGTGTGGCCCTGGCTGATTCCCTGACACAATCCACGCACTGAATTCCAACAGCCGCGCTGCGCTGGCACTCAGGGCACGCTGGCCGGCCGCAACGCTGACAGCTCACATAGGAGACCCTGTCTGGGTGGCGGGGGCAAACGGGCGCGCCGACGGAGGCATTGTCACTGGGGAACTCAGAACTCATCGAATAAATCCTATGGGTGATTGAAAAAGGTCTCGACGAGCCCGGCCAGTGTTGGCCGAACCTGTCGAGACCCCGTTGGCCGAGCCCGTCTCAAACGGAGATTTAGAGCTGCTCCACCGTGATGGAGTTGATGACAACGTCTTCACGTGGCTTGTCGCCGGGGCCCGTTGAAACGGCCTGGATGGCTTCAACCACTGCCTTGGAATCTGCGTTCGTCACGTCGCCGAAGATGGTGTGCTTGCCCTGGAGCCAGCTGGTGTTCACCGTCGTGATGAAGAACTGTGAGCCGTTGGTGCCGCGCCCGCCCTGGAGGCCAGCGTTGGCCATGGCGAACTTATAGGGATCGTTGAAGTTCAGGTCGGGGCTGATTTCATCGTCGAATTGGAAGCCCGGGCCGCCAGTTCCACGGCCTAGGGGATCTCCACCCTGGATCATGAAGTCTTTGATGATGCGGTGGAAGATGGTGCCGTTGTACAAGGGGGCGCTGGTCTTCTCACCTGTGGCCGGGTTGGTCCACTCGATCTCACCGGTGGCAAGACCAACGAAGTTGGCTACGGTCTTGGGCGCATGGTTACCGAAGAGGTTAACCTCAATGTCGCCAAGGCTTGTGTTGATAGTTGCTTTTGCGGTTGGGATAGCAGTCATGGCGTTATTCTGCCACGCCTAACTGGAAAATTTCTGGACGAGTACTAAGATTCCGCGCCGGGCGAACTGGCAATGATGGCAGTGTCCTAAGCTAAGGACGTAGGCTGAGCAAGGAAGTCGCCAATACTTGGAGGATGAACGTGAAGAAAGTAGACCGCTTTACCCAAGGTCTGGAAGAGTCCCTGAGCTCGGGAGTTGACAACGCTCTTGAGTGGGCAAGCCCCCGTGTAGAAAGTGCCATGGAGTGGACAACACCCCGGGTGGAGGCTGCCTGGGACTGGGTTGCACCACGGATTGAAAAGGGCTTTGAAAGCGCTTCTCCGGTGGTTCAGGACAGTATTCGCAAGGCAGCGCAATTCACGGCCGACGGCGTTGCTGCCGTCACGCCGAAGATTCAGGAAGGCTTGGAAAAGTTGGCTCCGAAGATCTCCGATGCCTTTGACGAGACCACCCCGCACGTGCAGGACGCCTTGGACAAGGCTGGCCCCGCCATCACGCATGCTAAAGACAAGGTGGTGGGCGAGTACATACCGCTTCTCTCCGCCAAGCTCGGTGACGCTGCCCAGGCCGTTGGAAGCGCGCTGGAGAACTCACGAACCGCTGACCACGTCGACGTCGTCGTGACCAAGGTGACGGGCAACAAAAAAGCTGTCGCCAAGGCTCGGAAGGCCGCCGCTGACGCTGCCAAGAAGGCTGCGACGGAACTCAAACGCAGCCAAAAGAAGGGCGGCAAGGGCTGGATTGTGGTTGGTGTCATTGTTGCGGCATCTGCAGCTGGCGTTGCTGTCTGGAGGGCCTCCAAGCCGGTTGCGGATCCGTGGAAGACACCCGCTCCCGTGGCACCGTCCCCGGCTGCTGCCAACGCGCCTACGGTTCCTGCCCCGGTTCCCGCGGACGACGCCGTCGCACAGGATGCCGACGACCTTGCTGACACTGCGAAAGTCAAGGTGGAGGAAGTTGCCGCATCGGCGAAGGACACTGCCAAGCATGTGCAGGAGGAAGTCGTTAATGCTGTCGGCGCTGCCGCGGACGCCGTGAAGGACACCGTCAGCGATGCCAAGAACATTGTTCAAGACGCTGTGGCCGATGCAGCCTCTGATGCCAAGCCCAAGCCGAAGGCCCCCAACAAGTAACCGTTGGGCCATAGGCCAGGGAAGCAACTGTGGGGCCCGGATCAGTGGATCCGGGCCCCACAACCGTTAGTGGCGGCTTGGGTAGCCGTTGGGCTGGCGCACGTGGGCCAGGTTCCCGCTAAATCGCGCGAGCGAAAATGGTGCCGTCGGACTATTGGGCTGGTAGGTGGGGCTGGTCCCCGGATTTTACCGGCCTGAATCCGCCCCGGCCCTGGTGCAGCACCACAACGGCGAGCCCGGCAATGATCAGGGCCAGCCCACTATAGGTGCCTGCGGGCAGTTGCTCGCGCAAGAAGATCGCGGCAAGTACTGCGGCTCCAGGGATTTCGAGCAAGATCATCATGGAAACCACCAGGGGCGAGATGGTGGCGAGCAAATAATTGAAGATGGTGTGTCCAAAAATTTGGGCCGCGACGGTGACACCCAGAATCCCCCACCACGCCTCAGTCGGTAGGTTGAGCAGTTGTTGGTCAAAGAACAGACACATGGCGAGCAGGATGACTGAGGCGATGCCGTAGCAAATGCTTGAGTACAAGGTTGTTGACATGCTCTTGCGGGCCTTAGAGCCAGCCAGGGTGTAGACGGCCGCAAGGGCGCCTCCGGCCAAGGCCAGTGCGTCACCCAGTAGCGCTTCCGGGGACACCCCCATGTCAAAGCCTGTTATGACGACGACGCCGGTCAGCGCGACAGCAAGGCCCAACATGATGCTCCTGTGTGGGCGCCGGCCACGGACCCACTGGAAAAGTGCTATCCAAGCTGCCTGAAGACAAACCAGGGCGGTGGCGGCAGCAACGCTCGTCAGCTTCAAGGAAGTGACGAAACATGCGAAGTGCAGAGCCAGCGCTGCCGCCGCGATGGCTGAGAACTTCAGTTCGGTGCGGGTCAGATTTTTCAGGGCCGCCCTGTTGGAGATCAAAACATGCGTTCCCATGACCGAGGCACCGATGGCGTTGCGCCAAAAAGCGATGGTCAGTGCGGATGCGGCCGTCGCGGCCATGATGGGCCCGGACGCTGAAACACCTAGGATGCCTATTACGGCCAGGATCACTATCACCGTTCAACATTAGGTGACGGCGCCGTGTTCGAAGGAACTATGCGCGGGAACTCACTTAAAGAACTTCACCCCAGTCCAAGGGACTGGGGTGATTCCTATGGTGGAGGCACGGGGACTCGAACCCCGAACCCCCTGCTTGCAAAGCAGGTGCGCTACCAATTGCGCCATGCCCCCATAGGGTGGTTCAGTAATTCCGAAGCTATTTGACAGTATCTGTCGCCTTGCTCCAGCTTGCCTTCGCAAGTTTGGATTCCTGAAGCTTCTTATTTACAAAGATTCCTGCACTCAGAGCTGCGATCAAGATCAACAACTTCTTCACTGCACACCTTACCTTCGATAAGAACCTTCTGGTTCCGTGGGCGCACCAGGACTTGAACCTGGGACCTCTTCGTTATCAGCGAAGCGCTCTAACCGCCTGAGCTATGCGCCCTCATCAACCCTCACCGGGCCGAGACAAAACTTTACCTCACACCTTCCCAAAGTCACAAATCGGCGGGTCCAGTCAATGATTGAACCCGCCGATTCGCGGAATTTTGGCCGTCTCTAATCGTCGGTAAGTGTCACACCGATGCCACCAACCAAGGTGGCCGAGATGTTGTAGAGCACCGCCGACAGCATTGACAATGTGGTCAAAAGCACAACATTGACGACGGCGATGATCGTTGCGTAAGACGCCACCTGGCCCAGCGAGGCAAAGCTCATGATGTCAAAGGCCGCACCGCCTTCAGAACCTTGGATATCCGTCATGAGCGAGTTGACCTTGTCGAACAGTCCAATGACATCCAGCACTGACCACAACACGATGGAGGCAACCACTGTGATGATGCCCAAAGCGACCGAGAGCAGGAAGGCCATCTTAAGCACTGACCACGGTTCAACTTTGCTCACCAATAGGCGTGCCCGGCGGGCCTTGGCCTTAGGTGCCGGCTTGACCAAGGGTGGACGCGTTGGAACCGGACGCTTGGCCGCAGCAGGCGCAGACTGGCCCTGGGCAGGACGCTTGGCCGCAGCGGCCGCCGGTGAACTTGGGGCGGCACCTGGGCGCTGTGGTGGACGGGCCGGGGCACTTACCCTAGGGGCGGTACCCGGCCGCTGATTTGGGTTATTCGTGCTCAATCGGTACCTCCATTTGTTGCGTCAGGGTCGCTTAACGGTACTTCATCAAGCTGAACGTTCGCTTCGGGGTTGCTGTCGGCAATTGATTCAGTGCCTTCGGCAGCAGCTAGCGATTCGTCATCCTCGCCCAGTTCGTCGTCTTGTTCGAGTCCGCGTTCACTGTTGCGTGCCACCTCGATAATGCGGTCATTTTTGTCCGGCTTGGCAAAGATGACGCCCATCGTATCGCGGCCCTTTGCGGGAACCTCGGAGACGTCGGAGCGCACGATCTTGCCACCGCTCATGACCACCAGAACCTCATCGTCTTCTTGCACGATCAAGGCTCCAACCAGGTCACCTCTGTCTTCTACAAGCTTGGCGACCTTGATTCCCAAGCCACCCCGGCCCTGCAAGCGGTATTCATCTACCGCTGTGCGCTTGGCGTAGCCACCCTCGGTCACAATGAAGACAAAGGAATCCTCGGTCACCACGTTGGCCGACAACAATTCGTCATAGTCACGGAACTTCATACCCGTAACACCTGAGGTGGCCCGGCCCATGGGTCGCAACGCCTCATTTGTTGCGGTGAACCGGATTGACTGGCCCTTACGGGAGACAAGCAACAGATCATCAGTTTCGGAAACGAGCTGCGCGGAGACCAACTCGTCCCCGTCGCGTAGATTGATGGCGATAACACCGGCGGAGCGGTTGGTGTCATAGTCCTCCAGCCGGGTTTTCTTCACCAACCCGTTTTTAGTTGCCAAAATCAAGAACGGAGACTGCTGGTAGTCCTTGAGATCCATGACTTGGGCGATTTTCTCATCCGGCTGGAAAGCTAGCAAGTTGGCTACGTGCTGGCCCTTGGCGTCACGCCCGGCCTCGGCTAGCTCGTAGGCCTTGGCCCGGTATACCCGGCCCAGGTTCGTGAAGAACAGAAGCCAGTGGTGTGTGGTGGTCACAAAGAAGTGCTCCACGACGTCGTCGCCGCGCAACGACGCACCCTTGACACCCTTGCCGCCGCGGTGTTGCGTGCGGTAGTTGTCGCTACGTGTGCGCTTGACGTAGCCACCGCGGGTGATGGTAACGACCATTTCCTCTTCAGGAATGAGATCTTCCATGCTCATGTTGGGGTCGTAGCCCATCATGATCTCGGTACGGCGGTCATCACCAAAACGGGCCGTGATTTCGGCCAGTTCATCACTGACAATGCCACGCTGAATTTCGGGGTCGGCCAGAATCCGGTTGAATTCGGTGATCATGGTTTCCAGCACGTTGTGGCGGTCCGTGATCTTCTGGTGTTCCAAGGCAGCCAAACGACGCAACTGCATGTCCAAGATGGCCTTGGCTTGGATTTCGTCGATCTCCAGCAACGCAATCAAGCCGTCGCGTGCTTCCTCAGTGGTGGAAGAACGTCGGATCAAGGCAATGACTTCGTCAAGGGCATCCAGTGCCTTCAACAGTGCCCGCTGAATGTGAGCTTCTTCTTCTGCCTTGCGCAGGCGGAACCTGGTGCGGCGGACAATAACGTCCATCTGATGGGTTACCCAGTGGCGAATAAACGCATCCAACGGAAGTGTACGCGGGACACCGTCAACGATGGCCAACATATTGGCACTGAAGTTTTCCTGCAGTTGGGTGTGCTTGTACAGGTTGTTCAAAACAACCTTCGCCACCGCGTCGCGCTTGAGTACGACGACAAGGCGCTGGCCCGTGCGGCCCGAGGTCTCGTCGCGAAGGTCGGCAATACCGGAAATTTTGCCGTCCTTGACCAGATCGGCGATCTTGATGGCGAGGTTGTCAGGGTTCGCTTGGAACGGCAGTTCGGTAACTACCAGACAGGTACGACCCTGAATTTCCTCAACGTTGACCACCGCGCGCATGGTGATGGATCCACGGCCGGTGCGGTAGGCATCTTCAATTCCCTTGCGTCCAAGAATTTGTGCACCGGTGGGGAAATCAGGACCCTTGACGCGTTCGATCAAGGCATCAAGGAGTTCTTCACGCCCAACGGTGGGGTTAGCCAGGTACCATTGGACTCCTTCAGCCACTTCGCGGAGGTTGTGCGGGGGAATATTAGTGGCCATTCCCACGGCGATACCTGAGGATCCGTTGACCAAAAGGTTCGGGAACCTTGCAGGCAAAATGGTGGGCTCTTGGTTCTTGCCGTCATAGTTGTCCTGAAAATCGACGGTTTCCTCGTCGATGTCCCTGACCATTTCCATGGCAAGGGGTGCCATTTTAGTTTCGGTATAACGCGGTGCAGCAGCGCCGTCGTTGCCCGGTGAGCCAAAGTTGCCCTGCCCCAGCGCAAGGGGGTACCGCATGGTCCAATCCTGAATTAGGCGCACCAGAGCATCGTAGATGGAACTGTCGCCGTGCGGGTGGTATTGGCCCATAACCTCACCTACAACGCGCGCACACTTATTAAACGAGCGCTCCGGGCGGTAGCCTCCGTCGAACATGGCGTAAAGTACCCGGCGGTGCACAGGTTTGAGCCCGTCCCGGACGTCAGGGAGGGCGCGCCCCACGATGACAGCCATGGCGTAGTCGAGATAAGAGCGCTTCATCTCCTCCTGGAGATCAATTCGCTCAACCTTGTCATGCATTACATTTCCTTCAAGAACGTCATTTCCCGCGGCATCCACGGTCGGTTCTGAGGGATTCTGAGGTGTTTCGTCGCTCATAATCTTGTGTATTCCATTCGCAATATATGTCTGACAAGTTCTATAACTAGTGGGCTAAGTCTTGCCCTAGCTAGATGTCGAGGAACCTGACATCCTTGGCGTTTTGCTGAATGAAGTTACGTCGTGATTCAACGTCTTCACCCATCAGGATGGAGAAAACTTGGTCGACTTCGGCGGCGTCGTCCATGGTTACTTGAAGCAAGGTGCGGTGTGCAGGGTCCATGGTGGTATCCCACAATTCCGAGTAGTCCATCTCTCCGAGACCCTTGTAGCGCTGGATGCCATTGTCCTTAGGGATACGCCGGCCCGCGGCTGCTCCCGAGGCCAACGCAGCATCACGTTCCTTGTCGCTGTAGACGTAGTCGTGCGGCGCATTCGACCACTTAATCCGGTACAACGGCGGCTGGGCCAAATACACATATCCATTTTCAATCAACGGACGCATGTAGCGGAACAGCAAGGTCAGCAACAAGGTGGTGATGTGCTGGCCGTCAACATCAGCATCAGCCATCAACACAATTTTGTGGTAACGGGCCTTCTCCACGTCGAAGTCCTCGCCAATGCCTGCCCCGAATGCCGTGATCATGGCCTGAACTTCGGCATTTCCCAGGGCCCGGTCAAGGCGGGCGCGCTCCACATTGAGGATTTTCCCTCGCAGAGGCAAGATGGCCTGCGTGGTTGGGTTGCGCCCACGGACGGCGGAGCCGCCTGCAGAGTCACCCTCCACAATGTAAATCTCCGACAGTGCCGGATCCTTGGACTGGCAATCTTTGAGCTTTCCGGGCATGCCCCCGGATTCCAGCAGCCCCTTGCGTCGGGTATTTTCGCGCGCCTTGCGTGCTGCCAGGCGTGCTTGGGAAGCCTGAATGGACTTGCGAATCACGTCGCGGGCAGGTCCAGGATTACGTTCCAGCCAGTCCCCCAAACCATCGGTGACAACGCGCTGAACGAATCCCTTGACCTCGGAGTTGCCCAATTTGGTCTTGGTCTGCCCCTCAAACTGAGGGTTGGTCAGCTTCACGGAAATGACGGCCGTGAGGCCTTCTCGGATGTCATCCCCCGTGAGATTGTCATCTTTTTCCTTGATGATGTTTTTCTCGCGCGCGTAGCGGTTGATCAGCGACGTCATGGCGGCACGGAATCCCTCTTCGTGGGTTCCGCCTTCATGCGTGTTGATGGTGTTTGCGTAGGTGTGAACACTTTCGGAGAAAGACGTGGTCCACTGCAGAGCAAGTTCTACCGCCATGTTGCGAGTGGTATCTTCTGTTTCAAAGGCGATGACATCCTCATGAACAGGCTCATACTTCTTGGACGAATTCAGGTGCTTGACGTAGTCAAGGAGGCCGTCCATATACTGGTAAATTACTTCACGCTTACCGGTGACTACGTCTTTTCCTTCAGGAATGGCGTCAAGATCCGGGTCTTCATCCGTTACTGGCTCGACCACACGATCATCGGTGAGAGTGATCTTCAAGCCCTTGTTCAGGAAGGCCATCTGCTGGAACCTGGCACGGAGTGTTTCAAAATCAAACTCGACGGACTCAAAAATTTCGGGGTCCGGATAGAACGTCTGCGTGGTGCCGGTATCGGTGGTGTCTTCACCCTTGACCAAAGTACCTTGCGGCTTGCCTCCGTCGGCAAACTTCATCCGCCACACGGATCCCTGACGGCGAATCTCGGTGTCAACACGGCGGGAGAGCGCATTCACCACGGAAATGCCGACACCATGCAAACCACCGGACACGGCGTAGCCACTGCCGCCGAATTTTCCGCCGGCGTGCAAAATAGTCATAACAACCTCAACGGTTGGCTTGCCCTCCGTTGGGTGAATATCCACTGGAATGCCACGGCCATTGTCAACCACCCTGACACCGCCTTCGGCTGTCAACGTGATCTCAATGTGATCACAGTATCCGGCGAGAGCTTCATCAACGGAGTTGTCCACCACTTCATAGACCAAGTGATGCAAACCGCGGGGGCCAGTGGAACCGATGTACATCCCTGGACGTTTCCGGACAGCCTCGAGGCCTTCCAGCACCGTGATATCACTGGCGTCGTAGTGGCTCTCATTGGCCGGGATTTTAGCAGCCGGGAGGACGAGGTCCGCACTGATCGCGCCGGAATCCGAGCTGTCTTGCTCAGGAATTATCGCATTCCCCGGGTTCTCTGGATTATTCGTAGTCACAGGCGCGTTCGACCCCTTTATAGTTCTCTCGATTGCCACCGACAGGATTTGCCACGGATACCGTAAGTCCCGCGCATCTTGCTCATCCTTGGAAGGCTGTTGATTACCGCTACCCGAGGTGACGACGAAACGTGCCGTGACGCCGCGGGGAGACGATCCTACTCCTGATTCTACCTTGCGGCAGCCCGAAACTCCGCCTGAACCTGCTCTGAGACGCGAGAAAAGCCGCTTAGAAGGCAATCGTCCCTCACCTGCTGAGGGGATGTACGCCGAGAGGGGTTTCAATCGCCCTGCAGCGGCGGTGGCAATTTCTTTCAGGTACCCGTACTTCTCATCCGTATGTGTCCCTAGGCCCGCGACCCTTGACATTGCGGAAGCCCTTGCGCCAGCTTGGGGCAGTGGGTCCCAAGACTAATATCTTGGTCACGACGCCTGCACCGAGTTCCGCATCAAACTTAGCTAGCAGGGACGAAGAAAGCAGCCGCAGCTGGGTTGCCCAACTGGTGGAATCACAACGCACATGCAAGGTGGTGACTTCAAAACTTTCCGGTTGACAGTGGGCTGATATGTCAGCACCCACCAAGGTGTCCCACTGTGCCATGACAGATCCCACTGCCAGTGGTGAACTCCATCCCCGGTCCGATACCAGTCGACTCACCACATTACCCAGTCCTAAGGGGTCCCGCCCGCCGTCCTTGACATCCAAAAAAGGAACTCGTTTTCCCCTGGGGGTGGACTTTTCCCCCAATCTGCTGCGGGGAATCCGTAGTTCGCCACGGCTCTTGGCTATGGTTCGCATTCTGTTCAAGGCCGCTTGGGGGGCATCCACCTCGGTGACATGGTCCACAGCCGCCGCTGCGCGGCGACTCTTACGACCCGTGGTGTCGTGGTTTCCGGCCTCACCCACTGGCTTCTCACCCACCATTGGCAACCACACCACCTGGAATGACCTGTACCTGAGCGCCGGAGAGCTCAGGGGGAATGTCTTCACCCACGGCGGCTGTAACCAGTACTTGTTCGGCGTTGCGGACCATCAGCGCCAATTTGCGCCGCCGCTGGGAATCCAACTCCGCAAATACGTCGTCGAGGATCAAGATGGGTTGGTTGTTGGCGATGTGAGTGTCTTCGCTGAGCACATAAAACGATGCCAGACGCAAGGCCAAGGCAACCGACCAGGACTCACCATGTGAGGCGTAGCCTCGTGCCGGTGCCACGCCCAACAACAATTCCACTTCATCCCGGTGTGGCCCCACCAAGGACATGCCACGCTCCAACTCGCGAGTTCGCGACGACTGCAAAGCGAGAATGAACTTCTCCTTCAGTTCTTCCACGCTGCACAGCGAAAGGTCCGCCGGTTCCCGGCTCTCGAGCGCAAAGGGGGCCTCCTGCTTCTCTGAAGGAACGGCGTCGTACGCATCCGTTGCCTTCACTGGATCATCATCTATGCTGCTGCGATAAATTGCCCGGAGAAGTTTCGATCCATCTGTCAGCTGGGCATAAGCCTCAGCCATATGGGGTCGCAAACGGTTCAGCAGCTCTAACCTGGCAGACAGCAGAAGGGCCGCCGCCGCGGCCAGATGCGCGTCCCACACATCCAACGTGGCGAGATGCCCCTCACTGACACCGTTCCTGGAAAAATGCTGGGCCCGGGCCGACTTCAACAAGGCGTTTCGCTGCCTGAGTACCTTGTCATAGTCCGAGCGCGTAGCGGCATGTTTAGGCAGCATCACCACTAACAAATCATCCAAAAAACGACGCCGACTGGAGGGATCACCTTTAACGAGGGCCAGATCTTCGGGGGCAAAAAGGACACTGCGGCAGATCCCCAAAACATCCCTGGCCCGGACGGGATTGGCCCGATTGATTCGGGCCCTATTTGCGCGGGAGGCGTTAATTTCAACTTCCACCATCACTTTTTGAACGCCCCTCACAAGTTGGGCACGCACCAAGGCCCGGTCGGCACCAAACCGCAGCAGCGGTGCATCCGAGCTGACTCGGTGGGAGGAAAGTGTGGACAAATAGCCGATGGCCTCCACCAGGTTGGTCTTACCCAAACCATTGGACCCCACCAGAACCGTCACCCCAGGGGAGAGCGCCAGATCGACCTGTTGATAACTGCGGAAGTCGGTGAGGGAAAGATGCTCAAGAAACACTTTTACTGCCGACTTTTCTTCTTCGTGGAGGAATTTTGGGTTAGGAACCGGAGGGTTTGGTGGCGTGTCCGCCGAACTGGTGTCGCAAAGCCGACACCATTTTCATGGCAGGGGAGTTGTCTTCGCGGGAGGAGAAACGTGCGAACAGTGCGGCCGTGATGGCAGGGGCAGGGACAGCGTTGGCTATGGCTTCTTCCACCGTCCAACGGCCTTCACCTGAATCCTCGACATAGTCGTCTATGGATTCCAGGCCCGGATCCTCATCCAAGGCCTTGACCATCAAATCCAGGAGCCAGGAACGAACCACAGTCCCCTTTTGCCAAGCCCGGAATACGCCTGGCAAATCCTCAATAATGTCCTTTTTGGCCAGCAGCTCATACCCTTCGGCGTACGCCTGCATCAGTCCATACTCGATACCGTTGTGCACCATTTTTGCGTAGTGCCCGGCACCGATGTCTCCCACATGGACAAAGCTGTCTGCGCGGTCTCCCTCAGGACGCAAAACATCCAGAATCGGCATGGCCCAAGCGACATTTTCAGTTGACCCGCCAGCCATCAGTCCGTAACCATTTTTCAGGCCCCACACCCCGCCTGAGACCCCTACATCCATGAAACCAATGTTCTTCTCAGCCAGCAAAGCACCGTGCTTTTGATCCTCAGTGAACCGCGAATTTCCGCCGTCAATGATCAGATCTCCTGCGTCCAAGTGTTCTGAAAGCTCGGTGATCACGGAGTTGGTGATGTCCCCGGAGGGAACCATGACCCAGATCAGCCGAGGTGCCTGCAGTGATGAAACAAGTTCCGCGAGAGAAGTAACGTCGCTAACATCAGGATTGCTGTCAAAACCGGTGACTTCAATGTTGGCTGCGCGAAGGCGTTCCCGCATATTGAAGCCCATTTTTCCAAGTCCGACAAGTCCGATGTGCACGGCGGTTCTCTTTTCTTGAGTTATGTTCACCATCTGGCATTAACGTTACTGGTTGGGAAGCCTTACTGGCATAACCAAGTAGCGGTAATCATCACGATTCTCGCCATTGAGGTCGTCCTGGGCCGTCAACATGGCCGGTTTTGGTGCTGAGGTGAAGGAAAACCTGACATATTTGCTGTCAAACGCGTTCAAACCCTCGCTGAGATAGTGCGGGTTGAACGCGACAGTGATTTCTTCGCCAACCAGTGTCGCTTCGAGGTTCTCAGAGGCCTGGGCGTCTTCACCCGTTCCTGCATCAAGGGTGAGTTGACCGTCGGTGAACATCAACCTTACTGGTGTATTTCGCTCCGCTACGAGGGAAACGCGGCGTACAGCCTCCGCCAGTGCGTGAGTTTCCACGGTGGCGTAGATGGGTGTGTTGTCCGGGAACAAGGAACGAATTTTGGGATAATCGCCATCCACCAGGAGTGAGGTTGTGCGGCGCCCGCCGCTCTCAAATCCAATCAGTTCGCTGTTTTCTGACAAGGCGATGTTGATGTTCCCGGAACCACCTAGAGTCTTGGCCACTTCGCTCAAGGTTTTTGCTTTTACCAAAGCACCTGTGGAGATGCCTGGAGACGTGGGGTTCCACCTGATTTCCCGCAGGGCCAGACGGTACCTGTCCGTGGCAAGAAGCGTTATCAGGTCACCTTCGATTTCCATTTTTACGCCTGTGAGAATGGGCAAGGTGTCATCTTTGCTGGAAGCAATGATGACCTGGGCAACTGCCTGGGCGAAGGCTTCGCCGTCGACGGTCCCGCTCACATCCGGCAGGGCCGGCAGTTCCGGGTAGTCGTTAACAGGCATGGTGGCCAGGTGGAAACGGCTGCTGCGGCAGGTCAACGTGACTTTGGAGCCATCGGTTTCGATGTCAACCGGCGCTGAGGGAAGGCTGCGGCAAATATCCGCCAGCAACCTTCCCGAAACCAGGATGGTGCCCTCTTCGGTGATGTCAGCCGGGATTTGCAGGCGTGCAGAAATCTCGTAGTCAAAGCTGGCCAGGCTGAGTGTGCCGGCTTCGGCTTTGAGCAAAAGGCCTGAAAGGACAGGCACTGGAGGTCGGGGCGACAAGGAGCGTGCGGCCCAGCTGACTGCTTCGGTCAGAACATCTCGTTCGACTCGGAACTTCACGGAAGGGTGCCGCCTTTCATCGTGCGAAAAGTGTTTGTCGCCTGGCGGAGCTTTTGAAGCTAAGACAGGGCTCATTGATTCGTTGTGGAATTACATGCTTTGAGACAGCTTAGCCCTTTGCGACGGCGATTCGAACATTGTCATTCGCTTGGAAGGGACGGGAATCGGTGTAGAAGAAAATGTTGTTTGAAATGCAGATTTATTGGGATTCGTAGTGTTAATAAGTCCTGTGGATACTGTGGATAACCGGTGTCGTTCGCGTGATCCCGCCGATCTGCCCTGTGCACAATATGTGAGGCTGTCGCGCATTGGGCTGTGGGGAGCGGTGGAGAACTTTTTGAGGCATTTTGGCGATCCACATACTAGTGTGTAGTTATCCGCAGGCGAAGGTGGGTTGTGCACTTAAGTATCCACAGACTTATCCACACCTGTTAATTAGCAAATTTTTTTACCCGCTGCGCGGCTTATCCTTCTCGCTGTTGCTGCTTGATCTTGTTGGTCAGCTCGGTCACCTGGTTGTAGATGGCGCGCCGTTCAGCCATAAGTTCTCTGATTTTCCGGTCCGCGTGCATGACCGTGGTGTGGTCCCTGCCACCAAATTCCTGCCCGATCTTGGGCAGTGACATGTCGGTCAGCTCCCGGCACAGATACATGGCAATTTGCCGCGCAGTGACCAGGGTTCGGGTGCGTGACTTGCTGCACAACTCTTCCAAGGAGATGTTGAAGTACGCTGCCGTTTGTCCAAGGATCGCCGTTGAAGTGATCTCTTGGGCGCCGTCGTCGGTGATCAGGTCCTTCAAAACCATCTCGGCCAGGCCCACATCCACCGGCTGCCGGTTCAAGCTTGCGAAGGCGGTGACCCTGATCAAAGCACCTTCAAGTTCACGGATGTTCGTTGAGATCTTTGAGGCAATGTATTCAAGGGCATCGTCCGGCGCTGATAGACCCTCACCGATCGCCTTCTTTCGCAAGATGGCGATGCGGGTTTCCAGCTCGGGTGGCTGCACATCGGTGAGCAAGCCCCACTCAAAACGTGATCTCATGCGTTCCTCAAATCCTTGCAACCTTTTGGGAGGCAGATCTGAGGTGATGACTACCTGCTTGTTGTGGTTGTGCAAGGCGTTGAAGGTGTGGAAGAACTCTTCCTGGGTGGCATCTTTGTTGGCTAGGAACTGGATGTCATCAATGAGGAGGATGTCTACATTGCGGTAGAGCTGCTTGAAGCTGGCCCCCTCATCGTCACGAATGGAGTTGATGAAATCGTTGGTGAACTCTTCGGAGTTCACGTAGCGAACCCGGATTCCGTTGTAGAGTCGGCGCGCATAGTGGCCAATGGCGTGCAGCAGATGTGTTTTTCCCAAACCGGAGTCGCCGTAGATGAACAACGGGTTATAAGCCTTGGCCGGCGCCTCGGCAACGGCTACTGCCGCTGCATGGGCAAAGCGGTTCGAGGACCCGATGACAAAGGAGTCAAAAACATACTTTGGATTCAACCGACCAAATTCTTGGGACGTACTGGGCAGCATCGGTGACGGTTTGGAAGCAATGTCGATTCGTTCCGAACGTTCTATGCGTTCAACGCGGTCATTGCGGTCAGCACGCACCGGAACCTGTTCTGGAGCTGCAACTTCTTCCTTGCGGGTGGGGACTAGATCGGCGTTGACGCTGAATGCGCAGCTGATTTCCGCCGGAAATACCTGTCTGAGAGCTTCAACCAGAGCAGTATTGAGCTGGGTTTGCAGAACCTCACGCGTCAGTTCGTTGGGTACAGCAACCAAAAGCGTGTTGCCAATGAGGCCCTGTGGCTGAGTGAGGACAACAAAACCTCGCTGCCGTGGAGAGACTCGTTCGTCCTGTTCCAAAATTCGGATGACTCTGCGCCAGGAACTACCAACATCGTTGATCTCCTCGGTATTGATCCCCTCAGTGCCCATCGACTTCTCCCCTTTACTCCGGCGATCGTAGTCGAACCGGAATCTCGTATTTGCGCGCTCTTCTGCGCGTGACTTGCCTTACATTTCAAGGCGTTGCCCGAATGTGGGAAGGATGTATCAACATCCGCCATCCACAGAGTTATTCACAACCCGTGGATAACTTGCTACTGGCCTAGCCTAAAGGATCAAAACGCCAGAAGATAGCGAGGAAATTGGCTTGTGGATAAATGTCACAGATGAGTGCCGATTTGATGCCTTGGGACACAGTTTATCCACGGCTTATCCACTATTCCATGCACAGGACCGATGGGCAGTGGGGAGGGAGGATCGTTGGTATTTTCCCCTGCGGGGGCCTGATTCCGGACTACCGCAGTTTGACTCGGCGGGCCGCCATGACCTAACGTTGTGAAGTCCCATGTGTCTACTTTGCGCTCTTGCGCATACCTCTTGTTATCAAGAGGTGAAAAGCAGGCATCCATATACTTAGCGTCGGCCCCTTTCTTCCTTGTTAGCTTCGGGCAAGGCGCATCTTTGATTGTCTTGGAGTAACTACCGTGAGCAAGCGGACTTTTCAGCCGAACAACCGCCGTCGTGCCAAGAAGCACGGCTTCCGCCTCCGTATGCGTACCCGCGCCGGTCGTGCCATTTTGGCCGCACGCCGTGGCAAGGGTCGCATCGAACTGTCGGCCTAAACCAATAACTGCTTGACGATACGTCGAGCCTTACAGAAGTAGCAGTTGATCGCAGGGTGCTAGCCACCAGAAATAGAATGCGGACCTCCGCTGACTTCTCACATACTGTACGTTCCGGCGTCCGACATGGACGCCGGAACTTAGTGTTATATGTGGTGTCCACTTCTCCGGATGACCCCAGCCAGGTTGGGTTCATTGTGGCGAAGACTGTTGGGAACGCTGTGACGCGCAATCTCGTTAAGAGAAGACTGCGTGAAATAGTTGTCGAGACAATTCGCAGCCATCCATATGGTGTCAATGTTGTAGTTAGGGCCCTGCCCGCTGCAGCCGGCGCCACTTGGGGCGAACTTGTCAACGACTACCAACGAGCTTTTTCCAAGGTTTCCCCCCGTATACGGGTGGAGGTGGCGGAACCGTCGGCGGGAAATCGCCAACGGGACACCCCAGCACTGGCAGTTATGAAGGCCGCTGTGTCGAAAGGAGATGATGAACGTGACCCAAGCGAAGCTTGAGAGTCGCGCTTTGAGCCGCCCGACCGTCGTCGGACGGTTCTTGTGGCATCTTCCGCAAAATATTCTGATAGTTGTCTTGAAACTGTACCGGCGATTCATCTCACCCATTTATGGTCAGGTGTGCCGGTTTTTTCCGTCCTGTTCGGCATATGCCCTGGAGGCCGTCACCGTCCACGGTGCAGTAAAAGGCAGCTGGTATGCGGCACGTCGCATTGTGCGTTGCCATCCTTGGAATTCCGGCGGCATCGATCCGGTCCCGGCGCCGGCACAT
Source organism: Arthrobacter alpinus (assembly GCF_001294625.1). Classification (NCBI taxonomy): domain Bacteria; kingdom Bacillati; phylum Actinomycetota; class Actinomycetes; order Micrococcales; family Micrococcaceae; genus Arthrobacter; species Arthrobacter alpinus. The sequence continues at coordinate 3,398,373 of NZ_CP012677.1, read as the reverse complement.
GTCAACTGGGATGATCCCTCCAAGGTTCCGTTCATTGTCCAACTGAACCACCCAGACTTCTTTCTGGCAGCTCAGGCGGATACACAAAGTCGCCCGGCGGCTTCAGGAGATAGATAAAGAAATATGGGCTTCTTCGATACAATTCTGTTCCCTTTCAAATGGCTAGTGTCATGGATCATGGTGACGTTCCATGACGGGCTGACCTTCTTGGGGATGGATGCTGCCTCAGGCCTTGCCTGGACGTTGTCCATCATCGGTCTGGTGTTGGTGATCCGCGCCGCGTTGATTCCGGTTTTCGTCAAACAGATCAAAGCCCAGCGTGGCATGCAGGCACTGCAGCCGGATATGAAGAAGCTGCAGGCTAAATACAAGGGCAAAACAGATCAGCTCTCCCGCCAGGCGATGGGGCAGGAGCAGATGGCCCTGTACAAGGAGCACGGCACCAACCCGTTCTCCGCCTGCCTGCCAATGCTGATCCAGATGCCTTTCTTCTTCTCCTTGTTCCAGGTTCTCTCCGGCGTTGCCAAGGCAAATGGCAGCGGCATAGGCATTGGAGCCATGAGCCACGCCCAGGTTGCTCAGTTTGATGAAGCAACCCTTTTCGGTGCTCCCCTCTCGGCGGCATTCCTGCCGCAACTGCAAGGTGGTGACCTCAACGTATCCGTTGTGGTGCTCTCCATTGTCATGATTATTGCGATGATAGCGTCGCAGTTCATCACGCAGAAGCAGATCATGTCCAAGAACATGTCTGAAGAAGCCATGCAGGGTCCCTTCATGAAGCAGCAGAAGATGATGCTCTATGTGCTGCCGCTGGTCTTCGGTATTGGTGGCGTGAACTTCCCCATCGGTGTCTTGATCTACTGGACCACAACCAACATTTGGACCATGGGTCAGCAGTTCTTCGTCATCCGCCGCATGCCCACCCCAGGATCACCCGCCTACAAGGAATACCAGAAACGTCGCGAAGCCAAGGGTTTGCCGCTGTTGGGAGTTTCGAAGAAGAAGGTCGAAGAAGAGATCGAAGAGATTCCTGAGGCCAAGCGCCAACGGAGCCAGCCACAACGTAAAAACAGGAAGAAGAAATAATGCCTGCTGAAACTGGGATTGTTCCCGAACAAACTGTTGACCAGGACAATGCTGTCCGGGCTGGTGCCGAGCAGGACAACGTTGATCCGGTTCTGGTTGACCAGGACGACGCCTCAGGTGCAAACCGCCTCGAAGAAGAGGGCGATATCGCTGCGGATTATCTGGAAGAACTGTTGGACATCGCCGATATCGATGGTGACATTGATATCGAGGTGCGCAATGGGCGCACTTACATTTCCATCGTCGCCGATGAAGAAGTCGTTTCATTGAAAGCACTGGTAGGCCAGGACGGTGAAGTTTTGGATGCACTCCAAGAACTGACCCGTCTGAGTGTACTGTCGGCAACCGAGAACCGCTCCCGTTTGGTCCTGGACATCGATGGCTACCGCGATCGGCGCAACGTCGAGCTAGCTCAGATTGCCAAGGACGCAGCTGCTGCGATCAAAGCTGGCAGCGTGTCCGTAGCATTGGAGCCCATGGGCGCCTACGAACGCAAGATTGTTCACGACACCATTGCCGAACTTGGCTTGGAATCAGAATCTGAAGGCGAAGGCGCCAGCCGCCACATCGTCGTCACCGCTTCATAACGTAAAAATTAGAGTCAAAATTGACGGTCCCGCTCGCGTGCCATGAGGCAAGTGGGCGGGACCGCTCGCGAGGGGACACTTGTTGTGGTAGAGCTAACTGTCGAAGAAGCCATTGCCGCTGAGCGGATTTTTGGTGATCGTCGAGACCTGGCTAAACGGTATGTGGAGCACTTGGCCACATCGGGGATTGAGCGTGGGTTGATTGGTCCACGCGAGGTTCCTCGCCTGTGGAGCCGTCACGTCCTGAACTGTGCCGTCGTCGCTGAGTTGATAGCCGACGGAGCTAAAGTCGCCGATGTTGGCAGTGGCGCTGGGCTACCCGGGCTGTGCCTGGCCATTGCCCGCCCTGACCTGTATGTGACTCTCATCGAACCCCTTGAACGTCGAGTGACCTGGCTTGAAGAGGTTGTCATGGATCTTGGTCTTGGCAATGTGGGGATCCTCCGCGCCCGGGCCGAGGCGGCCATTGGCAAGGTCGAATGCACTGTTGTCACAGCAAGGGCCGTGTCCGCATTGGACAGCCTGGCACAGTTGACCATCCCCTTACTTGGCGGGAAGGGCGTGCTGCTGGCCATCAAGGGGCGTAGCGCTGGCGAGGAGGTCACCAAAGCTGCGAAAACCATCAAAAAGCTCGGTGGCGTCCAGACAGAGGTAGTACTTGCAGGCGCCGACATCCTGGAAGAACCAACCACTGTAGTGCGTATCAAGGTAGCCCGGCGCTGATCCTCGATGCCGTGTAAGAGAACCGGTAGGCTAGTGACTGGCATACACAGCCAAATGAAAGTGAGAGTGTCAGCGTGACCAACAGCGAAGCAGCTTCGCAACGGATCCCACCGTTTATGTCGTTGGGGTCGGCACGATCTGATTCACCTTCAGTCGGGAACGGGACGCAGGTTGCGACGCGACTGAAAAATCAACTTAAAACGGTTGAGTCTTCGGACGGAGATCTTGTTTCACGTGAAACAAACCCTGGTGGAATTTCGGCATTCGACAACGACTTTGATGACAGCAGTCCCATAGCGAGCCAATTGGTTAGCGAAACAAAGCGGCGAGAGCGACTCCTTGGCCGGAAACTGCCTCGTCCGAAGCGAACCCGTATCCTCACAGTGGCGAATCAAAAGGGTGGCGTTGGCAAGACCACCACTACTGTTAATATCGCAGCCGCGTTGGCATCAGCTGGTCTTCAGGTGCTCGTTATTGATATTGACCCCCAGGGCAATGCTTCAACGGCACTGGGTGTCCCGCACCATGCCGAGATCGACAGCATTTACGATGTCCTGATCAATGATTTTGCCATGTCCGATGTGGTGGCTTTGTGTCCTGACATTGACAACCTGTATTGTGCACCGGCAACCATTCATTTGGCTGGAGCCGAGATTGAGCTGGTTTCCCTCGTCGCTCGGGAGCAGCGCTTGCGGCGGGCCATCGATCAGTACACGAAGTATCGTGAGGAAAATGGGGAACAGCGCCTTGATTTCATCTTTATCGACTGCCCTCCGAGCCTAGGACTGTTGACTGTCAACGCCTTCGTCGCTGCCAACGAGGTGATGATTCCCATTCAGTGCGAGTACTACGCACTGGAGGGTCTGAGTCAATTGTTGAAAAACATTGAAATGATCCAAAAGCATCTCAACTCTGACTTGGTGGTGTCGACGATTCTGTTGACGATGTACGACGGACGCACAAATCTGGCCGCCCATGTAGCTGCGGACGTGCGGGAACATTTCCCTAAGCAGGTTCTGAAGGCCCTGATTCCGCGCTCAGTGCGGATCTCGGAGGCTCCCAGTTACCAACAAACGGTCATGACTTACGATCCTTCGTCCACCGGCGCGTTGTCCTACTTGGAAGCCGCAGCGGAACTGGCTGAACGCTAGAATGCAAGTATGGGAATGCCATCCTGGATTCCACCCAAACTAAGAATTTCATCTGGCTCGCACTTTGAGGGGCTCATTCAATGGAGGACATGTCAATGACCGAAAAGCGTAGAGGCCTTGGTCGCGGCTTAGGTGCTTTGATACCCAATTCATCCTCGGATGATTCGGGTTCCTCATCACAGCCGACCCGTCCAGTAGATCTCTTCTTTCCGGAACCCAAAGGCCGGAAAACTGCAGGCACTGCGCGGGAGACTAAAAAAGTCCCTGAGCCGGCTGCGATTGAGCTTGTAGAGGTTCCCGGTGCACGGTTCATGGAGCTGCCCGTAGGGGAAATCCACCCCAACCGAAAGCAGCCTAGGACGGTCTTCGATGAAGACGACATGGCAGAACTGGTACATTCCGTCAAGGAAATCGGCATTCTCCAGCCGATTGTAGTCCGCAAGTCGACTGAAAAGGGTGACCAGCCCTATGAATTGGTCATGGGTGAACGCCGTTGGCGTGCGTCCCAAGCCGCCGGCCTGGAAACCATTCCCGTTATCGTTCGCGAAACAAGCGATGACAATCTACTCCGTGATGCACTGCTTGAAAACCTTCATCGTAGCCAACTGAATCCCTTGGAGGAGGCTGCAGCATACCAACAGCTCCTTGAGGACTTCGGAACCACACACGAGCAGCTGGCAGACAAGATTGGGCGCTCCAGGCCCCAGGTCTCCAACACGCTTCGACTGCTGAAGTTGCCGCCTGTGGTTCAGCGTCGGGTGGCTGCGGGGGTACTCTCGGCAGGTCACGCTAGGGCGCTATTGGGCTTGCCTGGGACTGACGCCATGGAGCTTTTGGCACAAAAGATCGTTTCCGAGGGAATGTCCGTGCGGGCAACGGAAGAGGCGGTTCAGCTTTACCAGGTCCCGGCTGATGCGCAGAAGGACCGGAGTACCAAACCGAGCCCCCGGCATGAGCGCCTTGACTTTCTGGCCAGCTCCTTGTCTGATCGCCTTGACACGAATGTTAAGATTTCTCTGGGCGCGCGAAAGGGCAAGGTGAGCATTGAGTTTGCCTCTGTTGAGGACCTGAACCGGATCATGGATGTCCTCGCCCCCGGTTCCAACTAGAAGTCCTTTCGCCGAAGGGTCGTGTTGTTTCACGTGAAACAACACGACCTTTTCTGCTGACCAAATTGATTCTGTTTGATTCTCTGAGAGCGATTCTAAACAAAAAAATATTGTGAAGGGCGATACGAAGTTCGGGGCAATTCTGCGGCCGTTTCCCTGATTTCGACAACATTATTCTTTTCCTCGTACAGAATCGGGTTTCACGTGAAACATCTTGGTGGATTGGTCATTCATGATTCTGAACAGGTTGGCTATGGCAGAGCGCCAGGCCCTTGACCGCCGGGCCATCGAGTGACGATTACGCACGGGGAGTCACCAGATAGTTCTCGGAAAGTCGGTGGATGAATGACTGAGGGGAATCGTTACTAGAGACCAGCATTTATCCGTTAAGCAGCTCCGGGCCCACAGCTGCGACGCGTGGCCCGTCGTGCCTCGGCGGAATGATGACAGTCACTCGCCTATGACCAGCCGGCGGGCTGGGGACCTAGGGGCGAACTTTTCCCAGCAATAGTTCGGCAGAGGCTATGTTGGTACTGTTACCCAGAAATACGGGGCAGTAGTCGCGGTGACGCCTACGTTCCGGATTGCGTGAAGCTCAATCCGTGGCGAGAATTTGGACTCTCCGAACATCTTTTTACGGAAAATATTGTTGGGAGGTGATACCTTTCGTCGAGCACACTAAATGACGGGCACGCCAGCACCGGGAGCGCCACACGGTGAGTTCAGAGTGGGTCATAGTCATAGTCATAGCCATAGCCATAGCCATAGCGGGATCAGGGGCCCCCTCATGGCCTACTGGACGTGCAGGGAGCCCGGACCCCACTCGAGATCAACTCGTGGCTTGCAGGGGCAACTGGACCCCAGCTCCTTTTTTCGGCTTCTACGGATGAGTGACGGCTACCATACTACGTTTCACGTGAAACAACGCCGCTAAACCGTGCGCGGAGAACATCTATCGACTGACCCTCATACCAGCACGTAGATGCCTACGTCACCGCTGGACATATAGGTATTTCAGAACCAGATACAGTCCATGGGCGCACTACCGGACCTGGTGGGTGCAGGAGTCCGGACCTCACCCGGAGTCCATGCGAATACCTGCCTTCGCGCTCCTAGTCCGCCTGCAACCGAATATTCACGATTGCAGGAAGCCTCTGGGGCGTGGCGTGATGCATTAATTTATGCTCCCGGGCCAAGAAGTAGGTTCCGCGGTAGCCCGCCTATGCAGCACCCACATCGGCCGGAAAGCTGCGGCGAGCTGGAGCGTTCGTTCATCAGCGGCGTGAATCCGACGCAGGCGCAAGTGAAAATTTCTCATACAAGAAGGTTGACTACCGGCTTGCGGTAAGGAAATTGTGCAAGGGCACTCTCGGGTCGAATAGTGGACAAGCAGCCGATGCGTACTTCCCGCAGAACAGCTTCCGGCGGCGGCGGGCGACATTCGATAAGCCCAGTCATGCTTTTCACTGCCCTTGGCAGAGGACTCGGTTGGGAATGAGAGGACCTTCGGCAATTCAACCCATGCACCCGGCTAGCTCATACCGCCGAGTCCTCGGGATTCAAAGACCGCAGAAGGACTAATGCCCAGACCCGGCAGGAAGTACCCGTGGCCTGTGGACGTGAGTTCGGGGAGGACGCTGTCGCGGATGAAGATGCCAGATCATTAGGGCATAGGCTCTGGTCGGCGCCGGAAGTAGGATGACTAGCAGACTAGAGCAGGCCGCAGGCGTCCGCAACCACGTCGTGAGTGCTCTTGTCAGCCGCGCCCCGCCCCTAACGAGGTCAAAGCGCGCGAATCACTATTGACATTGGAGAATCTACTGATGCATTGAGCCAGCGGCAGTCGATCGCTCATGTGTAGGGAGCAGACATGGTCATCTGGTTCAACTGACCACCATGCGTCGCCGAGACCGTCGAATGTGGCATGGGGATGCAGGTCGTGAAGCTGCATGGCGCAAATCCTTGAGCGCAACGCCGGACCAAACTGCTGGATGCTGTTTCACGTGAAACAAGAAGACCACCAGAAATTGTCAGCATCCTGCGAAACCGTGGCGCCGCATTTTTGGATACCGGCGAAGCCTGTCATACACGCTTCAGCACCAGTGAGCACGAAAGCCCAGGGAGGTCTGGGGATCGAACATTATCATGGGGTCCATAGCAACCAGGCACACGGCCGTGGAACGAGTTTTCGCGAGCATTTCCCACATCATGAGGTGCGCACCTGATTACCTGAATGCTGGCGTCGCTGGGGGGACTGCCACCAGCCGGGGATAGAGTTAGGGTTGGCGCAACGGAGGAGTATTCGGCCTTGGGGGACTCATTGCTCGTGACCAAGACCTACACATGGCCCGACGCGACGGACCTTGGGTACCTGCTCCGGAAGCACCCGGCCACGGTCCAGACAATTGAGGCAAGCGTCTGGCAGGTCCATGTGTTCTACCCCGGAGTCAGAAAGCTGATGCTGCCTCCCTGGACGAATATGTGAACGACCGACCTTAACGTCATCCTCCATGGCGGCGGTGGCCCCGGGGCAGCTGTCTCGCACGGCCATGAACGAGTGGTGTGAAAAGCGGCCTGATCTCGCGGTGTCGGCCATGGATCTGACCGCCAGGTCGAAACCCGTCCCGGTCAAGGGAGGCGAGGAGATGGCCACGCGGCTCTTTGCTCCGCTCGGCGGGCGCGTGGTATCAGGGCATCGCCTTGATCCAGCGTTCCCGGACTGGATGAATATAGCTACTTCAAAGTTGAACTTGCCGCTAAGCTGCGCCTGCAAGATGCGGTGCGCCAAATCTATGGACTTCTTCCGGTCATGGACGATTCCAAACACTATTGGGTTGGCGACGACGAAGTCGGCAAGTTACTGAGGGCCGGTTAAGGATGGCTGGGAGGGTACCCAGACGGAGAAATTCTCATGAACAAGTATCTGGCCCACCAGCGGGGGATGGTCGAGGTCGCCTCCCAACTGCTCAACCGGGCAGGAACGATCCGGAAGGGGCAGGCCACTGGTGACATACCTCCCGCCCCACAGAGGTTTGCGGGAAGATTCCCGCCCCGTTCCACAGACTGTGTGCGGAGAGGGTTATGGCGGGACAGCATGATGTACAGGGCTAACGCGTGGTGGATCTTGGCTGCGGGGACGGAACACTCACGCAGCGGCTGGTAGCTGAGCCCCGGTTCACGGAGATCATTGGCGCTGACGTATCCGACAGAGCCAATTCCGGGCAGCGGAGACGCTGCGCATGGACGAGCCTGGTGACCGCCAACGCGAACGGCTACGCCTGATCCACAGCTCAGCTACCTACATTGACGCTAGGAGAGCCGGAAACAAAGCGGTGGTCCTGATGGAAGTGATCGAACACCTAGAACCCTAGCGTTTGCCGGTTCTGCTGGGCAATATCTTTGGGCACGCCAGACCGGGAGCTGTCATTATCACCACCCCCAACGTGGAATGCAACCCGTTGTACCCGCAGTTGCCCGCCGGTGCCATGCAACATCCAGACCACCGCTTTGAGCGGCTACGGATGCACAGTGGCATTTCGGCCCGTGGGTGAAAACCACCGAACTTGCAACTTTCAGGTGGATCTAACTTTGGCGGAACTTGGCATCCCGAAGTTTTGCCTCCTAGTGCTTGTGGGGGCGAGCGGAGCGGGTACATAGACACCACCAACGCGCAAGCTGATGCCAGGCGGGCCCTGGTCAAACTGGCACGGGACCATGATGTGCTCACTGTCGCCGTGGTGCTCGACCTACCTGTAAGGCTGGCCTGGCGCGGAACGGCCAGAGGGTAGACAGGCGGCTGGATGAGCGTGTCAGTCGCCGGCAACTGGACCGACTACGGCGCTCGCTCAAGTCCCTGCGCAGGGAGGGATTCCAAAAAAATCCACGTCATCATCAGTGAGTCAGAGATTGCGGAGGACAGATTCAGACGGGAACCGCTTCTCAACGACTTCACTGCAGCTACCGGTCCGTTTGGCATGATTGGGGACGTCCACGGCTGCCTGGGGGACCGTTCCAGCTTGCTGGACACTCTCGCTACACCATTGTCGGGTGCGAGCCGTGGACGCGTCGCACCCGATGGGATGCAGGGCCACATTTGTTGGTGACCTGGTGGATCGCGGCCTGGACAGTCCCGGCGTACTGCGGCTGGTGACGGGCCTGGGCGGCAACGCACACGCACACGCATACGCCGTGCCCGGAGACCATGAGGACAAGCTGGTATGTGCGTTGAAGGTGAAGAAGGTCACTATGGGTTACGGCCTGCCGGTGCGGCTACCGTGGGCCGAAGACTACAGGGGAAAGGCAACAGTTCTCTATGGACATTCGCCCACCTGGAGGCGGAATGGGTAAGGGGTGGCCCTATGTTTTTCGTCAAGGGTTTTGGCGGTTCTTCTTCAAAAATATTGTCGAGGTATTTTTGGGCATGGAGTAGTGGCTGCCGGGGTGTGTCCGGTAGCTGCTTTCTTTGAGTGGTTATGTAATTTTGGTGGTCGGGACGTCGTAGAGGGCGCCGTTGGGGAGCATCGCGAAGAGCACGTCGCAGCGGCGTCGGGCGAGGGCGATTAGGGCTTGGTTGTGGCGTTTTCCCTCGGCTCGTTTCCTGTCGTAGTAGGCCCGGGAGAGTGGGTCTTTCAGTGCCGCGAACGCGGAGAGGAAGAACGCCCGCTTCAGGGACTTATTGCCCTTCTTGGAGAGGTGGTCGCCACGGATCGAAGTGCCCGATCGCCAGGTCACCGGTGCCAGCCCGGCGTAGGAAGCGAGGTGGCCGGCAGTCTGGAATTCCTTGACCGAAACCTCGGTGATGATGCGTGCTTTTGTCCTGACGCCGACCGCGGGCATGGAGGTCAGGACGAGGTGAAGAGGGTGGGCCTCCACGAGCGCTTCAACCTGGGTCAGGAGCTCATCCCTAGCGGTGCGCAGTTGCTTGAGCATTGCGGCGAGTAGGGGCAGAACAATGCCTGCAGCACCGGTTCCGGCGACGACGACGGTCTGCTCGCCCAAGGCGAAAAAACATCGGCGGCCCAACGGTTTCCTGCTCGTGGCGCGTACTTGGCGAGCAGTGTCGCCACGGGGGGTTGCCCGGCCTTGCGCAGCTTTTCCGGGGTTGGGTATTTGATCAGTAACTCGGCCATGGCAGGGTGATTCAGGTGCGTGCCGATGACACGTTCCAGGGCTGGGTGAACTTGAGTCAGTAGGCCTCGGATCCGGTTCGAGGTCGCGGGGGCCTGCTTGGCCAGATCGTCGTCAAAACCGCACAGAATGGAGTGTTCAGCGGCTTGTTCATCGGCGAGGACAATCGAACGCAGCGTATGCGGCAGAGACCGGGCTGCTTCAGCAATAATGGCCGCATCCTGGGCATCGTTCTTGGCTTCTCAGGGATGCAGGTCCGCGATGCGACGCATCGCCAAACCCGGAATATAGCCAACCAAGATTCCCTCAGCCTGGGCCACAGCGACCCGCAGCGCAGCAATGGTCAAAGGCTGATCCACGACCAGCAACACCGCGCCCTTGCCTCCTACGGACTTGATGATGGCACGGAGTTTGGCCTCGTCCTGGTGCAGGGCCCGGTCGAGGAGTTTCTTGCCTTTTCGGTCGATAGCGACCGCGTGGTGATTGCTTTTGCCCACATCAACACCAATGAAGATATCGACTTCGTCATGGTTCTTGATCAACGCAAACCTCCCAGAAATAGTGTCCTGTGAAACCTTCGTTGGCTTGTCCTGCGGCGGCAAGGCTCGACATCTTTCGTTACGGCTGACCTACACGGTGGTTCGCTGTGCTGGTCCGGCCCCCATTAGCGATCCACTGGCGCCTATCGGATCCCGGCGGCAACACCCCCCTGATCATCAATGACGGGGGGATTTAATCCTGCCGGGACCGACAGGCCAACAACCCCAATTCTTACTCTTTAAGGGGCTACTAAAAAGGTAACGGGGCATGTGTCTTGACACGGGCGTCGTCTTTGGACGCAAGCTGACGGCCCTTCGCTATCCGGCACGGGAAGTGGTGGTGGTACCGGCAGAAAGAGTCTGGTTTGCCCTGATGAAACCAGTGGCCGCGACAAAGCCCACGGTGCAGGAACGGGCACCCGGCATGCTCAAGGTTGAGGATGTCATGAGCAGGTCGGGGGCAGATCCGCGGTGGATGCCATACCTGACACCAACCATGAGCCCTGCGGGGGCAACGAAGGAAGTCGGATATTTGGAGCATCCCGGGGAAGCGTATGCCGCCTACCGGGCCGAAGGGGTGGAGCACGTCATCTGCGAGGAGAAGCACATGGGGTTCCTGACCGTGGTCGTGCTGACGCGGGATGCCGAAGACTATGTGGCCGCGTATCGACGGTACAGTGCGCCCTCCAATGGCCTAGATAGTGTCCAGCTGGCCCCTTTCCAGACTCAGGCATCGGAAGGGGGCGAACAAACACCGGAAGTGATCATCCCTGGCACCTCAAGGTTCTGGATCGACTGGGAGGGGCTGAACCGAAGCGGATCCGCAGGACACAATCCTTGAGCGTCGACCTGAGCGAGCCAGCGGCGCTTGAAAGGGGAACACAACGGTGGCTGGACCTTACAGCTGCCGGAGGGGAGGGGATGTTGGTCAAACCATTTGCAAAACTCACCCCCGACGGCAATCGGCTGATCCAGCCCGGACTCAAGGTCCGCGGACGGGAGTAGCTGCGCATGATCTGCGGACCCGACTACACTGAACCCGATCAGGTGGCCAGGCTGCGGGAGCAAAATGCAGCCCACAAAAGGTCCAGGGTACTGAGGTAGTACGCGCCGGGGTTCGAGTCGCTGGAACGGTTCGTGGCCGTCGAATCGCTCTGGCGGGTCCCAGGCTGTGTTTGCCGTTCTGGCCATGGAGTTGAAGTAGGTGGATCCTAAGACTCTGAACGGTGATTGTGGAAGACTTACATCCATGACTCTTAGCCTTCGCCCGATGACAGCCGAGCAACTTCAGGACTGGCTCCTGTGGTGCTTGGAGGACTATGCACAGGACCGGATGAGATCGGGCGAATCTGCGGAACTGGCCCGCGCGAATTCTGCGGCAGACAATGCCAAGTATTTCCCTGACGGTGAACCCGCGGAAGGGCATCTGGTCAATGAGCTTGTCGCTGATGGTGAGGTTGTGGGGTTCCTGTGGATAGGTCCGGAATCGACGGCCCGGGACGGTGCCTGGTGGGTGTGGGACATCGGCGTCCATTCCCAACACCGGGGCCAGGGTTTCGGAAGGGCGGCCATGCTGCTGGCCGAGGCGGAAGCGAAGCGTCGCGGCGGGAAGGAACTCGGGCTGCACGTATTCGGGTTCAATACGGTGGCCCGGACCCTCTATGATTCTCTGGGCTACCTGCCAACTTCTATCACAATGGCGAAGACGCTCTCCTAGGACGGTTTCATGTTCCACGTGAAACACGGGCCTCGACCGGCTGGACCACCGGGCCAGGCCTCCACTTTTGGTGCTTAGGATCAATCTGGGAGAACTGGACGGATTGGCCCAAATGGGTGTGGGCCGGATATCGTCCGGCCCACACCCATTTAACTATCAGGCAATAATTACTTCAAGTACTCGGCAAACTCTTTTTCAATGTATTGCTTGGGTCGGGCACCAATGACTGTGCTCTTGACCTCGCCACCTTGGAAGAGGTATACGGCCGGAATGGAGGTGATTCCATACTTGGCTGAAATGGCCGGGTTGGCATCAACGTCGACCTTGATGACCTGGACCTTGTCGGCGTACTCAACAGAGATCTCGTCAAGGATGGGACCGATTTTACGGCAAGGACCGCACCACTCTGCCCAGAAGTCGACAATGACGGGCATTTCCGCATTGAGGACGTCGTCGGCGAAGGTGGCATCGGTAGTATTTTTTGCATTGCTCATTCTCAGACTACTTTCTCTTAGGAATCCAGCTCGGCGAGATAGTGCTCCACATCCAGTGCAGCAACACAGCCTGAACCGGACGCGGTGATGGCCTGGCGATACGTGGGGTCAATGACGTCGCCGGCGGCGAATACGCCAGGGATAGAGGTTTTGGAAGAGCGAGCCGAGACTGCAATGGTCCCAGCGTCCGTCAGATCCAAGACATCCTTGACCAAGTCAACGCGGGGATCGTTGCCGATGGCAACGAAAACGCCGGTGACGGTAAGATCACTCTTCTCGCCCGTGACCAGGTTGTTCAGGCGGATACCCGTCACCTTGGCGTCACCGTCAATTCCCACCACCTCGGAATTCCACACAAACTTGATCTTGGGGTGGTTCAGTGCGCGGGTGGCCATAATTTTGGAGGCGCGTAACGTGTCGCGGCGATGCACGACGGTGACTGACTCGGCGAACTTGGTCAGGAAGATGGCCTCCTCCATGGCGGAGTCTCCGCCGCCTATGACGGCGATGTTGTGGCCCTTGAAGAAGAAACCGTCGCAGGTGGCGCACGAGCTTACGCCGTGGCCAACCAGGCGCTTCTCGCCCTCAACGCCAAGCTCGCGGTAGGCGGAGCCTGTGGAGATGATGACGGTGCGTGCCTTGAACTCCTGGCCGTCTGCCAAGGTTACGGTCTTGACCGCACCCGAAAGCGAAAGGGAAGCAACGTCGTCGTACATGACCTCGGTGCCGAAACGCTCGGCCTGCTTGCCGAAGTTCTCCATCAGGTCCGGACCCATGATGCCGTCGGGGAAACCTGGGTAGTTCTCCACATCAGTGGTGTTCATCAATTCGCCACCAGCTGTGACGGACCCGGCGATCATGAGCGGCTTGAGGTCTGCCCGGGCGGTGTAGATGGCGGCCGTGTAGCCCGCGGGGCCGGAGCCGACGATGATAACGTCGCGGACATCGCTGGCGGGGGTAGCTTGCGTGGTCACGGGTAAGTGTTCCTCTTCCTTCATCGTTTCAACCAAGGCAGCCATGGCCGTGGGTATTCGTTAGTTCATAACCCAATTGTGGATCAGGTTATTCCGTGCAGACCGGTAACAAGGCCACTGAGCCGCATAAGGGGGCGGCTGCGGCTACTTGATACTGATTTCCGCGATCTTCATACCGTAGGGGTAGGTCACAAAAGGTTGCAGCTTAGGCAATTGCGTGAAGCTGATAATCACGTATTTGGCCTTCACTCCCGGGGCTGCTTTCAAGGTGAAGTCAGGTGCACTAAAGGAGCCGCTGCCAATCTTCGTGGCACCATCAAGCGAAGGTGCGCTGTTGGTGAGGACGTTGAATTGCCCACCGGAACCGCCAATTTGGTTAATGGTCACCGAGTCAATGGTGGCTTCGGCTTGCAATTCAATGGCAAGGTCGATGCTGTCAGTGACACCGGCGAAGGAGTCGTTGGAGAATTCAACGGTGGGCCAGTATGTGCCCTTGTTGCCGTCGGTAGCATCCTTTAGGCGCGGGATGAATTGATCGCCATAACGTGCAGCCCCGGCAACATAGGTGGTGACGTCGGTGGTGCCAACAACGACAGGGGGCACCACGGGGGCCACCGGTGGAACGCTGGAGGTTTCCGCGCCAGCGGTGGTCTGAGACTGGGATTGGGTGGCTGGGCTGGTGTCACCGGCGAGGTTTCCGCCGTTTATCAGCGAGCCAATGTGTGAGACGGCAAACACCAGGGCGCCCACCACCAAAACCGCGACGATGATGCCCGTGAGCCAGCGGCCTCCGGTCCGCGGGGCATTTTCGTCGTCCTCGTCGAAGTCTTCGGCAGGGTCAAAGTCGCCGCTAGCCGCGAGGACCTCGGCGGGAAATGTGCCACCCTTACGTCCCTGGCTGGTTGCGGCGTTGTGGTCGTCATTGATGAAGCCGTAGTCGTCCTCGCTCCACAAGGTCACCTTTGGGGCGGCGTCCTTGGGTGGCACGACGGCGGCTGCCGGGGTCGCTGCGTGGGCTGCGGTGGCCGCGGGGAGGGCTGCTGGCGGCGGGGTCGCCGGCATGGGAAGGACGGCAGGGTACTGGTGTGCCGGTGTCAGGGGGGTGTTGTCCTCGTAGACGTAGGGCCCACCCTTGGGTGCGTCGTCACGCGCCGAGCCGAAGATTTCTGTGCCCAAGGTGTCGGTGAAAAATGGTTCGCGGTAGACGTCTTCGTCCGCGAGCTCGGTGGGAACCACCAGGTCGAGGAGGTCTGCCGGGGAAGTTCTGGACGCGATCAGATAGGTGGATCCGTCCTGGGTGCCCAGATCCAAAATGGACACGGCGGACATGCGTTCACCAGTGGCAACTTCACGCGCACTTTGGGTTAGATTTCCCGAGTTTTCCACAGCAGAAACGAGTATACTGACCGGTCGGTTTAGAACCTGGTCGAGGCCGTCCAAAATGATGTCGTCCTCGGCGGAGGCCAGGATTCGGCCGGTCACTTTGTAGCGGCCACCAAGGATGGAGCCCACGTCGATTGCTTGTGGCACCAAGTCCTCCTTGTAACTTTTGGGATGGCTGATACTGAAACCAATGAACTCAGCCATAATCTCAATGATTCTATAGGACGCAGCTGAAGAAACAGGAGTTTACACTGAACTGCACGAGTGAAACGGTGATGGGCTACTTACTGCGTGAAAGCCGTGACCTCACTTTTGAAAGCAGTGGGGCGGTGATGTCGTCAAGTTCGCGCACACGCAAAACCTTCAGCATGATCACGTAAACCACGGCCATGACCGTCCCCACCACGGCGAGTGTCGCCGCGGCAGCCGTGATGGAATGCCACATGAATCCGCCGGGATCGGAACCGCCAAAGAAACTCAGGGCCAGCTCGCCCACCAGCCCGGATACCAGGGCCGCCGCCAGGAAGCGCATGTGGGCGCGCAAGATCAATCCGCCGCCATAGTCGCCCAACCTTGCGCGCAAGAACAGGTGACTGACCAGGGGCCCCAAAAGGTTGCTGATGGTGTAACTGGCAGCGATCCCGTAAATGATCAGCGGCGGTGGCAGAAGCGCGGCCAGCAAGGCGGTCCCCAAACCGATGACCACCATGATGCACTGGATAAGAAAGGGTGTTTTGGCGTTTTCCTGCGCATAAAACACGCGGTTCAAAATGAAGTTGATGCTATAAAAGGGCGCCCCGATAGCCAGGATGGCCAGCACGATTGCGATCTGCCGTCCGGCAAATTCCTTGTTGCCGCCAAAGAGCATGCCGAAGGGGCCCGATAGTACTAACAGGGCGACACCGGCAAACACCGTGGCCACACCCGTGGTGCGCAAGGCCCCGGACAGTGAGGAGCGAAGCTTGGAAAAGTCATGCGCGGCGGCAGCCCGGGCCATGGCCGTGAACATGACGGTGGCGATCGACAGCGCGATGATGGAGTGCGGCATGATGTACAACTCAACGGCGCGGTTGAGTGCATAGGGGCCGGGAATGACGGAGTCCGCGTCGGCACCGCCGCCGGTCATGCTGGCAATGGGGATGGTGGCGATGCGCAAGATAACTATGAAGCTCAGGTTGCCAATGACCATGGTGCCCATCACCCAACCGGCGATCCTGGCGGTGGCACCTAAGCCTGTGTCTCGCCAGTCAAAGCGTGGGCGCAGCTTCAGGCCCAGGCGGTGGACGGGAACCAGCAGAATCACCGACTGGACCACGATGCCCAGTGTCGCCGTCCCCGCCAAAATCCAGCTTTGTCCGGACGTCCAGTTGTCCACCGTATGCTCGGTGGTGGCGGAACTGCCCGCCACCGCAATGAACATGAGCAGCCCCGCAATGGCCACCACGTTGTTCAGTACGGGGGCCCAAGCGTAGGCCTTGAAAGCGTTGTGAGCGTTGAGTACCTGCCCCAGCAGCGAGTACAGCCCATAAAAGAAGATTTGGGGAAGCAGGAACAGCCCGAAAGTGATGGCCAGCTCCAGGTCTTTGCCCGAATAGGCGGTGGTCAGCGAGGTGATGGGGGTCACCAGTATTACCACCAGGGCTGTCAGGGTGAACAGGCCCACAATTCCCAGCGTCAACAGCCGGGAAATGAAATCTGTGCCCCTGTCCGGCTGTTTGCTCGCCTTGACGATCTGCGGAATCAAAACGGCATTGAAGACGCCACCGGCCACCAGCATGAAGATCAGGTTTGGCAGGTAGTTGGAGCTCTCAAAGATATTGCCCGCGGTGGTCCCGGCCACCGCGATGCCCAGCACAATGGCCTTGACGAACCCCAGAATGCGCGATACCAGCGTGCCAACAGCCATGCTGGCGCTGGAGCGTACTGTCTGCGCCTGCGTCTGCGCGGCGGCCACCGCGGGCAGCGCACCGGTGGGTGGGGATGCGGTTAGCGGTTCGCCGGAGGACACCAGCGAAGAGGTGTACGACGGCGGGAAGTCGGGTTTGGCGGGGATTCGCGCCCTTGGTTCATTAGACATATCGTTCCCCATCATCTCACTGCAATCCTGATCCCCGGCTGAAGGCCCTTGCGGACTATAAGTACTCCGGCAACAGATCTTTGGCTAGATCGGTGATGCGGCGCTCATTGGGGAAGGACAGTTTGCGTCCCAGCTCGGTGATGGGAATCCAGGCAACGTCCACTGCCTCGTGGTCGGGATCATTTTCAATGGTCAAGAATCCGCCGGTGGCGCGCAGCAAGAAGTGATGCACGGTTTTGTGGACGCGGTGGCCGCTGACAGTGAACCAGTAGTCGATGCTGCCCAAGGGCGCCAAGATGGCCCCGGCGATGCCGGTCTCTTCCTCGATTTCCCGCACGGCGGCTTCGGCGTATGTCTCCACGCCCTCCGGGTGGCCCTTGGGTAGGCACCACTCCAGGCGACCACCGCGGTTGATGCGGGCAATGATTGCAACCTGCAGCTCGCCGTCGCGCATTTCCACCACAACGCCGCCGGCGGAGATTTCCTCCACCGTGGGTAGCTGACTAGGGGTGGTTTGTACCACGGGCGCTGTGGTGCTGCCCACTGACGATGGCAGTGGACTCCTCTTCGGCGCGCGCGGTACAGGGTGGACCATGGAGTCCACTCTAGCTATCTTTGGTAGCAGATGATGACAGGTCGGATGAGCTGTTTGTTGGCGGCGTCAGACAGCTGGACAGTGGTGGAGGCGGGTGCGCAAAAAAGTCTGGCATCCTTAAGGGACTATGGAAATGGTGCCAGATACCTCGAATTTAGACCCGATAGTCCTTGAATTGGGGCAACTCTTTGCCGACGCTGGTTATGAGCTGTCCCTGGTGGGCGGCCCTGTGCGTGACCTCTACCTCGGCAGAATTTCCCCCGACCTGGACTTCACCACCAATGCCACCCCGGATGAGATTCTCAGTGTTGGGAAAAAATGGGCGGACTCGCATTGGGAGATGGGCCGCGCCTTTGGCACCATCGGCTTCCGCAAGCGCAACCACAACTTGGACGTGCTCCTCATTGAGGTGACCACGTACAGGGCCGAAGCCTACGATCCTGAGTCGCGCAAGCCCGAGGTTGCCTTCGGGGCCTCACTCGAGGACGATCTGCAGCGCCGTGATTTCAGTGTCAACGCCATGGCCCTGCGGCTGCCCAGCCTGGAGCTGGTGGACCCATACGGCGGGGCCGTGGACCTCGCCGCGGGTCTGCTGCGGACCCCCGGCACCCCGCAGCAGTCATTCTCGGACGACCCGCTGCGCATGATGCGTGCAGCCCGTTTCGCCTCACAACTGGGCTTTGACGTCCACCCCGACGTCCGCGCCGCCATGACCGACATGGCCGAGCGCATCAGCATCATCTCCGCCGAACGGGTCCGTGACGAGTTGGTGAAACTGATCTGCGGCGCCCACCCCCGCGCCGGCATCGACATTCTGGTGGAGACCGGGCTGGCCGAGTTGGTGCTGCCGGAGGTACCAGCCTTGCAGTTGGAAACCGACGAACACCACCGACACAAAGACGTCTACCAGCACTCCTTGCAAGTCCTAGAGCAGGCTGCGCAGTTGGAGAGTGGCCCGGATGGCCCGGTGCCCGGCCCCGACTTTGTGCTGCGATTTGCCGCGCTGATGCACGACGTCGGCAAGCCCAAGACCCGCCGTTTTGAACCGGGCGGGGCCGTGAGTTTCCGCCACCACGACCTGGCCGGGGCGAAGCTCACAGCCAAACGGATGAAGGCCCTGAGGTTCGACAACGATTCCATCAAGGCGGTCTCTCGCCTGGTGGAACTGCACATGCGCTTCTACGGCTACGGGGAGGCCGGGTGGAGCGACTCGGCCGTGCGCCGCTACGTGACCGACGCCGGGCCCCTCCTGGAGCGCCTGCACCTGCTGACCCGCTCCGACGTCACCACCCGCAACCAGCGCAAGGCCGACAGGCTGTCCTTTGCCTATGACGACCTTGAGGCGCGCATCGCGTCATTAGCGGAGCGGGAAGAGCTTGACTCGATCCGCCCCGATCTTGACGGCCAGGCCATTATGGCTATGCTGAACCTGTCACCTGGTCCGGTGGTAGGCCGTGCCTACAAGTACATGCTCGAACAGCGCATGGAACAAGGCCCGCTCGATGCGGCGGCGGCTGAGGCCGCACTGCGCCAGTGGTGGTCGCAGCAGCCCGAGTCCGTGCCCGCGCCGGAGGCTGGCGAGGATGCGGCAGTGCAAGAATATTAATCGAACACGCCCGAAAGATGCAGCCGACGAATAGGACCACCATATGAACCACGCACTCGCAGGCTCAACACCGCTGACCCACATTCCTGTTCCCGGGGGCCCGCATTTGTGGCTGCTGCGCCATGGCGAAACTGAATGGTCTCGAAGTGGCCAGTACACGGGGCTGACTGACCTGCCGCTGACGGAGCTGGGTGAGGAACAGGCCCGGTCCGCGCGTGCTGCCCTGTTCGGCACAACCTTTGACCTGGCACTCACCTCACCCCTACAACGCGCACGCCGGACCGCAGAACTGGCAGGCTATCCCGAAGCCCAGGTGGAACCCAACGCGGTGGAGTGGGACTACGGCGACTATGAAGGCATCAACAGCGCCGACGTGCGGGACAACAACCCCGGTTACTTGATCTGGGACGACGGCGTGCCGAACGGGGAAACGCTGGAGCAGGTGGCCGCACGTGCCGACGCCATCGTGGCACGGGTTCGCGCACCCCAGCCCGACGGCAGCATGGCCGCCAACGTGCTTCTGGTGGCACACGGGCACTTCCTGCGCATCCTGACCGCACGTTGGCTGGGCCTGGAAGCCAGCCAGGGACGTCACTTCCTGCTGGGCACGGCAAAGGTTTGCATGCTCGGCTGGGACAAGAAGACACCGGCAGTGGAGCAGTGGGGACTGTAAAAGACAATTGGCGCGGCAGGTTCCAGATGCCAGCGGCAACGACAATGAGGGCCGTTCCCAACCTTGGGGAACGGCCCTCATTGTCTCCCGATTCAATAAATGTCAATTAATATTTTCGTTGAACTGGTCAACAACCCAATTCATGCTGTACGTTATTAATTAGTCCCGATGAATTCCCTCGGGATGTTCGCGTGCAAACCGAAGGGAGGCCATGATGTTTACAGCTATCAAGTCCAGAGTCAACGAGATCCGTCAGGCCTCCGCTTGGCACGTCGGCAAGGCATCATAACCGCACAAGGTTATTGTCCATCGCCACGCCTGTCAGCTAAGGCAATCTCGAAGTAATCATCAGTTCGGCACGGAATTTGTGCCGACTCTTCGGTAGCCCAGACACCTATGCACAAAATCACTCGCGCCTTTTTGTGCTCTCATAATGCTCCAAATCCGCAGGGAAACAATGGCCTTATTTGTCGCGCCAAAAATAGGAAAAGTTTATCAATTTTCAATAGAATGGAAGGGGGTGAAAAAGTGAAATCAGAATCATCCTGGCCGGTCAGGGCGACGTCACTGAGAAGGGTGTTCTTCGCGCCGGTGAACCAGCAGAAGTTCGATGAGATGCGGAGCCGGACACAGGAGCAAATCATGCGAGTCGATCTGTTCAACATTCGCTAAATCCTCCTTGTCCAACGTGAAAGTCAATGCGAAAGGAGGCCAGAGGATGATCATTACTCATTCACAGAACCCAGGCCCCCAACACGGTGTCCCCACTGCAGGTGCCACCGCCAACGGTGAACTGCCCGCGCTGCACAGCGCGGGCTGTTTCATTTTCGCCTGCACACTGAAGGCGACCGCCCGGGTGTCAGTTATCGGACCCAATCCATGGAGTGCCGGGATCAGCCGGTAGGCTCGTAACATGCGGGAGTCAGTTGCCTCGAGGCACCACCACAGGCACCAAATTGTTGTGCCGTCGCGCAGCGATCCGTTGCTGCGGACCATGACCGAACCCATTGGCGGCCCCTTGGGCTGGCGGACCGCCCCTGGGCGAACTGATCCAGGGTTCTTCTCGGTGGAACGGGTACTGATTCTGATGGCCGCCGTTTCGGGGATCATTGCCGTGATGGCCAAGTTCCATTGCCGCCAAACCGGCTGGACCACCCCTGATCAGTACTCCACCGTGTGCTGGTCAGTATTCCCCAACTCCCTGGCAGAGAACAAACTCGGCACACTCTTCCCCTTCTTCAGCCCCGGCTCCACCTTTGACTACCCCCCTCTGACGGGCATGATTGCCGGCGTCACAGCCTGGATGGCCCGCGCGGTGGGTGCACAGACACTTCAGCAGTTGGCCTTCTTTGACATCAACGCGGCATTGATTGCCGCTGTATGGATCCTCACCGTTGTGGTGGTGGCAAGAACTGCCGCCCGGCGTCCGTGGGATGCGGCGTTAGTGGCCGCCAGTCCGTTGCTCCTGCTGACCGCCTATGTCAGTTGGGACTTCTGGGCTGCCGGGTTGGTGAGCCTAGGCATTTACTCCTTTGCCCGGCGTCGTACCATTGTGGCCGGGCTATTCCTGGGGTTTGCGGCCATGGTGGCACCGTACGCGCTGCTGATCCTGCTGGTCCTGGTGGTCCTTGGCGTCCGGACCCGAACCATACTGCCAGCAGTTGAAGCGCTCCTCGCAGCGGGCATTGCATGGCTGCTGGTCCTCACCCCGATCCTGATTATCAATCCGTCTGCATGGGGTGGTTACCTGGCACAGATCATGGCTGAGCCCCCCACGGATTCCTCCCTCTATGGCGGCTACAACTTGATTGCCGGCCGCATCGGCGTGCCGCCCATGACCCTGGATGCCGTGAATGCTCTGGCCGGGATCCTTGTGGTGTTGTTGGTGCTGGCCGTGGTGGTGTTGGGGCTTTACACGCCGCGCCGGCCGCGGGTAGCCTCACTGGCCGTGGTGGCGGTGGCGGGCTTGATGGTTGTTGGGAAATTCTCGCAGCCGGGGGACGCCATCTGGCTGCTGCCCTTGCTTGCTTTGGCATTGCCACGTTGGCGCGCGGTGTTGCTGTGGCAGGCGGCGCTCGTGACACACTTCATTGCGTTGATGCTGTTTCAAAGCAAGCACTTGGGCAATATTGCCGATACACACGCCATTGACACGCCCTACTTCATCTTGGCGGCGGCGCTCAGCGCCATCGCCACCTGCACCATCATTGGCCTGACGATTCGGGACATGCTGCACCCGGAACATGATGTGATCCGACGCGCCGGTGTGGACGATCCCCAGCTTGGCGCGCTGCGGCCAAGCCACGGGACCACGATCGTGGACGCCGCCACGGAGTCCACACGGGAACAGCCCACGCATGGTTGACGTGGCGGTGGTGGGTTCGGGACCCAATGGTTTGGCGGCAGCGCTGACCATGGCGAGAGCCGGTTTGTCCGTGGTGGTCCACGAGGCGGCGGGCAGCGCAGGGGGTGGCACGCGCACCGCCGAACTGACGCTGCCCGGATTCCGGCATGACGTTTGTTCGGCCGTGCATCCCATGGCACTGGCCTCGCCGTTCTTCCGTGCTTTTGGGCTTGCTGACCGCATTGAGCTGCTGGTGCCTGAAATTTCCTACGGCCACCCGCTCGACGGCGGTAGGGCCGGGATCGCCTACCGCGACCTCGACCACACAGTGGAGGCCCTGGGCGTGGACGGACGTGCCTGGCGTTCCCTGATGGAACCGTTGCTGGACCGGATCGACGGTGTCATCGACTTCACCCAAAACAACCTTGTCAGGTTCCCGCGGGACCCGCTGGCCGCTGTCAGTTACGGACTGCGCGCCTTGGAACAGGGCACACCGGCGTGGAAACTCCGCTTCCGCGAGCAGATGGCCCCGGCCATGCTTACCGGCGTTGCCGCCCACGCCATTACTCGGCTGCCAAGCGTGGCCGCCTCAGGGGCCGGACTCCTGCTGGGGGCCCTGGCGCATGGCGGCGGCTGGCCGGTTCCCCGAGGCGGTTCGCAGGCCATTGCGGAAGCCATGGCGGCGGACCTGATGGAGCACGGAGGCGCCATTGTGCTGGATTCACCTGTCACCAGCATTGCCGCACTACGTGCCGAAACCGGGGCCCGCGCCATCATTTGCGACCTGACCCCACGTGCCCTGGCCCGGCTCGGCACGGATGAATTGCCGGATCGTTATATACGCAAACTGGAATCCTTCAAGTACGGGGCCGGAGTGTGCAAGGTTGACTTTGCCCTGTCCGGGCCGGTGCCATGGACCCATAAAGAGCTGCGCCGAGCCCCCACCGTGCACCTTGGCGGGTCCCGCGAGGCCATCGCCCAAGCGGAAAACCAGGTCCTCGCGGGCGGGTATCCCGAGGCCCCCTACGTCCTGGCCTCGCAACCGGGCGTGCTGGATTCCAGCCGGGCACCGGCCGGGCAGCACACACTCTGGGCCTACACCCATGTCCCGGCGGGCTCCACCCGGGACAGGAGCAAGGCGGTCATCGCGCAGGTGGAGCGCTTTGCTCCGGGATTCAGGGAGCTGATCCTGGAGACTCACACTTCTACGGCGGAAGACGTTGGCATGCACAACCCCAACTACATTGACGGGGACATCAGCTCCGGCGCAGTGACCCTGGAACAATTAATCAAGCGTCCCGTGGTAGCCCGGGAGCCCTGGCGGACACCTGCCCCGGGGCTTTATCTAGGTTCCGCGGCGACACCTCCGGGCCCCGCCGTGCATGGCATGGGTGGCTGGTTCGCGGCTCGGTCTGCCTTGCGCCACACTTTTGGCCTGCCAGCCCCGCACCTTGGACCTGCCTCCTCCTAGTTGGCCACTGTGTAGCGTTCCCGCAGCTGCCGGGGCCCTTCCGGCTCGTCGAGTACGGCGACGGCAAAGTCCTGGGTTGAGATACTCTGGCCCGCCGAACGCCAGGATCCTGGCGGCACCAACAGTGGCGGGTAGCGGGTGGCGAACGAGACGACACCCGCTAAAACCGTTGAGGGGGCAGATCACCCTCCGTTGAGGGGGCAGATCACCGCCCGCTGTGCGGGGGTGATCTGCCCCCTCAACGGAGACTTGGACGTGTGATTTAGTTTCGGCGATCCAGCTTGCCGATCACTGCGCCGTTGGCGTCGGTGATGGTCAAGGTATCCCCGCTCAGGGTTGCACCCTTGGCCTTGGACAGCCACGTGTCGACGCCTTCACAGGCCATCTGGGTGGACCCAAACTGCGGGAACGTGAGCTCGCCGCCAGCCATCATCCACTGCCCCTGGATCCGGTTACACCCATCACTGCCCGTGACATAACCGGCCTGGTCGTTGTCCTGCTCGGCGGCTAGGGCCATCTCCAAGTAGGGCTGCTTGTCAGTGTTGTAGCCGTCGCCCCAAGTACCGACAGGACCTGATGCAGCGCCACAGGAGGAGATGGTCAGGGCAAGGAGAAGGCTGCCAGCAAGGGCGAGGACGCGTTTCATGAGAAGGTGGCTCCGTTTCAAGTGACTCAAGAATGAGGTTTCCCCCATGTTATTGCATAGCGGGAACAGCCGCCGTCATCACGCCGTCGCGCATGGTGGCGACAGCATCGGTCAGCGGCACGAATTCGGTGTCGTGGGTGACCATGACAGTGGCTACGGAGAACTCGTCAGTGACCTTGCGCAGCAGTCGCACGATCGACTCGCTGCGCTCGTGGTCCAGCGCCGCCGTCGGCTCATCCACCAGCAACACCTTGGGGTCACCCATCAAGGCCCGGGCGATGTTGACACGCTGGCGCTGGCCACCGGAAAGCTGGTGGGGGCGCTTCTTGGCGCAGTCGGCCAGCCCGACGACGTCGAGCAGCTCGGCTGCCCTGGCTTCAGCAGCGCGCAAGGACTTTCCGCGCAGGTGATCGCTGATGATCAGCTGCTCGGCCGCCGTGAGGGAAGCAAGCAGGTTTGGCTGCTGGAAAATGATGCCCACCTTGTCGCGACGCAGGGCAGTCAGCTCCTTGTCACCGAGCCCTTGCGTGTCAATTCCATCGATGAAGATCAGTCCACTGGTCGGTTTGACCAGCGTGGCGGCAACGGCGAGCAGGCTCGACTTGCCCGATCCTGACGGGCCAATCAAGGAGATGATTTCACCGGCGTGCACGTTCATGTTCACGGCGTCCAGTGCCGTGATGGTCCCCTCGCCATCAGGGTAATCGAGGGTGACGTTGAGAAGGCTGAGGGATGGAGAGGAATTCTGTGCAGACATGGGGTTTCCTTAGATTCAGAAGCAAAAAGGGGCTAGGGTGGTGGTCTCGCCAGGCTCGACCTACGCTGGCTAGTTGCCGCCGAGGGCAATCAGGGCGTCGACGCGGGTGACCTTGCGGACTGCCAGGGCGGCGCCAGCCAGGCCCAGGGCCACAATGCCTACCACCGGCAAGATGGTGGTTGCCGGGGTGACCAGGAACGGGGCGGCCTGAGCGGCGAAGAAGCCGCCAATCACGCCCACCAGGCCACCGGAGACGGCGCCGGCCAGCAGCACGATGGCTGCCTGCGTCAAAGCATCCTTGAGTAAGTAGGAGGAGGAAGCGCCCATGGCCTTCAGCACGGCGATGTCACGGGTGCGCTGGACCGTCCATACGGTCAAGAAGGCGACGATCACCAGCGCGGAGATCCCATACAAGAACGCCTGCATCATCATCAACGAACCGTTTTCGCTCTTGTAGCCGCCCAAACCGGCAAAGGAACCGCTGCGGGTGGTGCTTACGGTGCCAGCCGCAGCATTGGCGGCGTCGGCGTCAACGTTTACTCCGGCGTCGTACGTCACGGCAACCACCGTGGCCACCTGCAACGGATCACTGAGGTGAGACATCGCGGTCCAGGTGGGCAGTGTGGTCCAGACCACTGAGGAGTGGGAGTACCACTGATCGGCCACCACGGCACTGATCTTCAAGGTGGTGCCGCCCATGGTGACGGCGTCGCCCACCGCCAGTTTGAGGTCCTTGGCAACAGTTTCGCCAATGACCACAGTCCCGTCCGTGACGGGCGACGGCGTGATGCCGGCAGCCTCGCCGCCGGCACCAACGCCGAACACGGCAACATTGGTGGTGCCCTTGGTATCGCCTGCACCCTGGAAACGGGTCTGGCTGACACCCAACGGCACGGCCGAGGCAACGCCGGGCGTTGCGGCCCAGGTGTCGGTCTGCTTCTGGGTGACCTGGCTTTCGGTGAAGGACACCTTGGGATCGTTGGAGCCGGGTGCTCCAAAGACCAGCTGGCTGGCCGGTGATGACACGCTTTTGCCCAAGTCAGCGATGGCTGAGGTCGACTGGTTGCCCAGCCCGGCAGTCAGGCCCGAAAGCATCACCAACAAAAGGCTGATCAGCGCCACGACGGCACCCATCAGGGCAAAACGGCCCTTGGCAAAGCGGATGTCTCGGATTGCGAGAAACATGTGCGAACTTCTTTCATATGGCCCTGGGGGGCAGGTCTACTTGCCTTACTTCTACTTTCCCCTTGAACCCCTCCGCTTCCATCGCAGGGATGGATGATCCGAGGGGGATCAAGGGTTGATTGCTCGATCAACCTTTTGGTTGATAGGCGCATGCGGGCGCTGCGCCTAGGATTGTGAGATGCCTGCCGTGGATGCCCCGCCAGTGACCAGTGACGCCATCTTGCGATTTTTGCGGGTGACGTTGCACGTTGGTTTTGCCATTTTGTTGGCCGTGGCCATAACCCGAGTGCTAACCAGCCACCTTGATCGCGGTGGCCGCTACGTGTTCCTGGCCCTCGCCCTGGTGCTGGCCGTGGTGTATCTGCTGGGAACCGTGGCGGAAAAGCGCTTCTCCACGGGCGCCCTGGTCAAGGATCCGCTCCGCTATGCGTATGTGTGGCTGGCCCTGGTGACAGCGCTATGGGCGGTGCTCATGGTGTGGTCGGTGGAATTTTCCTGGATGGTGTTCCCCTTGTTCTTTTTGCACCTGCACCTACTGCCGCGCTGGGCTGGCATCGTCGCCGTTGTGATCATGACGGCCGGGGTGATCGTGGCACAGTGGTTGGCCACCGGTGCCGCCGTGCCGCCGTTGCCGGTGGTCCTTGGCCCGGTCTTTGGGGTGGCCTTTGCCATCGTCACCTCCAAGGCGTACAGGCTGCTTTATGTGGAAGGCGAGAATCAGCGCAGGGCCGCCGACGAGCTGCGCCGTACCCGCACCGAGCTGGCCGCCACCCAACACGAGGCAGGCGTTTTGGCTGAGCGGGCACGCCTTGCCCGCGAAATCCACGACACCCTCGCCCAGGGTTTTTCCTCCATCATTTTGGTGGCCCGGGCAGCGGTGCGATCCTTGGAATCGGGGGATATGGACTCCACCAAGGAGTCCATCGTGATGATTGAGGCAACGTCGTCGGAGAATCTGGCCGAGGCCCGGAACTTTGTGCGGGGGCTGACTCCTCCGGCGTTGGCGGGAACCTCGCTAGTGGAAAGCTTGCGCCGCCTCTGCGAAAAGACACAGTTGGAGGCGGCCGCCCGGGGGGTGAACCTTGTGTGTACTTTCCGTCTTGACGGGGAACCTGCCGAACTGCCGCAGCCCTACCATGTCACCTTGCTGCGTGCCGCGCAGGCGAGCCTGGCGAATGTCTGGCTGCACGCAAAGGCGGGTGTCGCCGTCGTCAGCCTGGCGTATCTGGGCACGGAGGTGGCCCTTGACGTATACGACGACGGTCGGGGATTTGACCCTGAATCGCTGGCGAACGCTGTGGCCACCAGATCTGACGGGAGCGGGTTTGGACTGAAGTCCCTGGCTGAGCGGGTCAGTGCCCAAAACGGCACCCTGGAGATTGAATCGGCCCCGGGCGAAGGGACAGTGGTGGCGGTTAGGCTTCCATTGGGAGGTCAGATGACTGATGAAAAAGGGGGCACGGCATGAAGGAAATACGGATCTTGCTTGTGGACGACCACCCGGTGGTGCGGGCCGGCCTGCGCGCCATGCTCAGCGAATTCGAGGGATTCACGGTGGTGGCCGAGGCGCCCGAGGGGGGCGCAGCCCTGAAAGAAATTCAGCGGCTGCATACGTTGGGGGCGCCGCTGGATGTGGTGCTCATGGACCTGCAGATGGGGGCCGGAATGGATGGCGTCACTGCTACGAAGGCCATCAAGGCGATGCCGTCACCACCACCGGTGTTGATCCTGACTACCTATGACACCGACGCCGATATTTTGGCGGCCGTGGAAGCCGGGGCCAGTGGGTATATGCTCAAAGACGCCCCGCCGGAGCAGATTCGCGCCGCCGTCCAGTCGGCCGCAGCCGGCCAAACGGCCTTGGCGCCGGAAGTTGCGGCCCGACTTCTGGGGCGAATCCGCAACCCGGCCCCCGTGCTTTCCGCCCGGGAAGTGGAACTCCTGGAGTTGCTGGCCACCGGCATGAGCAACAAGGCGATCTCCAAGCAGCTCTTCATCTCCGAAGCCACCGTCAAAACCCACTTGGTACACATCTACGACAAGTTGGGGGTGGACAACCGGACGGCGGCGATTGCCGTGGCCAGCCAACGGCGGATTATTCGCACGGGCGGGTGATTGCCAGCCGGTCATCGCCGCTGCCAGGAACCCCTGTTCGATTCTCAGATCGCGGCGTATGCTCGTCCTACCGAGTGCAAGAAAGCCGGATGATCTCTTAGTGTCGACTTCGCAAGGCAATCAGCGTAACTACCAACTGAGTCTTGCTATTGCCTGCACATTGCTGGCCTCCGGGGGCTTTGTCGGTGCCGGCTATGCGGGCACCTCTGTTGCTGACACCGCTGCAGCCGCACATAAGGGCACGTTAATTTCAGGCAGCGCTCCTGCCGTTCCCGCCGGTTTTGTCCCCCTGACAGCATCTGGCCAGGGCTTGAGAATCTCGTTCGCCAACCTGGGGATATCCGCGACCAAGCCAGCGCCCCCGCAGATCATTGACCTGACCGATCCCCACGGCGACACTCCCCACCTGGGACGTTCAGTTACCGCCATGCGCGGTGACATTCCGGAATTTTCCGCGGACCTGATTTCAAAGGTGCGCAAAGCCATCCTTGAAGCGGCCTATGAGGGTCTGGGACACGACTACGTTTGGGGCGGCACGAGTTTTGCGAATGGTTGGGACTGCTCGGGTTTTGTCCAGTGGGCTTACGCCCAGGCAGGGGTTGGTTTACCGCGCACGGAACAATGGCGGCCCATGGTTGAAACCAACAATCCCCAACCCGGCGACCTGGTGGTTCAAAACCCTGACGGACCCAACCACTGGGCACACATAGGCATCTATATTGGCAACGGCCTGATGATCAGTGCCCTCAACCCGTCCGTTGGCACTATTTTGCATGCCCCGTCAGCAACCAGCAACTCATCCAGCTACTTCACCATGCCAGGTTTTGCGGCCCTGGATGAGCAGGCGGCGAAAGACAAGGCTGCGGCCGACGAAGCCGGCGCCAAGGAGTCCACCAGCGCAACCCCCAGCCCGAGCCCGAGCCCGACGCCGAGCACTCCGGCAACGCCGTCGCCCAGCCCGAGCCCGACGCCGAGCCCGACGCCGAGCACTCCGGCAACGCCGACGCCGTCGCCCAGCCCGACGCCGTCGCCGAGCCCGAGCACTCCGGCAACGCCGGAACCAGTGCCGGATCCAACAGCCCCGGTCCAGACTTCTACCGTGACGGATACGGCAGGTCCCGGGAGTGCGAGTTCCACGGCAACATCCTCGCCAGCCCCGTGAGGTTGCTGCTTGGCGGCTAGGACGTACGGTACTGCAGGTAGCTTAGAACGGCCAAGACACGGCGGTGATCGTCCCCGCTCGGGTGCAGCCCAAGCTTGGTAAAGATGGAACTGATGTGCTTTTCTACGGCACCACCGCTGACCACCAGCGTCTTGGCAACACCAGCGTTGGTCAGCCCCTGGGCCATCAGCGCCAGGACCTCGGACTCGCGGGGGCTGAGGGAGTCGACCGGGTCAGCGACGCTGCGCTTGGCCAGCAGTGCGCTGACCACCTCGGGATCAATAACGGTGGAGCCCGCCGACACTCGCTCGATGGCGTCGGTGAAATCCTCAAAGCGAGCCACCCTGTCCTTCAACAAGTAGCCAACGCCACCCCCGGCAGTGGCCCCAGCCAGCAATTCCGTGGCGTAGCTCAGCTCCACATATTGGGAGAGCACCAGAACCGCGATGGACGGGAACCGTCGGCGGACTTCAAGAGCGCCCTTGAGCCCTTCATCCCGGTGCGACGGCGGCATGCGCACGTCGGTGATGAGCAGGTCAGGAACATGGTGGGCCACCGCCGCCATTAGCGAGGGTCCGTCGCCAACAGCCGCACACACCTGCGCGCCAGTTTCTTCCAGCAGGCGGACAAGGCCCTCACGGAGCAATACAGAATCTTCAGCCAATACGACGCGCATGGACCCAGCGTAGCGCCCGGTGCGCGGCTGGGCGGGCGCATGAGCCCAGGGCGCGGGTGCCCGAAGGTCATGCACTACAGCGGGATGTTCACGCGCAGGGCGGTGGGTCCACCGTTCGGACTGGTAATTTCCAAGGAGCCGTCGACCCCGGCGAGCCTGTCCAGCAAACCTGACAGCCCGTGGCCCTTGCCGAGGTGGGCGCCGCCGCGGCCGTCGTCGAGCACTTCAATGAACAGCTCGCCGGGACTTGTCTGGACCATGATTGACGCGCTGGTGGCCCCCGAATGCTTGGAGATGTTGGCCAGCCCTTCCGAGAGAACAAAGTAGGCGGCATTCTCTGCGCCCTCAGCGATCCGGTGACCGTGTCCAAGGTTCCCGGTGACCACGACGGGGACTGTTGACCTTGCCGCCAGCGACTCCGTGGCGGCGCGCAGGCCCCGGTCGGCAAGCAGGGGAGGAGCGATTCCCCGGGACAGCTGACGCAACTCGGCCAGGGCCTCGCGGCTTTGCTCCAAGGCGCCGTCCATCAGCTCGCGTGCGGCCGCAGGGTTTTTCACCAGGTGCCGCTGTGCAGCCTCAACATCCATTTGCAGGCGGATGAGGCGCTGCTGCGGGCCGTCGTGCAGGTCCCTCTCAATTTTGCGAAGTGTGCTGGCTTCCTCCGAGACCACCTGGGCGCGGCTGGCGGCCAGCTCCGCGCTTCGGGCACGCAGGGCGGCGTTTTCGTTGGTGAGCAGAGCGCGGGAGGTTGCGGCATCGGCGACGGCGAGGCCGCGGGTGATGAAGGGCAGAAGAACCAGAAGTACGACGCCGTAGACCAGTCCGAAGATGGACTCGGCCGTGTTTGGGCTGACTCCAAGGAAGGTGTCCAGCCCAATGAGTTCGGCCAGGGTCGTGTTGTCTGCGGGCAGGAACCTCATCCAGAACCATTGCGTGACGCCGCCAAACGCCGCAGCCAGGATAGAGAGCGAAATGCTGAAGGACGCTGTGCGGTAGGCGAAGGAGACTAGGACACCGTGGATGAAGTCCTTCCACAGCTGCGGATCCGCGAGGTTCTTGAACATTCCGCTAATGGAATATTTGTGTGGCTGCCTTTAGTGGACAGGAGGGATGTCCCCGGCCCAGCGCCGGAGCGCCGCCCGGTTGACGTCGGCAAACCAGCGGGCTGCGGCCAGGCACGCCACCAGGACGGGAAGGCCCACCCAGATGACAAGTGTGGAGATTCCCAGCGTGAACAAGGTGACAAGTGCCGTGAACGAGGCAAGTGAAACAAAGAACCCGGGCAGGATATAGGCCAGATCGCTTCCGATCTGGCGCCAGGTGGCTGGGCGGGTGATCAGCCAGGACTTCGGCGCAATGGGTGCAACTGTGTGGGTCATGTATCAATCCTTGCCGCGGCGGAGTCCTGGCACCATCATGCCAGCCGGTGAGTGTGGGGTGGGGTTTTCCCCACCTGCTCGCGTTACACGCAAGCTCGCAACGGGCCCCTCACAGACGCGGGCCCACCCACCTGCTGTGTTCACGGGGGGTCGCCGTCGACCGTTCGGCAGAGAGCGCAGAGGATGGCAGAATTACGGTGTGGGACATATTGACGTTGCAAACATTGACTATTTTCTCTCCGACGGCCGGCAGCTGCTGAACGGGGTGAACTTCCGCGTCTCCGACGGCACCAAGACAGCCTTGATCGGGCCCAACGGCACCGGCAAGACGACCCTTCTGCGCATCATCTGCCAGGATATCAAGGCCGATGAGGGTGCTGTTTCGCGTTCGGGCAGTATGGGCGTGATGCGCCAGTTTGTGGGCCAGGTGCGCGATGAGAGCACCGTGCGCGACCTGCTGTTGTCCGTGTCTTCTGCGACCATTGCAGCCGCCGGCAATGCGGTTGACACCGCGGAACTTGCCATGCTAGAGCGCGATGACGAACCGAGCCAGATGGCCTACGCCCAAGCCATTGCCGACTGGGGTGACGTGGGCGGCTACGAGATGGAAACCACCTGGGACGAAGTCACCATGGCGGCCATGGGTATGGACTTTTACACGGCCCAGTACCGCAAGGCCGCGACGTTGAGCGGGGGCGAGCAAAAGCGCCTGGTCCTGGAGGCGCTGTTCTCCGGCCCGGACGAGCTGCTGCTGCTCGATGAGCCGGATAACTACCTTGACGTGCCGGGAAAGCGTTGGCTCGAGGCCAAGATGGCTGCCTCGGACAAGTCGGTGCTGTTCGTCAGCCACGACCGTGAGCTGCTGGCCAATGCCGCGGACAGGATCGTCACCTTGGAGCCGGGCATCAACGGCGCCTCCAGCTGGACGCACGGTGGCGGCTTTGAGTCCTATGTGAAGGCCCGTGAGGACCGCAACGCTCGTTTTGAGGAGTTGCGCAAGCGCTGGGACGAGGAGCACGTCAAGCTTAAGGAACTTGTCATCATGTACAAGACCAAGGCCGCGTTCCGCTCCGATATGGCGAACCGTTACCAGGCTGCCCAGTCCCGCCTGGCGCAATTCCTGGAAAAAGGCCCGCCGGAGGCGCTGCCCATCGAACAAAACGTGAAGATGCGTTTGAAGGGCGGGCGCACAGCCAAGCGCGCGGTGGTGGCCACCAAGCTGGAACTCACCGGGCTCATGAAGCCGTTCACCACCGAGATTTGGTTTGGCGACCGGGTGGGCGTCTTGGGCTCCAACGGCTCCGGAAAATCGCATTTTCTCCGTCTTTTGGCGGCGGGCGGCTCAGACCCGGACAAAGAGCATGAGCCGGTGTCCGACGTCGAAATAGCCCCCGTTCCACACGAAGGATCGGCGAAGCTGGGTGCCCGGATCCGTCCGGGCTTCTTCGCCCAGACCCACGCGCGTCCCGATCTTTTGACCCGCACCTTGCTGGATATCCTGCACCGTGGGGATGAGCACCGCTCCGGGTTGGGCCGCGAAGCCGCCGCCAGCGTGCTGGACCGGTACGGCCTCGCCTCCAGCTCGGAGCAAAAATACGATTCCCTCTCCGGTGGACAGCAGGCACGGTTTCAGATTCTGCTCCTGGAACTCTCCGGCGCCACGTTGTTGCTGCTCGATGAGCCGACCGACAACCTCGACCTGCACTCCGCCGAGGCGTTGGAGAAGGCCATCGATTCCTTCGAGGGCACCGTCCTTGCCGTCACGCACGACCGCTGGTTTGCCCGCTCCTTTGACAGGTTCCTGGTGTTCGGCTCCGATGGCAAGGTTTACGAGTCCGAGGAACCGGTGTGGGATGAAAAACGGGTCGAACGCGCCCGGTAGCTGTTCTGAGGCAACCTAGCCTTTGCTGAGACAGACGGAAAGCTGCCGAGGAGGACGCTGCGAAACGGCGGACTCGCCACGCTCCGTCTACCTCGGCGAGAAAGTCATGGAGGTACACGGGCGAGCGGCCGCCGTTAGAGTGGACCTAACATTCTCGCTCCCTCCATCAGTGAAGAGCCTCCCGCCATGAACCAGCAAACGGTCAGCCGTGCGGCCATTGCCACCTTCGCCATTTTCGCCATCAACGGGTTTGTGTTTGCCAGCTGGGCGGCCCGCATCCCGGCCGTCACCCGGATTCTGGACCTCAGTGCCGGCGAGATGGGCATGCTTTTGCTGACCATCGCGGTCGGATCGGTGGTGGCACTGCCCCTGGCAGGTTCCGTGGTGGCTAGGATCGGCACGTCGAGGACGGTGCGGACGGGCGGTTTCACCGCCGCCGCGGGCGGGCTGCTCGTCTCGATCGCCTTGGCCCAGGCGTCGGTTCCGTTGACGGCGCTGGGGCTGGTCTTCTTTGGTGTGGGCATCGGCCTCTGGGATGTTGCCCAGAACATTGAGGGTGCCGCCGTGGAACGCCACTTGGGCAGGACCATCATGCCGCAATTTCATGCCGGCTTCAGCGGTGGTGCGCTCATTGGCGCCCTGGTGGGCGCCGGACTGTCGGCCGTGAATGTGAGCATGTCCTTGCACTTGGGCGCCATTGTTGTCTTAGTCAGCGCGGCGATGCTGTTTGTGCCACGCTTGTTCCTGCCCGAAGCCCCAGCGGCGCAGGCTCGCAAGCAGGGCCCCCAAGCTAGCCTTGCCAAGAGCCGCAGTGCGTGGACCGAAAAGCGAACCTTGCTGGTGGGGCTGGTGGTTCTGGGTGCCGCGCTGACGGAAGGCGCAGCGAACGACTGGATTGCCAAAGCCACCGTGGACGGGCTGGGTGCCACGGAAGCCGCCGGGGCCGTCATGTTTGCCGTGTTCGTGGCCTCCATGACCCTGTTCAGGTTCTTTGGCGGGAGCTTCATTGACAGCTATGGACGGGTGCCCGTGCTGTACTTCAGCCTCGGCGCCGCCCTTGCAGGGTTGATCCTCTTTGTCCTTGCCCCCAACATGGTGGTGGCCGGGCTGGGCGCGGTGCTCTGGGGTGCCGGCGCGGCCATGGGCTTCCCGATGGGCATGTCCGCCGCCGCTGATGATCCCGCCCGTGCTGCCGCCAGGGTTTCGGTGGTCTCCACCATCGGTTACGTGGCGTTCCTGGCTGGCCCGCCGTTGCTTGGCTTCCTCGGGGACCACATCACCATCCGTTGGGCGCTGCTGGCTATCGCCGTCGCCATTGTGGCCTCAATCCTGACAGTCCCAGCGGCGCGGCCGCTGCCCGCCAGTGAACACCTGGGCGCCACAGCCACCTGACCACGGTGAGGCCACTACTCTTGCCCCGAATATTACTACTTGCATTCACAACTTGTGAACTCCGTCTGACAATCCTGCAGAGCGTTCCCTTGTGCATTAGCTTTTAATGAGTAGACTCATTAATGAACACACTCACTTAGGAGGCGGTGGCAGTGCCACGAACCCACAGCCCGGTTCCCGGGCAGGACCAAGTGCTGGCACCTGCGGTGGAGCCGTCTGAAGCAGCCGCAGGGTCGGCCGCCAAGATGGGCCGTCGCGAGCGGAATATGCTCCAGAAGCGGTCCCGGATTCTCGCTGCAGCTGCCGCCCTGTTTGACGAGCGTGGCTTCGACGGCGCTACGACCCAGGAAATCTCGGACCGTGCGGACGTCGCCACAGGGACTTTGTTCCGGTACGCACCAACAAAAGGCCAGCTGCTTCTGATGGTCTTCAATGCCGAATTCCGCCGCGCCATTGAGCAGGGGTGCCGCGAGGTGGGAAGCGCCGCCAGCCCGCTCGCACAGGTCTGCGCACTTATCGGGCCGATTGTCACTGCCGCTTCACGCAATGCGCCCAACATGGCCATCTACCAGCGCGAACTCCTCTTTGGGGCTCCGGAGCATATACACAGGGCAGAGGGCCTGTCCTTGGTCTCCAACCTTGAGGGCCACATCGCTGGCATTTTACTGGCATCGTTGCAACAGGGGGACGCGTACCAGGTAGCCGCGGACCGTGCTGCCCGCAGCGTATTCGCCGTCCTCCACCTGACGCTCGTTCAGCCAGCCACGGGAGCCCATCCGGGCAGTGATCCGGGCACGGACCTGTACGAACAAATTGCGCAGATTGTTCAAGGGTTTCTAGCCCTGAGCGTGGCCGCGCCATCTGCGGCCGAACCGTTGGGTGCAGGTACTGCCCAAACCATAAAAAATGGAAGAAGACAAAAATGAGCATTGACATTCAGAACGTGACCGTCCTGGGCAGTGGAGTATTGGGCTCACAAATCGCGTTCCAGACCGCATTCCACGGGTTTGCCGTCACGGTCTATGACATCAGCGAGGAAATCCTTGAGAAGGCACAACAGCGCCTATCCGGGCTGGCCGGCATCTATGCAAAGGAAGTACCGGGGGGCACTGAAGCCAAGGCAGCCGAAGCGCTGGCCCGCATCACCTGCTCCGCAGACCTCGCCGACGCAGTCAAGGATGCGGACCTGGTCATCGAAGCCATCCCCGAGGTCCTGGACATCAAACGCGCCACCTACGAGCAACTGGCCGTCCTGGCCCCCGAAAAGACCATCTTTGCCAGCAACTCCTCAACCCTCCTGCCAAGCGATATGAAGGACTTCACCGGACGGCCGGAAAAATTCCTTGCCCTCCACTTCGCCAACCAAGTCTGGAAGTTCAACACCGCCGAGGTCATGGGCACCGCTGACACCGATCCGCAGGTGTTCCAAGCCGTGGTGAGCTTCGCCGCCAACATCGGGATGGTGCCCATTGAGGTACACAAGGAAAAGGCCGGCTATGTCCTGAACTCTCTGCTGGTGCCGTTCCTCAACGCAGCCGCCGAACTGGCTGCGTTCGGTTACGCGAGCCCCGAAGACGTGGACAAGGTATGGCGGATCGGCACCGGGGCCCCGATGGGACCGTTCCAGATCTACGACGTCGTAGGCCTGTCCACCGCCTACAACATCCTCTCCCACGGGACCGCGAAGGACCGCGAGATTGCCGTATGGATGAAGGAAAACTACATCGACAAGGGCAAGATGGGCGTCGCCACGGGCGAAGGGTTCTACCGCTACGGCGACAAGGCCTGACGGCTGTAACAATCCGGGCCCGGACGAACCTCCGGGCCCGGTGCACCGCCACCACGCCCCTGGGTGTCGGACGCGTCCCGCTAGCGCAAAACTGCATACCGCTGAAGGCATTTATCCTGCACCGCAGCCCACAGCAACAAGGTGACACCCACGCCCAGAATTGCCCCGGCAAAGGTGTCGGAGAGCCAGTGGGCGCCCAGATAGGTTCGGCTGTACATCATGGCGACACTGAGAATGGCACCGCTGATCCACATCCACAGTTTCCCCAGGACGATGGCCGTTGCCACCATAGCGGCCACCGTGGCACTGACATGCCCGGAAGGGTATGAACCGGAGTCAACGCTGACAAGACGGTCCAGGGGGCGGGGCCTGGCCACCAGAAACTTAATCAGATGGGTCAGGCCCAGTGCCCCGAGATTGGCCCCGGCGGTAAAGAACGCCAGGCGCCGGTGCCGGAACAGCAACACCAGGAACAGCAGCACACTGTAGATGACCATCCCGGCGTTGCCTAGGAAGTCCAACAACCGGTTCGCCAAAGTGAGCCCCGGCGTCCGCGAGGCGAGCATGAGCTGGTACCAACTGTTGTCCAGGCCCTGGAAGATGGGGACGTTGTGGGAGAGTCGCACCGTGAGGGCCCCAGCGAGCAGGACAGCCAGCGCCGGAAGTGAAACGGCCCACAGGGTGCGCTGGGAGATCCTGTGTGGCCTGACGAGGGTGTTCATCCGCCTATCTTACGAGTAGGCGCGCACTGCCGCCGGCCAACCCGTCATCCAAAGGGACGACCCCTAAAAGGCCCTGATTCATCCCTGAGATGGAAGAAAACCACGCGAGTTTTGCGTACGGTAGTTAAAAGTAGACGCAGCCGCAGAACCATCACACGAGGATCTCCCATGATTGAGGCAGTAAACCTGGCCAAGCACTACGGTGCCAAGATAGCTGTCGGAGGTGTCACGTTCACCGTCAACCCCGGGCTGGTCACAGGCTTCTTGGGGCCCAACGGTGCTGGCAAGTCGACCACCATGCGCATGATTGTCGGGCTGGACAAGCCCACGGCAGGCACAGTCACTGTGAACGGCAAACGCTACGCTGACCACAAGGATCCCCTCCACCAGGTGGGCGCCCTGCTGGATGCGAAGGCCGTGCATACCTCTCGCAGCGCCTACAACCACCTGCTGGCCATGGCCGCTACACACAACATCCCCACCAAGCGCGTCAACGAGGTCATCGACATGACCGGGCTGGCCGCCGTCGCCAAGAAGAAGGCTGGCGGCTTCTCCCTGGGCATGGGGCAACGCCTGGGTATCGCCTCGGCCCTGCTGGGCGACCCCCAGACCCTGATCCTTGACGAGCCGGTCAACGGACTGGACCCGGAGGGTGTGCTCTGGGTGCGAAACCTGGCCAAACACCTGGCCGGGCAGGGCAAGACAATTTTCCTGTCCTCGCACCTCATGAGCGAGATGGCACAAACCGCGGACCACTTGATTGTGATTGGTCGGGGAAAGATCATCGCCGACGCCCCCATCGCCACCATCTTGGCCGGCGGCCAACAAAAAAAGACCCGAATCCGCACCAGTGAGGTGACGCGCCTGAGCGCGCTGCTCGCCGGCGCCGGGGTCACTGTGGAATGCCCCGAAAATGAAACCCTGGAGGTGACCGGCCTGGATTCGCGCCAGATCGGCGCACTAGCCATGGAGAACCAGGTCCTGGTGTACGAGCTGACGCCGCTGTCCAACTCCTTGGAAGAAGCGTACTTCGACCTCACCAAGGATTCGGTGGAGTACCAATCGCAAGAATTCACCGAAGATTCGCCAGCTGCAGCCGACGCCGCAGCGTCGGCTGCCACGAAGGGACACTGAAGATGAGCACGACGACGATCCCCGCACCTCCCGCTGCCAGCAGCGGAACCGGGTTGTCCTTCACCGGCGTTTTGCGCAGCGAATGGATCAAGTTCCGTTCCCTGCGTTCCACTCAGCTCCTGCTGGCCTTTTCCTTCCTGGCGGTGGTGGGTGTGGGGACCATGGCCGCATGGCTGCGCGGCACCATCATCGATTCGATGATGGAATTCGGTAATTCCGGGCGCGTTGTGCCTGGTGCCGATCCCAGCAGTGCGCCGAAGATGACAATCGATCAGGCCATTGCAGCCGGCAACGCTGAAGGGCTGAACATCTACGGCACCCCCATCGCCGGAATCCAATTGGGGGTGCTGATCCTGGGTGCCTTGGCCGTTTTGCTGATCTCCTCAGAATTTGGCACCGGCATGATCCGTTCCACTTTGACAGCGGTTCCCAAGCGGCTACCCGTGTTCTTTGCCAAGGCCATTGTGTTGGTGGTTGTCTCCTACATGCTGACACTGGTGGCAGCGCTTGTGACGTTTTTGATCTCCATCCCGATCATGAGCAACTACGGGATCACCATGTCATTGCACATGGACGGTGTGCTCTACAGCATCCTCATGGGCGGCGTGTATGTGGCAGGTGTGGCTGTGGCCGGACTTTCCCTGGGCACGTTGATCCGAAGCTCCGCCGGCGGCATCATCGTCTTGGTTGGACTGTTTTTCCTTTTGGAAATCGCCACCCAGCTCCTTGGCCTGGTCCCGGGAGACTTCTGGAAGTACGTGGGCCAGTACACGCCCAGCGTGGCCGGTGGGCGCATGCTCGAGATCGGTGACAAGGCGGCATTCATCAGCCCCTTCGCCGGCGGCATGATCTTCCTTGGCTGGATCGTTGTCCTTGCCGTCCCTGCCATCATCTCCCTCAAGACCCGTGACGTCTAAGAGCGTCTGTGGGCCCGTGCACGACGGCGCCTTCTAGGCTCGCACTGATGCGCACCCATGATCAGGCGGGGGCCGCGGAACGAACGGCCGCGGACCCCGCCGAAATACCCTCCGCCGGGCGGCGGGCCGATGAATTTTCGGCCCGCCGCCGCGGCGTTCTCAGAAACTATTTCTATCACCATCCCCGTCTCATGGACGTGGCGGTGGTGCTGGCCTATCTGGTGGTCGCCTCAGGGACCTTGCTCAGTTCCGATCCCGAGACCAATTTCGCATCGCACACCGTGCTGGTCCTGGCATCCGCCGGTGTGCTCATGTTTCGCCGCGACAGGCCGCTGGCCGTCCTAGCCGTCATCGCTGTCTTTGAAATCATCAACATTGCCCTGGTCCCTACCGCCAGCAACATTGGCACTGGTCTGTGGTTTGCCCTCTACGCGGTGGGCGTTCGGTACGGGACAGTCTTCAGCTTCGTCGTGGGCGCCATCGCCTCGATTCCCTTGCTCGCCTACACCCTGCTCTTTTACCAGTTCCCCGAGGAATTGCTCAGCACCTACGGGCCCACCGCCGGTGAAACCTCCATCATCACGGCCATCGTCATACTGCTATCCAATGTGATCGCCGTCGGGATTGGCGCGTCGGTACGCCGCGGCCGTGAGCATGAGGCGGAACTGCGGCAGTGGGCCATACGCAACGCACAGTTGGCTTCCGTTGCCGAACGGAACAGGATCGCTAGGGAGATGCACGACGTGGTGGCCCACTCGCTCACCGTGATGGTGGCCCTGGCCGACGGCGCCGCCGTCGTGGTCAAGCGCGATCCGCACAAGGCCGTGGAGGTTCTGGGCCGGCTCTCGCAGACTGGGCGGACGGCGCTGGCTGACATGCGGCGGGTGCTGGGGGTGTTGCGTGAGGACAACGGCCAGGACGATTCGCGTGCACCGCAGCCTGACCACACGGACCTGAGCGCGCTGATGGAGGGATTCCGACAGGCGGGGTTGCCGCTGGTGGTCACCCATTCGGGGCCGCTGCTACCCCCGGATCCTACGCTGGCCCTGACCATCTACAGGATTGTGCAGGAATCGCTGACCAATGTGCTGCGCTATGCGACGGCGGTGTCCCGTGTGCAGGTGGTTATCGGCCACGATCCGGACCACGGTGTGGTGACCGTGCGGATCTCCGACGACGGGCACGGCACCATTGATCCGGCACAAGGGACGGAGGCGTCGATGGGCTCGGGGCAGGGGATTATGGGCATGCGGGAGCGTGCTGGAATTTATGCCGGAACTGTCGACGCCGGGCCCGGCACCCACGGTGGGTGGACGGTCAATGTAATGTTGCACCCGGCCGCGGGGCGTGAATGAACCAATGACTGTAAGTCCAATGAATGAGCACCCGGGGGAGAGTATTTTGACCGAGGAAAACATCAAGGTTCTGCTCGTGGATGACCAGCCGTTGCTGCGCATGGGGTTCAGACTGATCCTGGAAGGCGAGGACGACCTCACCGTGGTGGGGGAGTCCGCCAACGGGATCGAGGCCCTGGCCGCCGTCGAACGCCTGAAACCGGATGTGGTCCTCATGGACGTGCGAATGCCGCTGATGGACGGGATTGAAGCCACCGGCAGGATCAGCGCCTCCGCCTCCGAGGCCAGGGTCATCATCCTGACCACCTTCGACCTGGATGAATACGCCCTGGCCGGGCTCCAGGCCGGGGCCAGCGCGTTCATGCTCAAGGACGTGGCACCGGAGGAGCTGGTCAGCGCCGTGCGCGTGGTGGCCAGCGGTGACGCCGTGGTTGCGCCCCGCATCACACAACTGTTGCTGGAGAACTTTGTCCGTTCCCAGCCGCTGCGGCCAGCCGTGCCGCGCGACCCGCTGCTTGAGGACCTGACACCGCGGGAGCTTCAGGTGGCGCAGGCCATCTCGCAGGGGCTTTCCAATGCCGAAATCGCCCACCAACTGTTTCTTTCCGAGGCGACGGTCAAGACACATGTGCGACGGATCCTGACGAAACTGCACCTTCGCGACCGTGTTCAGGTGGTGGTTTACGCCTACGAAACTGGCCTGGTCACGCCCAGCAACCCCGACTACTGACTGCACCGCCAGCGGGAACCCGGCGATGATGGTTGAATCGGGGTATGACTTCTGTTGAGCACATCCTGGATCTCCGTGACTTCATCGACGCTTCCCCGTCGAGTTTCCACGCCGCCCACGAGGCCGGCCGCCGGCTCAGCGCGGCAGGCTTCACCCAGCTGTTGGAAACGCAGGAATGGCCGGCGCACGGCAAGCACTTTGTGATCCGCGACGGGGCCATCATCGCGTGGATCACGCCGGAATCGGCAAGCGCCACCACGGGGTTCAACATTTTAGGCGCCCATACGGACTCCCCCTCCTTCAAGCTCAAGCCCAAGCCCACCACCGGCAGGTTCGGCTGGTTGCAGGCCGGCGTTGAAGTGTACGGCGGGCCGCTGCTGAACTCCTGGCTAGACCGGGAGCTGCAATTCGCCGGCCGCCTGGTGGACCTCGATGGCACACAATCGCTGGTGGCCACCGGGCCGCTGCTGCGTTTCCCCCAGCTGGCCATCCACCTTGACAGGGCCGCCAACGATGGCCTGAAACTGGGCAAGCAGGCGCAGATGAACCCGGTCTGGGGCCAGGGCCATCCAGGGAAGGAAGACCTGCTGGGGCTTTTGGCCGATCGGGCAGGGGTGGACGCAACCACCATTGGCGGCTACGACATAGTGGTGGCCGACACCCAGTCGGGCCAGGTGTTTGGTGCCGGCAATGAGTTTTTTGCGGCCGGCCGGATGGACAACCTGACCTCCGTGCACGCCGGACTCGTGGCCCTGCTCGAGAAAGCCGACACCGGTAGCCCGGTCATTCCGGTCCTGGCAGCCTTTGACCATGAGGAGATCGGTTCGGGGTCGCGCTCCGGGGCGTGCGGGCCAATCCTTGAAGACATCTTGACCCGGGTATCCGACGGCTTGGGCGCCACAGTGAGTGAACGGCGTCGTGCCTTCGCCAACTCCTTCTGCGTGTCAGCGGACGCCGGCCACGCCGTGCACCCGAACTATTCCGACCGCCACGACCCGGCGAACCTGCCCGTGCTCAACGGGGGCCCGCTGCTGAAGATCAACGCGAACCAGCGCTATGCCACGGACGGGACGGGGGCTGCTATCTGGGCTAATCTGTGCCATGAGACGGGTGCGCCGTACCAGGAGTTTGTCTCCAACAACGATGTTCCCTGCGGCTCCACGATAGGCCCGCTGACGGCCACACGGCTGGGCATCCGGACCGTCGATGTAGGGACACCGCTGCTGTCGATGCATTCGGCGCGGGAGCTGTGCGGCGTGGATGACCCCTTCCACCTGGCACGCATTGTGCAGACGTTCTTCGGCACCGCCGTGTGAGCCCTTGGTGCTAGGCGACCAGACTCACCACCACGTTGATGGTGGTGGCCAGGATGCCCGTGCCGAACACGAACGCGAGCAGGCTGTGGCGCAGGGCGGCCGAGCGCATCTCCCGCGTGGTGATGTTGGTGTCGGAGACCTGGTAGGTCATGCCGATACTGAAGGCCATGTAGGCAATGTCCGTGTACTGGGGGAGTTCGTCCTGGTTGAAGTCGATGCCGCCTGCCTCGTCGGTGTAGTAGATCTCGGCGTAGCGCAGGGTGAAAAGGGTGTGGACAAGCAGCCACGACATGGCCGTACATGTCAGGGCCAGAAGGGCGAGCAGGAACTTTCCCACGCCGTTCACGTGTTGGCTGCCGATCATGACAACCACCACGGCGGCAAGTGAGCCCAACGCCGCCAACAGGATCAGCAGGTCCGAGGTGCTCCGGCCAGGGTCCTCTTCCTTAGCGTGGCGGGACGTGCGGATATTGTCCATGGGCGCGATGGTCCGCCAGACAGACAGGTTGTAGATGAGTGCCGCAACGCTCCACCCCACCGCCGGGGCATAGAACCAGGCACCAAGAACTCCGGCAAACACCACTCCCAGAACGCCTCCCACGATCATCGAGACCATGCGGAGCCGGCGGTGCCGGGCTCGTCGGGAGCGTGTGCTTTCCATGGATGTGATCATCCCACGGTTGCATCCTTGGTGGTTGCGACGCGCCCGGTGCTGTCATTCTCTGCGGGGGCGGCACCGGGCAATCCCTAAAATCCGTACAGGCGGTACACAGCCCACTCTTATGGGGCACTAGGGAAGTGGCCCGTAGAACAAAGACACCTCACCCTGACCATGACCGCGGGATTGAATTTGACCCTGGCACGCTGTTGACCCGCCGCCAGCCCCACCACCACGGCCAGTCCGTCGACGGCGGCGGCCACGCCCAGTGCTACGGCGAGAACCTCGGTAGCGACCACAGGACTCACCCGGGCCAGTGCCGAATGCGCGGCCAATGGCACCGACACACAGGAGGAAACGGCCGGACTCTACCCCGCCGAAGGCTCCAACGGCCCTGATGTGTTGGCGGCCTCCGGCGTGGTCCGACAAAACATCGCCTCATAACAGCAAAGGCTGCATGCCGCTGGCCGGGGCCGCCGTATACCTGTGGCATGCCACGAAAGACGGCGAGCATTCCCTCTACGACAGGGGCCTGGAGAACGAGAACTTCCTGCACACCTCCCAAATTGCCATGACGGAGGCCTCCTGCAACGAGGCGGCGCTGAACGTCATCATCTAGCGTTGCGGCATACCCGCGGGTTCCCCGCACACCTGCCGTTGGCCAGCAACAGGTGTGCGGGGAACCCGCGGGT
Organism: Arthrobacter alpinus; assembly: GCF_001294625.1. Lineage (NCBI taxonomy): Bacteria > Bacillati > Actinomycetota > Actinomycetes > Micrococcales > Micrococcaceae > Arthrobacter > Arthrobacter alpinus. The sequence continues at coordinate 3,354,210 of NZ_CP012677.1, read as the reverse complement.
ATGAGGGAAAGCGACGCGTGTGGTGAGAGTTCCGCACAGGGTGAGCGCCCGGCGTCGTACGTCCTGTAAGATAGATAAGTCTGTGCTGGCACCGCGACCACTCCCTGAGTGTGTTGCGCCAGTCCATGGACACCGCAAATGAACCTCCTGTTACGGAAAGACCGTAACCGCCTAGCCCAGAGGAGGTGGGTTCACATATGCGTCCTTACGAATTGATGGTAATCATCGACCCCGATGTCGATGAGCGTACCGTAGAGTCGTCGCTTCAGAAGTTCCTTAATGTCATCACCAACGATGGTGGAACCATCGAAAAGGTTGACATCTGGGGCCGTCGCCGTCTGGCGTACGAGATCCAGAAGAAGGCTGAAGGTATCTACGCCGTAGTGAACTTCACTGCTGCTCCTGCTACCGCTCAGGAACTTGACCGCCAGTTGAGCCTCAATGAGACTATCTTGCGCACCAAGATCACCCGTCCGGAAGAGCAGAAAGTAGTAGCCGAGTAATTTCGGTCCACTTCTTTTTACTTTTTCTCCCGTAGGAAAACACCCAAGCAGGAAGCAGGAGCAGATGGCAGGCGAAACCACTATCACGGTCATTGGTAATCTCACCAGTGACCCGGAACTTCGGTTTACCCCGAGCGGTTCAGCAGTAGCGAACTTCACCATTGCGTCGACTCCGCGGACCTTAGACCGTCAGTCAAACGAGTGGAAGGACGGCGAAACGCTGTTCCTCCGCGCGTCGATCTGGCGTGAAGCGGCCGAGAACGTTGCCGAGTCCCTGACAAAGGGTACCCGCGTGATCGTTTCGGGCCGGCTGAAGTCGCGGACCTACGACACCAAAGAAGGCGAAAAGCGCACCGTCATGGAGCTTGAGGTCGACGAGATCGGCCCCTCGCTGCGCTACGCCAATGCCAAAGTCAACCGCACCCAGCGCTCCGGCGGTCAGGGTGGCGGTAACTTCGGTGGCGGCAACGGCGGCCAGGGCGGTAACTTCGGTGGCGGCAACGCTGGCGGAGGCCAAGGCGGCTTTGGCTCCAGTTCCGGCGGAGGAAACTTCGGCGGCAATGGTGGCCAGCAGCAGCAAGCTGCCCCGGCATCCGATCCCTGGGCCACGCCCGGTGGCGGATCATCCGGTTGGGGTGCGGGCCCGGATAACTCCGAGCCTCCCTTCTAAAAGCTCTCTACAAAAAACTGTGCGGCAACCGCCGCACGCACACCATCCCGCGGATTAATATCCACGGGCTCCACGAATACTAAGGAGCTCCACGATGGCTAAGGCTGAACTCCGTAAGCCCAAACCAAAGTCCAATCCCTTGAAGGCCGCTGACATCACCGTCATCGACTACAAGGACGTAGCATTGCTGCGCAAATTCATCTCTGACCGTGGAAAAATCCGTGCACGTCGTGTCACGGGTGTCACGGTTCAGGAGCAGCGCAAAATCGCCCAGGCAATCAAGAATGCCCGCGAAGTTGCATTGCTGCCCTACTCCGGCGCTGGCCGCGGTTAAGGGAGATAAATAAACATGGCAAAGCTCATTTTGACCCACGAAGTTACCGGTCTCGGTACCTCAGGTGACATCGTCGAGGTGAAGAACGGTTACGCACGTAACTATCTTCTGCCGCGCGGTTTCGCCCTCACCTGGTCCAAGGGTGGCGAGAAGCAGGTTGAGTTGATCAAGGCTGCCCGCGCCGCCCACGAGCACGCTTCCATCGAAGCTGCTCAGGCCCAGGCTGCTGCTCTCTCCGCCAAGCCGGTCAAGCTGACCGTCAAGGCCGGCGAGACCGGACGCCTCTTCGGCACCGTCAAGACTGACGATGTTGCAAAGGCTGTTGCTGCTGCCGGTCTCGGCAACATCGACAAGCGCAAGATTGAACTGCCCACCCACATCAAGTCGGTTGGCACGTTCAAGGCAAACGTGCGTCTGTACGAAGACGTCACCGCTGTTGTCACCTTGAACGTGGTTGCAGGCAAGTAGCCTGTAAACCGCTTCACGAGAAGCCCGGTTCCCGTTTACGGGGGCCGGGCCTCTCGGCTTTAACTAGCTTTTGCCAGATTGCGGGGACTGCTTGCGTGGACTGCGCATCCGTGGTGGTCAGGTGCTTGTGGCCCACACGGATCAGCTCGCGCTGCACAAATCGCTGGCGTTAAGCGTCGCCTAAAAATCGTGGACATCTACGTTGCTCGGCGATGTTTTGTGGGCATGCACTGCTGTCCCCATGTCAAGACGCCATTCTGGTGCGCACCAGAATGGCGGTTGGTTGCCGGCGCCGAACATGCCGGTGGATGCATATGCGCAGTTCAGCGGCCTGCACGGGAGGCGCATCATTCACAGGCGGGCATAAGTCTGTGGATATCGACACGCCTATAGCCGATTATGGGGGATGTCAATGGGCGGGTGGAGGGCCGCGACGCGCTCTGAATTAGTTTTTCTCCACAGGGCGTTGACAGTGTTTGTGCAGGTCAGGGGCCTGATAGTGACGAATATCAAGGCTTATCCACATACTTGTCCCCATCCTGTGCACAAGCCATGGCGCTTTATGCACAAGTTATCCACAGGAGGTGTGGATGGCGGGGTTGGCAGTTGTCCACAGAACGTCTAACGTTGCAAAAGATCCCCTTTGCGAACGGCAATACTGTCAGTGGCGCCTGCCAGAAAGGGAAGGAGCACTCTGACGGAATCGACACGGTTTCGTAGAGTGCCAGAGCCGCAGTGCGAAAGAAGGCACCACAACATGAGTGCTCCAGCAATGGACAAGTCTGGATCCTCCAGGGAGCCGGACTTTGCCCGGACACCCCCGCAGGACCTTGTAGCCGAGCAAAGCGTCTTGGGCGGCATGATGCTCTCCAAAGACGCCATTGCCGACGTGGTGGAAGTCTTGCGCGGAAACGACTTCTACCGTCCGTCCCATGAAAGCGTCTACGAGGCCATCTTGGACCTATACGGCCGTGGCGAACCAGCCGACGCCGTCACGGTGGCCGATGAACTGACCAAGCGCGGTGAAATCGCCAAGGTTGGCGGGGCGGCCTACCTTCACCAACTCATACAGTCAGTTCCCACGGCGGCCAACGCCGGGTTCTACGCCGAGATCGTGGCCGAACGTGCCGTATTGCGCCGACTGGTCACGGCCGGCACCAAGATCGTCCAGATGGGGTACGCCCAGGACGGTGAGGTTGAGGACGTCGTCAACGCCGCCCAGGCTGAGATTTTTGCTGTCGCCGAGCGCCGGACCACCGAGGACTATGTCATCCTCAAGGACGTCATGGAGTCCACCGTGGATGAAATCGAGGCATCCGGCCACAAGGGCGAAGGCATGACGGGGGTGCCCACAGGATTCTACGAATTTGATGAGCTGACCAACGGTTTGCACCCCGGCCAGATGATTGTCATCGCCGCCAGGCCGGCCGTTGGCAAGGCGCTCGCCCTTGACACGGCGCTCCCTACCCCTACTGGTTGGACGACCATGGGGGAGGTAAACGTTGGCGACGCCGTCCTGGCCGCCGACGGCACACCCACCACAGTGGTTGCCGCCACCGAGGTCATGCTCGAGAGGCCCTGTTTTGAGGTGACTTTTGATGACGGCAGCATTCTGATTGCCGACGCCGAGCACCAGTGGCTCACTGACACCCGGTCATCTCAGAAGTCGGCGCAAGCTGGTGACCACCCACAAATCATGGCGGAGGTGCGAACCACCGCCCAAATCGCCGATACCCTGCGGTGCAACACACAGGACGACCGGCTAAACCATTCCGTCCGGAATGCGGCCGCGTTGGATCTCCCTGTGGCCGACCTGCCCATTGGGCCCTACATGCTCGGGGCCTGGCTCAGTGACGGCGCGTCCGCTTCGGCACGGGTGAGGAATGCCGATGACGAAGTCTTCATGCGCATCTCCGCTGAGGGTTACCAACTGAACGATACGGATCATGGCTCGCTCCAAGCAGTTCTGCGCTCCAACTCACTCCTGGGCAACAAGCACATTCCTGATGCTTACCTCCGGGCAAGTGTTGCCCAGAGGCGGGACGTTCTGGCTGGCCTGCTGGACACCAAAGGCACGGTCACCTCAAGCGGCTGTGTCCAGTTTGCTGTCACGAGCCTGGCATTGGCCCAGGGCGCACGGGAACTCATCCATAGCCTCGGTTACCGGACCGGATGGTCTCAAAAGCGGGTTAACGGGCACACTGAGCAGTCCTCGACCTGTTACACGATCACATTCGCTACCAACGATGTTGTCTTTGGGCTGACCCGTAAGCAACTGTTGCACAAGGAACCGGACGCTCGGGCCACGCCCAAGCGTAACCAGCGCTTCATCAAATCGGTACGCGCTGTTGACTCTGTGCCGGTGAGGTGCATCCAAATCGCCCACAGCAGCCATCTGTATCTGGCTGGACGCTCTTTCATTCCTACGCATAATTCAACGTTCGCACTTGACTGGGCCAGATCCGCCGCCATCACACACAATATGGCAACCGTTGTCTTTTCCCTGGAAATGGGCCGGAACGAGCTGGCCATGCGCCTGCTCTCCGCCGAGGCCACTATCAGCTTGCAGGACCTCCGCAAGGGAACTGTCAAGGACGACCAATGGTCAAAAATCGCCACCACCATGGGCAAGATGAATGACGCCCCGCTGTTCATTGATGATTCCCCCAACATGTCCTTGATGGAGATCCGTGCCAAGTGCCGGCGCCTGAAGCAGCAGCACAACCTCAAACTTGTCATCCTTGACTACTTGCAGCTGATGTCCTCCGGCAAGAAGGTGGAGTCGCGACAGCAGGAAGTTTCCGAATTCTCCCGTGCCCTGAAACTCTTGGCCAAGGAGTTGCAGGTTCCTGTGGTGGCCTTGTCACAGCTGAACCGTGGATCCGAGCAGCGCACAGACAAGAAGCCGATGGTCTCCGACCTGCGTGAATCCGGATCGATCGAGCAGGACGCCGACATGGTCATCTTGCTCCACCGCGAGGACATGTACGACAAGGAGTCGGCCCGTGCCGGTGAGGCTGACGTGATTGTGGCCAAGCACCGTAACGGTCCCACCAAGACCATTACGGTCGGATTCCAGGGCCACTATTCACGTTTCGCCAACATGGCCAACGACGGCGGAGGCGGCGACAGCTACTAGGGCGCGGCAAATCTAGGGCGCGTGCACGGGCTCGACGCCGGGCTCGTGCACGGGCGCGGGGCCAGGTTGCGGGACGGGGTCAGGTGCCAACCGTGCCCGGAACCTCGCCTCGATCCGCTGCCCGGCGTAGCAGCCCGCCACAATCAGCAGGGCGCCCAGGGCGCCAAGCCAACCAAGCACCTCGCCGGCAAAGAACACCCCGACCATAACGGCCCACACAGGTTCGGTCCCCATGAGCAGGCTGGCGCGGGAGGCCGAGGTGCGCCGTACGGCCCACAGCTGAACCAGGAACGCGAACACGCTGGCAGCCAGCCCCAGGTAGAGTACGCCCAGCCAGCCGGACGGGCCAAACGCGCCCGCGGCACGGACCATCCCCAGCGGGTCGGCCGCGATTCCCCATACGGCGCACAACGCGGACTGGATGAGCGTCACGGTGATGGAACTGAAGGGTTTGTTTCGCGTCAACGATCCCAGCAGGGTCACGTGGCCGGAGCGGACGCCCGCGGCGGCGAGCATAAGCAGGTCCCCGGCGTTGGGTGCCCGGAATCCGTCGCCGGAAACCAGTAGTGCCACACCCACAACACACACCGCGGCGGCCACAAAGAAGCTGCGCGGCAGCCAGCGCCGGGCCGCTACGGCGTCCAGCAATGGCGTGAAGATGACGGTCAAGGCGATGAGCAGCCCGGCATTGCTGGCACTTGTCAATGCCACACCAAAGGTCTCCAAGAACAACACGGCGGCCTGCGTAAGCCCCAGCACCACACCGACCATCAGTTCAGCCCGCCCCGGGAACCGGCGAACCCGCCAGGCCCACAGCACCGATAGCGCCAACGATGCCACCAGGAACCGCCATCCCAGCACGGCCGGCACCGACGCGGTGGTGGTGAGCTCTTTCGCCACCAAATAGCTGCCGCCCCACACCACGGCAACGGCAAGCAGGGCGATGTCAACGCCGAAGCGGGTTCGCAAATTAGTCACAGTTCAATGATGATGGCCGGATCCCGTTATTACTAGCTGTTATTTATGTACGTGATGCATTAGTTTGAACTTATGGAAATCGGTCAGTTGAGGGCACTGCGCGAGGTGCAGGCGAGGGGAAGCATTGCCGCGGCCGCGCTGGCACTGCACGTCACGGCGTCGTCCGTGTCCCAACAGCTCTCGGCACTCCAACGCAAGGCTGGCACGCCCCTGACCTACAAATTGGGCCGCCGCACAGCGCTGACCCCGGCAGGGCTGGCGCTGTGCCGGGCCACCGTAGAGGTTGAAGTGGCGCTGGCACGGGCGGACGCCGCCGTGGACTCCTTCAAGGACAGCGTGGGCGAACCCGTCAGAGTGGCCGCCTTCCACAGTGCAGGGCTAGCGTTCTTTGGCCCGTTGGAGGCACGGCTGGCGGACGACGCCGGCACCTCCTTACGCCTGTATGACCAGGATGTGGCCCAGGACGAGTTTGTTGCACTGACGGCCGACTACGACGTGGTCATCGGCCACCGTTTGCCCAATAGCCCTGCCTGGCCCGACACCGTGGCCGTCACCACTTTGGCCTTTGAGCCTCTCGACATTGCCGTAGGCGCCGGGCATAGGCTGGCCGGACGGGCTTCGTTGGGCCCGGTAGATCTGCGCGGCGAACGGTGGGTTTCCGTGCGGGAGGGCTTCCCGCTGGAGGGCGCCATTGAAATGATCGGCACACTGGCAGGGGAGGAGGTGGACGTAGCCCACCGCATCAACGAGTTCTTCGTGGCGGCCTCGGTGGTGGAGAGCGGACGCTGTATTTCCTTGATGCCACGGTACACGGTCAGCGCAGAGCACTTCCCGCGACTGGTGTGCATCCCGCTGCGGGAGCCGGCATTGGGCCGCTACATCGACGTCCTGACCCGCCCCGAGGCGCTGGAGCGGGCAGCTGTCCAGCAAGTGCTGGTGGGCCTGGGAGCGGTCATGGCCGCGCTGGTGACCAACAGTGGGCCGATACTGTGGAGCCATGCCTGAAACCTCGCCGCGACGCTCAACGTCCCGGCAGATCCTCCACCTTGCCGTGCCGGCATTTGGTGCGCTCATCGCCGAGCCGTTGTTTCTGCTGGCGGATTCGGCCATTGTGGGCCATCTTGGCGTAGTGCAGCTGGCCGGCGTGGGCCTTGCCGCGACGGTGCTGCAGACAGTGGTGGGGCTCATGGTGTTCCTGGCGTATTCCACCACCCCGGCCGTGGCACGGCTGCTGGGAGCTGGACGCCGTGCCGAAGCGCTGGCCGTGGGCCGGGACGGGCTGTGGCTGGCCCTGGGCCTTGGTCTGGTGCTGCTTGCGGCCGGGTGGCTCAGCGCCGGCCCGCTGCTCTCGGCCATGGGCGCCGGCGGTGACGTGCTTGGCTTCGCCCACGAATATCTGATGGTCAGCCTTGCCGGGATCCCCGCCATGCTGTTGGTGCTTGCGGCCATGGGCGTGTTGCGCGGTTTGCAGGACACGCGCACACCGCTGGCTGTTGCAGGCGCCGGTTTTACCGTTAACATCGTGCTGAATTTCGCGCTGGTGTACGGGCTGGGGATGTCGGTGGCCGGGGCCGCACTTGGCACCGTCCTGGCCCAGTGGGGCATGGCCGCGGTCTACCTGGTGATCGTGGTCCGGGCCTCCCGTGCCGAAGGAGTGGGCCTGCGCCCTGACTGGGCTGGCATCCGCACAGTCTCCCGCGTGGGCAGTTGGCTGATGATCCGCACCCTTTCCCTGCGGGTTGCCATCCTGGCCACCGTGCTGGTGGTCACGGCCCAGGGCCCCGTCAACCTGGCCGCACACCAACTCGCCATGACGCTTTTCACCTTCCTCGCCTTCGCTCTCGATGCCTTGGCCATCGCGGCCCAAGCACTTATTGGCAAGGAACTAGGCGCAGGAAATGTTGCAAGTGTGAGGCTTTTGACCCGGACCATGACTAGCTGGGGCCTGGGCTTCGGTGTGCTGACCGGCCTGGGCCTGTGGGCGGTGGCCGGTGGAGTGGGCTGGATTTTCACCAACGACGTGGGTGTGCACCAAGCGCTCGGCGCGGCGCTGCTGGTCATGGCGATAGGTCAGCCGCTGGCTGGCTATGTGTTTGTGCTCGACGGCGTCCTCATCGGCGCCGGCGACGTCCGGTACCTGGCGCTGGCCGGGCTCGCAAACCTGGCGGTGTACCTCCCGCTGCTGTTCTGGATCGATGATTCCTCCGTGGGGGACAGCCCGGCGGCACTCGCGTGGTTATGGGCTGCCTTTAGCCTGGGCTACATGGCGGCACGCGCACTGACACTGGGATTGCGTGCCCGCACCGGACGCTGGATGCGCGTAGGCATCCCCGGGGTCCGCGACGGTGCGGGGCCCGGCTAGACTTGAAGGGTGAGTCAAACAGCCGCACCCCAAGACGCCAACGCCAACGCCACCAGCACAAGAACCGTCACAGCCCCCTTGTGGCAGCCGGTGCTCTTCCGCTCGATGATCACGCTGCTCTTTGGCATCATCACCGTGTTTTGGGGCACCCCGAGCACCTTGGGGCTGTGCCTGAACTTCGCCTGGTACCTCCTGGTCCTGGCGGCATCGCACTACTGGTTTGTGCGGCGGCTGGCATTGCCTCGCGACGACGTGAAAAGGCTGGTACTACTCGGTGCCGCGGGTGTCCTGGCCGTAAGCGGGGTGGTTGTCTTCATTGCCGTAAGCACCGTCGTGGCGGCCTGGCTGGGCGGCGTGGCGCTGGCGCTCATGGGCGCCGCGGAAATCTTTGCGGCACTGCACCACCGCAACAAGGATTCTTCCGTCAAGTCCTCCCTGCGCAGCGACTGGCTGATCTCCGGTGTTCTGGGTATCGGCACCGGTTTGCTGCTTCCGTTCTTCATCGCCGCAGGACCGCATGCGCTCCTGGGCGTCAGTGGTGGCGGGGCGTTGATGAGCGGGGCGTTGTGGCTGTTGTCAGCCCTCACAGTGCGCCATGATTCCCGGACGACAAAAGAAAAGTAAACTGGGTTGAAGAATTCTACTGACCGTAGAATTTCGTGGCGCCAGTGACAATCAAGCAAAGGACCAAACAGTGGGCAATGAAGAGTCCAAGAACCCGAACTCGGGCAACTCCATCAAGTTCCCCCTGAGCTTTTCCTTCGCACTGGGGGCAGTGGCGGGCCTTGTCACGCTGGTGGTTTCGGCCGGCGGCACCATGCACGGGCTGCGCTGGGACCTAGGTGGCATCGCCTTTGGCATCGCCTTCATTGCCACACTGCTCATCGCCTCCTTGCTCGTCATGGGACATAAGGAAAACCCCGCTTACCTCAGCGAAGGGTCAGGGGTGAACCGTAAGTCCTCGGACCGTTTGGCGGACGCCAAAAAGGACGCTGCCGAGGCCCATAAGGCGGACAATCAGGGACATGACAATCAGAGCGACGACGGTGATCCCACCGCGGGCTGAGAATCTCCACCTAGCCTGAATCAGTTGTTGCGCAGTGTTGCCAGGCTCGTTGTTATGCGCTCAAACACGGCCGCGTCCACTGTTTCACCATTGCGTTTGAGAGCAAGAACTGCCGCACCCACCACACCGTCGGCAACTAAAGTCGGCTCCGATTCTAACGGGTTGCTGATGGGCCCAGTGGATATCCCCGCCCGCCCCAGCCGCTCACGCACGGCCGCCCCCACGGCGCCTCCCTTGGTGAGGACGCTGCCACCAAAGATGAGCGGACCTGACACGGACGCCTCCACCACCGCAGCCAGGGTCTGCGCCAGGGCGGCTGCGCAGCGGGCGATGATCTCCCGTGCAACGGCGTCTTGCGGCACAGCAAAGACCAATGGCGCAAAGCGCGAAAGTTCAATAGGGCGCAGCTCATAGGTCTTGACTATCAGCTGTTGCTGCGCGCTGATGCGCCCTTGGGTTCGGGAGGTCACATCCTGGCTGATCCCCAGGTCCGTCAGTACCAGTTCGGTCAGGGAAGTGGGCACTCCCCGGCCATCCAGGGCCGCCGCAACGGCACGGATGACTTCATGGCCAAGCCAAAAACCAGAGCCGTTGTCGCCAAGGAGCCAGCCGGTCCCATCGGCCACGGCACTGAGCTGGCCACCGACGACGCGAGCCGCCACAGCTCCCGTACCGGCTATCAACACATAACCATCATCTTGATAGTTTCCGGAATAAAAAGCTGCCAATAAATCAGATTCAATCATCACCTTTCCTGTGAGACCCAGCACCCGGAACCGCTGCTGAAACAAATCTGCCGGTAAATCAAGGGAAGCGCCCGCCATGCCGACGGTCACCGTGGTGAACGGTTGCAAGGTAGAACCAAGGGCAATCTTCGACGCGTTCAAAAGCGCCTCCATGGCACCCTCAAAACCCCTGGAAACGGGGTTCCCGCCGCCCGCGGTGCCGTATCCCAGACACCGCCCGGACGAGGTCAAAAGCACTGCTCGCGTGGAAGTTCCGCCAGCGTCAATCGCAAGGTAATTTCGCATCGTTATCATTCTGTGTCGTGAGTGTGACTTGACTTACATCGGGGATGATAATAGTTTTCATTGTGTAGCCAATTAAAAGAAACGGATTTTCACATGTCATCGTTCGCGCCATCCCCCGTAGCAGTGAGCGCTGCTGGCGTCGTGAACCGCATTCAGGCAAAACTACCTGATATGCCAACGGCGATGGCCAAGATCGGGACGTTTCTTTTAGAACATCCGCAGGCCCCCCTGGAATTCTCCATCATGGAACTTGCCGAGCAAACCAAGACTTCCCCGGCCACTGTCACCCGTTTTTGCCGATTGCTTGGCTACGCCGGATATGTGCCGTTCCGGGTGAGCATCGCCTCCGACATGGGCCGCAGCGACGCCCGTGAGTCGTGGAAGGCGGACATAGGCCGCGCATTCGGACCAGATGATTCCGCCCGTGATGTACTCAGCACCCTTGTCAACGCCCACACACGCTCGCTTGAAGAGACGGCCGCCGTCATGGACCTGTCCCTCATGAATAGGATCGCCCGCCGTATTGCCATGAGCACTCATGTGGATATCTACGGCATCGGCGGCAGTGCGGTCATGGCGAAGGAAATGCAGTCGCGCCTGTACCGCATCGGCGTCAACGCTCATCACTGGTCAGAGGTCCATGCGGGACTCACAAGCGCTGCCATTCAGGACTCAAACTCTGTGGCCATCGGTATCTCCAACACCGGGCGCACCGAGGAGACCATCCAGATGCTGCGCGAAGCTGGCGAGGCTGGGGCTCTGACGGTAGCGCTGAGCAACAACCCGGGGTCACCGCTTGCCGAAGGTGCCGACGCCGCCATCATCACCTCCGTGCATGAGCAGTTCCTGCAGCCGGATGACCTTTCTGCCAAGCACGTGCAATTGCTGGTTCTTGACTTGCTCTACCTTCTGGTGGCCCAAGTGAACTTTACCCAGACCACTTCCAAACTGGCGGCTTCGGCCATGGCCGTTTCCCCGCACCGCCGCCCAACCCGGGCGGCACGGTTGGAATTGGGCAATCGGCGCCCGCCCCGCAACGACGGAAGGGGCCGCAAAAATGTCTGACTCCATCATTGCCTTCAGCCTGGAGGTTTCCACCCGCCTGGACGCCTTGACCCAATGGGCTGCCGGCGGCGGACTCGATGAGGCAGCCGGCGCTTTAGCCGACTCCTTGAACAACGGTGGCGTCATCCAAGCGTTCGGGACCGGGCACTCCGAAGCCTTTGCCATGGAGATCGCCGGCCGGGCAGGCGGACTGATCCCCACCAGCAAGATCGCCTTGCGGGATCTGGTGCTGCACGGGATGCGGGAGGTGTCCGCGCTGGACTCGCTGGAGGGTTCGGTACTGGAACGCGAAACCGGCATCGCGCAGGAGCTGTTCGAGCTCTCGTTGGTGGATCCTCGCGACATATTTCTCATCGCCTCAAATTCCGGTGTCAACGGCTCGATCGTTGGTTTGGCGCTTATTGCCAAGGCGCGCGGGCACAAAGTCATTGCCGTCACGAGCCTCGAGCACACAAATGCTGTCGAAACAAAGCACCCAAGTGGGATGCGTCTCAGTGAGATTGCCGATATTGTTATCGATAACAGGGCGCCTTATGGCGATACGACCCTAGAAGTTTCCGGCGGAGGAGGAGTTGGTGCGGTCTCTTCGATCACAGCGGCGTACATAGCGCAGCTGTTGACGATTGAAACCGTCCAATGCCTGGTCCGTGCGGGGAAGAAACCGCCCATCTACATTTCAGCAAACATCCCGGGCGGGGACGAACACAATACCGCTTTGGTGGGCCAATATGCTGGCCGGCTCAGGCGTGAGGCGTGATTCCAACAGCTACGTAGAAGAAGATCGCTACAGCGCGTGAGGAAAGCCACATGAATTGCAGTGAAATGCAGTAAGTGTACAAAAAGTACAAAGCAGTTCCTTTACAAGCGTTCGTACCATCAACGGAAGGCAGTACCTATAATGAGTATTCAGAACAAGCCGCTGCAGCGTCGTGGATTCCTCCGCGGCGCTCTGGCCACCGCCGTGCTCGTCCCCATGGGCGGAGCCCTCGCTTCCTGCGCAGGCGGCTCCGGAACCTCAGCAAGCTCCGCAGCCGGCGGGGAAGTCACCGCCACCAACCCGTTCGGTGTGGCCAAGACCGGCGCCCTTGACGCTGTCATCTTCAAGGGTGGCTACGGAATTGACTACGTCGACTTCGCCGGTGCCATCTTTAGCAAGAACTTCCCCGACGTCACCGTCAAGATCAGCCCCTCTACGGACATTGCACAGGAACTGCAGCCTCGCTTTGTCGGTGGCAACCCGCCTGACCTCATCGACAACTCCGGTGCCAAGTCCATCGGCTTTGCCGCCATCCTTGACCAGCTTGAGGATCTCAAATCCGTCACCGAGGCGAACAACCTCGAGGGTAAGAAGATCGCCGACACCCTGTACGACGGCGTGTTGGCGCCGGGCACCTTTGGCGACAAGGTTGCCGCCATCAACTACGTGCTGACCGTCTACGCCATGTGGTACTCCCAGAGCCTTTTTGACGCCAACGGCTGGAAGGTTCCCACCACGTGGGACGAGGCGCTGGCGCTTGGCGCCAAGGCCAAGGAGCAGGGCAAGTACCTCTTCCTCTGGGGCAAGGAAGCTGCCACGTACTACCAAACCATGGCCATCGAGTCGGCCATCAAGGAAGGTGGCGACGCGGTGCGCATCTCCCTGGAAAATCTCAAACCCGACTCCTGGTCACAGCCGGCCGTGCAGTCCGTCTTCGGTGCACTGGAGAAGATCATCAAGGCGGGCTACATGAAGCCCGGCGGCTCCGGTACCAAGTTCACGGCTGCCCAGGCGCAGTGGTCCAACAACCAGGACGCCCTGCTGTACCCGTCTGGTTCTTGGATTGAAAACGAAATGAAGGACCAGACCAAGGCCGACTTCAAGATGACCGGCGCGCCTATTCCTGTTGTCACGAGCAGCCCTAAGATCGCCCAATACATTGTGCGGTCCGCCGCTGGCGAGCCGTTCATCGTCCCCTCCAAGGGTGCAAATGCTGCCGCGGGCAAGGAATTGCTGCGCATCATGCTCTCCAAAGAGGCTGCCACCAACTTCGCCAAGACCAAGCTGGCCCCGACAGTTGTCAAGGGCACTGTCCCGGCTGACGGCTTTGGCTCCACAGCACTAGTTTCCCAGACGGCAATGCTAGACAAGGCCGGAAAGGAAGCTTTCACTTGGAACTTCATCGACCTGTACGGCATGAACCCGGACATGCTGGTGCCGTGGAACTCCTTCCTCGCCGGTGAGCTCGACACTGCGGGCCTAACCAAGGCGCTGCAGGCCATTACCGACAAGGTCGCGAATGACAGCACAGTTAAAAAGATTGAAGTGAAGTGACTCAAGTAGCAAACCATGTGCAGTCGGGCAGCGGCGTTCCAGCCGCTGCCCGGCGGCGCCGGAAAAAACTGACATTCGATAAGGTCAGCTTCATGGCAGTCTTTTTGGGACTGCCGTTGGTGATCTATCTGGTCTTCGTGATTTCGCCGTTTGTCCAGGCGGTGTACTACTCGATGACCAGCTGGAGCGGCTTCGACAACAACATGCCGTTTATTGGCTTCGATAACTATGTCAAGCTCTTCAACGATGACATCTTCATGATCTCGGTCCGCAACAGCATCATCCTGGCCATCTTCCTGCCCGTCATCACGGTCATATTGAGCCTGATACTTGCCACACTGGTGACCATTGGTGGCAGTAGCCGGGGTCAAATCAAGGGCCTAAAGGGCGCGGGGTTCTACCGGATCGTCTCCTTCTTCCCCTACGTCATCCCCGCCGTCGTCATCGGCATCATTTGGGCGCAGATCTACGATCCCAGCTCCGGGTTGCTTAACGGACTCCTAGCGGGTTTGGGCTTTGACGGGTTCAAGGACTTCCCATGGCTGGGTGATCCGCGCACCGCCATGGTCGCCTCCATGGTCGTCATCGTCTGGGGCTTCGTGGGCTTCTACATGATCTTGTTTATCGCAGCCATCAAGGGTATCCCCGCCGAGACCTTTGAAGCCGCACGCATTGACGGTGCCGGCCGTTTCCGCACGGCCATCACCATCACCATTCCGCTGATTCGTGACAACATCCAGACCGCCTACGTATACATGGGCATCTTGGCCCTGGACGCGTTTGTCTACATGTCAGTCCTTAACTCCACGGGTGGCCCGGACAATACAACCCTAGTCATGGCGCAGAAGCTGTTCACCACGGCGTTCTCCAAGAGCCAGTTCGGCCTGGCGTGTGCCATGGGCGTTGTCCTGGCCGTCATCACTTTGATTTTCTCGGCGCTCGTCTTCCTGGTGAATCGTCTCACCGGCGGCAGCAAGGATGTGTCCAACTAATGTCACTTAAACTCTCAAAGAAATCATCAAATGCCCTTGGGCATGTGGAGCGCAAGCCTCAAGAGGCCAAGGCTGACAAGGTTGTCGCCGGTGTCTCCCACACCATGCTGGCCTTGTGGTCCCTGCTGGTTCTGATTCCTTTGGCCTGGACGTTGCTGTCGTCGTTCAAGACCACCAAGGAGATCTTTGCTTCGCCATTCTCCTTCCCCGATGTCTGGCAGTTCCAAAATTACATCAATGCTTGGAACACAGCCGGCATTGGCAACTACTTCCTGAACACTGTGATCGTGGTCGGTTGCGCGCTGGTGATTGTCATGGTGCTGGGTGCCATGTGTGCCTACGTCCTAGCCCGCTACGTATTCCCCGGTTCCCGCACCATCTACTACTTGATGCTCGCGGGCCTGACTTTCCCTGTCTTCTTGGCCATCGTGCCCTTGTTCTTCATACTGAAAAACATGGGGTTGCTCAATACCTTGCCCGGTCTGATCATTGTCTACGTGGCGTTCGCGCTGCCGTTCACGGTGTTCTTCCTGTTCTCCTTCTTCAAGGCGCTCCCGAGTGAGATTGCGGAAGCGGCACAAATTGATGGTGCCGGTGAGTGGCGCACGTTCTTCCAGGTCATGTTGCCGATGGCCAGGCCCGGGCTCGCCTCGGTACTTATCTTCAACTTCCTAGGGCTGTGGAACCAATACCTGATTCCCGTCGCCATCAATACCAAGAATGAAAACTGGGTGCTCTCTCAGGGAATCGCGGCTTTCGCCGGCCAGATGGGGTACGCGGTGGACTTCGGTGCGCTGTTCGCGGCCGCCATCATCGTGGTGGTGCCGGTGCTGATCGTGTACGTCATCTTCCAACGCCAGCTGCAGGGGTCGGTTTCCGCAGGAACCATGAAGTAGCTTTTCCTCGAATTCGAACGGGCAGTAGTTGTTGATGTTGGCGTCCAACATCAACAACTACTGCCCGTTCGAGTTACTTCTTGGCTGATTGACGACGCCTGTACGCGGCCACGTGGGCCCGGTTGCCGCAGTTGCCGGTGTCGCAATACCGCCGCGAGCGGTTCTTGGAGAGATCTATCAGCACCGCACGGCAGTCGTCGGCGGCACACACCTTCAGCCGGTCCAGTTCCTTGGCTCGGATCACGTCCACTAGGGCCATGGCGGCCTCCACCCCCATGCGTTGGGCCAGGGGTGCTGCGGGTGCCGTTGCGTGTAGGTGCCAGTCCCACTCGTCGTGCTTGAGCAGTTGTGGCAAGGCGCGGGCACGGTCCAGCAACGAGTTGACCATGGCCACGGCCGTGTCCTCATCAGCCGTCCAGATGGTGCGCAACTCCGCACGCATCTGACGCACCGCGGCCACCTCCTCCGCCGAGTGTTCGCGGGAACCCGTGAACTTTTCGCGTTGCACGAACTCATCAAGGCTGGCCACGGTCAGCAACAAATCGGGTCCCGTGGCACCCTTGTCGGCCTCGATCGAGGTGGGCGCCGTGTTGATCAAGTTGGCGGCCGACACAAGGGCCACTTCTGCGTCATTAGTAAAGACCATGTTGACTCCTGACAAAGTGCGGGCGTAATGTCATTAGTCTAACGCCTTACACTCCTGACAAATGGATTCCCGTATGCCCACCTCCCAGAACATATCCGCAGAAACCTTGCCCCGGACCCGGACTGCCTTGGCCTCGCCGGCGCTGGTGCTGGCCTTCGTTTCAGCTGCGGCCTTTGCCCTGTCCGGTTCCTTTGCCAAATCGCTGTTCGACGCCGGCTGGTCCCCAGGCGCGGCCGTCGCCGCACGCATTGGCGGTGCCGCCGTCGTACTCTTGATTCCCGTGGTACTCACCTTGGTGCGTAAGTGGCAGACGGTCAAGGGCTCGCTGTTGCGCATCGCCATCTATGGTGTGGTGCCGATCGCCCTGTGCCAGCTGTTCTTCTTCAACGCCGTGGCACACCTGTCGGTGGGGGTGGCCTTGTTGCTGGAGTACCTTTCACCCGTGCTCTTGGTGGGCTGGGCGTGGCTCATGACGCGGGCCCGGCCGCGTGCGCTGACCATGGTGGGTGCGGTGTGCGCCATGGGCGGGCTGGTGCTGGTGCTTGATTTGGCTGGCGGGCAGAAGGTCAGCGTGGAGGGCATCTTGTGGGGGCTTGCCGCCGCGGTGTGCTCGGCGTTTTACTTTGTGATGTCTGCCCGGGCCAATGACAATGTGCCTCCCATTCTGATGGCCGGCGGCGGCATGACCGTGGGTGCGGCCGCGATCTTGGGGTTGGGGCTGGCAGGGGTCATGCCGCTGACGTTCACCATGAGCGATGTTGTCTTTGCCGGGCGGCAGGTGCCGTGGTTTGTGCCGGTGCTTGGGCTGGTGCTGATTACCACGGTATTTGCTTACGTGGTGGGCATTGTGGCCACGCGCGGACTGGGCTCGAAGGTGGCCTCCTTTGTGGCGCTCTTTGAGGTGCTCTTCGCCGTCATTTGGGCGTGGATCCTGCTCGGTGAACTGCCCCGGACCATCCAGCTGTTGGGTGGGCTATTCATCATGTTCGGGGTGGTCATGGTGCGCCTTGACGAACTGCGCGGACCGTCGCGGCGGGGGCAAGGCTACTCCGTGGATCTTGCGGTTGGCGTGGCAGGTCAGAAGGTGGCCGGACTCGATTGAGCCCGGCCACCGTGCCTCGCCAGCTATTTTCCTACTTGCCGAAGCGCCGCAGCCGCAGCGAGTTTGCCACCACCAGCACGGAGCTGGCCGCCATGGCGGCGCCGGCGATCATGGGGTTCAACAGTCCCAGTGCCGCCACCGGGATGCCGATGGCGTTGTAGAAGAACGCCCAGAACAAGTTCACCTTGATGGTGCCCAGGGTCCGCCGGGAAAGCTCGATGGCCGTGGACACCTGGCCGAGGTCATTGCCCATGACCGTCAGGTCAGCCGCCTCAATGGCCACGTCGGTGCCCGATCCCATGGCGATGCCGAGGTCGGCCTGGGCCAGGGCGGGTGCGTCATTGACGCCATCGCCAGCCATGGCCACGATGGCCCCGGCCGCCTGCAGCTTCTTCACGGCCTCCACTTTGCCCTCGGGTAGGACGTCGGCAAACACATCCTCGGGGGCGATCCCCACAATTGCGGCAACCTGGGCTGCCACGGCCGCGTTGTCACCCGTGAGCAAGATCGGGCGCAGGCCCAGTTCCCGCAGCTTGGCGATCGCAGCCACTGAACCGGCCTTGATGGTGTCCTTCAGTGCCACCAAGCCAATTGCCTGGCCGTCAACAGCCACCCAAATGGCGGTGGTGCCCTTTTGCTGCTGTGCCAGCAGGGCCGCCCTGTCTGTTGCGGAAAGTTCGACGCCGTTTTCCTCCAGCCAGCCTGCGCGGCCGGCCAGAACCACGCGGCCCTCGATTACGGCGCGGACACCTCCGCCTGGAGCTGAGGTGAAGTCTGCAATGTCCGGCAGTTCGCCCTGGGGGCGGGCGTGCTCCACGATCGCATGGGCGATGGGATGTTCGCTGTGGGACTCCACGGCCCCGGCCAGTCGAAGCACGTCTGCCGCCGGAACCTGGGTGAGGGTGACGACGTCGACCACGCCCAACTTGCCCTCGGTGACGGTGCCCGTCTTATCCAGCAGGATGGTGTCCACCGTGCGGGTGTCCTCCAGGACCTGCGGGCCCTTGATCAGGATGCCCAGCTGAGCGGCGCGGCCGGTGCCGGTCAGCAGGCCGACAGGCGTGGCCAGGCCCAGGGCGCAGGGGCAGGCAATGATCAGGACGGCGACGGCGGCCGTGAAAGCAGCTTGGATGTCGCCGCTGAAGATGAGCCACAAGGCAAAAGTCAGCACGGCGATGACGAGCACGATCGGCACAAAGACGGCGCTGATCCGGTCCGCCAGCCGGGCGATCGGGGCCTTGCCGGCCTGTGCGGCGCTGACGAGCCTGCCCATCTGGGCGAGCGTCGTTTCGGCGCCGACCCGGGTTGCCCGCACCAGCAGTCGTCCGGAGGTGTTGATGGTGGCGCCGGTGACAGGGTCGCCAGCCGTGACGTCCACTGGCAGCGATTCGCCCGTGAGGAGTGAGGTGTCCACGGCGGAGGTACCGTCGGTGACAATGCCGTCAGTGGCGATTTTTTCACCCGGGCGGACCACAAAGATCTCATCCACGTCAAGGTCGGCTGCCGGGATCTTGACTTCGACGCCGTCGCGCAGGACGGTGGCTTCCTTGGCGCCCAGGCTCAGCAATGCCTTCAGGGCGTCGCCAGCCTTGGCTTTGGCCTTCGCTTCGAGGTAACGGCCCAGCAGCAGGAACGTGACGACGACGGCGGAAACCTCAAAGTACAGGGGGGCGTGCCCGTCCATGTGGGAACCGTGTGCGGTCAGCATCGGATCCATGAACATGGTCACGGCGGAGAACAGGAACGCCGCACTGACGCCGATCGAAACTAGGGTGTCCATGGTGGACGCGAAGTGCCGGGCGTTGATGGCCGCGGCCCGGTGGAACGGCCAGGCCGACCACGTGACAACGGGTAGCGTCAAAGCGCCCACCACCCAGCCCCACTGCGAGAACTGCAGGGCCGGGAACATGGAAATTAGGAACACCGGGACGGTCAGGATGGCGGCCAGGATCAGCCGGGGGCGAAGCGTGGCAGCGGTGCTGCCGTGTGCCATGTGGTCCATGTCCTCGCCCGGGTGAGCCGCACCCTGGTGGGCGTCGTGCTGCGCCCGGGTGCCGGCGTCGTGCTGGGGAAAAACAGGCTTCTTCAGGGTCGCCTTGTAGCCGGTTGCGTTGACTGTGTCGATGATCTGTTGGTCGGACATGCTGGCGGGGACCGTGACCTGGGCTGTTTCCAGCGGGAGGTTCACGGAAGCGCTGACGCCTTCTAATTTGCCCAACTTGCGTTCCACCCGGCTGACGCACGAGGCACACGTCATGCCTTCGATGTCGATCTCGACCATGCGGGGGCCGGTGGTGGCGGTTTGGGACAAAATCTCTGACGCGCTCATGGCGTTCCTTAACGATTGCAGATTGCGAGTGGATTTAGGCGTTGTTGGAGACGACGAGGTAGCCGGCCTCGGCTATGGCCTCGGAGATTTCAGCGGGCTCAAGTGTCAGGGTGGAGGTGATGGTGACCTCGGAGACGCCGCCGGAGTTCAACTCAACGGAGACGTTATCCACGCCTTTGAGTTCGGTGAGTTCCTCGGTGACGGAGCTGACGCAGTGCCCGCACGTCATGCCGGAAACGTTGATGGTGGTGGTGTGCAATTTTAGCTCCTCAGGAGGCGGGAAATGGCGGCGGTGGCCTCGGCGACCTTGTCGGCGACGATCGCCGGGTTGCCGGTTTCGGCGGATTCGTTGGCGGCGTTGACCACGCAATGGGCAATGTGGTCTTCGAGCAGGCCGATGCTGACCGCGTGCAGAGCCTTGTTGACGGCTGCCATCTGAGTGAGGATGTCGATGCAGTACTTGTCCTCCTCAACCATCCGGGCGATACCGCGGACCTGGCCTTCCGCGCGCCTAAGGCGCCGCAGGTAGGCCTGTTTTTCGTCACTGTAACCCTGCGTGCCGACGTGCTCTTCGGTGATTTCCATATCCCCAAGCTATACCCCTATAGGGTATACGTCAAGTACCCCCTGGGGGTATCTGTTCGGGTGCGCGGCGCGCCAGCGGAAAGTTACTGGCCGGTTACCCTTGTCGCTCCCAGCGTCTGGTGATCGAATTTACTCATGACCCCGAATTCAGCCCAGTCAGAAGCCATCCCCGAAACCTTCCTGCTGGCCGTGGGAACCAAGAAGGGACTGTGGCTTGGCACCAGCACGGACCGGCGGAACTACGAGTTCACCGGCCCGCACTTCCTCATGCAGGAGGTGCCCAGCATCGGCATCGACACTCGCAACGGAGGTACCCGCATCCTGGTGGGAACCCGCAGCGAGCATTGGGGTCCCACGGTGGTCCACTCCGATGATCTAGGGGCAACGTGGACCGAGCCGGAACAAGGCGCCATCATGTTCCCGCCGGACACTGACGCTGCGCTGGAACGGATCTGGCAGATCCAGCCGGACGCCGCGGACAGGCCCGGGGTGGTGTGGGCCGGCTGTGAGCCGATCTCCGTCTGGGAATCCACCGATGGCGGCGAGCACTTTGAGCTCAACCGTGGCCTGTGGAACCACCCGCACCGCCCCGAATGGGGTGCTGGCTATGGTGGCGCCGCGGCACACACTGTCCTGCCAAGTCCCGCCGACCCCAACACCATCCATGTCGCCATGAGCACCGGCGGCGTCTACCGCAGCACCGACGCGGGGGAGTCCTGGGTGGCACGGAACAAGGGGATCAGTGCGCCCTTCATGCCGGAGCCATTGCCCGAGTTCGGCCAGTGCGTGCACAAGATTGCCCGCGACCCCAATAACGCCGACACCATGTACGCGCAAAACCACCATGGCGTCTACCGCTCCGATAACAACGCGGACACCTGGGTTTCCATCGCCGAGGGGCTGCCGACCGACTTCGGCTTCACCGTCTTGACCCATCCGCGCCGCTCGGGGACGGCCTGGGTGGTCCCGATCATGTCCGACGATGAGCGCATCCCGCCGAATGCCCAGCTTGCCGTCCACAGAACTGACGACGGCGGCGCTTCCTGGCAGCGTTTGGCCGACGGTTTAGTGCAACCCGAGTACAACGTAGTGTTGCGGGACGCAGCGGCCGTGGACACCGCAGAGCCGGCCGGGCTGTTTTTGGGCACCCGCGGCGGTTCCGTTTACGCCAGCGCCGATGAGGGAGAACATTTCGTGGAAGTCCTCAAGCAGCTGCCGGACGTCCTGTGTGTCCGGGCCGCCGCCGTCGTACTTTAGCTGGTCGCCATGACTGGCGAGGTGAGCGTGTTGATTCCGAGCCTGCTGCGGCCTCTAGTGGGAGGGCAGCAGGAACTGCGGCTGACCGTGGAGCCCGGGGGTGCCACCGTGGTGGCGCTACTTGAGGTGATCGGCGGTGAGTTTCCGGTGTTCAACCGGCGGGTGCGCGATGAAACCGGGGCACTGCGCCGCTTCGTGAACATCTACCTCGACGGCGACGACGTAAGGCGCCTCAAGGGCCTTAAAACGACAGTGGCCGCCGGCCAGGAACTGATGATCATTCAGTCCGTGGCCGGCGGCTGACGCCGCGAAAAGCTTAGCGCGTAAAACCTAGGCAGCGTCCAAATCGGTCTCCAGCATCGCCGCCAACTTATCGAGTGCTGCCTCGGCGCCCTCGCCCTCGGCGCGCAGGACCACAACGCTGCCGTGCTCGGCCCCCAGGGTCATCAGTGACAGGATGCTGCTGGCGTCCATGGCGTCTTCAAGCGGGGCGCCCTCCATGGCGATGGTGACCTCCACGCTCACTTCGCCGGCTGCTGCGGCAAAGAGCGAGGCGGGACGTGCGTGCAGTCCAGAGCTACTGGCGACGGTTACTTTACGTTCGGGCATGGGTTCCTCCTGTGGGACGGTGGTGCTGGAAAAGCTGTGTGGCCCCGGCCGATATCGGTCGGGGCGTATCAGAGACCGAGCTCTGCAAGAATGGGTAATTTCTCACGCGCCAAGCGACGTGCTTCTTCAGGGCTGGTTGCCGACAAAGCCAGCTTAGCGATTTTCTGTGCTTCTTCGTGCGTCACAGTGGCCAAGACGGCTCCGACACCTGCCAGTGACCTGGCCGTCATGGACAGTGTGGACACGCCCAACCCGACCAGTACGACGGCGAGGGCCGGGTCCGAGGCTGCCTCGCCGCAGACCCCCACCGGCTTTCCGGTGCCTTCGGATTCCGCCCCGGCGACCGTGAGGCGCACCAGCTCCAGCACCGCCGGCTGCCACGGGTTGTTCAGGGCGGCGAGCGGCCCCAGCTGGCGGTCGGCCGCCATGGTGTACTGCGTGAGGTCGTTGGTGCCGAGGCTGGCAAATGCAACTTCGCGCAGGATGGATTCGGCGGTCACTGCCGCGGACGGCACCTCAACCATGACCCCTGGCGTCGTCAGGCCGGCGGTGGCGCACATGGCGGCAAAGTCCGCGGCCTCGGCCGGTGTGGAAATCATGGGGGCCATGACCCAGACGTCGGCGGAGGTATCCTTGGCCGCCTCGGCGATGGCGCCCAGCTGGCGTTCCAGCACGCCGGGGGAGGTGGTGTCGGTGCGGTAGCCGCGCACGCCCAAGGCCGGGTTGGGTTCGGTGGCGTCCGTCAGGAACGGCAGGGGCTTGTCGGCGCCAGCGTCGAGCGTGCGCACCACCACCTTCTTGCCGGGGAAAGCGTCAAAGACGCCCCGGTAGGCCGCAATCTGCTCCTCATGGCTTGGTTCGGTCTCCCGTTCCAAGAAACAAAATTCCGTGCGCAGCAGCCCCACACCCTGAGCTCCAGCCGCCGCGGCCTTGACTGCGTCGGCGGCTCCCCCCACGTTCGCGAGCAGCGGCACCAGGTGGCCGTCCGCCGTCACGCCGTTTCCGTCAAAGACCGAAAGCAGTGATGCGGTGGTGGCCCAAGCGTCGGCGGCTGCGCGTTCTGCATCTCCGGGTTCCGTAGAGACGGTGCCGGCCCCGCCGTCGACATAAACCTCGGTGCCGTCGGCCAACTGGTCAACGCCGATAGCGGCGACCACGGCGGGCAGGCCGAGGGAGCGGGCGATGATGGCGGTGTGCGACTGCGGTCCGCCGCCGGCGGTGACAAGTGCGATGACCTTCTCCGGGTCTAGGGTGGCGGTGTCGGCCGGGGCTAGGTCTTGGGCCACCAGGATGAAGGGCGACTCCGCGGAGGGGATGCCCGGCGCGGGCACCCCGCGAAGGGCGGCAACGATGCGCGCGCGGACGTCCAGGACATCGGTGGCGCGTTCGGCCATGTAGCCGCCAAGGTTCACCAGCATGGCCGCGACGGCGTCGGCCGCCTCCCAGACGGCCCGTTCGGCCGAGGTGCCACCGTTGATCAGTTTCACTGCGGATTTCAGGAGCATGGGATCCACGGCCATTAGAGCAGTGGCCTCCAAGACGGCCTTCGCGTCGGCGCGGGCGGCGGCGGCACGGCCCGCCAGCTCCGCCTGGACGTTCTTGGCTGCCGCCTGCAAGTGCGCGGCGGCGGTGGCCGCATCGGTTCCGGGCGCCAGCTTTTCACCGGCGCGCGGCTCGGCCAGCGGCTTGGGCATCTGGCGGATAGTCCCGGTGATTCGGCCCGGGCTGACGCCAACTCCTGGAAAACTCTGCATTGAAATTCCTCAATTCCTTCATCTGGCCTCGGCACCTGCCGGCGGGGACCTGCGGGTGCAGGGTTCCCTAGAAGCCCATCCTGTGATTCACTTCATATAGCGTTGTTATAGATGCTAGGGTAGCAGTCATGAACTTAGACGGCCAGCTTCCACCCAAGGCAAGGTTGCTCAAGGCTGCCGCTGAATTACTTGCCAATTCGGCGGGGGGCGCCGTTTCCACCCGGCAAATCACGGAACTAGCATGTGTGAGCGCGCCCACGCTATACCACCATTTTGGTGACAAAGAGGGGTTGTTCAACGCGGTCGTCGATGCAAAGTTCGAGGACTATGTGGCGGGCGAGCGCAACTTCACCCCCACCGGCAAGCCGTTGGGGGATGTACGCCAAATTTGGGACAACCACCTGAAATTTGGGCTCGAGAATCCGCAGCTGTATTCAGTGATGTTTGGCAACAGCCGTCCGGCGCGGGTGTCCGAGGCTGAGGGTTTCATGGAGGAAATGTTGGAGAAAGCGGCTGCAGCGGGCCAGCTCTGCGTTCCACCAAGGGGGGCCGCCCGAAGCATCCTGGCCGCCAATGTTGGCGTGACCTTGATGTTGATTGCGGAACGGGTGGAGGACCGCAATTTTGATTTATCCGACATGACCCGGGAAGCGGTGATCTCCGCCGTCTCCTCGGAGATGGAACTGAGTACGGCGGGGACACCCGTGGGCGCCTCCTCGGTGGTGGTGGCGGCTATTGCCCTCAACGCCGCACTTGAATCATCACGCCCGGAACAGCTCTCCACCACAGAGTTGAAGATGTTCCTGGAGTGGCTCGATCGCATTGCGAAGTATTCATGAAACACCAGGAAGGAACACGAAAAATCCTGCATTGGCGCAGGACTTACGGTTAGGAATCGACATGGCAACTGCATCCGTGGCCGCCCCGAGGGGCGGAACGCGGGTTGGTGTGCAGAAATTTGGCACCTTCCTCTCTGGCATAATCATGCCCAATATTGGGGCCGTCATCTCCTGAGGCCTCATCACGGCCCTCTTCATCCCGGAGGGGTTCTTCCCTAACGAGACACTGGGCGCCATCCGTGGGCACAGACATCACCATGCTCGTTGGTGCCATGATCCTAGGCCCACTGACTGCCTGGGTCATGAAAAAGCTGGACAAGGCCAGTGAAGGCCGCGGCAAGCCCGTGAAGTTTGTGGTGGGCGTGGCCGGGCTCAACAATGAGCACCTAGCCATTCTTTCCTCGATCGCCCGCGTCTCACTGGCAAGGAGCAGGTTGCCCGGCTGGAAAACGCCGACACCATCGATGAAGTTCTGGACATCTTTGGAAAGGTCAACGCATAGTGAAGAATGTTAATTTTGGTGCGGGCAACATCGGTCGTGGATTCGTCGGACTGCTGCTGCACAACACCGGCTATGAGATTGTCTTTGCCGATGTGGCAGAAGCCCTCATCGAGGAACTCGCCGCAGCGGACAGCTATCAGGTCCACGAGGTCGGCGAGTTGCCCACGGTGCACACGGTGGATAACTTCCGGGCACTGAATTCCGCACTGGCACCGCAGGCCGTTGTCGCAGAAATTGCGACGGCGGACATGGTCACCACCGCTGTGGGCCCGAACATCCTCCAGTTCGCGGCCCCGCTGATCGCCCGCGGCATCGCGGCGCGGGACGCGGGCCTGGCACCGCTGAAGGTCATGGACTGCGAGACCGCCACCAACGCCACCGACATCCTCGAAGCTGCCTTCCGCGCGGATGGCGCCGCGGTTGCGGCCATCGTGGATACGGCTGCCATATTCGCCACTACGGCCATTGACCGGATTGTGTCGAACCAGGCCCCGGGCCAGGGGCTCGATGTCACGGTGGAGACGTTCTTTGAATGGGTCATCGAAAAACCCCGTTCCGGGGAGGGGAGTCGACCATTCCCGGAGTCACCTTCGTCGAGGACCTGGTCCCGTACATTGAACGCAAGCTGTTCACGGTGAATACCGGGAATGCCGCCACGGCGTACTTTGGCTACGCCGCCGGGATTGAAAAAATCTCCGACGCCATGGACGTTCCGGATGTCAAGGCCAAGGTTCAGGCGTGCTGGAGGAAACCAAGGCACTGCTGGTGAAAAAGCACGAATTTGGTGAAGCTGAGCAGGAAGCCTACGTCCGGAAGATCCTGATCCGGTTCTCCAACGAACACCTCCCGGACACGGTGGGCCGCGTGGACCGTGCACCCTTGCGCAAGCTCAGCCGCCACGAGCGCTTCATTGGCCCGGCAGCCGAGCTGGCGGAAAATGGTGTGACACCTGTTGCACTGTTGGAAGCCATTGATGCCGCCCTGCGGTTTGCCGATGCCGGGCACGCCGAGGTTGTTGGTTGGCTTCCATCGTCTAAGACAACACGGCCGCCGACGCCACGGCACGCATCACCGGGCTGGCCCCGGGGCATCCACTGTTCGCGGCGGTATGCGGTCTGATCGACGCGGTAAAGGTGGAGGCGGCAATCAGGTAGCGGCGCAGGCTCCGCGAGAGCGGGGCCAATCCGCGAGGCGACCCTGAAAACGGGGCCAACTCGC
This sequence comes from Arthrobacter alpinus, assembly GCF_001294625.1. Classification (NCBI taxonomy): domain Bacteria; kingdom Bacillati; phylum Actinomycetota; class Actinomycetes; order Micrococcales; family Micrococcaceae; genus Arthrobacter; species Arthrobacter alpinus. The sequence continues at coordinate 3,327,554 of NZ_CP012677.1, read as the reverse complement.
GAGAACGGTGGGTAACCCCACCGTTCTCGCGAGTTGGCCCCGTTTTCGATTGGGCGGGCCAGTAGCCCGAGGGACTATATTGGCCTTACGGTCCGCGAGGGTAACCCAACCGCAGGGAGTTAGACATGGCTCAGGAACTTGCCACCCAGCTTATTGAACAACTGCAATCCGCTGGCGTGCGGCGCATCTACGGGATTGTGGGCGACAGCCTGAACCCGTTGGTGGATGCGGTCCGGAAAACAGGCGGCTCAGCCAATGGTGGCATCGACTGGATCCATGTCCGCCACGAGGAGGCGGCAGCGTTTGCGGCAGGCGCCGAGGCACAGCTGACGGGGGAACTGGCCGTCTGCGCGGGATCCTGCGGACCTGGGAATCTGCACCTGATGAACGGGCTCTACGACGCCAACCGCAGTGGCGCCCCGGTCTTGGCAATTGCCTCCCACCTGCCCAGCGTGCAAATCGGCAGCAGCTTCTTCCAGGAGACCCACCCGGACCGGCTCTTTGGCGAATGCTCAGTGTATTCGGAGCTGGTCAGTACCTCCGACCAGGCGCCAAGGGTCATGCATAGCGCCATTTCTCACGCCGTGGGCCTGCGAGGGGTGGCCGTCTTAACGTTGCCTGGAGACATTGCCAGCCTCCCGGCCACTGCGCCGTCGCCCCTGCAACGTCCCGTGCGCCCGGCCAGCCTAGTGCCGGCGCCGGAGAGCGTCAGGGAGCTGGCCGAGGCCATCAACCAAGCTGACAAAGTGGCGATCTTTGCCGGCGCCGGCGTCCAAGGAGCCCACGCCGAAGTCATTGCCTTGGCCGAACTGCTCAAGGCCCCGATTGGGCACAGCCTGCGTGGCAAGGACTTCATCCAGTACAACAACCCCTTCGACATCGGCATGACGGGCCTGCTCGGCTACGGGGCCGCAGCGGAAGGCATCGCCGGTGCCGACTTGCTGATCCTGCTCGGCACGGACTTCCCGTACGACCAGTTCCTGCCCGAGATCCGCACCGCCCAGGTGGACAGGGCGCCGGAGCATCTGGGCAGGCGCACCGACGTCGACATTGCCGTACACGGCGACGTGCTGCCAACCCTGCAGGCGCTCATCCCGCTTGTGGCAGCCAAGGCGGATTCAAAGTTCCTTGACAACATGCTGAAAAAGCACGACAAGCTGATGAACAAGGCGGTGGGCGCCTATACCCGCAACGCAGACCATCTGGTGCCCATCCATCCCGAATATGCGGCCTCGCTGCTGGATGAAATCGCTGCAGAGGATGCCATTTTCACCGCCGACACCGGCATGTGCAATGTCTGGACCGCCCGCTACATCAACCCGCTGGGCACCCGGCGGCTGATCGGTTCCTACCTGCACGGGTCCATGGCCAACGCCCTGCCGCAGGCCATCGGGGCGCAGGCTGCATTCCCGGGCCGGCAGGTCATTTCCGTGTCCGGCGACGGCGGGCTGTCCATGCTGCTGGGCGAACTGATCACGGCCGCAGCACACAAGTTGCCCGTCAAGGTGGTCGTCTTCAACAACTCCACCCTGGGCATGGTGAAACTGGAAATGCTCGTGGATGGACTGGCCGACTTTGGTGTGGACGTCCCTGACACGAACTACGCCGCCATCGCCGCGGCTATGGGATTCCACGCCGTGCGCGTCACCGACCCCGCCGGCATTGCCGACGCCTACCGTGCCGCCTTCGCCCACGACGGCCCGTCGCTGGTGGAACTGGTCACCGACCCCAACGCGCTGTCTATCCCGCCCAAGCTCAAGGGCAGCCAGGTGCTTGGATTCGCCACGGCCATGTCCAAAGTCGTATTGAACAGGGGAGCAGGCGAAGTGGTCAGCATGGCACGCAGCAACCTGCGCAACATTCCTCGCGGATAGCCGCACCCCGGCAAAGGGGTTTCCCGCTTCTCACTGCCGTCCTCGCGATGGTATGTCCGGCTTCGGGGCCTTGAATAGCGGCCCTTACAGGCATAGCGTGGAAGGACATCTTAGGGGGGTGGCCGAAGTGGAAATTCATCCGTGGTGGCTTGAGTTGGATCTGCCTGTAAAGCAGTGGCTGCGCGAAAACGTTAGGGCGGATGAGGTACCTGAGCCTGGGGTGGCGGCCGGTGGTGCGGTGGTGGGTGGAATGCTGACTGCGCGCGAATGGGACTTCATCACAACCTTGTCGGAGTTTGTTGACTAGTCACGGCCGTCCTACCCGGAGAATTCGGTAAAACTGTTGCTTACCCGCACGCCCGTAGTTGGACAACCTCGGGCGTGCGGGTAAGCAACCGGTGTGCGGAATGTGATCTTGGCGGCGAAAACGGGACAGGATGGCCTCTATGAGGGACAATGGAAAGGATGACTTCCCCCAAAAACACCCCCAGCCCTGTTGACGCGACCACAGCGTCAGCCACCAAGACGCGGCCTGCCCGCCGCCCGGCGCAGGTCATGCCTGCCACCGAAGGCTGGAAGCAGGCTAAAGACTCGGGCGGGCGGCCGCTGCTGCAGTTCAAGTCCCCGCGCGTGTCCCAGCCGCCGGTGCACCTGGCGGACCTGACGCTGGCCGAGCGTGAGGCGAAGTTCAAGGAGATGGGCCTGCCGGCCTTCCGCGCCAAACAGCTCTCCGTGCATTACTTCCAGCACTACACCACCGATCCTGAGCAGATGAGCGACCTTCCCAAGGACCGCCGCGCCGAGATCACCGAAACCATGTTCCCGAAACTGCTGACCGAGGTCAAGCGGCTGTCCACGGACAACGGTGACACCGTGAAGTTCCTGTGGCGCCTCTTTGACGGCTCGCTCGTGGAGTCCGTGCTCATGCGCTACACGGGCCGTGTGACCCTTTGCGTCTCCAGCCAGTGCGGCTGCGGCATGAACTGCCCGTTCTGCGCCACCGGCCAGGCCGGGCTGACCCGCAACATGTCCACCGCGGAGATCCTGGACCAGATTGTCCAGGCCAACCGGGTCATCGCCGAGGGCGGGCTGGGCAAGCTGCGCACTGATGGTGGGCACGACGCCGAGCGCGTCACCAACATCGTCTTCATGGGCATGGGTGAGCCCCTGGCCAACTACAAGCGCGTCATGAACGCCGTGCATCGCATGGTGGCCGAAGCGCCGGAGGGCCTGGGCATGTCCGCCCGCGGCATCACCATTTCCACCGTGGGCCTGGTCCCGGGCATCAACAAGCTGGCTGAGGAAGGCGTGGCCGTCACCTTTGCGCTGTCCCTGCACGCCCCGGATGACGAGCTGCGTGATGAGCTGATCCCGGTCAACGACAAGTGGAAGGTGGACGACGCCCTGGACGCCGCCTACAACTACTACAAGGTCACCGGCCGGCGCGTGTCCATCGAGTACGCGCTGATCAAGGATATGAACGATCATCCGTGGCGTGCGGACCTGCTGGCGAAGAAGCTGAACCAGCGCGGCCGGGGCTGGGTCCATGTGAACCCGATCCCGCTGAACCCCACCCCCGGCTCCATCTGGACCTCCTCGGAGCCGGAGGTCATGCAGGAGTTCATCGATCGGCTCATCGCCGCCGGCGTGCCCACGACGTTGCGCGACACCCGCGGCAAGGAAATTGACGGCGCCTGCGGCCAGCTGGCCGCTGCCGAGTAGCAGCGAACGAATGGACGACGCCGGAACCCAAGTTCCGGCGTCGTCCATTCGTTAAGCCGTGGTTTTCTTCCGCCGCGGGAGGGGCTTTTCCTGCGTCACGGACACATAGGCGGTGGTGGAACCGGGCTCGATCTCGGTGCGCCCCGCGTCCTGGATCACTGGGCCCGCGGCCCGTTTGACGCCCCGGCGGAACTCCCGGGGGCTGGCATGGATGACGCCCAAGGGGAACCCGGCCGCAGACCACGCATCAACTGTGAGGGATCCGGCGTCGAGCACCCAGGCGAAGAGCGCATGGGCGGCCTGGGCTGCAGCCTTGCCCGTGGACATCCCCAGTGCACCGTTCAACACGATAGTCACCGGCTGGGCCCCGAGGGGTTCACCGGGGGGCAGCACCGTGTCCGAAACCTGCAGCTTTGCCAGCAGTTTCGGAAGTGCCCGCGCCGGCATGGGCGGGAAGCCGACGGCGTGCCCGTCGCCCACGCTTGCCACGGCATGGCCGGGAAATGCGGCGAGGACCTTGGCAAACATCTTGGCGTCGGCGCGGCGCACGGACTTACCAAACGCGCCGGCAGCCCACTGCTGCCAACAGGGGTTTTCAGGATCCCTTAAGTAAGCCTGTACCGAGGCCAGTGCGGCGGCTGCGATGCCGTAGTCGGCACCGGCCGGTTCCACCCTGTCCACCAGCAAGATGATGGGTTGGACGAGTTCGGGCGGCTCAACTGCGGTTAATTCACTCACAGCACAAGCCTATGTTGTGCCCAGCTGGCAAGGTTACAGTAAGGGCAACGCCGCCCGGCCAAGCGACAAGAGGAAGATAGGGATTGCTATGAGTGAAACCAGCCTTGATTGGAGCGGTGCCGACGCGCTGCTTTTTGACCTTGACGGCGTACTGACCCCCACCGCTGTGGTGCACGAACAAGCCTGGGCAATGCTCTTTGACGGCTACCTTGCTGACACCGGGCACCCCCCGTACCGGGAGAGTGACTATTTCGACTTCATCGACGGCAAGCCCCGCTTTGACGGCGTGCGGGATTTTTTGGCCTCACGCGCCATCACGCTGCCCGAGGGGCCACTGGATGACGATCCCAGCAATCTGACCGTCCACGGTCTGGGCAACAAGAAGAACCTGGTTTTCAACGAGATTGTGGAAACCACAGGTGTGCGGCCGTTTCCCGGATCGGTACGTTTTGTGGAAGCAGCCAAGGCACGCGGGCTCAAGCTCGCCGTCGTCTCCTCCAGCAGAAACGCCCCCGCCGTGCTGGCTGCGGCGGGGCTTGAGGGCTACTTCCCCGTGGTGGTGGATGGGCAGGTGGCGGCCGCCGCCGGGCTCCCGGGAAAGCCGGACCATGCCACGTTCACGTATGCGGCAGGACTTTTGGGCGTTCCCACAAGTGGGTGCATAGTGGTGGAAGACGCCGTATCAGGGGTCCAGGCTGGCAGTGCGGGAGATTTCCTGGCGGTGATCGGCGTGGATCGCGGCGCTGGGCGGCAAACCCTGCTCGACGCCGGAGCCACGGTGGTGGTTGACGACCTCGCCGAGCTGCTCTAACCAAGCCCCTGGAAAAAATCGATCATGACGAAGGAGCAACGCCAGTGGCATTGATCAACTCGGACCGGCGCCGGTTCCCCTGCGAGCCGTGGCAGCTTGTGGAAACCTCCCATGAAAGCGACGACGACGGCACTCTTGAAACGCTGATGGCTCTCGGCAACGGGCACCTTGGCATTAGGGGCAGCCATTCTCTGGGCGATGAGGGCGTCCTGCCCGGGACCTTCATCAACGGCTTCCACGAAACATGGGAGATCAAGCACGCCGAAAACGCCTTTGGCTTTGCCCGCGCCGGACAGCGGATTGTCTACGTTCCAGATGCCGCCAACTTCACGGTGAGTATTGACGGGGAAATACTCACCCTGGATGAATCCACGGTGCTGGACTACCGGCGAAGCGTCGATTTTTCAACCGGCATCTGCCAATGTGAGGTGACCTGGGCGGCGCGCTCCGGCGCCACGGTCACCACCGTGGTGCGCCGGGCAGTCGGCTTTGACTCACGCGGTTCCTTGGGCGTGGAGTTGAGGATCACCGCCGACCGGGAGGTGTACGCGGATGTGAGAAGCGACATCGTCAATCGGCAGGACAAGCCAGTGGAGGACCAGTCGGCCCATGACCCGCGCCGCCCCGGCCGTCATGCCGACAGGATCCTGGTGCCGTTGCACCTGCACGGGTCCGACGGATCGCTCCGGTTGGCGTGGGAGACTGCGGCGTCCCGCCAACGCGTGGCCATGGCAGTGGAGCATTCGATCAATGCGGAGCAACAGCCTTTTGAAACGGTGGTGGACCAGGACGAATCAAGCGTCCGCTACGTCCTAGCGCTGGGCGAAGGCGAAGAGTTTGTGCTGCAGGAAAGCGTCAGCTATGTAACTGCCGGGGCATCGGCGGCACCTGACCGCGGGGAGACGCTGGCCATGGAAGCCCAGGCGGCGCTGGTCAGCGTGGATGCGATTTTTGCGCAAAGTGCCGCACACTACGCCCAGTATTGGGCCACGGCGGACATTGCGGTGGGCGGCGAGCCGGAACTTCAACAGGCAATTCGCTGGAACTTGTTTGCGCTTGCGCAAGCCACGGCGCGCGCAGGGGTGTCTGGCATCCCGGCCAAGGGGGTCAGCGGATCCGGCTACGAGGGGCACTACTTTTGGGACCAGGAAATCTACCTGCTGCCCTACCTGACGTACACCAATCCCATCGCGGCACGCCAGGTTCTGGAATCCCGGCACAGGATGCTGCCGGCGGCCCGTCGTCGTGCCACCGAGCTCAGCGTTGACGGCGCCTTGTTCGCGTGGCGAACCATCAACGGGCTCGAAGCCAGCGCCTATTATGCTGCAGGCACGGCACAGTTTCACATCAACGCGGCCATCGCCTTTGCCGCCCACCGGTACGAATGGGCCACAGGCGATGCCAGTTTCCGCCAGGAGATGGGCGCTGACCTCCTGGTCGAGACGGCCCGCATGTGGGTGTCCCTGGGCTTTTTTGGCAAGGACGGCTTGTTCCACATCCACGGCGTGACGGGCCCGGACGAATACACCGCCGTGGTCAACGACAACCTTTACACGAACGTCATGGCCAGATTCAACTTGCGCGCAGCGGCCGCCGTGGAGGGTCACCCCGGCGTCACGGATACCGAACGGCAGGTGTGGAAGCAAGCAGCGGACAGGATGTCCGTGCCCTTCGATGAGCACCTGCAGGTGCACAGCCAGGACAACGACTTCATGACCCTGGAGCCCTGGGACTGGTCCACGCCACGGTCCCAGTACCCCTTGTTGCTGCACTTCCACCCGCTGGTGATCTACCGGCACCAGGTCCTCAAGCAGGCCGACGCCGTGCTGGCCATGTTCTTGCAATGGCAGGACTTTACGGATGAGGAAAAGCAGCGCGCCTTCGACTTTTACGACCCCATCACCACCGGCGACTCGACCTTGTCAGCCTGTGTTCAGGGCATCATGGCCGCCGAACTTGGCTACACCCACACCGCGCTCAAGCATTTCACCGAGGCGCTGTTCATCGACCTGGACAACTCCCACGGCAACACGATCGATGGCGTGCACGTCGCCTCGACCGGCGGGATCTGGAGTTCGCTGGTCTGCGGTTTTGCCGGGATGCGTGACCAGGGCGAGATGCTGCACTTTGACCCGCGCCTGCCGGCCGGCTGGTCGAGCCTGTCCTTCAAGCTCTCCGTCCGCGGTGTGATGCTCTCCGTCGACCTGGTGGCCGATGCCATCACCTTCACGCGGCCTGTAAGCAACGACGGTACAGCCCTGGCCGTGAACGTGCGCGGCACCGTAGTGGAACTTCCCATGGGCGAACAAACCGCAGTGGCTCTGGCGCCCGTTCCGATACCGACGCCGTCGATCTTCCCCAGCTCCTTCCCCACGACGGGGTTCCCGGTGATCGGCCAGGGCTTGTCGTGAGCGGCCCACTCGGTGTTGCGGCCCGGGCCCAGGTGCCGCCGTTTGCGGTGATGGACATCCTGGCCCGCGTGGCGCAGTTGCGTGCTGCCGGGCGCTCCGTCATTTCATTGTGTGCCGGGGAGCCCGGTGGCGGTGCGCCGTCGGCCGTGTCAGTGGCGGCCGCGGCCCTCCACACGGCAGGGACGCCGATGACCTATACGCCGGCGCTGGGCATTGCCGAGCTTCGGGCAGCCATTGCTGGGCATTATCAGCGTTGGTACGGACTGGAGATTGATGCCCGGAACGTTGCCGTGACAACAGGTTCATCGGGTGCCTTCCTGCTGACGTTCCTGTCAGCATTCAACGCCGGGGACAGGGTCGCCCTGGCCCGGCCGGGCTACCCGGCGTACAAGAACATTTTGCGCGCTCTCGGGGTGGAGGTGGTTGAAATTGACGCCGGCCCGGACACTCGTTTCCAGCCGACGCCGGTGCAGCTCGATGCCGCGGTGCGCGAGCACGGGCCGCTGGCCGGGCTGATGCTTGCTTCACCGGCCAACCCCACGGGCACCATGGTTTCCCGCGAGGAGCTGACGGCGCTGGCGCGGTGGTGTGCCACGCATTCGGTGCGGCTGGTCAGCGACGAAATTTACCACGGCATCACCTACCCGGGCCCCGATGCGCCCGATCCCCGCGGCGTGTGCGCCTGGGAAGTAGACCGCAGCGCGGTGGTGATTTCCAGCTTCTCCAAATATTGGGGCATGACGGGGTGGCGGCTTGGCTGGGCCATCGTGCCCGATGAGCTGGTGGAGGTGGTGGACGCACTGGCCGGTAATGTGGCGCTCTGCCCGCCGGCGCCGGCCCAGTTGGCGGCCGTTGCTGCGTTCAGCGAGGCCTCCTACGCAGAGGCGGATGCGTTTGTGGCCGAATTTTCCCGGACCCGCGACTACCTTCTGGCGAACGTCGGCCGCCTGGGCTGGGAGGATGTGGCCCCGGCGGATGGCGCGTTTTACCTTTACGCCGGACTAGGTCCGGCGATGGACGGGTTCGCTGACTCGGCCGCTTATTGTTCGGCGCTGCTGGAGTCGGCAGGAGTGGCGGTTGTCCCCGGGCTGGACTTTGACGCTGTTGGCGGGCGGCACACCGTCAGGCTAAGTTTTGCCGCCGGGTACGACGCCGTCCAGGAGGGGTTGGAGCGGATTCTCGCGTTCCACGACTCCCGGGCTGGGCACCTGCCCCACTGACTCCCAGGAGCGTTCCTGCGTGGCCCGCCCCGTGGCCCTGTTCTGGGTTTCAGGGCTGGGTTCAGTCTTGGGGTTCAGTCTTGGGGTTCGAAGTGGCTCAGGTGTTTGCGGGGGACCCGGTCCCTGTCGTAGGTGATGGCGTCGAAGCCGTGGGCTGCGGGCTTGCCATCCTCGCCTAGGTTCACGAACACGATCTTCTCGATGGTCAGGATGGACTCCCGGGTGAACATGTTCCGGACCTCGGCGCGCATGGTCAGTGACGTGCGCCCGAAGTGGGTGGCCGTCAGGCCCATTTCAATCAGGTCTCCCTGCCGGGCGGAGGAGACAAAGTTGATCTCGGACATGTACTTGGTGACTGCCAGGCCGTTGCCTAGTTGGACGATCGCGTAAATAGCGGCTTCTTCATCGATCCAACGCAGCAAGCTGCCGCCGAAAAGCGTGCCGTTGGCGTTCAGGTCTTCGGGGCGGACCCATTTACGGGTGTGAAAGGTGATATCGCCGTTGCTCATAAGCCGAATGTACTCGAGAGGGCCGGGGTAGGCCGTGAATTGTTGGTAATAACACATCTCGATTATGCAGCTGCCGGGCCGTACTTGTTCTGGTGCGCCCTCCACAGCCGTATCCGAGGCCCTTGGTCCCCACATTCACCTTGCGAAAGCTGGAAAATGTCACCCGCCGGGGCGAAGCTGAAGTCCCCAACAAAAAGGAGTCGTCATGGAGGCACTGCCACCGGAAGAAGCGGAGTTTTTTGACCACCTTGAACAAGAACTCCATGAGCTGTCCACCGCGCTGACCCTGCCGCTACCGCGTGAGTGCCTGGTCTGCTACGTCTACAGAATGCTCGATTTTGGCTGCCACGGCATGTTCTGGATGAGGCGCTACCGCGATCTTCGGGCACCCCGGGCCACGGCCCTGGAGGAGCGGATGTGCCGGCGCGGCGGCTATTGCGATTGTGAAATGCTGCAGAACGCGTTCAGGCCCAACCACTACATTTTTGAATGCACCCCGGACGGGGAGTTCCTGATGGAGCCCATGCCCTCCTGCATAGGCGTCAGGGCCGGCTCTACAAGGCCCTGTGATCTGTGGTTCGACTAGTGAATTTGACGGTGGTGGAGCCTGGGTCCTGCGTCATAAGGCGGACACTCCTGGAAACCAGGCCCCGGTGATATAGGGGCGGGTCCATCGTCGTGTCCCGGCTTCAGCCATGGAAAGCAACCTGGATGACACGGTCGCCGGTCACAGCCTGCGGGAGCAGGTCCCTGGCGAGTCTGTCATCACCGAATTACTCCGGGCCCAGCAGGAGACGCAGCTGCGCGGTGCGTTGGGTCGCCTGTTTGGTGCCAGCCCGTTGGCTGCGAAGGCGCTGCGGTGGTTAGCGGGGGCCTTGGACGAGATCGAGGTGGCCCGGATTCTGGCCGGGCTTGGCCGGGACTATACGGTGTTGCACGCCGTCCCTGTGGGTGTCCGGCGGGATCCTGATGATCAATGGAACCAAGCAGCCCCACCTGCACAACTCGGTGCATGAGGCAAAGTGCGCCACGAAGTTCCTGAGCCAGGCCGTGGGCCGTCCCGTGGACGTGGCCGCCATGATCGTGGTGGTAGGTGCGGCACGGCTGGACGTCAAGAAAAAGCACGAGACCGTCGCCGTGCTGGATAGCAGGGAGCTACAGCGCGGGTTCAGACGGCGCCCGGCAAGCCTGTCACCCCGGGAGGTGAGCAGATCGTCACAGCGGCCTCCCAGCCCGGGGTGTGGCATCAGGGTCCACCTGCGGATCGGAGTGACTCCGAGAAGCTACAAGCCGGCTTCGCATCGCGGCGCCGAAGCATCCGCGCGGCGAGTTACCGGCGCCTGCCGTGGATCATGGCGCTGGCCGGGGTCGCCCTCGTGACGGGCATCATAGTGGCATACTCGAAGTTCACCACACTAAACGGCGGGTAGCGCAGCACAAAGGGCGGTGACCTCCTCGATGCGATGGAAGCAACGACGGCGGCACCCAAGGCGCGAGTCAAACGCAACCCGGGTTCCGCCGTCGTTCCCTCAAGCGAATGGGCAGCTGTTGCTAATAAGGGAACGGCATCGGCAACAACTGTCCATTCGGTACAGGATGCCTACTTTTGCAGGTGATCCACCAAGGACTCAGCGATGCCGATGTACGTGCTAGGGGTCAGGGCCAGTAGGCGGTCCTGTGCGCCGGAGGAGAGGCCAAGGCCGGAGACGAACTCCTGCATCCGCTCGGCGTCAACGCGCTGGCCCCGGGTCAGGTCCTTGAGGCGCTCGTAGGGGTCTTCCATGCCTTCGACGCCGGCAATGGCCTCGGCACGCATGACCATCTGGATGGCCTCGGCGAGAACCTCCCAGTTGTGGTCTAGATCGTTCGCCAGCACGGCATCGGCCGTATCCAGGCGGCCCAGGCCGCCCAGGGTGTTGTTGATGGCCAGCAGTGAATGGCCAAAGGCCACGCCGATGTTGCGCTGGCTAGAGGAGTCGGTGAGGTCGCGCTGCCAGCGGCTGGTGACCAAGGTGGCGCCCAGGGTGTCCAGGAGCGCGTTGGAGATTTCCAGGTTTGCCTCGGCGTTCTCAAAGCGGATCGGGTTGACCTTGTGCGGCATGGTCGAGGAACCCGTGGCGCCCGGAACGGGGATCTGGGCGAAGTAGCCGATGGAGATGTAGCTCCACACGTCCGTGCACAGGTTGTGCAGGATGCGGTTGAAGCGGGCCATGTCGGCGTACAGCTCGGCCTGCCAGTCGTGGGATTCGATCTGGGTGGTCAGCGGGTTCCACACCAGACCCAGCGACTCCACAAAGCCCTTGGCAACGGCTTCCCAGTCGGCGGCCGGGACGGAGGCGTAGTGGGCGGCGTAAGTGCCTGTGGCGCCGTTGATCTTTCCCAGGAACTCGGTCTTGGCGATGCGGTCCAGCTGGCGGGCCAGGCGGAAGGCCGTCACTGCCAGTTCCTTGCCCAGTGTGGTGGGGGTGGCGGGCTGGCCGTGCGTGCGGGATAGCATCGGCACGGCGCGGTTTTCCTCCGCCATTTCGGCGATCTTGGCAACCAGGGCGCGGGCTGCGGGCAGCCAGACGTCCTCGACTGCGCCTTTGACGCCCACGGCGTAGGAGAGGTTGTTAATGTCTTCGCTGGTGCAGCCGAAGTGGACCAGCGGCTTCAGGCGCTCCAGGCCCAAGGCGGCCAAGCGGTTGCCGATGAAATATTCCACAGCCTTGACGTCGTGGACGGTGATGTTCTCGATGTCAGCCAATTCCTTCACGGCTGCGGCGTCGAACTCGGTGACGATGGCGCGCAGGCCGGCCTGCTGAACGGCGGTGAGGGGTTCGGTGCCGGGCAACACGTTGTGGTTGGTCAGGTGGATGAACCACTCAACTTCCACACCCACACGGTCTCGGTTCAGTGCCGCCTCGGACAGGTAGTCCACCAAGGGAGCAACGGCGCCGGCGTAGCGGCCGTCGAGGGGTCCCAGGGCAATGCGCTCGGAGGAAGCGGCCAGGGACTTGCGGCCGGAAGGGATGCGGGCTGTGGCAGATGCAGAATCAGACATGGGCTAATTCTTTCATGAACCTATGATTCCTCCACAGCGGGGGCTGGCAGGTGACTTATTCACATCCTGGAGGGAGGGGTTGGCGGGCGCCGCACGGCAACCCTAGTCTCAGGTGTAGGGCAGTTTTTGGGAGCGGCAGATGGACTATTTTGGGCAAGAAGATATTGGACCTGACAAGGCGGTGGCGGGGCCAACGCCTGACGCCGTTGCCGTGGTGGCCCAACGTCTGGAGTCGATTGCCAGGGAGATCGACGCCGTGCGGTTAGCGTTGGGGCCGCTGCGGGCCTTGGGCTGGCAGTCAAAGGCGGCAGCGGCCTTTGGCGAGTCGGTGACCGTTTGCAACACTGCACTGGTCGAGGCCGTGGAGGATGTTCGGGCCGGTGCCGAGGCCGTGCAGTTCTATGCGCAAAACTTGGAGTCCGCAGCGGCGGGGTCCCCTTACACGGGCCCCGGTTTGGGTCCGTGGTTCAACGGAGGCCCGCAATGACCAGTGCGGGTGAATCTGACACCACATTTTCCATTACCGGCGGCGTCGGCTCCATCCGGTACACGATGGGTGAGATTTCCGCCGCCGGTCTGAAGCTGGCACGGCTGGCCGAACAATTGGAACCGCTGGTGGATAGGCTGCGCTCCGAGTGGGAATGGCTGTGCACAGCAACGCAGCAGGGTGCGCCCGGCTACCCCTACGGCGGCCTCAACTACGGCGCCGTTGACGCAGTCAGGGCGGCGCTGTGGTCATGCATGCGCGTCCAGGGCGACACAGCGGAGCTGGCCAGGCAAACAAGCAATGCAGCCAGAAACTATGACGAAGCGGAGGCCCACAATGCGGCGGTGGTGGCAAAGACGGCACAGCTCCAGGCTCTCGGTAGCGGGTACCAAACGTGGATATGGGGACCTCTGGCACCCGTGAAATTGTGGGTGGATGCTTGGCATTCCTGGCGGGGCGCCAAGGAACAGGGGCTGCGCGATTCCACCGAGAAACTGCTCAACAACGGCCCTGCTTACGGCGCGGCAGCATTGGGTCCTGGAATCGGGTCCTTCTATTTGTTGACCCATCTGGGTCTTGTCAACACGGCAAACAGGGGTGTGGGTGCGGGAGCCTTTGTGAGAGGAACTTTTGACTGGGCGGGCCTAGCAAAACCGGGGCGCCTTGCCGTGCAGGCCATCCCGCGGGATCAATGGTATGCCCCGGCCTTGCCATGGCAGCCGGACCGGGCGGTCGCCGAACCAGCAGAGGGCGTGCCGGGAAAGGTGGAGTCAACCATCAAGGGGCTGCTGGAGGGTAGCAAGGCCGCCTACGGATATCCGCCCGGGTCAATCGGCGTGGACAGGGTTGACCGGCCCGACGGCTCGCGGGTGTGGATTGTGAACCTGCCAGGCACCGAGGTGTGGAACAAGGTGGACAGCGAGAACCCTTGGGATCTTGAAGGCGACCTGGAAGGCATGACGGCGGCTCAGAAGGAGATGTTCGCCCAGCAACACATAGTTATTCAGGAGCTGATGAAGGCGGCCCTTCACGCTGTCGGGGCGCTCGCAAACGAGGAAGTGGTGATCACCGGGCATAGCGGCGGCGGTATTCATGCGGTCGCCGCAGCCGCGGATCCGGCATTCCTGGCGAAAGTCAACGTCAAAATGCTCATTATTGCCGGGGCCCCGGCAAAAAACCTGCACGTTGCCCCTAGTATTCAGGTCCTCGGCCTGGAAAATGAACATGACATTGTTACTGCCGCTGACTTTGGACCTGCGCCGGATTTGCCCAATTGGGTCAGCGTGACGTCGCACCGGCCAGGCGCCACCGAGGGCAATGATCCGGTGGCGATCATCCGCGAGGCACATGATCTGGACAACTACCTCAATGACGCGAAGGCCGTGGAAAACAGCGACGATCCGGCCATCCGGGGGATCATACAAAGAGTGAATGAGCTACTTGTCCCGGCGTTTCACGGCGCCCCCGTGAAAGTGCACAAATTTGTGTTCCAAGGACGCGACGTCAATACTCCCGTCCCCGCGAGAGCAGTGCCGCCCGCAAGGAAACGCCCCGCCAACAAGGAGGCTCGGGAATGGCGCTAAAGCTTAGCTGCGCTCGTCGGACCTGAGGAGGCCACCGGCCACCATGGAGATGACGCTGATGATCAAGGCCGCGATGATGGCCGTCCAGAAGAAGCTGTCAATGGTGAAGTGCACGGGAGTGTAGGAGCTCAGCCACGAGGTAAGCCACAACATTGCGGCATTGATGACGACGGTGAAAAGTCCCAAGGTCAAGATGGTCACCGGCAGGGAAAGAAGCTTCACCACGGGCTTCACCAAGCTGTTGATGACGCCAAAGACTACGGCGATGAAAAGGTAGGCAACGGCCGTGTTGAACGTTGCATTTGATGTTTCAAGGCCGGAAGTGCCGCTTGTGATGATTTGAATGCCGGGCACCAACGAGGTGGCAACCCACAGGGCAAGGGCATTGATCAGTACTTGAAGAACAAATTTGCGCATGGGACCATCGTTTCACAGAGGCTGGGGGTGGCAAGTCATCAATTGCGTGCCCCACGGCCCGCTCTGTCTTAGGCTTGGGTTTATGACTGAGGAACCCACCACCGCCCAAACAGGAGTCCACCCGCGTCCTGTCGTTGCCCGTCTGCCCAAGTACGCGGCCGGCAAACCTCCTTCGGTGATAGCCGGGTTGGAGAGTTTTAAGCTGTCCTCCAATGAAAATCCGCTGGGTCCGGTGCCCGCCGTCATGGACATGCTGGCCGGAAAACTCGAGGTGCACCGATACCCGGACACCATGTGTACCGCCTTGCGCACTGCCCTGGGTACGTTCTTGGATGTCCCTGCCGAGGATGTTGTCACCGGGGCTGGCTCCCTAGGGGCGCTGAATCAGATTCTGGCCGCCTTTGCTGGACAGAACGACGACGGTCATCCCGACGAGGTGGTTTACGCCTGGCGGTCCTTTGAGGCGTACCCCATCTGTGTAGGCCTAGCCGGGGCCAAGAGCGTGCAGGTTCCCGTGCGCGGTGACGGCACGCATGACCTTCCGGCCATGGCCGCGGCAGTAACGGACCGCACAACTGTGGTTTTGCTGTGCACCCCCAACAACCCGACGGGGCCGGTGCTCCGCCTTGCGGAAACCGAAGAGTTCATTCGCAGCGTCCGCTCCGACGTCGTGATTGTCATTGACGAGGCCTACCAGGAATTCGTCCGGGAGCCGGACGCCGTGGACGGCCTTGCTATGTACCGCAAGTACCCCAATGTGGTGGTTTTGCGCACATTCTCCAAAGCTCATGGCCTGGCGGGCCTGCGGGTCGGATACTCGGTGTCCGGTGCGGACGTGACCGCCTACCTGCGCGCCGCAGCGACCCCTTTTGCGGTTTCCAGCATCGCCGAACAGGCAGCTGTCGCCTCGTTGGAAAACTATGACCAGGTTGTGGAAAGAGTACAAAGTCTGGTCGATGAACGCGATCGCGTCACTACGGGGCTGCAGGAGCTCGGGTGGGAGATTCCCGAGGCCCAGGGGAATTTCATCTGGCTTACCTTCGGGCCAAACACTGCCGAGTTTGCGGCCCTTGCGGACAGTCAAGGTCTGTCGGTGCGGGCGTTTGGTGCTGAAGGGGTCAGGGTGAGCATTGGCGAGGTGGCGGCAAACACCCGCCTTCTGGAGATCTGTGCGTCCTATACAAATGCGCCACGGGCTTCCTAGCGGTTAACAAAGACCGCAATTGCCGCGTGTGCGGATACAGTTGTAAATCGAAAATGGAAATATATGCACTCAAGGGAATATATTCCTGTTGGGGCATATATCGATACCAACGAGTCGACACGGCTGACCTCAGGGCGGGCGTGGCTTGGCAATCGAGGAGACGGTATGGGCGCGGCCCAACAATCTGCCAATGGCATGAACACATCTGGCCATGGCACCTCCGGCGTGGGAGCCTCGCGCCCTGATGCCGGTACGTCGGCCGGTGTCTTACGGGCCAACGTGGTCGGTGAGACGGACATGGTTCAGCTCCTGGACGCCCACGGCAAGCGCCACGAAGAGGCCACCTTCGGCCCCTACATCGACGCCCTGGATGCACAAACCGTGCGCGGCTTCTACCGTGACATGGCCACCGTGCGGCGCTTTGACACCGAGGCCACCGCCCTGCAACGCCAAGGCGAGCTAGCCCTGTGGGTCCCCGTTGTTGGCCAGGAGGCCGCCCAGATTGGCTCCGGCAGCGCCATGCGCTCGGCCGACTACGCCTTCCCCACGTACCGTGAGCACGGTGTGGCTCTGACCCGCGGACTGGACCTGGCCGATCTACTCAAGCTGTTCCGCGGCATCTCCAACGGTGGCTGGGACCCCCGGGAGAAGAACTTCCACCTCTACACTTTGGTCCTGGCCGCCCAGACCCTCCATGCAGTGGGCTACGCCATGGGGATCCAGCGCGATCTGATAGCCGAGCCCGCAACCGAGCCGGCCGCCGTCATGGCCTACTTTGGCGACGGCGCCAGCAGCGAGGGGGACGTCCATGAGTCAATGGTGTTCGCAGCCTCCTACAACGCCCCTGTGGTCTTCTTCTGCCAAAACAACAACTGGGCCATCTCGGTACCCTTTGAGGTGCAGTCCAAGATCCCCTTGGTCAACAGGGCTGGCGGGTATGGGATTCCCGGCATCCGCGTCGACGGCAATGACGTCCTGGCCGTGTACGCCGTGACGAAGTGGGCGCTTGACTACGCCCGCGACGGCCACGGCCCGGTCCTGATCGAGGCCTCCACCTACAGGGTCGGCGCGCACACCACCGCCGACGACCCCACCAAGTACCGCCCGAACGCCGAGGAAGAGGCCTGGAAGGCGAAGGATCCGCTGGAGCGCATGGAAAGGTATCTGCGCGCCGAGGGCCTGGCCGACGACGCGTTCTTTGAGCAGGTGAAGAACGACGACGACGAGCTGGCGGCCCATGTTCGCAGCGCCACGCTGGCGCTGGGTGGGGCGGATATCCGCCAAAAGTTTGCCACTGTCTATGCCGAGGCGCACCCGTTGGTGGCCGAGGAACTGGCGTGGTTTGAAAATTACCAGGCGTCCTTTGCGGACGCCGAAACCCCCCAAGGCGGTGCGGCATGAAAACGATGACCATTGCGAGGGCCATCAACGAGGGCCTGCGCGCCACCTTGGCCAGCGACCCCAAAAGCTTCATCATGGGTGAAGACATTGGCGCCCTGGGTGGCGTGTATCGGGTCACCGAGGGCCTGGCTGCTGAATTCGGCGGACACCGCGTCATGGACACGCCGCTGGCCGAGTCTGGCATCATTGGAACAGCCATCGGCATGGCCCTGCGCGGCCACCGGCCTATCTGTGAGATCCAATTCGACGGCTTTGTGTTCCCGGGCTTCAACCAGATCACCACCCAGCTGGCGAAAATCCATACCCGCTCCGACGGCCAGCTCAGCGCGCCCGTGGTGATCCGCATTCCCTACGGTGGCGGCATCGGATCCATCGAGCACCACTCCGAGTCACCCGAGGCCCTGTTCGCGCACACGGCCGGGCTGCGCATCATCACCCCGTCCAACGCAAACGACGCCTACTGGATGATCCAGCAGGCGGTGGCCTGCAAGGACCCCGTGATCGTCTTCGAGCCCAAGCGCCGCTACTGGCTCAAGGGCGAGGTCGACACCGAGAATTCCCCGGGCGACCCCTTCAAGGCCCACGTCCTGCGCGAGGGCACCGACGCCACCATCGTCGCCTACGGCCCCCTGGTTCCGGTGGCCCTGGCCGCAGCCAACGCCGCCGCCGAGGACGGGCATAGCGTGGAAGTGATCGACCTGCGCTCCATTTCCCCCATAGACTTTGACACGGTTGAAGCCTCGGTGAACAAGACCGGCCGGCTGGTGGTGGCCCACGAGGCCCCCATCTTTGGGGGTATCGGCGGGGAGATCGCCTCCCGCATGAGCGAACGCTGCTTTTACTCGCTTGAAGCACCCGCGATCCGCGTGGGCGGCTTCCACATGCCGTACCCGGTGGCGCGCGTTGAAGAGCACTACCTGCCGGACATTGACCGCATGCTGGAGGCGTTGGACCGCGCCTTCGCATATTAGGAAGGCCACACATGTCGACCCTGAATTTCTTCAAGCTCCCTGACGTGGGCGAAGGCCTCCTGGAGGCCGAGATCGTTTCCTGGAAGGTTAAGGCGGGCGACGTCGTTGCCATCAACGACGTGATCGTGGAAATTGAAACCGCCAAGTCGATCGTTGAGCTACCCTCGCCGTACGCGGGCATGGTGGCGCAGCTGATGGTGGCCGAGGGTGACACCGTGGATGTTGGCACGGACATCATCGCCATCGGCTCCGAGGCCACGGCCGCCGATGTAGCATCCGCTGTAGCCCCCGCCGAGGCTGGCGCATCGGCACCCGTTCAGGAGAAGGAGGCTGAGGTCATGAAGCCCCTGGTGGGCTCCGGTCCCAAAGCCGACGCCGTCAGACGCCGTCCGCGCGTAAGCCCGGCTCCGGCGTCGAGCCCTGGCAGCGCAATACCTGGCAGCGCAGGCCCAGGCAGTGCACAGGCGAACCGCGTGCTGGCGAAACCCCCCGTCCGTAAGACCGCGAAGGACCTGGGTATCAACCTGGCGGACGTTGTGCCTACGGGCCCGCGCGGGGAGATCACCAAAAAGGATCTGCTCGGCTATCAGGAACAACGCGTGGCCGAACAACAGGAGCAGGTGGGCACCTTTTGGGCGCCGGCAGCAGCTTCCGGAGGCCCCGAGGATCCCCGCGAGGAGCGCATCAAGGTCAAGGGTGTGCGCAAGGCGACCGCCAAGGCCATGGTGGAGAGCGCCTTCTCCGCGCCGCATGTGAGCATTTTTGTTGACGTTGACGCCTCGCGCACCATGGAGTTTGTGAAACGCCTTAAGGCGTCGCGCGACTTTGAAGGCATCAGGGTTTCGCCGCTGCTGATCCTGGCCAAGGCCGTCATTTGGGCTGCCGCACGCAACCCCTCCGTCAATGCCACCTGGGCCGGCGATGAGATTATCATCAAGCACTTCATGAACCTGGGCATCGCCGCGGCCACGCCGCGCGGGCTGATGGTGCCCAACATCAAGGACGCCCAGGACCTGTCCCTGAAGGAGCTGGCTATTGCGCTGAACTCCCTGGCCGCCACGGCACGGGCGGGCAAGACCACGCCCGCCGACATGCAGGGTGGCTCGCTGACCGTCACCAATATTGGCGTCCTGGGCATCGATACGGGCACACCGATCATCAACCCCGGCGAGGTGGCAATCGTCGCCTTTGGCACCATCAAGCTCAAACCCTGGGTGGTCGACGGCGAGGTGGTCCCGCGCTGGATCACCACGCTGGGCGGCTCCTTCGACCACCGCGTGGTGGACGGCGACCTCTCCGCGCGGTTCATGGCCGACGTGGCGGCCATCATGGAGGAGCCTGCGCTCCTGCTGGACTAGCGCCAGCCCCAGTACGGATCCACAAAGAATCCCCGGACGCTACGTCCGAGGATTCTTTGCGCATCCTTTCGATCGGCCTACGGTGTACCGCTGAGTTGGACAAAGATCGGGTTGGCGTAGAACCAGGTGTCGGCCCACGGGTCGCCCTCGCCGGCGCCGTGCGGGATCGGTCCCTGTGGATCCACGCCGGCACCCATGGGTCCGACGCCGAAGCGCAGTCCATCGCTGCCGCGCAGGCGCAGGTAGAACGGCTCGGTGACGTTGCTGAAGGTGCGGGTCAGCACGATTTCACCGCTCATGGAGGCGGTGTCGATGCGCTCGTGGACCTTGGTATTCGGTGCCGTGAAGGTGTCTTTGTCGGCGACGGGCCCGGTGACCAGGCCCTTGATGATGTCCACATGCGCCAAGTGGGGCACCTTCCCGCTGGAGTTTGCTGCGGTGGTGGGCTGGATGGTGATGACAAGTTCCACATCGGTCCCCGGTGCGACGGTGAGGGTGGACCCCATGACCTTGCCTGGACCAGTATGGCCCACGGGTCGCAGGCGCACATCCAGCCCCGCGATCAGGTGCCCGTGGTCAACCCACATGCGTCCGGCCCGCATGGCTTCGAGCACGTGGGCGTAGCTGCGGGTGCGGGCACCGATATGGGTTCGACTGAATTGGCCCGGCCAAAAGTCGCTGCCATTCTGGGGGGTGCCGGCCTCCACGGGGTCCGGGCGGCGCCCAGCCCGGTTGAAGTTGTTAAGCGAGGCGCCGTTGTCCCAGCCGTCGCCGGTGGGGTAGTCGCCAATCCGCATAGTGTCCTTGGCTGTGAGGTGGTTGTCGCTGTTGGAAGTGATCCAAAACGGCTTCCCCTCGGCGAGCATGGAGTCCCACTGCCCGCCCACCACGCTGGTCACCCAGTCGAAGCCGCCGCGGGTCTCGTAAGCCTCCGCGGGGAAGCCGGGGAAGGAGAATTCGCTGGGCGAGTTCTCGTACTCGCCGCGCTGGCTGGAGGCGTTGGCGAAGGTGCTGATGGCCGAGGCTTGTGCACCCGGCGCACCCTCCATGCCGATCACGATCTCCGGGGCGGCGTCGCGCCAATTGCGCATTTCATGGGGTGAGTCTATGCCCAGGCGGGACGGGTGGTTTGCCAGCACCACGACGTCGTCAATGAAGCCGGCCTTCTTTTGGGCAGCCAACCACGCGATGGCCTCCCCGGCCTTGGGTTCCCACTCGGCGGCCTGGTTGGAGCCTGCGGCGGGCTTTTCCCAGCCGTTGAGCTTACCGTCCCATAGGAGCTCAAACTGGCGCAGGATGCGGGCCTCGTTGGGGCCCGGCGCCACCAGTACGGAGGCGTGTTCGGCGGCGGGGATATACCACTCCAACCCCTGGAAGATGAGCATGTCGGGGCGTGCCGCCCGGGCGGCGGCGATGTCGCGTTGGGAGTTGAGGGCGCCGCCCATGTTCGCGTGACCCCAGTTACTGTGCTCGGTGAAAGCGATGACATCCACGCCGTATTCGGCTGCCTTCTCCAGCAGCTGGCTTTGCAAGTACTTGGCGTCGTGGCTGTAGATGGTGTGGACGTGGTGGTCACCCACCAGCCACGCCAGGTCGTCCGGGTCATCGATTCCCGTGGCGGCGCTTGCGGCCGTGGCGTGGAGGGTGGATCCGGCAACCAGGCCGGCGGCGACGAGCGCGGCAGCGCCCATCAATTGGCGTCGGGATACCATCATGGGCGTTTTCGGCGTACACATCGGTGGAAGCTCTCCTTGTAGTTTGGAACATCCCAGAGCCTAGGCAGCGTTGGTGAACGCAGGGTGCGCGGCGGGTGAACATGGCACATCGCGCGGGGCAGGATCGTTAACCTGTTCGACACCGACGGTCCACCTGGGTGCGAGACGATGCATCCGCCCCGCGATCAAAAAAGGGGCGACTACCAGAAGGGCTTTCCTCGTGTCATTGAATACTGCCGCACGCCGCGCCGCCGCCGTCGGCATTGCCGCCTTGCTCCTAGCCGCACCGACCGCCGCCCACGCGGCCGCGCCTCCCGCCCCTGCCAACAGTGTTGGCGTGCTCTCGCTCCTTGATGCCGGTGGCGCGGTTCTGGGTGCGGGAAGCGTCACGGCGCAGCCCGGGTTTTCCGGGGCCCTCGCCCCCGCGCCGTGTCCGGCCGGCTTTGCCGACGCTGCCCGGCTGGGCGCGATCCGCGGCGACGGATCCACCGTGGTCATCTCCGCCACCACGCTGTTGGCGGATGCGGCCCAGCCCGCCAGGGTCCTTGCAGCCCCGGTGCTGGCAGACTACGCCTTGGGCGACGGGGCCACCGTCACGCTGGAATGCCTCTCACTCAGGGGAGGGATCCCCGTCCCGGCCGCGACGGTGTTCAGCACTGGCTTGGATATCTCAGGCGGCGCGTTCACGGTATTCCCGGCACCGGCGGTCCCCACATCGCCGCCCACCGTAGCTCCGCCCACCACAACCCCAGCCACCCCCGTACCGACGACCGCACCGTCGACGGTTCCCTCGAACGCCCCAACGCACGGCGTGGCCGAGGGGCAGGGCAACAACGGCCTGGCGTCAACCGGCGCCGCGGCACTACCCCTGCTGGCCGGTGCCGGACTGCTCCTTGCCGGGGGAACCGGGTTGCTGCTGTGGCGCCGGCGCCAGGCCGGAAAGAGGGGCTAAACGCTTGCCGACTAATGTCCGGGCGGGGATATCTTGTTCCTTTGCTTTCCCCTGAGTTTTCATCTGGCGCGGGCACATAGGAAACCGTTAGCAAATACCCTTGAAAGTCCCAACACATGGGGCCATGGTTGGCACTATGAGAAGGAAGCAATCCCCTGATGGAGAGACTTCAACACAACGCCTAGGGGCTTAGCCGTGGCTGCCAGGGCCGGCTGGTCCGCGATCACCCGGCGGTTTCATTGGCAGGGCCGCTCCACCGTGCTGCTCTCCATGATTGCGGTCCTTCTGGTGGTGGTTTCCGGTGCCGCCGCGTATGCTGCCGCCCCGGCTATTGCGCCGGTCAAGGCGGTAGAGCTGGACGTTATTGGCGATTCGCTCAGCACCGGTTTCCGGACGCCGGGAGACACCTGGCCAGCCCAGGCCCAGACGATCGCCACCTCGATGGGTTTGAAAGTGGGTACCGCCAATGCCTCCGAAAATGGCGCCGGCTATGCCACGCCGGGTGAAACGGGCGATGTTTTCCTGGACCTGGTCAACCGCGTGGTGAACTCACAGTCACAGGTGGTGGTGATTTTTGGCTCGGACAATGACACGGGCGCCTCAGGACTGGCGCAGGCCGTGCAAAGCACGCTAGCCAGGGTCAAGGTGCTGGCCCCTGATGCCACTGTGATCCTGGTGGGGCCGACGTCGGAATCGGATGATCCCCAGGGGAATCTCACCGTGATCCGCCAGACGCTGGAACAACAGGCGGCGGACACGGGGGCGCGGTTTGTGGACCCCGTGTCCCTGGGCTGGTTTCAGGGCGCTGCGGCACAAGATTTGGCCAGCGACCTGGAGCATCCCAACACTGCCGGCGAGACATACCTTGCCGAGCATATGACCGCCATCATGGCCCCCAGCGTCAAGTCAGCCATGTACCAGGACCAACTGGCGCGGGCTGGCACGCACGTTCAGGCGAATGTGAAATCATGGAACCTCATGAACCAGCGACTCTTTGGCGTCCCTGCCGCGATCAACCAGAGCGGGGTAGCCGGCACGGGCAATCGTTTCCGTATTCGTAGGGCAGGTACCTGGTGAAGCACTGCGAAAAGGTCAGGGCACGAACCCGCTTAGCTGCTCAGCGAACAGGCCACTGCATGGTTGCAGCGTGCGGGGCCGCGGAGCCCGAGCAAGTCTCCGCGCTCCGGCAGCCCTATTTTGCGGAGTTGACCGCCTCGGCCAGGACGGGAGCCAGCCGCTTGACGCCTTCGCGCAGGGCCGTTGGTGGGACGGCACTAAACGCCAGGCGCAGCTTGTTGCTGGGGCCGGGGACGACGGAGAACGCAGCGCCGGGGACGAACACCACTCCGGCGTCGATGCCCTTGTACAGCAGGGGATAGGTGTCGATGCCCTCCGGCAAGGTGAGCCAGATGAAGAATCCGCCAGCAGGGCGTGTCCAGGAAACTCCCTGGGGCATGAACTCCTCCAGCGCCACCAGCAGTGCGGCGCAACGCTCCTGGTACAGGCTGCGGTAGGTGGCGATCTGCCCCTGCCAGTCGTAATTGCGCAGGTACTCGCTGACCAATAGTTGGTTGAAGGTGGGTGGGCACAAGGTTACGGCCTCACTGGCGAGGTAGTAGCGCTGCTTCAGTTGTGCAGGCACCAAGGCCCAGCCTATGCGTAGGCCAGGGGCGAAAATTTTGGAAAAGGAGCCCAGATAAAGTACGTCCTCGGGGTTTGCCGCGCGCAGGGGGGCGGGGAGAACGCCGTCGAACTTCAACAGCCCATAAGGGTTGTCTTCCAATATCAAGATGTTCGCCTCGCGGCAGATGTCCACAATCTCCTGGCGGCGGTCGGGGGCAAGCATGACGCCCGACGGGTTGTTGAAGTTGGGGATCGTGTACAGCAGCTTGATGCTCTTGCCAGCAGCCCGCAGGGTGGCGATCGTGGCACGCAAGGCAGAGGGGATGAGGCCGTGCTCATCCCCGGCCACCGGCTGCATGTCAACCTCGTAGGCCTCGAAGGTGTTCAGGGCGCCCACATAGGTGGGGTCCTCGATCAGGATCACGTCTCCGGGATCGCAGAAGACCTTGGCAGCCACGTCCTGGGCCGACTGGGAGCCGGCGGTGATGACGACGTTCTCGGGATCGGCGTCGAGGATGCCCTCGGCCGCCATGACCTCGCAGATCTGCTGGCGCAACTCCAGGGTGCCCTGTCCGCCACCGTATTGCAGTGCCTCCAGGCCATGTTCGGCGATGATCTTCGCGGCTGTGGCGCCGAGGCGCTCCAATGGCAGCGATTGCAGGTACGGGTTTCCACCGGCGAGGGATACCAGCCCCGGCTGCATGGAAATCTCAAACACGTCACGCACAGCGGACTGCTTGATGTTTGCCGCCCGGGTGGACAGTAGTGACTCGTGGCGGTGGCTGTGTGCCGGGCTGGGGATTGTTGTGGCGGCGCCAGCCTGAGCCCGGGAAAGGGCGTCGACGGCTTCTTCGGACAAGTTTTCGGCGGCAGCATTGGCGCCGGAGGATGGAGTAGTCACGGTGTCAGGATACAACCAATGTTGCTAAATAGGCATCAAAAGTTTTCAGCAGACCCATTTTCGCCGTCTAGTGGTCCACGGTGAGAAGTGCCCGCGTGCAGCTAGGGGCGCAGCAAACGGTATCTCAGGTGCGTGACCAATTCCGTGGCCCGGGCACTTACCTGCACAAAGTCCTTGCTGGGCAGGCCGTCAAATAGACGTTCGCCTGCTCCCACGGTGACGGGTGCCAGGTGCAAAGTCAGCTCGTCAATCAGATCGACGCCAAGGTAGGCGTTGATGGTGGCGGCACCACCGGCAATGGCCACACCGGCGTCGCCGGCCGCTTCAGTGGCCAGCGCCAGGGCAGCGGCTATCCCCTCGGTGACAAAGGTGAAGGTGGTGCCGCCCTCCATGACGAGCGGCATACGCGCATAGTGGGTGAGGACAAAGACCGGCCCGTGGTAGGGCGGATTCTCGCCCCACCAGCCCCGCCATGGCTCGTCCCATGGGCCGCGAATGGGGCCAAACATGTTCCGCCCCATGATGAAGGCGCCGGCGGCGGTGAGCTCGTCCATCTCGGCCTTGTTGGCCTCGGGCTGTTCAAACATCCACCGGTGCAGGCGGTTGTCAACGCCTTCGCCCATCGGCAGTTCGGCACTTTGATGCCGGCCCGCCACGTAGCCATCCAAGGAAATACCAACACCGCAGGTAACTAGTCCCATTGTTTGAATCCTTTGCTATTCGCTGAGAAACGCCGCGATCCTAGCGGCCATGACTTCAGGCTCCCAGCTGTGGTTTGCGGCAGGAATGCTCTCGCGCCGGGCGTGGAGGAGGTGCGCCGCAATGGAATCGGCGGCCGGCGGCATGATGGGCAGAGTTTGTTCCCCGACTAGGGCCAGGGTGGGGACCGTAATGGACTTCCATAGCTCGGTGCGCGGGGCCGACTGGGTCCAGGCCAGGGCCTCAAAATCGGCCTCCAGCGACGGGCCCATGGCCGTCATGACGGGCCATCCGGGGCTGTTCCGTGCACCTTCAAGCCACTCCGTCGGCATGTCTTTCATGAAGTACTCCACGGTTGCATCGGGGCTGGTGCCGGCAATCCTCTCGCGCAGGCCGTCCAGGTTTTGCTTGCCGTCTGCGCCGCCTTCCACCCCGAGTGGCACCTCGAAGAGCACCATGGCCGAGACCGGAAGCCCGGCCGCGGCGGCGGCGAGGCTGATGGCCCCGCCTGAGGAATTGCCCACCAGTGTCACAGGGCCGCCAGCAACCTCGGTCAAGGCGTGCAGGTCTTCCAAGGTGTTCAAGAGCGTGAACGACGGCGCCCGGGCACTTTCGCCCCTGCCCCGCCGATCGAAGTTGATCACCGTGAATCCGCGGGCTGACAACAGGCCCGCCATGGCGGAGGTCACCGGGTCAAAGGCACGAAACTGCATGGCACCAGCCACCAAGATTACCGGTGGGCCCTCTCCCCGGACGTCGTAGGCGATGCGGGTGCCGTCGGCGGATGTGGTGAAAGCGGTCATGGCTGCTCCTTGGCTGAATACACCGCACGGTACTCCGCCGGGCGCTCCGTGTCGAGAGCGCCCGGCACTGTGCGAAGCCGCTAGACCAGTTGGCGCCAGTCCGCCGCGAGTGGGAGCCCATGGGCGCCGGAGACCGAGTGGTGGGCCACCTGACCGCCAGCCACATTCAGCCCCGCGGCTAGGGCTGGATCGGCTTCGAGGGCCGCAGCCACGCCCAGGTTGGCCAGCGCCACGGCGTAGCGCAAGGTCACGTTGGTCAGCGCGTAGGTGGAAGTATTGGGCACGGCGCCTGGCATGTTGGCTACACAGTAAAACACGGAGTTATGGACCTTGAAGGTGGGATCGGCGTGCGTGGTGGGGTGGCTGTCCTCGAAGCACCCGCCCTGGTCCACGGCAATATCCACCAGCACGGATCCGGGCTTCATGCGGGCAACCAGGTCATTTGTGACCAATTTCGGTGCCTTGGCCCCGGGGATCAACACCGAGCCAATGACAAGATCCGCCTGCATGAGCGAGCGCTCAATCTCAAGGGAATTCGAGGCAACGGTTTTCAGACGGCCCTGATACTGGGCATCCAATTCCTGCAGCCGGACGATGTTGATATCCAAAATGGTCACATCCGCACCGGCCCCAATGGCCATGGCCGCAGCGTTGGTGCCCGAGACTCCGGCACCGAGGATGACAACGTTTGCCGGGCGGACCCCGGGGACGCCGCCGAGCAGGATCCCCTTGCCTCCGGCGGGGGCGGTCAGGCATGCGGCGCCCACCTGGACCGATAACCGGCCAGCCACCTCCGACATGGGTGCCAGCAACGGCAGGCTGCGGCCAATCTGGACAGTTTCGTACGCGATCGCCGTCACACCGCTGGACATGAGGGCGCGGGTCAGTTCCGGCTCGGCGGCCAAGTGCAAGTAGGTGAACAGCACCAGGCCCTTGCGGAAATGCGGGTACTCAACACTGATCGGCTCCTTGACCTTCATGACCATGTCGGCGCGGCCCCACACCTCGGCGGCGTCGGTGACAAGTTCCGCCCCGGCGCCCGTGTATTCGCTGTCCTCGATGCTGGACCCCACGCCGGCGCCGCGCTCAATCAGCACCGTGTGGCCCTGGCGGACGAACTCATGGACCCCGGAGGCCGTGATGGCCACGCGGAATTCGTTGTTCTTGATTTCCTTGGGAACGCCAATGATCATGATTCGGTCCTCTTTTCATGGCGGCCGGCACGTTGCCGGAAGCTGCTCTCGTGACTACAACACTAGAGCCCCGCTGTGAGGTGTTTCATAGGGACTAGTTGCGGGGAAGTCCGGGCGGGGCGCAATTGCAGGGGTTTGAACCCACCCGACTCGACAAATGTCGAATCCAGGTGGGGCAATTGTCTCCTTTTGTCTGTTTGGGGCGTCTAGTCTGGTGTCATGCGAAACCAGGAGATCGAGGACCTTGTGGAACGGCTCGCGCTCGAGCTGGGGCGTGGACTTTCGCTGGAAGATCTGGACGGGCTTTTACTGGCGTACAGCGCCAACCAGTCCCACGCCGACAGGGTGCGGGTGAACTTTTTGCTCAGCAAGAAGGTACCCGCCGATGTCAACAGCTGGCAGCATTCGCACGGGATCGCCGCGGCCGTGCGCCCCGTGGTGGTGCCGGCGAATGAGGAGTTGGGCATGCTGGGCAGGGTGTGTGTACCACTGCTGGTGCGCGGATTTCGGGTGGGTTACCTGTGGGTCCAACAAGATCACATCGAACAAAGTGCGACGGCGATCCTCGCCCAATTGCCGCAGGTTAGGGACTCCCTTGACCTCCTGGCCACACTGTTGCTGGAGTCCAACACGGCCGAATCGAGCCTGCGGCGCGCAAGGGAACAGGAGTTCCTCAACGCAGCGGAGGGCGACAAACACCTCATCGAGGTGGTCTCTGAATGGCCCGAGATTCGCCGGCGCGGTCCTTGGCAAGTTGCCACCGTCTACGCGGTGGCGGACCCCGTCGAGGCCCGCCTCCGGCGCGGACACGCCCAATACGATTCGCTGGCCGCCGCCTTAGTGCACCGCAGCGCCGGGTTGCAGGCAACCATTGGCATTGACGGCGCCTTGTTCACCGCAGGCATGGGCACGCACGCGGTGATGCTGTTTCGGGCAACGCAGGGCCGGGCAGGGCATGCCGCCGTCCTTGAGCGCTACACGGCTGAGCTGCGCAAGCGCACTGGTGTTCCAGCGTCGAACGTGGTGATGGGGATCGGGGAGTCCTTCACCTCCCTGCGGGCACTGCCCGAGGCCTACAGGGAATCGAAAATTGCCGTCCAAGCGGCCGTGGTGGACCCTGCCCTGGGCGCCGTCTTGGACGTGCGTGGGGCCGGGGTGTATGAGGTGCTCGCTGGCGGGGCGGCAAACCCGGAGGACAGCGTGTACTACCGGCTGATCCGGGACAAGGACGGCGCCGCGGAGCTGTTTCCGGTGCTTGAACTGCTGTATGACAACGACGGCGCCGTGGCTAAGATCGCCGGAGCGCTGCACCTGCACCGGTCTACCATCTACAACCGGCTGGCCCGGGTGCGCGGAATTATTGGAGCAGACCCGTTGGCTGGCCGTGTCAGGCTGGAACTTCATGTGGCGCTCAAGGCGGCCCGCTGGTCGAGCCGTCCCCGGATCTAGCCTGGGATTCCAGCTGGCGCGGAAATGGTCAGTCGAGCAGGCGCAGATCCGCTGGGGTGTCGACGTCGGCGCCGTCGCTGAGATCGCTGCAGTCGACGACGTCGATCAACTCGGGGTAGTCGCGCAGGAAGGTGCGGGCCCCGGCGTCGCCGTCGGACAAAGCGGCGGCCGCGGCGGCTAGTGAGGGGCTGAAAATGATGGGGTGTCCGCGGACCAGCGACGGTGTGGGGCCGGCGCCGAAACCGGGGGCCTGCGCATAGCCCGCCGCCGTGATCCGTCCCGGCTGGTGGGCCGCGAGTAACCGTGCGACCAGCCCGGCAGTGACGCCGGGCTGGTCCACGAGCGCCACCAGCACGTTGTGCCCGGGGTTGACGGAGGCCACGCCGAGCCGGAACGAGCCGCCCATCCCTGTTGCCCAGTCCTCGTTGACCACCAGGTGGCAGGCGGTAAGAGCCCGTGCCCGGGAACGCCCAGCGGGCCGTGCGGTGGCCGTGGCCTGCAGCGCCTGGAGCTGAGCGGATCCGGATCCGGCCACCACCACTGTTTCGGTACACCCGCCGTCGCGCAATGCCTGGGCTGCATGTTCCACGAGAGTGGATCCGTGGAAGGGCAGCAACGCCTTGGGTCCGCGCCCCAAACGGCTCCCGGAACCTGCAGCGAGCAGCACTGCCACGGTGGGGACCATACCGTTGCAGCTTTCAGTGGGTGTTGGTGGCATTTTCTTGACCCGCCAGCCACGCCATGACGTCCTCGCGGCGAATCCGACGATGTGATCCCCTGTATTGGACCGGAATCTCGCCCCGGTCCGTCATGTTACGCAGAAACGTGTGGGAAATTCCTGCCAGTTCTGCCGCCTGTGAGGTGGTCAGTAGTTCGGCTACGCTGGCCACCGTCACGGTGTCGCCACCAGCGAGCCGTTGCAGGAGATCCAGGACGGCGTCCCTTGCCTCGGGTGCCAGCCGGTGGGCAGTGCCGTCCACAAACACTGTGACGTCGTCGCTGCCGGCCAAAACACTGGCTAAAGTGCCTTGCTCGCCAGGATTCAAAGCGGAGCTGAGGCGGGGTGCAAGAAGGCTCATGA
Source organism: Arthrobacter alpinus (assembly GCF_001294625.1). Classification (NCBI taxonomy): domain Bacteria; kingdom Bacillati; phylum Actinomycetota; class Actinomycetes; order Micrococcales; family Micrococcaceae; genus Arthrobacter; species Arthrobacter alpinus. Next base: position 3,297,389 of record NZ_CP012677.1, on the reverse strand, counting down.
GTCATACTTTAGCGTCCCCGGTAAGGTATGACCCATGACACAAAGAATTCGTACGGCCCTGTTGGGGTTCGGACACGCGGGAGGCATCTTCCACGCCCCCTCACTCGCGGCACTGGAGAATTTCAGTCTCGACGTCATCGTCACCTCGGACCCGGACCGCCAACTGGCTGCGCGTGCACAATATCCGCAGGCAGCGGTGCTTAGCCGCGAGGAGTGGGCGGCCACCGGGAATACCCACGGTCTGGACCTGGTGGTGGTGGCCACCCCACCGGCAAGCCACGTTGCGCTGACGCAAGCCGCGCTGGAAGCCGGCTGCGCCGTCGTGGTCGACAAGCCCTTCACCGTGACAAGTACACAAGGGCAAGCGCTCATTGAGCTGGCGCGCGAGAAGGGGCTGCTGCTGACTACCTACCAAAACCGGCGGTGGGACGGGGAGTTTTTGACCCTGAAGAAACTGATCGCAGAGGGTGCCTTGGGCGACGTGCGGCGCTTTGAATCACGCCTTGAACGCTGGCAACAGGGCACCACTAAGGAATGGAAGGCGAAAGCCACCCCGGCCGACGGCGGCGGGATCCTTTATGACCTGGGCACGCACCTGATCGACCAGGCGCTGCAGCTCTTCGGACCGCCCGTGCGCGTCTACGGTGAGGTTACCGCGCGCAGGGAGGGCGAATTGTCCGACGACGACGCCTTCGTAGCGCTAGAACACGAAGGTGGCGTGATCTCCCACCTGTGGATGAACTTGGGTGTGCCGCAATTGGGGCCACGCCTGCGGGTTCTCGGTTCCCAGGCCGCCTATGTCAAGGTCGTAGGCGACCAGCAAGAAGCGCAGCTCCAGGCCGGAATCCTGCCCGGCAACCCGGGTTACGGCGTGGACCCGCAGGAGAACTGGGGCCTGCTGGGCCACGACGGCGCCGTGACACCGGCGCCCACGGAGCGCGGCAATTTCACCGACTTCTATGGGCTTTTGGCGACGGCACTGCTCGACGGTGGGCCCGCGCCGGTTGACCCGGTCGATTCGGTGGATGCGCTGCGCGTCATAGAACAAGTGCGGGACCAGGCACGCTGGCTCTGAAGACCGGCCCCGCAACGTAAGCTGGGCAAAGGATTTTCTTGACCGCAGCGGCCCATAACGGGGGTATTGTGACGAATGGCGAAGCAGGTTCCGCCAAGGAACCGGCGGTGGTGACCTTGGCGTTCGCGGAACCCACCAAGACGGTTAGGCACCGCTGGACGGCGTCGGTGGTGCTGGTCAACGTCGGTATTAACACCGCGTTCTTCGGTCCCATCCAGGTGCTGCTGGCCCAACAGGCCATTCATTTCAGTGAACCCGACAAGGAAGCCATCCTGGCTTTGGTCACCGGTGCCGGCGCAGCCGTGTCCCTTGTGGCAAACCCCTTGTTTGGCACGTTCAGCGACAGGAGCACCTCCCGTTTTGGCAGGAGAGTGCCCTGGGTCTTTATCGGCGCACTCCTGGGCACCATCGGCCTGCTGGGACTGACCGTGGCGCCCAGCATTGCGGCGATGATGCTGCTTTGGTCCCTGGTGCAATTGGGTTGCAACGGCGCCCTGGCCGCTATCACGGCCGCCGTCCCGGACCAAGTCCCTATTCGCCAGCGCGGTAGCATCGGTGGGCTGTCCTCCATGGGGACGGTGGTGGGCATTTTGTTTGGTGCCGCCGTGGGTGCCGTGGTGGCTGGAAACTATTCGCTGGGCTACTTATTCTGCGCCGTTGCGCTGGTGGCAGGAATCGTCCCGTACCTTTTCTTCTCCAACGACCATACGCTGGCCAAATCGGAGCGGCCGGCATTCTCCTGGCCGGTCTTCTTTAAGGGTTTTTGGATTTCGCCCCAAAAGTACCCCGACTTTGGCTGGGCCTGGATTACCCGCTTCCTGGTCAATGTGGGCAACCACTTGGTGACGTTGTACCTGCTGTTCTTCCTTCGCGACGCCGTCGGCTTCCAGAACCCCGAGCTGGGCGTACTCATCCTGACGGGCACCTACGCCGTGTTGACGCTGATCACCGCCGTGATTGGCGGCAAGTGGTCAGACAGGGTGGGTAAGCGGAAGCCATTTGTCATTGGCTCCTCCGCGATCATCGCCCTGGCCGCACTCATCCTGGCCTTCGCCCCGACCTGGACAGGGGCCCTAGTGGGTGCCGCCGTTCTGGGGATTGGCTACGGAGCCTATCTGGCGGTCGATTTTGCCCTCCTCACCCAGGTCCTGCCGTCGGCCACGAGCCGAGGCAAGGATTTGGGTGTGATCAATGTGGCCAACTCCCTGCCGCAGGTCATTGCTCCCATCATCGCCTGGCCGCTTGTCACCCTTCTGGGCGGCTACGTGACCTTGTACGTGGTGGCGGCGGTCATCGGCTTGCTCGGAGCCGTGTTCGTGGTGAAGATCAAGGGCGTGGACTAAAGCCGCTGGAACGCTCACCTCGCGGGCAGGGGTCAGGGGAAAAGGAGCATCTTTGCCAGGGCTGCCGTGCCCACCACAATGATGGTGGCCCGCAGTGCGGCGGGAGGAAGAGTGCGGCCAAATCTGGCCCCGAAGAACCCGCCCAGAAGCGCCCCGCACGCAATCAGTGCTGTCACTTTCCAATCGATGTGACCTCCCGCAACGATGATGAACGTGATGGCGGCGATGCCATTGACGGCTGTGGTGAGCACGTTCTTCACGGCGTTGATCTGCTGCAGGGCAATGGTCGTGACAATGCTCATGAACCCCACGAGCAAGATTCCCTGCGCCGCGCCAAAGTATCCGCCGTAGATGCCAAGGACAAAGATGCCTGCTAGCAATCCCGCTGCACTACGGGACGGGCCTTCGTTGGTGGGTGTCATTGCGGAGGTGACGGGCCGGCGTCGTGCACTCAAGCGTTGCAGGGCCGGCCCAAACGCCACCATGAGTAGGCCAAGGATGATCAAGGCCGGGACGATTGTCTTGAACGCCGACGCCGGCAAAACCAGAAGGAGCAGCGCTCCTACCAGCCCGCCCAAGGTCGACGCCGGCAGTAGCCTGAGAATGAGCGTGCGGTTGGGTGCCAGTTCCTTGCGATACCCCCACGTTCCGGACAGCCCGCCTGCCACCAGCCCAATGTTGTTGGAAATGTTTGCCGTCAGTGGCGGGTACCCAAAGAGCAAGAGCACCGGAAAGGTGACGAGTGTTCCGGAGCCGACGACGACATTGATCATGCCGGCCCAAAAGCCGGCGAGGAGGATTGCCCCCATTTCCAGCACGCTGCCCTCGCCTTCGTTCATGTCCATGGTGTGCGGGCGCCCTCCGTGCCCGGCGCCCGTCAAAGTCTATGCGCAGCCCCGGCCAAGCACGATTACGTGACCGCAATTGCGCAGCAGTCAGCACGAGTATTAACTTGACACAGTGTCACTAAGATTGATTAGCTAAGAACACTGTTACCTAATTATGGAGTTAGATATGTCCGCAGCTGCTGCCGAAATCACCGCCACCGCCCCCCTCGGCGGACCAGAACGGCTCTCGCAGGAGCTGAAATCCCACACCGCCGCGGCGCACTCGGCTGCAGAAGAGTCCACGTTTGTGGCGGACTTGATGGGTGGCAAGCTGGATGCGTCAGCCCTGGCAAGCCTGTTGGCGCAATCCTTGGTGATTTACCGGGCCATGGAGGACGCCCTGGCGCTCCACTCGAACCACAGCCAGCTGGGTGGGTTTATCGACCCCAAGCTGGCGCGGGTTTCCGCCCTTGAAGACGATCTGGCCTACCACTACGGTGCCGATTGGGAAGAGCAGCTCACTGACGGGCGGATCGCCATTGTGCCAGCCACTGCGGCGTACGCGCAGAAGCTGGCGACACTGGGCCTGGCGTCGATCGAATTCCTGCTGGCCCACCACTACGTGCGGTACATGGGTGACCTTTCCGGCGGGGCGATCATCCAACGCATGGTCAAGCGCCACTACGGCATCGCCGATGAGGGCCTGAACTTTTATGCCTTCGCGGACATCCCCAAGCCCAAGACGTACAAGGACGCCTACCGCGACCGCCTAGACAGCACCGATTTCACGCGCACCCAGAAGGATGCCATCTTGGACTTCGCCGCCGAGTCCTTTGAACTGAACAGGGAAGTGTTCGTGGGCCTGGCCGCTGAACGGGCGCGCACACTGGCCGCCTGAAGACACGGCCCGCTTAGAAACACCGTGGCGAAGGATTCCGTCACCGCCGGGGCAAAATAATGCTCCGACCGGTGACGGGATGCTCCATCACATCAATGTCGTAGTTATAGACGCGGCTGAGCAGCTCAGTCCCCAGTACCTCGGACGGGGTGCCCAGCGCGGCAAGTTTTCCTTGGTCCAGCACCGCCACCTTGTCCGCGTAGCCGGTCGCAAGATTGAGGTCATGCAGGACTACCACGACGGCTTTCCCGGCCTGGGCGCGGCGCCTAGCCACCTGCAGCACCAGTTCCTGGTGGCGTAAATCCAGAGCGGCCGTGGGCTCGTCTAGCATCAGCACCCCGGTGTCCTGGGCCAGCACGCGGGCCAGCGCCACCCGCGCCTTCTCGCCCCCGGACAGGGCGGAGAACTTGCGCAGCGCAAACATGCCCACCTCGGTGTCGGTCATGGCTGTGGCGACCAGCTCATCATCATTCGCCGCTGCTGCGGTGTTGGCCCACGGTGCCCGGCCCATGCGCACAACCTCGAGAACGCTGAACGGAAAACTCAGCGACTGCTGTTGGAGCAGGACGGCGCGGCGCAGCGCGAGCTGATCTGGACCCCAGCCGGCCAGCGCGCGCCCTGCCAGTTCAATGCGTCCGGACGTCAGGGGTGTATCCCCGGCCAGAGCGGCCAACAGCGTTGACTTGCCAGCTCCGTTGGGTCCCACCAGGGCCAGTACCTCGCCGGCCAGTACCGGTAAATCCACTGCCGACAGTACACGCTTAACGCCGAGTTCCACGGTGACGGCTTTCATTGCCATGGCGGGCCGCCCGGGCACCAGCGGCTGCGGGATCGCGGCAGGCGGTGCGCGGAAGGCATCCAACAACCTCACGCCCAACCACCTTGTTCGTTGCGGGTGCGTCGCAGCAGCCAGAAGAAGAATGGCCCGCCGATCAGCGCCGTCAGCATGCCCAGTGGCAGGTCCGAATATGGAACCAGGGTGCGGGCGGCCAAATCTGCCACTAAGACCAGGAGCGCGCCGCCCAGCGCACTGGCGGGCAGGAGCAGCTTGTGTCCGGGGCCGGCAATGATGCGGATCAGGTGTGGCACTACCAGGCCCACAAAGCTCACGATCCCGGTGAAGGCTACCCCGGCGCCCACCAGCAAGGCCACCGTGACAATCATGATCATGCGCAGGCGTTCCACGTTAACACCCAGGTGCCGCGCCGAACGCTCGCCTAGGGAGAGTAAATCAAGTTTCTTGGCCGCCGCAAAAGCCATGCCCAGCCCCACTATCAACAATGGAGCCACGGATCCCACGCTGATCCAGCTTGCGCCGTTGAGGCTGCCCAGCTGCCAGAAGATCAGTTGTTCACGGGCATTGGGATCGGCCACGTAGGTGTAGAAAGCGATCATGGCGAAGGTGAAGGCGTTGACGGCGATGCCCGTCAGAACGAGCGTGACAACCTCGGTGCGGCCCTTGCTGCGCGAGAGACTGTAAACCAAAAGTGTTGTCAGAAGCCCGCCCAAGAATGCGAACAGGGCCACCACCCAGTTCCCGTAGCCGGCCAGCCCGGTCACGATGGCCGTGCTGGCACCCACCGCGGCGCCGGAGGAAACACCCACCACGGCAGGTTCGGCCAGCGGGTTGCCGAACACGCCCTGCATGACTGTGCCCGAGCAGGCCAGTGCCGCCCCGACGATCATGGCCAGGACCACGCGCGGGAACCGCACCGCCCAGAGGGTTTCATAGCCGCGTGCGTGTTCTGGCAACGGGCCTATGGCGAAGGGGCTGGTGACATTGATCGTGAAGAAGTCCAGCCAGCTTTGCACCCAGTTGTTGAACCCGTGGGTGATGGTGCCCAGCACCTCCAGCGGGGTGACCCCTAGCTGGCCGCTGCCGGCGGCGATCACGGCAGTAGCTGCCAAGGCGATGCCCAGTCCCAGCAGGACGAGGCGGTTTTTGACTGGCCCACGGCGCTTCGCCGGGGGCGCTTGGGGCGCCGGTTTGACGGTTTTGGGGGGCAGTGTTGCGGTCAAGATCGGCTCCCATGCAAGGCTGTGGCAAGTGCCTTGATGCTTTGCCCGGTGCGGGGGCCGAACCCCAGCAGGGAGTCGTCCGCGATGTCGACAACGCGTCGGGAGGTGCCGGCGGGGGTCTGGCCAATACCTTGAATCTTGACCAGTCCGTCAACCCCGCCCACAGATTTCAGGCCGCCCGTCATCAACAGCAGCACATCGGGGGCCGCCTTGATCAGGGCCTCGGACGTCAGCTGGGTGAAGGGCAATTTCAGGCCGATATCCGTCCCCACATCCATGGCGCCGGCTGCGGCGATCATGTCATCGGCGCCGGAGCCTGGGCCCGCCATCAAATACACGCCAGCAGTCCCACGAACGTACAGGAAAGCCACACGCGCAGGAGTGCTTGCGGCAGGGACCATGGAAAGAGCCGCCGAGATGTCCGCCCCCACCAGCGTGTTCAATTCCACCCCGGCATCCGGAACACCCAAAGCGTCGGCCACCGCGTTGATTTGGTGGCTGATGCCCGGCAACGTGCGGGCGGGGTCGAAGAAGATCACGGGAATCCCAATCTCACGCAATTGCTGCTGAATATCAAGGGGCCCAATGGTGGTGTCCGTCAGGATCAGCGTGGGGTCAAGGGCTGTGATGGCCTCGGCGTTGAGATCATGGCCCGACGGCGTCACAACGGTTCCATTGGCTGCCTCGGGGAAGTTTGCGGCCCTGTCATGTCCCACCACGTTGGCGCCAAGTCCGAGGCCGTGCACGATTTCCGTCAGTGTGCCGTAGAGGTCGATCGTGACGATCCGGCTCACATCTGTCACCGCTACGTTCGCCCCGTCACAGGACGTCACGGAGGCGGGCAGTTCCGGTGTCGGAACACTGGCGACCTTGGGCAGCGTCATCCCTGCGGTCTCGGCGGTGGTGGGGCCCGTGGCAGCTTGGTGTGAAGCGGCGTTTGTTGCCCCGGCCCAGGATCCCGTTGCGCTCCATTCTGCGGGAAGTTCACGTTTCCCTGCCGTGCCGTCGGTGCATGCGCTCACCGGTGCTGCCGGCGCATTGCTGGCCGCGCCGACGATTCCCGGCGTCACGGGCGCGCAGCCGGTCAGGACCAAGGACAGCAAGGCCGCGGTGGAAAGTAGCCCCCGCCGCGCCCCCCGTGAACCAGTGGGCAATGAAACGGTGTGAGGGCGCAGTTCGGGCAAGGCGAGTTTCATTGATTCCCCAGATAGGGCCAAGGTGGCGAGGCTGATCGGTTCCCGAACCCAAGGAAAAGGACCGACTTTCTTAACTAAGCCTATCCTAGGTTAGGTTAGGTTTACATCAGGTTAGTGTTACGTAATTGAGAGCACCGCTAGAGGTAACAACCGGCGTCGTCCATTCACCGCACTACGGGAGCTTTAACACCAGCAATAAGAGTATTTGCGCAGGTCAAAGGCCATGCGTGCTGGTGTGTGTGCCCAAAAATCGCATTGATTCAAGGAGAAGCATGAGGGGAAATACCGGCCGGACATCTGTCACGGCAACACGCTTTGAGCACAGGAGGCGGGCGCTGCGGGTGGCCGCGGCCATGGGACTAGCAGGAGGCATGGCACTGGCAACAGGCGCCGGGGCCATGGCCGAATCGGCCAGCGGACCCGGCGGGCAAACACTCAGCGTCGACCGCGCGGCCGGCCTGAATGCAGCCGGCGACGCCGTTAACGTTAGTGGTGCGGGCTTTGATCTGGGCAAGGGCGTCTACCTGGGCGTGTGCCTCAACAACGGCCCCGGTGCGGCGGCCACACCCTGCCTGGGCGGAGTGGATACTACCGGCGGGAGCGGAAGTTCGGTGTGGATCTCCTCGAACCCGCCAGCCTATGGCCAGGGCCTGGCTCAACCATTCACCGAAACCGGCGGCAAGGGCTCCTTCAATGTGTCCTTGTCGGTGCAGGCCGCCGATGCCCTGACTAATTGTGAAGACAAGGCCACCGCACCCAACGGCTGCGTCATTGTCACCCGGGCCGATCACACCCGCGGAGCCGACCGTAGCGCCGATGTCATGATTCCCATCAGCTTTGGCACAGCTGCGCAGACGCCAGCGGACGCTGCAGCTGGGTCCAAGGACGCGGGCGCACTGGCCAAGACGGGCGCCACCACCGGCATTGCCGTCGCCGGTGGCGCTGTGCTGCTGGCCGCCGGCGCCGGTGCCGTTGTCATGACCCGCCGCCGCAAGGGCGGAAACCAACCGTGAACAATCCAGCAACGAACAGGAATCCCATGCCGTCAACACACCGTGCCCCTTGGTGGAGGCGGCCCATGGGCGTGCTGGCCACCTTGGCCATCGCCGGCTCCGGCCTGGCCGCGGGCGCAACAGGCGCCCAAGCCAACGAGGCGACTCCAGCCAGTCCTACCACCAGTGCCGTTGAACTGACCGGCGGCCAGCTGGACTGGGGCGTGAGTAAATTCTTCCGCGACTACATTACGGGCAACATTGCCAAGGGTGCCATCACCCCTGCCGGAGGTGCCAGCGCCAACCCCGACGGAACGCTAAGATTCCCGGCTGTGGCACTCGACTCAGCCGGCAGGACCCTTGCCTTTGGGGGATCTGTGGCATTCACGGGCCACCACGGTGCACTGTCAACCAATATCTCGGACATCCGCATTGACCTTGCCCAGGGGATGCTGCTGGCAGATGTTGAAAGCATCTCCATGAGCACCGGACTTCTGGAGAAGTACGACGACGTCAAGTTCGCCACGGTGGATACCGCTGGCGTTCAGGAAACGGGCACGGCCTTTGTTGGAACCGCCCTGCCCTCAGCCATCCATGCCGACGGTGTCCCCGCATTCTCCAACGTTTTCAATGCCGGTGCCGCCTTTGACCCGGTGACGTTCAATGTCACGTATAAGACAGTTGTTCAGGCACCTGTGGTGGGCGTTTCGCCCGCCGCGGTCAGTGCGGTGCCCGGAGAGACGGCAACCTTTACCGCCGCGGCCACGGGCCATGATTCCGTGCAGTGGCAGCTTTCCGCTGCCGGCACCGGTCCGTGGACCGATATTGCCGGAGCCACCGGCGAACAGTTGGTGGTTGTGGCCGATCCCGCCCTGAATGGGAACCTCTACCGCGCAGCATTTAGCAACCCCGGGGGAGTGGTCTCCTCCGATCCTGCAGCGCTGACGGTGGGCGATGCGCCGAAGGTATGGAGGCCTGCGTTGAGTGTTTTTGCCGCTGATGGGCTGACGCCGTTGACCGCTGCTGTCCCCGAGGGGACGAAGGTTTTGGTGCGGGGTTCCGGGTACGATCCTGCGGCAAATGTTGCCGCTTCCGGTTCCAGGCCGCCCATTTCGGCCGGGAACCCTGCCGGCTTGTATGTGGTGTTTGGCAAGTTTGCTGACGAGTGGAAGCCGTCGTCGGGTGCGCAACCCTCGGCCCGTGTGGTGGGGAACCAGAAGTGGGCCATGAGCCAGGCGGCCTTTGACCTGATTGTGCCGGCGTACCAGTCTTCTGTGAAGGGTCAGTGGGTTGAGGTTGCCGCTGACGGTTCCTTTGCTGCGGAGCTGACGGTGCAGAAGAAGGTGGTTTCCGGGGAGCCTGTTGAGTGGCCCGGGGTGGGCAACTTTGGTGCCTATACCTATGCTGCCGGCGGCACCGTGAACGCTACCCAGGAATTGTACGCACCCATCACCGTGGGCGATGCGCCTGTGGTGTCAACCGCAACGCTCAGCGTCACCCCCGCAGACGGGCTCAAACACGGTTCCACGCTGAGAGTCAGCGGCAGCGGCTACGTACCAGGCCGAGTCATCTATGTGGCCGAGGTTGCCCAGGGGCCCGGCGGAAATGCCCGCCCGGCGTTGCATGAACGCGCCCAGCGTGTTGAGGTCCGCGCCGACGGTACCTTCGGCCCCCTCGAAGTCAGCGTCACCACCGTCTTTGAGAACGGCGAATTCACTGCTGTGAAGGACCAGCTGTTCATCGCGACCTTCAACTCACCCTTGCTCGGCGACAACACGGACCACGACTACAGCAATGACCGTTCGCAGGATGCCTTCCAGGCGTTGGCCTGGGCGGACCCATCGGCTCCGGTGGTGGACCCGACCCCGGAGGTCCCGGTTCCTGCAATCAACACCGAAGCGAAGGCTGTCGAAGCCGGACAGCCCATCACGTTCACCGGCAGCAACTTCACCCCCGGGGGCGTGCTTGCCTTCACCGAAGGTGAGAATGTCTTGGCAGTCTCCGGACCGGCGTCGCCCGCGACTGGTGGACTGGATTGGGGTGTGAAGGAGTCCTTCAGGAGCTACCTTGCCGGCCCCATTGCCAACGGCAATATTGCAGCCAGCGATGGTGCCACGGCCAACCCGGACGGCACCTTCCACTTCCCGGCCGCAAGCTATGACGCCACAGGGAAAATTGCTGGGTTCAAGGGCACCTTGACCATGGCGGGGCACGAGGGAGCCCTTCACATCACCATCAGCAAGCTGACAGTGGATGTCAAGAACAAGACCCTGCGTGCAGATGTCACCAGCACGTCAGCTGATGGAACGGCTCAGAGCTTGCGCCACGTGGTGGTGGCGACCTTGGACACAGCGTCCGCTACCTCCGACGCGGAGGGAGTGAAGGCTGCGGGCCTGCCTGTGGCCCTCACCGAGGCCGGGGTTCCCGCGTTTGCGAACGTCTACGAGGCAGGGGTCGCACTGGATCCTCTTTCCTTCGACGTGAGCGCGCTTGCTCCGGCCAACGATGTCACAGTTGCCGCGGACGGTACTTTCAGCGCCACCTGGGCTGTTCCGGCCAGACAGAAGCCGGGCACTTACACCGTAAAGGCAACAGCCACACCCTCAGCCGCGAGGCGAGGCATCCAGGCCCTTGCCGTGGTCGAGGAATTCGCCCTGCTCACCTTTGAGATCTTTGCGCCAGCGGATACGAAACCGGTTGTTCCGCTGACCCCCTTGGAACCCAGCACCCCGAACCCGGGCAAGGACCAGTGCACGGCCGGCACCATTGTCAACGGGACACTCTCCTGGGGCGTGAAGGAATCCTTCCGCAAGTACATCACCGGCAACATTGCCAAGGGCCACGTCGGCTTCAATGGCAAAGCGGCCACGGCAAACGATGTCTTCGTCTTCACCGGTGGCAAGGGAACCATTGACACTGCCAAGCGAAGTGGAACGGTGCAATTCGCCGGGGAGGTCGCTTTCCAAGGACACGACTACGGTTCCGGCCCAGTCCTGTCCGTCACATTCAACAACATCACCTTGGCCATGGAAGGCAACACCGGAACGCTGAGTGCGGACGTGCTCAGCCGCTCACTGGAATCAGCCACTGCCGGGTCCAAGCCCGGGGAGGACACCGAATACAAGGGGGCCGTGCTGGCCACCCTCGACCTGGGTAGGGCGGCCCTGAACCGGGAATCGACCGTATACGCGGCCACCGGCGTCCCAGCCGTCCTGGCGCCCAGCGGCGTGGCGCCGTTTGCTGACTTCTACGCGGCAGGCGACGCCCTCGACCCGGTCACCTTTGCCCTAGGGTGCAACACCACGGTTGAGCTGTCCGGTGACGCGGTGGCGCCACCGGCCGCCGGCACAGCAACCCTAGCCAACCCGGTTCTGGCAAAGACAGGTGCGATGGGGTTGGATGCAACAGTCCTGGGGGCTTTGCTGGTCCTGCTCCTGGGTGCCGGGGCCATGGCGGGAAACCGCCTGGTGCGCCGACGCACCTAGCGGTGCGCGCCGCTGAATAGCGGACCTGATCTGGCAGGATGGTCACAATGGATGCACAAACAATCTGGACCATCATCTGCGCAGTGGCCATCCTGGTCGGCGTCACCGGCACCATCGTGCCGGTGCTGCCGGGCAGCCTGCTCATCGGCGTCAGCGTGCTGGTATGGGCGCTGGTGGTGGGACAGCCCGTGGGCTGGGTGAGCTTTGGGATAGCGGTGGCATTTGTTGGTGCCGGCATGCTCTCCAGCGCAGTGCTGACGGGGCGGACCATGAAGGCCCGGGCCATCCCCGGCCGCTCGGTGGTCGCCGGACTCGTGTTGGGGGTGGTGGGTTTCTTTGTCATCCCCGTGGTGGGCCTGTTGCTGGGCTTCGCCGCGGGTCTGTTTCTCTCGGAATTTCAGCGCCAGAAGGCTTTCAAGCCGGCTATTTCCTCCTCCCTGGCCGCCCTTAAAGCGACAGGGTTGGGCATGCTGGCCGAGTTTGGCTTCGCCTCCCTGGCCGCCGGTACGTGGGCGACAGGGGCGGTGCTGTACTTCCTGAACCGCTGACTTCCTGAACCCTGGCTTCCTGAACCCCGAAGCGCTGCGGCCCGCGGGATGGGTGCGGTGGTCACTATACTTAGCCAATGCTTGAATTTAAGGGGAAAAAGGCGCTGATTGTCGAAGACGACGACGATATTCGCGGACTGCTTGAGATCGTCCTCTCACAGATGGGGTTTGCCGTGACGTCGGCCGGCACGGGTGCCGCAGGACTTGAGTGTGCCCGCAACGAACGTCCCGAACTGGTCACCTTGGATGTGGGACTGCCGGACATGAACGGAATCGAGGTCCTGCGGGCAATGCGCACCTTCAACGAAGACAAGATTGTGATGCTGACATCCCGTGGCCGGCAAAGCGAAATTGCTGCGGGCATTGACGCCGGGGCCACCGCCTACCTTTTGAAGCCTTTCAAACCACGCGCTCTCCGCGAGGAACTCGCGGCAATCCTTGAGGCGTAATGGGAGGCTTGGGTCCTCCCAGGAAGCTGGCATTCCACGGTGGCGCCTGGGCACCACTGGTGAATTTTTTCAGCTACGCCAAAACCGTCGTGTACTGTTCAGCCAGCTTCCGCTGACCGTCACGAGTCTGCTTCTGGTTGCGCTGCTGGCCATGATCGATCCCGGGTTGATAGCCGACCGGGAGGTTCTGCTGGGTATCACCTTCGTCGTGGTCCTGACAGCTGTTGCCGCGCTGTCCCCCTGGGAAAAACTGCCCCACTGGGCGCCTTGGACCGTCCCACTGCTTGACTTCGTCGCCATTGCTTTCCTTCTCCATGGGGCCGCGGCATCCCTGAACGGTCTGGCGTTTCTGACCGTCTTTCCCGTGCTGTGGCTGGCCTGGTCCGACATTCCAGCCACCGCCACACGCATCATCGCCTTCGTGGCCCCCCTATGCATTGTCTGGGCGCCGTTTATTCTCGGCAGCGCGGCCCCTTCGCGGGCGGGGATGATCAAGCCTTTGTTGGTGCCACTGATCCTGCTGGGACTGGCCACGGCAGCCACCGTCGTGACAAGGAGCCTGAACCTGCAAGCGAGAAGGCTGGCAGAATCCGGTGCCGTCAGTCGACGTCGGGCACGGCAGCTGGACACCATTCTCAATGCAGCGTCCGCAGGCGTGGTGGTGGTGGATGAGCACGGGCATGACGTGCTCATGAACAAGCACCAGCAAGCCATTCATACGCTGGCAACACCCGCAGGAGCCGTTGATCCCGATGAGGCCGGGCTGCTCGTCTTTGGCCCGGACAAAGTGACGCCAGTGGACGTTGAAAGCCGTCCCGTCCGGCGTGCCGTGAAGGGCGAAGAATATTCGGGGGAGCTGTTCTGGCTCGGCGACGGCGTGCACCAGCAGGCCATGGCAACCTCCGCCCGGCAGATTGTTGACGATGACGGCAGTCGCCAAGGTGCCGTCATCGTCTTCCACAACGTCACCGAGGTCATGCTCGCCATGGAGGCCCAGGAGAGTTTCGTCTCCAACGTCTCCCACGAATTGCGCACACCGCTGACCTCCATCGTGGGCTACCTGGAACTTGCCATGGAGGAGTCTGTGGATGGGTCCGTGCGGCGCTACCTCCAGGTGGCCTCACGCAATGCTGACCGCTTGCTGACCCTGGTCGACGACCTTCTGCGCTCAGCAAGCGGCGGCATGAACATTGCCGCCGTCGCCGGGAACCTGGCAGCCGTGGTGGAGGCAGGGGTGGCCGCCGCGCAGCCACTGGCCCACAACCTGGACATAAACCTCAGATGCTCGGCCGAGCCGGAGTTGTGGGGGACCTTTGATCCAGTGCGGATGGGGCAGGCACTGGACAACCTGGTCTCCAACGCCCTGAAGTACTCCGTGCACGGCAACGTGGTTGACGTGCACGGATTCCGTGACGGCGGTGACCTGGTGGTGGAAGTGGCCGATGCCGGCCTTGGAATGAGCCAGGGGGAGCAGGCGCGGCTCTTTACCCGCTTTTACCGCACAGGCGAGGCCCGCAGCTCCAGCATTCCCGGCGTTGGGCTGGGTTTGTCCATCACGAAGGCCATTGTTGAAGGCCACGGCGGAACAATCAGTGTTGCCAGCAAGCTAGGGGTGGGTAGCACTTTCACTCTGAGGATTCCTGCGGGCGACGACAGGCGGTAGGGATCACCTACTTGTTACTTGCGAGTAACATATTGGGATGCACCTGTTTATTCGCACGTTCTTTCACATCTTTGTTTCGCTGCGACGCCCTCGGACCTCCCTGTGGTCCGAGTCGACCGTGCCCATGAGAGTGTGGCCTACGGACGTAGATGTGGCTCTGCACATCAACAACGGCATGTACTTTTCGCTCATGGACCTGGGCCGGATCGATCTGATGCTTCGAGCGAAAGCGTGGCAGCGCACGCTCCGGCGCGGCTGGAGCATGGTGGTGGCTAGGGAGACCATCACGTTTCGGAAATCTCTGAAGCTGTGGCAGCGGTACAGCATGGAAACCCGCATTGCGGGCATCGATGAGAGGGCCATGTATTTTGAGCAGCGGATGGTGGCCGACGGCGAAATTTATGCCACAGCCACGGTGGCCGTGAGGTTTGTGGCAAAGGGTGCATCTGTGAGCCCCGAGCAGGTTCTGGCCGAATTCGGTACCCCACCAGCTGGGCTGGTGCTCCCGGAATGGATCCACCAGTGGCGTATGGACACCGCCTTGCCCAGCACGCGCCGTCCGGCACCCCATGACTGGGCGGGCACGCCCACGCCGTGAACGCCGTCGTTCCCTAGGTTCCGGAGTACTAGGAGAGCCGCAGCAGAATCTTCATGGTGGCCATGGGCCCGCCGCACTGTTCGCTTCCCCCCACCCGCGTCCAGTTTAAAGTGTTTGACTGCTGGGCCAGCAACTTCCCTGCTTGGTCATAGACTCTGAAAGTGAAAATGCTGGGGGGTTGGGGGCTCACATCGAGCAGCCAGGAGCCATCCGCCTGGTGCGTTAGCAAACTGGCGCTGCCATTGGATTCGACAGTGTCCTTGGCGAAGGTGGGCGCCAAAGGTATGCACCCAGACCCGGAGCAGGCCGTGACCGACCGGGATTGGGCCACCGTGCGGGTATCGCCTGCCAAGGTCAGGCTCACCTGGTTGTGCCAGCCCGGCGGCGAGCAGGGACCAGCGTCCTTGTCCGTGACGATGGCGCCGATGATAAAGGCCATGCAGAGGGCGGCCATCATGGGAACAAGGACGAGTTCCACGCGGCGACGTGTGAACGGGATTGCGGGCATGTGGACATGTTACCCAATGGTTCTGAGCGTTTCCCGCGAATAAAATTCAGGTGTGCGGGCAGGGGGTTGCGACGGCGTGTGCGGCGCGTCGGGTATGGCCGGCACTAGGATCTGGTTATGTCTTCCGAAGATTCCGGCGCCCCCACCATGACACAGCCCCACTACCCGATCCGCACCCAGCGGCTGCGCCTGCGCCCGGTCGTCGAGGCGGACACAGCCGCCATCAATGGCTACAGGTCTTTGCCTGCGGTGGCAAGATACTTGCCGCACCCGCCGCAATCCATGCAGGACACGGCGCTGACGGTGAAGTCGATGGCTGGACAGTCGGCGTTGACCCAGCCCGGCCAATGGCTGGATCTGGCCGTGGAGCATGGTGAGTCCGGCCAGCTGGTCGGTGAAGTGCTGCTTAAATGGGACGCCGAGAATTCGCAGTGTGGCGAGATAGGATTCGTGTTTGGCCCGGAAGTACAGGGACAAGGGGTCGCGTTTGAGGCGTCTACGGCGGCACTGGAGCTGGCTTTCAACGACTTTGGCTGGCACCGGGTGGAGGGGATCTGTGATGCTCGCAACCAGAAATCGGCCACGTTGATGGGCAGGCTGGGCATGCGGGCGGAGGCCCGGTTTGTGGAGTCCGACTGGTCCAAGGGTGAGTGGGTCTCACTCCTGCACTATGCAGTCCTGCGCCGGGAATGGCTGGCCCGGGCGTGACCTTGACCCAGGCGCTTGCCAAACACAAGCTTGCCAAACACAGGCAAGGCAGCTCCAACGCCAAGCCGGCACAAACAGGGTTGTGGGTGGCGCAGGTGCTGCGCACATGCATCAACGACGGCGAACTGGTCCCCGGGGCCAAACTCTCCCAGGAAGTCCTGGGTCAACTGCTGGGGGTCTCCCGGAACACTTTGCGGGAGGCGTTCACCGCCTTGAGTGCGGAACGGATCCTTACCCGCATTCCCAACCGTGGTGTGTTTGTCGCCGCGCCCACGGCTGAGGATGTCCGCGAAATGTACCGGGTCCGTCGCGTGCTCGAACCATCAGCCCTGGCGGCGCCAAACCCGCTATCGGAGCAGGCCTTGGCGGCGCTGGTGCAGGTGACTGAGGCGGGCCTCGCCGCCCGCTCCCGCGCCGACACGCCAGGAATGGCCAACGCCAACCAGGAATTCCACAAACTCGTGGTGGCCCTGGCTAGCAGCACCCGGCTTGATGCGCTCATGGCCCAGGTCCTGGCGGAAATGCGCCTGGTGTTCCACGCCATGGCCAAGGACCCCGCCTTCCATGGAAGGTTCGTGCTGGAAAACGCCACGATCACGGCGTTGCTGGTGCAGGGGTCCCGCGTGCAGGCGGGCCAGGCGATGGCCGGGTATCTCGACCGGGCCGAGGCCGAGCTGCTGGCAGCTATCGTGGCATAGCGTTTTCAAACCATGTGGCGGCCGTGCCCACAGCCGCCATTACGACGTAGGCGCTGACCGGGACCAAGAGCAGCCATTCGCGCCACGAGCCTGCATTGCCAAGGATGGGCACGGCCAGGTTGCCGTTGCGCTTCCACACCGAGCGCAGCAGTGGGATCTTTCGGACTAGTTTGGACGGGCGCAGGCTCAGCGGCCACACGAGATTACACCCACCCGTGGTGAGGATGTCGCCCAGAATATGGGCGCTCACGCCCAGCGCCACCGCCAGAGGGAACCAAAACTGTTCCTGCGGGGCGAAGAAGGTGATGAACGCGCCCACCGACAGCCCCACAACCCACGGGAACTTACGCATCGTGTCCGGGATGAATTTCAGCGCCTTCGCCGCAAACGCCGCCAGCAGCACGGAGAGGATGCCCGCGCCCGGGAAGATCAGGCCAAACGGTTCCACGGTGACCGTCCACATGCCCGCGAGCATGGCAATCGCGACAAAAACGGCCAGCCCCAGGACCGAGTGCGTGCCATGCCGGTGCCCGCCGGACAGTTTGCCCACCTTGATGCACATCATGTTGGAAAGCGGCGGCAGGGAATGGGCAATGGTCGCGTGGCGGTGGTCGGCGTCTGGCAGCAGTGCCGCACCCGCCGTAACAATGGTGCCGGCCAGCACGCCAGCCGCGCTGACGGGCAAAAGCCCCAGTCCGACGTCGAACCCTTGTGGCAGAAACGTCAGGGTCTGCGCGGCCCCGCTCGAATCAATGTGAAAGCGTGTGGTGACCGCCAGCCAAACGGCGGCACCGCTGGCGGCGTGGTGGGGTCCCATCATGGCAAGTCCTTTCAGCGTAGGTGAATCTTCCGCGTCGAGGAAAATCTGCAAGCTCCACAGTAGGGCCAGGGGCGCGCAATCACCTAGCTGCCCGAGGCTTCGCGCTAGTGTTGGCCCATGGCAAGCGATCCAAGGTACGACGGCGGCATCAGGCTCACCCTCCACGTCCCCATGCGCTGGGGGGACATGGACGCGTACGGGCACATCAACAACGTCGAGGTGCTGCGGATCCTGGAGGAAGCGCGGGTGCACGCATTTGGGCCGCCTGCCGGGACCGGGCTGCCGGGGGTCACGGTGGACCTGCCCATCTTCGCCGATCTTCCGCAGGACACCCAGGCGCTGGTGGTTGAGCACCGGGTGAAATACCTGACACCGCTGAACTACCGGAACATCCCCGCCCGGATCCAGGTGTGGATCAGCGCTATCAAAGGGGCAAGCTTCACGGTGGCTTATGCCATCTTCGACCCGGTCACCGGCGTCACCTGCGTCATTGCCGAGACAACCTTGGCGTTCTTCAACGAGGCGAGCGGCACCTTGTTGCGCATTTCAGCGCACAAGAAAGCCGAGCTGGAGCCCATGCTGGGTGAACCAAACTTTCGCTAAGCGGGCCAGATTGCGAAATTTTTTCCGGCAAGGCGCCGTTGTATGGACATGACAACTATTGGAATCATCGGTGCAGGACACATTGGCAGCCAGATTGCCCGCAAGGCCGTACAGCTTGGCTATGACGTGATCATCAGCAATTCCAGGGGTCCGGAAACCCTCGGCGGACTGGTGGCGGAACTGGGGTCCGGGGCCCGGGCGGCCACGGCGCCGGAGGCCGCAGCGGGTGCCGACTTCGCCGTCGTCACCATCCCCTTCAAGAACTACCTGCAACTTTCCGCCGCCCCGCTGGCAGGAAAGGTGGTCATCGACACCAACAACTACTACTGGGAGCGCGACGGGCATGTTGCGGCGTTGGACAATGGCGAAGCCACCACGTCGGGGCTCCTGCAGGAGCATTTGAAGGACTCGAAGGTGGCCAAGGGCTTCAACCACATTGGTGCCCCCGACATCACCACCACGGGGACCCCCTCCGGCACTGAAAACCGCCGGGCGCTGGCCACCGCCAGCGACTTTGCGGACGCCGCAGCCCTTGTCACCGCCCTGTACGACGAGTTTGGCTTTGACACGGTAAACATTGGCCCGTTGTCCGAAAGCTGGCGTGTTGAGCGCGACCGCCCTGCCTACGTGGTGCGCCAGAACGCGGCGGAGTTGGCAGCAAACCTGGCGAAGGCTCCCCGGCTGATCTAGCCCGCACGTGCGCGGTGACGGCGCAGGTGCAGTGCAGCGCCGGACATCGGCTGCGCGAGAACGTTCAGGAGTCCATCAAACTCTTCGCCATGGTGCTTGCAGCCGCCTCGGAGAAGCAAGTCTTCGCTGATAGTCGTGGATGACGTGACCGATTGGGCTAGTCGGAGAGAATGCAGTTTTCCCCGTCTATTACCATTCGCAGCGTGGGCGACTCTGAGGTCAGCTCTCTTTTAGCTGTGCACCCTGACGTTGTCTCGACTGAGACCCAACCAAAGTGGATACCTTCGATGCCGTAAGTGGAGCCCACTACGACTTCTTGGGAATTGACGAAGTCTCCATCGGCGCCAATGACCTTCACCTCGTAAGAACCACCTTGAGCCCCGGGCGCCATAGCGCGAACTTCGACTTCAAAGCTTCCGGATTGGGAGCCGGCGGTGCAGCCGGTCATGGCACCGACTACCAAGAATGCTGCCCCGACTCGAGCCAGATACTTACGGTCCATGGGCTCAGTATGCCACTGTGCCGCCCTGGCAATGAAGAGAAACCGACAGTCAACGTTCGTGATCACTGCTGCGATGACCGAGGGTGATCACTGCGACAACGAGGATGTTCTCGTCAACGGTGTAGACGATGCGGTAGTCCCCTATGCGAACTCTGAGGTCGGGACGCCCTTGGAGGGCTTTGGCACCTGGTGGCCGTGGAGCCTCCCCGAGGAGCACGATGACTCCACGAATGCGGTCGCCATCCTGATGGTCAATTCGTTTCAACGAGCGAACTGCGGCAGGTCGCAATTGGACTTGGTAGGTCATGCCCAGCCCAGATCGGCTTTCACTTGAGCCCAAGGGATACTAGGGCCCTCCTCTGTCATCGCCTCGTCGAACGCGGCGACATCTTCGGCTTCCTCCAGGACCTCGAGCATCCGCTCGTAGTGCTCAGGACTGACAACCACGGCGGCGCACTGACCACGGCGCTGACAATGGTCATGAAGTAGATTCTTTGAAAGGAAAACCATACTGATCGCTATACCCGCTGAAGGAACCTTTGCCAGGACATTCGGAGCCTGAACCACGATCCCATTTACAGGCACCCCCGTTTGGTCCATAGTCGAGGTATGGAAGTGGGTGGAATTCTCCCCGAAGAAGCCCCCGATCCTCGTACCGAATGGGTCGAGAATCAAAAACTCATTCCCATTCCAGTGGTGGGGTTCATGCCCCAACCGTCGCTGGAGGAAACGGACGCTGTGGGTCTGAGCTATGGCCTGGACGATGGTGGTTATAGCGAAATGACGGCGAGCATCACTTATACGCTCTGGAGAAATCCCGGTGACCGCTCAGACCCGGTAAACCTCGTGGACCTGGACGAGAAGACACTCAGATCGATCAAGGTAGTTCCGCCATGGACGCGGCCCGTTTGGCTGATCGAGTACGTGGAGCGACTGCCTACCCGCAGCTGTGGGAGGCCGTGCGAACCACCTGGCATCGCGTTCCATCCGAGCGTTCCTCGCTTCGAAGCCTGCTGGCTGACCATGTCAGCCACATCCTCATGAACCAGTACCGGGAGGCGCTCTGGCCGGGCGGCAATCCGTGGGACCAGCACGCACCGGCAGTAACCGGCAGTAACCGGCAGGCGGAGGCGTCGTGACCGCCGTGCTTCCACGCACTGAGCTCAAGCACGTCAAGGTCCAGTTCACAACCCGGAGCTAACGGCCACACCCCAGCGTCCGCAGGCGGAAGGGTTATCTGACCACCGCCACAGAAGAGACTTCCCGGTTGATGAGCCCAGCTATCGGCCCGGGTGTTTTCCTTTTGGAATCGTGCGGCGCCGGTCCTGCCCGGTTCCGTTAATACCACGTTCGGGGTGCCTGCCCCGGCGCTCGCCTATGCCTCGTTGTTGAGGGCGGGTTCCAGTCGGACCACGACTTGTTTGGAAACTGGTGTGTTGCTTCCTTCGGCCACGAATTCCAGCGGAACCAGCACATTCGCCTCCGGGTAGTACGCTGCCGCACAGCCCCGGGCGCTGGGGTAGGCCACCACCCGGTAATTGCGTAGGACGCGTTCCTTGTTGTCCATATACTCACCATGGATATCGACGTACTGGCCGTCTGCAAGGCCCAGCGCAGCCAAGTCCTCAGGATTCACGAAGACCACCTCGCGACCCTTCTTGATCCCCCGGTAACGGTCGTTGTGCCCGTAGATGGTGGTGTTGAACTGATCGTGCGAACGCATGGTTTGCAGGATCAGTCGCCCCGGTGGGCATTGAACGTGTTCCAGGTCGTTGACGGTGAATATGGCCTTGCCGGTGGCGGTGTGGAAGGTGCGTGAATCCCGGGGGCCGTTTGCCATCACAAAGCCGCCTTCTTGGCGGATCCGCTGGTTGTAGTTCTCGCAGCCGTCCACCACGTGCGAGATGTGCTCGCGGATCAAGTCGTAGTTCTTCTCGAAGCCTGCCCAGTCCACATTCACCTTCTCACCCACCGTGGCCTGCGCCAGCCGGGAGACGATAGCCACCTCTGAAAGCAGGTTCGGCGCCACCGGCTCCACCTTGCCCCAGGACGGATGTACCGCACAGACAGAGTCCTCCACGGAGACGAACTGGTCTCCGCTGTCCTGCCGGTCGATTTCTGTTCGGCCCATGGTGGGCAGTATCAGGGCCTCTTGGCCAACCACTGTGTGGGACCTGTTCAGCTTGGTAGAAATTTGAACTGTCATCTCCAGGTTCTCCATCGCCGCCTCCGCGGCGTGGGTGTCCGAAATGGCCGCTACCAGATTCCCTCCCATGGCCACGAAAACCTTCATGTCGCCGTCGCGCATTTTCTGGATCGTCTGGACCGCGTCGGTGCCATGCTCCCGGGGCGGATTGAAGCCGAACTCCTTCTCGATGGCGTCCAGGAACACCGGGGGCATCTGTTCCCAGATGCCCATGGTGCGATCACCCTGGACGTTACTGTGCCCGCGGATCGGGGACGCGCCGGCGCCGGGCTTGCCGATGTTTCCGCGCAGCAGCAGTAAGTTGACGATCTCCTTGATGGTGGCCACACCCTTCTTCTGCTGGGTCAGGCCCATGGCCCAGGTGATGATGACCCGGTCCGCCTTGAGGTAGCGTGCGGCCAGCTCGTCGATCTCCTCCCGGGCCAGTCCCGTAGATTGGAGCACCGCGTCCGCATCCAGCCGGGCCAGATGCGCTTTCAGTTCCCCCAACCCTTCGCAGTGATCCTGGATGAATTGCCGGTCCAGCACCGTTCCCGGGTTCGCTTCCTCCGCTTCAAGGACCCGCTTGGAGACCGCCTGCAGCAGCGCCATGTCGCCGCCCAGGCGTATTTGCACGAACTGGTCCGCGATGTCGGTGCCGTTCCCGATGATGCCCTTGACTTCCTGAGGGTTTTTGTACCGCAGCAGGCCAGCCTCGGGCAGCGGATTGACGGCGACAATCGCGGCACCGTTGTTCTTGGCCCCTTCCAGGGCAGTGAGCATCCGAGGGTGGTTGGTGCCCGGGTTCTGGCCCATGATGATGATCAGATCGGACTTGCCAAAGTCATTGTAGGAGATGGTGCTCTTGCCGATGCCCAAGGTCTGCCCCATGGCCCAGCCCGTGGACTCATGGCACATGTTGGAGCAGTCCGGCAGGTTGTTGGTTCCGAACGCGCGCACGAACAGCTGGTACGCGAAGGCCGCCTCGTTGGAGGTACGTCCGCTGGTGTAGAAGACTGCCTCATCCGGGGATGCCAGGCTGTTCAGCTTCCCGCCTAGAATCGAGAACGCCTTCTCCCAGCTGATTGGTCGGTAGTGGTCTTCACCTGCGGGCTTGTACACCGGCTCGGTCAGTCGGCCCTGTTGCCCCAGCCAGTACTCCGACTGCTGGCGCAGTTCGCTGACCGGATGTTCCGCCCAAAAGTCCGTGTCCACCGTAATCGGTGTGGCTTCCCACGTGACAGCCTTGGCCCCGTTCTCACAAAACTCAAAAGGTGAGCGGTGGTCAGGATCAGGCCACGCGCAACTCATACAATCAAAGCCGTCCCGCTGGTTCATCGCCAGCAGCGTCTTACGGCTCCTGTCCACACCCATATCCCGCAGTGCCGGACCCATCGAGTGCAGAACGCCAGGAACGCCCGCAGCCCAAGTTTTCTGGGCGCTGACCTCAACTTCGTCTTCCTTGGGCTCGTCTACGCGAGGAGAAGTTTTGCGCGCCATTTTGTAGATCCCTTCTTTCGCCACTGCTTGTGCTTGCGATAATGCGCCATCTGTGACTTCAAACACCTACCCTAGGACTAGCAGTTATTCGCATACGCCGCAAGCAAAGCGCGTGTTTTCACTCTGCGGGCACTGCGTCAGCCTGGAACGACACCAGAGCCTGATAACCTGCAGCGCTCATACGAAGGCCACGACCCGGGACCCGACGACGTGCTCCTGCAATACCTCTCACCACAGGTCCTCGCGTAAGACGCTGACGGCCAGGAAATCCGCCAGCCGGCGGTGGATGGACTGCTGCCTCATCGAAACACGCGCGTGGCCGATCAGTTTGGTTACGTCCCGCCGAGTGGTGGAGTTTGCCTCGACACCGTGCGGGTCAGTTCTTTGATTACGCTGCAGTGAGTTCTGGGAGCAAAATCGCCTCCTTCACGGGTTCGACTGATGCCGTGTTCATGGCCTTGAGTTCGGACATGGAGGTTTCGCAAGAGGTAGCGGCGGTCCCCGGCTTCCCATTCGTCATGTTGCTCGACGAGGACGGCTCCGGCGAGCCGTAGGAGCGCTGCGGGGTTGGGGAAGACCCGGACGACGTCGGTGCGTCTTTTGATTTCCTTGTTGACCCGTTCCATGGGGTTCGTGGACCAGATTTGGCGCCAGTGCCTGGCCGGGAACCCAGTGAAGGCGAGCACGTCGTCCCGGGCGTCGCCGAGCATCGCGGCGACCTTCGGATGGGACTTGGCCAGCATCCGCGTGACCTCATCGAACTGGGTGTTCACGTGTGCAGCGTCGGGCTGGGCGAAGGCGGTGCGGATGATCGAGGCGACCATGTCTTGGGATCCCTTCGGCACGATCGAGAGCACGTTACGCATGAAATGGACCCGGCACCGCTGCCAGCCCGCACCGTGAAAAACCGTGCCGATGGCCTTCTTCAAGCCATTGTGGGCATCGGAGATAGCCAGCTTCACCCCGTCCAGTCCACGGGCCTTTAACGACCGCAGAAACGCGGCCCAGAACCCCTCGTTCTCGCTGTCTCCGACATCGAAGCCCAAGACTTCCCGTCGCCCGTCAGCGGCCACACCGAAGGCGACCACGACCGCCTGGGACACGACCCTGTGCCCGACCCCATGGTCCAAGCCCTCACAGATCCGGGACACCTCGGACTTGGAAAATCCCGGTATCTGCCCCGAGTGCCTTGACCAGATCATCGACCTTGCGGGTGGAGACACCGTGCAGGTAGGCCTCCATCACCACGGCGTAGAGTGCCTGATCCACGCGGCGCCGGCGCTCAAGTAATGCAGGGAAGAATGAGTCGTTGCGTAGCTCGGGGATCTTCAGGTTCAGGTCCCCGGCGGTGGTCGTCAACGTCCTGGGCCGGGACCCGTTGCGCTGGATTGTGCGGGCCTCGGAGCGTTGGAACGGGGCGGCACCGATGAACGCGGTCCCCTCGGCCTCGATGAGCTGCTGGTACAGTGTTTCGGTCGCGGTGCGGATACGGTCGGAGACATCGGTGAGTTTAAGTTGGCCATGCAGGTCAAGCAAGGCCGACTGGTCTAGAGCCATCGTGTGTTTGCGTTCTTTGTGAGTTCTTTGATCGGTACTCACTGACCATCGCACGATGGCTCTTCACATCAGAAATCCGATGCTCAGCAACCGGAAACTACACCACTCCACGGGACGTAACCATCAGTTTCGTCAGAGACCACTCCGAGATGACTCGTAACTAACGATGAATACACTGATTCAACCAGGCAGGTTCAAGACATGGTTACGAGAATCACCGGCCGAGGACGAACCCACACCATGCCGCGAAAATGAGAGCGTTGCTGCCGAAGCATTCCCTCAGTCGATTGTCCGTCTCGTATCCCTAGGGATACGAGACGGACAATGTGTTGCAGTTGAGGCACCATAACCGGGCCTTTTTCTCGGGCAGGTTCTAAGGGGATCCGGCGACCGCGGAAGCACACGGGCTATTTTTTCGGGGAATTGTGGGGGGCTGGACCGGTGGGGGACCGGCTTGCGGGAAGGCTGTGACCGTGACAAATAAATCAAGACGTTAATCAGTGTCGGAAGAGTGGGTGCTTGTTGCCTGCCAACTCTCCTGCTCCCGAATCGCATGTTGGATTCGAAGACTGATATCGCGCAGCTGATCTCGTTGGGCGTTTGTGAGGGGCTCTAGGACTAATTTCGTGACGGTCCGAGAATGCACGGGCGTGGCTTTTTCGAGCATGGCTAGCCCGGCCTCGGTCAGCGATGCTAGGGTGGACCGCCCATCCAAGGGGTCCCGACTGCGCTGCACCCAACCGCGACCCTCAATCCGCGATACTGCTCGAGAGAGCCTAGAAAGCGAGCTATTGGCATAGCCGGCCAGAACGGTCATCCCAAGCGTCTGGTTTGGCGTGTCAGCCAAGGCGTAGAGGATGCCGTACTCGAAGTGTGTGACGTCGAAATCACGAACCAAAGGCGCATCGAGTGCGGCAGGCAGCCATTCCAATACCGTCGCAAGAGCTGCCCACGTCGTGAGGTTATCTCCCTTGAGGAGGTTTGGGACGCTGGAATCAGTCATGCATACAGGGTACCGGTTTACTTGACTGAGCAAGCAATTGGGATTAGATTTACTTGACTGAGCAAGCAATAATGAGAGGCTAGAACGACCATGGACATGCAGCTGTCAAACAAACGCGCCTTTATAAGCGGTTCAACGCAAGGGATTGGGTACGCGATCGCGAAGGCTCTCCTCCAGGAGGGGGCCGAGGTGGTTATCAACGGCCGCGATGCCAGCCGCCTCCAGCAATCTGTGAAGAACCTTCAAGCCGAAGTGCCTGGCGGAGTCGCTACCGGCATTGCGGCGGACTTCACAGACGCCTCGGCGGTGCAAAGGCTACTCAGCTCGCTCGGGGCCGTCGACATCCTTGTCAATAACGTCGGTCTCTTCGGGCTAAAGCCCTTCACTGAAATATCTGACGATGACTGGTCTTGCTACTTCGCGGTAAACGTGATGAGCGGAGTCCGGCTCTCCAGAGAGCTACTACCCGGGATGATCGATGCGCGCTGGGGCCGGATCATTTTCGTAGGCAGCGAATCAGGTGTAAACGTACCCGCTGACATGACGCACTACGGCGTGACGAAAGCAGGGATGCTCGCCTTGAGCAACGGTCTCGCCAAGCTCACCCGCGGTACCGGTGTGACGGTCAACACGATCCTCGGTGGCCCCACCTACTCCGACGGTGTTGCCGGTACCATCCATGACATCGCTGAGTCGCAGCGAATGTCAGCGGATGAGATGAAAGCAATGATCATTGGTGGCAACCAGACATCTCTCCTTGAGCGCTTTATCGAGCCCGCCGAAATCGCGAACCTCGCCGTGTATCTCTCAAGTCCCCTTTCCTCCGCGACAAACGGAACTGCCGTGCGCGCTGACGGCGGAGTACTGACCGCAATACTCTGACCGGCGCACTAGAGTTCCACCCTCTCAAGCTTTCACCCACACTCACCGGTCCGTATTCGCCTCGCATCCCGGTAAAGGTTCCCCTGCGGACAGCGCCATCAATCTCGCTGCCACTGATAATTTAGGTGATTCAATGGCCGTTGCCGGACCGACTTGCGGGACTGTTTGCCGAAGTCCATGCGAGACCGTCCTTGCGGGGCGGCAAGCCTGTTGTGACGGTAAAGAAGCCCTGTTCCGGATTCCTTAACTGGTGGTGTTATATGTTCGACGAACGGATTCTTTCATTAACGCCACCGAGCAGGTGGTACTGGAAAGCTGGGGGTTCAAATGTATGGTTTTGGTGCCATGGGCGGCCTTTTTATCGGCCTCTACTCATTGGTTTTCGTCGTCATCGCAGTACTTGTTATCTGGGTCTTGATCCTGGCCGTTACTTTTCTGCGACTCCGGATTGCGGAGATTAGGGGCACCACGGGGTCTGCGAGCCGAAGCGAATAGTCTCAGTATCTCCCTGCCGGCTTCGGGGGTGCTTGAACCCAGGTGGATATCTGTCATCCGCGCACGGTTCCTTGAACAGGCAACTGCCTTGCCCACGCTCTCGGCGGCTGCGAGCATAGCCAAATGATGATTGGACTGCTGTGGATATTTAGGAGGGCCCACTGTCCTAAATATCAGCAGCAGTCCAATCCTGCTCCCGGGCGCCCTCCGCTGGCTGTCGAGATAGCATCCCAAGCAGGCTCGTATCCGTGTGGTGACCCGACAAATGCCCGCGGGCTCAACAGTCCCAGTAAGCGTTACTTCAGTGATTCACTCGCTGACCATGCGCCGGTGTAGCGTTCGCCGGGGGCATCCCAACCTCGTGGATGGTGTGGCCACTACAGGCCGTCTTAGTTACGTTGGCCCGATCGATGCGCGATACGGTAAACCATCGCATTGCATCGCGCAGTCGGCACCACCCAATTAGGTACCACTGGCCGTTCGTCGAGGCAAACAGCACAGGTTCGACGTCGCGGGTGGTCGTGGTGCCATCTCTAGAAGTGTAGCGAATGCGAACTAGGCGCTCCTCGGCCATCGCCTCCTCCAAAGCCGACTTTATTGCGCGCGAAGACGAAGGAACTGAGTTAACCCAGACGCGTTGGGCTAATTCGTCAGCTCTTGCTCGGGTTCTGGGATCGAGGACGTCCAGGATCTTCTGGATACCCGCGGCTGCCAGATCTGCGTAGGGGGCATCGGGGGCAGCAGACACGGCCGCCATGAGAGCCACGGCCTGCGCTGGGGACAAGCTGACAGGCGGCAGGGACGCGCCGTCGGCTAGTCCGTAGCCCCCGCCAGGGCCTGGGCGCGATCATAGAAGCGCCCCGCTGTTCTCTAGCGCATCGAGGTCCCTCTTGACCGTGCGCACGGATACCTCGAACTCACTCGCCAACCGTTCGGCGGACACCCCCCGCGCGCCGCTGCGGCGCAACATCTCAGTTAGAGCATGAAGGCGTTCGGCGCGCTTCACAGTTCAGGCCCAAATGAATTCATGACATAAATAGTGACACACCCTTGTCCGAAGGGCCTGCAAGAGTTGTGACATGACAAATACTAAGCGCAGCCCAAGCATCATTCTCATCGCCGGCCACTGGCTGGGGGCCTGGGCGTGGGATGAAGTCCTTGAGCACTTGAAAACCGACCACTCCAATGCAATCGCTATGACACTGCCTGGTCTCGACGCGGACGATCCTGCACGTGCGACGAAGACTCTCGATGACCAGGCGGAAGCGATCCTGGGCGTCATTTCTCAACAAGGAGATCAGCCCGTGATTCTCGTCGCCCACAGCGGGGCCAACGCCCCCGTCAGCCTCGTCATGGACCGGCACCCTGAGCTTGTCCACCGGGTAATTTGGGTCGACTCCGGCCCTGTGGCGGCGGGCAATGTCTCCGCTCCCGATTTCTCCGTTGAGGTGAATGAGCTGCCGCTGCCGCCGTTCGATGTGCTCGCCCAACAGGCGAGTCTCGAAGGTCTGAGCGCAGAGGTCCTCGAACGTTTTCGGGCTTTTGCCGTCCCTGAGCCCGGCCCAGTGCTTCGTCAGCCCGTCGAGCTCACCAACGAGGCCCGCAGCAGCATCCCGGCCACCCTGGTGTGCTGCTCGATCTCAAGCAAACAGGTGATGGAGCTGGTCCAAGCAGGCCATCCCATGTTTGCCGAAGTCGCGAACCTCGAACGCCTCGACAGCATCGATCTCCCCACAGGGCACTGGCCTATGTGGAGTCGACCCCTCGACCTCGCCAATGCCATTCATTCGGCGGCTTCACTAGACAACTAAACCACAAGTAATGGGAGGGGGCAGCTGAATGCGGTTTATCCTCTCCCATCTCTGAAGGAGCCTTTGCCACACCCAACGACTACTCGAGCGCCGCACTTTTGGGTTAGAAAGCGGTAGTTGAGAGTCGGTGAGGACAGATCGGCGCTAGGCATTGAGGCAATGCGGATAGAGGTCGTCACCAGTGGGTTGATGCAGGGGTGCTGCCCGCAATAATGCCTGGTCCGAATCAGTCATAAGAGCTTCCCGCAAGGGGTTCCCCATACGGAAGCCTCTGGGCTGTGCAGCCGGCTTCTGAAAATGACAAGGGTTGGTGGGAGCCCTGGGTCGATGCCGTCCAAGAAGACCTGTCCGGTGACTTGACCGGTGACGCGCGCCTCATAGGAAACACTCTTCTTCATGCCCAAAATATTGATCGGCTACGCCAGCGGGTCCACCGAGGCGCAAGACCTCACAGCACAGCGCGATGCCCTAGCCGCGTGCCGGGAAGGGGATAAAATTCGTCGTCACCGGGCTTGACCGCCTGGCCCGGTCCGGCACAGATACCCATGAAATTGTGGCTGACCCCGCCGGCCGCAACGTCAAATTCAGCATTGGTGGCTCCGTCAATAATCCCACCGACACAATGGGCATGATAACCACCTCCTCGAACTGCACGCCGCCGAGGAACACAGCAAAGCCGAGCTGTTTAACACCGGACGCTTCACCGTCTACCGAGCCCTTGAACGCGGGAAGCTGCCGGACGTAAGCCACGACAACCCCTGAAATTCTGTGCAGCGCACTGTTGAGAATGTCGTAGGCGCCGGCAAACCAGGAGAAAGTGAAGCTGAGCAGCCCGGCAGCAACTCCGCAGGCGATGGCGAATCTCAGGCCAAAAAGGAGCTCCAACGGGGTGGATGCGCGGTTTTGTTCGTGGGGGGATTCATGACGACCATCCGTGCCTGGCACGCCGCACGGGATTTTCAGCCATGGATGTTCCTCTCGCAACACCTCACCTTTCGACGAGGATGCCATCTGAATCTGCGTAAACCATGACCCCGGGGTGTATTTCCACTGAGCCCAGGTGCAGCGGCGCATCCGTCTCCCCGGTGCCATTTTTGGAACTCTTCACAGGGTTGGTCCCGAGTGCCTTGACGCCCAGGGCCAAGCTCCCCAAGGCCACGCTGTCGCGGACGGCACCGTTGATGATGACCCCCGACCAGCCATTTTCCACGGCGGAGGCGGCAATCATGTCCCCCATTAGGGCAGTCTCCAGCGAGCCGCCGCCGTCGACCACCAACACCGCACCGTTTCCCGGTGTGCCCAACACGGCCTTCAGCAGCGCATTGTCCTGAAAACAGCTGACAGTGCGGGCCGGGCCGCTGAAGGACTCAACCGCGCCAAAGTTCCTGAACTGCACGGACACCGATGCCAGTTCGGCACCACGTTCATCGTAAAGATCGGCTGTTGGAATGTTCATGGGACTCCTTGAGGTGGCTTGAGTACTCTCCAGCTAGCCTAGACGTGATGGGGCTCTCCTGGTGGACATCCGTGCAGGTGCGCAAAGCCAGTGCGTACACTTCAGAGGGAGTTCAGAAGCTAGGGTGCGGTGCACAGGCACGTCCAGACCGTGGCGACGGCCGTGGAGACTGTGCCGACGAAGGGAAATGGCATGGCAGCGAACAATCAGCCAGCGGGTGCGGGCACCGAAGAAAATAAGGCCCTGGCGCAGTTTCAGGCGGCCATGGCCCTGCCCGGGCAGCTGAAGACCAGGGCCCTTGACCTGCATGCCAACGCCCACGACGCTTCCCACTTCCTACTGATCCCCCAAGCGGTGGCGGTTCCGGGCACGGCGCAGGAGGTGGCGAAGCTGCTGGTTGCCTGTGCTGCCCAACGGATGCCCCTGACCTTGCGGTCCGGCGGCACCAGCCTCAGTGGACAGGGCGTCACCGACGGGCTGCTGGTGGATGTGCGCAGGAACTTCCGGCGCATCGAGGTGCTCGACGGCGGCGGCGGCGTCCGCGTCCAGCCCGGGGTCACCGTCCGGGACCTCAACGCCAGGCTGCTGCGGCACGGGCGCAAGTTTGGCCCGGATCCGGCGAGTGAGTCGGCTGCCACCATCGGCGGGGTGGTGGCGAACAACTCCTCCGGCATGGCCTGCGGCATCACCGACAACGCTTACCAAACCCTGGAATCCCTCACCGTGGTGCTGCCCAGCGGGACCATCATCGACACGGGGGCGCCCGACGCCGACGCCCGCCTGGCCGCCCTGGAACCGGACATCTTTACCGGGCTCCTGGAACTGCGCGGGCAGGTCCTGGCCAATGAGGGGTTCCGGCGCACCATCTTGCACCAGTTCTCCATGAAGAACACCATGGGCTACGGCCTGAACTCGCTGCTGGACTTCGAGAGCCCCGCGGAGATCCTGGCGCACTTGATGGTGGGTAGCGAGGGGACGCTGGGGTTCGTCGCCGAGGCCGTGTTCGGCACGGTGCCCCGCCTGGCCCACGCCACCTCGGGGCTGCTGGTCTTCCCAACCCTGGAGGCCGCCAACAACGCCCTGGTCGAACTGGTGGACAGCGGCGCGGCCACGGTCGAACTCATGGACGCGCTCTC
Organism: Arthrobacter alpinus; assembly: GCF_001294625.1. NCBI lineage: Bacteria > Bacillati > Actinomycetota > Actinomycetes > Micrococcales > Micrococcaceae > Arthrobacter > Arthrobacter alpinus. The sequence goes on along the minus strand of NZ_CP012677.1, from coordinate 3,265,742 downwards.
GCTGAAGGTGGGGCAGGGGCTGAGCCAGGTTCCCGGCGTCGTGCGGGACCTGCACGTGGAAAACCATGCCGCGCTGCTGGTGGAGTACCAAGCTCACAACGCCGCTGAGCTGGCGGACCAGCAGGAAAAGGCTGCCGCGCTGGCCGGCACGCTGGGATTGGATGCGCCCGCCCACTTCAGCACCGACGCCACCGTCCGTGCCGAGCTATGGCACCTGCGCAAGGGCCTGTACACCTCGGTGGCCGGCGCCCGCCCCCAGGGCACCACCGCCCTGCTGGAGGACGTGGTGGTGCCGATACCGGTCCTGGCACGCACCTGCCTGGCACTGGGCACCTTGTTTGAGAAGTACAAATACGAGAATTCGGTGATCTTTGGCCACGCCAAGGACGGCAACATTCACTTCATGCTCACCGACAAGTTCGCCAGCCCGGACGAGCTTGAGCGTTACAGCGCGTTCACCGAGGACATGGTGGAGCTGGTGCTCGGAGAAGGCGGCTCGCTGAAGGCCGAACACGGCACCGGGCGCGTCATGGCCCCGTTCGTGCGGCGCCAATACGGGGACGGCCTCTACGAGGTCATGCGCCGGATTAAGGCTCTTTTTGATCCCCCGGGAATGCTCAATCCCGGCGTCCTGCTCGATGATGACCCCACCGCTCACCTACGCCACATCAAGGCCGCCCCGCCGGCGGTGGACGCCGAGGTGGACCGCTGCGTCTCCTGCGGCTACTGCGAACCCGTCTGCCCCAGCAAGGACATCACACTGACCCCGCGCCAACGCATCGTGACCCTGCGCGCCACCCAGGCGGCCCGTGCCGTCGGTGATCTGGCGCTCGCCGACGCCCTGGAAAAGGACTACAACTACGACGCCGTGGACACCTGCGCCGTGGATGGCATGTGCCAGACCGCCTGCCCCGTGGACATCAACACCGGCAACCTCGTCAAGGCGTTGCGCGCGGACGCAGCCGGCAAGCTGGAAAACGGTGTCTGGGCGGCGGCGGCCAGCCATTGGGGTGCTGTGACGAACGGGGCCGGGCTGGCACTGAACATGGCAGCAAAAGTGCCCTCCGGCGTCGTCCTTCCGGTGAACAGTCTGGCCCGGAAGATGCTGGGCAAGGACACCCTGCCGCTGTACTCCTCCGAGCTTCCTCAGGGAGGGAAGGCACGACGCCGTCCGGCACCTTCGGGGGAACCGGCGGCCGTGTATTTTCCTGCCTGCGTGAACACCATGTTCGGCCCGGTCTCCGGGCCCGGTGTGCAGGCCAGCTTTGAGCAGTTGTGTGAGCGGGCCGGGATTGAGCTGCTGGTGCCGGAGGGCATCGACGGTACGTGTTGTGGCACGCCCTGGTCCTCCAAGGGCATGGAAGCCGGGCTGGCAGACATGCATGCGCGGACTTTGAGATTGCTGCGTTCGGCCACCCGCGATGGCGAGCTGGAGATCATTTGCGACGCGTCAAGCTGCACGGAGGGGCTGCTCCACACCCTTGAATCCCAGGTGCCGTTGCCGGGGAACAAGCCGCTGCGCGTGGTGGATGCTGTGCAGTTCACGGCTGAGCGACTCCTGCCTTTGTTGGGGGAGGGTTGGGTGCGCCGTGAATCGCTGGCACTGCACCCCACGTGTTCCTCAACACGGATGGGGCTGAACCCGGCGTTGGAGAAGGTGGCGACCGCAGTGGCGAAAACCGTGCACATCCCGGAATCGTGGGGCTGCTGCGGCTTTGCCGGGGACAGGGGAATGCTGCACCCGGAGCTGACGGCGTCGGCCACAGCCGTGCAGGCGCAGGAGGTTTCCGGCATGGGAGCCACTGCCCATGCCTCCTGCAACAGGACCTGCGAGTTGGGCATGACTCGGGCAACAGGGGAGGGCTACCAGCACGTCCTTGAACTATTTGCGGAAATCACCCGCACGTAACAGGCGTGGTTAGATGCCACACCAATCGGTGGAAATGCTAGATTCTGTGACTAAGGTAGTAAATAAGTAGCAAACGTGCAGGAACCACAACTAAGGATGTAAAAATGGCGGGACTTATTATCGTCGGTGTCGACGGCAACTCCACTTCGATGAAGGCTGCCCGTGTTGCAGCCGAGCTGGCCAAGGCCATGGGCGCCACCTTGCGCGTGGTGACGGCGTTCGGTGAGGACCGGACCGAAAAGGTTGAGATCGGCAACGACGAGTGGTTCCTCTCCACCGCCGACGAGGCTGAGCGCGTTGCCCAGCGCGTGGCGGAGGAATTGAAGAAAAGCGGTGTGAAGACCGAGTACTCTTCGGCGTTGGGAAAGCCCGCCGATGTCATCTTGGAGGAAGCCACCAAGCTTGGCGCCAGCCTCATCGTTGTTGGCAACGTACGCATGCAGGGGCTTAAGCGTGTGCTGGGGTCCGTGGCAAACGCCATCTCCCACAATGCACCGTGCGACGTGTACATCGTCAAGACCGAAGGCTAAGACCTCAGGTACCAAGACCCCATAACCACCGGTTTTGTTTTACCGGTACTTTCGGTGTTGGTCCTCCTGCTGCGACGGGCCGGGGGTGGCGTCGGCAATCCACGGGCCCGTGCCCTCGGAGATGTCGATGATGCCCTCCTCCAGCCAGGCGAAGTCGCCCTGGAGGAGGGCTTTGGACAGTGTCAGGTCGGCGTCATCGGTGTTGTGCCAAAGCTCGTTGAACAGGGCCTGAACGCGCAGACGGGACTGGTCAGCGAAGGAGTTTGCCAGTTTTTGTGCCCCCCTTCCCTGAGTGGGGTCCTTGAGCCGGAGCATCTCGGCCCTGGAACAGCACGCGGAAATGGCGAAGAGTTCAGCGCCAATGTCCACGATTCGTCCGAGAAAGGCCTGCTTGTATTCCAGCCGCCCCTGCCACCGACTCATGCCGTAGAACGTTTGACGGGCCAGTTTGCGGGATTCACGCTCCACAAACCGCAGATGCTTACCGAGCGGCCCAAACTCATTGTAGGAGCGCGGGTCCAGGCCCTTGCCCACCACCAGGTGCGGCAACCACTTGGCATAGAAGCCGCTGGCAGAAAAGGCAGCCTTGCCCTTTTGCGGCAGAGTGGCGGTGGTAGAGGCAAGGTCTCCCGCCGCCGCCAGGTGCGCGTCCACAGCCTCCCGGGCAATCAGCAGATGCATGATCTCGGTGGAACCCTCGAATATCCTGTTGATGCGTAAATCCCGCAGGAGTTGTTCCGCTGGGACCGCACGCTCACCGCGTGCGGCCAGGGATTCTGCGGTCTCATAGCCGCGCCCGCCGCGGATCTGCACCAGCTCGTCGGCACACTTGTAGGACATTTCCGAGGACCACAGTTTGGCCAGCGCCGCCTCGATCCTCACGTCCTTCATGCCGGCGTCGGCCAGGGCTGCCGACAACTCAAACACCGCCTCCAACGCGAAGGTGGTGGCGGCCATGAACGCCAGTTTTTTGCCCACGGCCTGGTGCTCGCCCACCGGCAGTCCCCATTGGGTGCGCGCGGCGGACCATTCACGGGCGATCTTCAACGACCACTTGCCAGCTCCGGCCGCCATGGCCGGGATGGACAGGCGGCCGGTGTTCAAGGTGGTCAGGGCGATCTTCAGGCCCTGCCCCTCCCTCCCCAGCCGGCTCTCCGCGGGAACCCGCACCTGGTGGAAGCGTGTCACACCGTTTTCAATGCCGCGCAGGCCCATGAACTTGTTGCGGTGCTCCACCGTGATGCCGGGGGAGTCGGCCTCCACCACAAAGGCGGTGATGCCGCCGGTCTTGCGGCCCTGCGTGTCGATCCCGCGGGAGGGCACCACGGCCATGACCACCACCAGTTCGGCGATCACACCATTGGTGGTCCACAGTTTCACACCGTCCAGGACGTACTCGGAACCGTCTTCGCTGGGCACGGCGGCACAGGCCATGCGCGCGGGGTCGGAGCCTACGTCGGGCTCGGTCAGCAAGAATGCGGTGACTGCGCCCGCGGCGCACCGGGGAAGGTACCGCTGCTTTTGTTCCGGAGTGCCAAACACCTTCACCGGTTCCGGGACGCCAATGGACTGGTGGGCCGAAACCAGGGCGCCGAAAGCCGGGTGTACGCTGCCAAGGATGGCCAGGGCCCGCCCGTAGTAGCTCAGGTTCAGGCCCAGCCCGCCATATTCCTGCGGGATCTTCATGCCGAAGACGCCCAACTTTGCCAGCCCGGCCAAATACTCGTCGGGGATTTGATCCTCACGCTCAATGCGGGCGCCGTCAAGGGTCCTGGCGTAGGCGTCCACTTCGGCTAGGAAGGCGTCGCCACGCTCACTTTCGACGGCCGACGGTTCCGGGTGAGGGTGGATCAGGCTCACATCAAATGCGCCCAGATACAGGCCCTTGGCAAAGCTTGGCCGCTCCCAAGCCGTTTCCCGGGCTGCCTCGGCGGCGTTCCGCGCGTCTGCGGCGGTGACGGTTGTTTCCGGGGCGGCGGACGTGCCCGTGTTGATTCCCATGATTTCCTCATTTCCGCCGGAAGCGCCAAGGAAAGTGGGGGATCCGGCACGCGGAGGTGAAACCCAAGCTGTTGCCTCGATGCTACGCGCCGGTGGGGGTGGCGGCTAGGGTATGGGCCGAGTCCTGGGTTCACTGTTCTGCGCCGTATTCGCGGCGGGCATGGCGCAGAACAGTGAAATGCGCCGTGTTCGCCGCAGGCATGGCGCAGAACAGGACGCTGCCCGTCGCCAGATGCTAGGAAACCACTTGCGTGATCCCGCGCGCGGCCAGGTAGGCGGTGTCGCCGGTCTTTGCCGAACGCACAAGCGTTGGCTTCTCCCCGCTGGCAGCGCGTTCCAGCCAGGACCTGAATAGCTCCCCTGCGGGGTCCGCCACCGAGCGGCCCACCCCCGTGGCGAGGTCTCCCGGGTCAAAGGACACGGCCGTGGAGCGTTGGGCAGGGGCTGTGGGGTTGACCTTTTCAGCCGCGATCAGCTCAGCCAAGCGCTTTCCGGCCGGCTTAACCTTGCGCTCGGAATCCAGCAACCCCAGCGTGTATTCCAGCTCGGGGAAGTCGGCCAGCTTCCGGCTGACGTCGTGCGAACACCACCAGGTCACGCCCCACAGGTTCGGGGTGTCCAGCACCGGACGCAGGCTTTGCTCGAGGAAGTCGGCCGCGCCATCAAACGGTACCACCGGGTACGGTGCGCCAATTTCCTGCAGCCAGATGGGACGCTGCGGGTCTTCGGCGTAGGCTGCGGCCAGCTGCAACAGATAGTCGGCAAACAACGTCCGGGCGGGGTGGCCTTGCGGGAACAGGTGGGCCACGGCCACAAACACCCAGGAGTGCACGGTGGTCACATCGCCCAAGGTGGCGGCGTGGGTGGGCGTGACGGGGCTGCTGTCCACAAACCAGACGTTGTCGTCGAAGCTGTGCTGGTGCATGCCCTCCGGCCACACGTTCCGTACGCTGGCCAGCAGTGTCGATATCCACTCGCCCATCTGCGCAGGCGTGGTCACGTGCTGTTCGGGATGCCGTTCCACCGCGAACTGGTTAGTCTCGTTGCCCAGCGTCATGCCCAGGACGTTGGGGCGGGCGGAGACCTCGGTTGCCAACGCCGTGATGAGCTGCGCCTCCGCGGCAACCACCTCCGGGTCGGTGAAGATGTTGCGGCGGTGCCAGCTGGTGACCCAGGACGGCAAGTAGTCAAAACTGGAGAGGTGGCCCTGCAAGCCGTCCACCGACACGTCCAGGCCGAACTCTGCGGCGGCATCCACCACGCGGCCCACATCGGCGATACCCTGTGGTCGGATCAGCGTGCGGTTGGGCTGCAGCAGTGGCCACAACGGGAAGATGCGCACATGGTCCAAGCCGAGGGAAGCGATGGATTCCAGATCCGCCCGGACAGCGTCAATGTCAAAGTCCTGCCAGGAATGGAACCAGCTTTGGCTGGGCGTGTAGTTCACGCCCCAGCGCAGGGGGCTGGTCCGGGTGGCGGGGAGGCTCATTTGCTGCCTTTCTGCAAGCGCAAGGTCAGGATCTGGAAGGGACGCAGGGTGAGTCGGATCTGCCGGTTGCCGGCGTCGTCCGCGGCACCCACGGTGAGGGCCCCGGCGTCGTACGGCTGCTCAAGCAGGTTGTTCTCCGCCACGGCAGCCACGGCGAACGACGCCGAAAGCGTCACCGAGGCCCTCGCGCCGAGCGGCTCGTACAGGCGGACGATCACATCGCCGCTGCGGTCATCCGCTAGCTTGACCGCCTCAATCAGGGCGGCCTGTGAATCCGTGCTGACGAGCGGTTCGACAGCGGACCCACCGGCCGGCACACCCCGCCACGGCAGGTTCACGGCATAACCGGCGGACACGGCGTCCTTCACCTCGGCGCCCACCACCAAACCGTATGTGAAGCAATGGTGACCCTGGTCCGTCTGGGGATCGGGGAAGCGCGGGCCTCGCAGCAGTGACAGCCGCACCGTGGTGAAGCTGGAGCCGTTGCTGCCGGGGTGGCGGGAGACATCATGTCCGTAGGTGGAATCGTTGATGACGGCCGCACCGAAACCGGGCTCGCCCACATGCACCCAACGGTGCGCGCACACCTCAAAACGGGCGTTGTCCCAGGACGTGTTCTCGTGCGTTGCACGCTGGATGTGCCCGTATTGGGTCTCAAAACGGGCATGGTCGGCATGCACATCGAGGGGGAAGGCGGCCTTGAGTAGCGTCTCCTGCTCGCGCCAGTCGACGTCGTTGTAGACGGTGATCACCTTCGAATCCGGGGAAATACGCACACGCTGGGTTATATGCGACTTCCGGAATGTACGTTTAATGGTGATTTCGGGCTGGTTGCCCAGCATGGTGACATCCATCGAGTCCAGTTCCCGGAGGTCCGTGACGGTGTTCTTATAGAACTCGTCAATGTCCCACGCGTCCCACATGTTCGGGAAGTCCGCGTGCAACTGCAGCAGGTTGGCGCCCTGCCCGGCCGGCACCAGCTCGCGGTCCGCCCCCACATCCAGGATGGAGGAGATGACCCCGTCCGCCCCAAAGCGCACGGTGATGAGCCCGTTGTGTACGACGACGTCGGCACCGTCACGTTCCACCGTCACCTTAGTGGCGTGTGGCGCAGCGACGCCCGCGCTGAGCGGGGCGATGCCGCGGCGCGGGTAGGGGGAGGCGTTGAAGAGCGTGGAGCTCGCGAAATCCTGCTCCGTACCGGGGTCGAGCGGCTGGACCCACGGCGCCAGCGCGAGCAGCGCCGCGCTGATGATCTCCTCCAGGTCCGCGGCAATCCGGGCATACTGTTCCGCTGCCTCGCGGTGCACCCAGGCGATGGAGGAGCCGGGGAGGATGTCGTGGAACTGGTTCAGCAGCACCAGCTTCCAGATCCGCTCCAGCTCGTCGTACGGGTAGTTGATGAGCCCCCGTGCTGCGGCCGTGGCGCACCACAGCTCGGCCTCTCGCAGCAGGTGCTCGCTGCGGCGGTTGCCCTGCTTGGTCAGGGCCTGGGAGGTGTAGGTGCCGCGGTGCAGCTCAAGGTACAGCTCGCCCTTCCACACAGGTGCGTTGGGGTATTCGGCCTCGGCCGCGGTGAAGAACTCGGCCGGGCTTTGGATCGTGACCTGCGGGGATCCCTCCAGGTTCTTGGTTCGCTTGGCCCGAGCGAGCATCTCGCGCGTGGGCCCGCCGCCGCCGTCGCCCCAGCCAAAGGGCACCAGCGAATTCTTCGCCGCGCCCTTATCTCGGAAGTTCCGCACGGCGTGCGCCAGCTCCGCACCGGCGAGCTGGGAGTTATACGTGTCGACCGGCGGGAAGTGCGTAAATACGCGCGTGCCGTCAATCCCCTCCCAGTTGAAAGTGTGGTGCGGGAACTTGTTCACCGTGTTCCAGGAGATCTTCTGGGTCAGGAACCACTTGGCGCCTGCCTGCTTGACGATCTGCGGCAGCGCGGCGGAGTAGCCAAAGGAATCCGGCAACCACACCTCCTGGCACTGCATGCCGAAATTCTCACGGAAAAAGCGCTGCCCGTAGCTGAATTGCCGGGCCATAGCCTCCGAGCCCACCATGTTGGTGTCCGATTCCACCCACATGCCCCCCACCGGGATGAACCGGCCCGCCGCCACGGCCTCCTTGACTCGCGCGAACACCTCGGGGCGCTGCTCCTTGAGCCATTCGTACTGTTGGGCTGAGGACATGACGAACTGGAACTCGGGGTTTTCGGCCAGCAAATTCACCACGTTGGAGGTGGTGCGGGCCACCTTGCGCACCGTCTCGCGCACCGGCCATAGCCAGGCCGAGTCGATGTGCGCGTGGCCAATGGCCGTGATTTGGTGTGCACTGGCATTGGCCGGTTGGGCCAGCACGTGCGCCAGTTCGGCCCGCCCCGCGGCGGCGGTTCCGGGTATGTCGGTGAGGCAGACGGCGTCGAGCGCGCGTTCCACGGCGTACAGGATGTCCCAGCGGCGCGGATTGCCCGGATCCAGCTCCGCTGCCAGCTGCTCCAGCACTTCAAGGTCCTGCACCAGCTCCCACACCTCGGTGTTGAAAATGTTGATGTCTGCGCGGGCCATGGTGTAGCGCGGGGCCTCCCCGGCCGTGAACTTCTCGCCCAGCTGAGTGGGGAGGAAGGGGTTGTCGGTGAACACAAACGGGTTCGCGGCCGCCTCCACGTACAGCTCAATTTCCTCCCGGCCCTGCGCCTTCTGCGACACAAGAACCCAGGTGTTGAGCGGGTTCAGGGCCTTCACGGCCGTGCCGTCGGGGCGGTAAACCAGGCCTTCGGCCTGGAAGCCCGGCCAGGACTGGCTGAAACCAAGGTCCACCACCAGCTCCACCTTGTGCCCGCGCGCCTCGGGCGGAACCGTGCCCGTGAGGCGGATCCAGCTGGTGCCCCACGCGGGCCCCCATTGCTGACCAACGCTGAAGGGCTCATAGCGTTCGTCGCCGGCCAGGGCTATTGCGGGTGCCACGGGTTCGCCCTGCCCGCCCTGCACATGCCAGGCGGTGAGCTTCAGTGGAGCGAGGGGTGTGTGGATGGCAGGGGCGATCCGCTCTACCAGCACTCGTTTGAGCCGGTTTTCAATCAAGCTTTGCTTGTCATGCATGAGGGGCTGACCTTCCACGGGAGGGCTGGGGTTCGCGGGGGTTTTCTTCTGTTGAGGGAAAGCCTAACCGGCTTGCGTCGCCGTCACAGATCCCCTTGGAGGCGCTTGTTCCCTAAAGTGGTCTTATGAACTTTGCAGCCGAACAGTTTGCCAGTGTCCGTGAGCTTTTTGATTCCATGCTCGACGCCGATCCCGGCTATAGCGCGCAGCTGGCGGTCTACCGCCACGGGGAGAAGGTGGTGGAGCTGGTGGGCGGGCCGGATTCGGCCGCGGACTCGGTGACGGGCGTGTTTTCCTGTTCCAAGGGCGTGGCTGCCCTCGCGTTCAGTCTGTTGGTGCAGGACGGGCTCATTGACGTGGACGACACCGTGGCCACGTACTGGCCGGAGTTTGCCCGCCAGGGCAAGGGCGCCATCACCGTGCGCCAGTTGTTGTCGCACCAAGGGGGTCTGGTGGGTGTGCAGGGTGGCTTCGCCATGGAGGACTATAACGACCTCCCCGCCGTGGCGCAGCGGCTGGCCGACATGGCCCCGCTGTGGCGTCCAGGCAGCGGCACCTTTGGCTACCACGCGCTGACCATGGGCGTGTTCCTGGAGGAGCTGTGCCACCGGGTCATCGGAGAGCGTTTGCAGGACGTGTACGATCGGCGGATCCGCCTCCCCTACGCCGCCGACATGTTCCTTGGCCTGCCCGAGTCCCTGGAGCCGCGCTTCCGCCCTGTCCGCTTTGCCGAACAGGCCATGCCAGGGTTCCTAGACCCGGGCTCCCTGGCAGGGGTTTCGGGCAACGTCCAGGCGGGGAATCTGTTGGAACTGCCCAATCTGCGCAGCGTTCGCGCGGCCGGCAGCTGCAGCGGCGCCGGGGTGGGCTCCGCCGACGGCTTAGCCCGCGTCTATGCCGGTGCCATCACGGGGGTGGAGGGTGTGCCGGCCTATCTAAGCCCGGAAACCGTTGCGACTATGAGCCAGGAGCAGGTCTGGGGCCTGGACAGGGTTTTCTGCGACACCGGAGCCTTTGCCCTGACCTTCATGAAGGCCCACCCCCGGATGGACTTTGGCAGTGCTCAGGCGTTCGGGCACGACGGCGCCAATGCCGCCCTGGGATTTGCCGATCCCCTGTATGGGGTCGGCTTCGGCTACGTGCCGGCCTGGAATGAGGAAGGCGGCACGGCCGGGCGCGGCATGCAGCTAAGTGCGGCCGTGCGCAGGGCCATCCTGGCTGCCTAACCCTCTCGTTGAGGGGACACATCACCCCCACCGAAGCCTAAGGAGACCCTTGTGATTGGGGGGGTGATGTGTCCCCTCAACGGTTAGTGGAGTGATGCCAGGTCCGATTCGATGGCCCGGTGGAACGTGGGGTAGGCGTAGATCATGGTTTTCAAGGTGGACACGGGGACGCGCGCGTGAACGGCTAGGGCCAGCAGCGAGAGCACCTCACCGCCGCAGGGACCCACCGATGATGCCCCCACGAGGACCCCGGATCCGGCGTCCTCGACCACCTTGATGAAGCCCTGGTTGCCGGCCTTGTGGATCCAACCGCGCGTGGAGTCCGCCAGCAAGGTGATCCCCACCCTGATCTCCAGGCCGGCGGCCCGGGCCTGGTGCTCGCTCAGCCCCACGGACCCGATCTCCGGGTCCGTGAAGGTCACCCGGGGTACCGCATGGGATGCGGTGGTTCCCCGGTCCCCGCCCACAATGCCCGGGCCCAGGATGTGTCCGGCCACAATGTTCGCCTGGTACATGGACATGTGCGTAAACGCCCCGGCACCCACCGCGTCGCCAATCAGATACAGCCCGTCCGTGAGTTGCAGCTGCCCATCAACGGCCGGGGGTATCTTCCCGTCCCAGTCGATGCCCGCTTGTTCCAGTTTCAGAGCATCCAAGGTGGTGGCGCGCCCCGTCGCGACCAGAAGCCGCTCCGCAACAAGCTCCGGTGTCCCTGGGTCGGAAAGCTCCAGGCTGAAACCGGCGTCGGAGTGCCGCACGCCGGTGACGTTGGTGTTGAAGAGGACCCTGATCCCTTCGCTGTCAAACACCTCGGCGAGCAGCGCCGAGGCCTCCGGTTCCTCACGGGGAAGCAGTACCGGCCCGCGCACCACCACGGTGACATGGGTGCCGAAGCGGGCAAACATCTGCGCCAACTCCGCACCGATGGGACCGCCGCCGATGATGGCCAACGACGCCGGGGCCGCCGTGGTCGCCATGGCCTCACGGTTAGTCCAAAAGGGGGTTCCGGTCAGCCCCGGAACGGGCGGCACGGCGGGGTTGGTGCCAGGGTTGAGCACCACGGCGCGGCGGGCCGCGAAGATGCTCTCACCTCCGTCACTGCGGCGAACGGTGACCTGACGCGGTCCACTGAGCCGTCCCGTGCCGCGCACCAGCAGCCCGCCCTTGTCCGTGAAGCGTTTGGCGGCGACGGTGTCATCCCAGTCGTCGGTTGCCTCCGCCCGGATGCGCCGGGCAACCAAGGAAAAGTCGGGGACGACGCTGACGCTTCCGGCCAATTCCTGGATCCGGCGGGCCTCCGCCAAAACGTTGGCGGCCCGAATCATCATCTTGGACGGAATACAGCCATAGTAGGGGCACTCGCCGCCCACCAAGCGGGCCTCCACGCCCACCACCTTCAGCCCGGCGTCGGCCAGTTCCCCGGCCACCGCCTCCCCACCGGGCCCCATGCCAACCACAATAACGTCAACGGTTTCAATGCCGCTATCCATGGGAACTCCCTAGTTGGTGATGCCCTTATCCTTCAGCCACGCGGTGGCGGCAACCTTGGGATCCATCTTCTGATCTCCCTCCACCTGGTCGCGCAGGGAGATCAGGTCCGCGGTGGTCAGCTTTGCTGAAACGTCGTTCAGCGCGGTCTTCGCCGCATCGTTGATGCGCTCGGTCTTGACTAGGGGGAGGACCTGCTGGGCCAGCCAGTTGTGCAGGGGATCTTCTAGCACCACCAGGTTGTTGGCCGGGATGGCTGGGGAGGTGGTGAAGATGTCCGCCACCTGGATCTCATCGTTTAGCAGCGCCTTGACAGTCAGCGGTCCTCCGCCGTCGCTGACGGGGGTGAACGCCTTAGGCACGCAGTTGTAAATCTTGGCCAGACCGGGAAGCCCGTAGGGGCGGGTCTTGAACTCGGGCGGGGCGCCTAGCGTCAGCTGGTCGCAGACCTTCGCCAGGTCCTCAATGGTTTTCAGGTTCCCGTACTTCGCAGCGGTCCCCGCCGTGACCACCATGGCGTCCTTGTCCTCCGCCGAGGAAGCATTCAACACGGCCAGGCCAGCGGGCAGTTTGGCCGGCAAGGCAGCCACAATACCTTCGGGGTCGGTCACCGTGTTGGTGGGGTCCACAAATCCGAGCAGGTTCCCGCTGTAGTCGGGCACAACGTCCACCGAGCCGTCCTTGATGGCCTTGATATACACCTCGCGGGCGCCAATGTTGAGCTTGGTGGTGGAGGTGACCCCGGCGGCGTTCAGGGCCCCGGCATAAATCTCGGCGATGATGGCGTTTTCGGGGAAGTTGGCCGAGCCCACCACCACGGGCCCGCCACTGGCGGCACTTGAGGAGTCACTGCTCAGCGGGTTACTGCCGCTGCAAGCGGTTACGGCCAGTAGCACCGACAGACCCGCGGCGGCACCAATAAACGTGCGACGGGTGGTAAGGGAAGTGTTGTTCATGGGTTTCCTCCTGTGGAATTAAGTGCAATTTCAGAAATCGAGGGTTCTTTCAAGCCAGGTGAAACCACCACGCGTTGCAGCAACGCTAGCAGGCCGTCAATCACAATCGCCACGGCTGCGATGATCACAGCGCCGCCTAGTACTTGACCGTAGTCCTGCACCGCCAATCCATCAATGATGTACCTGCCCAGCCCGCCTAAGCTGATGAAGGCGACCACGGCCACAGTAGCAATGACCTGCAGCACCGCGGAACGGAATCCGCCCAGCATGACCGCCAGCCCGTTGGGGACCTCCACGCGGAACAGCAGCTGGCGTTCGGTCATGCCCACCCCGCGCGCGGCATCCACAATCTCGCGGTCAACGGCGGCAATCCCCGCGTAGGTGCCCGTCAGGATTGGCGGCACCGCAAGCAGCACCAGTGACCAGATGGCGGGCATGAGCGACAGTGTTGACGTGGCGATCAACGCAAAGAGGGTCATGATGCCCAGGGTTGGCAGGGCTCGCAGCATGCCCGCCAAGGAAACCACGACGACGCGTCCGCGGCCGGTGTGCCCCACGTACAGTCCGATGGGCACGGCAATGGCCACGGAGATCAGCAGTGTCAGGCCGGAGTAGCCTAGGTGTTCGAAAATCCGAACGGGAATACCGGCGGGACCTTGCCAATTTGTCGGGTCGGTGAGCCATTGCCAGCCTTGGCTGAACGGGCTTGAACTCGTATAGGTGGTGGCGGGGAGCGCGGTGCGCGGCAGGCTCACGCGGGCACCGCCGTAGTACTAGCGGAGCGCGTGCGGGCCTTGTCGGCTCGCAGCCACGGGGTCAGGAGCCGTTGCAGCAGCACCAGGAGAACATCCATCAGCAGTGCCAACACCAGGGTGCCCACGATGCCCACAACGATCTCGGTGGGGAAGTTCCGTTGCAGCCCGTCGGTGAAGAAGAATCCCAGGCTGGGGATACCGAGCAGTGCACCAACGGTGACCAGGGAGATGTTACTGACCGAGATCACGCGCAGCCCGGCAAACAGGACAGGCACCGACAAGGGCAGGTCAACGATCAAAAACCGTTGCACCGGTTTGAACCCCATGGCGGTTGCGGCCGCCCGGACGCCGTCATCCACCGAGTTCAGGGCGTCCAGGGTGGAGCGGACCAGCAGTGCTACGGCGTAGATGGTCAAGGCCACAATGATATTGGCGAAGTCGAGGATCTTGGTACCCAAGATGGTGGGCAGGATGACAAACAACGCCAGCGACGGGATGGTGTACAGCAGTGAACCCACCGAAAGGATGGCCCCGCCCAGCACCTTGTTCAGCCTGGCAAGTTGGGCCAGTGGAACGGCGACGACGACGCTGAGCACCAGCGGCACTACCGCCTGGAGCAGGTGGTAGCCGGCAAGATTGAACACTTGTCCGCGGTTTTCCAGGAACCACTGCACTAGAGCCGGCTTTCACGGGCGGCGTCGATGGCGGCCAGCACCTCGGGCGCCTTGACCACCCCGGCCACGGCCCCGCTGCCATCCACGGCCACGCCCAAACCCGAGGGGGAGGACAAAGCGGCATCCAGGGCATTGCGGAGCGGGTCCCCCGCGTGGAAGAGGGAACCCCCGGGGACCAACACTGCCGAGCCCTGGGCCAACCAGCCCAGCGGCCGTCCGGCGCCGTCCACGGACAAGCGCCAGCTGACAGAATCACCGCCCACCGCGCTGCTCGCAGTTCCGGAGGCCAGGGGTGCGGGGTGGATCGGGACGGAATCCCCGGGGCTGAAGGACAGGTGCCGGAACCCGCGGTCCCGGCCCACAAAAGCTGCCACAAAGTCATCCACCGGCGCTCGCAGGATTTCCTCGGGGGCTGCGTATTGAGCCACGCGGCCGCCGGTGGCAAACACGGCCACTTTGTCGCCAAGCAGGGTTGCCTCGTCGATGTCGTGCGTGACAAAGATGATGGTCTTGGCCAGGTCGCGCTGCAATCGCAACAACTCCTGCTGGAGCTCGGCACGGACCACAGGATCCACAGCGGAAAAGGGCTCATCCATCAGCAGCACGGGAGGGTCGGCAGCCAGTGCCCGGGCAACGCCCACGCGCTGCTGCTGGCCGCCGGAGAGCTGGCTGGGGTAGCGTTTGCCCATTGCGCTGGACAAGCCCACAGTGTCCAGCAGCTCCCGGGCACGGTGGTGGGCCTTGGTGCGCGGTACCTTGTTCAAGCGCAGCACGGTGGCCACATTGTCAAGGACCGTGCGGTGCGGCAGCAGCCCGGCAGACTGCATCACGTACCCCATGGAACGGCGAAGCTCGGGGGCGGGGATGGTGCTGACATCACGGCCGCCCACGGTGATGGTTCCGGAGGTGGGTTCCACCATGCGGTTGATCATGCGCAGCGAGGTGGTCTTGCCGCAGCCCGACGGGCCCACAAAAACGGTGATTTTGCCAGTCTCGATGCTCAGGGTCAGTTGGTCCACCGCCGGCGCTGCTAACTGGTATGCCTTGCTGACATCCAAGAATTCCACCATCGCATTCCCGGCGTGGCTGATGGTTTGGTGTGCCGAGCCGGTACTGACTTCTGATGTCGCCATGGAAAGGTCCTCACTGTCGGTGACATTCTCCTGGTGCCTTTCGATCATAAACCATTACGATTTTCTTGTGGCTGGTCCGTAACGGTCAAATAGGGCTTATTAGTGGCAAAGGCGCCGCACCAGTGCCTTACGTGCTTGTATAGCAGGTTCAGCATTTGCCTCAATTCCTGTGGTCACCGGGACTCCTTCAGACCGGAAGACTAGGCTAGCAACATGGATATTCAGGGCAGCGAATTCAGCACCAAGGGCTCCTACGTCACGGGTAAGGAATACACGCGGGACACCCACTACATTGAAACCCGGATCACCCGGGATGGGGCAGACGGCTACCCCGTGGAGGCAGGCCGCTACCGCCTCGTCGTGGCCCGGGCCTGTCCGTGGGCGCACCGCTCCACCATTGTGCGCCGGCTGCTGGGCTTAGAAGACGCCATTTCCATCGGCGTGTGCGGGCCCACCCACGACGCACGTTCCTGGACCTTTGACCTTGATCCCGGAGGCGCGGACCCGGTCCTGGGTATTGAACGGCTCCAGGAGGCGTACTTCAAGCGGACGCCCGGCTACCCCCGAGGCGTCACCGTCCCCGCCATTGTTGATGTGCCCAGCGGGGCCGTGGTCACCAACAACTTCCCGCAGATCACCCTCGACTTCTCCACGGAATGGAAGCAATTCCACCGCCACGGTGCACCAGACTTGTACCCGGAGGAGCTGCGCGAGGAGATGACCGCGGTGAATAAGCGCATCTTCACCGAGGTCAACAACGGCGTGTACCGCTGCGGTTTTGCCGGCAGCCAGGAGGCCTATGATGACGCCTACGACCGCCTCTTTGCTGCCCTGGACTGGTTGACGGAACGGCTGGCCGGGCAGCGGTACCTGATGGGGGAGTTCATCACGGAGGCCGATGTCCGGCTGTTCACCACGCTGGTCCGCTTTGACGCCGTCTACCATGGCCACTTCAAATGCAACCGGAGCAAGCTCACCGAAATGCCTGTCCTTTGGGCGTACGCCCGGGATTTGTTTCAGACAACGGGCTTTGGCGACACCGTGGACTTTGAGCAGATCAAAAAGCACTACTACGTGGTCCATGAGGACTTGAACCCCACGCAAATCGTACCCAAGGGCCCGGACACCTCCGGCTGGGTGAGTGCGCACGGGCGCGAAGCTCTCGGTGGACGGCCATTTGGGCACGGCACGGCACCCACGCGCCCCGTCGATGCCTGATTGCCCCACGCCCGGCCTGGACAGCCTAGGGTCTGGACAGGCCCGGCGTGGAAAGTTCAGGCTATGAGTGAGTTGGTCGCGCGCACCAGCGCCTCCCTGCCTCGTTTGTCCCATGTGGTGCAGAGGTTGGCGGATTGCGGACTGGTTGTGCGTTAACTGATCTTTGACCGACTGGACGAGGAGAACGTCGCCGACCAGGCCCGGAGCGGGCAAAAAAGCGTCAGCGGCAGGGGTTCCGGGCATGGGATCTTGAGTACCCAACACCCTAAGCACTGACACTTTTGTGAAAAGTGTCAAATAGGGCAATGAAATGTTCTCTAATGGGTGAATGATCCGATAGGGTAGCTAAGGCTTGCATAACTAAGGCAAGCGTTACCTTGGTATCACCGTTAGGAAGCATTATGGAATTCTCTCGTCGCCAGGGCCTGAAGGTGGGCCTGTTCGCATCGGTGTCAGCACTCGGGGTGGCCTTGGCGGGGTGCTCAACGGGCACCGTCGGCGGATCGGCTCCGGCACCTTCACAGGCCGCGGCCGATTCCTTCCCCGTCACCGTCAAACATGTGTACGGCGAAACCGTCATTAGCTCGGCCCCACAGAGGGTCGCCACCATCTCCTGGGTCAATGACGACGTCGCCATAGCCCTGGGTGTGATCCCCGTGGGCATGCCCAAGAACGAATACGGTGGCAACGAGAACTCTTCCACAGCATGGAAGGACGCCGCCCTGGAGAGGGCGGGCGCCGCCATTGGCACCGCCAAGGGCCCCGCCCAGTACTCCGAGGTGGACGGGGTGAACTTCACTGAGCTCGCCAAGACCAACCCGGACATCATCCTGGCCGCCTACTCGGGCCTGAGCCAGGAAGACTATGACAAGTTGAGCAAGATCGCCCCCGTAATCGCCTTCCCGAAGTCCGCTTACGGCACCTCTTGGCAGGAGTCCACCACCATGATCGGTGCCGCGCTGGGCAGGTCGCAGGCCGCCACCGAGCTGATCGCCGCCACCGAGAAGACAGTCAAGGACCAGGGGGCAAAGTACCCGCAGATTGCTGGGAAGAGCTTCATCTACGGCAACCTTGAGCCGTCCAAGAGCGACGGCGTGAACGTGTACACCTCCGCCGATAACCGGCCCAAGTTCCTGGCCAGCCTCGGCATGGTCCTGGCTCCGGTGGTGGTGGCCGCCGAGAAGGGCGCTGACGGCTTCTACGTGCAATGGTCCGCGGAGAAGGCCAACGAGCTGGAATCGCAGGTGTTTGTCAGCTGGGTCCCTGATGCCAAGACCAAGGACTCGATCGTGGCAGACCCACTGCTGGGACAGATCCCGGCCGTGAAAAAGGGCGCCTTCTTGGCCGATTCCAACCAGGCCCTGACCCTGGCAATTTCAGCGTCCTCCCCCCTGAGCCTGCCATGGGCGCTGGACGCCTTCCTGCCCCAGCTGGCCGCCGCCGCGGACAAGGCATAGAGGATAGCTTCATGAGAACTGCACCCGCAACTGCGAGGGAAAGCACGACGCCGTCGCCGGCCTCAATGCCTTCCCTCGCGGACGCCGGGGTCGCACGTGGAAGCGGAACGCCCGCAAAAGCACCGACCAAGGGATTCACTAACCGTAGGCGGCTCATGTGGCTGCTGATCCTTGTGGCCAGCCTTGCAGCCATTTGCCTGGTGTCCCTCGCCGTTGGCGCACGCAATGTTTCCCCGCCCACCGTGCTGGATGCGCTGTTCAACTTTGAGCCCGCCAACGGCGACCACGCCGTGGTCCGTTCGCGCCTGGTGCGCACCGTGGCCGGATTGGTGGTGGGGTGCTCGCTGGGTCTGGCCGGGACCTCAATGCAGGGCGTGGCACGCAACCCGCTGGCCGATCCCGGCATCCTGGGCGTCAATGCGGGGGCCTCGCTGGCCGTGGTGGCCGGCATCTTCTTCTTTGGCGCCGCCACCGTCTCCAACTACCTGTGGTTCGCTTTTGCGGGCAGCGCCGTCGCCGCCGTCGCGGTGTATGCGGTGGCCAGCCTGGGCCGCAGCGGCGCCACCCCCGTGAAACTGGCCCTGGCCGGGGCCGCGATCACCGCCGGCCTGGGATCGCTCACGAGCGCCATGCTCGTTAGCAGCCAGCAGTCGCTGGACTTGTTCAGGACCTGGCAGGTGGGGGGCCTGGCTGGCAAGTCGTGGCAGTCCATCGTTGCGGTGCTGCCCTTTGTTGTGATGGGGATCCTTCTCTTGCTGGTCACCGGCAAGCTTTTGAACATCCTGGCCCTGGGTGATGACATGGCCCGCGGACTGGGCCAGCGTCCCGGGCTTGGCCGTGCGATCTCCGCGCTGGGCATTGTGTTGCTGTGTGGTTCAGCGACGGCACTCGCCGGGCCCATCGCGTTCATCGGCCTGGTGGTCCCGCACCTGCTCCGCGGCCTGGTAGGGCCGGACTACCGCTGGCTGCTGCCGCTGTCCCTCGTGGTGGCTCCGGCCGTCTTGCTGCTGGCCGATCTGGTGGGCCGGGTCATCCTGCTCCCCAGTGAGGTGCCGGCCAGCATCCTGGCGGCCATGCTGGGCGCCCCCGTCTTCATCGCCGTGGTGCGCCGCGGAAAGCAGGCAGAGCTATGAGCGTTCTGGAGACCGCCACCGGTGCCGCCCCCGCCACCGGAGCTTCGGTGCGGGCCCAACGCAAGGGACCCCGCCGCCGTCGGGCCCTTATCACCGGATCCTTGGGCGCCCTCGTGTTTGCTCTCCTGACCGTGAACATCCTGCTGGGCAGCTACACGGTCACCATCCCCGACTTCCTGGCCATGTTGGGCGGGCGGACCATCCCCGGTGCCAGTTTCATCGTCATGGAAACCAAGCTGCCACAGGCTCTGTTGGGCCTGCTGGCCGGCGCCTCTTTCGGCGTGGCCGGCGCCATCTTCCAGTCAATGTTGCGCAACCCGCTGGCCAGCCCCGACATCATTGGCATAAGCTACGGGGCCAGCGCCACAGCCGTGGCCGCCGTGGTGCTCTTTGGTGTGCGTGGCGCCGGGGTTTCCGTGGCGGCAATCATCGGTGCCCTCGTGGTGGCCCTGCTCATCACAGTGTTGGCCCGGGGACGCGGCGGGACCGGTCTGATCCTGATTGGCATCGGCGCCGCCGCGTTCATGCAGGCGGCCGTCACGTTCCTGCTCTCCCGGGCGGACCTGCGCAACGCCCAGGACGCCATGGTGTGGCTGAGCGGTTCGCTGAACTCCGCCAACTGGGAACGGGTGGCCATCCTGGCCGTCGCCCTTTTGTTCCTGCTACCCCTGACAGCGGCCGGGTCCCATCAGCTACACGGCTTGACGCTCGGTGATGACACCGCCTCCGGGCTGGGTTTCAACGTCCCGCGCGCCCGGTTGCTGCTGACCATTGTTGGCGTGCTTCTGGCCGCCCTGCCTACTGCCGCGGCCGGCCCCATCGCCTTCGTGGCCTTCCTCTCCGGCCCCATCGCCAAACGACTCAATGGGGGGGTGGCAAGCCTTCACCTGGCGGCGTTGGTGGGCGCCGCCATTGTCCTGGCAGCCAACTTTGCCGCCGTCAATGCCATTCCCGGAATTTCATTGCCCGTGGGAGTGGTCACCGGAGCCTTGGGTGCACCCTTCCTGCTCTGGCTGCTCATCTCATCCAACCGTGCCAACCAAGGAGGCTGAGATGGCTGTCCACCCATCCAAAGAGTCCGCAATCCTGTCCGCCCGCGAGTTGTCGCTGGGGTATGGCCCAAGAGCCATCGTGGAGGAGCTGTCCCTGACGTTGCCCGCCGGAAAGGTCACCATCATCGTCGGAGCCAACGCGTGCGGAAAATCCACTTTGTTGCGCGGTCTGGCTAGGCTGCTGCCGCCCAGTGCCGGCGTCGTGCACCTCAATGGGGTGGACATTCACAAGGTCCCCACCCGCGCACTGGCCCGCGAGCTGGGCATCCTGCCGCAAACCCCCACCGCCCCGGACGGGATCAGCGTGGCGGACCTGGTGGGGCGCGGCCGCAGCCCGCACCAGGGCTGGTTCCGGCAGTGGACCACGGCCGACGACGACGCCGTGGCCGCGGCGCTGAATGTCACCGGCACGGCCGAGCTGGCCGATCGCAGCATTGACGAGCTCTCCGGCGGGCAGCGCCAGCGCGTGTGGATAGCCATGGCGCTGGCCCAGGAAACCAACGTGCTGCTGCTGGATGAGCCCACCACCTACCTGGACCTGGCACACCAGGTGGAGGTCCTGGACGTGGTGTCCGAGCTCAACGCCCGGCGCGGCACCACCGTAGCCATCGTGCTGCACGATCTGAACCTGGCCGCGAGGTACGCAGACCACCTTGTCGCCATGAAAGCCGGGTCCATACTGGCCCAGGGCGCGCCGGGGGAGGTGCTGACTGCGGAACTGGTCCGGGATGTCTTCGGGCTGGAATCGGTGGTGGTGCCCGATCCCGTGGTGGGCACGCCCATGGTGGTCCCCATGGGACGGCGGGCGGCGCTGCTGGCGGATGCTGCGGCCAGCAAATTGGCAGAGATCACTATGACGGAAGGCGTGCACGCATGAGCTCGACAATCGTGGAACTCGGTGACAATGACGGTGACAATGAGGTGGAAGCAATCCGCCCCATGAGGGCGTTTGAGGTGCGAGTGGGTGCCGCGCGGTTGTTGACGCCACACTTTCTGCGCATCACATTTACAGGTCCCGAGCTGGACCTGTTCGGCAGCAACGCCGACGGGTTGACCCTGGACCTGCGGATCAAGTTGCTGATCCCCTCACCGGGCCACGCCCTGCCGCAACTGCGCTCGGTCCGCGGCTCGCTGAGCGATGACTGGTACCAGCAGTGGCGCTCCCTCGATGAGTCCACGCGGGGAGTGATGCGCACCTACACCGTGCGCGCCTTGCGTCCTGGCGAGCTGGACGTTGACTTTGTGCTGCACCTGGGCGGCGACTCCGGACCTGCCGCAGAATGGGCTGCCGCCGCACGGCCGGGCGATCCCATGACCTTGATCGGCCCGTGCGCCCGCTGGGGCGACTGCCTGGGCATCGAGTTTGCCCCCGGCGACCCCCAACGCGTCCTGCTAGTGGGCGATGAGACCGCGGTTCCGGCCATCGCCGCCATCCTGGAATCGCTGCCGCCCCACGTCAGAGGGCATGCCGTGCTAGAAGTGCCCACGGCGGAAGATTTTCTGGACATGTCCACAGCCGCCAAGGTGGATATCCGCTGGCATGCGCGCAATGGCAACGCCCACGGGGAGGCACTCGAGCGTGATGTCCGCACCGTTGTGGTGCCTGCCGCCTGCCTCCGCGGCAAGGAACCCGACGACGTCGACGTGGACGCCACCATCCTGTGGGAAACACCGGGAACGGTGCCCACGGCCGGGCTCTATGCGTGGATAGCGGGGGAGGCGGCCACCGTCCGGGAGTTGCGCCGCTATTTGGTGAGCGAGGTCGGCATGAACCGCAACGCCGTCGCCTTTATGGGGTATTGGCGTCAGGGGCGAGCGTTGCCGGAATAACCGCTGACACGGGCCGGGAATGGGGGCATAATGCATTGCATCCACACCTTGCATCCACACCTTCAAAAAGGGAGACAGGCATGACAACGCGACTCAACCCGTACCTTGGCTTTCGCGGCAACGCAAAGGACGCCATGGAGTTCTACCAGAGCGTATTCGGTGGTGACTTGACACTGAGCACCTTCCGCGAATCCGGCGTCGGCGTCGAGGAAGCCGAGCTGGACCAGATCATGCACGGCTCGCTGGTCACCGACGGCGGACTGGCGTTGATGGGCTCGGATACACCCAGCCACATCGAGTTCAGGGCCGGCACCAACCACCAGGTCTCGCTCAGCGGCGAGGATGAGGCCGAACTCAGCGGCTACTGGGAGAAGCTCTCGAGCGCCGGCACTATCACCATGCCACTTAACAAGGCCCCCTGGGGTGACATCTTTGGTATGTGCACCGACAAGTACGGTGTGCCGTGGCTGGTCAACATCTCCGGAGCTGCGCAGGCATAACACCGCTAAGATGGCATTCAATCATGCCAGCAACGTCCGGATCATGCAGGTTTTTCCGGATTGCAAGGAGACTTCACCATGCCCAACGCCGCCACCTCACTGCTGACCATCACGAATGCGCTGATCTTTGACGGCTCCTCACCGGTGCTAACCGAGGGGTCAATTGTGATGCGCGACGGCGTCATCGAAGATGTTGGGGAGGTGGCACCGGTCGGTGAGGTCATCGACGCAGGGGGGAACGTGGTGGTCCCGGGGCTGATCGACGCGCACTTTCACGCCTACGCCGTCGGACTGGGCGGCTTCGAGGTGGAAAGAGGCCCGCTGAGCTACGCGGCACTGGTGGGTGCGCAACGGTTGGGGGCTGCGCTCAAGCGCGGATTCACCACGGTGCGCGACGTGGCCGGCGGGGACATCGGTCTGGCCAAGGCGGGGCGCGAAGGGGTGCTCGCGTCGCCGCGCTACCTGTTCACCGGCCCGGCGCTGAGCCAGACCGGTGGACATGGCGACCCCCGCGCCGAGGACCTGGACCTGTGCTTCAGCCACGGCCACATGTGCGATGTGGTGGACGGCGTGGACGATCTCCGCAAAGCCGTCCGCAACAGGTTCCGCACCGGCAGTCACGCCATCAAGATCATGACCTCCGGCGGCGTCGTATCCTTGACCGATCCCATCCGGGTTCCGCAGTATTCTGCCGAGGAGATCCAAGCGGTCACGGAGGAAGCCGCGCGCCGCAACAGCTATGTGGCCGCCCACGCATACTCGCCCGAGGCCATCAGGCACTCGGTGGAGAATGGTGTGCGCTCCATTGAGCATGGCAACCTTCTGGATGCTCAAACCGCGGCGCTGATGGCTGACCACGGTAGCTTCCTGGTGCCAACCCTGGCCGCCTATTACGCCATGGACCGCTTCGGTGAAGAGCTGGGGCTGCACCCGGTTTCCCAGGCGAAAAACGCCGAGGTGCTCTCGGCTGGCAAGACCGCCATTGAGCTGGCGCTCGCAGCCGGGGTCAAGGTGGGTTTTGGCTCGGACCTCATGGGGGCGCTGGAAACCGAACAGCTGGCCGGCGTCCGCCTACAGGTTCAGGCCGCGGGAATGCTGGAAACGCTGCGGTCCATGACCTCGGTAAACGCCGAGCTGTTGCAGGATCCGTTGATCGGACGGATCGGTGCCGGCGCCCACGCCGACGTACTGATCCTTGACGGCAACCCCTTCGAGGACCCTGCAGCCCTGTGGGATGAGGGCCGCTCCAGAATAGTGATCCAAGCCGGCCGCGTCTGCGCCTAAACCAGACGCTATTGCTGCGATAACGGCTGTAAGAGGGGTGCTGCGGCGCAGGGAAAGCTAGTGGGGAGTTGGCCCAGGATCCGGGCCAGTTCGGCCCTGTCCTCTTCAGGGAGCTTGGCAAAGTACTCGTTGGACTTGTCGCGACGTTCGGCCCGGACGTCCGCATAGAGCTGACGGCCCGTGTCGGTGGCGGCAATCAGTGTGGCCCTGCGGTCGGAGGGGTCACGCTCGCGCCGAACCAGGCCCTTGGCCTCCAGTTGGTCCACTACCTCGGTGGCGGAACGGGCGGCAATGCGCAGCCGTTCTGCCAAGTCCTTGAGCCGTAATGCTTCTGGTTCCGGCGTGCCGCGGCGAAGTAGCGTCATGAGCGCCCGCCACTGGTGCGGTGTCAGCTCCCACGGGGCCAGCTGCTCGGCCCATGTGCGGCGCAGTCCGCGGAATGCCTCGTGAAACAGTTCGCCAAGATCGGCGGAATTATCAAGTGAAGCCATGGTCAACAGCATACCTAATTTGACGGGCAACCACATAGTGAGGTAACCTCGGTATAACTTGGTGCGAGTTCCGCACCCCGCACACCATCTGGAGGTGTAGCCCATGACGGAGAATATCCTCGGTAAAGAACCTGCACCATCTGCCGGCTCCCCGCGCCCCGGCGGCCCCGGACGTATCAATCCCGCAGACCGCACGCAGCTCGCACTAAAACCAGTCAGCCTCAAACGCATCGTGGCCCTGTTCGCTCCGCACAAGGTGACCATCACCGCCGTCGTGCTTCTGATCAGCGCCTCCAGCGTCGTCTCCCTTGCCCAGCCTTTCCTGGTCCGCGGCATCATCGACACCGCACTGCCGAACAGAGACATCAAAATGCTTGCGTGGCTGGCCGGGGCCATGATTGCCGTGGCGGCCGCCACCGCCATGATCGGCGTGGTGCAGACGTGGATGACCACGGCGATGGGCCAGAAAATCATGCACACGCTGCGTACCCGCCTATTCACCCACCTGCAGAAGCAGTCGCTGGCCTTCTTCACCAGGACCCGCAGTGGCGAGGTGCAGTCGCGGCTGAACAACGACATCGCCGGCATGCAGTCTGTCATCACCTCCACCGCTACCGGCGTCGCCTCCAATGTGACCACCGCCGTCGCCACTGCCGCGGCCATGGTGGTCCTGTCCCCGCAACTGTCCTTGCTCTCATTGCTGGTCATCCCACCCGCGGTCTGGTTTTCTCGCCGCGTGGCTCTGCTGCGGCGCGACATCACCGCCACGATGCAGGCCGAACTTGCCACTATGAACACGCAGGTCGAGGAGGGGTTGAGCATCTCCGGCGTACGCCTGGCGAAGACTCTGGGGACCACGGGCCATGACGCCCGCCGCTACACCGCAAGCTCCGAGCGGCTCATTGGCCTGGAGTTGCGCTCCCAGCTGGCCGGTCGCTGGCGGATGGCCACCATGGGCATCATCTTCTCGGCCATCCCGGCACTGATCTACTTTGCCGGCGGTCTCCCCGGAAACACCATGAGCATCGGCACGATCGTGGCGTTCACTGCGTTGCAAGCCACCATCTTCCGCCCCATCATGGGCCTGCTGAACCTCGGCGTCCAGTGGGTCACGGCCATGGCTCTGTTCAGCCGGATCTTTGAATACCTGGATCTGGTGCCCGAGGTCACCGCCCCTATCCGTCCCGTCGTTCTGGATCCGGCCACCGTGCGCGGCGAGGTTCGTTTTGAGGGCGTCCGTTTTGCGTACGACGGCGGTGCCGAAGTTCTCCATGGAATCGACCTTGCGCTTGGTGCCGGCACCACCACCGCAGTGGTGGGCCCCACCGGGTCCGGCAAGTCCACGCTCGGGGCGCTGCTGCCCCGGCTGCACGACGCCACCTCCGGCCGCATCACCATTGACGGCGTGGACGTGCGCAAGATTGCCCCGGATGTGCTGGCCCGGATTGTGGGCGTGGTGTCCCAGGAGAGCTACCTAATCCACGACACCATCAGGGAAAACCTGCTGCTCGCCGCCCCCGACGCGGACGACGCCGTCCTGTGGAGCGCACTGGCCTCGGCGCACATTGCCGATCTCATCGCCGGTCTGCCAGACAGGCTGGACACCTTGGTGGGTGCCCGCGGGCACAGGTTTTCCGGTGGTGAACAGCAGCGGCTCGCCATTGCCCGCACCATTTTGCGCAACCCCCGCGTGCTGGTCCTGGACGAGGCCACCTCCTCCCTGGACAACACCACCGAGGCACAGGTGCAGGCAGCGCTTGACCGCCTGGCCGTCGGCCGGACCACCTTGACCATTGCGCACCGGCTCTCCACCGTGGAGGACGCGGACCAGCTTGCCGTGCTGGCCGGCGGGACCCTGGTGGAGCTTGGTGCACCGGCCGAACTCCGGGATGCCGGCGGCGCCTACGCGGCCCTCATTGCCTCCGGCGAATCGCTGGAGCCAGTCGGGTAGGAATCAGTATCGGTCGGCCCTTACGCGCCGGGGGCCGTTGTGGAGTTTCGCCCTGGGCCGGCCAACGTGGTCGGTGATCACCCCGCTTAGCGCAGGGCAGCCCATAGGGTCACACACATAGGATAAGCCTAGTTAAGGCTCCGCGCTGCGGTGGAAGATGCCGGCACGCTGGGATGGATTACAAGGAGAAAACATGGAATTTTCGGCACGATATGTGGCATTGGGCGATTCATTCACGGAAGGACTGGGGGACACGGATCCCTCGCTGCCCAACCAGGTCCGCGGCTGGGCGGACAGGACGGCTGAACAGCTGGCACTGGCCCATCCGGGGGAGACCATCGGTTACGCGAACCTCGCCATCCGGGGCAAGAAGTTGGGGCAGATCCTGGCAGAACAAATTGATGTGGCCGTGGCCATGAAACCCACACTGGTTACCATCTATGCCGGCGTCAATGACATTTTGCGCCCCAAGGTGGACATTGATGCCATGGTCGGCCATTACTCGTCCGGGATTGCAAAGCTGGCCGGCACTGGCGCCCGGGTGTTGGTCTTCACCGGTTACGATGCCAGCTCCTCGAAGGTCTTTGCCAGCATCCGCGGCCGCACCGCTATCTACAACGAGCTGGTGCGTGAGGTTGCCCAGACCCACGGTGCTGAACTCGTGGATTACTGGCGCTTCCGGGAGTACAACGACTGGCGGCTGTGGGGGATTGACCGGATGCACATGTCCACGCCGGGCCACATCAACATGGCCAACAGGGTCCTTGAGCAACTCGGCGAGACCGCACGGATCCCCATGCCGGAATTGCCGCCCATTCCCATCAAGACCAGGGCGGAGGTCATGAAGGACAACGCCGCCTGGACCAAGGAATATGTGGGTCCCTGGGTAGGCCGGCGCCTGCGCGGAGTGTCATCAGGTGACAACCTCCTGGCACGCTGGCCGGAACTACGCAAGCCGCACTAACTTTCGGCGCACAGCCCGCAAAGCACCTTCCCCTCCGCAAGAATTCCTGCAAGAAATTCCCTCAAAAAATACGTAGCGATTACCGATGTGGCGCTTCGTCTTGATCCGTAACGTCACCCGTAGGGGGCGACTGTCCCGCGGAATTTTTGAAGAGGGAAAGGATTTGGCAATGTCCAAATTGAGGGAACCGGCGCTGCTCAGAGCAGCCGGTGGGGTTATCGCCACGGCGATGGTGGCGCTAGGCGTCACGGCCGTGGGATTGGTGCCGGCACAGGCGGGAACACCGGCACCGACGCCCATCACACGTTCGGTCTCAGGCACTGGGTCGTCATCGTTCACTGTCCCCGCGGGGGTGACCAAGCTTACGATCGTGGCGCAGGGTGCTTCCGGCGGAGGCTCGGCAAAGGGTCCACTCGGAGGGGCAGGCGCTCTTGTTTCGGGCACCGCATCCGTGACCCCCGGAGACGTTGTGAAAATGGTCGGTGCCGCCCAGGGCGTCGCATCACCGGGAGGCCCCGCCTCTGCTGCTAGCGGTCTCTACGCCGGTGGAAAAGGTGGCAATGACTCCTATAGGGGTCGGGGAGCTGCCGGTGCTGGCGGTGGAGTGGCAGCTGGCGTCCAGATCAACAATATTGACCAGATTGTGGCCGCCGGTGGCGGCGGCGCGGGTAGCGCCGGCGGGGATGGATCTAGCGGTTGTGCTGGCGGTGTTGGCGCGGATGCCCTCCAGGCCGGGATGGTCGGGGGAGTTGGTGGCGGAAGCTGCAGTGGTAAAGGCTCCGCCGGGGCTGCCACCGGCAATCCTGACGGCGGCGGCGCCGCGTTTTTGTCTGCAGCAGGTGGTGGTGGAGCCGGGGGCGGCAAGGCCTCCGCTGGCGGCGGTGGCGGCTCCAGCTTCCTTGGCTCCAGCGTCGCAGGCACAGTAAATTATGGTGCCCGAACTGTTGGCAGCGTAAGCATCAGCTACACAGTTGACACCACCACCACGGTGACGGCTACCCCCGACCCGGCATTTGCCGGGGACACCATTGCCTACACCGTCAAGACGATGGTTGCAGGAACCACGACGCCCGTCAGTGGCCCGTACGCCCTGTACGCTGGCGCCTGCGGCACTGGGGCTCTCCTAGGCAACGGAAATCTCAGCAACGGAACCGCGACGGTGAACGCCACGGCGCATGCCTCCGTGTGTGCCAGCTTTGGCGGAGCCGCTGAATACAACGGCTCCGACGGGACCGCGACGGTGACCGTAAACCTCAAGCCCACCACCACCACGGTGACGGCTAGCCCGAACCCGGCATTGGTGGGTCAGAACGTTGGCTACACCATCAACACAGTAGTTGCAGGCACCAGGACGCCGGTCAGCGGCGACTTCACCTTGTATTCGGGCGTGTGCGGGACCGGAACGGTTCTGGAGGCTGGCACATTGGTGAACGGGACGGCAACAGTGCAGGCACCTGCCAACGCTTCGGTGTGCGCCCGCTTTGCAGGCACCACCACGCATGCCACTTCCGACGGCTCTGCAACGCTCCCGGTGAACAAGGATGTCACGACGACCGACGTTTGGCTGCCGAGCAGCCCGGTATACGGTCAAACTGACTTCGCCTACATCGATGTGAATCGGACCGCTAACAGCTGGGTAACCCCCAGCGGCACGGTCACCTACTCATGGAATGGCGGGACACCCCAGACCGGAACGCTTAATGAAGTGGGGATCCCTTGAACTGGAGATTCCCTTCCTTAGTGCTGGCACCCACACGCTGACGGCCAGCTATGGTGGCGACACGTCATTTGAGGCTTCCGA
This sequence comes from Arthrobacter alpinus, assembly GCF_001294625.1. Lineage (NCBI taxonomy): Bacteria > Bacillati > Actinomycetota > Actinomycetes > Micrococcales > Micrococcaceae > Arthrobacter > Arthrobacter alpinus. The sequence continues at coordinate 3,236,811 of NZ_CP012677.1, read as the reverse complement.
AGGTACGGCTGAAACCACCGTTTCTGATGTTGGAACAACGGTTGCACTGACGTCCTCAGTCAACGCCACCAATGTTGGCCAGGAGACCGTTTTCACCGCCACGGTCGCAGCCGATCTTGAGGGTCAGAATACAGAGCAGCCGGACAGTACTGGTAAGGCTGCCGAAAGCGCTGCTGCCGAAGATGTGAACCCGGCCATGGTTCCCACCGGCACTGTCGTGTTCAGCGTGGCCGGAGTAACCATCGGCACCTCACCGCTGGTCAACGGCGTGGCAACCCTGCCCATCAGCACGTTGTTGGCCGGTGCTAACCAGGTGACCGCCACGTTTGATGCCAACGGGAACTTTGCCGGTTCTGCCAGCGATGAACTGGCCCAGCAGGTCAACAAGCTGCCCACCACTGCTGTCCTTTCGGTTTCCCCGTCACCGAGCAACGTCGGTGACGTCGTCACGGCAACGGCCACCATCTCTGGCGCCCAGGAAGGCCTCCAGCTCACCGGCACCGCGCAGTTCAGTGTTGGCGGGAAGGCCGTGGGCCCGGCTGTTGCCGTCGCCAATGGCCAGGCGGCCTTGGGTATCAAGGGACTTCCCTTGGGCAACAGCGACGTCACCGCCGTTTACAGTGGTGACGCAACGTACCTGACCTCAAACGCTGCTGGCCAGAGCGCAGTGGTCAACGCGGCCCCGGTCACACCGGGCACGAGCACGCCGACGTCGACCACCACGGCAGCAGTAACGGCCACGGTCACCCCGTTGGCTAGCACGGGTGCACAAAATGCCGTCCTGCTGACCGGTGGCCTCGGCCTGCTGGCACTGGGCCTGACGCTGGTGCTGGTGCGTCGCCGTCGTACTTCGGTACACAGCTAGCACCTAGATGAGGGAAGCGGCGTCCCGGGACCAAGGCCCCGGGACGCCGCTTCCTTCTTTAACGCGGAGCATGATATGGGCCAATTCGCGTTAAACCCCAACTTTCCACTAGACTGGGTAGGCGCTAGGTGGCGCGGAGCGTGTGCAATTGCTCCGGTTTGCGGTGATTATCCTCCCGTGGGCCGGTAGTTAGGGGCTCAAGTTGCGTGCCTTCGAAGTATTCATCGGACCAAGTTCGGTCCCATCCATCTTGAAAAAGACGTGGGGGATCATGCTGTCCAAGGACGAACGCCGCCTACCCGCACGGTTTACACCAGTGAACCGTTCCCATTCATTATTTAGGAGTGATCATGGCAGCACATTGCCAGGTGACCGGAGCCGAGCCGGGCTTTGGACATAGCATTTCGCACTCGCACCGCCGCAACAAGCGTCGGTTCGATCCGAATATCCAGAAGAAGCGCTACTGGGTACCGTCCTTGCGCCGCAACGTTACGTTGCAGCTCTCCGTCAAGGGTATTAAGACCATCGATGTACGCGGCATTGACTCCGTTGTTGCCTCGATCTTGGCTCGTGGGGTGAAGCTCTAGTGGCAAAAGACAAGGACGTACGTCCGATCATCAAGCTGAAGAGCACCGCGGGAACCGGTTTCACGTACGTAACCCGCAAAAACCGTCGTAACACTCCGGACCGTTTGGTCCTGAAGAAGTACGATCCCAAGATCCGTCAGCACGTCGAATTCCGAGAGGAGCGCTAAGACTATGGCTAAGAAGTCCATGATCGCGAAGAACGAGCAGCGCAAGGTCATCGTGGAGCGTTACGCCGAAAAGCGTCTCGCCCTGAAGAAGGCCCTCGTTAACCCGGCCTCCACCCCGGAAGAGAAGGAAGCAGCCCGTCTGGGCCTGCAGAAGCTCCCCCGCAACGCCTCACCGGTACGCGTGCGTAACCGCGACGCCATCGACGGCCGTCCGCGTGGAACGCTCCAGAAGTTCGGCATCTCCCGTGTACGCTTCCGCAAGATGGCGCACGCTGGCGAACTGCCTGGCATCAAGAAGTCCAGCTGGTAATCACTGATTTCCGGTTGTAATTTGGGCGGTGACCTTCGGGTTGCCGCCCTTTTTGCATACGTTTTTCCGGTCCACACCGGTGGTTCCCAGCCCGGTGGTTGTTGGCTGAGAGCGAAATCTCCCTAGAATCCGGGTGAAATTGCCCGAAAAACGCCAAAAACCAAGGAAATTTGCCGGAAATTCGCGGAATAACTGGTATGTTCGCTAGCAGTGGTTGACACGCAACCGCGTGGAAAAGAACTTTCTTGATCGTCCAGGAGGACAAACATGGCTAAGAATCGTAGCGAATTGGTTGCTGAAGTTGCAGCAAAGGCTGAGACCAGCCAGACGGCAGTAAACGGCGTCCTGGATGCACTCTTCTCGGTATTCGAGAGCTCGGTTGCAGCCGGCGAAAAGATCACCATCCCGGGCTGGCTCTCCATCGAGCGCACCGACCGTGCAGCTCGCACCGGCCGCAACCCGCAGACCGGCGAGACCATCCAGATTGCAGCAGGCCACAGCGTCAAGCTGTCCGCAGGCTCCAAGCTGAAGGCTGCTGTCAAGAACTAGTTTTCAGACAGTTCCACACGAAGGCGGCCCCTTGGTTGCGCTCTGCGCAACACGGGCCGCCTTCGCGCATTTAACACCCAGCCAGTGCGCCACAACAAAACCAAGAGGTTCCTGAAAGCTCACTGATTCGCGCTATCCTCGCTCCGTGCAAGACAATGGAGGAGTGTCACCAGTAGAAGCAGCCACTGCATCCCGCCCTGACCCCTCCACGCCTGGCCCCGCCAAGGACGCCACACTTGTGGGGGGAACCTTTGCCGATGGCATTCGCAGCCGCTGGTGGTGGCTTGGCCTGGCGTCGGCCACGCTCGGCGTTGTCGCCTCCTTACTGTGGACGGGGGCAACCGCGGCAGCCCAGCTGCGCGATCCTGGCGCCCTCACCCGGTGGGGGCTACCCGTTGCCACCACTGTGCACAATTTGGCGCTGGCAACGGTGGTGGGAGCTTTGTTGTTCGCCGTCGTCATTCTTCCCAAAGACCTCAAGACGCACCGTCCGCACACCGGCAACGCCCGGACAGGGCCGGACAAGCCACGCCCGGAGCATCCGGCGTTCACCCGCGTCATGACCTTGGCAGCCGCGGCAGGGTGCGTGTGGACGCTGTCCGCAATTGCCGTCCTGGTGCTGACCTATTCCAGTGTCTCCGGCATGGCCATCACGGGAAGTAACGACTACACGGCGCAGCTGGTGTTCTTCATGACCCAACTGGCCCAGGGCCAGGCCTGGCTGATGGTGGTCATTTGCGCCGCCGTCGTCACCACCTTGGTCTTTGGCCTACGGTCCGTGAGCGGGCTGGCCGTGCCCCTGGTGCTTGCTCTATTGTCCTTCGTGCCCCAGTCCTTGATCGGCCACTCCGCCTCGAGCGCAGACCACAAGGGTGCCGTGAACTCGCTGTTCCTGCACATCAGCGGCGCTTCCCTGTGGGTGGGAGGCATCATCGTCTTAGTGGTGGTCTCGGGCGTGCTGGGCAAGGTCACCGCCCAAACACTTCAACGCTTCTCGGCCCTGGCCATTGTCGCCTTTGCCGTGGTGGCCGGATCCGGAGTGGTCAACGCGGCCATCCGCATCACCAACTGGCACGACCTCTTCTACTCCTCCTACGGCCAGCTGATCGTGGCCAAGTCCGTTGCCGTGATCCTGCTGGGCGTGATCGGCTACATGCACAGGAGCTGGATCATTCCCCGGCTCTCCGGCGGTGCGAAAAGTACGACGACGGTGCGCGCCCGCCGCCTGCTCTGGCAGTTGGTCTTTGGTGAGTTGTTGATCATGGGCATCACCAGCGGCGTGGCTGTGGGCCTGAGCCGTTCGGCACCGCCCCAGTCGCGGGAACTTGTTGAAGCGGCGCTGACGCCCGCACAGATCCTCACCGGCTATCCGCTGCCGCCGGAGCTGGAATTTTCGCGCTGGTTTAGCGAGTGGCGGATGGACTGGTTGTGGGTGGCTTTTGCCCTGGTGGCAGGTGCGCTCTACCTGGCCTGCATGATCAAGCTGCGTCGCCGCGGCGACAAATGGTCGGTGCTGCGCAGTGTTTCCTGGTTTGTGGGTCTGATCGCTCTGGTGTACATCACCTCCGGCGGCACGGCCGTCTACGGTGCCGTCCTGTTCAGCGCGCACATGGTGGAGCACATGGCCCTGATGGTCATTGCCCCCTTGTTCCTGGCCCTGGGCTCTCCGGTCTCCTTGGCCCTGCAGGCCCTGACCCCGCGCGGGGACGGCAGCCGTGGCGTCCGCGAGTGGATCCTGGTGCTGGTCCACTCCAAGTACTCGCAGCTGGTGACGCACCCGCTGTTTGCCGCCGCCAACTTTTCCGGCAGCCTGATCTTGTTCTACTACTCGCCGGCGTTCAACCTGGCCATGCGCTACCACGTGGGCCACGAGCTGATGATCGTGCACTTTACCCTCACCGGGTACATCTTTGTTCAGAGCATGATCGGCGCAGATCCGCTCCCGCGCCGGGCACCGTACCCGCTGCGATTGCTGCTGCTGCTGGCCACCATGGCATTCCACGCTTTCTTTGGCGTATCCATGATGATGGCCACCTCCCTACTATCCGGCGACTACTTCGGCAACATGGGCCGGGCCTGGGGTGATTCAGCCCTGATGGACCAGCAAACAGCCGGCGGCATCGCCTGGGGTGTGGGTGAAATTCCCACCCTGGCCATCGCCATGGGTGTGGCGTACATGTGGTCCAAGTCCGACGCCCGTGAGACCAAGCGCAAGGACAGGGCCGCGGACAGGAATAAGGACGCCGACCTAGACGCTTACAACAACATGTTCGCCGAGCTGGCTGCGCGTGATGCCACCATCGATCCAGCCCATCACAGCCGTGTGGCGGGCCAAGCCGGTACGCTGGCGCCCACCAAATCATCTGCACCGGAAACCCCGGATACTACCCAAGGAGAAACGCGCTAGTGGAATCCTCAACGAAGACCGCCTCGACGCTGCGCATTCGCGCCTCCGAGCTGGAGGGCCGCGGCTGGCTGAACACCGGCGGTGCTGAACTAGATCTGGAAAAATTGCGCGGCAAGATTGTGCTTCTGGATTTCTGGACGTTCTGCTGCATCAACTGCCTGCACGTGCTCGATGAACTACGCCCCTTGGAGGCGCAGTACAAGGATGTGCTCGTCACCGTGGGTGTGCACTCGCCGAAGTTTGAGCACGAAGCGGATCCCGTGGCCCTGGCCGCAGCCGTTGAGCGCTACGACATCCAGCACCCTGTTTTGGACGATCCTGAGCTGATCACCTGGCAGGCTTATTCTGCCCGCGCCTGGCCCACGCTGGTGGTGGTGGACCCCGAGGGTTACATTGTGGCCCACCTCTCCGGTGAGGGCCACGCCGCCGGCCTGGAATCGCTGATCCCGGAACTGATAGCCGAGCATGAGGCCAAGGGCACTCTGCACCGCGGCGACGGCCCCTACGTTGCCCCCGAACCGGTCTCCCGTGACCTGCGCTTCCCGGGCAAGGTGCTGCCGCTGCCCGGCGGCACGTTCTTAGTATCCGACACCGGCCACCACCGCCTCGTGGAGATGGCTGCGGACCTGAGCACCGTCATCTCCACGATTGGCTCCGGCACCAAAGGCTTCGCCGACGGTTCCGCCGCTGTAGCGGAGTTCAACGAACCCCAGGGCCTGGCCCTGCTCCCGGGCGAGCTGGCGGCGGCAGTGGGGTACGACGTCGTCGTGGCCGACTCCGTTAACCACCGCCTGCGCGGGCTCACCCTGGCCACCGGAGAGGTACGCACCGTTGCAGGAAGCGGTGTGCAGCGGCTCCTGGAGGCAGGTCCTGCCCGTGTGAACGACGACGGCGCCAGCACCTCCACTTCCCATCTGGGCACCGCGCCGCTGGAGGTGGCCCTGTCCTCGCCTTGGGACGTGGCGTATTCCGCCGCACTGAACACGGTTGTCATCGCCATGGCCGGCACCCATCAAATCTTCGACTTTGACCCGGCCACCGGCGCGGTCACCATTGTGGCCGGCAACGGTTTGGAAGGATTACTCGACGGCCCCGCCGACCAGGCCTGGTTTGCCCAATCCTCGGGCGTGAGCGAGGACGCCCAAGGCAACATCTGGGTTGCCGACTCCGAGACGTCGGCGCTGCGTGTGGTGCGGTTTGCGCCCGACGGGGCCGTGAGCGTGGAAACCGCCATCGGTGAAGGCCTCTTTGACTTTGGCTTCCGCGACGGCGACGCGGGCCAGGCCCGGCTCCAACACCCCCTTGGCGTTGCCGTGCTGCCCGATGGTTCTGTGGCCATCGCTGACACCTACAATGGGGCCGTGCGCCGCTACGACCCCGCCACACGGCAGGTCACCACGCTGGCCCGCGGCCTGGCAGAGCCCAGTGACGTGTTGCTCGATGAAACCGGAGAGGTGCCGCTGCTCATTGTGGTGGAGGCCAACAAGCATCAGCTGATCCGCCTGCCGCTGCCCAAGAACGCCTTGCAGGTTGATGAGGGTGCCGCACAGACGCAGCGGCCCAAGACGCCGGTGGCGCCCGGAGAGTTGGCGCTGACCATCCGGTTTTCGGCCCCTACAGGACAGAAACTCGATGACCGGTGGGGTGACCCCACCCAGCTGAAGGTTTCCGCCACCCCGCCGGAGCTCCTCCTGGCGGGCAGCGGCACGTCGGTGGGGCTGTCAAGGACTCTCACGCTCTCCGCGGACGTGCCCGAGGGCATCTTGCACTTTACGGCCCGCGCCGCGGCCTGCGACGGTCCTGAAGACGCCAACGGCGAGATTCCTGACCACGCCGCCTGCCACCTCTACCAGCAGGACTGGGGCATCCCGGTGCTACTGAGCGCAGACGGTGCCACGGAGCTGGCCCTAGACCTTCGGGGTATGGACTAGGGAGTCTCTGGCTAGGGTGTTTGGGCCTAGTAGCTGACCACGGGAGTAACGCTCACGGTGGTGCCGTCGATGGCGAGCTTGGCAGTGAAGCCAAACTCCTCTACGACCTTCACCGGCGCCGTCACTCCCGTAAAAAGGTTCTGCTCATCGTATTCCACCTGCGCCTGGACCGTCAGCGGCGCAAGGACCCAAGTCCCGGCGTACGGGGAAATGGTGATGACCGGGTATTGCACAATGCCCCACTTGACGGCGGAGACCACCCTGTTGTTCGTGGCCGCGCTCATGGGACAGTTTGTGGGCATTAGCACGGACTGGGCGGCGCAGGCATCAAGGTACGAGCGGATGGTGGCGTCCACCTGGGAGAGCAGCTCAGTGGTGGGGCCGGTGGACAGTGCGACGGCGGGGACGGCGTCGAGCGGATTGCTCACCGTGCGCTGAACGGCCGGCGCGGCAAACAAGTCCGAGCGGTACTCTGCGTCGTAAACACCGGGGTAAAACAAACTGAAGGAATTCTTGCCATCAGGCATGTTGACGGGCACGCCGTTAATCATGGCCTCGTTGGCGTTGACCACTGAGACATTGAGGGTGGGCAACGTGCTGGGGACTATCGTCCAACTGTCAAAGAAAAGCCAATGCTTGGGGCCCGGGGACAGCAAGAATTCTGTTGATCGGGGGGTGTCGTTGACGGTGTAGGACACCGTAACGCTTTTGCGATTGTCCGGGGCGTCGAGCGGATCACCGATGCTCACGTCCTTGAGTTCCGCTTGGGACTTGGCAAGCCCGGGGCCATCCAAAACTGCCGCATTGGCATCCGGAACCCGGGCACCCAGCAGGCCCAAGGCCTTGGCCCCGTCCCCGGCACGGAGGGCAGAGAAGTAACTGTGCACCGGCTCCTGCGGTCCAAAGGAGTTCTTGTTGACCACCACAATGGTCACGATGGCGGCGGCGATGGCCAGCATCAGAATCAGCAGCCACGCGGCGGCTGTCTTGATAAGTTTGGCACCGTTCGTCACCTGTTCCACTGTACCGGTTCGCACGTGGATGACCTGAATCCGCCCCGATACCCGGCTGCCGGCGCTGTCAGCGGCGGCGTTTGCGCGGTGCGGTGCCAAACATGTCCCGCATCAAATTCCGGCCCAGTGAGGTGCCCATGGAACGCATCATGCTCTTCACCCCGCCTCCCAGCGCGCCACCCAGGACATCAATGACGTCGGAGGCCATGGTGCCGCCGTCGTTCCTTGAGGCAGGGAAATTGACCGGCGCGGGCGGCGGTGGCAGAGGAGCGCCCACAGCGGGGCCTGTCGATGGGGCTGGTGTGGGTGCCTGCAGCTTCTCGAAGGCGGAGACCGGGTCCACGGCGGTTCCGTAGGTGGGCAGCAGCGACGATGCGGCGATGACAGCCTTAACCGTGTCCTCCGTGCTGGGCCCCATGACCGAACCGGGCGCGCGCAGGCGGGTCAACGCCACGGGGGTGGGTGCGCCGTTGTCATTCATGACGGTCACAACCGCCTCACCAATCCCGGCGCTGGTCAACACTTCTTCGAGGTTGTAATCGTTGAGGGGGAAGGTTGACACCGTCGCCTTCAGCGCTTTGGCGTCGTCGGGGGTGAAGGCGCGCAAGGCGTGCTGGACGCGGTTGGCCAGCTGGGCCAGGACGTCGGAGGGGACATCCTTGGGGGTCTGGGTGACAAAGAAGATGCCCACACCCTTGGACCGGATGAGCCGCACGGTTTGGGTGATGGCGTTCAGGAAGGCTTTGCTGGCACCGTTGAACAACAGGTGGGCCTCGTCAAAGAAAAACACCAGTTTGGGTTTTTCCAGGTCTCCCACTTCGGGTAGATCGCGGAAGAGGTCAGCCAGCAGCCACATCAGGAAAGTGGAGAACAGTAGCGGCTTGTCCTGCACGCTGGGCAGTTCCAGGCACGTGATCACGCCCCGGCCGTCGGGGGCGATGCGCAGCAGTTCGGCGGTGTCGAACTCGGGCATGCCAAAGAACTGGCTCAGGCCCTGGGCGTCGAGGGTGATCAGGTTACGCAAGATGACACCGGCCGTCGCCTTGGACAGGCCGCCCAGCTCGGCCAGGTCCGCCTTGCCGTCGTCGGAGGTGAGGAATTGAATGACGGCGCGCAAATCCTTCAGGTCGTAAAGTTCCAGGTCCTTCGTGTCCGCGTAGTGGAACACTAATTGCAGGCTGGACTCCTGTGTTTCATTCAGGCCAAGGACCCGGGAGAGCAGGATGGGGCCAAAGGAGGTGACGGTCGCCCGTACCGGGACGCCGTTGCCGTTTCCGCCCAACGCCAGGAATTCGACCGGGAACGCTTTTGACTCCCACGCCTGTCCTAGGGCTTGGGTGCGGGCCGTGAGTTTCTCGCTGCCGGTGGCGGCTGTGGCGAGGCCGGTGAGGTCTCCCTTGATGTCGGCCATGAAGACGGGAACGCCAGCAGTGGAGAGTTGCTCGGCCATCATGTGCAGCGTGACGGTCTTGCCGGTTCCCGTGGCTCCGGCGACGAGTCCGTGCCGGTTCATCATTGCCAGGGGCAGGCCGACCTGCGCCTCGGGACGAATTTGCCCGTCCACCATGGCGGCGCCCAAGGAGATGGACGAACCGGAAAAGGTGTAGCCGCTTTGGAGCGATGCGATGATCTCTGCAGGGGTCTTGATAGCCATGGTGACAGCGTACCGTGCGTCACATTCTTCATTGGGCAGAAATTCGGACCCACGCGGATGATGTCGCGGAAGACGCCAAGTGCAGGCACCTCCCGACGCCCAGTACGTGCCCCTGGCCGAGCCAGGGGCACGTACTGGGCCAACTACTGTTCCCGAGTCTTGTGTCCGCGCGGGTCGACGTCGCCGTGTGATGGTAAGCATCGTTAGCAAGCCGAGAAGCACAGCAGCCACACCGCCCATGAACGGAAGCTGGTGTTCGAAACCGGTCGATGCAAGTGGACTGCCGGATGCAGTTGGCGTATTGGTGGGGCTCGATGCATTGTCTGCAACAGGCGCCGCGCTCACCTCAACGGTGATGGCACTTTGCAGTGAGCCGACGGTTGCCGTGATGACGCGCGTACCCGATTGCATGAACGTGATTCTCGAACCATCTATGACATCGACGGACGCGTTGCTCGTGAACGTTGTGCGAGCCGTGAGGTCGCCCAGAGAGTTGGCCTCCCAGTCATACCCGGTGATGCTGAAGGTTTCACCGTTGCCGGCGATGACAGTCACCGCCGACGGGTCGATCTTGAGTGATGCCAGGGGCCGACCGTGACGGATACGCCGGTGGCGGCTGACGTCGCGCCATGGGTTCCGGTGATCGTTCGTGGACCGGCCGTGCCGAATCGGATGCTGTTGCCGGTCACCGTGTCCGAGGCGTCCGAACTGGTGAGAGTTGTGGACGCAGTCGCGTTCCAACTGTCACCCCGGGAATCAGTCCCTGTAGCACTGAATGTGGTGGACGTCCCTGCACCGACTACTGTGGTCGTCGGTGTCATGGCAAGATCGGCAACGGCGGAGACATACGTCAACGTGACCGACGCAGGGCTGCTCGTAAGGCCGTTATCCACTCCAAAAGACGAGCCGCCGCCACCGCCGCCATACGTGGAAGCGCGGCCGCCGTAGAGGCCGCCGCCTCCTGTACCTTCCAGTCCACCGCCGCCAGCGATCACGAGTCGGGACGTGAGAGTTCCGGCGTCCGTCGCGCTCGAGGTACGCACATCGGAGGCCCCCCGCCAGCGCCACCCCCGAGGTCGTAGAAGCCGCCATAGTAAGGGGGTGCATCGCCGCCATTGAAACCACCGGGTGCTAGAACGCCACCTGGAATCCAGTGGGAGCCGTTGCCGCCCACCTCAGCGAAAAGTGGCTGCCCTGCAATCCCCGTAAACGACCCCGACACCGACGCGCCGCTGCCACCGAGCACACCACTCCGTTCCGGTCGTCCGCCTTTGGCGCCGATTGCGGTGGCCTTAGATAGACGTGATTCCGGCCGGGACTATGAACTGCTGCTCGGCACCTGCGAAGGAGAACGATACGCTGCAAAGGACTCCGGCGTTAGTCTGCGTACAACTTGTTGTGGCAGGTTGTACTGCGGAGGACGGTGCGGCCATCACTAGGCTTCCTGCCATAGCAACACCGATGGTGAGTAGCGTGGCTAGTGTCCTGGACCTTCTGCCACCCACTGACTTTGTCTGGAGGCTGCTCAAGGATGAATGCTGCTGGATCGACGCCATGACCAAGTGGTACTTTCTGAAGGGAGCTCAGGCGCGGCCCAGCGGGCCCCTGTATAGCGGGTCAAAGAATATCACGCTGATCGCGCCCATCCGGATTTCGTGACGCAACCACTTCACGAGAATCTGCGACTGCTCAAACGTGCGTGTTTTAATCCCCGTAACCATCCATGGCACTCTAGGCGGTGGGGCGATCGCGGCAACGAATTTCCGAGGCCATCACGGCATAGTCCCCTGGCATTCCTGCCATTCCTGACATTTGATCCGGCCGCGCCGCCGGCGGCTACCTATGCTCAGGGCGGCGGTATTCGACATGCTTCCCGGCCAGGATCAGCTCGATGATGCTCGGCGGGGCGCTGCTTGGTTGGGCACTGCTTGTCCGGGCGCTGCTTGGCGGTACTGCGGGTGGCACACGGGTGGGGTGAAGGGCCCTGGCGATCTTCTTCTTGAGCCATTTCGGGTAGGCAGGTGGCCGCAGTTCCCTCGGCGGGCCTGGATGCACGCGGCCGGAGGGAGATTGCCAGTTGATCCGGCCGTCGGGTGTGGTGGAAGGTTTCCATCCGCGGAGCCGGATACCTGCCCGATCCGGATCCCGGTCACGGCGGGAGCGGCCATGTTTGTCCTTGTCGTCCCTGAAATGTTTGAGGGCATGGTGCCGTGCACACGCGGGTCTTTGGTTGTCAGGTGTGGATTTCCCACCAATTTCCCATGCTTGGACGTGGTCCAGCTCGGTGACCAGGACAGGGCCGGTGCAGTTGGGAAAATAGCAGGTCTGCGCCATGGCGCGAAGCACGGCACGCTCTGACTCGCGGACCCTGTACCTGTCAGGGTTCATCTCAAGTGGCTCATTGGTGATGGGATCGGTGAATAGCCGCAGGAAGGTGCTGGAATTTGCTAGTAGTTTCCGGGCAGTGGTTTCCGGTATTGGTCCGTATCCGATGAGTTCGGCGGGTTCATTGGTAATTCCCAGGGCTCCGAGAACGGGGACTGTGAGAAGGATCTGGGCCTCGGGAAGCGGAGGCTCCGTGATGACCTTTCCAGCACGGGTGGCGGCCAGCATGTCCAAGTAGTCCTGCATCGGGTCCTCCGGAATTCCATCGACCACACCGTCCAGATACCCAGGGGCAGCCATCCGGATCCCCTTGAGAATGGGGGAGTCGGGCCAATCGCCGAATGAACTTTTCTTTGATAAATCCCAGGGGGCCGGATCAAAGGGCGCGCCTTCATCTCCGTCGGGATCAGCGCCGACAGCTCCGACAGCTCCGACAGCGCCTATAGCGCCGGCGCCCCGGACGGCGGCACCATGGAGGGGGTCGCCCTGGAGGGGGTCGCCTCCGAAAGTGCTGACAGCGCCAGGGTCAACGCCGCCACTGCCGCGGGCGGCGCCAACGAAGCTCACGTCGTCGAAGTGTCCGTCGTCGGGTGCGCCGTCGGAGCGCCCCTCTCCGAGTGGGGCCGTGAGGCGATGCTGGCCCAGGGTCGATTGGCCCGCCTTGGATTGGTCTATGGGTGATTGGCCCAGTAGCAGTGCCGCAGCGACGTCGATGCGCAATTGGGCAAGGGTGCGGTTCTCGTCGGGGCATTGGAGTTTGCGTGCCAGCCGGGTGCAGTGGACCCAGACGCCCTCCGCCGCGGGCGCGGGGAGGTGCAGGGTCAGCCATGACATGCCGTCACGGCCAGGCTCCATGGTCATGGCCCGCGCCAAGATCGCCTCCTTCGAACGCACGGGCAGCGATTCCGGGTGGGTACCTTCGCGCAGGCGGCGGGCCTTCGACTTGAACCTCGTGGCAGTTGACCCCGGCGCCAGTTTCAGGAGGTGCTGCTCGAAATCGTGTAGATCCTCCGGGGTCATGCCGGGGGTTTGAGAGAGAGTGTCGGTTTCGTCAATGACTGTTCCAACATGCCGCCAGGACAATTTTCCCGCGGCCAAAGCGTCTCGCGTGGCTGGGTGCGATCCCACCAGTTCGGTGGCGTGACGAACCATGGTGGTGGCAGTGCCTTCTGGAATACAGAGCACGGCGGCGATCTCAGTCCGTGCCGACTGCTCTGACATCCCGGATTGCCAACGATCCAATGCCAGAGAGGTGCCTTCGACAAACGCGGCGCCCATGAGCCTGTCAATGAGCGCTGCCCGGCACGCAGCCGTGGCGTCCTCCAGCCGTTTTAGCGCCGCGAGAGCCTCAACGGCATTGTCATACACGCTTCGCGCAACCAGAACGCGCGACAAGGGTTCCGGGTTCGGGACCGGGCACGGCGTATAGGCAGGAAGGCCGGTAAGGAGAGCGCTGTCAGCGCCGAAGCGTTCAATGGGGGGAAGGGTAATCGCAGAGATGAGTGCCGCCACATCCAGTGTGGTGGTGTCGCCACCCCGGCGTCCGGGGTCATTCGCCCGACTGCTCATACCATCATTCTTCTCGTATACATAGACCATGTCAATAGATAAGATGATAAAATTCACGAATATATGTTCTAGAAATGGAAGAGAAGCTCAACCCAGCAAGAATGCCACCGCGAACATGGCCGGGATGGCCAGGATGGTAGTTATCAGCACCGTGTCCTTGGCCGCAGCAACGCCAACCTGGTAGCGCTGCGCCGTCACGTAAACGTTTTGGGCCGTTGGGAGGGCCGCAGTCACCACAACAGCAAAAAGTGCGGGCCCGTCCATGCCCAGCGCGACGTGTCCCAGCAGGAAGGCGGCGCACGGGTGCACCACCAGCTTGAACCCGGTGGCCAGCAAGATGTCGGCGCGCCGCCCATCCGCTGCCGACAGCGGCTTGTTGGCGCCCAGTGACATGCCAAAGGCCATGAGAATCGCGGGGATCGCCGCACCGCCGATCAAATGGATGGGTTCGGCGAGCAGATCCGGCAGCGTCCAGCCGGTGGCGGCCAAAATGAGCCCCGCCGCGGTGGCAAGGATCATGGGGTTGCGGAAAATCTGCAGCACCACACGCCACGGGGTGGCCCTGCGCCCGCTCGTGAGGCTGTCCAGCAGCAGCAAATAGCAGGGCGTGTAGAAAGCCAGCTGGAAAACAAGCACGGGAGCAATGAGTGCGGCATCACCTAGGACATAAGCGGCGATGGGGATGCCAAGGTTGGCGGCGTTGGCCGTCGAAGAGGACATAGCTCCAAGCAGCGCCTCGGCAAGCGGGCGTTTGAGCCAAAGTTTGGTGATCAGCAAGAACACGCCGGCCGTGAAGACCGCACTGATAGCGGCCACCAAAAGGGGTTCAGCGAAAATCGTCGTTAGGTTGGCCCGGCCCAAGGTCCCCACCAGCAAGGCAGGGCTGGCCACGAAGAAAGAGAGTCTACTCAGGACAACTTGTGCGTTCTCGCCCAGCACCTTCGTTCGGCCCACGAACAAGCCCACCAAAATGACGAGCCAGACGACGGAGAAGCCCTCGATGACGGCTAGCACGGCGCCTCCGTGGCAGGAACGTTGGTTGGTGACACGCTTCCCACCCTATAGGTGGGGTTTAGCGGTGTTGTGCCAGGACGGGGCGCAAGAGCCCGTCTGTGACGGCCTCGGCGGGGTCGCTACCCAGCTTGACGATCGTGTTGGCGGTATTCACGTGGACCACCGTGGGCACAAAGGCGCGGGCCTCGGCGTCGTTCATTTGGGCATAGGTCATAAGAATGACCAGATCGCCAACATCGACCAGATGCGCGGCGGCACCGTTGATGCCGATGACGCCGGAGCCGCGCTCGCCGGCAATCGTGTACGTTTCCAGGCGTGCACCGTTGGTGACGTCCACAATGGAAACGAGCTCGCCCGGAAGGATGTCGGCGGCGTCCAGAAGGTCCGCGTCAACGGTGACGGAGCCGACGTAGTGCAGGTCGGCGTGGGTTACGGTGGCACGGTGGATCTTGGACTTAAACATGGTTCGCATCATAACCAGACAAGTCTACCGCTGCCCGCACGCCCACGGGCTGTGCGTTACCTCCTGCCCAGCGGTGTGAGCTTGCGTCCCATGATGGCCCGCGTCAGGGCGTCGACAACCTCAGTGTTGGCCAGTGGGTTGCGGATCAGCGTGAAGTCGACGTCTCCCACAGGGGGCAGGGCAAAGCGTTTCGTGATGATCTTCAGGTCATCGGGAACCAACGACGTCGGCATGGCGGCGATGCCGATCCCCGCACGTACCGCTGCGAGGACCCCGCTGATCTGCTTGGTGGTGCACGTGACCCGCCAGGTCTTTCCGGCCCGCTCAAGGGCGTCGAGGGCCAATTTTCGGCTCAGGCTCGGTGCCGGGTACACGATGACCGGCACGGGTGCGCCCGGTTCCAGCACCGTTTCCTCCAGCCCCACCCAGGCGAACGTGTCTTGCTTGACCACTTCGCCTTCCTGCGCCCCGGATACCCATTTCACGAACACCAGGTCCAGGGCCCCCGACTTGAGCCGGCGGTGCAGCTGGTCGCTTTGGCTGACGGTGAGTTCCAGATTAATTTGCGGGTACAGCTGGCGGAACTCGCGCAAGATGCGCGGGAGCCCGGTGATGGCCAGATCGTCGGCGGTGCCAAAGCGCAGGCGCCCGCGCATGGCGGCGCCGGAAAAGTAGCGGGTGGCGGCGTCGTTGGCCGCCAGGATGGTGCGGGCAAAGCCGGCCATCGCGTCACCGTTGTCCGTCAGTCTGACCTCGCGGGTGTCCCGGGCCACCAGGATCCGCCCGGCCGCCTGCTCCAGCTTGCGGACGTGCTGGCTGACCGTGGGTTGGCTGACGCGCAGGCGTTCGGCGGCGCGGGTGAAGTTCCTGGTTTCGGCCACGGCCAAAAAGCTCTTGAGCTGCGCGGGGTCAAAGGTAGGGGAGTCATGCACGCCGGTTTTCCGCCTCACTATTACAGAACGTAATACTACTTATAGTCACCATACTCTTTCTGTATGGACTTGCCCGGCCTAGGGTTGAAATAGCTCAAACCCACCCCACAAGCCACAGGACCATCGCGTTGACGCCCCCACCAGCAACCCAGCATGCTGCCCAGCCATCCGCCACCCACACCGCCCCCTTGAACACGGTCACAACGCGCCCGCCGTGGAACCAGACATTTTCCTCGCTGAAGATCCGCAACTACCGCATCTTTGCCTCCGCAAACCTGCTGGCGGTCATTGCAGTGTGGATGCAACGGGTGGCCCAGGACTGGATGGTGCTGGAACTTTCCGGTTCGGTGACCGCCGTCGGCATTACCGTCTTCATGCAATTCATCCCCTCCCTTGTACTCATGCCGCTGGGAGGCATCCTGGCCGACAGGTACTCCAAGCGCCTGATCCTGATGATCAGCCAAAGCGCCGCGGGGATTCTGGCCGCCATCATGGCGGTCCTGGCGCTCACCGGGCACCTTGAGGTCTGGCATATCTACGTCATCGCCTTTGTCCTGGGTCTGGTGGTGGTGGCGGACCAGCCTGCCCGCCAGGTCTTCGTCAACGAACTCGTGGGACCGCGGCAACTACGCAACGCCATCAGCTTGAACTCCTCCATCTTCCAAATGGGCGGCATGGTGGGCCCGGCCGTCAGCGGCGTGCTGATCATGGCTGTGGGCGGGGGCTGGGCCTTCGCCGCGAATGCGCTGGCCTGCACCATCACGGTTATCTCTTTGTCGCGGATCCGCGCCAATGAACTGGTGCAAATGCCGCCGGTGAAGCGTGCCAAGGGCCAGCTGATGGAAGGTGTCCGGTATGCCTTGCACAAGCCAACCATCGTCTTTCCCGCCATCATGGCCGCCGTCTTTGCGGTATTTGGGTTGAGCCTTGCCGTGCTGATGGCCGCCTACGCCAACAACGTGTTCGACGTCGGTGCCGGAGGCTACGGTCTGTTGAACACTCTCGTTGCGCTCGGGGCGCTGGGCGGGGCGCTGGCTTCCACCAGGTTCGCCACGCTGCGGTTGCGCTCAGTCATGATGGCCGCCGGCGCCTATGGGGTGGTGTTGATGATTGCCTCCACGGCTCCGAGCATGGCGTCCTTTGGGGCGGTCATGGTGGTGGCCGGTTTTTGTTCATTGCTGTTTCTGACCAGCGCAAACCAACTGGTGCAAATGTCCACGAACGTGTCGATCCGCGGCCGGGTCATGAGCCTGTACATCATGGTGCTCATCGGCGGCCAGGCCTTGGGCGGACCGCTCATGGGCTGGTTGGCCGAACATTGGGGGGTGCAGTGGGCCATGCTGGTTGCTGGTGGCATGCCGGCGCTGGCAGCCGTCGTGATTGGTCTGGTCCTGGCCAAGCGCGGCCAGCTGACGCTCAAGGTGAACCTGCGCAGCGCCCGTCGCCTAGTGTTCATCGTGCCGCGGGCTACCGGGCAGGAACCGGTGTAGGCAGGTGTGTGGCTGACCCGCCGGTGACACCATACAAAACTCGATCAGCTCACCCATCACTTCTGGGCGCACCCCGGTGCGCAACCTCCGCGCACCTCGGTGGTCAAGTCCTCTGCCGGGTTGCTGAAAACGGTACGTGCCGCAGGGCTCATGGGACGGCGTCGAACATTATAGTTGTCGCTATTCGCCGCACTGTTGCTGATGTTGGGGGCCGCTGCTAGTGGGCATGAGCCACGAGCTGTGGGTGAAAAAGCACACCGCCCACCACCAGAATCCCAAGGTGAAAGACAAGGCCCCGGACATCCACACGGGGGTTGTCGCCTTCCACGAGGAGGGGGCTGCGGGCAAACACGGGTTCGCAGCCGTCATCACCGGCCATCAGGGCACTCTTTTGTTTCCGCTCCGTGGAGATCGCCTTGTTGGTGTTCAGGTTTGGGGTGCAAATGGCGGTCTTCGGCTTCTACATCGGAACGTCCTTTGCCCCGAATCGCAATGGCATGCCGGTCTTGGAGGCCGGGAGCCGGGCCAACGCTTTGGTCCATGACGCCTGTGCGAGCAACAACATTCGCTTCACGGAGACCTCGCTGTTGCAGTCGTCCGGGATAGTAGTCAGCTACCTCAACCGGGTGGGCTTTCCACGGCTGACCCCTTTGCCTGCCCGCAGGTGCGCCAGTACCGCTAAGGTCCTGGGCGCCTACGCGCCAGCCAGCGGGAGGTGCGGATAGCTTTCGGCACGGTCCTGGAACTCAAGGATGGCAGGGTTGACGATGACGCCGTCGTGAATTTCAATGGCGCGGGAGATGGTCTCATTCTCCGCCCAGGCGGCTGGGCCGGCCATGACCGTTTCAATGAACGGCAGCAGGCTTTCGCTGATCTCCCAGGTGGCGGAATTCCAGAGGTAGCTGGGGCTGTGATCAACGGCGTAGTAGTTGATGTGATCGCCCACCTGAAAGATTGGGTCGGTGAACGTGGTGCTCCTGGCCCAACTAAAGCCCATACCCTCATCGCAGGAAACGTCGATGATCAGGCTGCCGCGGCGGAACGCACCCAGATCGGCTTCGCGCAGGTACATCATGGGGTCGTTGGGATCCTGCAGGGTGCAGTTGACGACGATGTCGGCCCCGGCCAGGAACTCTGCCAACGGGACGTCACCGTCGTCCAACATCACATTTCCGTTGTGGGGGTACTCCTGGGAGAAATCGAATTGCACCATTGCTGTGGAGTGGATGGGTGAGGCGACGGCTGCCACGTTGCGGCTTGTCAATACCTGAACGTCGGAGATGCCCAGGGCGTTCAGGGCCGTGACGGCGCCGCGGGCCGTGGCGCCAAAGCCAATCACCACGGCCTTGAGCCGGCGGCCGTAGTCGCCGGTGGACCCCGTCAGCGCCAGGGCGTGGAGCACCGAACTGTACCCGGCCAGCTCATTGTTCAGGTGGAAAACGTGCAGGCTAAAACTGCCGTCGCTGTTCCAGTGGTTCATGGCCTCAAAAGCAATAACTGTCAGCTTCTTGTCGATGGAGAGCTGGGTGATGGAGCGGTCCTGGACGCAGTGCGGCCAACCCCACATGACCTGACCATCCCTGAATTCTCCAAGGTCACTGGCCTGTGGCTTGGGGAGCAGGATCACGTCCGAGTTGGCAATGACCTGGGCCCGTGAGGCGATGGCGCCCACCAGTGGTGCCAGCTCGGAATCGGTGTACCCAAAGCGTTCGCCGTAGCCAGTTTCCAGGGTCATGCGCTGGCGCAAGGCCTCATCGATGCGAAGAAAATGCTCCGGGTGGATGGCCGCGCGGCGCTCATCCGGCTTCCTCGACGCACCCAAAACGCCCAGGCGCAGCCCGGCTGCCGGCTGGCTTTGTGCTTGTAACTGCTGGTCCTGGCCCATGGTTGCTCCCCTCGAGGGAACCAACGTGGCCCCTGAACAGACCCTACACGCACCGGTGCACCCCCGAACGCTGATCGCACCGGCATGGGAAAGAACTGATGCCCCCGCTGCGGACAGCGGGGGCATCAATATCTCACTTACTCGTACGGAGCGGGCGACGGGAATCGAACCCGCGTATCGAGCTTGGGAAGCTAGCGCTCTACCATTGAGCTACGCCCGCAAAGTTGCATGCCATCGGGAGAAACCCCTTTGTGCCGCGCATTGCAAGAAAAGTCTAGCGGATGTTCAGGGCCCGGTTGAACATTACGGGACCACCACCGCAGTCCCGCCACGAGCTAGCCGGTGATTGAGGCTTTAACTGCTGCAAATTCGGCATCCGAGAGGGCGCCGGAAGCGTGCAGCGCGGCCAGACGTTCCAGTTTTCCCAACAAGACCGCAACCGGCGCCCCAACAGGTGCGGCCGCCGGAACGGGGAACGCAGGTGTCTGGGCTTGCTGGGCCAACAGTTGCTGCGCGGCAGCCTGCTGATTTGCCGCCTTGTTGTTCACAGCATTGCTGGCGGCCGTGGCGGTGCCGGCAATGACCGAGGTTCGGGCCACTGTCCGTAAAACGGAAGGTCGGTTGCGTCGTCCAAAGACCATGATGTACTCCCTCGAGGAAACTGTTCGGGACAAACGCCCCGCTGATCCAATCGTCATACGGGAGTCGAGGCGAACTGGTTCGCGAAAAAACGGCGCGTGACGCCGTCGTGCTGCCAGCGCGGCCACATGCAACGCGGCTCTAAAAGGAGAGTTCGGGTTCCTGGGCCTGCGGCTTTTTGCCCTGAAAAAATCGCACCACGGGCTCCACATAACGGGTCGCGATGGGGCCAAAGACGGCCATGATCAGCACATAGGTGGTGGCCAGGGCGGCCAGTTGGGCCGGAACGGCACCGGAGGCCACCGCCAGTCCGGCAATGACAATGGAAAACTCGCCGCGGGCAATCAGCGCAGCACCGGCCCGTGCACGTCCCAGCACGGCAATGCCTTGCCGCTTGGCCGCCCACCAACCAGTGAAGACCTTGGTGGTGGCGGAAACTACGGCCAGAGCCAAGGCAAAACCGAGCACCGGGGGAATGGTGCGCGGGTCGGTGTTCAGGCCGAACAAGACGAAGAACATGGCAGCGAACAGGTCCCGCAGCGGCTCCAAGACGCGGGTGGCGCTCTGTGCCGTACCACCGGAAATAGCGATCCCCAACAAGAACGCCCCCACGGCGGCAGAGACCTGCAGGGCTGAGGCGAGACCCGCAACCAAAAGCGCCGCCCCAAGTAGTTTGAGTAGGAACGACTCCCTGTCGGGGCTGTCCAAAGCCTTGGAAACAACGTGTCCAAAACGCAGGGCCACCACCAAGACCGCCGTGATGACGGCGAGGGAGATGCCAACTGCGCTCAGCCCGCCCGCGAATGAGACCCCGGACAGGACGGCGGTCAGAATGGGCAGGTACGCCGCCATGGCCAAATCTTCGATGACCAAAATGGATAAGATCACGGGGGTCTCTCGGTTACCCAGCCGGCCCAAGTCACCCAAAACTTTGGCGATGATGCCCGAGGAGGAGATGTAGGTGATGCCGGCCATGACCAGCGCACCCACCGGCCCCCACCCCAGGATCAATGCCACAGCCACCCCCGGGAGCATGTTCAGGACCAGGTCCATCAGCCCGGCCATCCACGACTGGCGCAGGCCCGTCACCAGTTCCTTGGCCGTATATTCCAAACCAAGCATAAGCAGCAGGAGGATGACACCAATCTCGCTGGCGATGTGGGCGAAGCCGTCAATCCCGGCCAGGTTGACGAACCCGCCCTCGCCAAAAGCGAGCCCGCCCAGCAGGTATAGCGGAACCGGGGACATGCCAATACGCCCGGCGAGGCGTCCCAGAAACCCGAGCCCGAAAAAGACTATGCCGAGTTGGATGAGGGAGAGCGTCGTCGGGTCCATTGGTGAATTACAACCTGGACTGCAAAATCAAGGCTGCCTGCGCCAGACCCTCGTCGGTGCCGACGATCACAGCCAAATCGCCGGCGTGCAGGACTTCGTCCGGGCGTGGGGAGCCAATGACATCGTCATCGCGAAGCAAAGCCACGATGGAGGTTCCGGTGCGGGTGCGCATCTGCGTGTCTCCCAAAGGCCGGCCAGCGTAGCGGGAACCCTTGCGGATCAAGATTTGGTGCGTGGTCACTCCGGAAACGTTCTCTTGCTCGGCAGCGAGCTGGGCAATGAGCTGGGCGGAACCCAAAAGCGAACCCAGCGCCGCGGCTTCCTCGGCACTGAGCGGGATGGACGCGGCGCAGGCGTCGGGATCATCAATGCGGGAAAGGATCAGCTCTGTCTGGCCGTCGCGGTGGGTCACCACGCCCACCCGGCGCCCGGTGGCGAGCCGCAATTCCCGGCGGACACCAATGCCCGGAAGAGGAGTCTCTTCAATATTCATGGTCCTACCTTAGCGCTGAAACTGTGTGAGCTACCGTTTGATCTCAACGCCATCCCGGTGCCAAATAATTCTTCGGTGCCGCTGAACTGCGCCAGTGTAGCTCCAATGCGCTATTTTTAGAAGGTGCTGATCTCAGACCGCGACATTCGAGCCGAAATTGACGCCAAGCGCATTGTCTTGGACCCCTATGACCCCTCCATGGTGCAACCATCTAGTGTTGATGTGCGCATGGACAGGTTCTTTCGACTTTTTGACAACCACCGCTACGCCCACATCGATCCGTCGGAAGAGCAGCCGGACCTGACCCGTCTGGTGGAAGTTGCTGCCGATGAGCCGTTCATCTTGCACCCGGGCGAGTTTGTCTTGAGCTCCACCTACGAGACTGTCACCTTGCCGGACAATCTGGCGGCGCGTCTGGAAGGCAAGTCCTCCCTGGGGCGTCTGGGCCTGGTGACACACTCCACGGCCGGCTTCATCGACCCCGGCTTCTCGGGCCACATCACCTTGGAACTTTCCAATGTGGCCACCCTGCCCATCAAGCTCTGGCCGGGGATGAAGATTGGCCAGCTGTGCTTCTTCCAGCTCTCCTCACCGGCGGAGAACCCGTACGGTACCGGGCCTTACCTCAACCGTTACCAGGGTCAGCGTGGCCCCACGGCGTCGCGGTCTTTCCAGAACTTTCACCGCACCGCCATTTAGCGCACGGGCCATATCTCAGAGCTCACGGGGGATCTGCCCCGCTAAGCTGCCGCGCCCCCACGGGGCGGGGCTTTGACCGGCACGAGCAGCACCAGCCCCGCCAGGAGGACCACCAAGATGCCGATGATGCCCCATTTTTGGGCTCCGAAGAGCAGGATGGACTGGGCGAACAGCAGCGGGGCCAGGAAGGACACCGCGCGGCCGGTGGTCGCGTAGAGGCCAAACAATTCGCCCTCATGACCTGGGGGCGCCAGGCGTCCCATGAACGTGCGGGCCGAGGACTGGGCCGGTCCCACGAACAGGCACAGGATCAGTCCAAAGACCCAGAACGCTGTTTTCCCGTCGAGGAACAGCAGGATCCCTCCGGAGGCCAGCAGGCCCAGAAGTGAGGTGACAATGACGGCCTTGGGCCCAAACTTGTCATCGAAATACCCTGCGGACAGGGCGCCGATGGCGGCCACCACGTTGCCGGCGATGGCAAAGATCAGCACATCACCGGTTTTGAAACCGAAGGAGCCCACAGCCAGGACGGCCCCGAAGGTGAAGATCGCCGCCAG
Source organism: Arthrobacter alpinus (assembly GCF_001294625.1). Taxonomy (NCBI): domain Bacteria; kingdom Bacillati; phylum Actinomycetota; class Actinomycetes; order Micrococcales; family Micrococcaceae; genus Arthrobacter; species Arthrobacter alpinus. The sequence goes on along the minus strand of NZ_CP012677.1, from coordinate 3,213,867 downwards.
GCCGTCACGAAAAATGGCCGATGAAATCAGGAAGTACAGCGTGTGTGGTTGGGTTTTTGCCAGCCGCACAATGGTGCGGAACAGCTCACGGTAGGACTGGAAGAAGCCCACCTTGGGCATCGTGGGATCCGGCTTGGATTCCGGAATGGCCAGCAGCACGGGGATGGAAAACACCAGGATCCACAGGGCTGAGAAAACGGCAACGGCCCGGTAGCTCATGCCATCCGCGGCCGTGATCCCAAAGATTGCGACCTCGGGCTTGATCAGGGCAAAGAAAACGATCAGCAGTGCCACGATGCCGCCAAGGTAGCCTGCAGCCCAGCCGAAACCGCTGATCTTGCCAATGGTGGACTTCGTTGAAATTTGCAACAGCATGGCGTTGTAGTTCACGCCGGCCAGCTCAAAGAACACGTGCCCGGCGGCGATCAGGAAACAGCCAAAGAGCAGGTAGGACTCCTGGGGCTGGACAAAGAAGCAGGCGCCGGTCAGGACCGCAACAATGACCGTGTTGATGCCCAGCCACAGCTTGCGCCGACCGCTGTGGTCGCTGCGCTGCCCGGCGACGGGTGCCAGGAGCGCAATGAACAGCCCGGATACCGACATGGTGAAAGCCAAAACAGCCGTGGCGTGATCCGCCCCGCCAAAGGCGTCCCCGGTGAGGTAGAGCGCGGTGAAGATGAAGGTGGTCATGACCGCGTTAAAAGCGGCACCGCCCCAGTCCCACAGGGACCAAGCCACAATCTGCCAGGTGGTGCCGGGTTGTTTGGCCGTGGGGGCTGGCGGGTAGGCGGCAGCCGGCGGGTACTCAGTCATACGCCACATAGTAGCCGCCCAAAGTTACCGGGCGGTGGCGCGCGCGCAAACATCAAGCCGCGTCATAACGTTGTGATGACGCTCACCCTTGGGTGCGGGCGGCTTGTGCCGCGTCACATCAGGCACGGGAGTTGGTAGGCTGGAACGGTCGGATTCTGCCGATTTCTCTGTCCGCGCTTGTGACGCCAGCCCCAAACATGCGGAGCCCACTGTGTTGATTGTCCTGTGTGCGCATTTCCTCGTGGCCATTCTTGCGCCCATTTTGTTTGCCCGGGTGGGCCGTGCCGCGTTCTACGTGCTGGCCGCCGTCCCCGCAGCGAGCTTCATCTGGCTGTTGAGCCAATATGAGGCCGTCTATTCGCCGACGGCTATAAGTCCCTCCGTGAACATCCCCTGGATTTCGGTCCTCGAGGTGAATCTGACGTTCCGCATGGACCAGCTCTCGTGGATGATGTCGCTGCTGGTGCTCGGTGTTGGCGCCCTGGTGCTGGCCTACTGTGCCCGTTATTTTAAGACGGACGACGCCGGGCTGGGCGGCTTTGGTGCCCAGTTGGTGGCTTTCGCCGGCGTCATGTTTGGCCTGGTCACGGCCGACAACTTGATCTTGTTGTTTGTCTTCTGGGAACTGACAACTGTTCTTTCCTATCTTTTGATTGGGTACGCCCGCACCCGTATCGCTGCCCGGCGCGCCGCCTTGCAGGCGTTGATGGTCACCACCTTTGGCGGGCTGGCCATGCTGGTGGGCTTGATCATGGTGGGTGAGGCTGCCGGCACGTACAGCATCTCGGGCCTGCTGGCCAAGGCCCCGGAATTGGTGGCAGCCACGGGAGCCCCCGGCACCGCCCTGGACATTGGGATTGCGCTGATCTTGGTGGGGGCCGTGACTAAGTCGGCCCTGGTGCCCTTCCATTTCTGGCTGCCCGGCGCCATGGCGGCTCCCACACCTGTCAGTGCTTACCTGCATGCCGCCGCCATGGTGAAGGCAGGCATCTATCTGATCGCCCGCCTGGCCCCCGGCTTTTCCGGAACCGAATACTGGCAGCTGATCATCACCGTCCTGGGGCTTGCCACCATGCTGGTGGGCGGCTGGCGGGCCCTGCGCCAGCACGACCTGAAACTGATCCTCGCCTACGGCACTGTCAGCCAGCTTGGTTTCCTGACCGTCGTCGTGGGGTTGGGTAGCAAAGAAGCCGCCATGGCCGGCATGGCCATGGTCCTGGCTCACGGGCTGTTCAAGGCGGCGTTGTTCCTGGTGGTGGGCATCATCGACCACCAGTCAGGAACACGCGACATCCGCGAACTGTCCGGGGTGTTCCGGTCGGCACCAAAGCTGGGCGTGGTCGCCTTGATTTGCGCGGCCTCCATGGCCGGGCTGCCGCCGTTGGCCGGATTCGTCGCCAAGGAAGCGGTGTTTGCGGCCTTTGCAGCCAATGCCCGCTACGGCCCTGCCGGAACCACCATCGGTGTCCTGGTGCTGGCCAGCATGGTGGTGGGTTCCATCCTGACCTTCGCCTACAGTGCGCGGTTCATGTGGGGTGGCTTTGCGAAAAAGCCAAAGGGCATGGCCACCGCGTTCAAGCCGGTGGGTGCCTTGTTCCTGGGCGCACCGGCCCTACTGAGCCTGCTCACAGTTACCTACGGGCTCTACCCCCACCTGGTGGAAGGCTGGATTGCCCCCTACAGCGCCCAGTTCCGCGCCGATGATCCAGCGAGCTTGCATCTCTCGCTTTGGCACGGTTTCACACTGCCATTGGCGTTGAGTGTGGTGGTGGTGGCCGGCGGACTGGGTTTGTTCGCGGTGCGGCAGCGGGTCGAACGGTTGCAAGCCAAGCTGCCGCCCGTGATCGACTTTGAACGCGGCTACCGGCAGTCAATCGTGGTGCTGGACCGGGTGGCCATCTGGGTTACCGGCCGCACACAGCGCGGCTCGCTGTTCTTCTATCTGGTGGTCATCATGGGCACCGCACTGGCCAGCATTGGGGCTGTGCTGGTCATCACCGAGCAGAGCTGGAGCAAGAAGGTTTACTTCTTTGACTCTGGTTCCCCGTTCCAGGTTGTTGCAGGAATTGCCATCGCGGTGGGTGCGGTGGCCGCGACCAGGGCCAACAAGCGTTTCATGGCCGTGTTGATGGTCTCGGTCACCGGTTATGGCGTGGCGCTGATCTTTGCCTTGCAAGGCGCGCCTGATCTGGCGTTGACGCAGATGTTGGTGGAAACCATCATTCTGGTGGCGTTTGTGCTGGCCATGCGTTCGCTGCCCCCGGGACTGCAGGAACGCACTGCCGGGAATCACAAGCTCTTGCGCATCGTCTTGGGTGTCACGTTTGGGGCCGTCATGGTGGTGGTGGGCGTGGTGGCCATGGGCTCGCGGATTGCCACGCCCATCAGCCTGGAACTGCCCAAGATGGCCTATGAAGGTGGCGGCGGCCTGAACGTTGTCAACGTCACGCTTGTGGACATCCGCGCCTGGGATACCTTTGGTGAGATCTCGGTCCTGGCCATTGCCGCGACGGGTGTGGCCAGTTTGATCTTTGTTCGTGGGCGCGGCCAGCGGCTTGCCCGCGCCGCAACAGTGGCCACGGGAAGCATTGGACGCGTGGCGGACGGGGGGAAGTCCCCGAGTACGACGGCGGAACTCGCCAAGCGCTTCACGGCCACCGCCGGCAACCCCTGGCTGGTGGCCGGGCGCACCTTGGCCCCGGAACGGCGCTCCATCATCATTGAGGTGGTCACCCGCCTCGTGTTCCACAGCATCATCGTGCTCTCCATCTACCTCTTGCTCGCTGGGCACAACGGCACCGGTGGAGGCTTTGCCGGCGGCCTGGTGGCCGGCCTGGCGCTGACCATCAGGTACCTGGCTGGCGGCCGTTTTGAACTGGCGGAGGCCACCAGGATTTCAGCTGGAACCTTGCTGGGTGTGGGTTTGGCGGCGGCCGCGCTGACGGGCATCACGCCATTGTTCTTTGGCGCGGAGATCTTCCAAAGTGCCATCCTCTCCTTCGACCTTCCGGTTTTTGGGCACATCAAGTTTGTCACCTCCACCATGTTCGATATTGGCGTGTACCTGGTGGTGGTGGGCTTGGTGGTTGATGTGCTGCGCAGCCTGGGCTCCGAAATTGACCAGCATGAAGAAGACGGTCTCGGTGGCATCACCTTGATCGAAGACGACGAGCCTTTGGAGGCGGGACGATGAGCATCAACATGACCCTGCTCCTGGTGATGGGTGTCCTCTACGCCATTGGCATCTACCTGTTGCTTGAACGCAGCCTGACCCGAGTGCTGCTGGGATTGATGTTGCTGGCCAACGCCACCAACATCTTGTTGCTGACAACCGGCGGCTACGCCGGGCTGGCACCGATCTTCAACAAAGATATTCCGGCAACGGAATATAACGACCCGCTGCCACAGGCGTTCATCCTCACCTCCATTGTCATTTCCTTTGCTGTTACGGCATTCATGCTCAGCCTGATCTACCGCTCGTGGCTGCTCAGCCACGCAGATGTCATCCAGGATGACCGGGAGGATCTGCGGGTGGCTAGTCAAGACCTCTTTGACGTTGAGGAGGACTCCGAGATCGCCATCGAAATTTCCGACTTCCATGAGAACGATCACCCCCTTGAGAGCCGAGAGATGATCCCAGGAGTCACCTTGAAGAAATCCGCCACCGCGCACAACGCCCATTCGCGGGCCAGGCATAATGCGAAGCCGAATGCCCAGCCGAATGCCCAGCCGAATGCCGAGCCGCAGGCGCCGGAGGACCGCTCATGAATGTCGCCTCCTTCGCTCCGCTTGCCGTGGCGCTTCCCTTCCTCGGGGCGGCCATCGCCTTTGTACTTATTCGCCATCCCCGCGCCCAGCGCAGGGTCAGCCTGGGAACGCTTTCCCTCACCCTGACCCTGGAGGTGTGGGTTCTGGCGGTGGTGTGGAATTCCGGGCCCGTTGCCGTGCAATTGGGCGGCTGGGCTCCACCCTTTGGCATTGTCATGGTGGCGGACCAGTTCTCCTCGCTGCTGTTGGTGGTCTCCTCCGCCGTCAGTCTGGCAGTGCTGGCCTACGCCTCCGGCCAGGGTGCCGCGGACGGAGAAGAAAGCGGGCCCGTCTCCGTCTTCCACCCCACCTACCTGATCCTGGTGGCAGGGGTTTCCAACGCCTTCCTGGCAGGGGATCTCTTTAACCTTTATGTGGGTTTTGAGATTCTACTGACGGCCAGCTACGTGTTGATGACGCTGGGCGGCACCGGCTCACGCATCCGTGCGGGCATCACCTACGTGGTGGTCAGTGTGGTGTCCTCGCTGTTGTTCCTGATAGCGATCGCCATGATCTACGGGGCCACCGGCACCGTGAACCTGGCAGACCTGGCCATCAAGCTTGGCGCGCTGGATCCGGGCACCCAGCAGCTGCTGCACGTGTTGTTGCTGGTGGCGTTTGGGATCAAGGCGGCCGTGTTCCCGCTGTCCTTCTGGCTGCCCGACTCCTACCCGACAGCCCCGGCCCCGGTGACCGCGGTGTTTGCCGGCCTGCTCACCAAGGTGGGCGTGTATGCGATCATCCGCACCGAAACCCTGTTGTTCCCCACCGATGATTTTAACGACGTACTGCTCTGGGTGGCGTTGCTGACCATGCTTGTGGGCATCCTGGGCGCCTTGGCCCAGACGGACATTAAACGAATGCTCTCCTTCACCCTGGTGAGCCACATCGGGTACATGATCTTCGGCGTCGCCCTGTCCTCCGTGCTGGGGCTGGCCGCCACCATTTTCTACGTCATCCACCACATCACCATCCAAACCAGCTTGTTCATGGTGACCGGCCTCATTGAACGCCGCGGCGGGACCTCGGCCATCACGCGGCTGGGCGGCCTGGCCAAACTCTCACCTATCCTGGCCGTGCTGTATTTCATCCCCGCCATGAACCTGGCCGGCATCCCGCCATTCTCCGGGTTCCTGGGCAAGCTGGGGTTGCTGCAGGCCGGTGTCGCCAACGGCTCACCGCTAGCCTATGCGCTGGTGGTGGGCGGGGTGGTGGCCAGCTTGCTGACCCTGCTGGTTATGGCACGCGTCTGGAACCGGGTGTTTTGGCGCAGCACCGCCGACGCCGAGAATCCAGACCCCGTGCTGCTTGCCTCCGCGCCGGTTGCTGCCGGGGGGCGCAGCATGAGCGCGTTGCGGACCAGCAAGCACGTTAACGCCACGGAGGGACGGTTTGCCGGCGAGAACGAGATACCCATCCTGCCCAAGATGATGGTGTATTCCACCATGGGGTTGGTGGCGCTGGGGCTTGCCATGAGCGTTTTTGCCGGCCCCTTGTTCGAGTTCAGTCAACAAGCCGCCGAGGGCATGTTGGCCCGCACCCCGTATATTGAGGCTGTTTTGGGCAGTGGGGTGGGCGCACCATGAGTACCAAGGTGAAAGAGGGAAAGCGGGGCGTGTGGCAAAAGGTGCCCCTGCTCATCTGGATGGTCTTTGTGTGGGGTGCGCTCTGGCAGGATTTCAGCCTGGGTAACCTGGTCTTTGGTGCCTTGATCGCTTTTGGGGTGTCCAAAGCGTTTTATCTGCCGCCCGTTGAACTGACGGGCCGCTTCAACGTGTTCCGGGCGCTCGTCTTTACGCTGCGCTTCCTTGGTGAGGTGACGGTGGCCAGTGTGCAGGTGCTCTACTTGGCCGTGGTGCGCGGGCCAGCCATCCGCAATGCTGTTATCGCCGTACCCCTGCGCAGCAAATCGGATTTTTTGATGACAGCCACCGGCCACGTGCTGTCCTTGATTCCAGGGTCCTTGGTGGTGGAGGTCGATCGCGGCACCTCCACCTTGTACGTGCATGCACTCAACGTCTCCACGCCCGAGGGCGTGACGAAGGCTCGTGCCGAAATCCAGGAGATCGAGGCCAGGCTCATTCGTGTCATGGGAAGCCGTGAAGAACTGGCGGCACTCAAAGCAGAGACGGCCCCGCCGTCACCTAGGGAGGCGCCATGACAGGCCTGCAAATTGTAGTGGTGATGGTCGCCGTCGTACTTTCACTGGCGGCAGCCGGGACCATTTACCGGATTGCGGCGGGGCCTTCCCTGCTGGACCGTGTGATTGCCGCAGATGTGCTGCTGGCAATTTTTGGCGCCTCACTGGCCACGGAGATGGCACTGAACCGGCACGCCGACAACCTTGCACTGCTGGTGGTTCTTAGCGTGATCGGCTTCATCGGCTCGGTCACCGTGGCCAGGTTTGTGGCCCATAAGAAGGAGGACGCATGAGCGTTGATGGCCTGATCAATGTGCTGACGGCGATTTGCCTGCTGGGCGGGGCCCTGATGAGCCTGGCCGCGGCCATTGGCCTGATGCGGTTCCCTGACCTGATGAGCCGGATGCACGCCGCCACCAAGCCGCAGGTGCTGGGTTTGTTCTTGATGCTGGCGGCCGTGGGCCTGCAGATCCGGGCGTGGTCGCTGGTTCCGATCTTGCTGGTGGCGTGGCTGTTTCAGCTGCTCACGGTTCCTGTGTCGGCCCATATGGTGGGCCGTGCCGGGTACCGGACCAAGCACCGGCGCCCCGAACTGCTCAGCGCCGACGAGCTCAACGAGGTGGTTGAGGCCGTTCGCGAGGACACCCAACCCGGCAATTAGGGAACCGGACTAGACCTCTTCGGGGTGGCTGTTGAAGCGGGCGATGGCCTTTTGTGTGGTGCGCCCGGCAATGACCTGGATGATGGCCGCCACAGCAGAGGACACCAGTGCAAACGTCAGGGCCGAGCGGAGGCTGTTCTCCAGGTCACCGCCGTCCTTGGGCGGCTTGTTCCCGGTGCTTTTCTCCCAAACGGTATCTACGATCTTGCTGGCCGCAAATCCTGCGCCCAGGCTGATGCCGGTGCTCAGCAGTTTGAATACGATATTCATATATGTCTCCTTGAACCGTGGGTGGGACTAATCCGCCCCGCACTGCGTTGTTGAAGCTAGTTTAGTGTGCGCCCGCGGCTCGCCGTCATAACGGCGTCGTAAAGGGGCGCCCGCGCCGCCATGCGCGTAAGCTGATATGAGCAATTCAACACGACAGGGGAGCGTCTACCCGCTAATGGGTACTGGCGCTGAGAGTGCGGTTCGCCGCAGACCCTCGAACCTGCTCCGGTTAGTACCGGCGAAGGGAGTCGAGTTCTCTTCGGTTGCGCGGAAATACCGTAGCAGCTGCCCCTCCTGAAAAGGAGGAATCTTTATGAGCAAGTCAGCAGCGGGCAATCCCGCAAACCCCAAGGCAGCTGCCAAGAGTACGTGGCGCGTGGTGGACATTGTGGTGGCATCGGTTTTGGCCGTGGCCGTGGGTGTCATCTTTTGGCTGTGGTCCGCCGGCTACGGCCTGATCAGCGCCTTGACCGTCGCGTTTCCGCCCCTTGTGGCACTCTACGGCGGCGGCTGGCTCATAGCCGGCGTGCTGGGTGCCTTAGTGATCCGCAAACCGGGTGCCGCACTGTACTGCGAGCTGGTGGCGGCCACCGTGGAGGGCCTGCTGGGCACCCACTTTGGCTTCACCGTCCTGCTGTCGGGACTGGTTCAGGGCCTGGGCGCGGAAGCCATCTTTGCCCTGTTCCGGTACCGCAAATTCACGCTGCCGGTGGCCCTGCTTGCGGGCGCGCTATCAGGGGTGGCGCTCGGGCTCAACGACAGCCTGATCTCCAACGTGGCCTGGGCGTTCGAGTGGAAGGCCTTGTATGTGGTGCTGGCCGCCGTCTCAGGTGCCGTCATCGCCGGCCTTTTGTCCTGGCTGGCCGTGCGCGGACTGGCACGCACCGGTGCGCTGGCCAATCTACCCTCGCGCGGGGCCGCCGCCGAATCGGTGGTGTAGGCCGTGACTGCGCAAGGATCCGGTGCGCAAGGGCGCGGCGTTGCCCCGGCGCGGATCAGCGCCAAGGGGTGGGGGTGGCAGCATTCGGGGCGCGCCGCCAAGGCAATCCATGACCTTGACCTGGAGATAGCACCCGGGGAACGAGTGCTGTTGCTGGGTCCCTCCGGAGCCGGAAAGTCCACGCTTCTGCACGCCCTTGCCGGCGTCTTGGGCGTCGATGAGGACGCCGACGAGTTTGGCACCCTGCTCATTGATGGGGCGCCGGTGGCGCAGGCCCGCGGTCGGACCGGGCTCATGCAACAGGATCCGGATGCGCAGGTGGTGCTGTCCCGCGTAGGCGACGACGTGGCCTTCGGTGCGGAGAACCTGTCCGTGCCTCGGGAGGAAATCTGGCGCCGGGTCCCTGCCGCGCTGGAGGCAGTGGGCTTGGCGCTGCCGCTGGATCACCCCACATCGGCGCTTTCGGGCGGACAAAAGCAACGCTTGGGCCTGGCGGGTATGCTGGCCATGCGCCCGGGCCTGCTGCTGTTGGATGAGCCCACCGCCAACCTGGACCCCGCAGGAGTGGTGGATGTGCGCGACGCCGTCTGCCGCAGCCTTGCCGAAACCGGTGCCACCCTGGTGGTGGTGGAGCACAGGGTACCGGTGTGGCTGGATGTGGTGGACAGGATCGTGGTGCTGGCTCCCAGTGCCGCGGGGGAGCCCGGAGGCGTGCTGTTCGACGGTCCGCCGGCCACCGTGCTGGCCCAGGGCGCCCGCCTGCTTGCCGACGCAGGCGTGTGGGTTCCGGGGCATGTGCCGGCCGTTCGCCAGCGCACCGGGTCCGGGTCTGGAGGGCACCACCACGACGCCGGCTCGCAGCTGTTGCTGGAAGCTGCGGATCTCGGCGTCTCCCGAAGCAAAAACCGGCGCCGGCACCCGGCCGTGCCAGCCGCCGTCGTTCCCTCCGTGCGCCTCTACGCGGGGCGGGCGCTGAGCGTGACGGGCCCCAACGGGGTGGGAAAATCCACGCTGGCACTGACCCTGGCCGGGTTGCTGCCCCCTGCAAGCGGCAGTTTGGTGGCGACGGAAGCCCTGGCGCGTGGGGCGGGAAGCTCGCCGTTGACGTGGCGTGGACGGGAACTCATCAGCCGGATCGGGACCGTTTTTCAGGAACCGGAGCACCAGTTTGTGACCGGAAGTGTCCGTGAAGAGCTGCTCTTTGCTCCCCGGTTGTTGGGCCGGGGAGGTGAAAAGGTTCAGGAGTTACTGTCCCGGCTGCGGCTGGAACACCTGGCCGACGCCAACCCGTTTACGCTCTCCGGCGGGGAGAAGCGCCGCTTGTCCGTGGCCACGGTGCTTGCGGCGAGCCCGCAAATCCTGATACTGGACGAGCCGACCTTTGGCCAGGACGCCAACACGTGGGCGGAACTGGCGTCATTGCTGACCGAGCTGCTAGATGCCGGGACCGCCGTGCTGTCGGTGACGCACGACGCCCTCTTCACGCAGCTTCTGGGCGGAGACCGGCTGGTACTTGGCGATCCCGCACCAGAAGCTGCGTCTGCACCCACATCTGCACCACAGTCTGCACCAGCGCCTACACCAGCGAAGGCGGTGCGGCGATGAGCGTGGATGTGCTGGCCGCGCCGCGGTCCATGGCCTGGCTGGCCGGTGCCAATCCGCTGGCTAAACTTGGCGCCGGCATGGTGATCACGGTCGCCTTGCTGTTGAGTGTCGACTGGGTCTCCGCCACGGTGGCACTGGCCTTGGAAGTGCTGCTGCTGCCGCTGGCGGGGTTGAGCGCGGCCATGTTGCTGCGCCGGGGCTGGCCCATCTTGCTGGCGGCCGGTGTGGGCGGGTATGGGACGGCGCTGCTGGCCCCGAAGACGGGTGAGCTCCTGCTGGCCCTGGGGCCTGTGAGCTTCACCAGCGGCTCGGTGGAGGCAGGGGCCGCCATCGCCGTGCGTGGATTGGCCATAGCGCTGCCGGGCATCATTGTTCTGGCCAGCACGGACCCCACGGACCTGGCCGATGCCTTGGCGCAAAAGCTGCGGCTTCCGCACAGGTTTGTCCTGGGCGCGCTGGCTGCGATGCGCCTAGTGGGCCTGCTTGTGGCAGAGTGGCAAACCCTGGGTATGGCACGGCGCGCCCGCGGCGTGGGTGGCGAACCCGGCTTCTTCAGCGGCGTCAAGGCCGGGGCAGGGCAGGCCATGGCGCTGCTGGTTCAGGCCATCCGCCGGGCCTCCCGGCTGGCGGTCACCATGGAGGCGAAGGGCTTCGGTGCCGGCCGGCGAACTTGGGCCAGGGAATCTCGCTACTCGGGCCGGGATCTGGGGGTGCTGGCCGGGGGAGTGGCGATCGTCGCAGTGGCGGTGGGGGCCGCCGTCGTGCTGGGGAGCTGGAATCCGGTGTTTGGCTAAGAAAAAAGGGAATGTCCCGGCAGTGGCGGTGGGCGGGGTAGCGTTGAGGTACTAGAGGGTGACTGCGCAGATGTATTTATCGCACCCAGCGGTTAATTTAGTTGCCAAACTGTCCATCCGGCTAGATTAGTCACTAAAGTCCATCAAAATATGCTTCTCATGATATAAAAGTTGTTATGACTCAAGTGGCTGCTGAAACTGTTGGTGTATTAGTGCGTGATGCTCGGAACGATCGCGGGTGGACGCAACTGGAACTCGCAGCCCAGTTGGGCACCAGCCAAAGTGCCGTGGCCCGCATGGAACAAGGCAAGCAAAACCTGAGCCTGAAGATGATCCAGCGTATGGAATCCCTGCTGGGCACCAACATTGTCAACGTGGGCAACTCACCCAAGAACACCGTCACCCACCTGCGGGTCCACGGCGGCCGCGAACTCTCCGGAAGCGTGGAGGTCAACTCCAGCAAAAATGCCGGCGTGGCCCTGCTCTGTGCGAGCCTGATCAACCGTGGCACCACCACGCTGCGCCGGCTGGCCCGCATTGAAGAGGTGAACCGGATTGTTGAGCTGCTGACCAGCATCGGCGTGGAATGCAAGTGGCTCAATACCAGCGACCTCCAGATCCGCCGGCCCGCAGTACTGGACCTGTTCGGGATGGATGTTGAGGCGGCCAAGCGCACCCGCAGCGTCATCATGCTCCTGGGCCCGTTGCTTGACGAGCAGGAGGTCTACCGGATCCCCTACGCCGGTGGTTGCGACCTGGGCACCCGCACCGTGGAGCCGCACATGCAGGCCCTGCGCGAGTTCGGCCTTGACGTGAGCGCTCACAACGGTTTCTACCAGGTGCAGGCGCCGCTCAGTGACACCGCCGACAGGACCTTTGTGCTCACCGAGCGGGGGGACACCGTCACGGAAAACGCCATCATGGCCGCCGCGCACCGCGAGGGCACCACCATTATCCGCAACGCCAGCCCCAACTACATGGTCCAGGACCTGTGCTTCTACCTGCAGGGACTGGGGGTGCAGGTGGAGGGCGTTGGCTCTACCACGCTCACCATTCGCGGCAAAGCCCGCATTGATGTGGACATCGAGTACTTCCCGTCGGAGGACCCCATCGAGGCCATGTCCCTGATCACCGCCGGCATCGTCACCAAGTCGGAGGTGACCGTCACCCGCGTGCCCATCGAGTTCATGGAGATCGAGCTTAAGATCCTAGAACAGATGGGCTTCCGTTATGTGAAGTCCACCGAGTATGTGGCCCGCAACGGCCAGACCCGCCTGGTGGACATCACCACCTTGCCGTCGGAGTTGAAGGCGGCCCCGGATAAGATCCACCCCATGCCGTTCCCGGGTCTGAACATTGACAACCTGCCGTTCTTCGCCGTCATCGCGTCCTGCGCCGAAGGCACCACGCTCATCCATGACTGGGTGTACGAGGGCCGAGCCATCTACCTGACGGAACTGAACCGGCTCGGTGCCGGCGTGCGCCTGCTGGATCCGCACCGCATAGACATCAAGGGCCCTACGGCGTGGCGTGCGGCTGAGATCGGCTGCCCACCGGCCCTGCGCCCGGCCGCCTGCATCCTCCTGGCCATGCTCGCTGCCAAGGGCACCAGCGAGCTGCGCAACATCTACGTCATTGAGCGCGGCTACGAGGACCTGGCCGAGCGCCTGAACACCATCGGCGCCGAGATAGAGTACTTCCAAGACTGACCGCTTAAAGTACGACGGCGGCAGGTGATCCTTGATTCAAAGGGTCACCGGCCGCCGTCGTACTTTTTCGTGCGCCCGTCCCAGCTCCCTGCGCCCGCCGCGTATGTTCACGCCTTCTGCGCACGTACGGACGTACGCAGAAGGCGGGGACGTACGCGGCGACAGGCGCCGGAGATCTGATTCGCCTGTGGATAACCGTTCGAGGTTATCCACAATTTCCCATGGGACCCTTACATCCTGTCGGAGACGCTGGAACGGTTGATTCCATGAAACCACCACGCCTGATTCTTCCCGAAGACATGGAATTGCTGGGCCGTGATGCCCGGGACCTGGCCAAACTGAAAAATAAGGGCAAGCTGGTCAAAGTCCGTCGGGCAGTCTACGCTGACGCCGTCGAGTGGAAGGCCATGGATCAGCCATCCCAATACGGCCTGCGGGCCGCGGCATATCACATACGGTCGAAGCTGCCTCCAGTTTTTTGCCATGCCACGGCAGCACTCGTTTGGGGGTTGTGGCTTGTCGGGAGACCCGAGGAGAGTCTTCACTGCATAACTGAGTCGGCGACAGGCGGCCGCAGCCATGACGATGTCACCTGTCATATTGGGTCCGTGACCGAGGGCGTGGTCCAATGCGGGGAACTGCTGCTAACGGACAAGCTGACCACAACCATGCAGTTGATCGCCAGCCTGACGTTTGAACGTGCGGTGGCCGCCTGCGATTCCAGCCTTCACGAGCCGCTGCGTCGCAAAGTGGAGAACACCTTCACGCCGCCGGGTGTTTCCAGTGGCATCTTTGAACCCTCCTGGAAGAACGACCATCCCCAGGGCCCGCCGCTGCTGAAAGCGGAGCTCACGGCTGCCGCAGAGCAGCTTACGTCGAAGGCCGCCCGCAACAGGGCCGTGGCCGTCATAGAATTCGCCTCCGGGCTGTCCGGATCCGCGGGTGAATCCCTGAGCCGGGTCAGGATGGCCCGGCTGGGCTTCGTTGCCCCTGAACTGCAACACAAGTTTGTGCTCCGTGACGGCAGCCCAGCTTTCACGGACTTCTGGTTTGAGGAGCAGCGCCGTGTGGGTGAGTTTGACGGCCGCGCCAAGTATCTCCGCGCCGACTGGGGTAATGGGCTGTCCCTCGAGAATCGCATCCTGAAGGAAAAGGACCGCGAGGACCAGATCCGGGCACAGAATGTAGGGGTCTTTCGGTGGACTTGGGACGAGATGATGAACCTTCGCGGCTTTGAACGGCTGCTCCGCCAAGCCGGAATCCCGCAAAAATAGCATCCGCCGGCGGGCATCGCGCATGTCTCCGCCTTCTGCGCATGTCCGGACATGCGCAGAAGGCGGAGACATGCGCACCGACCGCGAAGGTTGTGGTGGGGGCGTAGGCAGAAGGCGGGGGTGCAAACGCCGTCCCTTTCGTTGGGGCAGCAGCGGGAACCCCTAAATGGCCGACAGCGCCGCCGCCAGGTCCTTCTTCAAATCTTCCACGTCCTCCAAACCGACAGAGAGCCGCAGGAAGCCGTCGCTGAGGCCAATGGCCGCACGCCCCTCGGGCCCCATGGCCCGGTGCGTGGTGGTGGCCGGGTGGGTGATCAGGGATTTGGCGTCGCCTAGGTTGTTGGAGATGTCAATGATCTGGAGGGCATTGAGCAGGGCAAACGCGGCGTCCTTGGTGGTGCCGGCGGCGGGCTCGGCCAACTCAAAGGTCAGCACGGTGCCGCCGGCCATCATCTGCTTCTTGGCCAGCTCATACTGCGGGTGCGACGGCAGGTGCGGGTACAGCACGCGGCCCACCTGGGGCTGCTGCTCCAGGAACGCGCCCAGGGCCAGGGCGTTGTGGCACGAATGCGTGACGCGCAGGTTCATGGTTTCCAGGCCCTTGGTCAGCACCCAAGCGTTGAACGCCGACAGTGCCGGGCCGGTGTGCCGCATCAGGTTCTTGACGGGTCCGTCGATGAACGCCTTGGTGCCCAAGATGGCCCCACCCAGCACACGCCCCTGGCCGTCGATGTGCTTGGTGCCGGAGTAGACGATGATGTCGGCACCAAAGTCGCCGCAGCGCTGCAACAGGGGTGTGGCGAAGACGTTGTCGGCCACCACCTGGGCGCCGGCGGCATGCGCTAGATCGCAAACTGCCGCCACGTCCACAATCTCCTGCATGGGGTTCGACGGCGACTCAAAGAACACCGCTGTGGTGGGCACGGACAGGGCCTCACGCCACTGTTCAAGGTCATGCCCGTCAACAAACACCGTTGTCACACCCCAGCGCGGCAGCAGTTCGTTCAGGATCACAAAGCAGGAGCCAAAGAGCGATCGCGAGGCCACCACACGGTCCCCGGCAGCCAGCAGGGCACCCAACGCGGTGAACACCGCCGACATTCCGGACGCCGTCGCAAAGCAGGCCTCCTTGCCCTCAAGCAAGCGCAGCCGTTCCTGGAATGTGGCCACCGACGGGTTGCCGTAACGTGAGTACACAAAGCGGTCCACCTCGCCGGTGAACGCGGCTTCTGCGGCCTCTGCGGATTCGTACACGAATCCGGAATTGAGGAAGATGGCCTCGGAGGTCTCCTGAAAGTTGCTGCGGTCCAACCCTCCCCGGACGGCCTGGGTGTCTTGCGCCCACGTCGGAGCGTGCTCATTAAAGTTGCTCAAGTGCGTGTGTTTCCTTTTAGCTTTCGCAGATAAGAAGTTTACTTCCAGGGCAGCTGGCGGTTCTTCCAGCCGTTGAGCGTCCGCTCGCCGAAGCGGTCGGTCCCACCCTCAAAACCTTCCAAAACGTTGAACGCCGTGTAGCCGGCGGCCGTGGCTGCCTGCGCCGCTGCAATGGATCTTGCACCCGAGCGGCACAAAACCACCAGGGGTGTCTCTGCCGGGACGGCGGCCGCCAGTTCTGTGACAAAGGCGGCGTTGTTGGTGCCGTCGGCAAGGTTCCAGGGGATGAAGACCGGCTCGGCGCCCAAGGAGGAAAGGTCCGGCACGCCAATATGGGCCCATTCGCCCGCGGTGCGCACGTCCAGCAGCACAGCGCCCTGGGTTAGCGTCTCCCACGCCTGCGCAGGCGCCAAGTCGCCGGCGTAGCTCATGCGATTCCCTCGCCGTCGAACTCTTCCTCATCCTCCAGGTCCAGGACTGCATCAGCAATGGCCGAGTCCGCGTGCGCCACCAGATGCGGGCGGATCACTGCCTGGGCGGCAACCACTGAGGTGCCGTTAAACGTCAGTGCCGGCCCGCCGTGCAAAATATAGCCGTCGGCCAGGGCAGCCGAGATCCGCTCACAAAAGGAGCGGTCATCGGGGCCGGTGATCAGGCGGTAGGTAAGGGGGGTATCTTCGGCGGACACGTGGACTCCTTGAATGCAGTGGGCGTCGCCAGCAAACGGGACATCTCCGTACGGGGCTTGCACATCTAAAGTTGGCAGCACGGCAGGTGGTTCACGCTTGCAAGCCACAGCCTCGGGTAGCTGGGTTTGCCGAGTATTCACCTGAGGCACCCCACCGCAAGAGAGGGTTGCCGGCCAGCAAGTCAGGGCTTAAAACTGGCGCTCATTACTCCCTTTGAAACTAACACACCCACCCGGGTCCGGTGCCAATCATGACGGGAAATATTGCTGAAAATGACGGCGCCGCTCGTGTCTGAAAAGGCGCAGAGGTGGCAGGATGAACCCATGACTACGCGACGCATCCTCGCCGCCGTGCGCTTCGCACTTGGCGCAGTGACCCTGACAGCCGTCGGAACACAATTGGGTATCCACATCACCAACGGTTACGACGTGTTGAATTTCTTCAGCTACTTCACCAACCTCTCCAACATTTTGGCTGCGGGCGTTCTGCTGGTTGAGTCGGTGCTGACCTGGAGGGGGCGCGAATTGGGCCCGCTGTGGCAGTTGCTGCGCTGTGTTTCGGTGGTCGCCATGGCGTTGGTGGGCATTGTCTTCAGCGCCCTGCTGCGCGATGTGGACCTTGGATCCTTGTTGCCGTGGATCAACACGTGGCTGCACTATGTGATGCCCATTGCGGTGGTGGCAGATTGGCTGATCCAGCCGCCGCGCAGGAGGATCCCGCTGCGCAAACTCTGGATTCTGGGGCTGATCCCGCTGGCGTACCTGGCCTATTCACTGATCCGTGGTGCCGCGATCAACTGGTACGCGTATCCGTTCCTCAACCCGGCAAACGGCGGCTACGGCCAGGTGGCTGTGACCTGTGTGCTGATTGCGGTTGCCTTCCTCGCCGTCAGCGTCGTGCTGATTCTGCTGGCCAACAAGCTCCGTCCTTTGGTGCGGCCGGCACCCGTGGCAGCCATCGTCTAAGCTGCGTGCCGAGGCGTGGGAGTGCCCCAAAAAAAGTCATCGAGATGAGGGAAATCATGACCACGGAGTTAGTGCGCGAATCTAAAACCAAACGGTGGTGCGCTGGAGCGTTTTCCGTGGTGCGCAAGTCTCCGGCAACGGTTTTCTTGATGCTCGTGGTGCTCATTGCAACAGCCGCCATCGGAGGGTTGGCCAATGGCGTCTCCGACGACGTGCTCGCAGTGGTGGGGATCGACCTTGGCGACGTGAGCGCAGCCTGGTGGACGGTGCTGGTCAGCGCATTCTTTGCCACCTCGTGGCTTGATGCTCTGCTTGCGTTGGTGGTCATTGCTGTGGGTGTGGGGATCGCCGAACGTATCGTCGGATCCACACGCGCCGTCACCATGTTCCTGGTGGGCCAGATCGTCAGCTCTTTGGCTCTGGTTGCCTTGACCGCAGCGGGCACGGCAGGAAATGACAGCTGGCTCAGCTACCTTGGCGGCGAATATGTGGTTGGCGCCTATGGTGGCGCCGCCGCCGCACTTGGGGCGGCGACGGCCTCACTTGAGAGTTTGTGGCGGCACCGCCTGCGCACCTGGCTTCTCGCGTTTTCCTTGATGTTTGTCTTCTATGTGGGGGTGGCCCAAACACTGCAGTTACTACTCGGTGGCGTGTTTGGTCTGCTGGTCGGACGTCTGGTCGGCACCGGACGGCGCCATGCCACCGGCAAACTCTTTGCTCGACCGTCGCTTCGCGAGGCCAGGTTCCTGCTAGCAACAGTGGTCGGGGTGTTCGCCGTCGGCCCCCTGATCGCCCAGTTCACGGACGCCTTCGCCGTCGGACCGTTGAGCACCGTCTCGTCCTTGATGCTTGCGGGTCGCCCGGATGCGGATGAACTTCATGAAATGTGCGATGCCGATGCCGCGTGCATAAACCTCCAATCGGTGGTCGGGGTCAGCAGTGTCGGTGCCGTGCTGTTGTCGTTGGTTCCGGTGATTTTGTTGCTGGTGTGTTCGGAAGGGTTGCGAAGGGGGCGGCGTTTGGCGCTTTGGACCGCCCTGGTGATCAATGCACTGATTGCCATTGTCGTGTTGGGGGCCGTTGTGGTGTTCTTGGCCTCGCCGGACCTGGTCGGGGGGAACCTGGAACTGGGGTTCCTGGCGGTTTACATCCTGCCATCGGTGCTGGTGCCCGCGGCCATCGCGCTCCTGCTGTTTATGCACCGGGGCAAGTTTCCGGTGATCTCCAGGGCCCGCGCGGCCAAAAAACTGTTCCGACGGACCGCGATGGTCGGCGCCACTTTGATCTTTATCTACACGCTCATGTGGTTTGTTGAGGGGAACCTTGGCCGTTCCAACCTCGGCAACCTGCTGGCGCAACTGACCCACGTGCTCATTCCGTTCCCCATGCCTTTTGTGGTTGTACTGCCGCAGGGGCTGGTGACGACCATTATTTACGGATTTGGTGGCGCTGTGCTCTGGTTGGCGTTTGCTGTGTTGGCGTATAAGGACCTGCGCTTGTACACGGCCGATTCCGCCAACGCCAAGGAAGCACGAACCAAAGTCCGGGAATTGCTCCAGGACGGCGGCGGGTCATTATCCTGGATGTCCCTATGGGCGAACAACGTCTACTGGTTCAGTGAGGACGGCCGAAACGCCATCGGATACCAGGTGCACAACGGGGTCGCCGTGACTATCGCTGGCCCGTTTGGGGCTGTTGACAGCCAAGCGCAGGCAACCCGGAACTTCGTGTCTCACTGTGTTGAGCAGGGACTGATCCCCTGCTTCTATTCGGTGCGTTCGGAGGTGGGCGAGGCCTTGGACGGCCTCCATTTTCGGGCCCTGGAAGTAGCAGAAGAGACCCTCTTGAACATTGAGGCGATGACGTTCAAGGGTAAGGAATGGCAAAACGTGCGTACGGCACTGAACCGGGCCGGCAAACTTGGCATCCAAGACCATTGGTACAGCTATTCGGCCATGCCGCCGGGCATCCGCGCCCAGCTTGCGGAAATATCCGAGGAATGGGTGTCGGAGAAATCGTTGCCGGAAATGGGCTTTACCCTGGGCGGGCTGGATGAACTCAAGGACGCCCAGGTACTGTGCTGCGTAGCCGTCGACGGTGACGGCTTGGTGCATGGGGTCACGAGCTGGCTGCCGGTGTATGCCGAGCGGGACATCTCCGGCTGGACTTTGGACTTCATGAGGCGCCGGCAGGAAGGCTTCAAGGGGGTCATGGAGTTCCTGATCGCCTCAGCGGTCACACACTTTAAGGAGGAAGTTCGAACGATCTCGCTCTCTGGTTCCCCCTTGGCCAACTCCGGAGGCAGCGAAACCGATGAAAGCGGTTCGGTGATCGAGAAAGTGCTAACCATGTTGGGCAATGCGTTGGAGCCAATGTATGGCTTCAAATCCTTGGCTGCCTTCAAATCCAGATTCCAGCCCGAACATCAAACCCTGTACCTGCTCTACAACGATTCACTGGCACTGCCAGCCATTGGCCTGGCCATCACCGCCGCGTACCTGCCGGCACTCTCAGCCCGTGACAGTGCCGGATTCCTGCGGCAAATCACGGCCAAGGGAGAAAATAAGCCCGCACATGATTAGACATATTCTAGCCGCCGATCTCACCTCGAACACGGTCATCTATTCTGCCGCCGCCGTGGGGATCTTCTTCTTTGCACTGCTGTTTATGCGGCCCGGCAAACGGTGGATGTTGCGGGCGCTTGCCGGCGTCGGTGTCGGCGGGCTGCTCGGAGTTCTCATTCTGTGGGTCACCATCGATGTGTGGGACGTTTTGAAAGTGGGCGTGAAATATCCCATCAGGTTCTGGTTTGTTGCGGCATTTGTGGGGTTGGGGCTGGCCAGCGTGAGTTTTCGACGCAGCCCCCGCTGGCGCAAGTTGGTGGCGGCGATTTCCATTCCCGTCTTTGTCCTGACGGCCACCGTGGGCATCAACGGCGAATTCGGGCTCAACCGGACCCTGGCCTCGGTATTTGGTATTTCCAGCAACAGCACCATTGACCTGCCCAAGCACGACGACGGTGGCCTCGCAGGTGGCGACGTTCCGTTGTGGAAAAGCTGGAAGCCCCCGGCAGACATGCCAGCCACCGGGTCGCAGGGAGATAAAATTATCCCCAACACCACATCCGGGTTCGTTGCCCGCCCTGCGGGCATTTACCTGCCGCCAGCGGCAGGGGTGGCGAACGCGCCACGGCTGCCCCTGGTGATCATGATGATGGGGCAACCGGGAAACCCGGACACACAATTCATTGCGGCAACATTGGACAAATTCGCCGCTGCCCACAACGGGCTGGCCCCTATCGTGGTCGTGGCCGATCAGATCGGTCCCGAGCAAAACGACACCCTGTGCCTGGACACAAAACAGTACGGCAACGTGGAAAGCTACATCATCAAGGATGTCCTGGATTTCGCGAAGTCGAATTTACACATCCTCGAAGATCCTAGGTATTGGACTATTGGCGGATATTCCAATGGCGGCCAGTGCGCGATCTCCCTTGCGGCGAAATTCCCGAACATCTTCAAAAACGTGCTGGATATTTCGGGGGAACAATACCCGGGGGCGGAATATCCGGACGCAACCCTTGCCGAGTTCTTCGGCGGGGACCAGGCCGCCTATGACGCACAAAAACCCATCAACATTATGGACAAGAGGAAGTATCCGGACACCACCGCCATTTTCACGGCCGGTTCCGACGACACCGTCTACGTGGCGGCGGCAAAGGAGGTGGCGGCGGCAGCCGGTGCCGCTGGAATGTCAAGCACTTACTATGAGGTGCCCAACGGCGGGCATGTGATTGCCGCATTGAACGGGGGTTTGGAGAAAGGCTTCGAAGTCCTCTATCCACGCCTTGGGTTGAGCCCCTGAACCGGCCGCCCAACGCAGTGACGCGTCAGGGCCAAGCCGCCGGTGGCGTTAGTGCGTTGTCGACAGTAGTGCGCTGAGCTCTGCGCTCAGCCGGGCACGTACCTCGGCGGTTCCGATCTCCAACCCGTCGATCGTGTTGACCGGCGCCAGCAGGCGGAGGCTGGAAATCAGCCAGACGGCGTCGGCGTCCAGTAGATCCGCCGGCTCCACCGGGCCGTAGCCCAGTTCCCAGCCGGCCTCTTGCGCTGCGGCAAATAACGCACCTTGGGTGGTGCCGGGCAAGATGCCGCTGTCAAGGTTGGGTGTGATGAGGCGCTTGACGGGGACCCCGCCGTCGTCCGTGATATGTGCCAACAGGACGGACGACGTCGGTCCCTCCAACACTTTCCCGTCACTACTGGTGAAGATCACGTCATCGGCGCCCTGTTGGTGGGCGTGGCGTAGGGCCGCCATGTTCACGGCGTAGGAGAGGGTCTTGGCGCCCAGCAGCAGCCATGGCGCACGCTCGGAGATGGTGCTGTCATAGCCGCGGTCCAGGAAGATCACGTCCAGGCCCTTGGCCCGCTGCTCGGCAAGGGCCGGGGAGAGTGCCGACGCCTGCACCCAGGCGGTGGGCGTGGGGGCACCGTCCGGGCCGCGGGTGACAATCAGCTTCAGCACCACGTTCGTGGTGGTGTGCCCGTCCAGCACGGCGGGCTCTGCGGAGGTGAAGGCCGTGACCGCCGTCGTCATGGCCGCCAGCCACGCTTCCTTGCCTGGGATGGCCAGGTCCATGGCGTGCGCAGAGCCTGCCAGCCTTGCAAAGTGGGCGTCAACCTTTCGAGGCTGACCGTTGACAGCCAGTAGCGATTCAAAGATGCCGTCGCCGCGGGTCACGCCCTGGTCGGTGGCCAGAAGGGCGGGCGTGCCAGCGTCTACGATGCGTCCGGCGGGGAAAGCGGGGTCCAAAAAAACCAATACAGTCATGCGTGAAAGCCTAGTACCTCAGGTGCCTGCGCTCAGGCCCGCAAGGATGCCGCGGCCAAAAGTGACGGCGCGGACAATGCCGGCGAGGCCCAGGATGACAAGGGAGACACCGGTGATGAGCAGCAGCCATGCGGCCGTCCAGGTGGGGACTACCAGCACCACGATGCCTGCCACGATGCTCAGACCGCCAAAGAGGACGGCCCAGGTCCGTGATGTGCTTGTACCGGACTCAACGACTGCCAAGATGCCTTCAATGATCCAGCCGATGCCAATGATGATGACCGTGAAGATCAGCAAGAACTCCCCGGTTGCCGCGGAGTTCTTGATGGCGACGATTCCCGCCACGGCTAGGATCAACCCAAAGAGAATGTCCAGAATCCGCATTCCGGCGGAAAGCCCGTGCGTGAAAATACCCAGGGCCAGTTTCACGGCACCGGTGATGAGGAAGTTCAGGCCCAAGAAAACGGCGACCACCGCAAGTGTCTTGGTGGGCCAGAAGAGCAGGAGAACACCTAGAATCAAGGCAACGGCACCGCTGATGCCAAAGGCAAACCGTAAACCTTTGATGGCTGACTTGGCCAGTTTGGCCGGGTCGAGAGCGAACTCGTCGAAGATAATACCGGTGGGCTGTTGTGAACTCATGGCTTGCCTCCCCAAAAAAGGTGCGTCAATGTGGTTGCACTAAACACTAGCCTGAGTAGCAGCAAATGCCCTGAGAATTGCGGTCATGGGGTTTTCACCTCTAACGATAGGCTGAAGCCAGCAGCTGGCAGCCAGCCGCCAACGAGTCAAGGAGTCACTGTTGATCTGGACAGCGTTTAGTTTGCCCACCTCCAGTGTCTGGTTCTCCGTGGTGATCGCCATGATCGATCTGGTGATCCGG
The DNA here is from genome assembly GCF_001294625.1 of Arthrobacter alpinus. Lineage (NCBI taxonomy): Bacteria > Bacillati > Actinomycetota > Actinomycetes > Micrococcales > Micrococcaceae > Arthrobacter > Arthrobacter alpinus. The sequence continues at coordinate 3,191,113 of NZ_CP012677.1, read as the reverse complement.
ATAGTAGTTCTCGGTGTGATCCCCGGCAACAGACGGCCCACCACGGCCATGGCCTGGCTTTTGTGCATCTTCTTCCTGCCCTATGTTGGCTTAATCCTTTTTCTCATGTTCGGCAATTTCCGGCTTTCACGGCACCGGCGTCAGACGCAGGAGGCCGTCAATCTTCGTATTGTGGAGGGCACCAAGGAAATGGCCGCCGAAGTCACTGCCTACGACGGGCCGGCCTGGGTCGATTCAGCCATTGTGCTGAACCAGAACCTCGGCTTCTTCCCGGCACTAGGCGGCAACTCCGTGAAATTGATCAAGGGCTACCAGGAATCCCTCGACGCCATGGCGGCGGAGATTCGCGGAGCCACCAACTATGTCAACGCCGAGTTTTACATAATGAGCTCGGATGAGTCCACGGATAACTTTTTCAACGAACTTATTGCCGCCGCGGCACGCGGTGTACGGGTGCGCGTGCTTTTTGACCACATCGGTTCGCTGCGGGTTCCTGGCTACCGCACCATGATTCGCCGCCTGGACGACAGCCAAATCCAGTGGCGGCGGATGCTGCCGCTACTGCCGGTGCGAGGCCAGTGGCGTCGCCCGGATTTACGCAATCACCGCAAGATCCTGGTGGTCGACGGCAGGGTGGGCTACACAGGTTCCCAGAACATCATCGAGCCCTCCTACCGGAAGAAGGCCAACCACAAGGTAGGGCGCAAATGGGTTGAACTGATGGCCCGACTTGAGGGGCCCATCGTTGGCACTCTGAACGTCATGTTTGCCACCGACTGGTCAAGCGAAACCGAAGAGAACCTGGAAGCGCAGCTGGAAACCCATCACTGGACCACCTTTGCTGGCGGCGTCCTGTGCCAGGTGGTACCCAGCGGGCCCGGATTTGTCACGGAGAACAACCTGCGCCTGTTCAACACGTTGCTGTACTCGGCCGAGGAACAGATCACCATTTCCAGCCCGTATTTTGTGCCCGATGATTCATTGCTTTATGCCATTACGACGGCGGCCCAGCGTGGGGTCCAAGTGGAACTGTTTGTTTCGGAAAAGGGCGACCAGTTCCTGGTCCACCACGCCCAGCGCTCCTACTACGAGGCACTTTTGAGGGCCGGAGTGCGGATCTTTCTCTACCCGAAACCATTGGTGCTGCACGCTAAGCATTTCACCATTGATGAAGACGTCGCGATCATTGGCTCCTCCAACATGGACATGCGCAGTTTCTCCTTGAACCTTGAGGTCTCAGTGATGATGATCGACAAGGATGTGGTGATGGATATGCATCAAGTTGAGGAAGACTACCGGGCCGTTTCGCGTGAACTGCACCTTGAGGAATGGCTGAAACGGCCTGTGCTGGCCCGCTACGTGGACAACGTGGCTAGGCTGACGGCGACGTTGCAGTAGCGCGCCGGCGGCGAACCGGTGATTGAGCCTGACTAAATCAGCCTGGTCTACATCTCTACATCTACATCGCCTGCTCTCCATCGTTTGGGAACGCCGACCCCAGGGTTGAAAGCACGCCGTAGGCCTTGGCCTGGATCTCCTGCCACTCGGCCTCGGCGTCGGAGTCGGCGGTGATGGCGCCGCCAACGCCCAGCGAAAGGCGGGTGCCGTCGTCGTCGGCGTTGTACAGGACCAGGGTGCGGATGGTGACGGACAAATCCAGGGCGGCATTCAATGAGAAGTAGCCGATGGCGCCGGAGTAGATCCCGCGGGGCCCGGCCTCCAGGGCGTCGATGATGGCCATGGTGCTGATTTTGGGGGCACCGGTCATGGATCCGGCCGGGAATGCGGCGGCCACTGCCTGCGCCCGTGAACTGCCCGGCGCCAGCTGGGCCTCAACGGTGCTGACCAGCTGGTGGACGGTGGCGTAACTTTCGACGGCGCACAGCCGCGGGACTGTCAGGGTCCCCGGCAGGGCAAAGTGGGAAAGGTCGTTGCGGAGCAGGTCAACGATCATCACGTTCTCGGCCCGGTCCTTGGGGGAGGATGCCAGGTCCGCTTCGAGCGCTGCATCAACGGCCGGGTCGGCGTCGCGGCGCCGGGTGCCCTTGATGGGTTCGGCACGCATCCGGCCGGCCGAATCGATGCGCAGGAACCGTTCGGGCGAGGTGCTGCACACGCTGAGCGGGCCAAAGCGCAAGAATGCAGCAAAGGGGGCAGGGCTTTTATGGCGCAACGCCCGGTAGCTCTCCCACGCATCCACCGTTGCCGCCGATTTCGCGCTCAATTGGGTGGTCAGGCAGACTTCGTAGGAATTCCCTTCGTGGATCTGGTGCAGGGACGCTGCAATCATGTCCTTGTAGCGGGCCTCGGTGTCGTGCAGGGTGAAGATAGGCGCCGCCGGCAATGAAGGGGCCAACAGGCGCGGCAGCGAGGTGAGGGCGTCAAGCACCTCTTGAATCCAGTACGCTGCTTCTTCATGGGTGTCCTGGTTGGCTGCCTCGGTCAGTGTCAGCAGGAACAGGCACTTTTCCTGGTGGTCAAAAACCACCGCCCGCCCCGCGAACAGCAGCGCTGCCGTGGGGGGGCCGGCGGTGTCCGCGAGCTCGTTGGCGCCGCCGGTTTCAGCCGCGAGCTCGTAGCCGAGGTAACCGAGCCAACCGAGCGTGAACTCGGCCGGGTAGTGTGCGGGGGCACGCACCGCCTTGCGGCCCCACGCGGTTTCCAGCCACCGAAAGAACGGGGTGCGGATCCGCGAGAGGACCGCACCTGCCCGGACCGTGGTCAGCCCACCTTTATGGCTGGCGGTCCGGCCAAAGGAGCCGGCGCCGTCGGCCATGATGGAAAACCGGGAACGGCCCGGCGGGAAGGAGCGCGATGCCCCGTCGAGGGTGTCGGCGATGGAGCTGTCCAGCCACACGGCGTCCGGCGACCGCCCATACAGGGCCGCGAACAGTTCGGGGCCCTGTGGGTAGGCGCCGACGCGTTCGGCGGAGAATTCCAGCCCGCGGCGCCGAGCCCGTTCTGGGGCCAGCAGCGATTCCAGTGCGGGCAGTTCGGTCAGTGCCGAGAGCACCCTTTCCGGTGCGGCAGCCACACTCTCGCAGCCGTCCACCACAATGTCGGCGGCAGCGGCGGCGTCCCAGCCTGCGAAGAGCAGCTCCTCCTGGGCGGCCCAACGGTCCCAAAAGGGCACGTAGGTTTCGCCATCGCGTTCAAGCGCCCGCTGCTTGCGTTGCTGCACGGGCGCCTGAACCCAAATTACGACATCCACAAAGGGCAGGGCGCTGGCATGAGAGGCGCCGACCCCTTCCACCAGCACGACCTCGGCCGTGGGGGTGGTGCAGGCGGCGCCGTCCTTGTTGGACTCCCAGTCCCAGGCGGTCCACGCGGCGGGCAGGTCCCGGTGCAGGGGGTCCAAAACGGTGGAAACGTAGCGTTGCACGCCGGCGTCAAGCCCGTCCCAGCCCGGGTAGATGTCCTCTAGGTGGAACAGTGAAACGGTGCGGTGGCGGCGCAGCAGGGTTGCCAGCTCCAGGGCGAGCGTGGTTTTGCCGGCCCCGGAGCGGCCGTCGATGGCGATGATCACCGGGTGCGTGGTGGGGCCGGGATCAGCCACGGGGGGTGCCGTGGGCTGTGGCATGGGCCAGGACACCGGGAATTGCGGCTGAAATGAGTTCCCAGCTGGCCTGGAAGTCTTGTTCGTCGCCGTACCAAGGATCGTAGATGCCTTGTTCCTGCGGGCTGGCGGTGGACGCGGCAGGGTCAAAGGATCGGAGCATGCGCACCTTGGCGGCGGCCTCCGGGGATGGCGCCAAGGTCCGGAGGAAGTCAAAGTGGTCGGTGTCCAGGGCCAGGATCAGATCGCGCTCGGCAAAGAAGACGGGCTTAAACTGGCGGGCCGAGTGCGCCGTGGTGCGGATGCCATGCCGGTCCAGGACATGTACGGCGCGCGGGTCCATCGGGTTGCCGAGCTCCCACGCCGTAGTCCCGGCCGAATCAACCTCGATGTCCAAACCGGCCGCCTTTGCCGCTGCGGACAGCATGAATTCGGCCATGGGGGAGCGGCAGATGTTGCCGGTGCAGACGGTGATGATCCGGTAAGGATTACTCATTGAAACAGTCTATCGAGGCCGGGCCGAGGGAATGGCTCGCCACTACGGTTCGAAGGGCTTAAGCGGCGGTGGACCCGGCAACGGCAATGCAGAACGCGGCAACGCTTGCAGCTATGAGGAACGCCGCGACGAATATCCGTCCAAGCGGACTGCGAATCTTTCCCCGCAAACGGCCGAGTCGAATCATGTAGGCAAGGGTTCGCAGGGCATTTTCTGTGCTGCTTCCCTGGTGATTAGACCACCGCCAAGAGGACGCCCACGCCGACGAACAAGCTGCCAAAGATCCGATTCAAGGTGAGCTGGCCGCGTTCGCTGGTGGTTAGGTGTTTGAGCTGCTTGGCGCCGGCCGCGAAGATGAACCACATCACGATGATGTCGATGACCACCACGGTGGCCGTGAGGATCACATACTGCGGCAGCAACGGCTCGTTGGGTCGGATGAACTGTGGCATGAAGGCCAGGAAGAACACGATGGCCTTGGGGTTGAGCAGGTTCACCCACAGCCCGCGCCGAAACATCGAGAAACCGGACTCCACCACCGGTGGTGCGTCTCCGTCGTCGGCCTTCTCGGCCTTGGCCAGCAGCTTCCGGATGCCCAAATACACCAGGTAGGCGGCGCCGGCGTAGCGGATCAAGTGGAACAAGAACGGTGAGCTGGAGACCAGGATGCCCACCCCGGCCGCAACGATGATGACATGGATGACCAGCGCCAGCTGCTGGCCCAGGATGCCCCAGAAGGAACGCCTGAAACCGGAAGTGAGTGCGTTGGACATCGTATTGATGGCGCCAGCGCCAGGGGTCAGGCTGATCATGGCGCCCGCGCCGACGAGGGCGAGCCACAGAGAAAATTCCACTCGCCCAGCTTACGGCTCGCGAGGCCCGACACGTGAGCTGTTCCCGTGTCGGACGGGTCCAATCCTGAGGCATCCGGCAGGGCCCGCTCCAGCCGCCGGTCCGGGACGAGCCAGCTGGCCGCCACAGCCGCATACGCGGCCAGCCCCAGCAAGGGTGAGAGGAAGGTCAGGGCGCAGCCCGCCGCGTAGATGAAAGGTGAGATGCGCTCCTTGGAACTGCGGCCCAGAGGATTCCACCGCTCACATCAGTGGCCAGCTTGATCATGTGGCGGTGGTTGTTCCAGTAGAGGCCGACGTAAATGAAGCTCAGCAGATAGCAAAGCAGTCACGGGACGAGACTGTTCAGCCCTGCCTAATCCGCGGTCCCCGGGGTCTTGAACTCGAGCGCCATGACCTCGTCATTGAAGGCCTCGAACCGGTTCTTCTCCATGCGGACTCCTTAGCGTCCGGGCCGATCTAGACCCGCGCGATGATCTCCCCGTTGGGCATCACGAACCAGCCATCCGCCGCGGCGCCCCAGGCCCGCCAGCCCGCCGCGATCCTTTCCAGGGTTGCCGTGTCGGCGAGCCCGTAGGCCACGGCCTGTTCCGCCAATGCAGAATGGGTGACTCGCTCGGCCCAGACCTCCGCGAGCCAAGTCCTTTCCCGCGGTGTCGCGTACAACCAGTTGGCGGACGACGGCGTCACCTCGCCCAGTCCGGCAGCTTGCGCCCAGTGCACCAAGCGCCGCCCGGCGTCGGGTTCGGCCTGGTTGTGGCGGGAAACTTCTTGGTATAGGGCCATCCATTCATCCAGCTCGGGCAGTTGCGGGTACCAGAACATGCCGTGGAAATCGGCATCGCGCACGGCCACGATCCCGCCCGGTTTCGCCACCCGGCGCATCTCGCGCAGGGCCTGCACCGGGTCGGTGAGGTGTTGCAGGACCTGGTGGGCGTGGACCACGTCGAAGGAGTTCTCGGGGAAGTCCAGGCTGTAGACGTCTCCCGTGTCGAAGCTGAGATTGGCCAGGTGTTGGGTGGCGGCCCAAGCCGTGGCGGTCGCGACAACCTCGGGGGACCGGTCCAGGCCCAGCACTTCCCCGGGGGCCACCAGGCGGGCGAAATCGGCTGTGATGGTGCCGGGTCCGGACCCCACATCGAGCACCCGCAGCCCATGTGTGAGGTGCGGAATCAGATAGGCGGCCGAGTTTTCCGCCGTCCGGGACGTGTGCGACTTCAGCACACTTTCGTGGTGGCCGTGCGTGTAGACATCGCCCTGGTCCTGGCTGGATTGCTCGCTCATACAAGGGAGCGTACGCCGGAACTTGTCAACGGGCCAGAACTCGCCACCAGGCGGACAAACCTGCCAAGCCAAGCTGTCACGGAGGAGAGTCGCGACACAAAACAGCCCATCCGGCGTCGTACTTGTATGCCCAAAGCGAAAGTTGAGCCATATACGCTCAACTTCATTTGACATGAAAGCGAGACTGAGTAGAGTTGAGTGCAGAACGCTCAATACCGCTGATTGAGCGACCCCGCCACCTCGGCGGCCTTGTTCGCAGCGGCTGATGAAAGGAACCACTTATGTCACGTGCCGTAGGTATTGACCTCGGAACCACCAACTCTGTTGTATCTGTCCTCGAAGGTGGCGAGCCCACCGTGATCGCCAACGCTGAAGGCGGCCGCACCACGCCGTCCGTCGTTGCGTTTTCCAAGAGTGGCGAAGTTCTGGTCGGCGAAATCGCCAAGCGTCAGGCCGTCAACAACATCGACCGCACCATCGCCTCCGTCAAGCGCCACATGGGCACCGACTGGGCCGTGGACATTGACGGCAAGAAGTACACGGCGCAGGAAATTTCCGCCCGCATCTTGATGAAGCTCAAGAACGACGCCGAAGCCTACCTAGGTGAGAAGGTCACGGACGCGGTTGTCACCGTGCCGGCCTACTTCAACGACGCCGAGCGCCAGGCCACCAAGGAAGCCGGCGAAATCGCTGGTCTTAACGTGCTGCGCATTGTCAACGAGCCCACCGCTGCGGCCCTTGCCTACGGCTTGGAGAAGGGCAAGGAAGACGAGCTCATCCTGGTCTTCGACCTCGGCGGCGGAACGTTTGACGTCTCCTTGCTGGAAGTTGGCAAGGACGAAGACGACTTCTCCACCATCCAGGTCCGCGCCACCTACGGCGACAACCGCCTCGGCGGCGACGACTGGGACCAGCGCATTGTGGACTACTTGCTGAACCAGCTCAAGATCAAGGGCATCGACCTGTCCAAGGACAAGATCGCCCTGCAGCGCCTGAAGGAAGCCGCTGAGCAGGCTAAGAAGGAACTCTCCTCGGCCTCCAGCACCAGCGTTTCCCTCCAGTACCTCTCTGTCACCCCCGACGGCCCGGTTCACCTGGACGAGCAGCTGACCCGCGCGAAGCTCCAGGAACTGACCAAGGACCTGCTCGAGCGCACCAAGAAGCCGTTCAACGACGTCATCAAGGAAGCCGGCATCAAGGTTTCGGACATCGACCACATCGTGCTCGTGGGTGGCTCCACCCGCATGCCCGCCGTCGTCGAACTGGTCAAGGAACTGGCTGGCGGCAAGGAGCCCAACAAGGGCGTCAACCCGGATGAGGTGGTGGCCGTTGGTGCCGCACTGCAGGCCGGTGTCCTGAAGGGTGAGCGCAAGGACGTGCTGCTCATCGACGTCACCCCGCTGTCACTGGGCATCGAAACCAAGGGCGGTGTCATGACCAACTTGATCGAGCGCAACACGGCCATTCCGACCAAGCGTTCCGAGACCTTCACGACCGCGGATGACAACCAGCCCTCCGTGGCCATCCAGGTCTTCCAGGGCGAGCGCCAGTTCACCCGCGACAACAAGCCGCTGGGCACGTTCGAGCTGACCGGTATCGCTCCGGCCCCGCGCGGCGTCCCGCAGGTTGAGGTCACTTTCGACATTGACGCCAACGGCATCGTGCACGTCTCCGCGAAGGACAAGGGCACCGGCGTCGAGCAGTCCATGACCATCACCGGTGGCTCCTCGCTCTCCAAGGAAGACATCGAGCGCATGGTCCAGGACGCCGAGGAGCACGCCGCTGAGGACAAGGCCCGCCGCGAGGCAGCCGATCTGCGTAACTCCGCAGAGCAGCTGCACTACTCGGTGGACAAGGTCCTGGCCGACAACGACGACAAGCTGACCGAGGACGTCAAGAACCCGGTCAAGGAAGACGTCACCGCGCTCAAGACGGCCCTGGCCGGCGACGACGACGCTGCTGTCAAGACCGCGTTTGAGAAGCTGCAGGCGTCACAGTCCACGCTGGGCGAGGCCATCTACGCCGCGTCCGCTGCTGAAGGTGCCCCGGCCGACGGCGGCGCCACCGAAGACGCCGCATCCGAAGGTGCCGCCGACGAGGACATTGTTGACGCCGAGATCATCGACGAAGACGAAAAGAAGTAGCCATGTCTGAATCAGTGAACCCCGAAGAGGGCGAGCCGGTGGTCGAGCCTGACGGGACCCCCGTCGAATCCCCCGAAGGCGACGCACTTTCCCAGGCCGAGGACATTCTCAACGGTGTTGAGGTTCCGGCCGAGGATGCCGTCGCCCAGGGCGTCGGCGCTGAGGATGCAGCGGAGCTGAAGAACGACCTTCTTCGCTTGCAAGCCGAGTACGTAAACTACCGTAAGCGTGTTGAACGCGACCGGGCAGTTGCCGGCCAGATGGCCGTCATCGGCGTGCTGAACTCGCTGCTCCCGGTCCTTGACGACATTGATGCCGGGCGCGCCCATGGCGATATTGTTGACGGACCGTTTGCGGCCATCGCCATCAAGCTGGAAACAGCGCTGGGAACGTACGGCCTGAAGAAGATCGACGCCACCGGTGTTCCCTTCGACCCGACCGTGCACGAGGCGCTCATTCAGCAGCCGTCGGCGGATGTGGATCTCGACACGGTCAGTCAGGTGCTGCGCAACGGTTACAAGTCCGGTGATCGAATCCTGCGCGCTGCACAGGTGATCGTGGCAGTTCCAGAGTAAGCCCCACGCAGTCCCGGGCTGAATCCGCTGGCGCGGATTCAGCCCGGGACCCTCGGGCGCGTGGGCCCAACAGCATTCCCCCCACAAATTTTAGAAAGGAGGCGTCTTGGCAAGTCAAGACTGGGCAGAAAAGGACTTCTACAAGATTCTCGGTGTATCCAAGGATGCGTCGGAGGCCGACATCAAGAAGGCCTACCGGAAGCTGGCCCGCAAGCACCACCCGGACACCAACGCCGGTTCCGCTGCTTCGGAAAAGACTTTCAAGGACGTCTCCGAAGCGTATTCAGTGCTCTCAAGCAAGGAAGACCGCGAACAATACGACGCCATCCGCGCCATGGGCGGCGGTGCCCGATTCAGCGCTGGCGGTTCGGGCGCCACTGGCGGCAGCGCCGGCTTTGAGGACGTGTTTGGCGACCTCTTTGGCGGTGGCCGAGGCGGGTCCCGCGGCGGATCACAGGGCTTCAATGGCCAAGGGTTGCCGCCAGAATTTGCGGACCTCTTTGGTGGTGGCGGTGGTGGCGGCTTTGGCGGCTACCAGCCCCGGCCTACCAAGGGTGCGGACAGGACGGCGTCGACCTCCATCTCTTTTGCTGGATCTATCAACGGCACCAAGATTGGCCTGCGCGAACCCAATGGCGACGTCATTGACGTGCGCATTCCGGCAGGCATCAAGGATGGTCAAAAGGTTCGGGTCAAGGGCAAGGGCCAGGCCGGTTCTGCAGGCCCCGGCGACCTGGTGGTCAGCGTCAACGTCAAACCGCACGACTTCTTTGTCCGCGACGGCAACAACATCCGCATCCACGTGCCCGTCACGTTCCCCGAGGCTGCCCTGGGCGCGGATATCAGTGTCCCCACACTGACAGGGGAGAGCGTCAAAGTGCGCGTCCCGGCCGGCACGCCGTCGGGGCGCACCCTGCGGGTCAAGGGAGCCGGCGTGAAAACGTCTAAGGCCACCGGCGACCTGCTGGTCACCATTGACGTTGTTGTTCCGCAGAAGCTGAGCAAGGAAGCGCAGGATGCAGTGCGCGCCTTCGCCGCAGCCACCGCCGACGCCGATCCCCGTGCAGCGTTGGCGGAGAAAGCCAAGCTCTAATCCCCACCCGCCCCACCCTCTGCTCGAAAGGTTGCTGCAAGAAAGGAAACCGCAATGATTGTTGACCCGTACGCACCCATCTTTGTGATTTCCGTGGCGGCACAGTTGGCGGGCATGCACCCGCAGACGCTGCGACAATATGACCGTCTGGGCATCGTCATGCCCAACCGTGCTCCCGGCCGGGCCAGGCGCTATTCCCAGCACGACGTTAACATGCTCCGTGAGGTGCAAAGGCTCTCACAATTGGGTGTTTCCCTCGAGGGTATCCGGCGCATCATGCAGTTGGAAAACCAGGTCGACGTGCTGCAAGCCAAAGTTGCAGAGCTCAGCGAACAGCTCCAGGCGGCCACGGCAGAGATGCACTCACGCCCACCCCGTCCAAGCAGCCGCGTGTTTGCCGCGGGCCTGACGGGCGATGACATTGTGGCCCTGGCCCGCGGCCAACGCCCCCGCCCGCGCAGCCAGGCCGTCGTGATTTGGCGACCGCAGCGCTGACGGGCGAAAACGGGGCCAACTCGCACTGCCACGGGCGAAAACGGGGCCAACTCGCAAGAACGGGGTGAAGATACCCCGTTCTTGCGAGTTGGCCCCGTTTTCGGCGGAGAAACAGAAATGGCGCTGCACCGCGGATGCGGAAAGCTAGTCGCGGAACAGGCCAGCCAAATCGGTGGCCGTCAGCGCCCCTCCAGCCAGTGAATCCCCGCTCATCACGTCGGAGAACAGCTGGGACTTCTTGGCCTTGAGCGCCATGACTTTCTCCTCAATGGTGTCCTTGGCGACGAGCCGGTAGACCATCACGTTCTTCTTCTGCCCGATGCGGTGCGTACGGTCCACGGCCTGCGCCTCGGATGCCGGGTTCCACCACGGGTCCAGGATGAACACGTAGTCGGCCTCGGTCAGGTTCAGCCCAAAGCCACCGGCCTTGAGGCTGATCAGGAACAGCGGTGCCGTGCCCGTCTTGAATTCCTCGACGACGGCGGCACGGTTCCGGGTGGCCCCGTCAAGGTAGGTGAAGTCGATGCCCTCGGCGGTGAGGCGGTCACGCACCTTGCCCAGGAAGCCCGTGAACTGACTGAAGATCAAAGCCCGGTGGCCCTCCTTGACCACATCCTCGAGCTGTTCAAACAACACATCCAGCTTGGAGGAGCGCACCCCTGCGTGCGTGTCATCGACGAGGGACACGTCAAGGCTGAGCTGGCGCAGCAGTGTCAGCGACTGGAATATGGTGAACCGGTTCTTGTTCACATCCTCAAGAAGCCCCAGAATCTTGGCACGCTCACGCTGCAAATGCGTCTGGTAGATCTTTTGGTGGCGCGGGTTCAGCTCCACCTCCAAAATCTGTTCCTGCTTGGCGGGCAGATCCTTGATGACTTGTTCCTTGGTGCGGCGCAACATCAGCGGCTTCACCCGGGCCCGCAGCCTGGTCAGCAGCTCGTTGTTGCCGTTCTTTTCAATGGGCCGCTGGTAAATCTCGGCAAACCGCTTCGGGCTGGGAAACAGCCCGGGGGCCACGATGGACAGCAGCGTCCACAGCTCCATCAAGTTGTTTTCCATGGGCGTTCCCGTCACGGCCAGCTTGAACGGGGCGTTCAACTTGCGGGCACACTGGTACGCCTTGGACTGGTGGTTCTTGACGAACTGCGCCTCATCCAGGATCAACCCGGTAAACGGTTGCATCCCGTATTCGGCGAAGTCGATCCGGAACAGGGCGTAAGAGGTGATGACAATGTCCGCCCCTGCAAAGAATGCGGCCGAATCCAGCCCGCTCTTGGCAAAAGTTTCGGAGACTGTAACAACCTTCAATCCCGGCGCAAACTTCTCGCTTTCACTGGCCCAGTTGCCCACCACCGAGGTCGGCGCCACCACCAGGAAGGGTTTGTCGTTCTCGCCGTCGGCCTTGACCTGACAGATCAGCGCCAGTGTCTGCACGGTTTTACCTAGGCCCATGTCATCGGCCAAAACCCCGCCCATGCCGTAGGTGTGCAGGAAATGCAACCAGTTGAAACCATCCAACTGGTAGGGGCGTAAGGTGGCGTTCAGCGTTGCCGGGGTGGGAAGCGGGTCCGTGGGGCCGCCGTCGAGCAGCCCTGACACGGCCTTCCGCCACGCCTCCGCCTGTTCATCGACAATGCCAAGCTGGGCCAGTTCGTCCCACAAGCCAGCCTGGAAGCGGCTGATCCGCAGCGCGCCATCCTTATTGTCATTGAGCCCGCGCGCCTCGTCAATGAGCTCCCGCAGCTGGTGCAGTTCGGGGCGGTCAAGGGAGAAATAGGCACCGCTGGGCAGCAGCATCCGCGAATTTCCGGCGGCCAGCGCCGAGAAGACGGCCGAGAAAGAGACGAACTGCCCCTCCACGGTGATGACGATGCCCAGGTCAAACCAGTCGCGCTCGTCGGTGGCGTGCGTGGAGATCGACACGATCGGTGCCTCGGTGACCTCGCGATAGTTCGCCGGGTCGCCGCTGGTCTCCACGGAGACGCCGGGCAGCTCGCGCAGGCGTGGCAGCACGCTCTCGCTAAACGTCATGGTGTCCAGCCCGGTCAAGGCGGCGGAACCGGCGAGGCGCGGCTCGCCCCACGCACTGTTGGCTGCCACACCCATGGAGGCAACTTCCTCCCATGGCTGGCCCACACTGGCCACGATCCGCTCCTCGGCGGCGACGTCACGGACAGCGGATTCGCCCAGTTCGGGCCACAACGGGCGCGAATTGATGCGGTTGCCCACCGGGTAATGCCATTCCCAGTGCAGGCGCATGGTGTGGTCGTCGCCGTATGCGGCCAGCAGCGACAGGGTGGGCTCAACATACGCAGGCAGCTCCACGGAATGGTCGGCGGAAACCACCGGCGCAGTCTGCTTCAGCTGCGGGTAAAACTGGGTGAGGAACTTCTCCTCGCCCTCCGCAGGCACGTGGACGGTTTCCTTGCGCAGGGCAAAGTCCAGCAGCTGCGTGGGCGTGTTCGCAGCCAACGGAGCCAAGGTGATGGTTCCACGAACCACGGCATTGCGCCCGGACGTGCCGCTTCCCACGTTTGCTGTGGTGTCGGGCAGATCGCTGAAAAACAGGCCATGGGCAGGCGTTCCAATGATGCCCACAACAGCTTCCGTGACGGGAACGCCCCCCGATTCGATAAGCGAGCCGACTTCCAGGCCACCGGATTCGGACCGGGAAACGTCAAGTTGCACGTTGGCGTCGTCGGTGGAGACCCGCACGGGATCGCCGCTGCTTGACTGCACCAGAGCCACACCGTACTTGTGGGCGTCGGCGAGCAGCTGCCAGAGGTTGCGTCCGGCAAAGTCATTGACAGCCAACCAGGACGCGGCGCTGCTGTGGCTGTATTGTCGCGGGCTGTGGGAGGTGAGGAATTCGCTGAGCCATTCCAACTGGGCCGGATCGTGCTGGCGACCGTAGCTGAGGTAGCCCAGAGTGTTCCAGCTAATGCCTGTTTTGACCCATTTGCCGCGGGTTCCCATCACGACGGGGCGCACGTTCAGGATCGGTGCCGAGGGCACCTTGCCGCCCTTGCCGCGGTAGGAAAAGCGCGGCGGTGGAACCTGCAATTCAAATTGCAGGCCGAGGGCGGGGGCGTCGGCGTCGGGGATTGCCGCGGCGGCTGGCAGTAATTCGCTCAGCGAGGCCTCCCAACTGGGGGCCTGCTCCTGTTCCGTTGAGCTTTCAGCCTTACCGGGGGCCGGCTTGTTTGCCTTGGCGCCCTTGGCGTTGGCAAGTAAGGTCTCCAGGAAGGTGGGTTCCACGGGGGCTTCCTCTGGAACAAAGTAGTCCTGGAAGTTCGAATCGGCTTCGGCGCCAGCGATGAGCGCCACCACGTGCTTGCAATTCTGGCGGACAGGACAGTTGCAGATACCCACCCTGCATGCCACCACGCCGTCGTGCTCACGAACCAGCTTGGCCGTTGAACGGTAAAGGGTGGTGCCCATAACTTTTCCGGAGAGCAGGCCGGTGGCAGGCTCCAGTGTAATCTCGCTCACCCTGCCTTCATCGGCATAGGCACAGCCGGCAGCAATGGAATTATCGGTGAACTCGGCGATCCGCGTCAGCAGTTGCGAACCGGCAGAGGAATACGTCACAGAGCTTGCTTCCTTACGGATTTGTGCGGACCCAAGACGGTGAACCACATCTAAGCAATCTTAGGCGGGATTGGTGGCCAGTTTCACCTCGGGCAGTCAGCAACACTGAATTTGATGCGGTATGGCTTATTGAGTGACCGCAACTTTCCTCTCCGCCACCGGGGTTTTCACGAAGAACAAGGTGAACAGCAGGGCCGCAAGGGCCGTGGCCACCAGAAGCGAGAGCCCGATGGCGTACTTATAGTTTTCAGCATTGGGGTTGTAGGTCATGCCCATGATGAGGGGCGGGAAGTAGCCGCCCAGGCCTCCCGCGGCGCTGACAATGCCGCTGACGATGCCCACTTTCCCGTCCGGGGCCAGGGCGCCCACCCACGCAAACACGCCGCCGGTGCCCAGGCCCAGGGCTGCGGCCATGGCCACAAAGATGGGGCCCGCCTGGACGTCTGCCGCCGGTTCCAGGGCCACGAGCCAGCCCAAAACGGCGACGCCGGCCAAGGAGACCAGAACAACGGGTTTGGAGCCGATCTTGTCCGCCAGGACCCCACCGATGGGCCGGGCAATCACCGCGGCAATAGCAAAGCCTGCGGTTCGGGCACCTGCCGACGACGGGTCGAACGCGTACACGTCCCGCAAGTATGTGGGCAGGTAGGTGGCGAAGGAGACAAAGCCGCCAAACACCACGGCGTACAAAAAACACATCTTCCAGGTGACTGCGAGCTTGGAAGCCTCCAGTAGTTTGGGCACCACCGGCTCGGTGCTGGGCTTCCAGTCCGGGGCGTTCTTCATGAAGGTCCACACCAGCACCGCCATGACGGCCAGCACCCCGGCAATGATCAGGTGGGTTGGCACGTAGCCGATCGATTTGACCATCCGCGGGTTAAGGAACGCGGCCAGCGCAGTCCCGCCCATTCCGGCACCAAAGACGCCGGTGGCAAAGCCGCGCCGCGAGGGCGGGTACCAGGCGCTGACGAACGGGATGCCAACGGCAAACACCGTGCCAGCCACACCCAGCAGGAAGCCGGCCGCCAGGACCAGGGCAAAGGAGTTCAGGGACCCTCCCAACGCCACGAGCAAGACGGGGGGAATGGTGGCGACCAGCACGAAGGTGAACAGTGCCCGGCCGCCGTGCCTGTCCGTCATGGCACCGACCACGATCCGTCCCAGCGAGCCGACGAAGATGGGCATGGCCACCAGGATGCCCATGGTCCCGGCACTGAGGTGCATGGTGGTTGCGTAGTGCGTGCTGAGCGTGGCAACCACGTTCCAGGCCCAGAACCCCACGACCGACGCCACGGTGGCCAGGGTTAGGTTCAACGCCTGGCCCTTCAGGGGCGGCGGCGCCGGTGCAACTGCGGATTTGTTTTGTGCCATGGTCTCTCCTGTAGGACTGGCGCGGGAATGCGCGGGGCCTGGAACGTTGGGTCTAGCGTTTGGTGGTGTCGCGGTCGCGCGTGCCCACGTCGGACCAGCCGTCGCGTGGTGCGACGCTGGCCCCTTTGTCCCGTGAGCGGTACACGATGTATGGGCGGAACAGGTAGTGCAGGGGGGCCGTGAAAGCGTGCACCAGCCGGGTGAACGGCCAGATCGTGAACAGCAGCATCCCCACCAGCGTGTGGATGTGGAATGACGTCGGCGCAGCGGCCATGGCGGCAACGTCCGGTTGGAAGATGAACAGTGAGCGGAACCAGGGCGAGACGGTGTCGCGGTACGTCACCCCGTGTTCGTCGAAGAACACGCTGGCCAGCGTGGTCCACAGGCCAAAGAGGATGGCGGCCAGCAACACCACGTACATGAGTTTGTCGTTCTTGGTGGTTGCCATGAACACCGGCCCGGTCTTGCGGCGACGGTAGATCAGCAAGGCGATGCCGGCCAGTGTCCCCACCCCGGCGATGGTGCCCACAAAAAGCGCGTTGAAGTGGTAGAGGCTTTCGGTCATACCCACCGCCTCGGTCCAGGACTTGGGAATCACCAAACCAAAGAAGTGCCCGGCAATCACCGCGAGCAGGCCAAAGTGAAACAGGGGCGAACCGATCCGCAGCAGCCTGGACTCATACAGCTGAGAGGACCTGGTTGTCCACCCGAACTGGTCGTACTTGTAGCGCCAGATGGAGCCGCCCACCAGGACCACCACCATGACGTAGGGCAGCACGCCCCACAATAAGATGTCCATGCTCATGCTCCTTTCAAGGGCAACAACCGAGGATCGTACGGGTCAAGCCCCACGGATTCGGTGGGCGGGCCGTAGCCGGCCATCCGCATGACAGCTTGTTCATCGGCAGGAGAGGCGCCCGGCAAGGTGGTGCACAGGGCCGCCACAATGTCGCTGTGCACCAGGTTGTCCCGTTGCAGCCCAAACTTGATCAGTTCCAGGCTGGGCCGGTATTGCTGCAGGAGTTCCTGTCCGCGGGCCAAATCAACCGTGGCAGCATACTCCAGCACCATGGGCAGGTAGTCCGGAAGTTCACCGTGGGTGTCCACCAAGGCGCCGCTGCCGCGGTACACGTTCTTAAAGGCGCCCAACACCTCCCCGCGGCGGCGCGTGTCCCCGTCGGTCCAGTAGGACAGGTGCAGGGCGTGACGCTTTCCCAAGTCAAATTCGCGCACATACTGGCCCTGGGCCTCCAATAAAGGCGTGGTTTCCAGGTAGTGGAGCACTGCGGCGAAGGGTGGGAGCGTCTTGGGGAACTCGGAGAGCGCGGCACGGATCATCGGTACCCGGGCCACCAGTTCGGCGTCGGGGTAGGACAAGCACCACCCGGCGGCCAGGTACATCACCTGGGTCCGGCGGCTCATGCCCCCGACCCTCCTTCGGCGGTGTCAACGCCGGCCGCCGTGGCGTGGTGCTGCGGGAACAGTCCGGCCGGTGCCCCGTTGCCGTCCCAGTTCAGCAGGTTCACCCGTCCGCGGAGTGTGTCGGCGCCGGCCACCGAATCGGAGGTCTGGCGGTCCTTGAGCGCGTTGAACGTCTCCACGGCCACGGGGACGGGCCGTCCGCTGGCCTCCCCAAAGGGGGAGTTGCCCATGGCGCCCATGCCGGGTCCGCCGTCGAAGTCCAGGGAACAGCCCATTTCCTCCAGGTCGTGCGCCTGCTCGGCGTGGGCTTTGGGGATCACATAGCGTTCGTCATACTTGGCGATCGCCATGAGCCGGTACATCTCATACATGGTGGCGCCGTCCATGCCCACAGAGGCGGGGATGGACTCGTCAGGGTCCTTGCCCAAGGAGATATCACGCATGTAGGCGCGCATGGCGGCAAGCTTGTGTAGCACCCCGGTGACCAGTTCCGTGTCCCCGGCGGTGAACAGTTCGGCCAGGTATTCAACCGGGATGCGTAAAGCGTCAATGGCGCCAAAGAGCACGTCCTGGTTTTCGGCGTCGTGCCCTTGCTCACGCAACAAGTCGACCACGGGGGACAGCGGGGGGATGTACCAGACCATAGGCATGGTCCGGTACTCCGGGTGCAGCGGCAGGGCCAGCTTGTACACCTTGGTCAGCGCGTACACGGGCGACTTTTGGGCCGCCACAATCCAGTCCTCGGCAATTCCTTGTTTGCGGGCCTCGGCCATGACTTCGGGATCGTTGGGGTCCAGCAGGACGTCCATCTGTGCCTGGTAAAGGTCCTGCGGATCGGTGACCGACGCTGCGGCGGTGACGGCGTCGGCGTCGTACAAGAACAGGCCAAGGTAGCGCAGCCGGCCCACACAGGTCTCCGAACACACGGTGGGCAGGCCCACCTCGATCCGCGGGTAGCAGAAGGTGCACTTCTCGGCCTTGCCGGTCTTGTGGTTGAAGTAGATCTTCTTGTACGGGCAGCCGGTCATGCACTGGCGCCAGCCTCGGCACTGGTCCTGGTCCACTAGCACAATCCCGTCCTCGACGCGCTTGTAAATGGCGCCGGAGGGGCAGGAGGCCATGCAGGAGGGGTTCAGGCAGTGCTCGCAAATGCGCGGCAGATAGAACATGAACGTCTGCTCAAACTCAAACTTGATCTTGTCCTCGGACTCGCGGCGCACCTTCTCCACGATCGGGTCCAGGTGGCCCAGTTCGGAGGTGCCGCCCAAGTCGTCGTCCCAGTTGGCGCTCCACGTGATCTTCGTGTCCTTGCCCGTGATCAGGGACTTGGGGCGGGCCACCGGAAAGTCGTCACCCAGGGGTGCGTCGATCAGGGTCTTGTAGTCGTAGGTCCAGGGCTCGTAGTAGTCCTTGAGCTCGGGCTGGAGGGGGGTGGCGAAGAGGCCGAACAGCTTCTTCACGCGCCCGCCGGCCTTGAGCTTCAGGCGGCCGCGCTTGTTCAGCTCCCAGCCGCCCTTCCATTTCTCCTGGTCCTCGTAGCGGCGAGGGTAACCCTGTCCGGGGCGGGTCTCCACGTTGTTAAACCAGACGTATTCCACCCCTGCCCGGTTGGTCCATGCCTGCTTGCACGTGACCGAGCACGTGTGGCAGCCAATACACTTGTCCAAGTTCATGACCATGCCCATTTGAGCCATTACACGCATTAGTACTGCACCTCCTGGGAACGACGGCGGATGGTGGAAACGTTGTCTCGCTGGTTTCCTGTGGGGCCAAGATAGTTGAACGCGTACGTCAGCTGCGCGTACCCGCCAATGAGGTGAGAGGGTTTCACGAGCAAACGGGTGACGGAGTTGTGGATGCCCCCGCGCCGGCCGGTGGCCTCGGACTTGGGCACGTCGATGGTGCGTTCCTGGGCGTGGTAAATGTAGGCGACGCCTTCGGGCATGCGGTGGCTGACCACGGCCCTGCCCACAAACACGCCGTTCGTATTCACACACTCAACCCATTCGTTGTCCTTCACCTCGATGGAGGCAGCGTCCTGGGGGCTCATCCAGACGGTGGGCCCGCCACGGGAGAGCGAGAGCATGAGCAGGTTGTCCTGGTACTCGGAGTGGATGGACCACTTGGAGTGTGGGGTCAGGTAGCGCACCACAATTTCCTTGTCCCCGTTCGGGCCCAGCTTGGGTTCCCCAAAGAGCTTGTGCATGTCCAGGGGTGGGCGGTAGATGGGAAGCGCCTCGCCAATGTCGATGATCCAGTCGTGGTCCAGGAAGAAATGCATGCGCCCGGTCAGTGTGTGGAAGGGCTTGAGCCGCTCAATATTTTGCGTGAACGGGGCGTAGCGCCGCCCGCCGGTCTCCGAACCTGACCATTCCGGGGAGGTGATCACCGGCACCGGGCCGGCCTGGGTCATGGCGAAGGTAATGTGTTTTTCCTCGCTGCCCTCGGCCAGGTCCACCATCTTGACACCGGTGCGCTTCTCCAATTCCTTGAACCCGCTGACGGCGAGTTGGCCGTTGGTGGTGCCGGAGAAGGCGAGGATCGCCTCAGCGAATTTGGCGTCCGTGTCGATGGCCGGGCGCCCGTGCGCCGTGCCGCCCATCATGACGCCGTTGACCTTGCCCAGGTGGGTGAGGGCCTTGTCCAGTTTGTAGTTCACGTCCTTGACGGTGAACCCGAGCTTGTCCGCCAGAGGTCCGACGGCGGCGAGCTTGTGGGCGATGGCTGTATAGTCGCGCTCCACCACGATGAAGTTGGGCATGTTCTGCCCCGGCACCCCGTCAATGCCGTCCTCACGCCAGTCGCGGACCACCCCGCCCGGCTGGGCGATCTGCCCTACGGTGTCGTGGATCAGCGGGACGCTGACCAGGTCCTTGCGGGTGCCCAGATGCTTTTCCGATTGGCGCGAGAACTCCTCGGCCAGCAGCGTGAACATCTCAAAGTCGGTCTTGGTCTCCCAGGGCGGGTCAATAGCCGGCGTGAAGGCGTGCACAAACGGGTGCATGTCGGTGGATGACAGATCGTGCTTCTCGTACCAGGTTGCGGCGGGGAAGACCACGTCTGAGAGCAAGGTGGTGCTGGTCATGCGGAAGTCCGCGGAGGCAAGGAAGTCCAGTTTCCCTTCCGGGCCCCGTTCATGCCATTTCACGTCCTGGGGTTTGAGGGATTCGTGGTTGTCCTGCCCCATGACGTTGTTGTGCGTGCCGAGCAGGTTCCGCAGGAAGTACTCGTTGCCCTTGGCGGAGGAGCCAAACAGGTTTGAACGCCACAGCACCAACGTGCGCGGCCAGTTTTCCGGGGCGTCAATGTCTTCGATGGCCGGGTTCACGGTGCGGTTCATAAGTGACTGCGCCACCCAGGTCTTCTCATCCACCGCCTCGCCGGCAGCCACCGCGGCGATGGCAGCGTCGGCCAAATCAAGCGGGTTGGTGTCGAATTGCGGATAGAACGGCATCCAGCCCAGCCGCACGGACTGGGCCAGGGCGTCGGCCGTGTGCATGCCGTCCAGGTGGCCGGTGGAAAGCGGGGACTTGAGCGCGTCGGCGGAGTAGCCGTCCTGGCGCCACTGGTCGGTGTGCATGTACCAGTAGCCGGTTCCGATCATGGTCCGGGGCGGGCGCGACCAGTCCAGGGCGTTGGCCAGGGACACCCAGCCGGTGACGGGGCGGCATTTCTCCTGGCCCACATAGTGGGCCCAGCCGCCACCGTTGCGGCCCATGCACCCGGTCAGCATGACCAGGGCCAGGATGGCCCGGTACGTGGTGTCGCCGTGGAACCACTGGCAGATGCCAGCGCCCATGATGATCATGGAGCGGCCCTTGGACTGCTCGGCGTTGCGGGCAAATTCGCGAGCGATCCGGATGCACGCCTGCGCCGGGACGGAGGTGACCTCTTCCTGCCAGGCCGGGGTGTAAGGGGTGGAGGCGTCGTTGTAGTCCGCGGCCCAGTCCCCTGGCAGGCCCGGCCGGCCCACGCCGTACTGGGCCAGCATCAGGTCGTACACAGTGGTGACCAGGTGGCCATCCACAAGTTTGCTGGGCACACCCCGGCGCAGGATGGAACCGGTACCCTGGGGGTCCTCAAAGCACGGCAACAAGATCTCGGTGGTCTCCGTGGAGACCTCGTCCATGCTCAACACCGGTTCAATGCCCTCGAGGTCAAGGTTCCACTTGCCCTCACCTGTCTTGGAATACCTGTGTCCCATGGTGCCGTTGGGTACGATCGCCCGACCTGTGACCTTGTCAAAGAGCATGGTCTTGAATGCAGCGTCCTCGACACCCTCCTGGCCGGGGACGAACGAGGCGGTGAGGAACTTGCTGGGGCTGTACGTCCCGTCGTCGCGCTTTTCCAGGCGGATCAAAAATGGTAGGTCGGTGAACTGGCGCACATAGTCCTGGAAGAACGGGACCTTCCGGTCCACAAAGAACTCCTTGAGCGTCACATGGCCCATGCCCATGGCCAGGGCGGCGTCAGTGCCGGCAGCGGCGGGCAGCCATTCGTCGGCGAACTTGGTGTTGTCCGCGTAGTCGGGGCTGATGGCGATGACCTTCGTGCCGCGGTAGCGCACCTCTGTCATCCAGTGGGCGTCGGGGGTGCGGGTCACTGGGACGTTGGAGCCCCACATCATCAGGTAGGTGGCGTCCCACCAGTCGCCGGACTCGGGGACGTCGGTCTGGTCGCCAAACACCTGGGGGCTGGCGACGGGGAGGTCCGCATACCAGTCGTAAAAGGAGGTCATGACCCCGCCGATGAGCTGCACGAAGCGGGTGCCGATCGCGTGGCTGACCATGGACATGGCGGGGATGGGAGAGAATCCGGCCACCCGGTCCGGGCCGTAGGTCTTGATGGTGTTCACATGGGCGGCGGCGGCAATCTCGATGGCCTCGGCCCATGAGGTGCGCACCAGCCCACCCTTGCCGCGGGCGTTTTGGTACCTCTTGCGCTTCTCCGGGTCGCCGGTGACTTCGGCAAAGGCCAGCACAGGGTCGTTGAGCCGGGACTTGGCCTCGCGGTACATTTCCACGAGCACGCCGCGGGCGTAGGGGAAACGGACCCGGGTGGGGGAGTAGGTATACCAGGAAAAGGCGGCGCCGCGGGGGCAGCCGCGCGGCTCATATTCGGGACTGTCCGGACCCACCGAGGGGTAGTCGGTCTGCTGGGACTCCCACGTGATGATCCCGTCCTTGACGTAGATCTTCCACGAACACGAGCCCGTGCAGTTCACGCCATGGGTGGAGCGCACCACCTTGTCGTGGCTCCACCGGTCTCGATAAAAGATGTCCCCGGAGCGGCCGCCCTCCCGAAAGACGGCACGGGAATCCTCGCTCTCATCCCATTTGGTGAAGAAGCGTCCCAATTTCAACATCGCGTCCGACGCCGGTCCATCGACCCCGGCGGCAATAGTTTCAGCACTCATAGCCCCACCCTAAGGCGTGGTTTCGGCGTTTTCTACCGTCCGTGTATTAGCTGACAAAGAGGTGCGCTAATTGTTGCCCAAAAAATGCCACTTTGCGGCGTTTGTGGCAGGGAATGTGTCATCGGCGCAGTTAAATATGACGCACTACACCTGAACGCTGCATCATCTTTTACCGTGTTTTGGTGAACGCTGCATCACCTAAAGACCTTGCTGGCGTTGGGGTGTTGGGCGTGGACTAGTTGCGGCGGAAGGTGAGGTCGAAGATGACACGGCCCGCCTTGTGCGCCTTGTTCTCAAAGCTGGTCAGGATGCGCCCGTCAAAGCGGGGTGCCCAGCCGCCCACCATGTCCGGCTCGTCGCTTTGTTCGCAGTCCACGCCGCTGAGCCGCGCCTTGGTGAGGGGGCTCTGTGCACCGGTGCGTTCGCCGTCGTGCACGTTGACAAAGTCCTCAGACGCCACGCCGACGTCGCGAATCTGCTCGGCGTAGGTGGACCAGTCGGTTGCCAGCCGCCACACGCCACCGGGTGCCAGGACGCGGGCGACGAGGGGGGCGAATGTGTCCTTGACCATGCGGCGTTTGTTGTGCTTGGTCTTGTGCCACGGGTCCGGGAAGAACACCCACACCTGGCTGACCGAGCCGGCCGGGAGCATGGTGGAGAGGACCTCGGGGGCGTTGGCTTGCACAACGCGGACGTTGTTTAGTTGCGCGGCCACGATCTTTTGGATGGTCTGGGCCAGGCCCGGTGTGTAAACTTCCACGGCCAGGAAGTCCTTGTCCGGGTTTTCCTTGGCAGCGTGCACCACGGCGTCGCCCAGCCCGGAGCCGATCTCAACGACTAGGGGGGCCACGCGGCCAAACTCGGCCTCGGCGTCGAAGACGTAGTCGGGGTGGACGGAGGTGTCCGCGATATGGCGGGGGACATCCACGGCCAGCGTGTCGGAGTGCTCGTTCCAGGCCTGCTGGCGGCGGCCCTGCAACCGGGTGCCGCGGCGCACGAAGGACACCGGCTGGGTGCGGTAGGTGCCCTCCGCGGCCTGGCTCCCTGGGGTGACGGGGCGGGCCGAGCCGTCCTCGGTGCGCGGGGCGCGCGGCTCCGCCGGTGATGGTGCGGCGGCAGAGGCTGGTGCGGCGGCAGGGGACTCGGAAGCTGGAAATTCACTCATTCCTTTAAGCGTACCGGGGGCTTTGGTAGATTCCTGCTCGGGCCCTTCATTATGCGCAGCAAGGCACCCTTCGGGTTGCTCAGCTCGGCCAGTGGCGCAGCCCGCCGGGGTTGGCCCTGCGCATAAAGAAAGTCGCCTGGAAGGTGAGTTAGGGCACTAAGGTGAGGCTCCGGCGTCGTGCCGCTGTTAGGATAGAATTACTTAATGTGCATCTTGCGCATTCTGCGTCGATGAACGCATGCAACTTGTCCCGCACGGTTTTGCTTTGAAAGCACTCGCGGTTGACACGCTCTGGCATTGAATCGGCGAACCCGTGGTCAAAACTGCCCGTGGGACGTTGAACCGCCTTACGAAAGATTCTCTCTTTACATGACAACTTTTGCTGCCCTTGGTGCGCCCAAGGAAATCGTTGCTTCACTCGCCGCTCAGGGCATTGAAGAAGCATTCCCCATCCAGATCAAGACCTTGCCGGACACCCTGGCAGGCCGGGATGTGTTGGGCCGCGGCCGCACCGGCTCGGGCAAGACTATTGCCTTCGCCATCCCGCTGGTTGCCCGCCTTGCCGAGCGCGAAGCCCCGTACTTCCGCAAGCCCGGCCGCCCCATGGGTCTGGTGCTGGCACCCACCCGTGAGCTGGCCACCCAGCTGAACAACACCATCGAGCCGTTGGCCAAGGCCATGGGCTTAAACACCACGGTCATTTACGGCGGCGTCTCCCAGGCCCGTCAGGAAAAGGCACTGCGCGCAGGCGTTGACATTGTCATCGCCTGCCCGGGCCGCCTCGAAGACCTCATGAAGCAGCGCATCGTGTCGCTGGAAAACGTTGAGATCACCGTGCTGGACGAGGCCGACCACATGGCGGACCTCGGCTTCCTTCCCGTGGTCAAGCGCCTGCTGGACACCACCCCCACCCAGGGCCAGCGCATGCTGTTCTCCGCCACCTTGGATAACGGCGTGGACAAGATTGTTCAGCGCTACCTCTCCAACCAGCTCACCCACTCGGTGGACGAGCCCACGGCGTCGGTATCCACCATGGAGCACCACGTCCTGGTTGTTGGCGATCAGACCATCAAGAAGCAGGTTATCGTCGAGCTGGCGTCCGGGGCCGGGCGTCGCATCCTGTTCATGCGGACCAAGCACCACGCCCGCAAGCTGGCCAAGACCCTGACCGACGCCGGCATCCCCGCCGTCGACCTCCACGGAAACCTTTCACAGAACGCACGTGATAGGAACCTGGCCGAGTTCTCCACCGGCGACGTCCGCGTCCTGGTTGCCACCGACGTTGCCGCCCGCGGCGTGCACGTTGACGACATTGAACTGGTCATCCACGTTGACCCGCCCACAGAGCACAAGGCATACCTGCACCGATCAGGGCGTACGGCTCGTGCCGGGTCCGACGGCGTTGTTGTCACCTTGACGCTTCCCGAGCAGCAGAGCGACGTCAAGAAGCTCATGAAGGCAGCCGGTGTCGACGTGAACTTTGAGCGCGTCACCGCCAGCTCACCGACCATCGCCAACATGGTGGGCAATGTTGCCGACAAGATTGACCCGCGTACCCGTGCGGCGTTGCTCGCAGCGAAGCAGCCGGCACAGGGTGGTGGCACCTCCAACGGCGCCAACGCCCAGCGCAAGCGCTCGGTCCGGTCCGGCGCAGCCCCCACAGTCGGTGGACGTGGCGGTCGCGGTGGGCGCGGTCGCGTTGCCGGTGACGCCTCCGCCGAGGGGAACCGCTCGGAGCGCCGTGAAGGCCAGCCGCAGGGTGCCCGCTTTGGCGGTGCAGGCCGTCCGGCACGTTCCGGTGAGGGCCGTCCGGCACGTGCAGCAGGCGAGGGTCGCCCGGCTCGCGACGGCGACGTGGCCCGCGGCAACCGCGCAGGCCAGGGGTCAGCGCCCCGCAGTTCCTCGCACAACAACGACGCCCCGCGCAGCACTTCACGCGGGGCCGGCCAGGGTGGGGCCGTCTGGTCCTCCAACACCGGTGGCACCTCAGGTGGCAGCTTCAACTCCAACGGTGGCGGTGCAGGCCGTCCGGCACGTGCCGGTGGCGGGCCCCGCCGTGCCTCGGCTCCTGCCTCCAACCAGCGCCGCGGCCGCTAGTCCCCACTTGCCGGCCGGATAAATCGCTGGCGCGATTTCCCCGGAACCTGGCAAGCGTGGGCCCATCCACCGCTTTGTGGGCCCAATGTTCGGGACCGGATAAATCGCTGGCGCGATTTCCCCGGAACCTGGCAAGCGTGGGCCCATCCACCGCTCGAACTTCGACGCCGGCACCCCTTCTGGGTGCCGGCGTCGTGCTCTAAGCTGGTACCGACGCCGAGACAGGCGGAACGTGCCGAAACCGACGTTTCGGCTCGTCTGTTTCGGCACGGATCCTTCCTACTCGGGGTCAGGGGCCGGAAGGGCACCGGCCTTGGCAGCCGTCCCGGCAAACCTTCCTGCCGCAACCGTGGCGGCGGCAATGGTGACGAGGGCGCCTAGGACCAGCGCCGACGGTTCCCCCGGAGCCAGTAGGTTCGCCTGGATACCAATGGTTGCCGCGGCGACGGGAACGCCCAGCTGCGAGGCGGACAGGACCCCGAGAGGCAGCGGCTGGCCGAAGAAGCGCGTGACGGAGTGGGCGGCGATGGCCCCCACTCCCAGCGCCAGCCCCAGCAAGATCATGGGTGGGTGGGCTGCAAGTTCGTGCAGGTTCAAGGAGGCGCCTAGCCACAGGAAAAACAGCGGACCGAGGAATCCCTCGGTGATCGCGAACAGTTGCCGCGCCAGCCTGCGCGGCTCCCCTGCCGCGGAAACCACCAGCCCAAACACGAATCCTGCCAGCATGATGGAGACATGGCTCCAGACGGCCAGTCCGGCCAGGGCAAACAAGATGATGAGCTGGATGCGCAGCTCAAGGGCAAATTTCCTGGACTCGGACACCTTGTGGATGCGGTCCCGTAGGCCGGTCCGTTCGCCTTGCCGCAGCAGGACAAAAACGACGCCGGAGCAGGCCAGCACCGCTAAGGAACCCAGCGCTGCAGTCCCCGCGGTGGCGGGATCCAGAGCAAGCGGCAGGGCAATAATAGCCAAGGTGTCGGCCAGGGCAACCTGAGCGGTCATGGCCAGGACGTTGGGGCCAGCCAGTCCCAGCGAGCCCACAATGGGCAGTACCAAGGCGGCGGACGACGACGCCAGCAACACGATGTACAAGGGCGCATGGCCGCCGCCAAACACGCTGGCCAGGGCTATGCCGATGGCAGCCGCCACGACGGAAACGGCAATCAGGCCCAGTGCCCCGCGGCCCAGGGCGGAGCGGATCGCCTTGTTTCGAACCGGTACATGGGTCCCCGCAACGAACATGACGAGCGCAAACCCCATGTCGGCCAAGAACGTAAAGGTGGGCTCGGCGGGATCCACCAGGTTCAAGGCGGTGCGGCCAATGAGCAGGCCGGCCAGTAATTCACCGATCACCACGGGCAGGCGCCACTTTTGCGGGAGCGCCAGCAAGGGGCCAAGCAGAGCTGCAACGCAAATAAGTGCAAGCACGGGGAACGTCACGGTTGTTTCCGGCCAGTCCTTGGTGAACGGTGTTGTTCCATGTGCCCATTCTGCATGCTGGGATGCCGTTCCCCAAGGCATGCAGGACCGTCGGTGACGGTGCAAAGCCCGGATATTGGCCCAAAAGATGAATCCGCCAGCTTTTGGGTTGAACTCGAGGTGAGACACCCGAGGTGGCGCCGGCACGGCTGAAGCCGTGGATACGGTTGCAAACATGGAAAAGCGGATGAGAGTCTTGCGATTTTGGGGCGCCCCCGCGGTGGCAATCGTCTTCATCGTTCTGTGGTGCGTGGGCTAGGCCGGACGAATGGGCCCCTGGCCAGGGTTCCCCTCCTGGAACGGAACGTTGCCACTTGCGTTCGCAACGGCAACTCTCGCGGTTGCCGCCTGGAAACCCTATGTGTCTCTGGGCCTGGCGACTGCCTTGTTGGTGGGCCAGCTTCTCCACCTCATCCCGTCCATGGAGGCGAACCACTGGGCCATTTATGTGGGTTCCTTCCTTGCATTCGGGTTCATCCAGTGGAACGGCACCCGCAGGGAACGGTTCGTTTCGGGAGCCGCCAATGTGGTGTCTGCGGCCATCATGGCAGTGCTCATGCTGTCGTGGCGCTACGGTCAAGGCGTCGGCTGGTACAACAGCCACTACGGTGATTTTTCGACATTCAAAAACTTTGGTTGGCCCGTGTTTGGGCTGCTGCTGATGATTGCGGCAGCCTGCGCCGCGGCGGGCCTGCTACTTTCCCTCTTCGAGGAACAAAGGGGATTGTTCCAGGACCGCAATCTGGCCCGGGCGTCCTTGCTGGAGGCAGAAGTGGACCTGATCATCGAGCAGGAGCGGACCAGTATTTCCCGGGACCTCCATGACGTGCTGGCCCATTCGCTGGCCGTTATCGCCGCCCAGGCCGACGGTGCCATGTACTTGGGCGAGGATCAGCCCGCGCCTGTGCGCAAGGCCCTAGAGAATATTTCCCGCTTTGCACCCAGTGCCCTGGTGGACGCCCAACGTGTCATTGAAGGGGTGGGCGACGGCGAAGTGGCGGCTCCCCAGCCTCGCCTCAGCAATGTGCGGCCCTGCTGGAAAGGATGCAGCAAGGCAGTCTGAGGATTGCCCACAGCGAGTCCGGAACACCGATGGAGCTGACCACCGGGGCCCAGGTTGCCGTGTTTCGGATCGTGCAGGAGTGCCTGACCCATGCGCTCAAGCATAGCGGGCTGGGTACCGCGGCGAGGGTGCACTTTGACTGGAGAGGGCCAGGGCTGACGCTTCACATTTCCTCGGACGTGCCAGCGGTCACGACCAGTGGCCAGGGCGCGGCACCGGAAACCCGCACGGGGCGGGGGATTGCCGGCATGCGGGAAAGGGCACATCTGGCCGGAGGATGGCTGACGGCGGGGCCCGACGGGACGCAATTCCGGGTTACCTTTTTCATCCCCTACGGGACCCGGCTGGGTGAACATAGCGGCATGGGTCAGGTGCTTGAAAACGCGGTAGACCGTATCGGCTTGGGTGCCGGGGATGTTCGTCAGGAAGCAATTGGTCGTGGGTGATTCAACGAACCCCATCACGGTGGCGTTGGTGGACGACCAGGAGCTTTTCCGGGCGGGCATCCGCATGCTGATAGAAAGCCAGCAGGACATGGAGCTGGTGGCCGAGGCCGGGGATGGCGAGGAAGCAGTGGCGCTCGCCGCCCGACTCTGCCCCGACGTCATGCTCATGGACTTGAGAATGCCTGGCATGGACGGTGTCACCGCGACTCGCCGCATCGCCGAAGAGTCACTGGCCGCGGGAACCGACAAGCCGCGGATCATTGCGTTGACCACCTTCAACCGTGACCAGGCAGTGGTTGAGGCCGTGCAGGCGGGGGCCAGCGGCTATCTGCTCAAGAGCGCCGAGCCGGAGTTTCTGTTCGCGGCGATCCGCACCGTGTACTCGGGCTATTCGGTTATTGCGCCCGGCTCAATCCACGAGCTCTTCGCGCACGCCGCCAGGTCATTTCCCGTTGCTGATCCCGATCTATCGGTGTTGGAAGGGCCCTCGGCAAGGGAACGTGACGTCTTTCTCCTGGCAGCCAAGGGTCTGGGCAACAGCGAAATTGCCGGGAGCTTGTTCGTCTCAGAGGCGACGGTCAAGACCCACCTGCGCAGTGTTTTGGACAAACTTGGTTTGCGAGCCCGGCCCCAACTCGTCGCTTTGTCTACGAGCGACGTCTGTTGGGGTGAGCGAACAATGATGGGAGGCGCCCACCACATGAGTACCGCGTGCCTCAGTCGAAGGTCAAGCACTGAGGTAGTCGGCGAGGAGGCCCTCTGCTGGGCTGAGGTCGGCCGGTCAGGCGTGGAGCTGTCGCCGTCGACTGTTCAGTGGTGCCGTGGTGGCGGCATTGATTCTGGCGCTGATTTTCTTCATGAGCCATTTCGGGTAGCTCGGTGGTGTTATATCGGGTGGTGGTGGGGGGGGTAGTAGCGGCCGGTGGGGGAGGTCCATCCGGGGCGTCCGGGGTCGTTTTGCCGCCCTGATCCCATGGGGTGAGGTGATCGCGCCCGGCGTGGACGGCTTTAACGGTGCAGCCCGGGAAGGTGCAGAATTCGTTGCTGGCCTGCAGCATGGTCCGCATTTTTTACTTACCCAGAGGGTGTCCGGGGTGAGGGCTAGAGCTTCCCCCGTCAGGGGATCGGTAAAGGCCCGGTAGAAACATGAGGCGTTGGCCAGGAGGCGTTTGGCGATATCGATGCTGATGGGCCCGTATCCTTCCAATAGTGCGGGGGCATTGCTGACGACTATCAGTGACAGGGCAGGGATCAACACCACGGGCATGACTGCCGGCATTGGCGGCAACCCCGACCACGCCACTCCGGGGAGACCACCATTGGGCGCGGCGGTGCCGGTGATCCAGGAGTCCGGGCGCCACGGGTCTGGGGCCCAGAGGTCGGGAATGGGGAACTCGGGTTCGCTGCCGTCTTCTATGGTCCAAGGTTCCGTGCTGAACCCTTGGCGGCTGAACACATCGTCCATTCCGGGTGGATCGTCCTGCGGTGGGTTGTTCTCGGTGGTGTGTGGGCACTGGTGAGAGTTGATGCCATTGGCAGCGAAGTCCTGGCCGAGTCGGATGATTGCTGCGACGTCGGCTCGCAGTTAGGTGAGGTTCCGGGCCTCGCTGGGACGTTGGGCATTTTTGGCAATGAAAGTACATTGATCCCAGATGCCCTCTACCGTGGGTGCCGGCAGGTAGAGGCTGAGCCAAGACATGCCATCGTGGACGCGTTGGACCTCGATCCGCCGTTGCTCGTAGGCCACCTTGGTGCGGGTAGTGATCGATTCGGGTTGGGTTCTCTCCCGCAACCGCCGAGCCTTGTCCCTAAAGGAGCACAACGTGCAGCCGGC
The DNA here is from genome assembly GCF_001294625.1 of Arthrobacter alpinus. Taxonomy (NCBI): domain Bacteria; kingdom Bacillati; phylum Actinomycetota; class Actinomycetes; order Micrococcales; family Micrococcaceae; genus Arthrobacter; species Arthrobacter alpinus. The sequence continues at coordinate 3,160,735 of NZ_CP012677.1, read as the reverse complement.
TTTACCAAGCAATGTCTGTTCATAAGCGGTGATGGCGGCTTCCGGGATGCCAGAGGAACGCAAAGTCAGGGACTTATCGGCGATGACCACGGCGTGTCCCCAAGAGATCGCACCGTCTCGAAGAGACGTGAACGTTGCCGGGAGGTTCCGGATTAGTGTCGCCAAGTGTTCCATTAACTCGCCGGCTTGTCCCTCGCTCACCGTCAGGACGGCGGCGATTTCTGCACGGCAACTCATGGCCGACAAGGTGTTTTGCCATAAATCGAGACCAAGGGCCGTGTCTTCGGCATGGGTTGCGCAGTACCGGAGTTCAATCACGGCGGCCTTGAACGCGGCTGTGGCATCCTCCAAGGACTTCAGCGCCGACAGAGCAGCGAAACAGTCATCACTGACTGTTCGTGCCGCCTCAACCTTCGTTAGACGTGGCACGCCCGTCAGGTCGAACGGATCGGCGAAGGGTGCAAAGTCAGGCAAGCCCAGTAAGCCGGCAGAGGTGGTGTCGAAACGGGAAATGTCCGGAAAGTGTCAGTGCTGTGATTAGCTCCGCCGCAGTGGGTGCGGCTGGCGACTCGCCCCGTTCTCCGGGGACCAGCACCGGACTACTTATACCACAATTTTACGAACAATATCCTAAGGAAATAATATTTTCTAGAAAAAGAATTCTATAACTTTAATGTTCGACATCCGCCTTGAAGTTTCGCCACCTCCTGACATCGCCAACTGCACGGGTCGCCTCCTGACTGTCGGCTCAGCCCACATGCTCATCAGAGTGGGACGAATCGTCACTTTCAACAGTTGCGTACTCTTGCACCGGTGCCGCCAACGTCCTACCGTGGGGGCAAGGCCGTCACGGCCGAGGAAGCAACCGAGGAAGCAACTGAGGAAGCAACTATGGAGTGGGAGCTGCCGCAATGAGTTCAGACGACGTGGAAATTTCGACCCGACTCCGTCCCGGTGAATGGACGCAGGAGAGCCTAGACGAGCTGGTCAGGGAGTACCAACACAAGATCGCGGAAATGGGGGCGGCGCCCAACGAGATCAAGACCCATATTGAACACACAGAGGCTGGCGGCGTGAAAGTCCGTGTGGAGTGGGACAAGGGGCTCTAAGAGTATTAGGCGCTTCGGAACGGCGGCCGCACCTTGTCCGAGGTGGTCGACTCCGGGCGTTCCAGTCCGGCAAAGGGTTCCAGATCCTTAATAAAGGCCGGCCGATCATTCCGGGGGAGGGCTGTGGCTCCGTAGCTGAGGAAGATGGCTGCGGGAGGTTGCTTGATCTGCGCATAGTTGGATGCCGCCTTTCCAGCAGGGGCAAGTGCGGCGTCATGGATCTCCACTGACACCCATTGGGTGTCGCCGTACGCGGTGCCGAACCAAACAAAAGTTTCCGGCGATTCCAGCCCGGTTTTGTCCAGGCCCCGGGCGGAGGCGAAGCCATTCACGATCTCCACCACGCGGGCCCACTCGGCGCTGGGCGGAACCGTGCCGCTGGCCCACGACACCGAGTTGTAGGTGGTGCTCATGGCTACTCCGCCGTAGCCGTTGCCGGCCCCGGCGTGCCAGCTGGACTCACCCGAGGTTGCCCAGGCCAGCCCGAACTCCTGGGTTAGGGCCGCCGTGATGTCCGTCAGGATCCCGGCGCTCACCGACTCGATGTCTTCCGCGACAGGAGCCCTCAGTAGCTGGTCCGGTTCATTGCCGGACGGGGCCGGGAAGTCCTTCCAGTCGACGGCGACCTCCTCGCCGGACGCGGTCGTATAGCTGGTTCTCGGTGATGACGTGCAGGCCGACAGTCCACCCAATAACAGCGCGGCCGCAAGGGCCGCGGACGCGGCCCGCCAACGAAGTTTCACAAGTACCCCCTATAAACCCCAGCCTAGGCCGCAGGTACGGGGAAGTCCTCAGCCAGTGGGATGAATCGGTGAGCCTAGTCTTCAGCGCGGTCGATACTCACCACGGCCAGGAAACCGCGGCCAGAGATCTCCGGCGCATCCTCGGTACCCACCACGGTGTCAAGCTTGCCCAGCGGAACGGGGGTGCCGCCGTCGTCCACGGAAACCGTGGCGGAGCCCTGAAGCAGCACGGCAAACTGTCCGGCGAACACCGGGTGCGGACGCTTCTTGGACAGTTCCAAAATGGTGGCGTAGCCCTTGAACGAGCCGCGGCGGGTCATCACATTCAAGTCCATGAGCGCGCCCGTGGGCAGGCTTGCGGAGGTCTCTAAATCACCGGAAAAGCGGAAGGTGCGGTACTTTTCCAGGGCATGCTCGGCGCCGTCGACGGTCAGGGCTATCAGCTCGCCGTCGATGATGGTCAGGATCCGGTCCATGCCCGGCATGGGGGAAAACGGGCCGGCCTTGGCCACTTCGGCGATGCTGATCCGCCAGTCCCACGGCTCGGCGTTGGAGACCTTGTCGCCGGAGCCCAGCGTCATCCGATCAGCGGAACCTGAGGCAAGCTGGCGGGTTATGCCACCACCATTGGCCCACGGGGCGGCCTTCAAGGATGCGTACTTGATGATGTCCACTATTTTTCGTCCACATTCTTCACGCTGTACACGTGCAGGCGCTTGGGCTCGGACGGATGGCGCCGGGCCTTGCGCTTGTAGTAGGACCAGCCTCCCGTTATGGCCGCCGAGATGCCAAACGCCAACAGGATCTTGATCGGCAAGTTGAACCTGGTCAGGGTGAACACGAGGATCATGGAGGCAAAACTGGCAAAACTGACGATAACGTCCAGCCAGGCGGTCTTATTACGCATATCACCAGCTTACGCGGCGAAGTCCGCCCTCACATTCGCGAGGTCAGCGCGCCGCAAAAGCCCGGAGGAGGTGCCGTCGTCGTGCTTGGACTAGTGGTAGCTGCTCACGAAGGGCCGGTTGCTGGGCACGATCTCCTTGCCCAGCGGCATGAGGGAGATGGGGATCATCTTTATGTTGGCGATGGCCAGGGGGATGCCAATGATGGTCAGGGCCATGGCGACCGCCGTGGTGACGTGGCTGATGACGATCCAGATACCGGCCACCAGAATCCAAATGATGTTGCCCAGGGTGCTGGCGATGCCCGTGCCACCGGGCTTGTCCACCACCGTCCGGCCGAAGGGCCAGAGCGCATAGCCGGCAATACGGAAGGACGCGATGCCCCACGGGATGGTGATGATCAGGATGCAGCACACAATACCGGCCAGAAAATAGCTCAGGGCCAGCCAGAAGCCGCCAAACACGAGCCAAATGACGTTCAGGATGGTCTTCATGCTTTCATTGTGCCCCACAAGGTGCGGTGAGGCGTCAGGGATGACCCTAGTGTTTACCCTTATCTGCTTCCACGCCCGCGGTGCTAGGCTAATTTCCACCAAACGTCACCGTTACACGAGGGCAGGAAGCGAAGATTCCATGGATTTCGGCACAGTCTTTTTGATCCTCATATTGGTGGTCATCGCCATTGTCCTGGGCGTTGCCATCACCGTTGGCGTGCTTGTCTCCCGCGGCGTCCTGGGCCTGGTGAAGCTGTCCAAGCCAAAGTATGAGTCCGCCAAGCGCAACGCCATGAAGGTGCGTGCGGAGACCACCTCGGGGCCGCTCGGGGAGATCATGAAGGCGCGGATCCGCCTGCAGGAAGCCATGGAGGCTACCCGTCGCAGCCTGGAGGTTGCCAGTTCCACGCGCCAATACACGGGTAACCTGGACTCCATTTTCCGTACCTTGCAGCAGTCCGCCCAGGTGGTGGACAGCCAGTTACTGGTGGCCCAACAGGACCCGGACCCGGCCGTGCGGGGCATCTATGCCAAGACCCTCAGCGTCCAGGCGGAGCAAATTACCCACACGGCCACAGGTATTCGCAACGCCCTGGCCAGCGCCGCCGCGCCCGCCGTCGACGTGGACCTCAAGGACCTCACCCGCACCTTGGAGATCGAGGCAACCATGCTCAAGAACTGGTCCGCCACCTACACCGGTCTCGGCGACGGTTCCTAGGCTCCCATGGGCGTTTTCTCCCGCTTCCGTGCGCTCTTTCCCAAGGGTTCCGGGCACGACGCCGGAGCCGCCTCCCCAGGGCAGCTCACCCTCGGTGATGCCCAGTTCAAGCAGCTCGCCGCGGTGCAGAGCATGCGCCGGGGCGTGGCCGATGTTTCCGTGAGTCGGCAACGCCTGGACATCCAGGCCGCCGATCTTCAGCGGGCCATGGACGCGCTCCAGGCCCAGGCAACGACCAGCCAGGAAGCCGGGAACCCCGTCGCGGCCCAGACCGCGCTGGCCCGGCACCTGATCATGGCCGAACAGCTTGGCGACCTTCTGTCCCAGCGCGATGCCCTTGCCGAGCAGGAATCAATGCTGATCGCGTCCCTGACCCAGCTGCAGGCCAGGGTTTCCGGCTTCAACGTCACGGCTCAGACACTCAAGGCCGCCCAAATCGCCGCCGAGGCCCGGCACACCATTGCCAAGTCCCTGGACGAGTTGGACGGTCCCGATCAGAACCGTGTCCGCTAGGTCTCGGTGACGTTCCCCGAGACCATGCCAAAGGCAAACGCCTTGGTGGCCCCGCTCTGGGCCGCCCCGTCAGCACTGTCCAGGATAAAGCGCACAATCGCGCTGCCGGCAGCGATGTCCTGTGCCGTGACAGTGTAGGTGGCCGTAAAGCCCAGTGAGGTGTCCGGGGCCAGCGACGTGGGATCCACAACGCCCAAGTCGGGGGACAAGTGCACCGCAATCGACGGCGTAGATTCACCGCCATTGGCCACCCGCCCGCTGAACGCCAGCACATCCCCGGCCTTGTAGCCCCGGATGACCGGTCCGTAGTTCAGATCCTGAGATTCCCGGTTGGAGAGTACCTGCGGCGCGTCCTCCGTGTAGCCCTGCCCCACTTCCTTCCAGGCCGCGGGGTCCCAGGCGCCGTCGGTCTGGGCCAGCACATGGCTCTCTCCGACGCTTTCCCAGATATCAGGGCGCCCGGGGGTGATGGAACGCAACACCACGTCAAGACTGAGGTCCCCGGCACGGGCGGTGCCGCCGTCGTGCGTGAGGGACGCGGTGGGGGAGTCCAGCAGCTCCTGCGGGTCCAGGGCGGCAAACACGATCTCTTGGTAGCCCTGGCGCTCGTACAAGACGCCGATCCGGCCGTCGGGCAGGCGGGCGGCGGTGGAATACTGCGAGCTTCCCGCGCACAGTACGACGCCGAAGGGCCAGGTGGCGCCGTCGTCCTGCGAGAGCTTCAGGACGGTGTTGCGGCGCAGCATCGAATCGTGGTTGTGCGTGGCGATGAGCCAGTTCTCGGTCTCCGGGATGGCCAGTGTGGTGACGGAAGGGACGCCGTCAAAGCGGGCCAGGGAGCCGTTGTCGCTGGGGTCTGGCAGCTCGGTGTGCGGTTCGGCGGGGGAGTAGGAGCGGCCACCGTCGGTGGAGATGGCCGTGAGGCGGTGCGGGGTGGCACGTGAATGCAGCAGCAGGAAGCCGTCGCTGCGGCACACCACCTTGTTTTCATTGCCGCCGGCGATGAATTCGCCCAACGTCCAGCTGTCGCCGTGGTCGTCGCTGTACGCGCTCGCTGCCACGATCTTGCCCTGGAACAGCACCACGAACTGTTGAACCAGCCGGCCCTTGAACGGACCGGTGTGGACTTGGATCCCGGCGCCCGCCGCGGCGAACAGGCCCGTCATACCCTCCCGCTTGAGCATGGAGGTGAGGCGGCGGTGTTGCCAGGTGGCGCCGTCGTCGTCGGAGAAGCTGACGTCGGCATGTTGGATGTCATCCTCGCGGTCCAGCCCCTCGACGGCCTCAAAGAAACCGGCGTGGGTGCCGGCGGCGTGGAAGCAGAAGATCCGGCCGGTGGTGTTGTCCACGAGCAGGCTGGGATCACCGTAGCCGTCCAGCCCGGTGCCCGTGCGCACGGTCTGCTGTGGGCCCCAGGTGACACCGTTGTCGGTGCTGCGACGGATCAGCAGGTCGATCGGGTTGGGCAGGTCATCCAAGTTGGGGCGGCCGTCATAGGCTGCCAGGATGGTTCCTTGCGTGGTCACCGCCAGTGCCGGGATGCGGTATTGGCGGTGACCGGCCACGCCGCGGCGGGCCAGGACGATTTCAGCAGAGGTAGGACGTGGCTTCACCGAATGAGTCTATCGGCGTATCCCGGTCCTCGTAGAACGCGCTCATACCTTTGACACCCTACGCCACGGTGATGCCCAGGTGGGCGGCCAGGATGGGGGCCAGGAGGGTGAGCTGGTCGTCGTCAATCACGACGCCGGCCATGGAGCCGATGCCGTTGAGCGTGCGGAAGTCTGTGCCGCGCAGATCGACGTCCTTTAGGGTGGCCGCCTGGATGTCCAGGGTCCCGATCCGGCAGTTCTTCAGTGCCAGGCGGGTGACCGTGGCGCCACCCAGGTCCATTTCGCCGATGATGCAGTCGCTGATCTGCAAGTCGGTGATTTTCGCGGCCCGCAGGTTCAGGAAGTCCAGTTTGCCGCCGTCGATCCTTACCGACTGCCACGTACTGTCGTAGAGTTCCGCAGACCCCCAGCGCGGCGTGGTGATCTCAACGTCACGCCAGCTGGTCCGGGCGGCCTTCAGTACCGGGGCGAAGCTGTCGATGATGGAGGTGCCCCGGAACCGGGTGCCGCGCAGCTGAGCGTCATTGAACGTGGGGCCTTGCAAGGTGCAGTCGAGGAAGTCCGTGGAGGTGAGGTCGGCGCCATCAAAGGCCGGGCGCTCAAAGCTTTGGCCGTCGTAGGTGTCGCCCGGGCCAAAGAACGCATCCTCATTCTCGACGAGGTCGTGCAGGCGGAGCGGGGTGAGACGGGGTGCGCGAGGTTCTTTTTTCGGAGCCATCGCACAAGACTACAGAGCCGCGGCGGCACGCGAATTCTGCTAACCCTCTCAGACAGTGCCAGGGATTCGGGCCACGAGCCTGAAGCGCTGGAGCACCAGCATGGTGTCATCATCCACGGTGAATCCCGGATCGCCCATGGCCTGGCGCATGTCCGTCGAATGCCAGAAATCCTCGTGCCCGGCCCGCCACTGCGCCACCGTGCTGAAACCCTCGCCCTCATCAACCGCGTGGGCAAGGTCCACATCGGCCAGGCGGGCCTGGCGCACCTCCGTCATCTCAATGACGGCCACGGGCGTGGCCGCGGAATCGATGACCACCTCCTGCAAGCCAACCGTCGGCAGATCCTCCTGCTCGACCTCGTATTCAATGAGCGTGCCGGTGGTGGAGGTCTTGGAACCGTCAAGAATCGCGGCGACAAGCTGGTCCCGCAAAGGGCCGGGGAACGCAAACTCACAAATGGGAAGGGAACTGTAGTCGGTCATGGTTTCAGCGTACTGCCGTGGCGTTTGGCGGGTTCAGCGCCACCCATTCCGCCGTCAGGTTTGCGCGCGCCTGTGCCGCCCACAAACCACGCCCCCGGTGCGTGTGGAACAACGGATCCAGGGTCAGTAACTGGTGCACGACGGCGGCCCTTCCCTTGGTGAAGTCGGCCGCGGGAACGTGGGCGTAATCGCAGCGAACGCCCGCCGCGTAGCGGGCATACTCCGCCGGTGACCCGCCCAGGACGGCGAGGTCCGCGTCGCACAGGAGGGCGCCGTCGGCGTCCCCCGGGTTGGGGGAATGGGTGGCCGTCAGCAGGATCAAACGCACCGCCTCCGCCACGTCCGCGGCCGGCAGTAACCCGGCAAGGCGTGAGTGCGCCAGATCCGCGGACTCCCGCTCATCGGTCCCGGCTACACCCTTGTACACGGCGTCATGAAACCAGGCTGCCATGAGCACGGTACGTGGCGGATCACCCTCCGTTAGGCGATCCAGAGCCTCCAACATGGCCAGCAAATGAGTGCCCGAATGGTAGTGCCGGTGGGGCTCATTCCAGCGCCGCAACAACTCAGCGCCCAACTCTCGATGCCCCGGCAGAAACGCATTCCAGCGTAGTTCCAGCACCGACGTGACCGATTTGACCCGGTACTTTGCCTTGATGCGAAGCCCAGAAGCTAGCAATGTGCGGGCTAAATCTTTGCCGGACACCGGCAGCGCACCTGCCGTCACGAGATCCACGTAGAGGCGTTCCGGGACGTCGTAGTGGTCCAGGTCGAACGCGCGCTCGCTCACCCCGGCAGCTGCTGCGAAGGCGTGAAGCTCAAGCACCGACGTGTCTGAAATGAGGTGTGAGAACACCGTGCCGTGCGCGGGCCAATAGGGAGGATCGATGAAGATCATGGCCTCAGTTTAGGCCTGCTCGGAGCAGCGGTCCTTAGCTGGGTGGAGGTGACTGGCCCTGTTGCCGCGCATAGACTCACAGCTGTCCGGCAAAACTAAGTGAAGGCAAGCGGCCATGCGAAACGAAGACTCAAACGTCCAGGCAACATTCAATGGCATCGCCCGTCGCTACGATCTGATGAACAAGCTGATGACGCTGGGTTCACACAAACGCTGGTGCCGGGACCTTGCACAGTTTGCAAGCTCACGGTCGGGGCGCAGCTACCTGGATCTGGCGACAGGAACCGGCGTCATCGCCAGAGCCGTTCGTGAACTGAACCCCTGCGCCACCATCATCGGGGCCGACTTTTCCGAAGCCATGCTGGAGATGGCCCGCCAAATTGACGGCAATTCAAGCATCGAATGGCAGTTTGCCGATGCACACGAGCTCCCTTTCGCAGATAGTGAGTTCGACGGCGTCACGCACGGATATCTGCTGCGAAACGTGAGCGATCTGGACCGTGTTCTGGCAGAACAGTACCGGGTCCTGAAGCCGGGAGGAGTGCTTGCCGCACTTGAAACCTCCCCTCCCTCCGGTTGGCTGGGCCCCTTCATCCGCCTCGGAATGCGCGTGGTAGTGCCGACATTGGGGACGCTCATAGGGAGGGACGGGGAGGCCTACAAGTACTTGGTGCGCTCAACTCTGGGATTCCTCAGCCCAGAAGCACTGCGGCTCCGCTTCCAGCTGGCCGGCTTCCAGAACGTCCAGGTGAAGCCGAAGTTCATGGGCACCAACATGATTTGGACCGCCAGCAAGCCTGGCTGACAGGTGCCGGGCTGGTCGCCCTACGGCCCGCCGAGGGGCCGGTATGGTCATTCGCCCATGGCCGGCCACCATCGAATGACCACAGCGGCCCCGGGCTTTCCGGGTGGCGTCCGGCCGCGGCTGGTGCGCCGTTACAGCCCCCGCTCGGCAAAAATGACGAGCGCGCCCCGGACAAGGCCGGCACCGCCAGCGCGGCCGTAATTTGCGCCAAAGCGCCCGTCCGCCACGTACATTTCCGCCAGGCCCAGCACGTAGCTTCGCACATCGCCGCCGGGTGCGGTGGCAAGCGTGCCGGGTATGGAGCGCAGCCACTGAACGTACCTCCGGGCGAGTTCCTGCGCCTGCGGTGAATCCGGTGTCACCCCGCTGGTGGAGGCAGTAATCCAGTCGTTGTTCAGCGACGCAACACTGTCCTTCCAGGCCTGCTTTTGGGTAGTGTCCAGGCCCCACCACGCAACATGCCTCCGCAGGGCATCCGGCACGGACGTTTCCGCCGAAAGTACGGCCGCGATGGCCGGCAGCCCGAGTCCGAGTTCGCGTAGGAGCAGGATCCGCTGCAGTCGTACCAGCGCGGCTTGGTTGTAGTGCAGGTAGCCGTTGCTGGCAGTGCGGCTCGGGGTCAGCAATCCGATCGTGTGGTGGTGCCGCAGAGTCCGGCAGGTGGTCCCCGCCTGGGCTGCGATTTGCTGAACTGGCCAGTCCACAGGGGCTTTTTCGGTGTTCATGAAAGAAACTCTAAAGGTTGACGCAGCGTCAATTTCAAGGACCATTCCAGCCGATCCGGCTCTCTTGGAGTCGGCATGTCCATTCAATGTGACCCAGAGCACGCACACGTTTTGGGTTAGTTCAGCGATTTATGCGAGAGCATAGAGAGTGTCAGCTACTTCGCGGGACCCGGTAGTACTGCACTGCACGTCGCCGTGTGGTTTGGCCGAGTCTTCATTACTGAAAAGCTTGAGGAGCCAGCATGAGGGCAGCACGTTATTACGATCGCAATGACATCCGCATCGAGGACATTCCCGAACCGGAACTGAAGCCAGGAACCGTGGCTATTGACGTTGCCTGGTGCGGGATCTGTGGCACTGACCTGCATGAGTATTTGGAGGGGCCGATCTTTATTCCGCCCGCAGGTCACCCGCACCCCATCTCGGGAGAATCCGCACCCGTGACGATGGGCCATGAATTCTCTGGAACCATCACGGCGCTGGGTGAGGGTGTGACGGGCCTGAGCGTTGGCGAGAATGTGGTGGTGGAGCCCTACATTATCGGCGAGGGTGTTGACACCAGTGAAGGTGCCCCCTATCAGCTGTCCAAGGATATGAACTTCATCGGATTGGGTGGACGCGGTGGCGGACTGTCCGAGAAGATCGTGGTGGAACGCCGATGGGTTCACCCCATTGGTGAGATTCCGTTGGACCAGGCTGCGCTGATTGAGCCGCTGTCCGTGGGGCATCACGCCTACGTTCGTTCCGGGGCCAAGGCTGGCCAGGTTGCCATTGTGGGCGGGGCTGGGCCCATCGGCCTGCTGACCGCGGCCGTGCTGAAAGCCAAGGGCCTGACCGTTTACATTTCCGAACTTTCCCAGGCCCGCAAGGCGAAGGCCCTGGAAACCGGCGTTGCCGACGCGGTCTTTGACCCCCGCGAGGGCGACGTTGCCAGCCAGATCCGCGAACTGACCAAGGGGCAGGGTGCGGACGTCGGGTTCGAATGCTCATCCGTGCCTGCCGTCCTGGACATGCTTTTGGACGCTGTGCGCCCCGGCGCGGTCGTCGTCAACGTGTCCATCTGGGGCCACAAGCCTGCTGTGGACATGCCGAAGCTGGTGCTGAAGGAAATTGATCTTCGCGGAACCATTGGGTACGCCAACGACCACCCGGACACCATTGCTCTGGTCCAAAGTGGAAAACTGGATCTGGCCAAATTCATCACCGGGAGGATCGGTCTGGATGGGTTGGTCTCCGAAGGGTTTGAGCAGTTAATCAACAACAATGAACACCACGTGAAAATCATCGTGAATCCGCGCGCCTAGGCATCGTGTCATCCCCAAAATGGCGAGAGGTGCCCGGAAACTGATCAGCAGTTTGCGGGCGCCTCTCGTGTTCCGGGCACCGGATGGCGCCGCAGTTCGCGGCCGAAAAGAATCTGGAATAAGATAACCTACAGATAAGTTGAGCGTAGTAGACTCAACTTTGTAGGATGAGAGTCGACAGCAACTAAAGACACGCTACGAAAGGACCCCTCTTGGACACCAAATTCACCACAAAGAGCCAGGAGGCTCTTTCCGCTGCCGCCATGAACGCCTCCACCGCCGGCAACCCGACGGTGGAGCCGGCCCACCTGCTCAAGGCACTGATGGATCAGCGCCAGGGCGTCGCCGTCGCACTCCTGAAGGCCGCCGGCGTCGACCCCGATGTTGTCAGTGTCGGCGCCAGTGCGGCCATCCACAATCTGCCCTCCTCATCGGGCACCTCCGTGGCCCAGGCGCAGCTGAGCCGCAACACCCTGCTCGCCGTCCAGGCCGCCCAGCAGGCCGCCGAATCGATGGGAGACAGTTACGTCTCCACCGAGCACCTGCTGCTGGGTCTGGCGAACGACGCCGGAGCAACAGGGAGTGCCCTGCGGCAGGCGGGTGCCTCCAAGGCCGCGCTCGACGCAGCCCTGCCCACGGTCCGCGGCGGCGGCAAGGTCACCTCGCCCGACCCCGAGAATACCTTTGAGGCGCTGGAAAAGTTCGGCGTGGACATGACAGCGATTGCACGCACGGGCAAGCTTGACCCGGTGATCGGCCGCGACTCCGAGATTCGCCGCGTGATCCAGGTGCTGAGCCGCCGCACCAAGAACAACCCAGTGCTTATTGGCGAGCCCGGCGTCGGCAAGACGGCCGTCGTTGAAGGCCTGGCCCAGCGCATGGTGGCAGGCGACGTGCCCGAGTCCCTCCGTGGGAAGACGCTGATCAGCCTGGACCTGGCCGCCATGGTGGCTGGTGCGAAGTACCGCGGTGAGTTTGAGGAGCGCCTGAAGGCGGTGCTGGAGGAGATCAAGGCCTCCGACGGGCAGATCGTCACGTTCATCGACGAGATCCACACGGTGGTCGGTGCCGGCGCCTCGGAAGGGTCCATGGACGCTGGCAACATGCTCAAGCCCATGCTGGCCCGCGGCGAGCTGCGCCTGATCGGTGCCACCACGCTGGATGAGTACCGCGAAAACGTGGAGAAGGACCCGGCCCTGGAACGCCGTTTCCAGCAGGTGTTTGTCGGCGAGCCCAGTGTTGAGGACACCATTGGCATCCTGCGCGGGCTCAAGGAACGGTACGAGGCCCACCACAAGGTGGCCATCGCCGACTCCGCTCTGGTTGCCGCCGCGACCCTGTCCAACCGCTACATCAGCGGCCGCCAGCTGCCGGACAAGGCCATCGACCTGATGGACGAGGCCGCATCCCGGCTGCGCATGGAGATCGACTCGGCGCCGGAGGAGATCGATGCGCTCCGCCGCGCCGTCGACCGTTTGACCATGGAGGAACTGGCCCTGACCGGGGAGACGGACGCGGCGTCGGTGGAGCGCTTGAGTGCCCTGCGCGCCGACATGGCCGACAAGAAAGAAGAGCTGGCTGGCCTGAACGCCCGCTGGGAGGCGGAGAAGGCCGGGCTGAACCGGGTTGGTGACTTGAAGGCCAAGCTGGACGAGCTGCGTTCCATCGCCGACAAGGCACAGCGCGACGGCGACCTCGAGCAGGCCTCCAGGATCCTCTACGGCGAGATTCCTGCGCTGCAGCGCGAGTTGGAGGCTGCCGCAGCGGAGGAGGAGTCCATCGACAAACCGGAGCTGATGGTGGCCGAGGAAGTGAGTGCCGACGACATCGCCGAGGTCATCTCCGCATGGACGGGCATCCCGGCCGGGCGCATGCTGCAGGGCGAAAGCCAAAAGCTGCTGCAGATGGAACACGTCCTGGGCTCGCGCCTGATCGGCCAGTCCAAGGCCGTGACGGCCGTCTCCGACGCCGTCCGCCGCGCCCGCGCCGGCATCAGCGACCCTGACCGCCCCACTGGATCGTTTTTGTTCCTGGGCCCCACCGGCGTGGGCAAGACGGAGCTGGCCAAGGCCCTGGCCGACTTCCTCTTCGACGACGAACGCGCCATGATCCGCATCGACATGAGCGAGTATTCGGAGAAGCACTCGGTGTCCCGCCTGGTCGGTGCCCCTCCGGGATACGTGGGCTACGACGAGGGCGGGCAGCTGACGGAGGCCGTCCGCCGTCGTCCGTATTCAGTGGTTCTGTTGGATGAGGTGGAGAAGGCACACCCGGAAGTCTTTGACATCCTTTTGCAGGTGTTCGACGACGGCCGGCTCACCGACGGGCAGGGTCGCACCGTGGACTTCCGCAACGTGATCATTGTGCTGACCAGCAACCTGGGCTCACAGTTCCTCGTGGACCCGTCCCTGAGTGACGACGAGAAGCACAAGGCCGTCATGGCGATCGTGGATGCCTCGTTCAAGCCGGAGTTCCTGAACCGGCTCGACGAGATTGTCATGTTCGACGCGCTGAGTGTGGAGCAGCTTTCCAAGATCGTGGACCTGCAGGTTCAGGCTCTGTCCGCACGGCTGTACGAGCGCCGTCTCACCTTGGAGGTCACTGACGCCGCCAAGGCCTGGCTGGCGTTGACCGGCTACGACCCCGCCTATGGGGCCCGGCCGTTGCGCCGCCTGGTACAACGGCAGATCGGCGACCGTCTGGCCAAGGAAATCCTGGCAGGGACCATCACCGACGGCGACACCGTGCTGGTGGACACCGCCGACGACCTGGACGCGCTGAACATGGATTCGGCCGCGAGTAACGGGCTGAGTGTTACGCGCAAATAGCGTTTGCGGTGGTCGGGCTTGTCCAGACCAAGGGCTGGACAAGCCCGACCACCGGTGCCTGAGTTACCTAACCAGTGAGGTCTTCAGGTTCTCGCCTGTCGGGTCAACGACGATGCATTGAATGGTGCGATCACCAGTGCCCCAGGACCCCGCCGTCGGAAGGCCTCTAAAGGTCTTCAGGTCGGTGTAAGCCTTTGCCGCATCCGTCAACGACACGGCGGTGCACACATCTACGCCCTTCGCCTTGACGGCATCTGCGCCAGGAAACGTCTCAGCCGCGTCGTATTTGAACGTCTCCACCACCTGTGCTGAGTGCGGGCTGTTGCACTGGACGATGTCGGCGGGCTTGGCGACCGTGGTGAAACCGCGCAGGCAGTCTCCTGTCAGCCATTTCAAAGGTGATGCTTGGCTGACGCGTAGCTCTGGGTCACCGGTGTCTTGGGAGGCAGTGGTAGATGCTGTTGAGGTGACCGGGACGGAGCCGGCACTGTCCGTTTTGCTGCCTCCTGTCAGGAGCCCGATAAGCATCCAGATCAGCAGGACGATAAGCGCCACGCCGAATACTGCCACGCCCAAAATGATGAACAACTTGTTCTTGTTGCCGGGGGTTCCCTGATCTGGGCCCTGGTGCCCGGGCGCGCCGTACGGTGGCTGGCTACCTGCCTGAGCAGGGGTCGCGGAGGGCGGCACTCCCGGGGGGACTGGTGCACCGTAGCTGAGCTGGGCTTGGCTCTGCGGTACTGGGGCGGTGGGCTGACCGGCTGCCGTCGTGCCCTCGGCAGAACCCTCGATGGAACCCTCGGCAGCGGCCAGCGCCGCTGCGTCGACGACGCCTTGGGCTACCTGCCCGGGCGACTGCCAGGCATTGGCCCTGGGCTGCCACTGGGTTTCCGGGCGGCGCCAGCCCGAACCGTCGTCAACACTGTGGCCCAGGTGTGATGTCGGGGCCTCCTCCCCGCTTTCGACCGGCGCACTCTCCACCGGCGCAGTATGCTCGGGCGGCGTGGCTGGGCGTGGCGGCACCGGAGCCGGCCCCGCGGGGGGTGTCCACGGATTATTGGCAACGGGCGGCTTGCTGAAATCTGTGCGCAGGACCGTGGACTCATCCACATCCCAGTCCCCATGAGTGGCGGGTGTGTCAAAAGCAATGCCCGACTTTGGTACGGAGGCGATGATTTCCGATGCTGGGAGCTCGGCTGACCGTGAAGCCTCACGTTCAACCGCGGCGGCTTCGGCTGCAACCTCGTCTAGGTTCACACTTTCGGCCACATCGGCACTGATCTCGGCGGAATCCAGCTCAGGTTCGGCAAAGTCGAAGTCCGTCCCGGAGATCTCCGGCGAACGGTTCGTCGCGGCATCGTCACCATCAGAGGCAGGAGGGTTCGCCCCCGGCTCCTGATCGTTTCCGTTTTCCTGACCATTCATGACGAACGTTCCTTCCCTGCCGCACCGGGACACGGCGCAAACCTATCGCTTGGAAAAGGAAAATTTCTTCGCGTCGGAGCCTTCGCCCACAGCGCAAATAATGCTTCCCCACGGGAAATAATTCCCCATGTAAGTGACTCTATCGAACAATACGGGGGTGTTTGGGAATGTTCCAGAGAAGGAGGTGGGCAGAACAACCCATTAGCGGGCGCAGTTGGTGCAGAACTCATGTAATCTAGGAGTACGACAAATTGACCGAATATTCCGGAGCCTCGCTCTCAGCCCGAGCGACCACCTCCGGTCCAAGTGTAAAAAGGGGGTCACGCCATGGGGCGCGGCCGTCAAAAGGCGAAGGCAACCAAGCAGGCTCGGGACATTAAGTACTACTCCCCGAACACTGATTATTCAGCTCTGCAAAAAGAGCTCGGTGGAACTACTCGGCGAGCCCCGAGCCGTCACATTGAGGTTCCTGCAGAGCCCGACTATTCAGCATATGAAGACAAATATGCGGATCAGTTTGAGGAAGACGACGACGTGGAAACCCGCCGCATTGGCTAGGACCGCTTAGACACCAAACGCAACAAACCCTGCACGACGCACAGCAACTTTGCTGGGCGACGGGCGGGGATTTTGTTGTTCCCCAAATGCTCCCCAACCTCGTTCCTGGGTCGGGGCCCTCGCAGTTGTGGCCCCACCCAATGCTGTCACGTCCTCCGGCAAAAATGATCCCGTTCCCGCTTTCTGAAGCCGGAATTCCGGGATCAGAAAGCGGGAACGGGATCATCTTCCAGCGCGGGTGCGTGGATTGGCCCTTAGGAGGCGTAGTTGCCGACCAGACGGACGGCGCCGCCGTCGACGCCCTTGGCGCCCTGGGTGTAGTCGGAACCGGTCTTGATCGAATCGGATGCCTCGGCCGCCACGGTGCCCATGACCCAGGACGGCACGCCGCGAGAGTTCAGGCGCTCCACCGCGGCGTCGGCGGCGTCGGCGGAAACCACCGCCACCATGCCCACACCCAGGTTCAGTGTGCGTTCAAGGTCGGCCAACGGCACATTGCCCAGCTGGGAGACCAGGTTGAAAATGGCCGGCAGGCTCCAGGTGGAGCGGTCTACCGTGGCGATGAGTCCCTGGGGCAGCACGCGGGCCAGGTTCGCAGCCAAGCCACCACCGGTCACATGGCTGAAACCGTGCACGGCCTGCTCCTGGGTGACAGGCAGGTAGCGGGTCAGATCCAGGCAGTCGGCGGCGTAGACGCGGGTCGGCTCCAGCAGTTCCTCACCGAGGGTGCGGCCCAGCTCAGAAACCTGACGTTCCAGTGCCCAACCGGCGTGGTTGATGACGCGCCGGACCAGGGAGTAACCGTTGGAGTGCAGGCCCGAGGAAGCCATGCCGATGATGACATCACCGGCGCGGACGCGTTCGGGACCCAGCAACAAGTCGGCCTCAACAACACCGGTGCAGGCACCTGCGACGTCGTACTCATCAGGGGCCAGCAGCCCGGGGTGTTCGGCGGTTTCGCCACCGACCAAGGCGGTTCCGGCCACCTTGCAGGCGGCGGCGATGCCGCGGACGATGTCCGCCACGCGCTCCGGGACAACCTTGCCCGTGGCGATGTAGTCGGTCATGAACAGGGGTTCGGCGCCCACCACCACAATGTCGTCGACCACCATGCCCACCAGGTCGAACCCGATGGTGTCGTGGATGTCCATGGCCTGAGCGATGGCAACCTTCGTGCCGACGCCGTCGGTGGAGGTGGCCAGGTACGGCTTCTTGTAAGTCAGCAGCCTGGAAACGTCGTAGAGTCCGGCGAATCCGCCGAATCCGCCAATGACGGAGGGCCCATGGGTCGCCTTGACGGCTTCCTTCATGAGTTCGACGGCGCGGTCCCCGGCTTCGGTGTCAACCCCGGCGCTGGCGTAGGTGATGGATGTGGAGTCCTGGGAGGCGTTGGTCATGGCGTCTCTTTCCTGCGATTTTCTTAGGAGCCGTCAGCGGCGGTGCGGTCTTGATCGGTCAGGATAGTTTCCAGTTCCGCATCAGGGCCCGGATCGCAACCGGTGGAGGTGGTGGTGTCGGCTGGCTTGGTGCGCTCGAGCAGGTTCTTGCCCAAGCGGTCGCTGGAGGGAAGTTCGATCGGGTAGGTGCCCGTGAAGCAGGCGGTGCACAGGCGCTCGCGCGGCTGCAAGGTGGCGTCGATCATGCCATCTTCGGAAATATAGGCCAAGGAATCGGCACCGATCGACTTGCTGATCTCGGCAATGGCTGCACCGTTGGCGATCAGCTCCGCACGTGAAGCGAAGTCGATGCCGTAGAAGCATGGCCAGCGAACGGGCGGGGAAGAAATCTTCACGTGGATTTCAGCGGCGCCGGCCTCGCGGAGCATCCGCACCACGGCGCGCTGGGTGTTACCGCGGACGATTGAATCATCCACCACCACAATCCGTTTGCCGCGGATCACGGACTCTAGGGCGTTGAGCTTGAGACGGATGCCGAGCTTGCGCAGGGTCTCGCTGGGCTGGATGAAGGTGCGCCCCACGTAGGCGTTCTTGACGAAGCCGTGGGCAAAGGGGATGCCCGACTGTTCGGCATAGCCGATGGCCGCCGGGGTGCCGGATTCGGGTACGGGGATGA
Source organism: Arthrobacter alpinus (assembly GCF_001294625.1). Lineage (NCBI taxonomy): Bacteria > Bacillati > Actinomycetota > Actinomycetes > Micrococcales > Micrococcaceae > Arthrobacter > Arthrobacter alpinus. The sequence goes on along the minus strand of NZ_CP012677.1, from coordinate 3,142,823 downwards.
CCAGATCGGCCTCGGCGTGGTTTTCGCGGGCCAGTTGGCGGCCCATTTCAACGCGGGCTTCGTAGACGGAGCGTCCGGCAATGGTGGCGTCCGGGCGGGCCAGGTACACGTATTCAAAGACGCAGCCAGCCGGGGTGGCGGGTGCAAAGCGCTGACTGCGCACGCCGTCTTCGTCGATAGCGATGAATTCGCCGGGGTCAATTTCGCGGATGAAACTGGCGCCCATGGTGGCCAGCGCGGCGTTCTCGGAGGCCACTACCCAGCCGTTTTCTAGGCGGCCCAGAACCAGCGGGCGCACGCCGTGGGGGTCGCGAGCCGCGTAAAGGGTGTGTTCGTCCATGAAAACGAAGCAGAAGGCGCCGTGGATCTTGGGCAGCAGCTCCATGGCCGTGGCCTCGAGGGAGCGGCCTTCCTGGCCCTTGAGCAAGGTGGTGACAAGTGCGGTGTCGGAGGTGTTGCCTTGCGCCATCTCACCGGAGGTGGGGACACCTTCTTGTGCCAGCACCATGTCATAGAGCTCGGCCGAGTTCGTCAGGTTGCCGTTGTGCGCCAGGGCGACAGTGCCGCTGCTGGTGGCGCCCAAGGTCGGCTGGGCGTTGGCCCAGTTCGAGGAGCCCGTGGTGGAATACCGGCAATGGCCCACAGCCATGTGCCCCGTCAAGGTGTTCAGCGTGGATTCGTCAAAGACCTGGGAAACGAGCCCCATGTCCTTGTACACACTGATCCGCTTGCCGTCGCTTGTTGCGATGCCAGCCGATTCCTGACCACGGTGCTGTAGTGAATACAGCCCGTAATAGGTTAGTTTTGCAACCTCTTCACCGGGTGCCCAGATGCCCAGAACGCCACAAGCGTCCTGAGGTCCCTTTTCGCCGGGTAAAAGATCATGGGATAGTTTTCCGTCTCCGCGTGCCACGAGAAAATTATCTCATGTAATGCTGGCGCTCTCTAACCTACTGTGACGCACGTTATGCCGGCGGCCTCAGGCGCGTTCGTCGCCAGCATCCGGGCCACCCTCGCTGTCGGGGACAAACTGAACCACGGCCGTCTTAGCGCGTCGCACACTTTGACGGTCGATGACCAGCGCCACAATGGCGCCCAGGCCGGCTCCGGGGACCATCAGCAGTACCGTGAAGAAACCGAAGATGCTGCTGGCCTCAAATTCCTCACCGCCGGGGGCCAGGAGTGTGAAAATTGCTGCCGTCACCACGCCCGCCAGGGCGCCAGCAATCATGAACGGCACAAACTTGGGCGCGCGGCGTACCGTCAGTTCACGTCGCTCCACCAGGGGTGCGGGTGTTTCGGAGGGGTTCTGTGCTGGCTGGGACGTCATGGCCTTAAGCCTACCTGCCCAACCTAGGAGCCCGTGGCGGGTGCTTCTTAGAGCGGAAGTTCCTGCGAAAGCTCCGCCCGCAGCCCCGATGCCGCCACAAGACCGCGTCCGACGGCGTCTGCCCAGTCCAGGGTGCCGGTCACCAGTGCCAGCCAAGTTTCGGCGTCGCACTCCACAACGTTCGGTGGGGTACCCCGGGTGTGACGGGGCCCGGCGATGCACTGTGTGACACCAAAGGGCGGGACCCGGACCTCTACAGAATTCCCGGGCGCCCGGGCCGTGATCTCTTCCAGTGAATAGCGCACGGCCGTGGCCATCACGGCGCGGGGTGCATCGCCTTGTTGCCATGCGGCCAGGGCGGCTTGTCCCTCGGCGAGGTCAATGCGACGACGTGCGACCATGATGATGCTCCTTTCAGTCCAGCAGGGCGCTGACGGCCTGCCCCAGCCGCAGACTGCCGGCGGGCCGCTCACCGCCCAAGACGGGGGGCACCACCTTGCCCAGGACCCCGGCAACCTCGGGGACGTCCAGGGCGCCTGCGGCTGCCAGCAGCGTCAGGCCCACCAAGGTGGCTGCGCGGCCATTGCCGTCAAGCATTTTCACGGCGACGCTGGCGCCCGTGGGGGTGGCCATGGCCAAGACACCCTCGGCGCCCATTTTGGCCAGGACACCCAGATCGTCCATGACCACGGTGTTGGGCCGGCCGTGGCCTTCCACGGCCCACGGATAGTCCAGCATAGAGGTGGCAACGGTGGCGGTGCGGGCGTTGGCATGCTTGTTCGACGGCGCCTTCGCCAGGGTGGTGAAGGCGCGTGCCAGGCCCTTGAGAGTCACCGCAAGCACCGGTGCCCCGCAACCGTCGATGCCCGTGTGCAGGACCGGTCCGCCCGTGTATTCCTCAACAACCGTGCGAACAGCCCGCTGCATGGGGTGGTTGGGTTCCAGGTAACCCGCAGTGTCCCAACCGTTCTCGGAACAGGCCCACAGGAAGGCAGCGTGCTTGCCGGAGCAGTTCATGGCCAGCTTGGACTTGCCGCGTTCGGTACGGACCAGCCAGTCGCGGGCTGCAGGATCCGATGGCCACGCGGCGGGGCACCCCAAGGCGGTCTCGGTGAGGTTGGCGGCCTTGAGCATCCCGGCAACCACGTCCATATGTTCCAGGGAACCTGTGTGGCTGCCGGCGGCGATGGCCACCTGTGCGCCACGGAGTGGAACGCCTGCCTGCATGGCGGCAAGGGCCTGAAACGGCTTCAGGCACGATCGGGGGAAGATGGGTGCGTTGATGTCGCCCAGTTTCGTCACCACTGAGCCGTCCCCTGCTAGTACGACGGCGGATCCCAGGTGGCGGGACTCCACAAATCCACTGCGTTCCACGACGGCGAGTTCAACGGCGTCGTGCGCCCGGAAGGTTTGGATCATGGTGTCATCCTAGCGACTTATAGGGGGGTGGCGAGGCCAGGGGATTCCTTGACGACCAGGGGAGTCTCGCCGGTTTCCTCATCCGCAGCGGCGGCCTGCATTATGGGCAGTGATGCCTGCCACGCGGAAACAGGCTGCAGCCCCTCGACTTAGAGCTTACGAACGGTCCTTTCCGTCCTTGCGGCGACGAATCAGCAAGGTCGCCCCGCCACCCAGGAGCAGCAGACCCCCGGCGCCACCGAGCAGAAGCGTCGAGTTGGATGCGCCCGTTGCGGCCAGAGAGTTGATCGCAATGGGCGCCGGAGTTTGGGTGTGTGCCGTGGTGCCAGCCGGCACGGGGGCAGCCAGCACAGTGAAGTTGGAGGCAGCAATGAGCGAATCCACGCCGTCAACGTTTTGCACGGCTGAGACACTGTGGTTTCCGGCACCGAACTTCTGGCTAAACGTGAAGCTCCAGGTGGTGCCAGTCACCGTGGCCTTGTGCTGCTGGCCGTCGACGGTCACGGTCACCGCTGCGCCCGCGATGTTGGTTCCTGAGATGACGGTGGGACCCTCGCTGGCCCCGAACTGCTGGCCATTGGTGGGGGAGGTGACCGCCGGGGCGGCCGGAACAACTTTGAAGTTGTTGGTGGCGGACGGGGAATCGTTCCAGTCGGTGTGCTTCTGCGAGGCGGTGACCGCGTAGCTGCCGACGGTGAGGCCCGGCTTGACGGCCAGCGTCCACGTGCCATCGCTGCCAACAACTGCAGTGCCGGAGACGTCGCCGGTCAAGATGACCGTGGCTCCGGCCATGCCGGTTCCCGTGATGGCCGTGACAGGGGCGGCTGCCGAGCCGTTGAGGGCCGGCGCGGTGAATACGGGAGCGGCAAGGGTCTCATTCACCACCTCAATGGAGGACGACACAGTGCCCGAGGTGCTGAAGCCGTTCTTGGCCTGTGCCGTGATGTGGAACGTGCCCAACGCACCGGGGGCCTGGATACTCCAGGTGTCGTCGGCCCCAACGGGAACATCCTTGGGCGCGCCGTCAATGGTGACCGTGACAATCGTGCCTGCCGGTGCGCCAGCAACTGTGCCCCTGATAGCGCCGTTGCGGTAGACGGTGCCGGTGGTGGTCATCGCGGGATTGTTCAGGAAGATCTTGACGGTGTAGCCGTCAGTTGCCGCCAGAGCCGTCACCAAGTCTGCGGTAATGGCAAAGTTCTTGCCGTCGTTTAGTGTCCCGCCACCGCTGACGATGCCGACGGCGGAGTTGCCGAAAATGACAGGACCTCCAGAGTCACCGTGTGCGCTCATCGGGGTGTCGGTGATGGACACAAAGCCGCGAACGGCACGCAGGTCCGCCGGATCTCCGCCGGGATTCTCTGTCGATGGGTAGTTGATGCCTGCAATGACATAGGCCCCCATCTCATCGACTTTTGCACACGTCCAGCCCGTGCTGCGGCCCGACTTGCAAACGGGGGCACCCAGCGTGGCAGATTCAACGCCAGTGACGGCGACATTGCTGGAGTCGGTGGAGATTTGTTCCGCTGCGGTCCAGCCCGCAGCTCCCGTCCACTTTGCCAGCTTCGGCACCTGGCCCAAGTTGGGTGCAATATTGTCTATGACAGAGACGTCGGTGCCGATATTGCCTTCGGCATGAATGTTGTCGGCATTGGCCGTGGTCCTGGTGTTCTTGGGGCCACCAAACTGGGAGAAGCCCATCGTTCCTAGCATTGCCATCGGCTGAGCCTTGATATTTGGATCGCCGGTCACCGCCTCATCCGCCAGAGGATTGGTAAGTAGCGCTAGAGCCGCGGCCCCATCCATGGAGCAGTGGCCCGCGGAGATGACGGCGGGTGCGCCCTTTTTACTAAAGCCGTTCCACCCCGTGCTGCAGATGAAGCCACCGCCCGTGGCCGGATTAAGGGCGGCGTAGCCTTGGCCGTTGACCACATCGAATGGACCGCCAGGTGTGTAGGTAGCTTTGGCGGGGCCGTTGGCAACCTCTAGCACCACATTTCCGTATTTGGCGGCGAAGTCCGCCACGGAAGGCTCGGAGGATCCGGCAAACGCTTGAGGCGTCGGTTCGCCCGTCCGGATAACGTATTCCCCCTTGATGTTCACCGAAACTGACAGCAGATTCTTCGCGCCGAATGTCGCCACGTAGTCGTTGAAAAGTGCATCAACACCGGTCGCTTCAACCTTGGCGGGTGACGGCGTCGCCGGTGCGGAAGTAGCAAGCTTGGCGGTTCCGGCCGCAGCCTTGGCAACCTCGGGGGCCGAGGTCTGGACCTTGATGGTGTCCCCAGAAAGAGAAACCACGGCGCCGGGGTCGGCCGCGGTGACAGCGGACTGGATGGCCGCAGCCTTTGCGGCGAGAGCGCCCTGGGCGTTGAATTCGGCAACGCTCATGCCCAAATCACGCCGCAGCGCCTCGTCGAGGCCACCGGGCAGTGATGACGCCTCGGTGGCGGGGCTCGTAGCGGCTTCCGCTGCCGTCGAGGTTGGCGTTGGCTGCAGCAATGGCGCTGCGGAGGCCGAACCGCCGGTAAAAGTTCCGCCGATCAGCACCGCTGCTGCGGCGCAGGCTGCACCTGTGCGCCTGAAGTAGGCTCGCGTGAAAACTTGCATCTGTATCCCCCTGAAAAGATGAAAAGTGCTGGTCGCGAATGCCGTGCGCCAAGGGTCCGCCCTGCTGCAAGTAACGAGTTAGGCAACTTCATCAAAAGCTACCAAGCAGGGTCAGGCGGTGCAAGGTTTTTTGGTGAGTGACGCCACATTACTTCCAGGGGCAGGTGGTGGTGCCTGGGCAATAATCGGCCAGAGAAACGTCACTTTACAGCACTGGCCCTGAAGCCAAGTACCCTTGAACCGTGAAGGTTTTAGTGATTGGCCCCGGCGGCCGCGAACACGCCATTGTCCGCTCGTTACTACGCGACCCCAACGTTACCGAGGTCCATGCGGCACCCGGCAACGCAGGAATCGCTCAAATTGTGCCAACGCACAGCATTGACGCCAGCGATCCGGCCGCCGTGACGGCGCTGGCGCTGAAGCTCGAGTCGGATTTGGTAGTGGTGGGCCCCGAGGCTCCGCTGGCTGCAGGCGTGGCTGACGCCCTGCAGGCTGCCGACATTCCTGTCTTTGGACCCAGCAAAGAAGCAGCCCAGCTAGAAGCATCCAAGGCCTTTGCCAAGACCGTCATGGCCGAGGCGCAGGTTCCCACCGCCATGGCCAGGGTTGCCACCAACACTGACGAGGCAGCGGATGCCTTGGACACCTTTGGCGCCCCTTACGTTGTCAAGGACGACGGTCTGGCTGCAGGCAAGGGCGTGGTTGTTACCGATGACCGCGACGAAGCCCTGGCACACGCCCAGTCCTGCTTCGACGTGGGTGGCACCGTTGTCATCGAAGAGTTCCTCGACGGCCCCGAAGTTTCGCTCTTTGTTCTGGCCGACGGCCGCACAGTCCTCCCGCTCGCCCCCGCCCAGGACTTCAAACGCATCTTTGACGGCGACGAAGGCCCCAACACCGGCGGCATGGGCGCCTATTCGCCGCTGGAATGGACGCCCCCCAACCTGGTCCAGGACGTCATAGACCGGGTAGCCCAGCCCACCATTGACGAGATGGCCCGCCGCGGCACCCCCTTCACCGGCGTCCTCTACTGTGGACTGGCCCTGACCAGCCGTGGCACCCGTGTCATCGAGTTCAACGCCCGCTTCGGTGACCCGGAAACCCAGGCCGTCCTTGCCCGTCTGAAGACGCCCCTTGGCGGTGTCCTGATGGCGGCGGCCAAGGGTCACCTGGATGAGATCGAGGAGCTGCGCTGGGCGCCTGAGACCGCCGTCGCCGTTGTCCTTGCCAGCGAAAACTACCCCGAAACGCCGCGTACAGGGGACAAGATTCGCGGGCTGAAGAAGGCCAATCGCATCGATGGTGTGCATGTCCTGCATGCAGGCACCGCCACCGACGACGACGGCAATACGGTCAGTGCCGGCGGCCGGGTTCTAGCCGTGGTGGGCCTCGGCGCAGATTTGGAAGACGCCCGTGAGAAGGCTTACGAGGGCATTGAGCAAATCTCCTTGGAAGGTGGCCAGTACCGCACAGACATTGCGGCCAAGGCCGCCCGAGGCGAAATTACCGTGGCCGGCTTCGCAGCCCAGGCATAAGGAACTTACATGACTTCCGCAGCAAACACAGCCCCCATCCTGCACGGGTGGGAGCACATCTATTCCGGCAAAGTCCGCGACCTCTACGTCCCGGTGGGCGAGCCTTCCGAGACCGAGGTTTCGGCAAGCTCAACCGCCGGGACCCCGTTCGCGGGCCGGGGCGACGTGGTGCTGGTGGTGGCGAGCGATCGGATCAGCGCCTTTGACCACATCCTGGCCAGCGAGATCCCCGATAAGGGCCGCATCCTGACACAGTTGAGCCTGTGGTGGTTCAAGCAACTCAACGTGCCCAACCATGTGGTGGCCACCACCGTGGCCGACGGTGTGCCGGAGGCCGTCGCCGGCAGGGCGATGGTGTGCAAGAAGCTTCAGATGTTTCCAATTGAGTGCATCGTCCGTGGCTACCTGACCGGTTCCGGACTTATCGAATACCGCCAGTCCCAGACCGTGTGCAGTCTGCCACTGCCTGCGGGGCTGGTGGATGGGTCACGGTTGGAGGCGGCCATCTTCACCCCCTCCGCCAAGGCTGAGGTGGGCGAGCACGATGAAAACATCAGCTATCAGGCCATGGTTGAAACCGTGGGAGCTGAAAGCGCCGGGAAGCTGCGCGAGCTGTCCTTGGAAATTTACACCCGGGCTGAGGAAATCGCGCGGGGGCGCGGCATCATCTTGGCTGACACCAAGGTCGAGTTCGGTACAGACCCTGCCACCGGCATTGTCACCTTGGGCGATGAGGTTCTGACACCGGACTCGTCCCGGTTTTGGGACGCCGAACTCTGGGCCCCGGGCGCTGCACAGCCCAGCTTTGACAAGCAGTACGTGCGCGACTGGCTGGCCGGGGAAGAATCCGGCTGGGACAAGAACTCGCACATGGCGCCGCCGGCCCTGCCCGCGGAGGTCATTGCCCGGACCCGCGCCCGCTATGTTCAGGCCTACGAACGGCTCACCGGGGCCACTTTCAGCTAGCTAACCTGCGTTGTCCCCGCGGGATTCTGAGAGGATTTTAGCTTCTCGATGTTCTCGCTTGCCTGGGATCTCCTGTCACCGGCGCCTGCCGTTGTGAAGAGATTTTTCGCGTCTGCGAACGCTTCGAAGGCGTCGTCGGTGCGGTCCAGGTCTTTGAGCACCTGTCCCAGCAGTAACGCCGTGTCCCCGGCTATGTGGCTGCCCAGCTGCGCTTTTTGGGAGTTGATGGTTGTGAGCAGGGCAAGGGCTTTGGTCAAGTCGTTGTTCAGGTAAAGCCACCGGGCCCGCAGCAGCGACAGCTCAAGGGTTTCGGTGGAGGTGGCTCCCACAACTGAATGTGCCAGCTCGCTGCGTTCGATGGCTTCAAGCGTTTCAGCTTCCAGCACCCCGGCGGCCAATCGAACCCATGCGGTGGCTTTGTTGAACTGGGCCCACCGTGCCAGGTCCTGGGTGGGGGAGAGTAGCTTGCTGGCCATCGAGTGGTGTTTGAGCCCCTCAGCGACGTCGTTTTGTAGGAAGGCGACGTTTCCGATGACCCAGTGCATCTCCCCGGCCGTCTGGGCGGGGGTGGCCTCTGTGAGGGCGTCGTTCAAGGTCAGGCAGTGCGACCAGGCTTTCTCGAGGCGGCCGGATTCAGCCAGCACCCCGATGAGTGTCTGTAGCGCCAGCAGGTACGCCGAATACTCCTCATCGCTGGTGCCGGCGCCGGTCTTGACGGCAAGCTCCGCCTGCTCCGCCGCATCGTTCAGACGTCCCAGGCCCAGCAAGGCCGCCGCCAGGATCTGGCGCGTGCGCAATGAGAGGGAATGGCTTCCGGTAGTCAATGGGTGATCGAGCAGTCCCTTGAGAACATCCACGGACTCGGTGAAGTCGCTGTTGCGCAAAAGCGACGTGGCCCGTAGGTACGTCATGTTCCACCACATGGCCGCGTCCTTGTTGGAGCATGCCTTTTCGGCTGCCGTTTGCGCATTGTGTGCGGCGCCCGGGAAATCCCGAGTGTCCCAGCACTGCCAGGCGTTCAGGGAAGCGACTAGGTACTCGCTTTCCTCCGGTGAAGCGCTGTGAACCCAGGTTTGCAGGGTGTGGGTTGAGAGCTGAAGTTGTTCCGCGAGTGCCTTGATGATCTCGTCCGTGGGTTCCCGGTGGCCGGATTCCAGCAGTGAAATGTAGTTAGCTGAATACAGGGCGCCGCCAAGTTCTGCCTGCGTCAGGGTTCGCAGCAGGCGTTCCTGCTTAAGTCGATCGCCAAAACCACTGCCCACGTTGGAGTTCCTCTCACAGACCTTTAGACCGTTGGTTCCACTCTAGGCGTTGGGCCGCCGGGCGGCGGATGATTTCACGAAGATTTGCCAAAGTCGGTCCGTCTGGACGGGACAGACTTTTTCGGTGTCGCCGCGAGGAGCATTAGCGGTGGGCGCCCGCGCACAAGGTGAGCTCGTACAGGGCGGCGTGACCGTCCTGGGCCACCAATGTGAAGCCGGGGGCGCCGCCGGCAAGGGTCACTCCCGGGTACAAGGACATGGGGTCCTTGAACGCCTGAATGTAGTCGGTGCCAAAATCGAGCAGGTAGGTGACGCCCAGCCGTTTGGCAGCCGCGCACACTTCCTCGTCACTGCCTACCCGGTTGAGCCAAAACCGCAAGGTGAATTGATCCGAGGTGAGATCGCCTTGGGAGCTGTACGGGAACAGCATGTGCCGCCCCGCAAGCGCCATGGCCAGGGCCGATCCGTTGTACGGGTTGTTCGCGATCACGTCATCGGCGGTGGTGTATTCGTCCAGGCGGTGGATGAGGGCCAGCTCGTGGGCATCGATCTGGGCCGCGCCATTGGGCTCCTCCGGCACACGGTATACACCGGCCAAGGCGGTTTTCATCTGCCAAAGACCGGAGTTGGAGAAGGCGAGGACGACGACGAGAGCAGCCACCGCCGTCGTCCTGCCCCCAGGGTGGGTGATGAAGGAAAGGCCGCGCGGGAATGTGGCTACGAGTCTGTCCACGCACCAGCTCATGCCAACAGCGGCCAGCGGGACTGCTACCAAGGGCATCAAGGCTGCTATACGTTCTGGATTATCCCACCAGGGCGCCATAGCCCAATTGGCCAGTTTGAAGTTGGTGCCGGCGCTCATCGGGTAGGTGAAGCTGACAAGGATCAGCGAGCCCAGCAGCCAACGCAGTTTGTGGACTTTTACGGCGGCCCACACTCCCACCAGCACCAGCAATGTCAGGGCAATGGCCGGAAACCACACCGGGCTGGGGGCCTGCGTGAAGTTACGGAGCAGGGCCAGCGGGAAGAACAAGAACGCCGGGCTCGTGTAATTGAACAGGCTGCGGATTTGCGGCAGCGGGAACATCAGACCCACGCAGAGAGCCACGGCCAGGATCAGGATTCCTATGCGTTTCCAACCGCGACGCCGCCCATCCCGAAACCCTGTGCGCAACCACGCGAAGATCAAAAATCCCAGCAACGGGGTGAGGACCAGCATGATACTGAAGATGCCATTGGGCTGAGCCGTCACGGCACCGGGCAAGTACAGCACCACCAGGGTCAGCGCCATGGCGGGCGCCATGGCGGTGTGCATGGCAGGGCGAATGATCAGCAGCACCAGTGCGATTCCCACAGGAACCAGAGCGTTGGACAGGGTGTTGGGGTAGGCGGAACCGTACTGCAGCAGCAGGTAGGGGAACGCCGGGAACGCTGCCGCGAGGGCGCCGGCCGACACCAGGACTGTCCGGTTTTCGCCCACCAGCACCCGGGTCAAGAACACGATGCCCAGTGGCCACACCACCCCGGCCACCGCCAACCACATGATGTTGGTGGCCGCCGGAACGCTGATCCCAGTCAGCACCACCAGTAAACTTGCCAGCCCGTGCCAGGCGCCAGGGTAAAACACGTTTTTGGTGGTGGGAAGGATGAACTCGGAAATGTTGAACGAGGACGCGTTCCCTGTCTGGACCGCATAGGCGGTGGCGTTCAGGTGGAAAACGGAATCGTAGCCTTGCGTGAATTGTTCGGGGTTGACAGCGGAGAGCGTCAGGACAGTCGCCGTCATTGACAGGGCGAGAAGCGCCCCCACGACGGCGGCGACCACAACGCCTTGGCCCTGCAAGGTTTCACCGGCGGCCGGCGCGGAAGCGGCGCGCAAAGCCGGGATGAAACGGCGGGCAAGGTAGGCGCCGGCCGTGACGATGGCGGTACCCAAAACCACCACCGGCCAGTCCCATCGCAGGTAAATCAGGGGTGCCACGACGGCGCAGACGACAACTATCGACACCGAGATGGCGGGGGCCAGGCACAAGGCGGTGAGGCCCCGGATTCGCAGCGCCACCATGACAGCGGCGCCTGGTCCTCCCAGTATCAGCAGCGCCAGCAGGAACGCAGGCAAGGCCTCAAGCCATGAAGTCACGAATCGGTCCTGTGTGTGGTGGCGGGAATGATGAGGGTGTGCAGACTAGATCTTTTTCACGACACTGGATTTGAGTTTCATGGGCCCAAAACCATCCACCTTGGCGTCGATGTCGTGCCCATTGACGGGGGTGATCAAGCGGATGTTGCGGACCTTGGTACCAATCTTCAAATCCTGGGGGCTGCCCTTGACCTTCATGGTCTTGACGATGCTGACAGTGTCGCCAGTGGCTAGGATGTTGCCCACGGCGTCCTTCACCACGGTTTCAGTCTCGACGTCTTCACCGTTATCGGAATCGTTTGGTGACCATTCGTGGGCGCACTCGGGACAGACCAAAAGATCACCCATCTCGTAGCTGTATTCGCTGGCGCAGACAGGGCAGGGAGGAAGTGTGTCGCTCATTTGCCCATTCTATCCGGTGGGCGGGTGCGGCATCCGCCCGGTTTCGGCAGGCTCAACCACCGAAACGAATGAAAGGCAGCGCCCGTGGGCACTGCCTTTCATGATCTGGTCGGGGTGACAGGATTTGAACCTGCGGCCTCGTCGTCCCGAACGACGCGCGCTACCAAGCTGCGCCACACCCCGATCCGTCGCCCGCAGCGACCCGTGAAGGTCCGCAAAAGCAACCTCTCAAGAATAGCGGACGGAGGCCTGTTACGCGAAATCGTGCAGGGTAGGGTGCCTGTTACACCAACGAGTCACGCCACGCCCCGTGCAGGGCTGCGAAGCGCCCGCCCGCGGCGATCAGCTCGGCAGGGGATCCGTCCTCCACAATTTTTCCGTCGTGAACCACCAGGACCCGGTCCGCGATGGCCACGGTGGAGAGCCTGTGCGCAATGATCAGGGCCGTGCGCCCGGGCGAGTCGCCGTCCGCGCCCAGGAGCTTGTGCAAGCCTGCCTGCACCATGCGCTCGGAGGGGATGTCCAAAGAAGAGGTGGCCTCGTCCAGGATCAGCACGGCGGGGTTGGCAAGGAAGGCCCTGGCAAAGGAGACCAGCTGCCGTTGCCCGGCAGAGACGCGGCCGCCACGCTTGTTCACATCGGTGTCGTAGCCGTCGGGCAGGGCCCGGATGAACTCGTCAGCACCCACCTCTTTGGCTGCTGACTCGATTTGCGCACGGCTGGCCTGCGGGTTCCCCAGGGCGATGTTCTCCGCCACGGTGCCACTGAACAGGAACGCCTCCTGGGTGACCATGACGATCGCCCTGCGCAAGTCCGCGGTTGAGAGCTGACGTAATGCGACGCCGTCAAGCGTCAGGGACCCGGCGCTCACATCGTAGAAACGGGCAATGAGCTTGGCCAGCGTTGACTTGCCCGCACCTGTTTGTCCGACGACGGCGATCCGCTGTCCCGCCGGAATGTCCAGATCCAGCCGGGGCAGGATCAGCGGGCCGTCACCATAACCAAATTCCACGTCCTTGAATACAATGTGCCCCTGCGGGTGGGGCAACGCCACCGGGTGCTTGGGCGGCCGGACGGTGGGCACCTCCTCTAGCAGGCCGGACACCTTCTCCAGGGCCGCCTGTGCCGACTGGAAGGAGTTGTAAAACATGGCCATCTGGTCCACGGGTTGGAAGAAGCGCTTGGTGGCCAGCAACAGGGCCAGCAGGGCACCCACGGCCAGGCCGCCGTCCACTACACGGAAACCGCCGGCCAGCAACACCACGGCCACGGTCACATTGCCGATCAGCACCAGCCCGGGCTGGAAGACGCCGTTGAGGTTGATGGAACGGACGGTGACTTTGCGGTAGTCCTCCGCCAGCTCGTCATACCTGGCGGCGTTGTCGGCCTCCCGGCGGAAGGCTTTGACCGCACGGATGCCGGTCATGGTCTCGATAAAGTGCACAATCAGCGACGCCGACACCACACGGGAGGACCGGTACGCCATTTGGGAGCGCTTTTGGTACCAGCGAGCCAGGAAGAACATGGGCGCCCCGGCCGCCAGAACGATCAAACCGGTAACCCAGTCGAGGGAGAAGATGGTGATGGCGGTGAAGAGCATGAAGATGATGCCGGAGGCCAGTGAGGAGATGCCTGAATCGAGCAGTTCCCGCAGAGCTTCAAGATCGGAGGTCTGCCGGGAGATGATCCGCCCGGAGGTGTATTTTTCGTGGAATTCCAGGCTGAGGTGCTGGGTGTGACGGAAGACGCGCAGGCGCAGGTCCAGCAACATGGCCTGGCTGAGGCGGGCCGTGGCCGTCAGGTATGCGGCGGTCAGCGTGGACGCTGCCAATGCGGCCACAACGTAGCCGCCGCCAGTCAGCACCAGCAGGGCCGGGCTGGCCGGTGAGGCGCTCAGGGCCGGGAGCGCGTTGTCGATGCCGAAGGCGATCAACAGCGGACCCGACACACGGGCGGCCTGGGAGAGCAGGACTAGGGTGACGGTCCAAATGAACCGGGCCTTGACGGGGCCCAGCAGTGAGCCCAGCAACCGCACCGAGCGTTGCCGCACCGCCTTGCTGTCGGCACGGCTGAGGTCCACACTGTCCTCATTCGCGGTCCCTTGCGGCCGTGCGTGGTGAGGGATGGCCTGGCTCATGCGATCACTTCCTGGGCGTCGTCGAGGTCGTCGTCGGAGTCCAAATCCTTGGGTTCCTCGCTCAAACTGGCCAGGACGTATCGGTAATGTTCATGGGTGGCGAGCAGGTGCGTGTGGGTGCCGACAGCGGTGATGCGCCCCTCCTGGAGCACCGCCACACGGTCAGCCATCGCCACCGTTGAGGGCCTGTGGGCGACGATCAAGGTGGTGGTGCTTTGGAGTACGGAGCGCAGGCGGGCCTCGACCCGCTCCTCGGTGTTGACGTCCAAAGCGGAGAGCGGGTCATCGAGCACCAGCACCGTGGGCCCGGCGGCGATGGCCCGCGCCAGGGCCAGGCGCTGGCGCTGGCCACCTGACAGGCTCAGCCCTTCCTCTCCGATGAGCGTGTCAACACCGTTGGGAAGCGCGTAGACGAACTCGGCTTGGGCCACGTCCAACGCCTGGGTCAGGACTTCCTCATCGCTCTTGCCGGGGTGCGAAGCGGCACCCAGCAGAACGTTCTCACGCACCGAGTTTGAGAACAAGGTGGTGTCCTCAAACGCGACGGAGACGTGCGTGCGAAGATCGTGCACGGCCAGCTCGCGCAGGTCTACGCCGTCGAGGGTGATGGAACCGCCGGTGACGTCAAAAAGCCGCGGAACCAGTTGCAGCAGCGTGCTCTTGCCGCACCCGGTGACACCCACCAACGCCATGGTCTCCCCGGCCCGCAGCGTGAGGTCGACGCCGTCGAGCATGTCAGGGGTGCCGGCAAGGGAGTCGGGGTAACGGAAGTGTACCTTGTGGAAGACCAGCTCGCCGCGGACGTTCGCCAGTTCCTTGGGGTCGTCAGGGTCCTTGATGGTGTCCTGCGCGTCCATGACCTCAAAGTGCCGGTCGATGGCGGTCTTGGCGGCGAGGGTCATGGCCATGAGCGGGCCCATGGCCTCCACCGGGCCCGCGACGACTGCCGCCGTGGCGAAGAAGGCCACCAGTGTGCCGACGTCCATCTGGCCGTTGGCAACCAGGAGGATGCCCACCACCAAGCCCGAGCCCAGGGCAAGTTCGGGCAGCAGGGTCACGACGAGGGAGAACACCGCCAAGGACTTGGCTTTATGAATTTCGGTGGCTTGGAGTTCCTGGGCCTGCACGGAGAACGCGTCAAGTGCCTCGCGGCTGCGTCCGAACGCCTTCAGCACGCGGATGCCGTGGACCGACTCCTCCACGGTGGTGGCCAGATCACCTGCCTGGTCCTGGCTCAAGCGGCTCACCCGGCCATAGTTGCGCCGAAACTTGAAGCCGAAGACCACAATGGGAGCGGCAGCGGCCAGGAAGATCAAGCCCAGCTGCCAGCTCATGGAGAACATCAAGCTCACTCCGATGGTGACGGTCAGCGTCGTGACCACCAGCATGATGGCGCCAAAGGCCATCCAGCGCCGCATGAAGTTCAGATCGCTCATGGCACGGCTTAGCAACTGCCCGGAACCCCACCTGTCATGGAACTCGACGGCCAGCGACTGCAGGTGCCGGTAAAAGCCGGTGCGCATCTTGGTTTCCACAGTGGTGGCCGGCACGATCACAAATTGCCTGCGCAGCCACACGAAAGAGACTTCCAAAAGTCCAAGGAAGAGGACGACGGCGGCCGCGAGCCAGACACCGGTTTTCGCACCTCCCGGGTGCAGGGCTGTGTTGATCAGCACGCGGTACACCTGCGGGATGAGCAGGGCCACGACACTGGCGGCCAGGGCGCTGCACAAGCCCAGGATGAGACGGGGGAGCACCGGCTTGATATGGGGTGCCAGTTTTCTCAGTGAGTCGAACAGGGTGTTATTGATTGTCTGCGCCATGCCACTTCTTTGACCGTGCGAAACGGTTGTCTTCGTTACCGGAATTCCTCAGGGATGCAGGGCCTTGGATAGCGCTTCCCCGCATTTCCCAGCCTACGTCAGTTGTGACCGCGCACACCCGCACTGAAGCTACGTTACGGCTTGGCCGTCAGTGTGAGCACCACGGCTTCCGGGCGGCAAGCGAAGCGGAAAGGGGCCATGCGGGAGGTGCCGATGCCGCCCGAGACATTGACCGGCGTCGTGTGTCCGTTGGTATCCCAGTCGTGCAGGCCCTTGGCGCGCCAGGTGGGAAGATCGCAGTTGCTGACCAGGGCGCCGTAGCCCGGCAGGCAGACCTGCCCGCCATGAGTGTGGCCGGCCAGGATGAGGTCTGCCGCCTCGGTGGTGAAATGGTCGAGCACCCGCTGGTAGGGGGCGTGGGCGACGGCGATCCGCACGTGGGGTGCGCTGTCCTGGTTGCTGGAACCGCGCGGCCACCCGGCGTAGCGTTCACGGTTGAGGTGAGGGTCGTCCACCCCGCTGAAATCAAAGCGTATGCCGTTCAAGGGGATGGACTGGGCCCGGTTGGTCAGGTTCACCCAGCCGCCTTGGCCAAAACCGGCGTGCAGTGCCTGCGTGTCTAAGGGAATGGGCGCCTTGGCGTCCCTGGGCAACTTCGACGGGCCCGTCAGGTAGCCCAACGGGTTCTTGAATCGAGGGGCAAAATAGTCGTTGGACCCGGGCACAAAAACGCCGGGAAACGCCATCAGCGGTGCTAATGCAGCCAAGAGAAGGGGCACGGAGTCAGGGTGGCTGAGGTTGTCACCGGTATTGACCACCAGATCGGGTTTGAGCTGCGCCAAGTCACGCAGCCACGCCGACTTCTTGTGCTGCCCAGGCGAGAGGTGGATGTCGGAAAGGTGCAGCACTGTGAACGGTTTGGAGCCAGCGGGCAGGATCGGCACGGATTCCTGACGGAGGGTGAACCAATTCCGTTCGATCAACGTCCCATACGCCACGCACCCAACACCAGCAGCCGTGGTCAGGCCAGCAGCCCAGCCAAGGGTGGCTAGGCGCGAGGCGGGGTTGTGTTGGGTGCCCATAGTTTACGCTCTAGTCCTTTTTCTCTGCGGGCGGGGCGTCACTGGGCTTGGCGGCGTCCTTGGTATCGGGCTTGGGGGCCGCCACGACAGGGGGGTTGACCATGCTGGCCGGGGGGGCGTCGAAGGCCGCGACGTCAAAGCTGCCAGCCACCTGATTCATGTATCCCTGCCACGCCTTGCCCGCGTAGGTTGCGCCATCCACGTAGTCGACGCGCTGGTTGGCTATCAACTTGCCGTTGTTGGAGGTGTTCTTGTTCGTGGCGCTGCCCAACCAGGACGTGGTGACTAAGCCCTTGGTGAAACCGGTGGTCCAGGTCTGCTGGGAGTCATTGGTGGTACCGGTCTTGGCGGCGGCGGGAAACTTCAACGGGATCTGGTAGCCGGAGCCACGCACCAAAACCTCTTGCAGGACGGAAACGACGCCGGCGGCAACCTCCGGCTTGACGGTTTGCTGGCAGTTGGCTCCCGGTACCGGGAACTTGTCACCCTTGGCATTGGTAATGGAGAGCAGCGCGATGGGATCACAGTGCACGCCGCCGGAGGCGAAGGTGGCAAACGCGGAGGCCATGATGACCGGAGCCACCTCGCCGCTGCCCAGCAGACTACTGGCGTAGTCAAGGTTGTACGGCAGATTGGGGTCGTTGCCTTGGTGGATTCCTGTGGCCGTCATCATTTTTTGGATGTTGCAGATATCCAACTTCGCCGCGGTCGCGAAGGTGGCGGTGTTCAGCGAGTTGTACAGACCCTCGCGGGCCGTGACTTGCTTGTAGAAGGAACCTTTGTCGCCGTCCGCGTTTTGCAGGTCGACGGAAGGTGGCTTCGAGGAGTCATATTCGCCCGTTGTGACCCCACAGCTGTTGGTCCACTGCTTGGTGGCGGGGTAACGCCGTACCGAGGCGTCCACGATCTCGTTGATCTTGTGGCCGGAGTTCAACCACTCGGCAAAGGTGAACGGCTTGATGGTTGAACCAACGTCAAAGCCACCGGCGCCACCCAAGGACTGACCCTGGGCATCCAGACGGTCCACATTGAAGTTGTAGTCGTTGGACCACTGCCCCTCGGGCGCGTTGAGCTTCGTGTTCTGTGCCATGGACAGGATCTGCCCGGTCTTGGGTTGCACGCTGACCAGCGACTGGCCCACCTGGTCAGGGTTGTTGTCCACGGGGGTGAAGTTTGCGAACTGGGCCTGGGCCGCGTCCTGCAGTGCTGGATTCAAGGTGGTGGTGATGGTCAGGCCGCCCTGGAAGAGCAGTTTTTCCCGATCAGCCCGCGTTTTTCCGTACGCGGCATCGTTGAGGATCAGATTCGTGGCGTACTGGCAGAAATACTCGCCACGAACGGCGGTGGTGCAGCCGTTCTTGTGGGTTTGGATGTTCAATTCGATCGGCGTGGCCACCGCGGCATCAAACTGCGCCTGATCAATCTTCCCGAGGTCCAACATGCGGTCCAAGACCATGTTGCGGCGGGAGAGGGCGTTCTCCGGATTGGCCAAGGGATCGTAGTAAACCGGGAGGTTCACTACACCGGCCAGCAGGGCTGATTGGGGAAGCGTCAGGTCCTTGGCGGAGACGCCAAAGTAAAACGACGAGGCGGATTCAATCCCGTAGTTGCCATTGGCGAAGAGCACCCAGTTCAAGTAGCCCTGCAGGATCTCATCTTTTGAGTACTTCTTGTCCAATGCGATGGCGAGCTTGATTTCGCGAACCTTCTCGCCCACGCCCTTGTCACTGCCGACCTTGGCCTTGTCACCTTCGCCGTTGGCTTCAAGCGTCTGGATGATGATGTTGTTGACATACTGCTGCGTGATAGTGGAGGCACCTTGTCGGTCGCCTCCCCTCGCCATGGAGGTCACGGCCCGGAGTAGGCCCTTGGCGTCGATGCCCCCGTGCTCGTAGTAGCGTGCGTCCTCAATGGCAACGATGGCGTCCTTCATGAAGGGCGAGATTGCATCGAGGGAGACTTCGGTGCGGTTCTGGTTGTAAAACGTGGCCAGCAAGGACCCGTCAGAGGCCAGAACCTTCGATGACTGGGCCGGAGTGCCGACGGTCATCTCATCCGGCAGATCGTCAAAAAAGGAGATGGACGCCGTGGCCGTGTTCCCTGTCAGCGCCACGGCCGGGACCATGAGGCCGGCCACCAGGACACCACAGACCGCACTCACACCCAGAAAGAGAACCAGTTTTCCCAAGGTTGTGGCGGTATCGAAAATGGGGTGTTTTTTTGCAGCCATTTTCCCAGTTTACCTGTAGGGGCTACGCTTTGAAGCATGACGAAATGGGAGTACGCTACGATTCCGCTTATTATTCATGCTACAAAGCAGATCCTTGACCAGTGGGGTGAGGATGGCTGGGAGCTGGTTCAAGTCATCACCGGCCCCGACGGCAACGGTCTGGTTGCGTACCTCAAGCGAGAGAAGGCCTAGCCGTGGAACCCGCACAGGCTCAAGGTACTTCCCGCATAGAGGCACGTTTAATGGAGCTTGGTATGACGCTCCCCGCCGTCGCCGCCCCGGTGGCTGCGTACGTGCCGGCAGTGGTTGCCGGCAACAATGTCTTCACCTCAGGCCAGCTACCTTTTATTGACGGCAAACTCACAGTCACGGGCAAGGTTGGTGCCGGCGTTTCCGCTGAGGACGCAAAAAAGCTCGCCGCAGTCTGCGCCGTCAACGCACTGGCAGCGCTCAAGAGCGTCATTGGCGATCTTGACCGCGTCACCCGGATCGTGAAAGTCGTGGGCTTTGTTGCCTCCGACCCCTCATTCACAGGCCAGCCAGGCGTCATCAACGGTGCCTCCGAACTGCTCGGTGAAGTATTTGGAGAGGTAGGAATCCACGCACGCTCCGCCGTCGGGGTTTCCGTGCTGCCCCTGGACTCGCCTGTTGAGGTTGAGTTGATTGCCGAATTCCAGTAACAATCCCGCGGGTCTCAGGCCCGCAGGCAAGCGGATCTTTCCGCTGAATGCCGATCAACGTGTGGCCGCACAGGCCTGGCTTGATTTTGGCGAACGCGCACCCAGCAAGCCCCGCTTTGCTTCCTCGGTGGTGCTGTTGAAAGACAGCCCCACCGGGTTGCAGGCGTTCATGACCTACCGGCCCGGCGGTTCACCCTTGGGGACCGTGGCATTTCCCGGCGGCACCGTGGAACCCGCGGACGACGACGTCACCGACTGGGTGGGCCCCTCACCTGCGCAGTGGGCCAAGAGCCTTGGCACCACCAATGTGGATCTCGCCAAGCGCCATGTGGTGGCGGCTATACGTGAAACGTTTGAGGAAACCGGCATCCTACTGGCCGGCCCGGACGCGGCATCCATGGTTGAGGGCGTTTCCGGGCCTGAATGGATGAAGGCGCGTGAGGACATCGCCTCCCAGGACGCCACCTTTGCGAAGTTGCTCGAACGCCGAGGCCTGGCGCTGCGCACAGACCTGCTCAAACCGCTGAGCCACTGGGTAGGCCCTGACTTTGCCCACCGCCGTTTCGACACCCGCTACTTTGCGGCTGCACTGCCTGTCAGCCAGCAGCCGGAACTCCTTGCCAGCAAGGGCGTTTGGGGGCGCTGGGTCTGTGCCAGCGACATCCTGGCGGCCCGTGCCACGTCCATGCTCGGCGACGAGATAGGCCTTCCAGGCACGGTGGGTCTGACGCTCGGTGAGCTGAGCGTCCCGGCCGTGGAGATCAGTTTGGAGAAGATGGCTGCGGCGCGCGGCTGCATCGCCTATCTGAACCACAAACGACCCAGCAGGGAGTACAAGCCCGACTTGGTGACCCTGTCGGACGGCTCCTTTGGGCTGGAAGTGTCGGTGGCGCCGGCATCCGAGGGCGCGGCCTGCCGCGAGCGGTAGCCACCCTTCGTTGAGGGGACACATCACCCCACCCCACCCCACCCTCGTTGAGGGGACACATCATCGGCGGCGGACCGGCATTGCCTCGGCGACTTTCCGGCCAATCGGCCGGGGGCGGCCTCGGCCTCCCTGACGTCGCCTTCGGAAACACCGGCTCCGCCGCCGTCGGTGATCCGTCCCCTCAACGACGTCGGCCCGACCACCATACGGTGGTCGGGCCGACGTCGTGCGCGCATCCTATGTACTTGGGCCCACAGCCCCAAGGGGCCCGGAGCGAGCCTGCGAGCTCTGGGACGGGCTGGGGATTAGCGGGAGCGCTGGCGCAGGCGGTTGACGTCCAAGATGACCACTGCGCGTGCTTCCAGACGGAGCCAGCCTCGCTGGACGAACTCGGCCAGTGCCTTGTTGACGGTCTCGCGGGAGGCGCCGACGAGCTGTGCCAGCTCCTCCTGCGTGAGCTCGTGGGCTACGAGGATACCGTCGGTGGCGGGACGGCCAAAGCGGTCCGCCAGGTCCAAGATGGCCTTGGCCACGCGGCCGGGGACGTCCGAGAAGACCAGGTCCGAGAGGTTGTCGTTGGTGCGGCGCAGGCGACGGGCCAGGGCCTGCAGCAGTTGCATGGAGACCTCGGGGCGATTGCGCAGCAACGCATTCAAGGATTCGTTCTTCAAACCGGCGAGACGAGTCTCCGAGACGGCGGTGGCGGTGGTGCTGCGGGGGGCCGGATCAAACAGCGCCATTTCGCCGAACAATTCTCCCGGGCCCAGGATGGCGACGAGTGATTCGCGGCCGTCGGGGGAGGTGCGACCCAGCTTCACCTTGCCGGAAACGATGAAGTACAGCTGATCGCCTTGATCGCCTTCACGGAAGACGGATGCGCCGCGGGAAAGGTCCACTTCGGCCAATTCGTCTGTCAGAAGGCGGAATGCCTCGTCGTCGAGCGTGGTGAAAAGGGGCGCCCGGCGCAGTACCTCGATGTCCATGAAATCTCCTTGAAGTATGTAACTAAACAGTTGTGACCTAACAGTGATTCTTTCAGATATTTGCCCATTTTGTGACCAATTTGGCATCCGCCGCGATCTTGGATGGGATTTTACCGGATTCCGACGCAGGGAATGCATGGCTTGTCCCGGTAATATGTGATTGTGCGGCCCTCGCTTGTGGCTGGCACGGAGGGTTCACAGCTAGGGAAGGCTAAGTACAGGGTGTTTGGTTTTTCTTGGTTGGATGTTTTGCTGATTTTATGGCTGTTGTGGCAGTTGATCTATGGGCTCAGGGCGGGTCTGTTGGTGAGCCTGGGCGGGCTGGCAGGATTTATTGCCGGTGCTTTTGGGGCGTTTTTCGCCGCGCCGTTGGCCAGCCAGTATGCGCCGGGACCCGGATGGCGAGCTGCGTTCGTCATTGGCGTAACGGTTATCTTGATCGGAGCCGGCCATGCGATCGGGATCAGGGTTGGCCGTGCCATCGGCACTCACATGAAATTCGGTTCCATCCGCTCCGTGAACCGTATTCTTGGCGGTGCCCTCAACGTTGTGGTCGGTGCCCTCGTCATATCGATGCTGGCATTCGGCGTCACAAATTTGGGTATCCCCGTGGTTTCCAAGCAGCTCAGCGACTCCGCCGTGATCTCCCGCATCGATGCCTGGACCCCCGACCCGGTCAAGGCAGCCGCGGCACAGCTGCGGTCCTTGGTGCTGGAGGAGGGAATTCCGCAGATCCTCAACCCGTCCGGCCCCAACGTCCAGGTAGCAGCGCCCACCGCCAGCACCGACACACCGGCGTGGAACAAGGCAGCCAAGTCCGTGATGATGATTTCCGGTACCGCGTTCCAATGCGGACAAAATCAGACCGGAACCGGCTTCGTCATTGGCAAGGACCGGGTACTGACCAACGCCCACGTAGTTGCCGGGGTGGCCATGCCCGTGGTGCAAACACAGACACAAGGGGCTCTGCGGGCCCGCGTCGTCTTCTTTGATCCGGTCAAGGACCTGGCTGTCCTGGCCGTCGACGGTCTCGATGCTGCCCCGCTGCCCACGGCCGCCAACCTGCCAGCGAACTCCGCGGCCGCCTTTGTCGGATACCCCTTGGGAGGACCCCTCCAGATTCGCCCAGCCACGGTGCTTTCCTCGGGCCCACTGCTCATCCCGGACATTACCGGTTCGCAAAAGTCGTTGCTGGATGTCTACCAGCTGGCGGGCAATGTGCAATCCGGGAACTCTGGTGGTCCACTGCTTGACGCCGCCGGTAATGTGGTGGGCGTGATCTTCGCCAAATCCACCGCGTCGGAGCCCGTCGGGTTCGCCTTCACTATGGTGGAGACGGCCCCGGTGATCGCCGCCGCACCCATGCTCAGCAGCCCCGTCGCCTCGGGGTCCTGCAGCGTCAAGTAATATTCCCGGCGCCCTACGGCAGGGTCTTGTCCAGGTAGCTGACGGCCAGCTCGTAGCCGTGGATGCCGGCGCCGACGATGACTGCCTGGCACACCGCCGACAAGTAGGAGTGGCGGCGGAATTCCTCGCGCTGGTGGACGTTGGAGATGTGAACTTCCACGGCCGGAAGTTCGACGGCGGCGATCGCGTCCCGGATGGCCACCGACGTGTGGGTGTAGGCGCCGGCGTTGATGATGATCGCCACCGCAGTGCCCCGGGCGCCGTGGAGTGCGTCCACCAGATCGCCCTCGTGGTTGGACTGGATGCATTCCGCCCCGAACCCGGCGGCGTTGGCGGCGGCAGCGGTCAACGTCGCGACGTCGTCCAGGGTGGCGCTTCCGTAAATGGCCGGCTCGCGCGTGCCTAAAAGGTTCAGGTTGGGACCGTTCAAGACCAGGATGGAACCGCGGCGGGGTGCTTGAGTGGAAGAAGTCATAGCTCAATAATGCCGCACCTTCCCTTAAATAAGTCTGTGTCGCAGGTGTTGCATCAAAACGGCTCAGGAAAGCGGTTTCCAATGCAACAACTACGACACAGATTATGGGGCGGACTATGCCCTCAACGACTCGGCGATCTGGTTCATCACTGTGTTGTCCGCCAGGGTTGAGGAGTCGCCAGCATCGCGGCCCTCGGCAACGTCCTTCAGGAGGCGGCGCATGATCTTCCCCGAACGTGTCTTGGGCAGTTCCGGCACCACCAAAATGGTCTTCGGCTTGGCGATCGGGCCAATCTCGTGCCCCACGTGGTTGCGCAAGGTGGCGACAATGTCCGGGTCTTCGACGGCGGAGCCACGGAGGATGACAAACGCCACCACGGCCTGGCCGGTGGTCTCATCAGCGGCACCAACAACTGCTGCCTCAGCCACTGAAGGGTGACTGACCAGTGCTGACTCGATCTCAGTGGTGGAGAGGCGGTGCCCGGAGACGTTCATCACGTCATCGACGCGGCCTAAGAGCCACACGTCCCCGTCCTCGTCCCACTTGGCGCCGTCGCCAGCAAAGTACATGTCATCAAAACGTGCCCAGTAGGTGTCCTTGTAACGCTCGTTATCGCCCCAGATGCCGCGCAACATGGCAGGCCATGGCTCGCGGATGACAAGGTAACCACCGTGGCCGTGGGCCACCGAAGCACCCAGCTCGTCAACCACATCCACAGCGATGCCCGGCATGGGGACTTGGGCTGACCCAGGCTTGGTGCTTGTCACCCCCGGTAGCGGGGCGATCATGATGGCACCGGTTTCTGTCTGCCACCACGTGTCCACGATGGGAGCGTTGTTTCCGCCGATGACGCGGCGATACCACATCCAGGCTTCGGGGTTGATGGGCTCACCCACTGAGCCCAGTAGGCGGATGGAAGAGAGATCGTACTTGGCGGGGATGTCCTCGCCCCACTTCATGAACGTGCGGATCGCCGTCGGCGCCGTGTAAAGGATGGAAACCTTGTACTTCTGCACGATCTCCCAAAAGCGTCCCTGGTGCGGGGAGTCCGGGGTGCCTTCGTAAATGACCTGGGTGGCGCCGTTGATCAGCGGCGCATAGGTGACATAGGAGTGGCCGGTGACCCATCCGACGTCGGCCGTGCACCAGTACACATCCGTCTCCGGGTGCAGGTCAAACACTGCCTTGTGCGTGTATGCGGTCTGCGTCAGGTAACCGCCGGTGGTGTGCAGGATGCCCTTGGGCTTGCCCGTGGTGCCCGAGGTGTACAGGATGAACAGCGGGTGCTCGGCGGCGTGCCCGACGGCGGTGTGCTCGGCGGAGGCGGCCCCAACGGTGTCGGCCCACCAGAGGTCGCGGCCCTGGACCCAGTCGACGTCCTGGCCGTTGCGCTTGACCACGACGACGTTCTCGACAGTGTGCCCCGCCGCACTGAGCGCCTCGTCAACGGCGGGCTTGAGGGAGCTGGGCTTGCCCCGACGGAAGGTGCCGTCGGCGGTGACCACCAGCTTTGCCTGGGCGTCGTCGATGCGCGAGCGCAGGGCCTCCGCCGAGAAGCCGCCAAAGACCACGGAGTGGACGGCGCCGATGCGGGCACAGGCCAGAAGTGTGATGACGGCTTCGGGGATCATGGGCAGGTAGACGGCCACACGGTCACCCTTGACAAGGCCTAGCGCCTCAAAGGCGTTGGCGGCCTTCTTGACCTCTTCGGTGAGCTGCGCGTACGTGTATGTGCGGGTGTCACCGGGCTCGCCCTCAAAGTAGATGGCCACGCGGTCACCGTTGCCAGCCTCCACATGGCGGTCCAGGGCGTTGTAGGCGGCGTTGATCTCGCCGTCCTCGAACCAGGTGGCAAACGGCGGGTTGGTCCAATCCAAGGTCTTGGTGAAGTCCTTGCTCCAGGTGAGCATCTCGCGGGCCTGCCTGCCCCAAAAGGCGGGGCGGTCCGCTTCTGCGTCGGCATACTCGGACGCCTTGACGATCGCGTTCGCGGCAAACTCGGCGCTCGGTGCGAACTTGCGGCTCTCCGTGGAAAGATTCTCCAGTGCGTCGCCCGTGCCTGGTACCGCTGTGGTGGTGTCCTTGGACATCTTGTAACCCCTTCATTCCTGCTTTACGGATGCCGGCGCCCTTGAATTCACGCTGAAGTCAGCGAAGGAAAGAAAAGATGGCGGCACAGCGTTTTGTTTCAGCTTTCACTGTATCGCCTCGAGAGCCAGAACGTGTTTGCCGTCACATGCCAATGGGGCCAGCGGGGTCATATCTGCGCTCAAATGCATGACATCCACGACTTTACCGGATGGGGACTTCTCCCCATCAAGGCCAACTTTCTGCGGATTTGCCTGCTGCCCGCTAGTGTTGCCCTCCCACGTTCACTAGGCTGTAACTGATTCGTGACTTACAAGGAGTGACTTAATGACAGAGCAAAATGCGTCAACCACCGCGGTGGCGTCAGAACGCAAGAGCCCGGGGATCAGTAAAGCCCTTCTTGGCCCCCTCACCGCCCGCGACGTAACGGTCCTCTGCGCCGTGCTGGTGGTTTTGGTGGCCTCAGTGCTGCCCCTCACGCTGGTCTACGGACTGCAGGGCAATCTGTGGAGTTTGAGCGGCATGTACTTCACTGGCATCGGCGTGATCTTGCCACTGCTGGTTGCCGTCCTGTTCACCATCCGCCGGCTTAGCCCGGATGTGAAGCTGCGCATCGGGTCCCTCTCTGTTGACCAGTTCGCTTCCGTCGTGGCAGGTTTCGCCACGGCCTATTTCTTCCTGAGCACCGTCATCATCTTTGAGATCCCCTACTTGGTGGGTTTGATCGGGGCACTGGTGCTCCTTGGAGCCACCGTCCTGGCCCCGTGGATCCCGCTTTTCGCCGCTGATTTCGCCGGCCGCGCCGAGGTCCCCGCCCATCCTGTGGCGCGCGACGCCGTTACTGCGGTTCCGCGTCCCGCTGCACCCAAGCCTGTTCTCGCCTTGGGTGCCGGAAGCTCTGTGACGCCCACGGCCAAGTCCGCGGCATACTCGCAGCCAGCAGCCGGGCAGGGTCAGCAGGCTCCCACAGCTCCGTGGAGTGCTGCCGCATCCAGTGCCACCCATGTTCCCGGCGGGCAGATCTACACGCCCGCAGCAAGCGCCCAGGCCCCGTATTCGGCAACTGCGGTAGCGGCGGCCGACTCGACAACCGCCGGTGCCGCCCCAACCGCCGGTGCCGCCCCAACCGCCGGTGCCGTCCCAACCGCCGATCCGGACGCTGCGGCGCAGGCAATGCCTGCTGGCAGCCACGCGCACGAGAATTCCGAGAGCCTGCTTCAGGCAACCGCGGCGGATGCCGTAAACCCGGACGGATCCGCTACCGGCGTCGCAGCTTCACAGGATTCAGAGCCCGCTTCAGCGCCTGATGCCCCCGCGACCATGCTGAACCCGAAGGTTCTCGAAACGGAAGCCGCAGCACCGGCCATGGAGAGCATCGGGGCCACCGTGGACCCGGAGGCGGGCCGCACGCCGGTCTCAGCGGATCCATTCTGGTTTGCCGTTGATCGCCCGCAAAACGTAGTGGATGAGCGCACCCGCCAGTTCGTATTCAAGCTGACACCCGGATCCTGGATTTTGGCCCTCGAAGATCGAGGCACAAGCTACTTGGTCCAGGACAGCCATGGAAAGACGGGTATTTTGTTGGACCTGATCGGGATTGAGCGCGCTCCGGAAGGCCAGTAGCCCTTGAAAACGGTGGAGCACGAATCGGCGCTGGCGCTCAAACGGCGGGCTCGCAAGATCAACCGGGAGCTGGCGGAACTGTACCCGTATGCCCATGCGGAGCTTGATTTCCGTAACCCGTTTGAGCTGGTGGTGGCCACCGTCCTCTCCGCACAAACCACGGATGTGCGCATCAACGCGGTCACCCCCGCGCTGTTTGCGCGCTACCCCGACGCACTGGCGATGTCCCAGGCCAACAGCGTGGAGTTGGAGGAAATCATCCGCTCCACAGGGTTCTTCCGCGCCAAGGCAGCCAATCTGCTGGCCCTAGCCACACGGATTGTTGATGAGTACGACGGCGTGGTGCCGGACTCGCTTGCTGCGTTGATCACATTGCCCGGGGTGGGGCGCAAAACAGCCAACGTGGTGTTGGGCAACGCCTTTGGGGTACCCGGCATCACCGTGGACACGCACTTCATCCGCCTGGCACGCCGGTTTGGTTGGACCGATTCGCTGGACCCGGTCAGGATCGAGGCCGATGTTGGCGCCTTGTTTGAGTCCAAGGATTGGACGATGCTCTCCCACCGGGTAGTTTTCCACGGCCGTCGCATCTGCCACGCGCGTAAACCGGCGTGCGGGGTTTGCCCCATTGCCCATCTTTGCCCGGCCTATGGCGATGGTGAGGTAGATCCGGTCAAGGCCGCAAAGTTGTTGAAGTACGAGATGGCGCCGGGCCAGGAGACGTTGTTGGCGCGCATGCTTGCCGACGTTGGGCAGGCGGCAGTGTTTCGGCAGCAGTCGCAACGTGCGGCCCGCCTGGGTATCGGCGTGGGCGAGCTTTTGGACCCAGACACCGAATACCTCGGATGAACGCCTACTCGGACCTGGTGGCTTTGGCGGCACGACTCGGGAACGACGAATTACCAAAATCCCGCCCGGCGCTGTGGGATGCAGCCATAAACCAGGCCGCAGCCCGGCAGGCGGCTGTTTTGTTGCTCTTTGGTGCGCTGGACAGGATCCCGGCCGTGTCCGGCAAACCGTTGGCCTCGTCAGAGCTGGATGTCTTGCTCGTTGAGCGGGCCACAACCTTGACTGACCACCCCGGGCAGGTGGCCTTTCCCGGTGGCGGAGTGGATTCCCACGACGCTGGCGTAGTGGCCGCGGCGCTGCGGGAAGCCGAGGAAGAAACCGGGCTGGACCCCTCCGGTGTGGAAATTTTGGGGGCTCTGCCACCGGTTCCGCTGTCCGTGAGCAACTTCATTGTCACCCCCGTTCTGGGCTGGTGGGCCCGACAAACCCCTGTGGATGTTGTCGACTATGGTGAGTCCGCCCAAGTATTTCGGGTGCCTGTCCGTGATCTCCTGGACCCGGACAACCGCGTCACCGTCGTCATAGAGCACTCCGGACGTTCCTTTCGGGGCCCGGCCTTCGAAGTCAACGGTGTGGTGGTGTGGGGTTTTACGGCAGGGATCCTGAACCATGTCTTTGATGAGTTGGGCTGGTCGGTGCCCTGGGATGAAAAGCGGGAGATGCCTGCCCCGATCTAGTTTCTTTGCACCGCCTGCTGCCTTGAAAATGGTTCTCGGGACTATTTGGCGTCGGCATAGTTTTCGACAACTGTGACATTGACGGGAAATTCAAGTGGAATCTCCCCAAAGAGTAGCCGCGTTGCCGCCTGTGAGGAGTCATGGACGATCTTGGTGACGACCTCCACCAACGCGTCGGGGCAGTGAACCATGACTTCGTCATGCAGGAAGAAGACCATGGCCGGGCGGTCACTTTCGGAACCAGGAGTTGCGGCCGGGCCTGGCGGCAAGGCGCGCAACCGGCGTCGTAGCTCGGCCAGCCAGCAACAAGCCCACTCCGCGGCTGTCCCCTGAACCACAAAATTCCGTGTGAAACGCCCGCGGGTTCTGGCCGCGGACTCCGCCTGCCTTTGCTCTTCGGCTGTGCTGCTTTGTTGGCCAGCTCGCCACTGGGTTGATGCCGGGGGGGTGCTTCGCCCCAAGCGGGTGGTGACAGTTTCGCCGCGTTCACCGGCCCGGGCGGCTTCCTCGACAAAGCCGACGGCGTGCGGGTACATGCGGGCCAGCTGTGGCATGAGACGGCCAGACTCGCCTGAGGTTGAACCGTAAATGGCACCCAACAGCGCCACCTTGGCCATGTCGCGTTCGCCGCCGAAGCCTTGGGCGGCGATTCCGGCGTAAAGATCCTTGTCCCTCCCGGCGGCAGCCATGGTGGAATCCTGTGCCAAGGCAGCCAGCACGCGTGGTTCCAGCTGCGCGGCGTCGGCAACGATGAACTTGTGGCCCGGCTCTGCGCGCGCCGCCCCCCGGATTTGCTTAGGGATCTGCATGGCGCCACCGCCGCGTGAAGCCCACCTGCCCGAGACCACCCCGCCCACCACGTACTCGGAATGGAAGCGGCCGTCATGAACCCACTGTTCCAGCCATGTCCAGCCGTTGGTGGTGAAAAGCCGGCTCAGTTTCCGGTACGCCAGCAGCGGCTCAATGGCCGGGTGCTTGAATTCCATCAATTCCCAGGACCGGGTGGACTTTGCGTCGATCCCGGCCCGGTGCAGGGCCCGCATCAGCTCCTGAGGAGAGTCGGGGTTCAGCGCTGGCGCATCCAGGGCGGACCGCAGCTCGGAGGCGAGCACATCCAACTTCTCCGGCCTGTTGTAGCCTGCCGGTTCGGGACCGAGCAGTTCATTGAGCAGCCTCCTGTGTAGGTCTTCCCGCCAAGGGATACCTTCATATTGCATCTCCGCGGCCACTAAAGCACACGCGGATTCAGCACTGAGGAGAAGCGTGAGCCTGGAAGGGTGTGTGGAGGAGGCTATGGCCGCTTTTTGGGCACCCAGTTCCGCCGCGACAGTTTCAAGATCCCATCCACGACGTGCCGAAGGCTGCTCAAAGAGGCTCTCCTGGACGGATTCGACGCCCGGTGGGGGTGCGTCGCTCTCGGGTGGCAACACTGCAGCCTGTTGTGTGTAGCCGGTGCCAGCGGCATAGGCCGAGTTCACCAAGATGGCCTGGCAGAGCGCCAGGTCGTGACAGCGCTCAACGCGGACCTTGGCAGTCAGCAGCTCCGGGTACCAGTTTTGGGCCCTGTCCCACACCCAGCGGGGACTGTGCGCTTGCTCCAGGGACGCCACGACGCCTGGTAGATCCTTGCGTGCCACTGTTTGTGGGGGCGCCATGGGAGTTCCCTGTGCTGTCACCAGCTGAAATACGGCGGCTGCATTTTCCGGAGCCAAGGCTACTAACGCGTACATTCCCCCATTGTCCGTCATGGGAAACTATTTTCGAATATTTGCGCCATTCGCGGGCGACTGCGGCGATACCTGCCCGGGGACGACACCGGTGGAAGCCTTCTTGCAAGATATTCCACGTTCGATGACCAATTTGCCTGGGAACGGGAGGGTCGTGGTGAGCGTGGAGCCCGTGCCCGCGGAAACACGCAGTCCCGCATATTTCTGAAGTCTTCTGCGCATGTTCCGGTGAATGACCGGCTTGCGGGGCCGCATGGGAGCATTGTGGAATGTCTTCATTTGATCTTCTTCCACTACCGGCCGGACAGGTGGAATTGCACGACGCGCGACGGCAACGCCGTTGGGTAGTCCAACTGGAGCCATTCGAGATTGCGATTCTCCCTGTCACTTCGGCTCAGTATGCGCAACTGATGGGTAGCGGCGAACCGGGTACTCAATCGCCGTTAGCGGATATCAACTGGCTGGATGCCATCAAGTTTTGTAATGCAGCGTCAGCGCGTGAAGGGCTTGCCCCTGTGTACACCTTTAATGCCGGCGAAGTGATTTGGCGGACAGGTGCCTCCGGGTACCGATTGCCCACCGAAGCTGAATGGGAATATGCGTGCCGGGCTGGCACTGAGGGGCCACACCATGGACCCCTCGATGCCATTGCGTGGACAGCGAATGACAAGCTGGAGAACCCTGAAGAAGTTGCCCTAAAACAACCCAATGCCTTCGGACTCCACGACACCCTTGGAAACGTCTGGGAATGGTGCTGGGATCTGCTAGATCCTGCGCGCTACGGTGACTACCGTGTCTTCCGTGGAGGAGGTTTTGCGGACAAGTCGTGGAGCGTACGGGCCTCGACGCGTCGCGGGGGTGCGCCTGGGATGAGTCACCCAGATGTCGGCCTGCGTTTGGCGCGGGGTGCCTTCGCTGATGCGCTAGCAGCTCAAGGCTGGTCAGCGCAGGCTGATGCCGAACGTGGACAGATCACTGGTATGCTGCCGTCAGGTTGGACGCCTCGGCAACACCAACTCTGAACAATACAGACCAGCCGGCGGGCACCGGCGTTAGTGTCCGCAAAACGTTCCGCCAATGAAGGTCAGCGCGTCAGCCTAACTCGGTGACAAAACCGATCTTGTTACCGTCAGGATCGGTGAGCTCGAAGACCTCCACCACCCCCTCGAATCGTTGAATTTCACTGACAACAAGACCCTTCTCCTCGAACCTGTACCGCTCGGCAGCGGCGTTCTCTACGCTGATGTTCACGGAGATACCCGCACGGCCAGCGAGTTCAGGGGCCAAAGCGAGCTGCAGCCAAAACGCACCAAGATTGAATTCTGCGAGGCCCTCCATGGGAAAGTGATCGGGCTCACCCAAATCGAAGGCTGATTGATACCAGGTGATCGAACTGTCGAGATCACGAACGGGTATACCAAATGTGATGGCTTCTACCTTCATGGCACCAACCTAGCAGTCACCCTGCAACTGCCGACAGCGGGAGCTCCCACCATCAGCCTCATCCACATTTATGACGCGCATAGAAGCGGCCCATTCCGGTGCCAGTCCCGAGCACTACGAACAGATGATGAAAGCGCCGGACGACGCCGAAGACGCCTCCGAGTTCGCGTCGGTGACTACCGCATCATCTACACAGCCGGCGGCAACGTCCGGGATCGCTGAACGCCTACTGGCCGGTCCGCTTTTCGGACAGCTCCAATGTCCTGGTGGAGGTTTCCCCGACGGGACCGCAAGCTTCCTCCACAAAGGGACCCGAGTCCGTGCTTGTTCACAATCCGCCCTTCAACCGTAGCCGCCCAATTCTCCGGGGCGCACAGTAGTGTCATGACGACTCGAAACAGTGCCCGGCACGGTTCAGGGCAATCTCCTGAAAGGAGCCTGGCGCCACCATCGGGACGGCCCCGAGGGAGTGGACGCCCCTGGCTGCCCGAACTGGAAACCACCATCATGGTGATTTCCGGTTCGTCGGCGCTTCACGGTGAGGTTGCCCGGGTAAGTTCGGCAGCCGCCGTCGGGCTGCTAGTTGCGCAGACGTTGGAACAGGCCAGCGTGCGGTGGGATGAGGTGTCCGCCATCCTTGTTGGCAGTGATGTGGAAGCAGGACTGCCAGGCTGGCGAGGTGCCACCGTGGTGGTTGGGCCAGCGGAGGATGCTGCGCGGATGTGGGTGCAGGCCTCGAGACTGAGTGCGGACATGGTTGCGGTGCTCCCCGACTCGGCCCAATGGTTGGCGAACTATCTAACCAGATTGCGGGAGCCCACCGTCGGCACCGGAATTGTGGGGATCGTGGGCGGGTGCGGCGGGGCGGGTGCCTCAACTTTGGCAACCCTTTTTGCCGTTGGAACAGCAGCTTCGGAGTTCCCGGTGCTACTCGTTGACGGGGACCAGTGGGGTGGCGGGCTCGACGCGGCCATGGCTGCAGGCGAGCTGCCCGGTTTGCGGTGGCCGGACCTGGCCAATGCCTCAGGGCCCATCAACCCGGAGCAGCTTGCCGCTTCCTTGCCGAGGCCAGCGGGAGTTTCCCTGTTGTCGTGGGGAGGGGACACCCCTGATGTCGGGGGCTACCCGGAGATGCCGGCCCCCGCTGTCATCAATGAGGTGATGAATGCAGCGCGCGCGGCTTTCTCACTCGTGGTGGTTGATGTTGGGCGGTCCTCAGAGTCGCTTGCCGTCCTGGGTGTCCACTGCGATGGGTTTATTGTTGTGGTTCCCGCCCGGTTGCAGGCTGCGGCTGCGGCTGCACGCCTTGTCAAGGACTTGCCGGGGGCACCGCTCGGAGTAGTTGTCAGGGGTCCGTTGCGGGACGGCGCCGACATACACCAAGTGGGTGCCGCCGTCGGGGTTCCCTGTATAGGTACGGTGCCAAAAGTGCGCAGAGTTGCCGACATACTTGACGACGGTCGCGCCCAGGAGCTGGTCAAACGCCGAAAGGTGAGGCAACTCAATGGTGACCTGCTGGACTGGATGGCCGGGCACGGCACCCCCGCGCATGCCGTGGCAGGCCAGCGGAGGGCAGATCAGTGACACGATCAAGGCATGGTGCCGGACAGCAATCCCCCGGCCAGCGAACCCGCACCGAGGCCGCCTGGGTTGATCAGGAACTGTTGGAGTCGGTGCGCCAGACGGTGCTGGCCGAGTCGGGGCCGGTGACCGATCTCCGGGTGGCGGCAGCGGTCAGGGAAAGCGGGCGGCTTCTGGGAGCTGCCGGGTCGTTGCTCGCCATGGACAGGATCGGCGCGGAACTGCATGGGTTGGGTCCGTTGCAACAGCTCACCCTGGATCCGCGGGTGACCGATATCTTTGTCAATGCCCCCAGCTCCGTTTGGCTGGATCGCGGTGCCGGTCCCGAAGCAGTGGATGTGTGCTTTGAGAATGAAAGCTCCCTGCGCGCTCTGGCCACCCGGCTCATCGCCGCTGGCGGCCGCCGCCTGGATGATCAGTGCCCTTGTGTGGATGTCAAGATTGCCCCGGGATATCGTGTCCACGCCGTACTGCCACCCATCTCATCCACCGGCACCTTGCTGTCCATCCGCATCAAACGCCAACAGCTATTCACGTTGGCTGAACTCGAAGATTCAGGGTGCGTGCACCCCTTGGTTGGCGTCATTCTTCAAGGCATCATCGAGCGCCGTCTCAGTTTCCTCATCAGCGGTGCAACGGGTGCTGGAAAGACCACCTTGCTGTCAACGCTCCTGGGCCTATGCCATGCCTCTGAACGGTTGGTGTTGATTGAGGATGCGGCAGAGCTCTCACCCGACCACTCCCATGTGGTGACCTTGGAGGCCCGGCATGCGAACGCCGAGGGTGCCGGAACCGTGGACCTGCAGGAGTTGGTGCGCCAAGCTTTGCGCATGAATCCCGGACGCTTGATCGTTGGTGAGTGCCGGGGATTGGAGGTGCGGGAATTGTTGATGGCCCTGAATACCGGGCACACTGGCGGGGCTGGAACCATCCACGCGAACAGTGCTGCGGATGTGCCGGCCAGACTTGCCGCCCTCGGTGTGTTGGCGGGCATGACAACAGAGGCGGTAGCACTCCAGAGCGCCAGCGCGTTGGATGCGGTGATCCATCTGGACCGGACGGCGCACGGACGGATGGTCACTGAAATTGGCGTGGTAACCCTGTGCGAGGGCCAGCTTAGCGTGGTTCCCGCGCTTCACATTGACACGCCGTCCGGGGTTGTGACTGCCGACGGGGGTCCGCGGCATCTGCTCCGCACCGGTCCGGCCTGGTCCGAGCTGGCGGGGCGGTTGGGCCTTGACCTGTCGAAGGGCAGCGAGGCTGCAGCATGAGTGCGATCGTAGTGTTCTTCCTTGCTGCTATGGCCTGCCTCATCTTTTCTGTTCGACGGCGGAACTGGCCCACCCGTGGTGCCACGCCGCTGTCCGGGGTGCCTCATGTTTTCGGCGGCGTGCGGCTTCACCGCCGGTGCGGGCATGGCGATGTTGCCATGCCCGTGCTCGTACGCCAGTTGGCCGCATTGCTGGCCTCTGGGCACGGAGGCCCTGCCGTGTGGGGAGCCCTTGCAGAGGTTTTGGTCGCTGAGTATGGGACCGCCGGACACAAAATGGATCAGCAGGAAGCCAGCGATCACCCGAAAGGGCTGGCATTCAGGTTTAGGCAGCCTGAGGAAACACACCCCACGGTCCGGCTGGTCTTGGCCGTTGAACGGGCCAGCCTGTTAGGGCTTCCCGCAGCGACGGCGGTGAGGGCCTCCTGCCGGGTGGGAGGTGTTGGGATCCGCCCGCCGGTTCGTCATGCAGCGACAGGCCAGCTTTCCGACGCCCAGGTGCAGACCTGGCAGGAGTTGGCGGCTTGTTTTGAAGTGAGCGAGGCTAGCGGCGCTCCGGTGGCTGCCGTCCTATCCCGACTCGCGGACAGGCTGGAAGCGCAGGACGATGCCGCAGCCATGCGGGAGACGGCGCTGGCCGGCCCGCGGGCAACCGTTCGCCTGCTCACATGGCTGCCCGTTGTGGGCCTGGGACTGGGCATGATGATGGGCGTGGACCCTGTGCGGATATTGCTGGGCAGCCCGGTGGGGTGGGTTTGCTTGGGCGCGGGCATCGCGCTATTGGTGGCGGGGAGGTGGTGGGCCAACAGATTAATCGTGGCCGCCGCATCCCCACACTCCAAAGGGGGCTTGCCCAGAGCCGGAAGACGTCGCCGGTCTGCATGCACGTCGTCAAGCAGGGCAGTGTGATGGCGGCCGTGGGCATATTCGTGCTGCTGTTCATCGCCTTTCTTTGTCTCAGGCGCAGGGATGGGAGCCGGCGGTGGCGTGAGCGCGCAGCCCGGGTGCGTCGGGGGCCGGCAGATGCCAGCAAGGGGCCCAACTTCGAGCACCACGCGGAGGCGGCAGGAGATCTTGGGGTTGAGGATGTGCCTTTGTTGTTGGAGCTTTTGGGTGCCGTATTGGATGCCGGCCTTTCCATTCCTTGGGCGTTGCGCATTGTGTCTGGAGTGGCAAGTGCCCAGATTCACACGGGCTTGTCCCAGGTGGTGGCGGGCTTGGAGATGGGCGCGTCGTGGGAACATTCGTGGGCCGGCGTCGGCGGTGTGCCTCAGCTGGCAGCCCTACATTCTGCCTTGGGCTTTGCAGCGTTGACAGGCAGCCCGGCAGCACCCTTGTTGTACGCCGAAGCGAGGCAACGCCGTCGACAATCCAACCGGGATGCCGAAAAACGTGCTGCGGCACTGGGAGTAAAACTGGTGATCCCACTGGGGTTATGTTCCCTGCCTGCCTTCATCTGTCTTGGTATTGTCCCCGTGGTCGTGGCCATGATCCCCGCATTCTAGCCCTCCGAATCGGGAAATAAGCATCGAGTATGGTGGTTGGTTCCTCCACAGCAGCACCTGGGACGGCAGCGCTGCACCAAACGCGAAAAGGGGCTTTTTTGTCCGGTCGGAACCGAGAATAGTGGGATTTACGGTCGCCGTCACGGTGGCAGGAGATCCAGATACTGGATCCAATGCATCAGTCCAAGCACGGATCATCACAAGAAGGAGCTGACATGTACAGCAACGAATTTATCGGGGGCATGACCAACCCGAACCCAGCGCTTACGGAGCTGGAGAACGTTCGAGAAATCACTCCCGGTGCCATGGGCCGGACCCCAGTGCGGAACCCTGAAAAGCTGCGGGCAATGCGCAAGCTTGGTTCAGATGCGGGGATGGCCACGGCTGAGTATGCCATCGCCACGTTGGCTGCCGTGGGATTTGCCGGGCTCCTCGTTGTCATCCTCAAGAGTGACGAAGTCCGCGGATTCCTGATGAACATTATTCGAAGCGCCTTGAGCTTTTGAGCCAACGTCCGGTGCCACCCAGTATGTGGCAAGTCTGTAGATGCTTTCGAGAATTGCGAGGTGACGTTCCGATGCTTCAAAAGTTGATGCGGGGTCAGGAACCCGGGGTGAAGACAGACAATGCCGGTTCGCACCTCTTTGACCAAACACGGCGCATCCGGGGGAGTGTCACGGCTGAATTCGCTGTGGTCCTGCCAGCAGTAACGGCATTGCTGGCGGTGCTTTTATTCGGAGCAGGCGCCGGGATACTTCAGCTTCGTTTGGAAGAAGGAGCCCGGGCTGGCGCAAGGGCGGTGGCGCGAGGGGAAAACACCACACAGTCGGTAGACATTGCCACCCGCCTTGCCGGACGAAACACCACCGTGGTGGTGGATCTCGCTGGCGGCTATGCCACGGTGACGGTGTCTGGCCGGTTGGACGGGCCCCTGGTAGGCATGCTGGCGTGGCAACAATCTGCCAGTGCTGTTGCCCGAATTGAGAATTATGATGCCACCGTGCAGAGCCAGCGGCCGGGCCATGGGTAGGGGTGCAGGCCAGGATGCGGCGCTCTTCTCCCCAGTTGCGCGGGAGGAGGGCGCGGGAACGATTGTGGCAGTGGGTCTGGCCATCGTCCTGCTCTTGCTGCTCACTGCTCTGATGTGGCTTGGTGAAGCAGCCAACGCGGCCGCGAAGGCGGCAACGGCTGCGGATCTGGCCGCACTCGCCGGCGCCGATGCCGCCCGCGGACTCACCGTGGGTGATCCCTGCCAGGTCGCCGCAGACCTGGTGATCCGGCAGGGGGCGGTGCTTGTTTCCTGCATGGTTGTGGGCGTGTATGCCGACACGGTTCAGCTCGAAGT
Organism: Arthrobacter alpinus; assembly: GCF_001294625.1. NCBI lineage: Bacteria > Bacillati > Actinomycetota > Actinomycetes > Micrococcales > Micrococcaceae > Arthrobacter > Arthrobacter alpinus. The sequence continues at coordinate 3,105,305 of NZ_CP012677.1, read as the reverse complement.
CTCCGTGCAGACAGGTCTGCCGTGGCCTGCCTACAACAAATCAAGGGCAGGGCCCCCGCCTGAGCTCGTGGTGCCCTAGCTGGCGTGGTTGAGCAGGATGGTCAGCAGGGTGAGTGCGCCGGCCTTGTCCAGCGGGTTGTTCTTGTTGCCGCATTTGGGCGACTGCACGCAGGACGGGCAGCCGGTGTCGCATTCGCAGGCGCTGATGGCATCCCGTGTGGCCGAGAGCCACACCCGTGCCATGGCAAAACCCCGCTCGGCAAAGCCAGCGCCGCCGGGGTGGCCGTCGTACACGAAGATGGTCGGCTGGCCGGTGTCGGCATGAATGGCGGTGGAAACCCCGCCCACATCCCACCGGTCACTGGAGGCAACCAAGGGCAGCAGCCCGATGGCGGCGTGTTCGGCGGCGTGCAGGGCGCCCGGAAATTGTGGTTCGACCAGCCCCCCGGAGAGCAATGTCTGGTTGTCCATGGTGAACCACACTGCTTTGGTGAAAAGGTCCCGGGCGCCGAGCTCCAAGGGTTCTTCGCCAAGCACTTCGTTGGAGATGAAAGCCTTGCGCTGGAACGAGACCACCTGGGTGGTGACCTGAACCTCGCCAAAGTGCATCTCTACGGGGCCCCACAACTCGTGGCGCGTCGATTCCAGCACGGCGATCTGGGTGACGTCGCGAGCGGTGGTGTAGTAGTCGGGGTTTCCCCGGCGAACGATCGCACAGTGGTCGGTTTCGTTGAGCTCGACCACCACGTACGGTTCGCCTTGGTGGACGTAGACGGCGCCCTGATGGGCCTGGTAGTGGGACTGTGGGGAGTCCATGGTGCCCAGCAGGGCCCCGGTGTCGGCGTCGATGATGTTGATCGGCCCCCCACCGTCGGAGCGGAGGTTGACCATGGCTGCGGCGCTCTGGGGGTGCGTCCAAAACCATCCGGACGGGCGGCGGCGCAAGTATCCCTGGGAGACCAACTGTGTCAACAATGTCAAGGTATTTTCGGGAAAGAGAGCCAAGTCCTCATGGTTGAGGGGCAATTCCGCCGCCGCTGCACATAGGTGCGGCCCCAACACATAGGGATTGGAGGGATCGAACACGGTGGCTTCGACGGGGACGCCAAAAATGGCTTCGGGGTGGTGCACCAGGTAGGTGTCCAAAGGGTCATCGCTGGCAATGAATGCGGCCAACGCGTCCTGCCCGGCGCGGCCGGCGCGGCCAATCTGCTGAAAAAAGGACGCCCTGGTGCCGGGCCACCCGGCCACCAACACTGCATCCAAACCGGAAATATCTATCCCCAATTCCAGGGCCGAAGTACTGGATACCCCCAGCAACTCCCCGGAACGCAAGGACCTTTCCAGCGCTCTCCGCTCCTCCGGCAAATAGCCTGAGCGGTAGGCAGCCACGCGTGCCGGCAGGCTGGGGTCAACATCTTCGAGCAGGCGGCGGGTCACGCTTGCTATGGTCTCGGCACCCCGTCGGGACTTGATGAAAGCGATGGTCCGCACCCGTGCGGAAACAAGGTTTGCCAACAGATCGGAGGTTTCGGCGATGGCCGTGCGCCTGGACGGTGCGCCGTTCTCACCCTTGAAGTCAGTGAGTTCAGGCTCCCAAAAGGCCACGGTGGTGGCACCGTGGGGGGAACTGTCCTCGGTGACTGTGGCGGCAACGGAGCCGATCAGCCGTGAAAAGGAGACCGCAGGGTCGCTGGAGGTGGCTGAGGCCCCGATGAAGACGGGCTCCGAACCGTAGTGGGCGCAGATGCGTCGCAGCCGGCGCATCAAGACGGCCACATGGGAGCCAAAAACGCCCCGATAACTGTGCGCCTCATCGATGATCACGTATTTGAGGCGGCGGAAGAACTTGGCCCACCACGTATGGTTGGGCAGCACACCGAAGTGGAGCATGTCCGGATTGCACAAGATGAAATTGGCATGGTCGCGGATCCACCGGCGGTCGCCCGGTGCCGTGTCGCCGTCGTACGTTGCCGCACGCAGGGTGGGTAGATGAAGGGACGCCAGGGCAGCGAGCTGGTCGGCGGCCAGGGCCTTGGTGGGGGAGAGGTACAGGGCCACAGCGCCGTCGTCGTCAAGCCTGCCCGGATTCTGTGCTAATCGCAGCTCGGCACGGTGTACGGCGTCAACGGCCGGCAGCTGGTAGGCAAGCGACTTGCCCGACGCGGTTCCGGTGGCAATCACCACGTGATGGCCGTCGTGGGCAAGATTGGCCCCGGTAATCTGATGCCGCCACGGGGTATGGACCCCCAAAAGGGAGTAGGACTGTACAAGATCGGGGTGAACCCAGCCAGGCCACGCCTCCGGCACCGCCTTGCGGGCGGGGATGTGGTGGACATGCTGCAGCTGGGCGGGGTGCTCTCCCCGGCCCAGCTGGGAAATCAGCGAATTGTTGGCGGACACCTCATCATTGTGCCACCGTGTTGGCAAGCGGGCGCCGCCGACTGAGCCCTCATTGCCTGGATCGTGTGCGTTCCAGCTGTGCCCGGGGAACCAGGACCGTGACAGGGCTGACACTACGCCAGCCCATCTTGTAGTAGAGGCGTTGCCCGTCGGTGCTGGCCAGCAGCAGCCCTGTGGTGACAGGGAATTCCTTGGCATGGGCGGTCAATGAGTGCATGACGATTTTGCCGTACCCACGACGCCGGTGCCCGGCATGGGTTTCTATCTGGTCATAAATGGCGTATTCGCCGTAGACGGCGACCTTGCCGCTTGCAAGCACCGTACCGTCCTGGACGATCGAGGCACTGTAACGCGCCTGGCAGGTGGACGCTGCCCGGCGTCCGCCCATGCGGGTGACCCGCAGCGTCAAGTCCGGGTCGTTGAGGAAGGGGTCCTGGTTGTCCTGGTCTTCCATTCGCACCATCATTAACTGTTCGGAGGTGGAGAGCATCCCCATCCCCGCAGCATGCGCCAGTTTGACGTAGCGGTGAACATCCGGGCCCAGCACGCTCACGGCCCTATCCGCCGATTGGCAGGCAACAGCAGCCAGCAGGGCGAAAGCCTGCCGCTCTGGGGCGGCGATAAAATACTCCCAGTCGCCGCTGCGGTCCATGCGCAACGCCGCGTGACCACCACCGTTAAGGGCGGTGGTGTAGCTTCGCAGCGCGGTCCAACCGGCAAACCACGCGTCCAAGAGTTCCTCAAGATCAATGGAACCGGATGTCATGGCTCAAGCCTATGCCCGGCGGTCGGCTACTCCTTGACAAAGGGGGCATTTGGCGGCACGAAGTACGCTTAAATACGTGGCTTTGAACAAGATTGTGCTCTTTTACGGCTTTACTCCCCTCTTGGACCCGGAGGCGGTGAAGCTCTGGCAGCGTGCCCTGTGCGAGAAACTTGGGCTCACTGGCCGGATCCTGCTGTCCAAGGACGGCATCAACGCCACCGTGGGCGGGGACATCAAGGATCTCAAGCAGTATCTAAAGACCACGCGCGAATATGCCGGGTTCAAAAACATGGACATCAAGTGGTCCGACGGCGCCGGGGATGACTTCCCGCGTCTGAGTGTGAAGGTCCGCGAGGAAATCGTCAGCTTCGGTGCCCCCGGCGAACTTAAGGTGGATGAAAACGGCGTCGTGGGCGGTGGAGTCCATCTCAACCCCGAGGAACTCCACGAACTCGTCGCCGCCAAGGAATCCGCCGGCGAGGAAGTGGTGTTCTTTGACGGCCGCAACGCCTTCGAAGCCCAGATCGGCAAGTTCAAAAACGCCGTGGTCCCCGATGTGGCCACCACCCACGACTTCATCAAGGAACTGGATTCCGGCAAGTACGACAACCTCAAGGACAAGCCGGTGGTCACGTACTGCACCGGCGGCATCCGGTGCGAAGTCCTGAGCTCGCTCATGGTCAACCGCGGCTTCACGGAGGTCTACCAGATGGACGGCGGGATCGTCCGTTACGGGGAAGCCTTCAAGGACAAGGGCCTGTGGGAGGGCTCCCTCTACGTCTTTGACAAGCGCATGCACATGGAATTCAGTGACGAGGCCAAAGAGATCGGCCACTGCATCCGTTGCAACAACGCCACTAACAAGTTTGAAAACTGCTCCAACCTCAGCTGCCGCAACCTGAACCTGTACTGTGCCGACTGTGCCAGCGCCCCGGAGACGCTGCAATGCCCGCAGGGCTGCACCGGCTGACGGGGTTCTAGTTCCCGACCAGCGCGCCGCCGGGACTCGTTAGGCTTGTCCCATGACTGATTTCGCCACCATCCCGGACGCCCCACGCAGCGACAACCCTGCCACGATGCAGGCTCTAGCCGCGGACTTGAGCGCCATCAACTACACGGTCGACGGCGTGGCGGAGCTCCTTGGTGCGGACGCCAACCAAGCGCTGGGCCGGGATCAAACCGTGCCCGCTGCACTTGTGCTGCGCGGCAACACCGATCCTTTGTCCACGGTGGTCAGGTTTTGGTTGCTGGCAGAAACTGTGTCGGCGAAGGAGCTGGGGCAAGCCGCGCCACGCACGGGCGTGGATGCGTTGGTTGCGATGGGCGTGGCTGAAATCGAATGTGATGCGGCAGATCAACCCGGTGACACCCGTGCCCAGGACCGTGATGTCATGGTCCGGGCCGCCGTGGACCTGCGCCCTTACGGATGGCCCGCGGCCAACGAAGACGAGCAGGACACCAATCTGTGGGTCGCCAGCGATCTGGGTGCCCACCAGCGCCCCGGCGTGCTGCGCAAGGACCACGTCCTGGGCATCGGCCAGGCGTCACTGACCCTAGCCCAAGCCACCATCCGGAAGGTGGTGGGCAGGGCGCTGGATCTGGGCACCGGCTGCGGGATCCAGCTTTTCCATCTGCTGCACCACGCCAGCACCGTGGTGGCCACCGACATTTCCGTCCGCGCACTGGCTTTCACGCGGTTCAACCTCATGCTCAACGCCAGCGCACTGGGCCTGACGGACGCCGACTTTGAGCCGGAGAACCCGCACGCCCGCGTCTCCTTACGCCTGGGCAGCCTGCTGGAACCCGTGGTGGGCGAACGCTTTGACCTGGTGGTCTCCAACCCGCCGTTTGTCATCACCCCCCGCTGCCGGGGCGAGCAGGCCCGGGAGCAGTTCACCTACCGTGACGGCGGGATGGCCGGCGACGCCATCGTCGAAACCCTGGTCCGTGAGCTGCCCTCCGTCCTGGCCCCGGGTGGGCTGGCGCAGATGCTCGGCAATTGGGAGGTAACCGAAGGCGGGACGGACGACGCCGGGCCCTCCCCTGAGTGGGCCGCCCGCCCCCGGCAGTGGGTACAGGACGGCGTGCAGGCCTGGTTTATCCAGCGTGAACAAGTCAGCCCCGGCGGGTATGCCGAAACGTGGTTGCAGGACGCCTCGCAAGGCCGCGACCAGGACGCCTACGCCAACGCCTACGAGGACTACCTGCTCGACTTTGCCTCCCGCAATGTGGCCGGGATCGGATTCGGCTACATCCTGCTCCGCCGCCCCGAATCACAGCCACAACAACCCGGTGCGTTCTCCACCAGCACCCGCTTTGAGGAAATCTTGTACCCGATCGAACAGCCGGTGGGTCCTCACCTTGTCACCACGCTGGAGCGCGAACAGTGGCTGAAGCGCCACGAAAACATCCTTTTCGAATACCTCACCGTGGCCCAAGACGTGACCGAGGAACGCCACCAGAAACCGGGGGCCGAACACCCGGGTGTGATCTTGCTGCGCCAGGGTGCCGGATTGCGCCGCACCAACCTGCTCAGCACCGAACTGGCCGGCTTCGTCTCGGCCAGCGACGGCGAACTCACCGTGGGCCAGCTGATAGGCGCGCTCGCAGCCTTGCTCGAACGTGACGATGCGGAGTTCTCCGACGGGCTCTGCGCCGATGTGCGCAACCTGGTCAGGGACGGCTTCCTCATCCCGGCCTGACAGCCATGCCCGTCTCACAGGGCGGCGGTCGGATTAGCGTGGGTGGCAAATAAGCGCGGTTACACGTGATCCTATCCGCCAACGCACCATGGTGGGCCATACTGCTCTGCCTGAGTGCCGCCGTCGTCCTGCCCACACTGATTGGTCTGGAACGGCGGATCAACAACAAGTCCGCCGGCACGCGAACCCATGCGCTGGTGGGGCTGGGCGCCGCCTTGTTTGTGGTGGTCAGCAAGTACGGGTTTTCCGATGTGCTGGTAGCCGGGGAAGTCATGTTGGATCCCTCCCGGGTGGCCGCCCAGATTGTTTCCGGCATTGGCTTCATCGGTGCCGGGCTGGTCTTTGTCCGCCAGAACAAGGTGCGCGGACTGACCACTGCCTCCTTGATCTGGTTGACGGCGGCGGTGGGGCGGCCGCCGGTGCCGGGCTGGTGCTGTATGCGGCGTTCGTCACAGGGGCATATTTTTTGATTGTCGTGGCTTACACGAAATTTCTTGAACGTGGACGCTTTTTTGGCCTCCGCTTTCATGTGTTGCAGGTGCAATATGTTGACAGGACCGGCTCGATTCGGGAGATCTTGGAGGCGTGCACCCAACGCGGCTTTCAGATTCAGGGCTTCAGTATCCGCCAGCTGCCCGACGCTGATCCCGGCGCCATTCGGCGGCTTTTCAACGCCGAATCAATCCCTGCCGCGGCCAACCTGGTGGAAGTTGAACTGGAAATTGAGGGTCTCAGTACCAAGGCGGGGCGGCTGGCCGAGCTCGCCAAGCTGCCCACCATCGCTGCCGTGACCTTTGACGACGAAGTGGACTAGGCAGGGTGTGAAAGCATCTTTGATTCCGGGGTTTGGGCACGTTATCTGCCCTTCACCGGGCTTTCAAAAGGTGCCCCGGTTTCCCAAGCAATACGCGTTCGCGGTAGAAATATGGTGAACTAGGCTCATGGGGGGCGCCTCCCGCCCAACCTTTCATTCCCTTCTAGGAGTACCGTGCCAAGCAAGGCAGCCAGCAAGCTGAAGACCGGCAAAAAGCTCGTAATCGTAGAGTCCCCTGCCAAGAGCAAGACCATCGCCAAGTACCTTGGCGAGGGTTTCGTCGTCGAAGCATCCATTGGGCACATCCGCGACCTGCCGCAGCCTTCCGAGCTTCCCGCGGAGCTGAAGAAATCCTCGATCGGCAAGTTCGCCGTCGATCTTGAGAACAATTTCAAGCCGTACTATGTCATCTCACCGGACAAGAAAAAGAAGGTGGCAGAGCTCAAAGCGCAGCTCAAGGACGCCGACGAACTTTATCTCGCAACTGATGGGGATCGCGAGGGCGAGGCCATCGCGTGGCACCTGCTTGAGGTGCTCAAGCCCAAGGTGCCTGTCTACCGTATGACGTTTGCCGAAATCACCAAGGAGTCCTTGCAACGCGCACTGGGGAACCTGCGTGAACTGGACACCGACCTGGTGGACGCCCAGGAAACCCGCCGCGTGGTTGACCGGCTGTTCGGCTACGAGCTGTCCCCGGTGCTGTGGCGCAAGGTAGCCCCCAAGCTTTCCGCCGGCCGTGTCCAGTCAGTGGTGACCCGCATGGTGGTGGAGCGCGAGCGTGAGCGCATGGCGTTCCGTTCCGCCGGATACTGGGACTTGTTGGGCACGTTCAGCACCACGGACACCGGTGAGTCCTTCAACGCCAAACTGGCAGCCCTTGACGGCCGTCGCGTGGCTTCCGGCCGCGACTTCAACGATCAGGGCGAGCTGACCGGCAAGAACGTTGCCCATCTGGACGAGGTGGCCGCGAAGGCCCTGGCCCAAGGTCTGCAGAATGCCAGCTTCGCCGTGCGCTCTGTTGAGCACAAGCCGTACACCCGCCGGCCGGCCGCGCCGTTTACAACCTCGACCCTGCAGCAGGAGGCTGGGCGCAAGCTGCGCTTCTCCTCAAAGTCGACCATGTCCACCGCGCAGCGCCTGTACGAAAACGGTTACATCACCTATATGCGTACCGACTCCTCGTCGCTCAGCGATGAGGCCGTCAACGCCGCCCGCCGCCAGGCTTCGGAGCTGTACGGCCCCGAGTTTGTCCCGGCCACCAAGCGGGTCTACGCGAACAAGAGCTCCAACGCGCAGGAGGCCCATGAGGCCATCCGCCCCGCCGGAGACTCCTTCCGCACCCCTGCCCAGGTGGCCAGCGCCCTGCGCGGTGACGAGTTCAAGCTGTACGAGCTGATCTGGAAGCGCACTGTCGCCTCCCAGATGGCTGATGCCAAGGGCTCTACGGCGACCATCAAGTTGGGTGCCTGCGCAACTGATGGGCAGGATGCCGAGTTCTCGGTTTCCGGTACCGTCATCACCTTCCGCGGCTTCCTGGCCGCCTACGAGGAAGGCCGTGACGAGTCCCGCAACGACTCCGACGAATCGGACCGCCGCCTGCCCAACGTCAAGGAAAAGGATGCGTTGAAGGCAGCCGATGTCACGGCCAATGGCCATGAGACGTCCCCGCCGCCGCGCTTCACGGAAGCGTCGCTGACCAAGGAAATGGAAGAGCGCGGTATCGGCCGCCCGTCGACCTACGCCTCCACCCTGTCCACCATCATGGACCGCGGCTACGTTCGTAAGCAGGGCTCGGCCCTGGTGCCGAGCTGGATCGCGTTCTCTGTGGTTCGCCTGCTGGAATTGCACTTCACCGACTATGTTGACTACGAGTTCACGGCCGACATGGAGAAGGGCCTTGACAGGATCGCCAACGGCCAGGAACAGGGCTCAGACTGGCTCAAGCACTTCTACTTCGGTGCAGGCGAGGAGACGGGCCTGCAGAGCATCGTGAACAACCTCGGCGACATTGACGCCCGCGAGATCAACTCGATGCCGATCACCGACACCCTGGTGCTGCGGGTGGGCAAGTTCGGCCCATACCTGGAGAGCACCGTTCAGACGGTGGACGCCAAAACCGGTGAAATCATCGAGGCCGCCCGTGCCAACGTCCCCGAGGACCTGGCCCCCGACGAGCTCACGCCCGCCAAGGCGCAGGAGCTCATGGAGACCGCCGCCCCCGAGGAACGCGTGCTCGGCGTGGAGCCGGTCAGCGGCCACACCGTGGTCTCCAAGAACGGCCGCTACGGCGCTTATGTCACCGAAGTAATCCCGGAGATGACGGCGGAGCAGATCGCCAACCAGCCGGTCGAGTACTACAAGAACGGCAAACCGAAGCCGCCGAAGAAGCCCGTCAAGGCCAAGCCGCGCACCGGCTCCTTGTTCAAGACGATGACCGTTGACACTGTCACCCTGGATGAGGCGCTGGCCATCATGAGCCTGCCGCGCGTGCTGGGGGCCGACGCCGAAGGCAACGAGATCACCGTCCAGAACGGCCGTTTTGGGCCGTACCTGAAGAAGGGCTCCGACTCGCGTTCCATTGGGACGGAGGAGGAAATCTTCACCATCACGCTGGAGCAGGCGCTGGAAATCTACTCCCAGCCCAAGCAGCGTGGCGCCCGCGCCGCGGTGCCGCCGCTGGCCGAGTTTGGTGACGACCCCGTCTCGGAGCGGAAGATCGTGGTGAAGGAGGGCCGCTTTGGCCCGTACATCACTGACGGCGTCACCAACATCACCGTGCCGCGCGGCACCGAGGTTGAGGAACTGACCCGGGAAATTGCCATCGAGCTGCTGGCAGACAAGCGTGAACGCGGCCCGGTCAAGCGCACCGCGAAGGCGCCTGCCAAGAAGCCTGCGGCGAAGGCCCCGGCCAAGAAGAAGGTTGCTGCGAAAAAGTAACCAGCGTTAACAACACCGCCCAAGACCCGAATTTCGGTTCCTGGGCGGTGTTGTTAACGCTGTGCAGGGACAATCACGCAATAATGGGCATATGAGATTAGGCGTGCTCGACATCGGCTCCAATACGGTCCACCTGCTGCTGGTGGATGCCCGCCCGGGCGCTAAGCCCGTGCCATACGCGTCGCACAAACGGGCGCTGAGCCTGGTGCAGTACCTCGACGGGGACGGCAACATCACCGATGAAGGCCAAACCGAGCTCATCGAATTCATTCTTGAAGCGTGGGAGTTCGCAGCCAAGCACCGGGCCAAGGACCTGCTCGCTTTTTGTACCTCCGCCATCCGGGAGTCCACCAACGGTGCCGCCGTGCTTGAGCGGGTGCAGTACGAGACAACCATCAGCCTGACAGAGCTGACAGGTGACGAAGAGTCAGCCATGACGTTCTTTGCCGTTCGCCGCTGGCACGGGTGGGGTGCTGGCACCATCTTGAACCTGGACATTGGCGGCGGTTCCTTTGAAATCGCCCAAGGCGCCAATGAACTCCCGGACCTGGCCCATTCGGTCCCGCTGGGCGCCGGCCGGCTCACCCGCGACTGGTTGATCCAGGACCCGCCCACCGCCAAGAGCGTGCGGGATTTGCGCAAGCACATCAAGGCCACCATGAAGGAAGCGGTGGTGGAGACACAGAAGCTGGGCTCCCCACACATCGTCACGGGCTCGTCCAAGACGTTCCGGGCGTTAGCACGTATTACCGGGGCCGCGCCGTCGTCCATGGGTCCGTACGTGAAACGCGAACTCCACTTGAGCGATCTGGGACTTTGGTCCCAGCGGCTCTCCGCCATGTCCTCCGCTGACAGGCTGCACCTGCCGGGGGTGTCGGTGGCGCGTGCCCAGCAGGTGCTCGCTGGGGCCCTGGTGGCCCAGACGGCACTGGAAATGTTCAAGGTCCAGACCATGCAGATCAGCCCCTGGGCGCTACGTGAAGGCCTGATCCTGCGCCGCCTGGACCAGTTGGTCTTTGACGGCCCGCTGGATCCGCCGGCGCACGTTGGTAAACTGACAAATTCAGCAACACATTAGGTGGTCATGATTAATTCAGCAGCGGATTCCACCGGTATTCAAGGCTCGACGGCGGACCTTGCGCCAGCTCCCAAACGGCACATTCCTGTGGCCCTGTCCACAGCATCCGTGTACCCGTTGTCGGTGCATGACGGTTTCGCCGTGGCGGCGGATCTCGGGTACGACGGCGTCGAAGTGCTCGTGACGCACAATGGCGACAGCCAAGACGCCCGGGCCCTGAACGCCCTGTCCGAAAGGTACGAGCAACCGATCCTGGCCATCCACGCGCCCACCCTCCTGCTCACCCAGCAAGTGTGGGGCAGTGCCTGGAACAAGGTGCAGCGCTCGGCCCAGATGGCCGTGGATGTGGGGGCCGACGTGGTGGTGGTGCACCCGCCCTTTCGCTGGCAGAACGACTACGCGGAAACCTTCGCCCAAGGAGTCAAGGACATTGCAGAGGCTTTCGGTGTCCGCATTGCGGTGGAGAACATGTACCCGTGGCGTGTGCGCGGGCGTGAGGCGCTTGCGTACCTGCCGCACTGGGACCCGGTAGGGCAAGACTACAAGGACGTCACCTGGGATTTCTCCCACGCCGCCACCGCCAGCGCCTCCAGCCTTGACGCCGTCAAGGCGTTGGGCGCTCGGCTGCGGCACATCCACCTGACCGACGGCATCTCGCCGTCCACCAAGGACCAGCACCTGATTCCCGGCCACGGCACACAGCAGTGCGTGGAAGTGCTCCAACATATCGCCAACAACGGTTTTGACGGCGCCGTGGTGGCGGAAATTTCCACCCGCAAGGCCAAGGGGGCCGGGCAGCGCGAGGAATGGCTGGCCGAAACCCTCGAGTTCGCCCGCGTGCACTTAGGGCAGACGCTGCCGTAGCAGTCAGCCAACCACCCCGTTGAGGGGACACATCACCCCAGAAAAATCGTTGGTGTCCCCTCGGGTCTGGGTGGGGTGATGTGTCCCCTCAACGGATAGGGCGTTAACGTGAAATCGCCGGAGAACGTGTGGCCAGTGGATGGGGGGAAACACTGGCAAGTTCTCCGGCGATTTGACTGGCCTTCAGGACAAGACCAGTCCGATCATCACTCGCACCCTTATGAGGTACTTAAAACAATAGAGGCACAGATTGGGAATAGTCAGGGTGTCAGCTGTGCGTTCACCCTTAAGCCGCCAGAGCACTACACCGTGCTCGAGGAACCGCGCCTTTTCCGCGCCTTAACGAGGGAGACGCCGGAAACAATGCTAGGAATTGGGGGGACCCTAGCCGCTTCCGGCGCCCGGTCCAACAGGCGTGAACACCGGCTGGACCATCATCACTCGCACCTCTATGAGGTAGTTAGAACACTATGACCCCACTCTGGGCAAACACCGGCACGACGCTGTGAGTTGGCTGTAAATGTTGGCGGAGAGGAAAACTGTGGCCGCATGCGCGCCACTGTTGCATGTGGGCAGCAGGACGCGAAAGACTGAGGGCATGAGCAAAAAGATTGTTTTTCTAGGTTGCGGTTCAATGGGCGAAGCGATTCTGACCGGATTGCTCGCGGCGGGGACCGCAGCAGCGTCGGTCACAGTGACTGTTCGCAGGCCGGAGCGGGCACAGGAACTGGCCCATCGCCACGGCGTGACCGCCATTGCCTCCCATGAGGAAGCTGACGCCAACACCCAGGCGGTGGCTGGCGCCAGCGTCGTGATTCTGGGTGTCAAGCCGATTGGGACAGCAGAAATGTGCCGCGAGATCGCACCCCATCTGGAGGCAAACGCCGTCGTCATCAGTGTTGCGGCAGCGGTTTCCCTGGGTCAGTTGGAGGCTGCCCTGCGCCCAGGGCAGCCCGTGGTGCGCTCCATGCCCAACACCCCGTTGAAGGTGGGCCGGGGCGTGGTAGCACTTTCCGGTGGAACAAGCGTTGATGAGTTCCACCTGGCCGCCGCCCACCAGATCTTCGACGGCTCCGGCGTCGTACTTGATATCCCTGAAAGTCAGCAAGACGCTGTGGCGGCCATCAGCGGTTCGGGCCCTGCTTACGCGTTTTACTTGGCGGAGGCCATGGCGGCAGCCGCCCAGGACTTTGGCCTCTCGGCTGAGATTGCGCGGGTCCTGGCCCGGGAGACCGTTGCCGGTGCGGGTCTGATGCTGGCCGAGCCCGGTGCGGACGCCGCCACCTTGCGCCGTGCCGTCACCAGCCCCAAGGGGACAACAGAGCAGGCCATTGCAACGTTCGACGAGCAAGGGCTACCGGGCATAGTGCTGGCTGGCGCAAAGGCTGCCGCCGCCCGGGCCGCCCAAATCACTGCCGAGCTCGAAAGCAAGTAACCCCACCATTGCTGCGGGAGCATCGGGGCTAGGCCGTTCCCGCCTCTAGCGCCAGCAACAGGGCCTTGGCGTCTGCCCCGCCCAGATAGGCGCCCCGGCTACCATCGGAGCGGATCACGCGGTGGCAGGGCACCACAAGGGGAAGCGGGTTGCGTGCGCACGCCGTGCCCACCGCCCGCACGGCCCGCGGGCTTGAGGTCAGGGCGGCCACGGCGGCGTAGCTGGCCGTGTGCCCGTACCCGATGTCGGGCAAATGGGCCAGCACCTCGCGCCGGAAGCCGGTGGCCAGCCGGAAGTCAAGCGGCAGATCGAACGCCTGGCGCCGCCGGGCAAAATACTCCTCAACCTCACGTGCCGCGGCGTCCAAGCGTGCCGGTGCCAGCAAGATGCGCGGGCTGATGGTGGCAGCCAGAGAATCCAGTACCGCAGCGTGCCCCTCGCGGGCAAACGCCACACGGACCAGGCCTCGCTCCGTGCCTGCCAGCAGCAAGGCGCCCACAGGGGAGTCCACCACCCGGTACGCCACATCCATCAGGCCGTCGGCCGCCGCTGCCGTCCGGAACTGGCCGGTCAGCCGGTCCAGGGCCGTTGCCTCACCTGCCACAAGGGCCGCCAACTCGGCCGGCATGGGCACCTTTGCCTGCGTGTCGATTGCCTGCGTGTCGATTTCGGTTTCCATCACGAACAGTCCTCTCGATCCTGCGCCAGATGCGCCCTCAGCGACCTCATCCCGTCCGAGGCCGCCCGCCGCGCCGACGCCTCGGAATTCCCCAGCAGCCCGGCCACCTCGGCATAGGCCAGACCGGCCAAATGGTGGTACACCACTGCCTCGCGCTGCTTGGGTGGCAGTTTCGCTAGCGCCGCCCACACCCGGTCCGCGTCCTGCCCGGCTTCCACGGAACGGACGACGTCGTCCCCTCCCGCTGCGGCTAGGCAACCGGCCGCCTCGGGGCCATCGTCGCTGGCAGGGACCGGAAGTCGCCCGGCCGCCCGGTGGTGATCCATTGCCTTGTTGCGGGCAATCGCGACCAGCCAGGCCTCCCAATTCCTAACATTTCCCGAGGCCGGGTACGCGCGTAGGGCCGCCAGAAAGCTCTCCTGCCAGACGTCGTCGGCCTCCTGGACGCCCACCAGGGCCCGGCACACGCGCAAGACGGTGGCGCCGTGGCTGGCTACCAGGACCTCAAACGGGGGAACAGGACGGCTCAAAACAACGCTTCGGTGTGTGTCCGCGCCGGTTTTTCCAGCTCGAGCAAGAACTGTTTGCGCTCCAGGCCGCCGGCATAGCCCACCAGCGAGCCGTCGGCGCCCACCACCCGGTGGCAGGGGACGATGATGCTGATGGGGTTGCGCCCGTTGGCTGAGCCCACGGCCTGGGCCATGGAACGATCGCCCAGCATCGCCGCCAAATCGCCGTACGTGAGCACTTCGCCATAGGGAATCTGGCTCAGAGCGGCCCAGACCCGGTGCTGGAACGGGTTCCCGGCAGGGGCCAGCGGGATCGAGAACTTCTTTCTTGAGCCGGCAAAGTACTCGCCCAACTGCACCAAAGTCGCCGCCAGAACACGCGAAGCGGAGCCGGCAACCCGCTCACCCAACGTCTCCTGGGCCGGGCGGCGCCTGTGCTCGGCCATGTACACCGCAGCTAGCCCGGCGTCGTTCTGAACGGCCGTCAAAAGGCCCAAGGGTGAGTCAAAAATTGTGTGCTTGACCATTTCTAAAACCTCCATGCACTGTAGACGCGCGCCGAGCCGAAAACGTGAGTCTCAGGGGCGGGCGGCGAAGCGTTCCAGCAGGTCCACATAGCCGGAAACTATGAGCATGTCACGGCTGGAGACCCGGGTGTTGGGCTGGGCGTAGGTGAAGTCCTCGCCCGGGGACTTTACGCCCACCACTGTCACACCGTACTTGGATCGGACCTTGGACTCCTCCAGCGTGAAGCCCTGGGTCTCCTTCGGCGGGTACATTTTCACGATCGCGAAGTCGTCGTCGAACTCGATGAAGTCCAGCATGCGCCCGCCCACCAGGTGCGCGGCCCGGACACCGGCGTCGGCCTCTGGGTAGATGACGTGGTTGGCTCCAATGCGGGTCAAAATCTTGCCGTGCGACTGCGTGATCGCCTTGACCCACAGGTGCGCAATGCCCAGATCCACCAGGTTCACGGTGATCAGCACGCTGGATTCAATGGATGTGCCCACCCCGACGACGGCGGAGGCGAAGTCCTGTGCCCCGAGCTGGCGCAGCGCGTCAATATTGGTGGCGTCGGCCTCCACCACGTGGGTGAGGACGCCCGCCCACTTCTGCACCAGGACAGGGTCCCGCTCGATGGCCAGGACCTCCCTACCCTGCTTGACCAGCTGGTGCGCCGTGGCGGAGCCGAAACGGCCCAGCCCGATGACCAGCACGGGGGCGTTGTGTGGCGGGCGGTTATTAGAATCTAGTTTGTCAGCCAATGATCGGCCTCTCTTCCGGGTAGTGGAACAGTTGGCGGCGCTGGCGTAGTGCCAAGGCCGCGGCGAGGGTGATGGATCCTACACGGCCAAAGAACATCATGGCGCTGAGCACATACTTGCCCGACGGCGGCAACTCGCCGCTAAGCCCTGTGCTCAGTCCCACGGTGGCGAACGCTGAAATGGTTTCAAACAGCACCCTGTCAAGGGTTTCACCGGAAATCGCCAGCAGCAGCCCGCAGGCGATCATGACGAAGGTGGCGCCCATCATGATGACCGAGATGGCCACGCGCATGGTGCCCTGGGGGATGGTGCGCCCGTAAATTTTGACGTCGCTATCGCCCCGGGCCTCGGCCACGATCGCCAGGAACATGACCGCGAGCGTGGTGACCTTGATGCCACCGGCAGTTGACGCGGAGCCGCCACCGACAAACATGAGCGCGTCGGTGAGCAACATGGTGGAGGAGTTCATGGAGTTCATATCCACCAGGTTGAAGCCCAGGGAGCGGGTCATGACGGAGGCAAACACCGAATGGGTGATCTTGTCCTCGACGCTCATGTTCCCGATGGTGGCCGGATTGCCCCACTCCATGGCGCCCCACAGGACGGCACCGGCAAACAGCAACATGAGCGAGACCTGGATGGTGAGCTTGGCGTGCAGCGTCCACTTCTTAAAGCGGAAGCCGGTGGCCAGCAGGACCATCAGCACGGGGAAGCCGAGGCTTCCGATGAAACCGCCGATCATCAGCGGGGTCAGGATCCACAGGTCGGCCTCGTACGGGACCACGCCGTCGGAATGGGGTGTGAAGCCGGCATTGTTGAAGGAGGAGATGGAGTAAAACGCGGCGTGCCAGATGGCCTGGGGAAGGGACTCACCAAGGATCAAAAAGCGTGGTGCCAGGGCTAGGGCCAGGACGATCTCAATGGCCACCGATGTGCTGATGACGATTCGCAGCAAGGTGCCGACCTCGCCCAGGCGCCCGGCGTTCATGGCCTCCTGGGCAATCAGCTTGCCACGCACACCCAAGCGCTTGCTAACCATCAACGACATCAGCGACGCCAGTGTCAGAATGCCCAAACCACCAACAAAGATGCCAATCAAGATGACCAGCTGCCCGAAAAACGACCAGTGCAAGGCCGTGGAAACCGTTGTCAAGCCCGTCACACAGACAGCTGACACGGCCGTGAACAAGGCGTCGTGAAAGGCGGTGGACTGGCCGTCACGGGACGCGGCGGGCAGGGACAGTGCCAAGGTGAAAGCCATGATGACCAAGGCAAAGACGATGAGGGCCAGGCGGGCGGGGGAGCTGTTAGCAACCCTGTCGACAAAGTCGCGAATACTGACGAAAACGGCCAGGGGCCAACGGCGCGAAGTTGTGGACTGGATGGGTTTAGTGGCCAACATCTGTGTTGTCCCTCCTACCCGTGTCAAAAAAAGCGTCATTGCCGCGCCGATATTGGTCTCATTCCCGCAAAGGCGTCCGGAGTTCGATAGCCTGTGATGGATGTCATCATTAGCCAGCTCCGGGCCTACGGCCGTCCCGACAAGCATAGTCTGCGATGCGGCCATGTCCGCGTACAATTTTGGCCCGAATCACCCCATGTCGCCAAAGCGTCTTGAACTGACGGCCAGGCTGGCTAGGGAGTTGGGAATTTTTGAGCTTCCCCAGGTCACCCTCGCGGAGTCCTTTGTGGCCTCTGACGACGAGCTGGCCACGGTGCATAGCCGCGAGTACATCGCGGCCGTGCGGCGGGTGGGTGCGGACCCCACGCTCAGTGACCCGGACCGCGGGCTGGGCACCGACGACGATCCGGCCTTTGCCGGCATGCACGAGGCGAGCGCAAGGCTCGGGGGTGCTTCACTGGCGGCCGCCGATGCGATCATCGCCGGAACAGCGCTCCGGGCCGTAAACTTTGGTGGCGGCATGCACCACGCCGCCAGGGAGAAGGCCTCCGGCTTTTGCATCTACAACGACGCCGCCATGGCGATCGTGCGGTTGCTGGACTCCGGCGTTTCCAAGGTGGCCTACATCGACATCGACGCACACCACGGCGACGGAACCCAAGACATTTTTTGGAATGACCCCCGGGTACTCACCATATCCATGCATGAATCGGGATTGACGCTGTTCCCCGGTACGGGCTTCGCCAACGACATTGGCGGCCCGGACGCCCAAGGCACCGCCGTGAACGTCTCCCTCCCCGCCGGGACGGGCGATGCCGGCTGGCTGAGAGCCTTCCACGCCGTCGTGCCCCAACTAGTGGAAGCATTCGAGGCCGACGTCATTGTGAGCCAGCACGGCTGCGACTCGCACCGCGACGACGACCTTTCCCACTTGAACACCAGTGTTGACGCCCAGCGCGAGGCCGCCCTGAGCGTCGCGGCGTTGGCGGACCGGGTGTGCAGCGGCCGCTGGATCGCGACGGGCGGCGGCGGCTACAACATTGTCAGCGTGGTGCCGCGGGTCTGGGGCCACCTCATGGCGGTGGTGGCGGGGCGGCCCGTGCCGCTGCGCACCGCAGTGCCCGAGCCATGGCGCGAGTACGTGCGAGAACACTACGGCAAGGTTGCCCCGCTGCTGATGGGCGAGGACGCCGATACCTGGTGGCGGTCTTGGGAGGTGGGTTACAACCCCTCCGACGCGTTGGACAGGACGGTCATGGCCACGCGCAAGGCAGTCTTTCCGCTGTACGGCTTGGATCCCTGGTTCGACTGATCCCCACACATCGGCCTTGTAAATCGCTGGCACGATTTTCCAAGGAACCTGGCGCGCGTGGGCCCAACCCTCCCGATCCACGCGCGCCACGCCGATCCCAAAACGTCAAAGATGCCGTGGCGGGAATATGTCGTTAGGGTAGTGGAATGGTTGTTGAAGAAGTATTTGCCGTCATCGCTGAAGGAACTCGCCGCGACATCTTGGCATCGCTGGCCAGGGAGCACAAAGCGGTGGGGCAGCTGGTGGACGAATTGGGGGTTTCCCAGCCCACAGTTTCCAAACACCTGCGAGTGCTACGTGAGGCTGGCGTGGTGACAATGCGGGCGCAGGGGCAGAAGCGTTTTTACAGCATCAATACCGCGCCCCTGACGCTGGTCTCCGATTGGCTTCACGGGCTGGGCGCCGGGGCGAGTGACGCGGCAAAAACCGTAGCGCCGCCGGCCGCCACGCGCACGCCGGTGGCCTTGGAGACGCCCACGAGCGCCGCGGCAGCTCCAGCGGCAGTCGGCGCCCTTGCCAAGGAGCTAGTGCCAAGTAAAGCTGCGCAGTCAACTGCGGTTGCCGCCGTCGTGCTCCCGATCCCGGATGTCGACGGATCGGTGCAGCAGCAGATCACCCGAAGTGTCGGCCGCGCCGCCAACAAGGCGGCGGACCTGCTTGCCAACCTGCCCGCATTGCCTTCGTTTAGGCGTCGAAAGGACTAGCTGAGACCCACAATGGTCGCCGCTTGGCATATATATGCACGATCATGCGTGCAGTCTCAAAGAGTAAGAAAAATTGGCTTATGCCCTCCCCTGACTGGAAAATTGCCACTGAGCATATTTATGCGCGAATTTCTAGCGCCTCACCCTTTTCAGGAGACTCATGGATACCAGGCTCGAAGCCATCCGGGAGCAAGTTTTAGCCCGTAACCCCGGGGAAAAAGAATTTCACCAGGCAGTACTTGAAGTGTTTGAAAGCCTCGGCCCCGTTTTGGATAAACATCCAGAATTCGTTGATGCCGCAGTGCTTCAGCGCCTGTGCGAGCCCGAGCGCCAGATCATTTTCCGTGTGCCGTGGATGGACGACGCCGGTCGCGTGCAGATCAACCGCGGTTTCCGGGTTGAGTTCAACTCGGCCCTTGGCCCGTACAAGGGTGGACTGCGTTTCCACCCCTCCGTGTACTTGGGCATTGTGAAGTTCCTCGGCTTCGAACAGATCTTCAAGAATGCCCTGACCGGCATGCCCATCGGCGGCGGCAAGGGCGGTTCTGACTTTGACCCGCGCGGCAAGTCCGAGGCCGAAGTCATGCGCTTCTGCCAGAGCTTCATGCTGGAGCTGTACCGCCACATTGGCGAATACACCGACGTCCCCGCGGGTGACATTGGGGTTGGTGGCCGCGAAATCGGCTACTTGTTTGGCCAGTACAAGCGCATCACCAACCGCTACGAGTCAGGTGTTTTGACCGGCAAGGGTGTTGGTTGGGGCGGCTCGCTGGTACGCCCGGAGGCTACCGGTTTCGGCACTGTACTGTTCGCCAATGAGATGCTCAAGACCCGCGGCACCTCCTTTGATGGACAGCGCGTGGTGGTTTCTGGTTCCGGAAACGTTGCCACGTTTGCCATTGCCAAGGCGCAACAGCTCGGCGCCAACGTGGTGGCTTGCTCGGATTCCTCCGGCTACATCGTGGACGAGAAAGGCATTGACGTTGCCCTCCTGCGCCAGATCAAGGAAAAAGAACGCGGACGGTTGAAGGAATACGCTGTTCGCCGCGGCGCATCAGTTAGTTACGTTGAGGGCGGTTCCGTCTGGGACGTCAATGCTGCGGTGGCCCTGCCCTGCGCCACCCAGAATGAGATCAACACTGAGGCGGCCACCAAGCTGGTCAAGAACGGCCTTGTTGCCCTCGCTGAGGGTGCCAACATGCCCTCCACCCGCGGTGCCGTGGCCGTCTTCCAGGAAGCCGGCATTTTGTTCGGCCCGGGTAAGGCAGCCAACGCCGGTGGCGTGGCAACATCCGCGCTGGAGATGCAGCAGAACGCCAGCCGCGACGCCTGGACGTTCGAGCACACCGAGGAACGCCTGACCCAGATCATGGTGGGTATCCACGACCGTTGCGCCGAAACGGCGGACACTTATGGTTCCCCCGGCAACTACGTGGTGGGTGCCAACATCGCCGGCTTCGTCAAGGTTGCCGACGCCATGCTGGCCCAGGGCCTGATCTAAGGATTTTTCAGCGCAAGAGACCCGCAGAGTTCGACGAAAATTCAAGAAATTCCTGAGTTTTCGCCGAACTCTGCGGGTTTGATTCGTTTGCGGGCTGAACGGGCAGTGGGAGGCGGATCAGCCCAGCGTCGATTCCCGGACCACGAGCTCCGGCGGAAAGACCACGTGGCTCGTTTGGAAGCCGGGCTCGGCAGCGGCTTCTTGCAAAAGCAACTCCAGTGCAGTGGAGCCGATCAAGACGCTGGGCTGGCGGATGGAGGAGAGCGGGACCACCGCAGCTGCAGCGAATTCAATGTCGTCGTATCCGATCAAGGCGATCTCCCGGGGAACCTGGACATCGCCCATCAGCATCAGGCCCTGGAGGATGCCTACGGCGAGCAAATCGTTGGCCGCAAAGATCGCATCCGGGCGTTCCCCTGCGGCACGCCTCCGGATGGCCAGGCCCGCTGCCCTGCCGGAGAGCACCGTCAGGGATTCGGTTTCCAGGATCTCAAGCGTGGCTCCATGAACCTCCGCAATGGCCTTGCGTGCGCCCGCCAGCCTCTCGGCCACTTGGCGGATAGAGGTTGGTCCGCCCACAAACGCAACCCGGCAGCGGCCCAGTGACAATAGGTGCCGCACAGCCATTTCGCCGCCGGCAAGGTTGTCCACGCCAACTGAGGAAAAGTTGGCGTTCTCCGACACCCGGTCCACCAAAACTGTGGGAATTCCACGGCGGCGCAATTGCTCCAGCCTCGGGAGGACGTCGCCCACGGGGGACAGGAGAATGCCGCGCACGCGCTGTTGCTCGAAGAGGTCCAGGTAGGCGGCCTCCCGGCCCTCGTCGTCGCTGCTGTTGCCCACCAGGACGGAGAAGTTCTCGGCCGCTGCGCTGTCCTCGGCGCCCCTGGCCAGGTCGGTGAAGAAGGGGTTCGCAGCATCCAGGACCACTAGGCCTATGCTGTGGCTCATGCCGGCGCGCAGCTGGCGTGCTGCGTCATTGCGGACGAAACCAAGCTTTTCAATGGCCGACTGGACCCGGATTATGACGGCCGGGGAAACTTTTTCTGGCCGGTTGAGCACATTCGAGACCGTTCCTACTGACACGCCAGCCAATGCAGCGACGTCCTTGACGCTGGCTGAAACCATTTTGTGGGCTCCTGAGTTAGTATCTGCGCCGCTTGCGGGACGGTTGTGCCTGGAGAAAATACTGACATCAGACTACCTTGCCCGGTGCCGCTTTGAACCCTTTCATTGAAACGAATCACGAAAACTACTCAGAGCTATTGACGCTCACCCCACGATGGTTCTATGATTCAAATCACAGCCTGTAATGAAACGATTCATTATTGGGTTCACACAGCCCCAAAGGTGCGGTTCAATCTATGCAGCAAACAGACAGCTCCGGCCCCCGAAGGGGGGAACCGGCACTCACACTCATCCACGCAGCCAAGGCCTTCGGCCCCGTGGTTGCCCTGGCCGACGGAACCATTGAAATCCTCCCCGGGGAAATCCACGCTCTTGTAGGGGAAAACGGCGCCGGCAAGTCCACGCTGGTGAAAATCTTGGCCGGACTCCACCGCCCGGATTCGGGAGACTTCCGGGTCGCCGGCGAGACCGTACAGTTCCGCAGCGTCGGCGATAGCAAGGAAGCCGGGATCTCTGTCATCTACCAAGAACCCACGCTCTTTCCCGACCTCACCGTCGCGGAGAACATCTTCATTGGCCGCCAACCCAAGGGCCGGTTCGGGCTGATTAGCCGCTCCGCCATGGTTCAGGAGGCAGGGCGGCTCTTTGAACGGCTCGGTGTCCCGATCGATCCAACCCGCATTGCCGAGGGCCTGTCCATTGCAGACCAGCAAATCATCGAAATCGCCAAGGCCATCTCGCTAGATGCCAAGGTGCTCGTTATGGACGAGCCTACGGCCGCCCTCAGCGGTGTGGAGGTGGACCGGTTGTTCGCCGTTGCCCGCAGCCTGCGCGAGAAGGGGACCGGTATCTTGTTCATCTCCCACCGCTTCGAGGAAGTCTTTGAGCTGTGCGACCGGATTACAGTGATGCGAGACGGGCGCTACATCGCCACTCACCAAACTGCGGACGTCAGCGTCGAGAAGATTGTCCGTGAAATGGTCGGGCGTGACATTGGTGCGCTCTTCCCCAAGACCGACGCCGAGATTGGCGGCGTGGTCCTTGACGTTGAGCAACTCAGCCGGGCCGGCGTCTTCAAGAACATCAGCTTCCAGGTCCGCGCCGGGGAAATCGTTGCCCTCGCCGGTCTGGTCGGGGCCGGGCGCACCGAAGTGGCGCGGGCCGTGTTCGGGATCGACCCGTACGACGCCGGTGCCATCACTTTTGAGGGGCGCAGGCTAAAGGCCCGCGACCCGCAGGCCGCCATCACAGCAGGCATGGGTTTTGTTCCGGAGGACCGCCGCAAGCAGGGGCTCGTCCTGGAACTGTCCGTGGCCCGCAATGTGACTCTGACCCTGCGTAACAAGCTCACCACGGCCGGACTCATCAATGGAGCCGCCGAACGCCGGGCCGCCAAGGACTGGAGCGAGCGCCTCCACGTCAAGGCGGGCTCCCTAGAACACCCGGTCTCCACACTCTCTGGCGGCAACCAGCAAAAAGTGGTGCTCGCCAAGTGGTTGGCCATCGAACCGCGGCTGCTGATCATCGACGAACCCACCCGCGGGATTGACGTGGGAACCAAGAGTGAGGTCCACCGGCTTATTTCCGAGCTGGCCGGCCGCGGGATCGCCATCTTGATGATCTCCTCCGAACTACCCGAGGTCCTGGGCATGGCCGACAGGGTCCTGGTCATGCGCGAGGGCCAAATCAGAGCCGAACTCAACCGCGCAGACGCCAATCCGGAATCCATCATGCACGCCGCCACGTCATCCGCGGGAGGAACACCATGAACTCAGCCCTGGAAAGCAGGAAATCACCAAACAAGCAGCCATCGTCCCGCGGCTGGACGGCCGCCGCCCCGGTCCTGCGGCTCCGCGAACTTCCCGTGTTCATCGCCCTGAGTGTCCTAGTGATCGTCACCTACCTGATCAACCCGCTGTTCCTGAGCGCCCAAGGCGTCAAGGACCTGCTGCTCAACGCCACGATCGTCATGATCCTGGCCGTGGGGCAGACGCTGCTGATCATCACCAGGAACATCGACCTCTCCGTGGGCTCCATACTGGGCCTGGTGGCCTTCGGCACAGGGTCCATCTTCGCGGCCATGCCGGACATCCCGATCATCGCCGTCTTTGTCATCGGCATGGCCTTCGGGGTGGTGCTCGGGGCGGTCAACGGCATCCTCGTGACAGTCGCCAAGGTGCCCGCCCTGGTGATCACCCTCGGCACGCTCTATGTGTTCCGCGGCCTGAACAACGCATGGGCTGGCGGCAAGCAGTACTTCGCCGGCGACAGGCCGGATGCCTTCGGCGCCCTCTCCGTGGACACCTTCCTGGGGTTCCCCATCATCACCTTGGTGGCAGTCGTCGTGGTCATCGCCGTGGCGCTGTACATGTCAGGCACCCGCCCGGGCAGGGACCTGTACGCCATTGGCTCCGACCCCGACGCCGCCACAGCGTTTGGCATCAAGGTCTCCAAACGCGTGCTCCTGGCCTTCCTGGCCAATGGGGCACTCGCTGGCCTGGCCGGCGTCCTCTACGCCAGCCGCTTCAACTCTGTGGGGGCTACCACCGGCACCGGTATGGAGCTGACGGTGATTGCAGCTGCTGTTGTGGGGGGCGTGGCCATCTTTGGCGGCAGCGGTTCGGTTACGGGTGCCGCGCTCGGCGCCCTGCTCCTGACCACCATCACCAGTTCGCTGACAGCCGTCCGTGTGGACAAGTTCTGGCAGCAGGCCATCGTTGGCATCCTGATCCTGGCCGCCATCATCATTGACCGCGTGGCCAGCCTGCGCACAGCCAAGAAACTGCGGATTAGCGAGGCCCGGAATGTCTGAGACCACCACGCCCACCAACAACGCCCCCGCCCCCGCGGCGGCACCCACCCGGCGACCGTCCGCCACACCGTGGCGCAAGACCCGCGCGGCGAAACTGCTGGCAAGCCGTGACGCCATCACCATCTACGCCCTAGCGGTGTTCCTGGTCTACGCGAGCATCAGCATCCCACGCTTCGCATCGCCTGTCACCACGGGCTTTTTGCTCCTGGACGTCATCCCGGTCCTGCTGATCGCCATGCCGATGACGCTGATCATCATCACCGGCGAAATCGACCTGTCGGTAGCCAGCATCGCGGGGCTGACCAGCGCCACCATGGGCGTGCTCTGGGCCGGCGGCATGGACATATGGCTGGTGCTGGCAATCAGCTTGCTCGTTGGGGTTGTCTGCGGCATTTTCAACGGCTTCCTGATTGCCGTGCTCGGGCTGCCGTCGCTGGCCGTCACCATCGGCACCCTGGCGCTCTTCCGGGGACTGGCCCTCGTAACCATCGGGGACAATGCCGTGGCCAACTTCCCTAAGTCCCTGACAGCGTTCTTCACCTCCAAACTGGGTGCCACGGGAATTCCAACGGTCATGATCGGCGTCGTCGTGGTCATCATCTTCTTCGGAGTGCTGCTTCACTTCACCCCGTTCGGGCGCGGACTCTTCGGCATGGGCTACAGCAAGGAAGCCGCAGCCTTCGTGGGCATCAAGGTGGCCCGCAGCAAATTCTGGCTGTACGTGGCCTCCGGGGCTGTCTCGGCGCTAGCCGGCATTTTCTGGACGCTGCGTTATACCAGCGCCCGCAGCGACAATGCCTCCGGCCTGGAACTCGCCGTCATCGCGGCCGTCCTGCTCGGCGGGGTGTCCATTTTCGGTGGCAAGGGTTCCATTCCAGGAGTCCTCGCAGGCGTCCTGCTGATCGGATCACTCAACTATGCGCTGCGGCTGGGGCGGGTCTCCGACGTCGTGCTCATCACCGTGACGGGCCTGCTGCTGATCTTGTCCGTTGTCGCGCCGAGTATCGGATCCGCCATCCGGGGGTGGCGGCACACTCGCCGCGCCCACCACAACGCCGCCCAATAAACCAGCCAGACCCACAAAACCACTTCACCACCTCAACCAAAGGATAAACAATGATGTTGAACCGCAAGAAATCGCCCCGACAGTCCCGTCTGGCGTCCCTAGTCGCAGTCACCGCAGTGGCCGCCATGTCACTGACGGCCTGCGGCGGCTCGGGCAATCCCGCCGGCGGCGACTCGGCAGCGGGAGGGGATGCGACCATCACCTTCATTCCCAAGCAGCTGAACAATCCATACACGGACGTTGTCCTAGGAGGTGGCAAGAAGGGCGCCACGGAGGCAGGTTTCACCTCCTCGAACGTCGTCGGCCCGCTGGAAGCCTCCGCCTCCAGCCAGGTCTCCTTCATCAACGCCGAGACGCAGGCGGGCACCAAAGTCATTGTGATCGCTGCCAATGACCCGGACGCCGTCTGCACCGCACTGGGCGAAGCCCGCACAGCAGGGGCAAAGATTGTCGCGTTCGACTCCGACACCAACCCCGACTGCCGTGACGTGTTCATCAGCCAGGTGGTAGCCAAGGATGTTGCGCTGATCCAGACAAAGTTGATTTCAGAGCAGATTGGCGGCAGCGGCGAGATTGCCATCCTGTCGGCCACCGCAAACGCCACGAACCAGAACGAGTGGATCAAGTTCATGGAGGATGAGCTTGCGAGCAACCCGGACTACAAGGACATCAAGCTCGTTGCGAAAGTTTACGGTGACGACAATGACACAAAGTCGTTCCAGGAAGCGCAGGGTCTCATGCAGGCCCACCCGAATCTCAAGGGCATCATCTCGCCCACCACGGTTGGCATTGCGGCCACAGCCCGCTACCTCTCCACCTCCGCCTACAAGGGCAAGGTGGCACTGACTGGACTGGGACTGCCCAATGAAATGCGTCCGTTCGTGAAGGACGGGACGGTCAAGGAGTTCGCGCTCTGGGACCCGGCGCAGCTAGGTTACGTTGCCGCTTTCGCCGGCGAGGCGCTCAAGGCTGGAAAGATCACCGGCGCCGCCGGGGACACTTTCACGGCCGGTGAACTGGGTGAGCGCAAGGTCCAGGACGGTGGCCTTGTCATCGTCGGCCCACCCACAGTGTTCAACACCGCCAACATCGACAAGTACGACTTCTAGGCCTAGTGGCCGGGCGGGCCGCTCACAGCCCGCCCGGCATCGCTTCACCGCGTCCCTGGATCCGAGTTCCTTATTTCATGCCGAATTTCATGCCGAAAGGCCCCCCATGAACCACAAGCAATCCGCCGCGCAGCTCTTGGAGCCGCACCGGCGCAGACCCACCCGGATTGGCCTAGTCTCCGGTGGTCTGGGCGCGTACTGGCCCCAGTTTCCGCAGCTGCTGCCCCAATTGCAAGACTCCGTCCGCTACGTCACCGCCCGCTTCGAGGCCCTCGACGCCGACGTGGTTGACACCGGCTTCATCTCCGACGTCGAAGGGGCTGCGGTTGCCGGAGAGACCTTGCGGGTGGCTGATTGTGACTTGATAGTCATCTTCTTGACGACGTACCTGACCTCATCCATGGTGCTCCCCATTGCCCAGCGGGCCAAGACCCCGGTCCTGGTCATTGACCTGCAGCCTACCGAGGCCATGGACCACGCCTCGTTCGACACTGGAAAATGGCTGGCCTACTGTGGCCAGTGCCCGGTGCCGGAGGTCGCCAATGTCTTCCGCCGGGCAGGGATTGACTTCCGTTCCGTCTCCGGACACCTCAAGCAGGAGTCCGCATGGGAGCGGATCACCCAGTGGGTTCACGCAGCCGGGGTCCGGGCAAGGCTGCGCAATGCTCGGCACGGGTTAATGGGCCACCTGTACCCCGGCATGCTGGATGTCGCCACCGATCTGACCACCGTCTCAACAACGTTTGGTTCCCATGTGGAGGTGCTCGAATTTGATGATCTGCGGGAGAGAGTCAACCAGGTGACGCCGGCGCAGGTGGTCGAAAGGCTGGAGCTGGCCCGTGAACTTTTTGTCCTGGATGACTCCGTGGACGACGACGACTTTGCCTGGGGTGCCAAGGTGTCGGTGGGCCTGGACCGCCTCGTGGAGGACTTCAACTTGGACTCCTTGGCTTACTACCATCGCGGGCTCGCAGGCGAACAGCACGAACGGCTGGGTGCCGGGATGATCCTTGGCTCCTCCATCCTCACCGCCAGAGGAGTCCCCATGGCCGGCGAGTTTGAGCTGCGCACCTCCATCGCCATGCTCGCCGCCCAAGCCATTGGCGCCGGCGGCTCGTTCACTGAAATTCAGGCCCTGAATTTCCACGACAATGTTGTGGAGATGGGCCACGACGGGCCCGCACACCTGGCCGTGTCTGCGAAAGACCCGCTCCTGCGCGGGCTGGGCGTCTACCACGGCAAGCCGGGTTGGGGCGTGTCGGTGGAATTCGACGTCCAGCACGGCCCCGTCACCACCTTCGGCCTGGGCCAGGACCCAGACGGCAGCTACGTCTTCGTCACCTCCGAGGGCGTGGTGGTCCCTGGCCCGCTGCTGGCCATCGGCAACACTACATCCCGCGTTGACTTCGGCGCGGACCCCGGGCTGTGGGTGGACGAGTGGAGTCAAACCGGGATCGGCCACCACTGGGCGCTGTGCCTAGGACACAGGGCATCGGACATCAAGGCTGCGGCGTCCCTGCTCGGCGTTGAACACCGTCACGTGGCGCTCCCATGAGTCCTGACCGGGTCTGCTTCACGCTCCAGGTCAAGGCCGGACGCATCGAAGAATACACGCGCCGGCACGCGGCCGTATGGCCGCAGATGCTGCGGGCGCTCAAGGCAGCCGGCTGGCACAACTACTCACTGTTCCTGCGCCCAGACGGGCTGCTGATCGGCTACTTCGAAACAACCAGCCTGCACGGAGCCCGGGCGCGGATGGCGGCCACTGACGTCAACGCCCTCTGGCAGGCCGATATGGCCGGCTTCTTCGAGGGCCTCGACGGCGCCCCCGATGACGGATTCACCCAACTTGCTGAGGTTTTCAACCTTGAGGACCAACTGGCCGCCTTGGCGCCAGCCCCCCGCCATTCCAACACCAAAGGAGACTGACGTGTCTATTCCCACAGACGTTTTGACACAGCTCGAGCATCAGAGTATCGAGCTGCCATCCTGGGCCTTCGGCAACTCGGGCACCCGTTTCAAGGTCTTCGAGACTCCGGGAACCCCCCGCACCATTGAGGAAAAAATTGCTGACGCTGCCCGGGTCAACACCCTCACGGGACTGGCGCCGGCCGTGGCCCTCCACATCCCTTGGGACAAGGTGGGGGACTATGCCGCGCTGGCTGGCTATGCGGAAGGCTTGGGCGTAAAGCTGGGCACGGTCAACTCCAACACCTTCCAGGACGATGACTACAAGCTCGGCAGCCTCACCCACAGTGACCCTGCCATCCGGTCCAAGGCCATCGACCACATGTACGAGTGCATTGAGGTCATGAACCAGACTGGCTCCCAGGACCTAAAAATCTGGTTGGCTGACGGCACCAACTACCCGGGCCAGGGCAACCTGCGTGCGCGGCAGGATCGGTTGGCTAATTCCCTGGCAAAAGTCTACGACCGGTTGGGTGACGAGCAGCGGATGGTGCTCGAATACAAGTTCTTTGAGCCCGCTTTTTATCACACCGATGTGCCGGATTGGGGCACTTCCTACGTCCATTGCGCGGCTCTGGGGGAGAAGGCGCTGGTCTGCTTGGATACCGGGCACCACGCACCTGGCACCAACATCGAGTTCATCGTGGCGCAGCTGCTGCGCCTGGGCAAGCTCGGCTCCTTTGACTTCAACTCCCGCTTCTATGCCGACGACGACTTGATTGTGGGCGCGGCGGATCCGTTCCAATTGTTCAGGATCATGCACGAGGTGGTCCGCGGCGGCGGACTGGACCCGGCCAACAAGGTGGCTTTCATGCTGGACCAGTGCCACAACGTTGAGGGAAAGATCCCTGGGCAGATCCGTTCCGTCCTCAACGTTCAGGAAATGACAGCCAGGGCGCTCCTGGTGGACAGTGCGGCTTTGGAAGCGGCACAAAATGCCGGCGACGTGCTGGCCGCCAACGCTGTGCTGATGGACGCGTTTTACACCGATGTCCGCTCAGACCTGGCCGCTTGGCGTGAATCCCGCAGCCTGCCCGCGGATCCGATGGCTGCCTTTGCCTCCAGCGGCTACCAAGAGAAAATCAACGCCGATCGCCAAGGCGGCCAGCAGGCCGGATGGGGAGCATAACGTCATGACACATCCAGTGACTGGGCAGCTGATAGCCCGTTCCAACCGTTTGGGCGCAGACAAGCGCAACACGAATTATGCTGGCGGTAACACTTCCGCCAAGGGCACCGCAACGGACCCCGTGACCGGGGAACCGGTGGAGCTTTTGTGGGTCAAGGGCTCAGGCGGAGACCTGGGAACGCTGACCGAGGACGGGCTGGCTGTGCTGCGCCTGGATCGCATGCGCGCCTTGGTCAACTCTTACCCCGGTGTTGAGCGCGAGGACCAGATGGTTGCCGCGTTTGACTACTGCCTGTTCGGCAAGGGCGGGGCAGCGCCGTCGATTGACACGGCCATGCACGGCCTCGTCGATGCCGCCCACGTGGACCACCTCCACCCCGACTCCGGCATTGCCATTGCCACGGCGGCCGACGGCGAGGCGCTGACGGCGAAGATCTTCGGCACCAAGGTGGCCTGGGTGCCGTGGCGGCGCCCCGGGTTCCAGCTCGGCCTGGACATTGCCGCGATCAAGGAAAACAACCCCGACGTCATTGGCACCGTCCTGGGCGGTCACGGCATCACGGCTTGGGGTGCCACCAGCGAAGAGGCGGAAGCCAATTCTTTGTGGATCATTGAAACCGCTGAGGCATACATTAACATGAACGGTCGAAAGGACCCCTTCGGCACGGCACTGCCAGGCTACGGCGCACTGTCCGAGGCCGAACGCCGCGCCAAGGCAGCGGCGCTGGCCCCGACCATCCGAGGGGTCGCCTCCACCGACAAGGCCGCCGTTGGCCACTTCGTTGACGATGATGCCGTGCTGGAGTTCCTGGCCTCGGCCGAACATCCGCGTCTGGGCGCACTAGGCACCAGCTGCCCGGACCACTTCTTGCGCACCAAGATCAAGCCATTGATCCTGGATCTGCCGGCGGACGCCTCGGTGGAAGAGTCCATCGCGAGGCTTAAGGAACTCCATACCGACTACCGCGAAGCCTACGCCGCCTACTACAACCGCCATGCCGGACCCGATTCCCCGGCCATGCGCGGGGCCGACCCGGCCATTGTGCTGGTGCCCGGTGTGGGCATGTTCTCCTACGGGCCCAACAAGCAGACCGCACGGGTGGCGGGGGAGTTCTACCTCAACGCCATCAACGTCATGCGCGGCGCCGAAGCGATATCCACCTATACCCCGATCGGGGAGGCCGAGAAGTTCCGGATCGAGTACTGGTCCCTAGAGGAAGCCAAGCTGGCCCGCCTGCCCAAGCCGAAGTCCCACGCGACCCGCGTCGCCTTGGTAACCGGGGCGGCGTCGGGCATTGGAAAAGCCATCGCCACCCGCCTGGCCGCGGAAGGGGCCTGCATTGTCGTCGCTGACCTGAACCTTGACTCCGCCCAGACGGTGGCACTGGAACTGGGTGGACCGGACGTGGCCATCGGCATCCAAGCCGACGTGACCGACGAAGCAGCCGTACAGGCAGCCGTGAAGGCTACCGTGCTGGCCTTCGGCGGGCTGGACTTGGTGGTGAACAACGCCGGACTGTCCATCTCCAAACCGTTGCTGGAAACCACCGAGAAGGACTGGGACTTGCAACACGACGTCATGGCCAAAGGTTCTTTCCTGGTCTCCAAGGCCGCAGCGAAGGTCCTGATCGAGCAGGACATGGGAGGGGATATCCTCTACATCTCCTCGAAGAACTCCGTGTTCGCCGGACCGAACAACATCGCGTACTCGGCCACGAAGGCCGATCAAGCCCACCAGGTGCGCCTGCTCGCGGCGGAGCTCGGCGAATACGGGATCCGGGTCAACGGCATCAACCCTGACGGTGTGGTCCGCGGCTCCGGGATTTTCGCCGGTGGCTGGGGCGCCAAGCGCGCCGCCGTGTACGGGGTTGATGAGGAAAAGCTGGGCGAATTCTACGCCCAACGAACCCTCCTCAAGCGCGAGGTGCTGCCAGAGAACGTGGCCAACGCAGCCGCCGTACTCACCTCCGCTGAGCTCTCCCACACCACCGGTCTGCACATCCCCGTCGACGCCGGCGTGGCAGCAGCATTCCTTCGATGACTGATGTCTGGGCCACGGAGCCGTCAACTTCTCGGCGACTTCCAGACCCTCGGCCACGGGCGGCCTCCGGTCTCCTTGGCGTCGCCTCCAAAGACACCAGCTCCGGGTCTGCGCTGTACGTCGCCGTCGATATTGGTGCGTCCTCGGGCCGGGTGATTGTGGGCAGAATCGGCGAGGGCGTGGCGGAACTGCACGTGGTCCACCGTTTCCCCAATGGTGTGGTTGAACACCGCGGCAGCCTCTACTGGGATCTGGACGCGCTCATGGTCCAGGTGTTGGCGGGACTGGCCGCCGCGGCGGAGCACGCCGTAGCAGCCAGCGCCACAATCTCCAGCATCGGCATTGACACCTGGGCAGTTGACTACGGTTTAGTAGACGCGAGCGGCAGGCTGGACAGCATGCCGTTCAGCTACCGTGACAGCCGCGGCCCCGCTGCGGTAGACGCCGTCCACGATCACATCAGCCCGGGGCAGCTCTACGCAACGAACGGGCTGCAGCACCTGCCCTTCAACACCCTGTACCAGCTGGCCACCGAAAAGAATCTGGCCGGCCGGCAGGCGATGCTGATACCTGACCTCATCGCCTTAAAGCTCACTGGCGTGCGCCGCAGCGAGGTCACCAACGCCTCTACCACCGGTCTTTTCGACGCGGTGGCGGGGGAGTGGGCCACAGAATCTTTTCAGGCGCTGGGGCTTCCGACTGGCCTGTTCCCGCCGCTGATCCGACCCGGGGAAACCCTTGGGACGCTCCTGCCGGCCGTCGCCGCGCAGACCGGTCTCGCTGCGGCTACCCCCGTGGTGGCCGTCGGCTCGCACGACACTGCCTCGGCAGTCGCTGCCGTGCCCGCCGCCAAGAGGAACTTCGCCTACATTTCCTCCGGTACCTGGTCGCTGGTCGGGGTGGAACTTCACGCTCCCGTACTGACCGAGGCGAGCCGGCTGGCAAACTTCACGAATGAACGCGGCGTCGATAGCACCGTCCGCTACTTGCGCAACGTGGGCGGTCTATGGCTGCTCAGTGAGTCCATGCGAAGCTGGGAGCAGGAAGCGGCCGACGCCGGGTCCCCGACTCAGCACCTTGGCCTCCTTGCGCTGTTGGCCGCAGCGGCGAAAGAACCCACGGGCGGCCCGCTCATCGATGTGGATTCCACGGAGTACATCGCTCCTGGCAACATGCCGGAGCGCATCCGTGCCGCGGTGGGCGCAACGGGAGGGGCGCTGGAAACCCGGCCGGCCGCCGTCGTGCGCTGCATTGTGGAGAGCCTTGCGGCAGCCTACGCACGCACGATCAGGCAGGCCGTGGAACTGTCGGGACAGCCGGTGGAGGTCATCCACATTGTCGGTGGCGGCTCCCAAAATGACCTGCTGTGCCAACTCACGGCGGACGCCACTGGGCTACCGGTGCTCGCCGGACCGGTGGAAGCGACTGCCCTAGGTAACATCCTCATCCAGGCCCGCGCGGCCGGTGCGGCGCCGGCAACACTGGCTGGTTTGCGCTCAATTGTGGCGGCGGCGTACCCCTGCCTCCGGTATGAACCTGCGCCGCGACAGGTTACGGACGCTGCCCAAAACCCGGATAGTCTGGAATGAGGGCTGCCGGCAATGAGGCCGGCTAACTTATGAGGAGTGTGAATCGTGGTCAGTGCAAAGGCGCCTGAACATGTAGTGGTTGTCGGTGCAGGCATGGTTGGTTTGTCCACCGCTTGGTATTTGCAGGAGCAAGGCGTCCAGGTCACGGTGGTGGATCGCGGCGGTGTGGCGTCCGGATCCTCGTGGGGCAACGCGGGGTGGTTGACCCCCGCACTGACGTTGCCGCTGAGTGAGCCGTCCGTGTTGAGCTATGGGCTCAAGGCGATGGTTGATCCGGCGTCCCCGCTATACATTCCGGTCTCCACCGACCCGTCGTTGCTGAAGTTCCTGGCCGGTTTCGCACGCAACTGCACGCCCGGAAAATGGCGGGCGGCCATGCGGATCTTTGCCGAGGTGGGCACCTCCGGCCTAGACGCCTTTGACGAGATGGCCCAGGGCTCCAATGCTGTAGTGGAACGCACGCACCCGGCCGATCCGTTCCTGACCGGCTTTGCCTCCGTGAAGGACAGGGATTCGCTGGTGAAGGAATTCAATGTCATCCGGGAAACCGGCGGACGGGTGGACTTCACCTTGATGACAGGGGACCAGCTGCGCGAAATGGAGCCGACCCTGGGGGCCGGAGTGGTGGCCGGCATTGAAATCCGTGACCAGCGCTTCATCGACCCTCCTGCCTTCATGGATTCCATGGCCGCATCCGTGACGGCCCGGGGCGCCACTATTGTGGGCGCTTTCAACGTGGTGGATGTGCGCGACACCGGCACAGGTGTGGTGGTGATCGGTTCCGAGGGCCGTTCCCTGCAGGCCGACGCCGTTGTGCTCGCCACCGGTGCCTGGCTGGGCGCGCTGGCCCGCAAGTTTGGCGTAAAGCGTGTGGTCCAAGCCGGCCGCGGCTACAGCTTCACCGTGGTCCCCGAAACCATGCCCAGCCACCCCATCTACTTCCCCGCCCAGCGGGTGGCCTGCACCCCGCTCGGGAACAGGTTCCGGGTGGCCGGCATGATGGAGTTCTGCAACGTTGACGCCCCGCTGGACCCGCGACGAGTCAAGGCGATCGTGGATGCTGCTTCCCCCATGTTCACCGGGATCGACTGGGAAGCCCGCGCCGAGGAATGGGTGGGTGCCCGACCGTGCACCACCGACGGCTTCCCCCTGATCGGAGCCTCGAGGTCCCCCCGTGTTCACGTCGCCGGAGGGCACGGCATGTGGGGCATTGCGCTGGGCCCGCTAACCGGGAAGATGGTGGCCGCAGAGATGACCGGAAAAACCCCTCCCGCCATCATGCGGCACTTCAACCCGCTGCGGTAGCGGCGCCGGCACACCCGCGAGCTGCCCGCTCACCCGTGGTTTCCCCGCTTACCCGCTGTTGAACAACAGCGGGTAAGCGGGGAAACCACGCGTGAGCGGGGAAGCGCCGATTTGGTGCACCGGCAAACAGCGGCCTATGGTGTGAACATGACAAACCGTTGGTATGCGTATTTTTCGTTGGCTCTGGAGGAGCCCGCGTCTAACTGACACGCATCCAATTTTCCTTCAGAGCCAACAGGACAGAGAATCTTTCTCTGTCCTTCGCCATTTCCGGCGGGCTTCTGAAAAGGGGCTCGCTGCCACCCCAATAAAGGACCCACCACCGTGGACACCATTGCTGCAACAGAATCCAGTACCGCCAATCTTCGCGTCAGCCAGTTCACGGCATTGCCATCCCCGGCCGAACTTGCCGCGGAACTGCCGCTGGACGCCCACGCCGCCAACGTCGTCGAACGCGGCCGTGACCAGGTCCGGGCCATCATGGACGGCCTCGATGACAGGCTGCTGGTGGTGGTGGGACCCTGCTCCATCCACGACACCGGCGCGGGCCTGGACTACGCCCGCCGGCTGGCCGCGACCGCCGCCGAGCACGAGGAAGACCTGCTGATCGTCATGCGCGCCTACTTCGAGAAGCCGCGCACCACCGTTGGCTGGAAGGGCCTGATCAACGATCCACGCCTCGATGGCAGCCACGACGTCGGGACGGGCCTGAAAATGGCCCGGGAATTCCTGCTGAACGTCGCCGCGCTGGGGCTGCCCACCGGCACAGAATTCCTGGAGCCGATCAGCCCCCAGTACACAGCGGACCTGATCACTTGGGGTGCCATCGGGGCCCGTACCACCGAAAGTCAGATCCACCGCCAGCTCAGCTCCGGACTGTCCATGCCTATCGGGTTCAAAAACGGCACCGACGGGGACCTGCAGGTAGCGCTGGACGCCTGCCAGGCCGCCAGTGCGGCACAGTCCTTCCTCGGCATTGACGGCGACGGGCGGGCCTCCCTGGTCAGCACGGCCGGCAACCAGGACACCCACCTGATCCTGCGCGGCGGCCGCAAGGGCCCCAACTACGGGGCGGGCGACATTGCGCAGGCAACCGGGCAGGCTGTGCAGGCCGGCATCAACCCGCGCATGATCGT
The DNA here is from genome assembly GCF_001294625.1 of Arthrobacter alpinus. Classification (NCBI taxonomy): domain Bacteria; kingdom Bacillati; phylum Actinomycetota; class Actinomycetes; order Micrococcales; family Micrococcaceae; genus Arthrobacter; species Arthrobacter alpinus. The sequence continues at coordinate 3,069,651 of NZ_CP012677.1, read as the reverse complement.
GGACGCCAGCCACGCCAACTCCGGAAAGAGCCACCACCGCCAGGCCGAGGTGGCCCTGGAAATTGGTGCGCAGCTGGAGGCGGGCGGCGCCAGCGCCCATGCCATTGCCGGGATCATGCTGGAGAGTTTCCTGGTGGGTGGGGCACAAAAACTGGACGTCGCAGAGGTTGCCGCCGGGGAAGCGGAGCTCACCTACGGGCAGAGTGTCACCGATGCGTGCATGGAATGGGCCGTCACGGCAGAGGTACTGGCAAACCTCGCGCATAGTTCCCGTGCCCGCCGTACGCCGGCGGTCTAAGGCCAGCACGCCAGCCCGCCAGCGTTCGAACGCTCGCGCCGGCCGGTGAATTTGCTACGCTGAAGTTGCGCGGCCAGCGCGAAAAAATTCCGGGGAACCGTGCGTCCCCGCCAGATCAGGCGGCGGCCAGACCGGACAAAATGAACGATGATTCGTTTTCTCTGGTGCACAGCGATCAATCTGGTGGATGCCCTGCATGCCCTGCTCTTGGCCGCCTGGCTCATTGACGGGTTCGATCTCAGTGCCGGCGGGCTGCTTACCGCCGTCACCGTGTTTACCGTGGCCTAGCCATCGTGTCGCCGTTCGTCCTCAACATGGCCCGCCAAGACGCCTCAGCCGTCTTGGGCGGCCCCGGGATCGTTTCGTCGCTGCTTGCGCTTTGGATCGCGAGCCTTTTCGCTGGTGGCGGACCAAACGGACGGCCCGCGCCAAGCTAGCCTGAAATTCGGGGCAACAGGCGTTCACATTGGCCCCAACAGGCCCTAGAGTTAGCCTGAGCAAGCGCAAGGTAAAAACATACCCGAGCGCCACCATTAGCGGAAACGGATACCTTAGGGCCATGTCGCAGGAGCAAAACTTCTCCAATGTGAACTTCTTGACTGTTCAGGAAGTCGCTGAGCTCATGCGCGTGTCTAAGATGACCGTCTACCGCATGGTGCACGCCGGGGAGCTTCCGGCCGTCCGCTTTGGCAGGTCTTATCGTGTCCCCGCGAACGCCGTCGAGAGCTTCCTTAAATCGGCTGTGGTGGATGGTACGGGGTCCCATGTGGCCCCCGGTTCGGCGCAGACCGGTTAGGCACGGTAGTCTAAGAACGATCCATTTTCGGCTTTGACCGATTCCTGCGATCGGTCGACCTAATCGTTTGGGCCTCACTTGAGGCCTTCTATGCAGTTTGTGAGGAACTTTCATGGGTTCAGTAGTTAAGAAGCGCCGCAAGCGGATGTCCAAGAAGAAGCACCGTAAGCAGCTTCGCAAGACGCGTCACCAGCGTCGCAATAAGAAGTAATTCTTCTTTCATGCAATCGCCCGTTCACCATGTTTGGTGTGCGGGTGCTTTGTTTTAAGCCGGCAATTTACGGGCGGTCTAGGCACGACGTGTGGGCCCGTACCTACCCTGGGCCCGTACGTCGGTCCACAGGACGCTACAGGGCGCCACACGGCTCAGCGGGGTTCTTACTTGCGCCGCATGGATGCGACACCCTTCCAGAGCCCGTACACCACGCCAACGCCGGTTGCTGCCTGCAAGCCGAGGGTGGCGGCGCGGCGCCCTGAACGGAAGTCGTAGATGGGCCAATTGTGTTCGCGGGCGTGGCGGCGCAACTTGGTGTCCGGGTTGATGGCCACAGGGTTGCCCACGGCAGTCAGTAGTGGAATGTCATTGTAGGAGTCGCTGTAGGCCCAGCAGCGGCTCAGATCCAGATCCTGAGCAACCGCCAGCTCACGCACTGCGCGGCCCTTGGCGGGCCCGTGCAGGATCTCCCCGACCAGCTTACCGGTGTAGAGGCCGTCCTCGATCTCTGCCACGGTGCCCAGCGCCCCCGTCAGGTGCAGGCGTTCGGCGATGACGCTGGCCACTTCCACGGGCGTGGCCGTCACAAGCCACACTTGACGGCCCGATTTGAGGTGTTCCTGGGTAAGGGCACGCGTGCCAGGCCAGATTTTGGACACGATCATCTCGTCGTAGACTTCTTCACCCAATTGGCGAATGAAGTCAGCGCTGATGCCTGCGGCAATTTTCTGTGCCGAGTCTTGAACGGAATGGACGTCGTTCATGTTTTCCCCGCGCAGAATAAACTTGGCCTGTTTCAAGGCGAAGCCGCTCACATCGCGAAGGGTGAAAGCCTTCTTTTGGTACATTTTTCGGGCCACATGGAACAGGCTGGCACCCTTCATGAGGGTGTTGTCCACATCAAAGAAAGCGGCCTCGCCCTGGTGCTGCGCAGCGGCCCCGGCGGCCTCGGCACTATTGGTAATCACGTCGGGCATGAAATGAGTCTAGTCAATCCTGCACGGCAGCGCGTGCGCTGCCACCGGTGGCGCCGTAAACAGCGGTGAAACTCTCATGCAGGTCCTCGCCCCGGCGAGGTGGCAGGTCCTCGCCCCGGCGAGGTGGCAGGTGCGCGCCTCATTGGTACCGTTGAAGGCATGGATGCCAAACCCAACCTTTCCCCGCACGTACCCCGCCTGGAATTGATCACCAAGTCAGGGTGCCACCTGTGCGATGACGCCCGCACGGTGGTGGACGGAGTCGCCGCCGGGCTGGGTCTGGTCTGGGCCGAGGTGAGCATCGAGGGGGACCCGGAGCTTGCCAACCGCTACGGCGAGGAGATCCCGGTGATCTTGGTGGATGGTGTGCAACGCGATTTTTGGCACATTGACCCGGTGCGGCTGCGCACCATTTTGAGCAATTCGATGGCCGCCCCGGGAGCCTAGCTGCGCCGTGGACGGATTCTAGTTCCGCCACAAAGGACCTACGACTTTGGCTATGCCATGGCCAGGTCCTACAGTGGATATTGGCCGACGGCGGCGGCATGTGAGACTTGTCTGCGGCCGACGCGTGGCCTTGCAGGAGAACTTGGAGCAGCACTTTGACCTCAGCCCAGACCCCGGAAGAGCCGGAGCCCGAAGCGGCCCGGCAGTTGCCGCCTGCCACGGTGTCACGCCTGACCCTATATTTGCGCATGCTCAACGGCTTGTTGGCCGAAGGAGTAGAACGGGTCTCCTCAGATTCCCTCGCCGAGTCCGCCGGGGTGGGTTCGGCCAATGTCCGCAAGGATCTGTCCTATTTGGGCTCCTACGGCACCCGCGGGGTGGGTTACGAGGTGGCAAATCTGAGCAGGAAGATTGCCCAGGCGTTGGGCCTGACCCACGAATGGCGGGTAGCCATTGTGGGTGCTGGCAACTTGGGCCGCGCCCTGGCCAGATATGCCGGTTTTGAGTCCCGTGGTTTTGACGTGGTGGCGCTTCTAGATGCCGATCAGATGCTGGTGGGCACCGAAATTGGCTGGCTGCGTGTCAGTGACGCTGCCGACCTGGAAGAGGTACTGGCCAAAACCCGCGCCAACATGGTGGTGCTGGCGTTACCTGCCTCCGTGGCGCAGTCGGTGTGTGATCGCGTGGTGGACGCCGGCGTGCACAGCATTCTCAGCTTCGCCCCCGTGGTCTTGAATGTCCCGGACTACGTCAACTTGCGCAAAGTGGACATGGCCACGGAACTACAGATTTTGGCGTATCACGCCCAGCGCCTGCAGGTGCCTGGCTTGGATGCGGAACGCCCCAGCGCCTAATACCCGTGCGGTCCGCCGCCCGGAACCTTTTTGGCGAAGTACTCCTTCGAGGGTGAGCGGTACAAAATGACCATGGCCACTACCCCGAGACCAACCTGGATGATGGTGAAAACATTGGGTTGAATCAGTGCCAAGAGTGAGATGCACGCCAGGACCAGGGCCGTGGTGCGTGCCCATCCCGCTCCCTTGCGGATCTTGCTGGCCAACCAAAAGTAGGAGGCGGCGCCCGCCAAACTGAGCACGGCGGAAAAAGCCAAAAGTGATGAAATCATGGCGGGATCGGCCAGCAGTGAGTCGTAGGCCGGATCACTGGGCAAGGCAGTCTTCAGGGCGTCGACCATGGTGGCCCGGACAGCGGGAAAAAACACCACCATCAGCAGCAACAATCCGGACAGTGCCTGCAACGCCCCCGCCGTCTTGATGAACCTGCAAGCAATCACCACCAGCTTCGGGGCGGCAAAATGTGTTCCGGGCGCGGAAGGCACGGGACCGCCCTTGAAGCCGGGATACGCGGACACCGGCGGCAAGCCGGAGGAGGTTCCGGCGTCGTCCTGCCCGTTGTTTACGGACGACGGCGGGACCCAGCCTTCAGGTGCGTACTGGCCGTACCGCGGGACGCCAGGAGCGATCTCACCGTAACTGCCGGGACGTTCGCCTGTGGCGGGCCGCTCGTGAGGTTGCTCGTCAGGAGTGGTCATGGCGAAGGGCCTTTCTTTGGCGGGGCACGTGGCGGACCGTCGCGGCACCAGAAAGCGGGCGCATCGGGTCTGCTCTAAACCCTACGCGACCACTGGGGAAGGAACTAGCGCTGGTGCGCCGGCTAAATTCCCTGAGGGCCCATGAGGGGTGCTCAGGGCGCTCACAATAGATTGCCGAGGTGTAGCCGCGTAGATATTTGAACGCAAAAAAGTGCCGGCTCACCGGGGCTGGTGTACCGGCACTTTTCGCAACGGGTCAGCTGTTAGTCGGCCTTGACGAAGGCGACGTCCAAGGTGATGGTGACCTTGTCAGAGACCAGCACGCCGCCAGCGGCAAGCATGGCGTTCCAGGTCAGGCCGAACTCCTTGCGGCTGATCACCGTGGTGGCCTCAAAGCCGGCGCGCGTGGCGCCGAACGGGTCAACGGCAACACCATTGAACTCGCCCTTGAAAGTGACGGTCTTGGTGATGTCGCGGATAGTCAGCTCGCCCGTGAGCTCGAAGTCCTCAGCATCACCGGAGACTGCGGAGGAGACGAAGGAAAGCGTCGGGAACGTCTCGACGTCGAAGAAGTCGGTGCCGCGGACGTGGGCATCGCGATTGGCGTCGCCTGAGTTGAAGCTCGCTGCCTGGATGGTGGCCGTAACGGAGGACTGGGCCAGCGTCTCACCCAGGGTCAAGGTGGCGTCCAGCTCGGTGAACTTGCCGCGAACCTTGGAAATTCCTGCGTGGCGGACGGTGAAGCCGACCTCGGAGTGGGATGCGTCGAAGTTCCAGATGCCCTGGGCAAGTCCGGTGGATTCAATGGTTGTTGTGCTCATGGGTTGCTCCTTGTGGAAGGCTGTGGACCGCCCGGTCGGGTGTCCTTCACCGAGTATAAGCATGCGTTTGCATCTATTATTCCCGGCGGTGGAAGTTCTTTTGAAACTTTCTGCCAGCGTGCCCGCCAAGTCTGGGAGTTCCCTGATTAACGTCTTCATAGGTAACTTTGAGAAACTTGGACTCATGCCCCGAGTCACTGTTCATCTTCTGCGCCATGGTGAGGTATTTAACCCCCATGGTGTCCTGTACGGCCGGCTTCCGGAATTTCACCTCTCCGACCGTGGCCGTGCCATGGCGGACATGGTGGCGGAGCACTTCAGGGCGCAAGCGTCCGACGCCGGAGCCCCCGTCTACCTTGTCGCCTCACCGCTGACTCGGGCGCAGGAAACGGCCAGGCCCACGGCTGCGGCGCTGGGGTTGGAGATTGTCACCGACCCGCGCATCATAGAGGCCGAGAACCACTTCGAGGGCATGCAGGTCAGCAAGGCCGAACTGCTCAAGCCCAAACACTGGCGCTACTTTATGAACCCCCTCCGCCCGTCCTGGGGTGAGCCGTACACGGCCCAGGCCGAACGCATGATGGAAGCGGCACGGGATGCCCGCCGTCGTGCCTTCGAAATCGGTGGGGAAGGCGCTGCCGCCATCATGGTCAGCCACCAACTGCCCATCTGGTCCACCCGGCGCAGCGCCGAGGGCAAGCGCTTGTGGCACGATCCCCGCAACCGCGAATGCACCCTAGCCTCGCTGACCACCTTGACGTTCGACGGCGACGACGTGGTCGATGTTGCCTATAGCGAACCCGCGGCAGTGCTTTTGCCCGGTGCGGCAACCACGCCCGGAGCCTGAGAAAAGCCTGGGAATCGAGTTTGAGCTACCCCTCAGGCCCCTTTTCGACGTAATGTAGAAATTCAAACTGGAACAAATCAACAGTGCCACAGCACTGGATTCGTGCACGATGAAAGACAACTAGAGTGACTTCCCCCATGAGCCGTAGGTCATTGCTGGCCGCAAGCGGTGCGGCACTGACCCTGGCGCTTGCCGCTTGCACTTCCAAGGACCCGCTTGCCCAACAGGCAAATGCGGGGGACAACAAAAACTATATTGCCGGGGACGGCTCCGTGACCGAATACGCCGCGGCAGTGCGCACCGCTCCCGTGGATTTCACCGGCAAGCTCTTTGACGGCGCCACCGTGGATGCGGCGAATTTTCCCGGCGGGGTGACCATTTTGAACTTTTGGTACGCGGCCTGTGCCCCGTGCCGGCTTGAAGCTCCCGACCTGCAAGCCCTTTACACCGAATTTTCGGCCCAGGGCGTGAAGTTTTACGGCGTGAATGTGCGTGACGAAAAGGCCACGGCCGAGGCGTTTGAACGCAATTTTAAGCTGACGTACCCCAGCATCATCGACAAGGATGGTGGCGTGCTCTTGGCGCTTTCGAAGGTTGTGCCGCCCCAGGCTGTGCCCACCACCTTGGTGCTGGACAAGCAGGGCCGCGTCAGCGCCCGCATTCTTGGTACGGCGGAAAAGGGCACCTTGAAAGCCTTGATCACCTCCGCGCTGGCCGAGCAGTAGGGCTGCACCTCAGCCGTGAATAATCCGTTCGCAGAGACAGTGCTCAGCGGCTCCATGCTGCTGGCCATGCCCGTCGCCTTGCTGGCGGGTCTGGTTTCCTTCCTCTCGCCCTGTGTCCTGCCACTGGTGCCCGGCTATTTGGGGTACGTCAGCGGGTTGACAGGTGCGGATTTGGAGAATCAGCGGCGCGGCCGGATGTTTGCCGGCATTGGGCTGTTTGTGCTGGGTTTCTCGGTTGTCTTCATGCTGATCGGTGCCGTGTTTGGCCAGCTGGGCGCATGGCTTAAAGGCCCGGATGCGGCCTGGGTGACACAGGTGCTCGGTGTTGTTGTCATCATTTTGGGTGTGGTTTTCCTTGGCGGCATGAATTGGTTCCAACAAGAGGCCAAGATCCACGCGAAACCGCCGGCCGGACTGTGGGGAGCACCCGTTCTGGGCGTAACCTTTGGACTGGGGTGGGCGCCGTGCACCGGACCGACACTGGGCGCCGTACAGGCGCTCGCGTTTTCCGACGGGTCAAGCGCGGCCAAAGGTGCCTTGTTGACGTTTGTTTATTGTTTGGGTTTGGGACTGCCATTCCTGCTCATTGCCCTGGGCGTGCGCCGGGGCTTGGGTGCCTTGGTATTCTTCCGCACGCACCGCCGGGGACTGCAATGGTTTGGCGGGGGCATGCTGATTGTTTTGGGCTTGTTGATGGTCACAGGGGTGTGGGGCACCTGGATCAATGAATTGCAGTTTTGGTTTGCCAATGAAGTGAGATTGCCAATCTAATGAAAGAGAACTGACGTGAAAGAGCCTCGGGCCGCCAAGCAGAAGCCTGCCGGCGATGAAGTTCAGCTGCCCAAGCTGGGTTTTGTGGGCATGCTCAGGTGGGCCTGGCGCCAGCTGACAAGCATGCGCACTGCATTGTTGCTCCTACTTCTTTTGGCTGTCGGAGCGGTGCCGGGTTCCTTGTTCCCGCAGCGTTCCTCCAACGCTTCCAATGTGAGCGCCTACCTGAAGGACAACCCCGTCTCAGGACCCATCATGGACTGGTTCAAGCTCTTTGACGTGTACTCCTCGCCCTGGTTTGCCGCCATCTATTTGCTGCTGTTCACCTCCTTGGTGGGCTGTGTGTTGCCGCGCGCCAAGATCCACTGGAAGGCCATGCGATCGGCACCTCCGCGCACACCCAAACGACTTTCCCGACTGGCTGAATACGGCACGGTGGAAATCCCGGCCGGCAGCGGGATCGATGCCCAGCAGGCGGTCGCGGATGCTGCTGCCGTCCTAAAATCCCGCCGCTACCGTGTCCACGTGCGGGACCTGGACACGGACCGGCCCTCCGTCGGAGCCGAGATCGGATTCTTGAAGGAGACCGGAAACCTGGTCTTTCACCTCTCCGTCCTAGGTGTGCTCGCCGCCGTCGGCCTCAGCGGCCTTTTCGGCTACAGCGGCCAGCGCGTCCTGGTGGAGGGGGAAACGTTTGTCAACAACCCTGTTGGTTATGACACCTTCACCCCTGGCACAAACTTCAGCGACGACCGACTCAGCCCCTACTCGCTTCAGTTGGACAAACTGGTGGTCAAGTACGACAGGGAAACCGAGGCCCACTACGGCCAGCCGATTGACTTCACGGCCACACTGACCACCAAGGACAATCCCGGGGCGCAGCCCAAACAACAAACCCTCAAAGTCAACGACCCCGTTGCCATCGGCGGCACCAACGTCTACCTGGTAGGCAACGGCTATGCCCCTGTTGTCACCGTCAAAGATGGCAAGGGCAACATTGCCTTTCAGGGCCCCGTCGTCACCATTCCCACCGATGGCGCCTACACCTCGCTCGTGGTCATCAAGGTCCCGGACGCTAAGCCCAAACAGCTCGGATTTGTCGGCTTCTTCTTGCCCACGGCACTTATCGACGACAAGGGTGTCTCCTATGGTTCGGACCCCGATCCTTTCAACCCGCAGCTGAGCCTGAACGCCTACACCGGGGATTTGGGGCTGGATAGCGGCACGCCGCGCAACGTCTACACCCTGGACACCTCCTCGCTGACCCAGATCAACGGGCGCGACCTCGATGCCGGTGGCATTGTGCTGGTGCCGAACCAGACTTACACCCTGCCCGAAGGAAATGGCACCATCAGCTTCGATGGCATCAAGCGGTTCGCCGCCCTGGACATCCGTCACGACCCGGGCCAGGTTTACGTTCTGGTGTTCGCCCTGTTGGCCCTGTTCGGCCTAATGGGTTCGTTGTTCCTGAACCGCCGCCGCGTGTGGATCCGCACCGGCAACCACCCGGACGGACGGACAATGGTCGAGTTTGGCCTGTTGGCCCGCGGCGAAGACCACCGCCTCGCGGCCGAATCTGCTGCCATCAACAAGGCGCTGCACGCCAAATGGCTGGTGCCGGCGGACACAGCGGTGGATGATGGAGTGCAGGAGTCGTCCACCAAAAACGAAGAGCAAGATAATTCCGACGCCGGAACCGGCGCCGCCGTGGGAAGTAAGGACCAGTAATGCCACAAATCAATGAGGGCCTTGGCCTGCTCAGCGAGCAATTCATGCTCATGGCCGGCTTGGCCTACACTATTGCCTTCTGCGCCTATGCCTGGGACCTGGTTACCTTCAGCAAGGCAGCGAAGGCCGGGTTGGTATCGGAAAATACTGGCTCCGCGGCCAATGCCGGCCAGCTGGTCTCGGCCGGCGTCTCATCGGCAACCATTGGGCAGGATCTGGGTGCGGGCCCGCTTGACCGCGGTGTTCGCCCCAGCAGCAAAACCCATGAAGGATCCGACGGTGTCACGGCCGGAGACTCCATGCGCTACGGCAAGGAAAAGCGGGTTGCTGCCAGGGTGGCCGTAGGACTAACCATTGTTGCCGTCGTCGTGCAGGGAATGGCGGTGCTGTTCCGCGGCCTGGCGGCAGGACGGGTGCCTTGGGGCAACATGTACGAGTTCTGCACCACCGGCAGCTTCGCCGTGGCCCTGGTTTTCTTGGTGGTGCTGACCCGCCGGGACCTGCGCTTCCTGGGCACCTTCGTCATTGGTTTGGTGTTGGTAATGATCACGGCCGCGTCCGTGTCGTTCTGGACCCCCGTGGGCCACTTGGTGCCGGCGCTACAGAGCTACTGGTTGGTCATCCACGTCTCCATCGCCGTGATGTCCTCGGCCTTGTTCACACTGACATTTGCCATGTCGGTGTTGCAGTTGTTCCAAACACGCCGCGAGGCTGCCATCGCTGCCGGGAAGCCGGACAAGGCGCTGGTGATGCGTCTGGTACCGAACGCCCTGAGCCTTGAAAACATGTCATATCGCATCAATGGAATCGCTTTTGTGGGCTGGACTCTGACGGTCATGTTCGGTTCGATTTGGGCGGAAAAGGCCTGGGGCCGGTTCTGGGGTTGGGACACCAAGGAAGTCTGGTCGTTTGTCATCTGGGTTGTCTACGCTGGATACCTGCACGCGCGCGCCACGCGCGGATGGACCGGGACGCGTGCGGCCTGGCTGTCGATCGTGGGGTACCTGTGCATCATCTTCAACTTCACTATCGTGAACGTGTACTTCTCCGGTCTGCACTCCTACGCCGGTGTGGGCGGCTAACGCCCCCGCCGTTGGCACGGCCTCACGTTGATTGCGCAGATATGGCGGCTTCCCCACCCGGGACGTCGCCATATCTGCGCAATGAATGCTTGGCATCGGGCTCTTACTCAAAGTCCCCCCGCCAGCCAAGGAGGCCGCCTAAAGAACGTCCGGCAAGATTGCCAGGATCGGCCCACCCTCCCCGGGACAGCATTCGGGCGATCTTGGTGACACGCACGGCGTTGCGGATTTCGATGTCGTGCTCAAAATTTGGCAGGGTTGAGCGGGCGATGATAAGTCTTAGCCGGGTTTCCCGCGGTGGATCTGCGCCAACCCGAACCAGGTCCATGGCTTCACGAAGAACCTTCAATCCCCGCCGCTGGTGTTGTGACCCAATGTAGGCGTCCAATGCCGCCAGGGTGAGCATTGCAGGTGTTGGAGGAGCGTATTCCCTGTCGTGTTCACAGACGATCTGATCACCGATTGCCACCAGATCATCCAGATCCAGCAGTGGTGAAAGATCCAGCAAAGTCCTCTGAATTGAGGTGTCAATCACCCCTCGGACCTGGACAATGTCAGAGCCGATGAGTTTCATGCGGTGGCCTTATACCCTTTTTCGCCGCGGCTCCGACAGCCCGGCTGGCCTGGTCAGGTGCAGCTGTTCACTACTCCCACACCAAGCCGGCAAATACAGACCGTGAATTCGGGCGGCAGTGAAATGGCTGACAACGCCCCCTTGCGACAAAGCGATGTAAGGGCGGCAACTTTCCACGAGATCAAACGCAGCCCCCTTGGGCACTCTGATCTCCCGGCTGGGGGTCCACAGGTCTGACGCACGGCCGCGGCTCATCGAAATTCCCTGCTCAATACCCTGTTGCAGAGTGATTGGGCGGTGCAGTCCTTCAGGAAGTGGGGCTGCCTTTGTCATGTATCCATTAGCGCGGATGGGCGGGGGCCGCGGGGTCGCTTGGGGGCTCATCTGCAAAATCTGTGGATAACGCGCGCCATCGGTGGCCTAAGACGGTGCAGCATCCTGCCTCAGCTGCTGGAAACCTCGCCAAGAGCACCCATTGCGCAGCTAACGAGAGTTCACACGGGATTCCCCTGGGCCCAAGCTTTCATTGCGCAGCTAACGCGACGTCCCCGAGCCTGAACCCGCGTTATATGCGCACTCGACTCGATGGGTCCGGCTCGGGAAGACAGGGGTGGTTAGTGCTTGGGCTCGTCGTTGGGATGGTCCTCATGGAGCTTCTTGCTGCGGAGTTCCTGCTCGCGAAGCTTGGCTTCACGGGCTTCGATCTCGGCCTTGAGTTTGCGCAGACGCTCCGACTCAAGTTTTTGTGCCCGGTTTACTTCGAGGTTGCGCAGGAAATCTGGGTCGTCGTCAGGGGCGACAACCTGGTGGCGACGGCCGGGGTTGGAAGCGCCCCGGAGTCCGGCGCCGGCACGGCCAGCGGGTGTGGACGGGGCTGACCCGGCGGTGGCGTATTGCGGGCGGCCAAAGAAAAACCACAGGAGGACGCCGATGATCGGCAGGAGCACAATCACAAGGACCCAGGCGGGCTTGGGGATGCTTCGAACGTCCGACGGTTCGCTTCGAAGGCAGTCGATGAGCCCATAGATAATAAGGACAACACCGAAGATCACTGGGATATAACGCATGCCTCATTCTACCGCCGAAGGCCTAATCGTCGTTTGCGGGGGACGTTCAGGTTCACCGACTAAACTGACGAGTGTGGCCTTTTTTAAATATTCCTTGTTCCGTGGCGTACTCTTTCTGGCGCTCTTCCTTGGCGCCTACTATCTGCTTGGTCTGAGCCCGCTTGCGGCGGCCCTGATCGCGGCCTTTGGCGCATTCGTGGTCAGCTTCATCTTCCTGCGCAAGCAGCGCGACGGCGCAACGGCCGTCATTGCCGAACGCATGGCACCCAACGCCACCACCACGCAGTCCACCGGCGCCCTTGCCGATGCCGAAGCCGAGGACTCCCTCATCGATTCCCACCCCGATGTCCAGGTGGATGCCGACCGGCCGTCGAAAACCCGCACCGCCGAATAAGAGCAGCTCCTGCGGGCGGCACCGCCGTGAACCACGCAGACCACCAGTCAGGCAATATGGAAGGAACGCTCATGCGGTGGATGGAAACGGAGCGTGCGGCCCTTGTGGAGTCGTTCCGCGCCAGCGACCCCGATGCCCCAACCCTGTGTGAGGGGTGGACGGTGCGCAGGCTGCTGGCCCACCTGGTGCTTCGCGAGCACACGCCATGGCTGCAGATCATGGATCTGGCCGGCAAGGCCGAGCCGGGCCACGAAAAACATCTGGGCACCTTGGTTGCCACGGCGCAAAGCCCCGAGGGCTATGAAGCCCTGCTGGCCAGGTTCGCCGCCGGCACCGGTCCGCTTAATCCCATGACCTGGATGGGGGACGCCGGTCAGCTGCTTGAATACGTCATCCACCACGAGGACGCCCGCAGGGGAGCAGGATCCGTCGAGGCCCGCGTACTTCCCGCCGCCGAGCTGGACGCCATCTTCAAGCACTTGTCGCTCATGGCCAGGATGAGCCACCGTTCGAGCCCCGTTGGCGTCAGCCTTGCCCGGCCCGGCGGTGCCGGTGTGGTGGTCCGCAAGGGCGAGAGCGCCGTGGTGATCACCGGCGAGCCGGTCGAGCTGGCACTTTACGTGAGTGGGCGGCGAGAGGCTGCCGACGTCCAGATCACAGGAAACGCCGAACCGGTCGCCGCCTACACGCAGTGGGCCGCACGCAAGGGCTGACGCCTCAGGCACCGGGAAACGCTACAGCCCCGTCAGCACCATGGCGGCGGCAAAAAGCACACTGAATCCGAGGTTGATCAACCCTGTCTGCTTGAGGACCGGGATCAGGTTTTTGCGTTTCTTGCCCTTGAGCATCAGCCAGCTGGGCATGAGCATGAACGGAATCAACAGCAGCACCAGCGCAATCCACGGCTTGGCGGGCACCTGCAGCATCATGACGGCCAGCGAGAGCACCAGCATCAGCACATAACTGAGCCTGGCGTTTCTATCACCCAACCGCACAGCGAGCGTCCTTTTGCCGACCTCGCTGTCGGTGGGAATATCCCTGACATTGTTGGCCATCAAAAGTGCGACTGCGATCAGCCCGGTTGAGATGGACCCCAAGACTGCCGCCGCGCTCACCTGTCCGGCCTGGGTGAAAGTGGTGCCCAGTGTGGCCACTGGACCGAAGAAAAAGAACACAAACACGTCTCCCAAGCCCATGTACCCGTAGGGGCTTTTACCTCCCGTGTAGCCCCAGGCGGCAAGCACGGCCCCAGCACCCACCAACAGCAGCCACCACGCTTGGGAGAGAACCACCAGGGCAAGGCCTGCCAGCATGGCCAATCCGAGGGCGGCAAACGCGGCCATCTTCACATGCTGCGGTTTGGCCACACCGGAGCCCACCAGGCGCAAGGGCCCTACCCGAACCTCGTCGGTGCCTCGGATACCGTCTGAATAGTCGTTGGCGTAGTTCACCCCAATCTGCAGTAACAAGGACACCAAGGCGGCCAAGATGGCTCGGCCCCAGTGCAAGGCACCGAGATCGAAGGCCGCAGCAGTGCCGACGATCACGGGGGCGATAGCCATCGGAAGTGTCCGCAGGCGCGCACCTTCAATCCATTGACCTACTGTGGCCACGGCATTACTCCTTTGCTGAGGTGAACTAAATCGGCGCTCCCTGCCAGCGGGCAGGGAGGTGTGCCTGCTTCTATTGTGTCGCGTTGGCGCTAGTTTGCTGGTCTCCGTGGCGCCGCTGCGTCGGCCAGCAGTGCCAGGATGGCTTGTCTGTCAGGTTTTCCGGTGGACAGTTCCGGAAGCTCGGAGACGAACACCACAATTTTGGGTAGCATGTGCGGCTCCAGGAAGGCGCCCGCGGCGGTGCGCACGGACTCAGGCGTGCCGGTACCCACTACCAGCGCCGCTACCTGTTGCCCCCATTCCGCCGAGTCAACGGGCCCCACGAAAGCCTCGCGGACACCCTGGATCTGATGCAGGCCAGCCACCACAGACGCGGCGGAAACTTTCAGCCCGCCGGAGATGATGACGTCGTCGGCACGGCCCAGCACGCGGAGCCGTCCCGCACCGTCGATCTCACCCAAGTCGCCGGTTTCATACCAACACACCCTCTCGCCGTCGGACTCCTCCTCGAAGAAGGATCCCGCCGGGGAACCGCCCACATAGCCGGTGGCGACCACGGGCCCGCCCAAGAGGATCCGGCCCTCACGGATGGCGAGCTGCACGCCGTCGAGGGGGACGCCGTCGTACACGCATCCGCCGCACGTCTCGCTCATGCCGTAGGTGGTGACGACGTTGATGCCGGCACCGCGCGCAGCCTCGAGCAGCACCGTGCTGGCCGGGGCGCCGCCAAGGAGAACCGCGTTGAAGCGGCGCAGCGCTGTCAGTGTTTGCGCGCTCGGGTTGGCCAGCAGGCGCGTGAGTTGCGTGGGCACCAGCGAGGTGAAGCGCATCTTGTCCGTCAGCTCCTCCGCGGCGGCGGTGAAGGCGTCGGCCGTGAATCCGCCGCTCAAATCCATGGTCCAAGGGCGCGTGCCGGCGAAGAGTGAGCGCACCAAAACCTGCAGTCCGGCCACATAGTTCAGGGGCAGTGCGAGCAGCCACTGCCCCTCACCGCGCAGGGCCATGGCCGTGCTGACGGAGGAGGCGGCCAGGGCGTCAACGCTCAGCATGGTCCGCTTGGGTGTGCCCGTGCTCCCGGAGGTCAGGACGACGGCGGCAATCTCGGCCTCGCTGCCGGCTGGCAGTCCCAGCTCGGCCTGGGGGATGAGGGTGAAGCTGCCGTCGGGGGCGATCTGGACCGCGGGCCCCTCGCCGGCCAGTGCCTCGGAGAGTGCCTTGAGCAGGGGTTCAATGTTCATGGTGGCTTCGGCTTAGAAGTAGTACGGGAAGGAGGACCAGTCGGGGTCGCGCTTTTCCAGGAACGCTTCCTTGCCCTCGACGGCTTCGTCTGTCATGTAGGCCAGGCGGGTGGCTTCGCCGGCGAAGACCTGCTGGCCGGCGAGGCCGTCGTCGGCCATGTTGAAAGCAAACTTGAGCATGCGGATGGCCTGCGGGGACTGCCGGGCAATGTCCGCCGCATATTCCAGGGCCACGTTTTCCAGTTCCGCGTGGTCCACGGCCTCGTTGACGGCGCCCAGGCGGACCATGTCTTCGGCGGAGTATTCACGAGCCAAAAAGAAGATCGCGCGGGCGTTCTTTTGCCCGATCTGGCGGGCCAGCAGCGCCGAGCCGTAGCCGGCGTCGAAGGAGCCCACGGTGGCATCGGTCTGCTTGAACTTGCCGTGCTGGCGGGAGGCGATGGTCAGGTCCGCCACGACGTGCAGGGAATGCCCGCCGCCTGCTGCCCACCCATTGACGACGGCGATGACCACCTTAGGCATGGTCCGCATGAGCCGCTGGACCTCCAGGATGTGCAGCCTGCCGGCGCGGGCGGGGTCGATGGTTTCCTTGGTCTCGCCCTCGGCATACTTGTAGCCGTCGCGGCCGCGGATGCGCTGGTCGCCGCCGGAGCAGAAGGAATGCCCGCCGTCCTTGGAGGAGGGGCCGTTGCCGGTGAGCAGGACGGTGGCGACATCCGGGGTCATGCGGGCGTGGTCCATGGCCCGGTACAGCTCATCGACTGTGCCGGGGCGGAAGGCGTTGCGCACCTCGGGGCGGTTGAAGGCGATGCGGACTGTGGGCAGGTCTCGTGTGATGGCGCCGTCTGAGTCCCGTTCCACCTGGCGGTGATAGCTCATATCGACGAAGTCGAATCCCTCCACCATGCGCCACCTGGTGGGGTCGAAGATGTCGGATACCTGATCGGGAAGATTCTGTACGCTAGTCACCCTTACGATCTTAGCGGGCCGGGTACGGGCTGTTTTTGTTTTACGCATTGCTGGCAGCTGGCGTTGCGCATAAGGAAATTCAAAGCGACGGTTGTCTATCATGAAAAGGTGTCATAGCTGCCTGGGCAGGCCGGGTCATGCGACGGACTAGCTGATGCAAAACTCATTGCCTTCGGGATCTGCCCTGGTGACCCAGGCGTAGGGTCCTTGGCTCGCTTCCCACAAGGAGGTGGCGCCGCGGGCTTCCACCCGCCAGCCCATGGTCTGAGCCCACCTATCGGCTCGGTCACCGTCTGCTGGACCGTAGCGCAGGTGTCCAGCACTTTTCTTATGCGCAGCGCGGGCACGGGCGCCTTGCGCCACAGGGTCACTGGCGCATGACCGGTCCTCGGACCGTGCGCAGAAGGAAAGTCGCCATCGGCTAGGGTTTTCTCATGACGGCAATTGCACCCGTGACGCTGCACGGCAAATACGTGACACTTGAGCCCTTGAGCATGGATCACCATGACGGGCTGGTTGAAGCCGCCTCCGACGGTGAACTGTGGAACCTTTGGTACACCTCCGTGCCGCGCCCGGAAGGGATGGGGATG
The DNA here is from genome assembly GCF_001294625.1 of Arthrobacter alpinus. Taxonomy (NCBI): domain Bacteria; kingdom Bacillati; phylum Actinomycetota; class Actinomycetes; order Micrococcales; family Micrococcaceae; genus Arthrobacter; species Arthrobacter alpinus. Next base: position 3,052,948 of record NZ_CP012677.1, on the reverse strand, counting down.
GCGATCCGGGACAGGCTGGCCGCCCAGGATGCCGGGACTGAGCTGTCCTTCACGACACGCCTGAACGACCCCGCCACGGGGGCGCCGGGCCGAATCATCGGGTTGACCAGCTACTACGCCATCGACCTGAGCGTCCCGCGGCTGGCCATTGGTGCCACCTGGAACGCCACCAGCGTGCAGGGCACCGGAACCAACCCCGACAGCAAGCGGCTCCTGCTGGCCCACGCCTTTGAAACGCTTGGCTGTGCCGCCGTGGATTTCCACACGCATTGGATGAACCAGCAATCCCGTGAGGCCATCGCCCGGCTGGGCGCCAAGCAGGACGGCGTGCTGCGCTCCCACAAACGCATGCCCGACGGTTCGCTGCGGGACACAGTGGTCTTCTCCATCCTGGCCGGCGAATGGCCCATGGTCCGCAACGGCCTGGACCTGCGCCTGGCCAAGCGCCGCTGACCATGCCGGGGATTCACTGGGAAGGCGCTGTCAACGCGCGCCTGCTGGCGGGGGACATCTACCGGATGGGTCGCAGCGAGTGGCTCACCGAGCGTGGTTGGCAGCAGGTCAGGGACGACGGCGTCAGGACAGTCATTGACTTAAGGAACCCGGGCGAGCGGTTGCGCAGGCCCACCGACCCGGTGGTGGGTGAAGCCGCGATGGCGGGGTTCGACGTCGTCAATCTCCCCACGGAGGACCCCGACAACGCCGAATACCAAGCCCTGTGCCAGCCGTATTTGAACCACCCCAACCACTATGCGGACATCCTGCGGCTGTTCCCGGAGAAGATCGTGGCTGTCATCAAGGAACTGGCCGTGGCGCGTGGGGCGGCGGTGATCCACTGTTCGGCGGGGCGGGACAGGACCGGGCTCATTGCCTCGCTGCTGCTGGCGCTGCTCGACGAGACGGATCGGGTGCGCCAGGAAGACGAGCTGGCCACCCGCGGCATCAACGAATGGCACCTGGTGGCCCCGGTCAAACACCCCTATGAGAGGTATCTTGACGCGGCTGCGATGGCCGAGGTCGTGGCGGATCGTGGGCGGGCGGTTGCCGGTTTCATCGGCGGGCTCGACGTACGCACGTTCCTGCTCGCCAACGGGGTCAGCGCCGCGGAGATCGCTGCGGTGGTGGCGCGGCTGCGCTGACAGCCTGCAATGTCAGACCCTCCTTCTAGAGTGATGATCACCAGGTAAGAATTCGATCAGGGGGAGTTTGAAATGAAACCGAATGACGTCGCAGGCAGTGCCATCACCATCCTTGGTGCCGGGCTGGACAAACACATTGAGGCGGTCATGCAGCCCGTTCTCGGTTAACTTGACTGGCCGGAGGTGTTGCGCGAACTCGACGCTCTTAAGGGCAAGATCGGTAACGTCTACTCCCGGAACGACGTCGCCCTGCAGCTACGGATGGTCACCGAGCGGCTCGGTAACCTCGGCTACCCCTTCGATTCCGGCGACCCCAACCGCACCATGAGCTCCTGCGGCGGCATCCTGCGCATCAACCGCAAACGGTGGGCGCACAACGACGAGTTCAGCCACTTTGAGGCCGCCCATTTCATCGACACCGTCCGCATCGTCATGGCCCACATTGGTAACCCCGCCCGCGCAGCCGAGGTGGACCAACTCCATTCTGCTTTGGTCGAGGAACTGACAGCGGACGACGCCGAAACTGACGTTTCGCCGGAAGCGAGGCCTGAGCTGGCGGTTGAGTATATGACGACATGCGAGGGGATGGCCGGGCCCGGGGCTGTCGCCATCGACGACTTTTCCGAGGAGCCCAACGCGGAATCCGTGCCGCGTGCACTTGGCCTGGCCGGAATCCGCCCCTTGGGTCACGAGGCAATCTGGGACCCATGGGAGGTCACCCTCATGGGCGATTCCGAGGTGCTGGACACCATGCGAACCAAGGCTGCCAAGGAGCGGGCTCGGGCAGTCATTGAGGACATTGTGGATGCCAGGCGCCCATCCAGGTTGAGCGCCTGGCCAAACTGGTCGGCTACGCCTATGGCCTGAACAGGGTTCAGGTGGAGCGGGTCAAGAAGATCACGTACCAGGTCAAGAAATCCCTCGTGGTGGTCGATTCCGACAACTTCCTCTGGCGCCAAAATGTGGACCGCGAACGGTGGCTGCTCTACCGCAGCTGCTCGGAAAACGACCGCAAGCTCGATCAAATCAGCCCCGTTGAACTGGCCAATGCAGCCGTGGACATCGTGACCAGGAAGGGCGGTATGACCGCGGACGCCTTGGGCCGGATGATCTTGGCCCGCTTTGGCAGGAGTCGAATGAGTAAGTTGACAAAGACCCACCTTGCCCAGGGATTTGAACAGGCCAAGGCCTTTGGCCGGATCACCGAAGTCGACGGGGAGGTCAAGTTAGCGGCTGGCCCCCTCGACGCCGGTCTTGCCACGGTGTGAGCCATGGACGCAGAACAGGACTACGAGCAGCAGCCCATTTGCGTACCGCCCCGGGATTGGCTGCTGCAGCCCGCCGACCCGGCGCAACTGCCAGCCCCGGAACGGACATGGACGCACGCCGAAACGGCGGAGCTGCTGGCGCTCTACGGCGGGGACGGGGGACTGGCTGAGATTGCGCAGTCCCTGGGCCTTGAAACCCGGGACGCCGTGATCCGGCTGCTCCGTGCCTTCTTCGCGGCACAGGGCCCGCTCGATGATGAATCGAGGGCCCCAAGCTCCGGGTTGCCCTACAGCAAGGATGAGCAGATCTTATTGCGGTCCCTGCATGCCGAAGGCCGTGGATTGGCGGTGATCGCCGAGAAACTGGGCCGGTCACAACTGGGGCTGACTGGAAGCTGCTGTCCATGGGGCTGCCTGCCATCCCGCTGCCCACCCACCGGGAAAACTTTTCGCCGTAAAAGGGATCCATTGTGTTCCCCGCCAAGCCATGCGTACCGTGGAGGCACTACCCGCTTGACCAACTGCTACGACTCGAGGGACCTTGCGCCTGCCCACCAAATTCAAGAACTGGCTGTTCAACACCCCGGGGGTCACCGACACGGGAACGCTGGATGCTGTGGTCAGCCAGGCAATGGAGCGGGTCGCGGCGGTGAAAACCGCGGAGCAGTCCGTGGGAGTGGCGGAAACCGTGGCTGTCATCAGCCGGCTTCGGGCTGGCGCGGAAGGCCGGGAATGGACGGACCCGGAACTGGTGGAGTACCTATTCGCGGCATCCCTGGCGGCTAGCAACACACTCGCCATGACACCCTTCGGCACCCAGCTGCTGGCAACCGCCAACATGCTGCGCGGGACCGTCGTGGAAATGGACACAGGTGAAGGCAAAACGCTCGTGGGTGCCATGGTTGCCGCGGCGCACGTGCTCGCCGGCAGGCGCGTGCACGTCCTGACAGTCAACGACTACCTGGCCAAGCGTGACGCCGCATGGATGGGGCCGTTCTTCGCGCAACTGGGTGTCAGCGTCGCCGCTGTCACAGCTTCCGGCGAACGAGTCGCCGAAAGCGAAAACCGGCAGGACGCCTACCGTGCCGACGTCGTCTACGTTTCAGTGAACGAACTCGGCTTCGACGTGCTCCGGGACCGCACCATCACGGCCCCCGGGCAGGCAGTGCTCCAGCCCTTTGACGCTTGCATAGTCGATGAAATCGACTCCGTCCTGGTCGATGAGGCAGTGGTCCCGCTGGTCCTGGCCGGCCCGGCACGGGAGGAATTGCAAAGCGTGGACGTTGACGGCCTTGTGCGCACCCTCCGGCCAGACATCGACTACACGGTTGAGGCGGACCGCCGCAACGTCTCCCTCACTGACAGCGGGATCAACCGGGCCCAGGAACGCTGGCCCGGCGTAGAACTATATTCGGCGGAGGGGACGCCGCTGTTTTCCTCCATCAACGTGGCCCTGCACGCCCATGTCCTGCTGCAACGCGACATCGACTACATCGTGCGGGATGGCCGCGCCCAGATCATCTCCGATTCGCGCGGCCGGGTGGCCCTGACGCAGCGCTGGCCGGACGGCCTGCAAGCCGCCGTCGAAACCAAGGAAGGTCTGCGGCAAACCGAGCAAGGCGAAGTCCTTGACCAACTTCTCATCCGGGACCTCATCAAGTCCTTCGCCACCGTCACCGGCATGAGCGGCACAGCCGTCGCCGTCGCCGAATACCTGCGCGACAACTATGCCCTGGACGCTGGCCGGGTCCCCGCCAACAAGCCCTCCATCCGCCAAGATTTGCCCGAGCAGATCTACGCGACCCGGGCACAGCGCGACGATGCCGTCCTGGACGCCGTGACGCAGGCGCATGCCACCGGCCGGCCCGTCTTGTTGGGCACCCACGACGTTGCCACGTCCGAGAAATTTGCCGCCCGGCTGGCTGCAAGGAACGTGCAATCCCAGGTGCTCAACGCCCGCAATGACGCACTCGAAGCCGACATCATTGCCCAAGCAGGGCGGAAGAATGCCGTCACTGTCTCCACCCAGATGGCAGGCCGTGGCACCGACATTCTCCTCGGCGGAACGGGGGCCACGGGTGCCCAGCACAGCGAAGTTGCCGCGCTCGGCGGGCTGCTGGTCATCGTCGTCGGCCGTTTCCCTTCGCCCCGGCTCGACGCCCAACTCAAGGGGCGGGCGGGGCGGCAGGGAGATCCCGGCGCCGCCGTCATCTTCGCCAGTATGGAGGACCCCGCCGCCGAGGGGCAGCAAGCTCTGGGCCTGGAGTTGGGGGAGTCTGTCGCCGCTGACACGGACGACGCCGGGTTGCTCGCCCGTGCGGGTGTCTCGCCGTTGCTGGACCGGGCCCAGCGCATGGCGGAGGAAGAACGCTTCACACTGCAATCCAACTCCTGGAAGTACAACGAACTCATCGCCTACCAGCGCAAGGTGGTCTTGGCTGAAAGGGACAAGGTCCTGGGCGAGGATGCCGCCGCGACGGCGCCCTATCTGGACAGTTCGGCGGCCAATTCCGCTGCCAAGATGGCGGAACTGCGCAACGCCGTGGGCGAAGCCGGGACCGTGGGGGTGTGCCGCCACGTCATGTTATTTGAACTTGACGCGCACTGGAGCGACCACCTGGCACTGCTCGCCGAGCAACGCGCAGCCATCCACCTGCGGGCGCTCGGACGGCAAAACCCGCTCGATGAGTTCCGCCGCGAAACCATCAACGCCTTCGAAGGTTTCCTGGAACGCGTTGCTGAAAGTGCACGGGCGACCCTGGAAGGCTTGACCGTCACGGCCGAAGGCGTCGACCTTCAAACGTCTGCGCTGATCCGCCCCTCTTCGACGTGGACCTATGTGGCCACCGAGGATCCCTTCGGCAGCCAGAGCGACCAAGTGGTGAAGTGGTTGTTGAAAAAGATGGGCAGATAGCCTTCTGCGACGGGGGCCAGGGGCGAATACTGGGCAGGGACAGCAACAGCAAAGGAGCTGAGGACTCATGGGAGTCTTGATCTACATTGCGAACACCTCACTGGATGGCTATGTGGCTGATGAGAGGGGACGTTTTGACTGGACCGAGCCGACGGAGGAAGTGCACAGGTACATCAATGACGTGGTGCGTCCTGTCGGGACGGGTCTGTACGGCCGGCGCATGTATGAGGTGATGGCGGTGTGGGAAGACATCACCGGATGGGGGGACTCGCCGGGATACGTGCATGATTTCGCGGAAATCTGGGCTGCCACGGACAAGGTCGTCTACTCCTCAACGCTTGCCGGGCCCACCACTGAAAGGACCCGGATAGAGCGCAGTTTCAATCCCGGGGCGGTCCGTTCTTTGAAGGAGGCCAGCGCAAGCGACCTTACCGTTGGGGGCGCAAATTTGGCCGGACAGGCGTTGCAGGCCGGCCTGGTTGATGAAATTCACCTGTTCATTTCCCCCGTCATCATCGGCGGAGGGGCGCCGGCGCTGCCCGCGGATGTCCGTACCACGCTGGAATTGCTCAATGAACGTAAGTTCGGCAACGGCGTCGTGCATCTGCACTACAAGGTGACCTGACGGCTAAACCGCTACACAGCCGGACTCCTAAACAGCTAGGCGTAGCGGCCGCGTCCCGAGGCGCACTGTGATTTCCTGGCCCCAGGATGCTGTGAGGCGGTCAGTTTCCATGCCATCCCCGAACACCACGAGTTGGTCGGAGGCAACCGTGATGCGCAAGGTTTCGCCCATCTTCAGCACGCCCTCGGTCAGGGATGCGCCGGTGATGGGGGAGGGCCAGGCTTCGCGGACGAACCAGGCGAGCCGTGACTCCGTCGGTGCCGGCAGGGCGCGTCCTCCGCGCTCCGCCGCGATCGAGGCACACCAGCCGGTGGCTCCCGTGCCGGTGGAGACGATGAGCCCCGAGGAGGAGTGCCGCTCGGTCTCGCCGCGGGGCGTTGTGAGCTGGTACCTGGCGGATTGGTGCGACGCATGGCCGATGAAGACCTCGTTGAGGCCGGAAATTTCCTGCCCGTCATCGAGCCGTGCCGTCACAGTGGTGAGCTCCAGGCACGCTTCCTGTCCAGCCGTGCCAAGGCCTTGGAGAAGCCTAGCCACAGCCGCGGACGTGTGCCGCACCAGGACACCTGGATTCGCCCCGGGCTCCGGGTCAATCCCCACAACCAGGTGGCCGTTGAGGTATTTTGCGACGTTGGCCACGAGCCCGTCCTGGCCCACCACTGCGATGATGTCCTCCGGCGTGAGTAGGAAGCGGCTTAGATCCGCCCGCTCCACCTCGGCACGCCGCCAATGCGCCGGAACCGCGGCCCGCACCGTGGCCAACGCGGCACCGAGGCAATCGTGGTGCTCTTGCAAATCGTCGATACGCCGGCCCCGGGTGCGGAGAAAGAACTCTGCCTGACCACGGGTGGCGTGCCGCTCCAGCAACTCCTGGAGTTCGGTGCGCCGGTGGACGATGACAAGGCGGGGGGTGCTCATGGTGAAATCCTATTCCCCGGCGTTGGCGGGAGTTTCGCGGAACAGTCCCGCCAGTGCCCCGCTGAGAAGATCGGGGGTGATGGTGAGGTTGCCGATGTTGGGCAGCGAGCCGGCGGCCTCCTTCAGGGCCAGTGTCAGCAAGGTGGCTTGATCCATTCCGCGGTAGACCTCCATGGTGGCGCTCTCGCGGGCCGCTGCGGCTTCACCCACCAAGCGGATCTGGCTCGCCTCTGCGATGGCGCTGATGCCCTGGCGCTCGGCCGTTGCCTGTGCGTTGATGAGTTCCGCGGCAGCCCTTTCCGTAGCCGTTCGCCGCGCATTGGCACCTTCTTGGCCCACAAGTTGTTCTCGCCGGGTGGCCAGTTCGATCTGGCTTGCCATTTCATTTTCCGAAATGGTCCGTTCACGTTCGACGGCGAGTGCCCGGCGTTCGTAGACGGCCCGGTCGGCTTCGGCCTGGAGTTGTTCGCGGACCGGTGTTTGCAGGGCGCGTTCAACGTCCGATTCCGGCTGCACGGCCAGTACCTGAACCCCGAGGATCTCGATGCCCGTGGATTTCAGCCGTGTGTCCGCCCGCAGCGACTCGGTGAGGACGATGCGGAGTCGGCTGACTCCGTGGGAGAGCGCCTCGGCCAGGGTGGTGGTGGCGATCAGGTCGATCGCGTGGCTCTGGCACAGCTGCCCGATGATAGTGGCGACCTGTTCCTTTCCTGCCGCCGGTGCGGAGCCGGCCGGTTTCAGGCCGAAGTCGAGCCGGCTGGAAACGGAGACGGGATCGATGAAGCGGTACGTGACGTTGGCCTGGACGCTCACGTCCTGGAAATCCAGGGTGCTGGCGTGGAAGAGTGTGGGCAGTTCCTGGTCATCCACGGGAACCTCGCTGAGCACCGAGTTCACGGGCCGGTACCAAAAGGCCTGGCCGACACCCTGGTGCTTGACGGTGCCGCGCTGCAGGTGCACCACATATCCTGTGGGGCTGCCCAGAAAGTGGTTCATCCAGGGATATCGCTTGATGCTGGTCATTTGATTCTCCTTAGCCGCTCATTGTTGACGTCAAGTTGACGATAACTAAACAATAAACTGAATCTCCATTTATTGTCAATGTGACGATAAGTCCCTAGAATGGGAGCATGTCAGAGTCTCACCCGGTGCCAGCGCGCTTTCCCGTGACGGTCGACGTCGTCGGCCTCACCGTGATCGACGGCGCCCTGCACGTCCTGCTCATCACCCGCCTCATCGAACCCTTCCGGGGGGGCCTGGCACTGCCGGGTGGTTTCGTGCTGGCGGGGGAGGACCTGGTGACGGCGGCGGGCCGGGAGCTGGTGGAGGAAACCGGCGTCGAACATGTCCCGGGGCACCTCGAACAGCTCGGGAGCTATGGGCCGCAGGGGAGGGATCCCCGCGGGGACGTGCTCACGGTGGCCCATCTCCTGCTCGCGCCGAACTTCCCTGTCCTGTCCGCGGGCAGCGATGCCGAGCAGGCTGCCTGGTATCCGGTCAGCCGGATCCTCTCGGGCGAGGTGCGGCTTGCCTTCGACCACGAACGGATCCTCGGCGATGCCCTGGAGCGGGCCAAGTCAAAGCTTGAATACTCCCCGCTCGGAGCGGCCTTCTGCGGCGAGGAGTTCACCATCGCCCAACTCCGGGCCGTGTACGAGGCTGTCTGGGGAACGCGCCTGGATCCGCGGAACTTCCACCGAAAGGCCACCGGCACACCGGGCTTTCTCGAGGACACCGGGCGGATGACAGCGGGCGACGCCGGCCGACCCGCCGCGTTGTTCCGGCTCGCCGACGCGGCACGGCCGTTGGCGGGCCGGCCAAGCCGGGCAGTCCTGAACCCGCCACTGATGCGCCCGCGCGTCTAACGTGCCAGCATGCCCCACAAAAGCCAGGCCGAAAAGGCCGCGGAAGTGCCGATGACCACGGCAAAACCGCTCAGCCACACCCACGACGGTACCCCCGTGGAGCGTGCCAGGATGAAAGCGTCGGAGCTGGCAAGATGCTCGCGGCGGCTGGTGTGAACGGTGGCCACCTTGAAAAAATCGCGTACGGAGCCCACGCCGAGGGCAATGCCCAGGGCCAGCACCGCATAGCTGACGGTGCGTGGGTCGGCAAACATCACCAGGGCCTGGGCCACGGCGGCGCTGGCCACTGCCACCAGGATCCCGGTGAAGTTGCGCAGAAAGATCAAGGCCACCAGCAAGATGAGGGCACCGACGGACGCGGCGGCCCCCGCCCAGCCCGCCGAGACCGACCAGACCAACGCCAGGCCCACCACGGCCGGCGCCGGGTAGCCCCAAAAACCGGACCAGGTGGCACTGAAGCCGCGGCGGCCGCTGCTGACCAGCTGGCCGGAATGATCCAGCCCGATCTTCAGGCCGTGGATGAAACGGCCCGTCATCAGTGCCGCGAAGGCGTGGCCGAGCTCATGCACGAATGTCACGTACAGGCCGAACCAGCGCCAGGTAGCCCGCGGAATGCTCAGGGCAACGGCCGCGGCCAGGATGCCCAACAACACCAAGGGCGGCACATCGGGGGAATCGGTGTGGACAAAGCCGGCAAGCACGGCCTGCCACCACGTGGTCACGGCGTTAAGGGGTTGATCAGTCATCACCACGGAAGCCTATGCGAAAAGGCTGAGGGTTCCCGTCGCCACAGTGCTTCGCCCGTCGTAAAATCCCTTGCGCAGGGGTCCGGGCGTTCTCTCCTCGGATGGTGCGACCACGTGGCCGGTAAGCTGGAAAACGTGACCTCGCCCATAGCAACACCTCCCCACTTTCAGCTGACCCTGCGCAAGCCCTGGCTGGGATGGTTCCCCAAGCCCACCGTGGTCGTTAACGGGGTGGCCCAGCCGGCCCAGTGGGGGACTCGGAATTGGAAGGTCCCAGGGGAGGGTGCCGCCACGGTGACCATCTTCTTGTTCAACCGGATGTGGAAGTTTGGTGAAGTGAGATTCGAAGCAGTGCCCGGCACCACCGAGGCACTGCTCTACTCGGCACCCTGGCTGCCATTTGGCCCAGGCAAGATCCGTACGATGGTCCCATGAGCGCGGGGCGCCCGCCGCCGGGACCGGCTACCTGGCGGCGAGTAGCTCGCCCAACAGTTCGCCGTCGTCGACCACCAGACCGCGAGACGTGAACCAGGCGCACATATTCTTGCAATCCCGGGCCAGCAGTTCCACGGCCTGCAGGTTGCCGGCCAGATCCACCAGCTGCGGCAGGTCAATGATCACCAGCCGGTCCCCGGCAGCCAGCACGTTGTAGGGGGAGAGATCGCCGTGGGCGAAGCCCATCCGTGCGAACGCGACCATGGCGGCGAGCACCTGGTCCCAGTAGCCCTGTAGCTGTTCCGGACTGGGGTGGACGGTTTGCAGGCGTGGCGCCGCAACGCCGGGATTCTGCGGATCCTCGATGAATTCCATCATGATCTCTGTGCCGGAAATCTGCACTGGATATGGCACGGGTATGCCATATTCATGGGCCATGCGAAGATACGTCCATTCGGCGTTGGCCCAGCGGGCGGCTTCCACCTCCCGCCCGTAGCTGCTGCCGTTCTTCAAGGCCCGGGCGTCACGCGAACGCCTGACAGTGCGGCCCTCCGTGTAGGCGGAGGACCTGTGGAACAGGCGCTGTTCGGCGGACCGGTAGCGCTTGGCTGCCAGTATGGCCCTGCGGGAATCGGTGGCGCGTTCCACCAGGAACACATCCGCTTCCTTTCCGGTTTTCAGAACACCAAGGTCGGTGTCGATGGCCCCGGCATCTTCAATGACGAAGGCAGGATAGGGTGCGGGGCCGCGCATGAGCTTTTCCAGCCCGGGCCAGGTGGACCAGCGTTGGTCGTCCGCCAGGGAATCGTCAAGGACGTTCCAGTCTGCGGAGCGCGACTCGCGTTCGAAGGTCTCAGCGGCAAAGTCATTGCCAGATCTTAGGTTGGTGTTGTTGGCACGACGGCGCTGGGAGGATTTGCGGGACGGTGTTTCGAAGTGCTGTTGGTCAGCAGGGAACTTCATGGGTGAATCGACTCCTGTGGAAGGACGCAGCAATGATGTGGGCGCGGAAAGCTGAGCGAGAAATCATGGGGTCCTCCTTAGGGTCGAATTCGAGCGGGCCAATGGCCGTTTTCATTGGATCACGGGTTCCGCGGCGGTGTCAACGGCGGGTGATTGCGGCGGTGGGCAGCCCGCCCCACCGTCCCCAGCTGTAAACGGCCAGTGCCACCTGGGTCAGGTAGATGAAAATCAGCACCGAACCCTGGGCTGCCAGTGTGGTCGCGCCCACCGCCGCAACAGCAGCGGCAGCGATCAAGAACCAGGCCCAACGGGAACGAAGCGCCAGCCCGAGGAGCCCGGCGGCAAGCAAGCCATGCAAGAATCCGCTGACGAACATGGGCGTCAGTGGAATGGAAAGGGTCGAGCCGCTTCCGCTGGAGTTCAACACAAGTACCGGGATCAGGTTTGCAGCGCCAAGTATCAAGGCGATGAGCAAGGGAGTCGCCAGGTCGGTGGGGCTGAAGCGGCGCAAGGAAATGTCGCGGATCAACGGCTGTACTGTGGGAGCTTTTCTGAACCACAGCAGGCCATAAAGACTCACGGCGATACCCAGGATGGGTGGGATCCAAGAACCCACGATGTAGAAGGTGACCACGGCCGCGGAGGAGATGAAGTCCAGCGGGACGACGAAGGTGCCGGCGAGTAAGAACATGGCGAAGGAGGCAATGGCCAGCCACCAGCCCACCTCGTTGCGTCGGCCCAGAAGCGCCAAGGCGAAGCTCATGATCAGTGCCCCCAGGATCTTCAACGCCAGGGCGACGATGGTGAAACTGTTGCCCAAGGGCCCAAATAAGATCTCGACAAGTCCGTCCATGCCTCAACTTTAGGCGGGCGGGAACCGTCCAGGCGCCGTGGCCGCCCCGAAGCCATCAATAGTGGCCGCACTGTGAGAAGAGAAAGGGTGATTCGGCCCGCAATTTGCACCGGATCTGTCGCAGCCATGTTTGGATTAGGTAAGACGCTCGAAAGGCGGAACCTGACCATGACTCGTGGGATTTATGTCAGCGCCACCACACCCGGATCCGGGAAAACGTTGGTGTCATTGGGGTTGGCCGACGCACTGCACCGGCACGCGGACAGGATTGGCTTCTTTCGGCCCATCACCTCGGGGCCCGATCCGGAAAACGACCCCACCGTAATCATGCTCCGGCGCATGTACCAGCTGAGCCCGGAAGTGTGCCGTGCCGGCATGAGCGGGGCGGAGGCCCGGGCCCTGCTCGCAGCCGGCCGACGGGAGGAAATTGATACACGCAGCGTGGAGATTTTCAGCGAGATCGCCAAAAGATGCGATGTGGTGATCGTGGAAGGCACCGACCTCACCGGTCAGGACGCGGCTGTGGAGTTCGACCTCAACGCCCGGCTGGCCAACAACCTGGGGCTGCCCGTTCTAGCCGTGATCGGGGCCGGAGGCCTGTCCTCGCATGAAATTGCCGACGCCGTCGACGTGGCGCGTAAAGAGCTCATCGCGGAGAACTGTTCGCTGCTGGCCATGATGGTGAACCGGGCCGACCCGGGCGCCACGGCCGCCATCAAAGCCGCCGTCCGCCCCGGCGCCAGTCACCGGCCCGTCTACGTGATCCCTGAGATCGCCCAGATCTCACGTCCCACCGTGGGGGAGGTGGCTACCGCACTGGGCCTGCGCCAACTGGCCGGCAGCCCCGATCTGGAGCGCGACGTCCACGCCATTAAGGTCGCCGCCATGACCGTGGGCAACTTCCTGAGCCAGCTCGAGGCCAACGACCTGGTCATTGTCCCCGGCGACCGCGCCGACGTCATGGTCGCCTCGCTCGCCTCCGCGTTCTCACCGGACTTCCCGGTCCCCAGCGGCATGATCCTCACCGGCGGCCTAGCACCGGACCCGCATGTGCTTCCCTTGCTAGCCCACGCCCCCTTCCCCGTTTTCTTGCACGACGCCGACACCTATCTCACAGCACGCGCCGTCAGTGAGGTGCGCAGCGAGATCCACTCAGGGCAGCGACGGAAGGTGGCCGCGGCCATGGGTGCCTGGGCGCGCAACGTCGATGAGGGGGAGCTGTTGGAGCGTTTGTCCCTGCCGCGGCCTGCCACCATGACGCCGCTTCGGTTCCTGCACGACCTCATTGAACGGGCCCGCAGCGACCGCAAGCACATTGTGTTGCCCGAAGGCACCGACATCAGGGTCCTGGCGGCCGCCGAGATCCTGCACCGCCGGGACGTCTGCGATCTCACAGTTCTTGGACAGCCGGCCAACGTCCAGGAATTGGCGGCCGCCCACGGCATTGACGTGAGCGGTATAACGGTGCTGGACCCGCAAACATCCCCACTAAGGGAGGACTTTGCCGTGGAATATCAGCGCCTGCGCGCACACAAGGGCATGGACCTTGCCCGCGCCCGGGAGATCATGGTTGACGGCTCCTATTTTGGCACCATGATGGTCCAGCTGGGTCACGTGGACGGCATGGTCTCCGGCGCCGCACACACCACCGCCAACACCATCCGCCCCGCACTGGAGTTCGTCAAGACCCGCCCTGGCGTGAGGATCATCTCCTCCGTGTTCCTGATGCTCCTGGCGGACCGGGTGCTGGTGTACGGTGACTGCGCCGTAAACCCGGAACCCAACGACGAGCAACTGGCGGACATCGCCATTGCGTCAGCGGAAACTGCTGCCCAGTTCGGCGTGGAGCCGCGCATAGCCATGCTGTCCTACTCCACGGGCGGTTCCGGCTCCGGTGCCGCAGTGGACCAGGTCCGCCGGGCCACCGAATTGGCTAAGGCAGCGCGTCCAGACCTCCCCATTGAGGGCCCCATCCAATACGACGCCGCCGTGGACGCCTCCATTGCCGCCTCCAAAATGCCGTCCTCAACAGTTGCCGGGCAGGCCACGGTGTTCATCTTCCCGGACCTGAATACCGGCAACAACACGTACAAGGCGGTGCAGCAATCCTCCGGCGCAGTGGCCGTGGGACCGGTCCTGCAGGGCTTGAACAAACCCATCAACGACCTCTCCCGCGGCTGCACCGTGGAGGACATTGTGAACACGGTTGCCATCACCGCCATCCAGGCCCAAGCCACCACCGAAGCAAAGGAATCCTGATGCGGGTACTGGTCATCAACTCGGGTTCATCTTCACTGAAATATCAGGTGCGGGACACCGACAGCAACGAGATTGCGGCGAACGGGCTGATCGAACGCATTGGCGAAGGCTCCGGGGGGCCGGCCGACCACGGCGAGGCGATGGAGGACGTGGCGGCCGTGCTGGAAGGTGTACTGACGCAAAAGCCGCTCGACGCCGTCGGGCACCGGGTGGTGCACGGCGGAGAACGCTTCAGCGAGCCGGTGCTGATCAACAACGAGATCACCCGGGCCATTGAACGGCTGAACCCGCTGGCGCCGCTGCACAACCCGGCCAATGTGCTGGGGATCCGGGCCATCACCGCAAAGTGGCCGGACCTGCCCCAGGTGGCTGTTTTCGACACGGCGTTCCACCGCACACTGCCCGAACACGCATGGCGCTATGCGGTCCCGGATTCGTTGTACCGGCAATACGGGATCCGCCGGTACGGTTTCCACGGCACCTCACACGAGTTCGTGACCGGGCGTGCGGCCGCGCTGCTGGGTGTGCCATTGGACGGGTTCAACGCCGTGGTGGCGCACCTGGGCAACGGAGCCTCGCTCACGGCCGTCCAAGGCGGGGCAAGCATCGACACGTCCATGGGGTTCACCCCCCTGGAAGGTCTGGTCATGGGCACCCGCAGCGGCGATCTGGACCCGTCCATCCTGATCTATCTGCAGCGCCAGGGCTTGTCCGCCGATGAGATTGACACGATGCTGAACCGGGAATCGGGCCTGAAGGCGCTCGCCGGTAACAACGACATGCGCGCCATTGTGGATGCTGCCGAGGCGGGTGACAGGCACGCCCGGCTCGCCCTGGACGTCGCGTCGTACCGGTTGGCGAAGTACATTGGCGGCTACCACGTGGCGGTGGGCGGGGCCCAGGCGTTGGTGTTCACGGCAGGCATTGGCGAGAATTCCGCCGTCTTCCGCGCCCTGGTTGTGGACAGGTTGGGTGCGCTCGGGGTCAAGCTCGACGCCGGCGCGAACCTCGTGCGCGTCACCTCGCCCCGGGTGGTCAGCACCGCCGATTCCGCGATTCCCGTCCTGGTGGTGCCCACGGACGAGGAGCAGGCCATCGCGGAGGCGACCGCCGCCATCGTGCTTGCCAGCTAAACGCTGCACCACCTTAAGCCGACTTTTCCCCAACGCTTCTGCAAATATGGGGTTTATCCGTGGGCATCCTGCCCCGGCTCAACCAGGCTGGCAAGCAATTCGGTGAGCAGCCATTGCGTGACCGGCCGGGGCAGGGCCTCAACGAGTGCCAGTACCGGCGCCATGTCAGCGGGCAACCCGGCACCGTCCAAGCCGAAGGCGCCCAGAATTTGGCGGGCAGTCGCCGAGTCCATAGTGATCTGCGAGCCCCCTCCCAAAAGGGTGGACATTGAGCCCTCCGCTGCACCCAGCGCCTGGGCCGGCTCGATGCCCGGGGTGCCACGGACCTCCTCAGCAGCCTGGAACATGGCTTCCTGGAGTTCGGGCAGACGGGATTCAGTGACGGGTGTGATGGTCAGGTGGGTGGTTCGTGGCAGGACGGAGCCGTCGGCCTGGGTGAACGACGGCTGCAATTGGGCTGTGAATCCATGGGCCTTCAGCCGGTCCGCCCAGTGGTGCGGATCGATCCTGCGGTCCGCGGGTGCGTTGGCATCAACGGCCACGGCAAAGAGCGGGCCGGTGGGACTTCCAAAAACCCGCAGTCCCTCGATACCCGCCACGGTCCCCAACAAGGCAACGGTGGCGCGGTGGCAGGAGACAGCCAACTCCGCAAAGCCGGCCGTTCCCAGCAACTTGATGATGGCCCATGAGGCAGCCAGCGGCCCTGCGGACTTGGAGCCGAGCAGGGTCGAGTTCACCACGGGGTATCCGGGCCAGGACGTCGTGGCAAAATATTGCGACCGCTGCCGGTCCCGTCCACGAGTCAACAGCACCGATGCGCCCTTGGGTGCGTAGCCGTATTTGTGCAGGTCAGCAGAAATGCTGGTCACGCCCGGGACCCGCAGATCCCAATCGGGCAGATCCGGCCAAAACGGCAGAACAAGCCCGCCAATGCAGGAGTCAACGTGGCAGTCGATGCCCTGGGACTGGGCGGCGGCGGCAATCTCGGACACCGGATCCAAAACAGCATGTGGGTAGGAGGGGGCTGAGATAACCACAAGGGCGACGTCGGGACCCATCGCCGCCACCATGGCAGCAGTGTCCGCGCGGCCATCGGCGTCGACCGGGATCAAGTCAAGGGCAAGACCAAAATAGTGCGCGGCCTTGTGAAAAGCGGCATGGACAGAAGCCGGGGCCAGCAGCCGCGGAACCCCGACGCCCCGGAAATTTTCCCGAGCCGTCTTCACCGCTAGCATGCAACTTTCGGTGCCGCCGCTGGTCACGGTTCCGACGATGTCCTCTGTCCCGCCGAGCAGGGTACGCATGAAGGTGATGACTTCCCGCTCCATGACAGCAATCGAGGTGAAAGTGGTGGGGTCAAGTCCGTTCAGCGGTTGGACCGCCAGCATGGCCGCCGCTGCAAGATCGTCAACGGCCGCCAAGCCCGAGTCATAAACGTAGGAGAGGACCTTCCCGCCGTGGGTGGGGGCGTCGGCCGCGCGGAGCGTTGCAAGCTCCTGCAGGATGTCTTCGGCGGTGGCGGCAAACGGGATCATTGGGCTCCTTCTGTGTGTGGTGTTGTTGACGTGTTGGGGGTTGCGTCGATGTCTTCTTGACTCAGGGGGTAACGGCGGAACACCAGCAGGCTGACCACGATCAAGACCGCCGGGACGACGCTGAAGCTGAGGATGATTCCGTTGATTGCGGCGGGCCCCTGCGTCACGGTTTCCCCGGCCACGGATTGCATGTAGCCACTGGCCGCCAATACCAGGGCCAAGACTGTGGCTCCCAATGCCATGCCCGTGGTTTCCCCTGCCGTCCAGACGCCGCCGAAAATACCAGCGGAGCCCTCCCCATGGTTTTTCGCGTCGTGCGAGATGACATCAGGGAGCATCGACATCGGTAGCGACTGCATGCCGGCGTATCCGGCGCCGGCCAGCGCAACAGGAAAGTAAATCCAGGCGCCGGGGGCGGCCGTCATGCCAACGAGTGCCAGCGCAGCGACGCCAAACATGATGCTGGCATAGCGAAACGCCCGTTCCTTGCCGATCCGGCCGGCAACGATGCGCCACAGCGGGGCGAAAAGCAGTGCCGGTCCGATCAATGCGACGAACAAGTTCGTCACGGCCGACTCCGCATGCAACACCCACGTGGCCACGTACTGTGCGCCGGCCAGCATGACCCCGGTAGCCAAACCCTGCAGGGCAAAACAGAGCAGCAGCACGCGGAAGGCGTGGCTGCGTTTCAGCGCTGCCAGACCGTCCTTGTAGTTGCTGGCAATGTTGCCGCGTTCAGCGGTGCCGGGGATTGAGCGCTCGGCAACACCCGAGGTCAACAACATGGCCACCCCGATGAGCAAGCCCGCAACCAACGCCATGAGAAGGTATCCCAGAGCCTGGTCCTCTCCGCCCAGCGAACGCAGCGCTGGCCCGCCCGCGCCGAACAGCAAGATCGCGACGGAAAGGACCGCCACGCGTACCGAGAGCAGCCGCGTGCGCTGGTCATAACTGGATGTTAGCTCAGCTGGCAGGGCTATATATGGAACCTGAAAGAGGCTGAACGCCGTGGCCGTTGCCATGAACGCCACAAGAACCCAGAGTCCAGCGAACCCCGGTCCCATGCCCGACGGCACGGCGAAAGTGAGCACAAAGAACAGCGGCAACAGTAACCCGCCCAGAATCATGAAGCGGCGCCTGGACCCCGTCACGGCCAGCGAATGGTCAGACCTCGCACCAATCACCGGATCAATAATCACATCCCACACCTTGGCGGCAGTGACCAGCAGCCCGGCAGTGATCGCCGCAATGCCCAGCGTGTCTGTCATATAATAAATCAGGACCAGCCCCGGAAGGGTGGCGAATCCTCCCGTGCCAAGGGAACCGATGGCGTACCGCGTTACGGTCCGGGCCGGTAGCGGCGCATCAAGGGTACTCATGAGTGAAGTGTACGCACGCCATGAGACTTGCATCACTTTATGGCGTCAGTGCGCCATTTGATGCAGGCGCGGTTGTTCTCAGGCGACGTACGACGGCGGAATCTCACCTCCTGCGCACGGTCACGTTCCGCCGTCGTACTGGAGGCGTAGGCTGGCTAAATGGTTGAGATTCCTCGTCCCCTGACCACCGAGCGGCTGATCCTGCGGCACTTTTCCACCGACGACCTCGACGACTATTACCGCTATCAGAGCCTGCCCGAGACAGCCCGGTACTTGTATGGTGAGGCCCGGTCCTATGCCCAATGCATGGACAGGATTGCCCGCTATGTTCAGGAACCTTTCAATGAGCCGGGCCACTGGGCGACGTTCGCGGTACAGCTCAAATCAGCACCGGGTCTGGTGGGTGAGATGGCGTTGAAATGGAACGAAGGTGGCAAGCCCGAGGGGCCCAAGCCCGAGCGCTTTGGCGAAATAGGCTGGACGCTGGCTCCGGAAGCCCAAGGACACGGTTACGCCACTGAGGCGGCGCGGGCGGTGCTGGATTTAGCCATGAATCAGCTGGACTTTTACCGTGTTGAAGCTCGTTTGGATGCGCGAAATACTGCCTCCGCAGCCATTTGTGAACGGCTCGGCATGCTGTTTGAGGGAGTGCTGCGCAACAACATGTATCTCAAGGGCGAATGGACGTCCGAGGCCATCTACGCGGTGGTCCGCGACCAACAACCCCATCTCGGACCCGGCATCACATAAGTGGCACTTAACGCGAACGCTCCAGCAATGACTGCCGGAGCGTTCGCTAAATCCGGGTTTTTTCTGATGCGGCGTCGATTTAGCGCAGGGTGGTGGCGCCGATCGCGTCGGCAAGGAAAGCGTAGTCCCAGGCGCGGGTCTTCCAGCCCTCATAGCGGCCCGACGCGCCGCCGTGGCCGCCGTCCATCTCGATTTTCAGCACGATCGGCTCCGAGCCGGTTGAGACTTCGCGCAGCTCCTGCACCCATTTGGCCGGTTCCACATACAACACACGGGTGTCGTTGAAACTGGTGACGGCCGCGATCTTCGGGTAGGCCACTGCACGCACGTTCTCATACGGCGTGTACTCCTTCATGTACTTGTACACTTCCGGATCGGTGATGGGGTTGCCCCACTCCTCCCACTCCAGCGCGGAGAGCGGCAAATCCGGGTCCAAAATGGTGGTCAAGGCGTCCACGAACGGCACCTGCGCCACGATGGCTGCGTACTTTTCCGGCGCCAGGTTCGCCACAGCGCCCATAAGCAGGCCACCCGCCGAGCCGCCCATGGCACCAATCCGGGCCGGGTCCACCCAGCCGGACTGGGCCAGCCAGTCCGTGGCCGCCACAAAGTCGCTGAAGGTGTTCTTTTTGTGCAGCTTCTTGCCGTCCTCGTACCAGTGCCGGCCCATCTCGCCGCCACCGCGCACATGCGCAATGACAAACACCACGCCGCGGTCCAGCAGCGACAGACGCGGCACACCGAAGCCGGGATCCATGCTGACCTCGTACGAGCCGTAACCGTAGACCACACCGGCGTTGGAACCGTCCGGCACCAGATCCGAGCGGCGCAGCACCGACAGCGGAACCTTGGTGCCATCGTCGGCCGTGGCCCACTCGCGGCTCGCCACATAGTCCGACGGCCGGTAGCCGCCAAGCACCGGGGTTTCCTTGCGTAAGAACAGCTCACCCCTGGGCAGTGCGGCGGTGGGAAGGGCGAAGTCGTAGACGCGCGGCGGGGTGAAATCGGAGGTGTACACCAGTCGGATCTCGGGGGACTCAAACTCCGTCCCGCCCATCTGGGTTGTATACAGTTCCTCGTCAAAGGCGGGTTCGACGCCGGCCGCCTGCTCCGCGGCACCCAAGCCTTCCAGCGCGGTCACCTGGATGCGTTCGATGGTGTCCTTGCGGAGCGAAACCACCATGTGGGTGGCTGTGACGGTGGCCCCGTTGATACGCACGGCGTCGTCGTGGGCAATGACCGTTGCCCAGACCTGGTCGCCGAGGGGCTTGGCGAACTCCGCGGCGTCGACCAGGGAAATCATGGAGTTCACGGCGTCACGGTCATGGGTCAGCAGGACCTTTTCGGCGCCCTCCCAAAGGAATGGTTCGGCGTCGTACAAGATCTGCTCGCTGCGCGGAATCAGGGTCTGCAGACCCTTTTCCGGGGCGTCGAAGGCCAGTAGCCGGGCCTCGCTGAACTCGGAGCAGCCGATGCTGATGACCAGGTGGCGGCGGTCGGACGAGAGCCCGAAACCCGTCCACATGGCCACGTCATCCTCCTGGTAAAGCACCTCGTCCTGGTCCACGGTGGTGCCCAGGATGTGGGTCTTGACCTGGTAGGGACGCCACGAGTCGTCGGCGAGCATGTAGTACAAGGTGCTCCCGTCGGGGGAGAAGGTCAGCCCATAAAACACGTTCTCGATGGTGTCCTCCAGGAGCTCACCCGTGCGCAGGTCCTTGATCCTGACAGTGAACAACTCGTCCCCGGCGTTGTCCACCGCGTAGGCGTAGAGGTTGCCGTCGCGGGTGACCGCGGCGCCGCCGAGAGAGAAGAACGGCTTGCCCTCCGCTTCGGCATTGCCGTCCAGAATGACCTGCTCGCCGGGCACGTCCACGCCGGGTTCAACCACTGGCGGGGTCCAGTCCGCAACGGCACTGCCGTCGCCGTCGGCCTTCACACGGCACTGGATGGAGTAGGCGCTACCCTCCACCATGCGGGAGTAATACCACCAGCCGTCCTTGCGGCTGGGCACGGACAGGTCGGTTTCCTGGGTACGGTTCTTGATCTCGTTGAAGATGTCGGTGCGCAGCGACTCCTGCCCGGCGGTGACGGCGTCCGTGTAGGCCTGCTCGGCGTTAAGATGGGCCACCACCTCCGGGTTTTCCTTCTCGCGCAACCACTCGTAGTTGTCCGCCAGGGTGTCCCCGTGGTGGGTGCGTTCCACCGGCACCTTTTTGGCGACCGGCGGTGACGCGGGGACTGCTGCGGGAGCGGAAAGGGTGGCTGCGGTGTCCGGTGTTGTCATGGAATCCACTGTAGCCATGGATGCCAGCGACGGCGGTGGTGTATGCCCAGAGCGGAGCGGGCCAGGCGATGCCCCGGCCACGCGCCGGCCCGCCGTCGCCGAAAACGGGGCTAACTCGCCAACGCGCGGACAAGATACACCGTTCTCGTGGCCTGGCCCCGTTCTCGCCGAAAACGGGGCCAAAATGCGCCACCAAGACGGCAAGGTTGACCGTGCGCCCCATCACATGGAATATTTATAGAACGAACGGTCGGTAATTTGATAAGCCGTTCCCGGCGCCGGCACCAGCTGGGCCGATACCGCACGCTTGAAGGGTTCAATCATGGTTGCAGGCACACCGCAGGCATTTCTGGTGGGCGGGGTCCGCACACCCGTGGGGCGTTACGGCGGGGCCCTGTCCAGCGTCCGGCCAGACGACCTCGCGGCGCTGACCATCAAGGAGCTGATCACGCGGACCGGCATTGACCCGGCGGACGTCGACGAGGTCATCTTCGGCAACGCCAACGGCGCCGGTGAGGAAAACCGTAACGTGGCCCGCATGGCGTGGCTGCTGGCCGGCTTCCCGGACACCGTCCCCGGCATCACGGTCAACCGGCTCTGCGCCTCCGGTATGAGCGCTATCACCCAGGCCAGCCACATGATCAAGGCCGGGGCTGCGGACATCGTGGTGGCCGGCGGCGTGGAGTCCATGTCCCGTGCCCCCTGGGTCATGGCCAAGCCGGATAAGGCGTTCGCGAAGCCAGGGGACACCTTCGACACCTCCATCGGCTGGCGCTTCACCAACCCCAGCTTCCTCTCCGGCGAGCTGTCCCGCGACGGCAAGATGACGTACTCCATGCCGGAAACAGCCGAGGAGGTGGCCCGCGTCTTCGGCACCTCCCGGGAGGACTGTGACACCTTCGCCGTCCACTCCCATGAGCGCGCGCTCGCCGCCATCGCCGCCGGGCGCTTCCGCGAGGAAATCGTTCCCGTCACCGTCAAGGGCCGCCGCAAGGACACCGTGGTGGACACCGACGAGGGCCCTCGCGCCGGCACCACCTTGGAGGTTCTGGCCGGTCTGCGACCCGTGGTCAAGGGCGGCTCCGTGGTCACCGCAGGCAACGCCTCCAGCCTGAACGACGGCGCCTCGGCCATCATCGTGGCCTCCGAACGAGCCATCAAAAAGTACGGGCTCACCCCCCGCGCCCGCATCATCGACGGGGCCGCCGCCGGCCTGGCCCCGGAGATCATGGGCATGGGACCGGTCGCCGCCAGCCACAAGATCCTGCAACGGCAGGGGATCAGCGCAAGCCAATTGGGCGCCGTGGAACTCAACGAAGCCTTCGCCTCCCAGTCACTGGCTAGCATGCGCGAGCTCGGCCTAGACCCGGGCATAGTCAACCACGACGGCGGCGCCATCGCCCTGGGCCACCCCCTGGGCTCCTCCGGCTCCCGCATCGTCATCACCTTGCTGGGCAGGCTGGAACGCGAATCACCCGGCGGCATCGGTCTGGCGACGATGTGCATTGGCGTGGGCCAGGGCGCCGCACTGCTCGTGGAAGGCCTGTAAATGGCGCACGACGGCGCAGCCCGCCTCGATGCGGCCACTTTCGCCACGCTGCTGGTCACCGAGCGCGGGGACCGGGTGGCCGTCCAGCTGAACCGGCCAGCCGTACGCAACGCGATCGACGCTGCGATGGTGGCGGAACTGCACGCAGTCTGCGCCTATCTGGAACAAACGCCGAAGGTACTGATCCTCTCCGGCAGCCCGAGCGCCGACGGGGCCAAGGGAATCTTTGCCTCCGGCGCCGACATTGCCGAACTGCGCGAACGCCGTCGCGAGGACGCCCTAGCCGGCATCAACTCGGGCCTGTTTGAGCGGATCGCGAAACTGCCTATGCCCGTCATCGCCGCCCTGGACGGCTATGCGCTTGGTGGCGGGGCGGAGCTTGCTTACGCCGCCGACTTTAGGATCGGCACCGCGGCGCTGCGCATGGGCCAGCCGGAAACCGGGCTGGGCATCATGGCCGCGGCCGGTGCCACTTGGCGGCTCAAAGAGTTGGTGGGCGAACCGGTCGCCAAGGAAATCCTGCTGGCCGGGCGCATCCTCACGGGCGAGGACTGCCTGCGGCGCGGGCTCATCACCGAGCTGGTTGATTCCGCCGGGCTCCTGCCCGCCGCGCACGCGCTCGCCGACAAGGTCGCCGGCCAGGATCCACTGGCCGTGCAAACCACCAAGCGCGTCTTCCACGAACCGCGCGAGGCCCACCCCGAGGTGGATAACCAGGCGCAGGCCGAACTGTTTGAATCGCCGGCAAAATTTGCCCGCATGCAGGCCTTCTTGGACAAGAGGAAAAAATGAGCAAAGTGACGAATTTGCCAGCCCGTGTGGGCGTGCTGGGCGGTGGGCGTATGGGCGCCGGCATTGCCCACGCCTTCTTGATGGCTGGCTGCGAGGTGCTGGTGGTGGAGCGCGACGACGACGCAGCAGCAGGTGCGCGTGAGCGTGTGGGATCCTCGGTGGCGAAGTCAGTGGAGCGGGGACTGGCCGACGGCACGGCGGAGGGCCGCACAGTCAGCCGCGGCATCATCATGCAACGTCTGAGCGTGTCCACCGACTACGCCGCCTTTGTCCCCTGTGAATTGGTGGTGGAGGCGGTCCCGGAAATCTGGGACCTGAAGGTGTCCTCCCTGCAAGGGGTGGAGAAGCACCTCTCGGAGGCGGCAGTGCTGGCCTCGAACACCTCCTCGCTGTCCATGTCCGGGCTGGCCGCCGAGCTAGCGCGGCCGTCGAACTTCATCGGCCTGCACTTCTTCAACCCGGTCCCGGCCTCCACCTTGATCGAGGTCGTCATCGCCAAGCAGACACGCCCTGAACTGGTGGCCACGGCGAAAGGCTGGGTGGAAGCGTTGGGCAAGACCGCCGTCGTGGTTAACGACGCCCCGGGCTTCGCCTCCTCCCGGCTCGGTGTGGCGATCGCGCTGGAGGCCATGCGCATGGTGGAAGAGGGCGTGGCGAGCGCCGAGGACATCGATGCCGCCATGGTGCTCGGCTACAAACACCCCACAGGCCCGCTGCGCACCACCGACATTGTGGGCCTGGATGTGCGCCTGGGCATCGCCGAATACCTGGCCGAAACGCTGGGTGAGCGGTTCGCGCCGCCGGCGATCCTGCGCGAGAAGGTGGCCCGCGGCGAGCTGGGCCGCAAGTCCGGCAAGGGATTTTTTGACTGGCAATAGCGTGCCCTCCGCTGGCACTCGCACGGCACCAACAACCAAGACCAACCCCGAAAGGACGGGTCATACGATGACCACTGCACCGTCAATTGAGACTGTTCCGAGCTACATCCAGGACACCTGGTGGACTCCCTCCGGCGATGTCACCGGGGTTGACGCCCGTGACGCCAGTACGGGCGAGTTGCTGGCCCGAGTGTCCACCGAGGGACTGGACTTGGGTGCCGCCGTCGAGTACGGCCGCACCGTGGGCCAGGCCGAACTTGGCAAGCTGACCATCCACGAGCGGGCGTTGAAGCTGCGCGAACTTGCCGCGTACCTCAATGACCGCCGCACGGAGCTGTACGCCGTGTCGGCGCGGACCGGCGCCACGAAGATCGATTCCATGGTGGACATCGACGGCGGCATCGGCGTGCTGTTCACCTTCTCCTCCAAGGGCAGGCGCGAGCTGCCCAACTCCAACGTCATTGTGGACGGCCCGGTGGAGGTGCTCTCCAAGGACGGATCATTCATCGGCGAACACATCTACACCAGGATCCCCGGCGTGGCCGCGCAGATCAACGCCTTCAACTTTCCCGTGTGGGGCATGCTGGAGAAGTTCGCACCCGCTTTCATTGCCGGCGTCCCCACTATCGTCAAGCCGGCCACCCCCAGCGGTTACCTGGCCGAGGCGGCCGTGCGTGCCATCGTCGAGTCCGGGATCCTGCCGGCAGGTTCGCTGCAGCTGATCTCCGGCTCCGCCCGCACCCTGCTGGACGTCCTGGACTACCGCGACATGGTCTCCTTCACGGGTTCCGCCTCCACCGCCAATATCTTGAAGAGCCACCCCAACGTCGCGTTTGGTGGCGTCCGGTTCACGGCGGAAACCGACTCGCTCAATGCGGCCATCCTAGGCCCGGACGCGGTCCACGGCACACCGGAGTTCGACGCGTTTATCAAATCCGTGGTCACCGAGATGACCGTCAAGGCCGGGCAGAAGTGCACGTCCATCCGCCGCACCATCGTGCCGAACGAGCTCAAGCAGGCCGTCATCGACGCCATCGGCGCGCGCCTGCGCGAACGCGTGGTGGTGGGAGATCCCCGCGCCGAAGGCGTCACGATGGGTGCGCTTGCCTCGCTGGAACAGCTTGCTGACGTGCGCTCGGCTGTCGAGGCCATGATCGCCGCCGGCGGTGAGCTGGCCTGGGGAACCCTGGACGCACCTGAGGTGACGCGCGCGGACGGCTCCGTTGCCGCCGTCGTCGACGGTGCCTTCATGTCGCCGGTGTTGCTGAGCTGGGCCGATGCCGAGGCGCCGGCGGTGCACTCGTTGGAGGCGTTTGGTCCGGTGTCCAGCGTGATTGGCTATGAGACGCACGACGGCGATGTCAGCGAGGCGGTTCGGCTCGCTGCGCTGGGGGCCGGGTCCCTCGTGGCCACCGTGTGCACGAACGACCCCGCCACGGCTCAGGCGTTGGTCACGGGGATTGCGGCCCACCACGGCCGCGTACTGGTACTCAACCGCGAGGATGCGCGGACATCCACCGGCCACGGTTCGCCCGTGCCGCACCTGGTCCACGGTGGGCCGGGCCGCGCCGGTGGCGGCGAGGAACTGGGCGGCATCCGCTCTATCAAGCACCACATGCAGCGCACAGCCATCCAGGGCTCACCCAACATGCTCACTGCCGTCACCGGTGTGTGGCACACCGGCGCCGCCCAGGCGCTGGCCGGCGATCCCGGATTCGGCGGAGTCGCCGCGACGGTGCATCCGTTCCGGAAGTCGCTCGCTGAGCTGCGCATCGGCGATGGTTTCGCATCCGGGCTGCGGGAGGTGACGCTCGCTGACATTACCGCGTTCGCCAACTCCACCGGCGACACCTTTTACGCCCACACCGACGCTGTGGCGGCGGAAAAGAACCCGTTCTTCCCGGGCATCGTGGCGCACGGCTACCTGCTGGTGTCTTGGGCTGCCGGGCTGTTCGTGGAGGCGGCGCCGGGGCCGGTGCTGGCAAACTACGGACTGGAGGCGCTGCGGTTCATCACACCCGTGCCTGCCGGCGACTCGATCCGTGTGACGCTGACGGCCAAGAAGATCACCCCGCGTGTCACCGACGAATACGGTGAGGTGTGCTGGGATGCGATCCTGCACAACCAGAACGGTGAGATCGTGGCGACCTACGATGTGCTGACCCTGGTGGAGAAAGAGAACACGATCTACGCCTAGGCGCCGGTGGACGTGGCGAGACCCCTTGTGATTTCGACAAGCTCAATCACCGGAGTCTCGCCACGTCCACCGGGTTGTCGTAGAGGGGCACGTAGCCGGCCAGCTTGGCGAACTTCTGCTGCTCGGCAGACGCGTCCTTGACGCTGAAGTTCACGCAGATGCCCTCGCAACCTGCAAGTTTCGGGGCCAATGCGGTCTCCAACAACAACGCGACGAGATTGAACTCTGCGAGGCCATCCATAGGAACCTAATCGGGACTACCCGTATCGAATGCCGATTGATACCAAGCTGGCAACCCAGCTGCCAGGGGAACACGACATGGCGTATCTGGCGAGCCGTCCTGTAGAGGATTCTGCTTGCTGAACAACTCGAGGTGCACAAAGTATTGAAGGCAGCGGCAATGAGAGATCTGATGAGCCTGAGGAATCAATAAATGCCGCGGCGGTAGCGCCGAACCCCGCGGTGGTCTCAATCTGCCAGGTATTCGTGGAGCGCGGTTCTCACGTAGAAGCTCTTCGACCGGCCGGTGCGGCGCGCGAGAACGTCAAGTCGGGCTTCTTCATCGGGCGTGAGTCGAATTGAGATCGTCATTGTGCCAGCGTCCTGTTCCGCGTTATAAGAAAAGTTATACACTCGGCCCGAGATTGTGTCCCGCAGCGCACGTCCCCTCTCGGCCGTCGGTTGCCGGCAGTTGACGGCGTCCTACGACGCACGGGTCGACCAGCTGGCGCAGCTGGAATCGGTGCGCGCACCGCTGGATGCCCTGATCGTCGGCGGACAGCGTCTCTACTTCGAATCGGCACACCCCTGAGAACGGGCCACGTTCGTGGTAAACAACTCCGACTTTGCGGCACCGAGGAACATCCGTCCCGACATGGTTTCAGCTGGACGGTAGTGGCTCCCTGTGTGGGCTGGCTCAGCGCTTACTTACCCTGTTCCCGATATTGCTCCGACGAAACAAGCCGGTGGTCGAGTTTGTCGAAACCCCTTGTGATTTCGCTCCCCAACCGCTCCCACTGCTTGCAAGCTCCCACTGCTTGCAAGCTCCCACTGCTCGCAAGCTCCCAGCGGGTCCCTCGCGGTCGGGGGCCCGGCTCGATCACCGGTGTCTCGATCACCGGAGGCCTCAATCACGGGAGTTCAGCCACGTCCACGAGGTTGTCGTAGAAGCACACGTAGCCGGCCAGCTCGCCCGCCTCGGCGAGGGGTTCCAGGTAGCTCCACGCCACGTCGCCGTCGGGCCCGCCAGCCAGGCGCCAGTAGCTCGCCTGGCCCTTATAGGGGCACAGCGTGGATGAGTCAGTGGGCGTCAGTGCATCCCAGTTCACGTCCTCGGACGGCAGATAGATCCGCTCGGCCATATTGGTTTCAAACACCATCAGCGGGGCCGAGGATTCCGCCAGCACCAGTTCATCGGAGGTGACCTTCACGCGCCGGGAACTCTGGCGAATGTCCACCCGGTGGAAGGGGTCCCGCGGGTGGGAGAGCACGGTGTCCTCTTCCTCCCGCCAGGTGAACGCCTCGGGATCAAAGGCCACGTAGCCGGCCAGGTCCGCGTCTTTTAGCTCAAAGCCTCTGCCCGCGGCCGTTGCCCCGCCCGCGGAAACATCAAGGGGCGTGCCGGGCGTGCTGTGCCGACTGAAGGGAATGCCCGGAAGTTGCGCGGGAGAGGCGCCGGCGTCCCGGGTGGGCGGGCCGGCCACGCTCAGGACGGCGTCGACGTCGGTGGCCGGCACCGCGTAGCACGGCACCACCCGACGGGGTTCCCACATGACCACGGCACTGCGGGAATCCAGAACCAGCTCAGCCCCCAGATACGCGCGGATGCGCTTGGTGGTCGGTTCGTAACGAAGGTCGCGCGAGAGCGCCTGTAGTGCTGCGGATATCTTGGTGGCCATGCCTCCAGCTTGCGCCCGGGAAGCGCTCTTGTCGAGACCGGAGGCGTGTGGTTGGCCCGGGCCTATTTGCGAAGACCCGCGAAAGCCATGGAGATGACGTCGTCGGCCAGCTTTTGTGAGGTCAACGGGCCGCCAGGCTTGTACCATTCCACGATCGAATTAATGGTGCCAAATAGCAGCCTGGTGACGGTGCCCGGGGCAATGTCCGTTCGGAGTGTGCCGTCCTGTTGGGCGGCGGAGACCAGGGCGGTGATGGTGCGGTCGAAGGCGCGACGCCGGGCCAGCGCCTCGCGTTCCATCGCCGTGTTCCCGCGCAGGCGCAACAGCAATGTCACGAAGGGCAGACGCTCCACCAGAACGGCGATGGTGCCGCGCAGCACGTACTCCAGGCGTGCGTCGGCGGCACCCGAGGTGGCGCCGTCGAGCGTCAAAACCGTCTCCAGGCCGCCCAGTGCCTCTTCGAGGGCAAGCCGCAGCAACTCCTCCTTGGAGGGGACATGGTGGTAGATGGCCGACTTTGAAATGCCCAGGGTCTCCGCCAGGATACCCATCGAGGTGGCCTCGTAGCCGTGCTTGTTGAAGACGTCCACGGCGACGCGAAGCACCGACTGCTGGTCGTACCCTGGCCGCCCCCGCTTGGCGCCAGTGGCAGCGGAGGGCGACGAGGTGACGGTGGGAAGGTTGGCAGGCATGGGTCCTAGTTTCTCATGCGGTCTCACCCGGTCCGGCCAGGCGCGAGGTCATCAAGGCTTGGGACGGTTGTCATAGATGCGCCGGAGTTTGCCGTTGGAGCGTTCCAGCGTGCCCGGCTCCACGACCTCGATGGCGCACGAGGAGCCGACGTGGATCTTGATCTGGGTTTTCAGCAGCAGCCCGGCGGAGGCGCGTTCCTGCGGCGTGGTGTTTTCCCGCGGTTCAATGCGAATGGTCATCGCATCCATCCGGCCGGTGCGGGTCAGCTCCAGCTGGAAGTGGGGACTCAGTGCCGGGATGCGCAGAGCAATCTCCTCAATCTGTGAGGGGAACAGGTTCACCCCACGCAAGATGATCATGTCGTCGCTGCGGCCCGTGATGCGGGCCATGCGGCGCATGGACGGGCGTGCCGTACCGGGCAGTAGCTTGGACAGATCCTTGGTGCGGTACCTGATGATGGGCAGCGCCTCCTTGGTCAACGCTGTGAACACCAGCTCACCCTCCTGGCCGTCCGGCAGGACTGAGGTGTAGTCAAAGGGGTCGATGATCTCGGGGCGGAAGTGGTCCTCCCAGATGTGGTTGCCGTCCTTGGTTTCTACGGATTCCCCGGCCACGCCCGGGCCCATGACTTCGGAGAGCCCGTAGATGTCGCAGGCCTGCAGGTCCAGGCCCTGCTCCAACTCGTGGCGCATTTCCTCGGTCCAGGGTTCAGCCCCACAGACCGCGAACTTCAAGGAGGTGGTGCGTGGGTCGATGCCGCGCTGGATCATAGCGTCCATGATGGTCAGTAGGTACGTCGGCGTGCACATGATCGCATCCGGCTCGAAGTCCTGGATCAGCTGGATCTGCTTCTCCGTCTGCCCGCCGGACATGGGAATGACGGTGGCGCCCAGGGCCTCGGCCCCGTAGTGGGCGCCAAGCCCGCCCGTGAAGAGGCCGTATCCGTAGGCGTTGTGGACCTTCATGCCGGGGCGCACGCCGGAGGCGCGCATGGACCGGGCCACTAGGGACGCCCAGACCTTGAGGTCGTTCTCCGTGTAGCCAACAACGGTGGGGCGCCCGGTGGTGCCGGAGCTGGCGTGAATACGGGACACCTGATTCTGCGGCACGGCGAACATGCCGAACGGATACTCCAGGCGCAGGTCTTCCTTGGTGGTGTAAGGGAATTTCGCCAAATCCGCCAAATCCCGAAGATCCGTGGGGTGGACCCCGGCGTCGTCGAACTTGCGCTTGTACATGGGCACTCGTTCGTAGGCGTAGGCGAGAGCGTGTTTGAGGCGGCCAAGCTGCAGAGCCTCCAACTCGTCACGGCTCATGAGCTCCGCCGCGTCCAGCTTGGAAGGATCCTTGGGGGTGGTGTCGGTCATTGTGGACGGACCTTTCACTTGGTGTGTCTGTTGGCAATGGTGCGGCTGCGGCCGCGGAATTCGGCGATCACTGTAGCGCCGCCGTCGTCCCCTGAGAGGACCTGGACGTCGTAGAGCCCGCTGCGTCCTTGCTGCTGGCGCCGGTTGGCGACGGCGGTGATGCGTTGGCCGGCACGACTGGGTGCCAGAAAGTTGACGTCGACGCCGGAGGCCACGGTGACGGTGCTGCCGTCGCCGTCGGCGGCATTGCAGGCCAGGGCAAAAGCAGTGTCTGCGAACGCGAAGATCATGCCGCCGTGGGTGATGCCGAAGCCGTTCATCATTTCTTGGCGGAGGGTCATGGCAATGGTGGCATGGCCGTCGTCGATCGCCAGCACCTCAATGCCGAGCCACTTCGAGGCGTGGTCGTTGGAGAGCATGGGATGGTCAATGGCAGGCCTAGTCAGACCCATGTGCTGTTCCTCACTTCTTCTTACCGAATGTTCATTAGGTAATACCTTGACGGGGGGTTCTGTCAATCTAGGTCCGCGCCGCGGGCCCTTTGATTGACGAGGCGCTCGTCACACTATATCCTGAACGAACGGTCGGTAATTAATTCCGGCAAGAATCGGCACACATCAAGGAGAAGTCATGGCACAAGACGTGCAGCCCGGAGGGGAGTCCGCGCAGAACCAAGCAGCGCTGGAGGCAGCCGGGCAGGAAAACTTTGACCGGATCATCGCCAAGGACTCCCGGATCGAACCGCGTGACTGGATGCCGAATGCCTACCGCCGCTCGCTGGTGCGCCAAATCTCCCAGCACGCGCATTCGGAGATCATCGGCATGCAACCCGAGGCCAACTGGATAAGCCGGGCGCCGAGCCTGAAGCGTAAGTCCATCCTGATGGCCAAGGTCCAGGACGAGGCAGGGCACGGGCTGTACCTGTACTCGGCCGCCGAGACCCTGGGCACCACCCGTGACGAGATGACCGATGCCCTGGTTGCCGGCAAGGCCCGCTATTCCTCCATTTTCAACTACCCCACGCCGACGTGGGCTGACATGGGTGCCATCGGCTGGATGGTGGACGGCGCAGCCATCTGCAACCAGGTGCCGCTGTGCCGCGCCTCCTACGGCCCCTACGGCCGGGCCATGGTGCGCGTCTGCAAGGAAGAGTCCTTCCACCAACGCCAAGGGTTTGAGATCCTGCTCGAACTGGCCAACGGGACGCCCGAACAGCGGGTCATGGCCCAGGACGCGGTGAACCGCTGGTATGCCCCGTCACTGATGATGTTTGGCCCTCCAGACGACGACTCGCCCAACTCAAAGCAGTCCATGGCCTGGAACATCAAGCGGTTCAGCAACGACGAGCTGCGGTCCCGCTTTGTGGGAATGATGGCCGAACAAGTCAAGGTGCTGGGCCTGAGCCTGCCGGATGAGGCAATCCACTTCAACGAGGACACCAAGAAGTGGGACCACGGTCCCCTCGACTGGGACGAGTTCAAGGAAGTTTTGGCCGGCCGCGGCCCGTGCAACGCCCAACGCCTGGAGCGCCGCCGCTCCGCCCACGAAGACGGTGCCTGGGTCCGTGAGGCCGCCTCGGCCTACGCCGCCAAGCAGGCCGCCACCAACGCACAGAAAGTAGCAGCCTGAACATGAGCGAGCAGGACAAAGCCCCAAGTACGACGTCGGCACCCCAGGCAGTTGCCCACCGCTGGCCACTGTGGGAGGTGTTCGTGCGGTCCAACAGAGGACTTAGCCACGTTCACGCGGGTTCCCTACATGCCCCCGACGCGTCAATGGCGTTGCGCAATGCCCGTGACCTGTACACGCGCCGCAACGAAGGCGTTTCCATCTGGGTGGTCCCGGCTGACGCCATTGCGGCCTCGGACCCCGACTCCAAGGGCGCCTTCTTTGAGTCCCCGCAAGGCAAGGATTACCGGCACGCCACGTATTACACCAAGAGCGAGGGAGTGAAGCACCTGTGAACGACTCCTCCGCCACCCGCATCACGCGGGGCAACGCGCTGCGTCCGGAAGACATCGCCGAAGCCACCCGGCAGGGTACCGCCACGGCGAGCCAGGACGTGGCCGAATACGCGCTGCGTCTGGGAGACGACGCCCTGATCCTGGCCCAGCGCCTGGGCCACTGGATCTCCCGCGCCCCGGAACTTGAGGAAGACGTGGCGCTGGGCAACATCGCCCTGGACCAGCTGGGCCATGCCCGCTCCTTCTTGACCTACGCCGGCAGTGCCTGGGGTAAGAACGAGGACGAACTCGCCTACTTCCGCCGGGAACCTGAATTCCGCTCGGCGCACCTGTTTGAACAGCCCAACGGTGACTTCGCGGCCACCATTGCCCGGCAGTTCATCGTGGCCAACTACCAATACCGGCTCTACCGGGAACTGACACAGTCCACCGACGCGATGCTGGCCGCCATTGCGGCCAAGGCCGTCAAGGAAGTGGACTACCACCTGGACCACAGTACGCAGTGGGTGCTCCGCCTGGCAGGTGGCACCGAGGAGTCCCGCCGCCGCATGATTGCCGGATTCAAGCTGATGTGGCCCTATGTGGGCGAGCTGTTCGAGGACGATCCACTGACGACGCGACTCGGCGAGGCCGGCGTCGTTCCCCCCAGCCTGCGCGCGGAATTTGACCGGGCCGTGGCGGTCGTCTTTGACGAAGCGGATCTGGAGATCCCTGTGTCAGCTACGGCCACCGGAGGCGGACGGCGCGGGCACCATTCCGAGCACCTGGGCCTCCTGTTGGCCGAAATGCAGGTGCTGGCGCGCGAATTCCCCGGGGCAAGCTGGTGACCGCCATGGACATCCGGGCAAAGACTGCGCAGCAGGAGGCTTGGGACATTGCGGCCCGTGTGTGCGACCCCGAAATCCCGGTGCTGACCATCGCGGATCTGGGCATCTTGCGCAGTGTTCAGGTGTACGGCGCCGATGTGAACGACGGCGGCACCGGCGCGGCGCCCGGCAAGCCTTCCGTGCAGATCACCATCACGCCCACATACTCCGGTTGCCCGGCCATGGATGCAATCCGCGACGACCTCCTCACCGTGTTCACCGCCGAAGGTTACAAAGGCGTGGACGTCCACATGGTGCTGGCCCCGGCTTGGACCACTGACTGGATGAGCGACGCGGGCAAGGTCAAGCTGGAAGAATACGGGATAGCGGCCCCCAGCGGCCACTCCAGCGCCGGCGGGCACAGCGGCCACGTCCGGCTGACACTGGCGGTCAAGTGTCCGCAATGCCAATCGCTGAATACCAAGGAAATCACCCGCTTCGGTTCCACCTCCTGCAAGGCGCTCTACGTCTGCCAGGACTGCAAGGAACCCTTTGACTACTTCAAGGTGCTCTAATGACCGTCCCCACTGATGCCGCAGCCCGGCGCCGCGCCTCCTTTCACAAGCTGAAAGTGTCCGGGGTCCGCCGGCTCACCGAGGACGCCATCGAGGTCACCTTCGGTGTCCCGGCCGAACTCGCCGGCTACTACGACTACCTGCCCGGCCAGTACGTCGCCTTGCGCACACAGATGCCGGACGACGACGGCGACCTCAAGGAGGTGCGCCGCAGCTACTCCATCTGCGCCGCGCCCATCCAGTTCGACGACGGCAGCTCCGAAATCCGTGTCGCCATCAAGCGGGACCTTGGCGGGCGGTTCTCCACCTGGGCCAACGCCGAATTGGCCGAGGGTGACTCCATGGAGGTCATGAGCCCCATGGGCGCCTTCATTTCCAAGCGTGGCGGCCCCTCCAACGTGCTCACCGGCATGAATCACCCCGAAGACTTGGTGGCAGGTGCCGGTACTTTCGTGGCCATCGCGGCTGGCTCCGGCATCACCCCGGTCATCGCCATCGCCCGGACCCTGCTGGCCGCCAACACCGGTACCCGCTTTGACCTCGTCTACGCGAACAAGGCCTCCATGGACGTGATGTTCTTGGAGGAACTGGCAGACCTGAAGGACAAATACCCTTCCCGGCTGGCCCTGCACCACGTGCTCTCCCGCGAACAGCGCATCGCCCCGCTCCTGAGCGGACGGCTCGACGCCGACAAACTCGAGGCCCTGCTGGGCACAGCCATCCACAGCGACGACGTTGACGAATGGTTTTTGTGCGGCCCCTTCGAACTCGTCCAGCTGTGCCGGGACACGCTCGCCGCCCGCGGGGTGCCCAAGGAGAACATCCGTTTTGAACTGTTCACCACCGGCACCCCCAACCGCCCCGAAGGGCAGGCCGGGCGCCGTGTGATCGTGGACGAGTCAGCGGAGAACTATAAGATCACCTTCACTCTCGACGGGCTCAAGGCGGACATTCTCAGCCCCACCCACGCCCGCGAATCCATCCTCAACGCCGCCCTGCGCGTGCGCCCCGACGTACCCTTCGCCTGCGCCGGTGGGGTCTGCGGCACTTGCAGGGCCAAACTGGTCTCGGGGAAAGTGGAAATGGACGAGAACTACGCGTTGGAGCCGGATGAAGTAGCCAACGGTTACGTCCTGACCTGCCAGTCCCGCCCCACCACGCCCGAAGTCACTGTTGACTACGACGGCTAGGGCCGGCGACGGAGCCGACATTTTTCCGTCCGGGGCCCACGAGCGCGAGGGACCCGCTGCGAGCTTGCGAGCGGTGGGAGCGCTTGGGGACTATCCGACACCACGGCCGCGGGCGGCCTTAGGCGTCTCCTTTACGCCGGACAGCAAAAAAATGCCGGCTCCGTCGCCTTCCAACACAATCCATCCACTTGAGGAGTGTCCATGATCGAGCTTTCCATTGCCGACGGCGTCGCCGAGATTGTGCTCAATGCCCCCGCGAAACTGAACTCGCTCAACGAGGCGGATCTGGGTGAGCTCGGCGCTGCCTATGACGAAGCAGGTGCAGCTGTGGCCTCCGGAACCGTCCGGGCGTTGTTGCTGCGCGGGGAGGGGCGGGCGTTTTGTGCGGGGCGCGACATTGCAGGAGTGGATGGCGCCAACGACGACGCCCGCGGCTATCTCGAGGGTTTGTTGACGCCGCTGCTGCACAAGATGAGCGCGTTTCCGGTGCCAACCTTTGCCGCGGCACAGGGCGCCTGCCTGGGGGTGGGGCTCGGACTACTGATCGCCACGGACGTTGTTTACGTGGCCGGCAGCGCGAAGTTCGGTTCCCCGTTTGGCAACCTCGGCGCCGCCTTGGATTCCGGCGGGCACTGGCTCTTCACGGAACGCCTCGGAAGTCACCGAGCCCTTGATTTGATCTACACCTCGGAGCTGATCAGTGGTGCCGACGCCGTTGCGGCGGGACTGTTCAGCAGGGCGAAACCTGACGAGGAACTGCTGGATTTCACCCGCGCTGCGGCACGCAAGGCAGCCACCGGGCCTACCCAGGCGTTCAACGCCAGCAAAACCCTTGTGGCCCAGATCAGGGACCAACGGCTGGGACTGTGGGACGCCGTCGTACAGGAAAATGCGGCGCAAGTGGCCCTGTCAGCCACGGCCGACTACGCAGAAGGGTTCGCCGCCTTCACCGCCAAGCGGAAGCCAAACTTCTCAGGGAACTAGCGGGTTGGTTGCGGGCGGGCGGGCTGGCGCAGGAACGGCCACGCGACCATTGCGACGCCCAATATGAGAAGGACGAACGCCTCTCCGGGGAAGTTCAGCACGCGCAGGGCAATCGCGGCGGCCACAAACGGCAGGGCCGCCCATTTGAGCTGCTGCTGTTGGAGCCTGACGCCCCAGCCAAAAAGCATGACGGCGAAGTACAGGCTCAGCTCAAAGCGTGCCGACCATTCGACGAAGAAAAAGATGATAGCCAGGACGAACATCACGGCGGCTGCGGAGCTGGTTTGGCGGCGGGCTTCGGTCTTGTGCGAGAGGGCCAGGGGCACCCAGATGATTGCCGCGCACAGGGCTGGGATCAGTGGTGAAGCAACAAATACGGCCATGGAGGTGGTGGCCGGATCGCCCGCGCCCAAGAACAGCATCAACGCTGAGAGCAGGGCGCCGAGCCCGGCCGACACAAAGATTAACTTGGTCACCGCGGGGGCTTCCTGAACGGCGATGGCGGTCTCGGCAGCTTCGGCACGAGCTGTGTGATGATTCTTCATGACTCCATCATCCCAGCTTAGAAAGGGCAGGAGGTCCAGCGTCAGTTCAGCGGTCGCGTTCCTTCCGGCAGGACGCCGTCGTTCATCAGGGCAGTGGCGGCGTCGGCGATGGCGGTCAGGGCGACCCGCTGAATCCAGGGGCCGTAGGAGATCCGGGCCACGCCCAGCGCCTCAAGCTTGGAGGGTGTGAGCGAACCGGGCACGTTGATGACGCTGACCTTGCCCCACCCGATGCCGGCTACCAGAGCCTTCACCGTGTATTCGTCCAATTTTCCCGGAACGAAAATGCACGTTGCGCCGAGCTCAAGGTACGCCTTGCCCCGTTCAAGGGCGGCCTCCAGGACTTCCTTCGGGTCCCGGTCGGCGCCGCGCAAGAAGGCATCGGTTCGGGCGTTGAGGACAAAGTCGATACCTTCTGCCGCACCCGCATTGGCGGCTTGTTTCATCTGGGCGATGGCCTGGGGGAGCGGACGCATCTGGTCTTCGATGTTCGCGCCCACAATGCCCACACCAATGGCGCGGCGAATGGTCTCGCCGGGATTGCCGTAGCCGGCCTCAAGGTCCGCAGTGACGGGAAGATCGGTGGCGGCCGCGATGCGGCCCACAGCCTCGATCATGGTGGCCAGCGGCATGCATTCGCCGTCCTCATAGCCGTAAGAGGCGGCGATGGAGTGGCTTGCCGTGGCAAGGGCCTTGGTGCCGGGCAGCTCTGAAATGACCTTGGCACTGATGACATCCCACACATTGGCCAATTGCAGGATTTGTGGAGCTTGGTGGAGGCGAAGGAGTTCGGTGGCTTTACTCGCTGTGCTCATGGCTTGAGCCTAGTCCCACTCCCTGGCTCTGTGTCCACCACCACGCTGTGAAAATGACGGTCCCCATCATGGCGGCCCAAAATCCGGTGGTCGAGCATCGAGACCCCCGGTGATTTCCTCAGGCTCACTCAGCGCGTGTCCAGGTCCTCAAAGATCAGGAACGTCTGGGTGTCCAGTACCCCGGGCATCGATTGCAGCTGGTCGAAGATGACCCTCCGCAGGCCCATGTTGTCCTCGGCACGGACCAGCAAGATCACATCGAAATCGCCGCCCACCAAGGCGATGTGCTGGACCTCGGGAATGGCGCGCAAATCCTCGCGCAGTTGTCGCCACGAATGCTGGCTGACCTTCAACGTCACATAGGCAGAGGACTTAAGCCCGGCCTTGACAGGGTCCACCAGGGCGGTGAACTTTGTCAGGACACCTGTTGAGGTGAGCTTGGAAATTCGCGCGTAGGCGTGCGCCCGCGATATGTGCACATTCTCTGCCACCGCGGACACCGACATCCGCCCGTCGCGGGTTAGTTCGGCAATGATCTTGCGGTCCACGTCATCCAGGGGCGCGGGGGTGGTGCCAGCCATGGTGTTCCTTTGCTGCGTTGGCTAGTGGGCGACGGCGAGACAAGCTGCGCGTGTAAGCCCGGTCACTTTGTTGTTATGTCTCTAAGAGTATGGCTTATATCGGATATTATCCAGAGTTTTCAGCCCAACTGGATACAGAATGCAATCCAAATCCATACTAGACAAATGGAAAATCTTTGCTGTTTGACCCTGGAATGGAGCGGATTTCAATGACGAACCATCCGGAAATTGTTGATCACGGCGGGTACGCCGGTCATGGCGAGGACTACTTGTTGCCCTCCGATGCGCCCGTCCAGCTGATCGCGCCCGAGGGTGCGCCAATGACGGCGGGAGACTACAAGGAGCCGTATGCGCTCCCCGACGACGCCACACTGCTGGACGGGTATGAGCGCCTCGTCATAGGGCGGCGTGTCAATGAACAAGCTGGCGCCCTGGTGCGGCAGGGACGGATGGCGGTGTATCCGTCGTCGTACGGGCAAGAAGCCTGCCAGGTGGCGTCGGATATGTGCCTGCGCAGCAGCGACTGGCTGTTCCCCACCTACCGGGACACGGTGGCCATACTGGGCCGCGGGGTGACCCCGATGGAGGCCTTTGAGTCCCTGCGCGGGGACTGGCACAGCGGATTTGACCCGCACCAGTACAACACCGGGCTGCCCACCACGCCGCTGGCCACCCAGTTGTTGCACGCCGTGGGAGTGGCGCACGCCGCGAAATTGCGTGGCGAGGACACGGTGGCCCTGGCCCTGTGTGGGGACGGCGCTACTAGCGAGGGAGACTTCCACGAGGCCCTGAATTTTGCGGCCGTGTTCCACGTCCCGGTGGTCTTTTTGATCCAAAATAACCAGTACGCCATTTCGGTGCCGCTCATCCACCAGTCCGTGGCGCCGTCGCTGGCCCACAAGGCTGTGGGTTACGGCATGCCGGGGGAGCGCGTTGACGGCAATGACCTGGCCGCCCTGCTGGCGGTTCTGGGACATGCGCTGGAACGGGCGCGGGACGGCGGCGGTCCCTCCTTGGTGGAGGCGCACACGTACAGGATGGAGGCGCACACCAACGCCGACGACGCCACCCGGTACCGCAGCGCCGAGGAGGTGGCCCAATGGGTGCCCAAGGATCCGTTGCTGCGTTTGCAAAAATACCTGTCCGACGCCGGACTCCTGGGTGCCGCCGACACCGAACGTTTCGCTGCGGCCGCCGAAGTGGTGGCCAAGACCATCCGTGACGGCCTGAACACCGAGACAAGCCCCGATCCGGCTGATCTTTTCGCCTACGTGTACTCCGAGCCCACACCGCAATTGCGCGAGCAAGCCTTTATGTTGGCGGAAGAACTCTCTGCTGGCCAGCCCCTTGAAGGAGCACAGTCATGACCACCATGGCCAACCGGCCCTCGGCCGGCACAGCCCACGCCAGCACGGCCGCCGTCGAGCCTGAACTGAGAGGGGTCCAAACCATCACCTTCGCCAAGGCGCTGACCTTGGCCATGTCCGACGCCATGGCCTCCGACGCCACGGTGCTGGTCTTTGGTGAGGACGTGGGCACCCTGGGTGGGGTTTTCCGTGTGACGGACGGGCTGACGCGCCGCTTCGGTGAGGAACGCTGCTTTGACACGCCGCTGGCAGAATCCGGCATTGTCGGCATGGCCACCGGTATGGCGATGAACGGTATGAAACCCGTGGTGGAGATGCAGTTCGACGCCTTCGCCTACCCGGCCTTTGAACAGATCACCAGCCATGTGGCCAAGATGGGCAACCGGACCCGCGGCCAGGTCCGCCTGCCCCTGGTCATCCGCATCCCCTACGCCGGCGGCATTGGCGGCGTGGAACACCACTGCGATTCCTCGGAGGCCTACTACGTCCACACTCCCGGCCTGACGGTGCTGACGCCGTCGACCGTCAGCGACGCCTACATCATGCTGCGCGACGCCATCGCCAGCCCGGACCCCGTGGTGTTCATGGAGCCCAAGAAGCTGTACTTCTCGAAGGCCACCGTGGACCTGGATGCGCTGCGTGCGAGGTACGACGGCGACAGTGTTCTCCCGTCCAGCATCGGCAAGGCGGCGGTGGCCCGTGAAGGCACCGACGCAACCTTGATCGCCTACGGGCCCTCCGTCGCCGCAGCGCTCGCCGCCGCCGAAACCGCAGCGGAGGAGGGGCGTTCCCTGCAAGTGATTGACGTTCGTTCCCTGGTGCCGTTCGACGACGAGACCGTCAGTGCCGCCGTCCGCTCCACCGGGCGGGCCATTGTCATAGCGGAAGCCCCGGGCTTCGCCTCCATGGCCGCAGAGATTGTGGCCCGCATCCAGGAGCGTTGCTTCCACTCCCTCGCCGCACCCGTGCTGCGCGTGAGCGGCTTTGACATCCCTTACCCCGCACCAAGGCTTGAAAAGTACTATTTGCCAGGCGTGGACAGGATCTTGGACGCCGTCGACCAACTTCAGTGGGAGCAGTCATGAGTTTGCAAGTGTTCTTGTTGCCCGACCTTGGCGAGGGCCTGGTCGAAGCCGAACTGGTCACCTGGCTGGTGGGGGTGGGCGACTCCGTGCACATCGACCAGCCCATCGCCGAGGTGGAAACCGCGAAATCAGTCGTGGAGGTACCCTCGCCGTTCGAAGGCACCGTCGCCACACTCCACGGGGCCGAGGGCGACACCTTGGAGGTCGGCAAGCCGCTGATCTCCGTGGCGCTGCCGGGGTCGGGAGCTGCGATGCCCGCAGAATCGGCGTCGTCAGCCCGGCCCGCTCCGCGGCGCCCGCCACACCCTGGGCTTGACGACGCCGATTCTGCTCCGAGCACCGCAGCGGAATCTGGCAACGTGCTCATCGGCTACGGGACGTCCTCTCACGGCGGGCCTGGGCGGACACGGCCTCCGCGGCTCCATCGCCCCCAGCAGGTGACGGAACCTCCCGTCGGCAGGAAGCCCGCACCCCTGGTGATCTCGCCGCTGGTGCGGAAA
The DNA here is from genome assembly GCF_001294625.1 of Arthrobacter alpinus. Lineage (NCBI taxonomy): Bacteria > Bacillati > Actinomycetota > Actinomycetes > Micrococcales > Micrococcaceae > Arthrobacter > Arthrobacter alpinus. The sequence goes on along the minus strand of NZ_CP012677.1, from coordinate 3,012,093 downwards.
ATGGCCCGTGACGCGCAGTTGGCGCTCGCTGACATCCACGGTTCCGGGGAAGGCGGGCTGATCTTGCGCAGCGACGTCGAAGCCGCCATGGTGAGAACCCCCGCAGGTCCGTCTCCGGCACTGTCGCCGGCACTGTCGGGCTCATTGGTCGCTGAGGGTGCGCCAGCCGCCGTCGACCCCCGGACCGGGCTGCCCGTGCTGGCACGCACGGCCTTGACAGGGGCAAAGAAGGCGGCCGCGGCGGCCTTCACCAGGAGCCGCCGCGAAATTCCAGAGGCCACGGTGTGGGTGGATGTTGACGCCACGGCCCTGCTGGATTTGCGTGCCGGCCTGAAGGCAGGCACTGGCACGGCACCGAGCATATTGGCGTTCGTGGCCCGGTTCGTCACCGCCGGGCTGGCCCGCTTCCCACAGTTGAACACGCAGCTGGTGAACGAGAACGGCGTCGACACCCAGGTTTCCTTCGACGGCATCAACTTGGGGTTTGCCGCCCAAACCGACAGGGGACTGGTGGTGCCGGTGTTGCGGGGTGCCCAGGGCCGCAGTGCCCGGGCACTGGGTGAGCAGATTAGTGAATTGACCGCTCGTGTCCGGGCGGGCAAGGCCAGCACGGCGGACCTGGCCGGGGGCACCTTCACCATCAACAACTACGGAGTGTTTGGGGTTGACGGCTCGGCGGCCATTATCAACCACCCGGAGGCGGCCATGTTGGGGATCGGGCGCATTGTTGACAAGCCGTGGGTGGTGGAGGGGGAACTCTGCGTACGGAAGGTGACGGAGCTGACGCTCGCCTTTGACCACAGGGTGTGTGACGGCGCCGTGGCTGCGGGGTTCTTGCGCTTCATCGCCGACGCCATGGAAAACCCGGCGGGGGTGCTCGCCGAGCTGTAACTGGATGCAACGGCCCGGACGGGGAGAAGACCGCCGCGGACGGGACTACAGTGGGGGCAGTGAATAAGAATGCCTCCCCCCGAGACTTTAGCCTGTGGTCCATCGCCGTCCCGGCGTTTGGGCCGTCCTTGCTGTTCGGCATCGGTGAGGGAGCAATACTGCCCATCATCCCGCTAAGCGCACGTGACATGGGTTCCTCGCTGGCCGGTGCCGCCCTAGTGGTGGCGCTGATCGGCATTGGTTCGCTGGTGAGCAACATCCCCGCCTCACTCATCACGGCAAAGTTTGGTGAACGGCTCGGCATGGTGGGTGCCGCCGTCTTGAGCCTGATTGCCTTGCTGCTGTGCGTTTTTGCCACCGGTTTGCTGCAATTTGGTGTCGGCATCTTCTTGATCGGGGCCGCCTCCGCAGTGTTCAACCTAGCCAGGCAAAGCTATTTGACCGAGGCTGTGCCACCATTTTTGCGTGCGCGGGGCATGTCCACGCTGGGCGGGGTAGGCAGGATCGGCTTGTTCGCCGGGCCATTCATCGGGGCGTTGGTCATCCATTTGGTGGGGTTGGCCGGGGCGTACTGGGTGGCAGTTGTCGCAGTGGCGGGCGCTGGGGCGCTCGCCTGGTGGCTGCCGGACCTTGTCAGCAGCCAAGGTGCACCTTCCGCCGCCCCCATGCCAACAGTGCGCTCATTGATGTTGGCCCATCGAAAAGTCTTCCTGACCGTGGGAATAGGCGTGCTTCTGGTCAGTGCTGTGCGGTCCTCCCGGCAGGTGGTGGTGCCGCTGTGGGCGGACAGCCTGGGACTGAACCCGGCCGTCACCTCCGTGATCTATGGCCTGTCCGGCGCCATCGACATGCTGGTTTTTTACCCGGCAGGCAAGGTCATGGACAGGAAAGGCCGCGTCTGGGTGGCGGTGCCGTCGATGGCGCTGATGGGAATCTCCTTGCTACTCATGCCGCTAACCACGGGCGCACTGTCGCTGTTGCTGGTGGCGCTGCTGATCGGCTTTGGCAACGGCATTGGTTCGGGCCTGATCATGACGCTGGGCGCAGACTACTCGCCACGCCACGGCAGGGCGCAGTTCCTGGGGATCTGGCGTTTTCTCTCCGACATTGGCGGCTCCAGCGGCCCAGCCATCCTGGCTGGGCTGACAGCAGTGGTGACATTGTCCTTCGGGATTGCGGCCACGGGACTGTTGGGATTGGCGGCCGCCGCTGTCCTGGGCTACTGGGTGCCGCGCAACAAACCTGTTCCCCGCTAGCCGCGGGAAAGATTCCAAACCAGGCTAACGGGAGGAACGGCGTCGTACAGGGAAGGTCAGCAACACTGTCCCGGCCAAGGCCAAACCGTAGCCAACCACCACAATCTGTCCCACACCGGCAAGGAAGAAGCTGGTGGTGCTGGCGCTCGGATCGGCTGCCACGGAGCGCAGGATCAGCGCGGTGAGAATCCCGGCGGCAAGTGCAATGAGAAAGCACGCAACGCTCCACCACCGGCGCGACGCCCAATGCGCGTGGGCCCCGGGCCACACATTCCATTCGGGGCCGGTGCGCAAAATAACTAGGCCAGCCAGGCTTGTCCACAGCGCCACGATGAAGAACGCGGCCATGACATCCGAGGGCCGGTGCCACTGGTTGATGAGAGTGGCGACGCCCGCCACGACGGCGTAGCTGCCGCCCACAAACGCTGTGGCCGGACGCCAGCGCGGGGATACGACCAAGAAAACTGCTGCCGCAGCGCTGGCTGCAATAGTGCTGTGACCCGATGGTAAGGAGTTCAGTACCAGCGTGGTGACACCGACGTCGGGCCTGTCGGGCAAACCAAACTTGATCAACTGAGTGGTCAAATTTGCGCCGGCCATGGCGGCCAGCGCGATCCCCGCAGCCTTCCAGCGCCGGCGGGCAAGGGTGACGAACAACACCACGATCACAGCGATCACCACCGAGGTGGCGGGCAATGAATCCAGCACCTGGGAGGCCTGTGCACCGATGCGGCGGCGGGCCACAGCCGCCTCAACCAAGGCCGACTCATCAACGTATTGGCCCGCGGTGCTCTTGATGAAAAACACGAAAGTGGCGGCCAATCCGGCCAAGGCAACGGCCATGGCAATGATGAACGGGGCCGTCGGAATAGGGGCACGCCCGGGTATGCGGGAGCCATAGTGCGAGCGTGCGGCGTGCGTGATCATCCCCCCTAGGTTCCCACAGTTTCATGGGAACCAGCTGGCACAAACGCTACAGTGATCACATGCTCTCTGTACCGTCCTTAGAGGAACTCCAAGCCGCAGCCCATGTGGTCACCCTGCCCATGCGCGTGAAATTTCGAGGGATCACCGAGCGTGAGGTGATGCTCTTTGACGGGCCGGCCAGTTGGGCGGAGTTTGGCCCGTTCCTCGAGTACGACGACGCCGAGGCGGCCAGGTGGCTGGCCTCGGCTGTGGAGGCTGGCTGGCAGGGGTTCCCGGAGCCGGTCCGGGATTGGATTCCCATCAACGCAACAGTCCCGGCTGTTGATCCATCCGAGGTGGCGGCCATCCTGGGTGCGTTCGACGCCGTGCACACGGTGAAGGTCAAGGTGGCCGAGCCCGGACAGTCGTTGGCGGAGGACGCAGCCCGGGTGGGGGCTGTGCGGCATCTACTGCCCGCCGCCCAGATCCGGGTGGATGCGAACGGTGCCTGGGATGCGGACCAGGCCGTGCGGGCGCTACGGATGCTCTCCGTATTTGGCCTGGAATACGCCGAGCAGCCCGTTGCCTCCGTGGCGCAGATGGCGGCGGTGCGCCGTGCGTTGAAGGGGTTGGTGCTGATCGCCGCCGACGAAAGCGTGCGGAAAGCCACCGACCCCCTAGCTGTCGCGCGGGCAGGGGCTGCCGATCTGCTCGTCGTGAAGGCAGCACCGCTTGGTGGTGTGCGGCGCGCATTGGAGATCGTCGCGGAGGCCGGGCTGCCCGCCGTCGTTAGCTCTGCGTTGGATAGCTCCGTGGGGATCCGGGCGGGCGTGGCCCTAGCCGCAGCGCTTCCCGCGCTGCCATACGCCTGCGGTCTGGGCACGGTGTCGCTGATGGCCGGTGACGTCGCTGCCGAGAGTCTGGTGGCCGTTTCTGGCGGGCTGTCCGTGCGGGAAGTGGCAGCAACACCAGCCCTGCTGGCCAAATTTGCGGCCACGCCGGGGCGCCGTGACTGGTGGTTTGAGCGGCTTCGCCGTGCCCATGCACTGCTGTAGGAATTGACGAAGTCGGCCCCGGGTGCGGCCGGGTGATTAGATGGTTCCGTGATGTTACTTAGTTCGATGGATGCTGCCCGGTACGTAGTGGATGCGCTGGAACGCGCGGGCGTTCGGCACGTGGTGGTGGCGCCCGGATCCCGCAGCGCGCCACTTGTCTACGCGCTGGCCGAGGCTGTTGCGGATGGCAGGCTCACCGCCCATGTCCGCATTGACGAACGCGTGGCCGGGTTTACGGCGCTGGGGCTGGCCCTGGGATCGGGCACCCCCGTCGCCGTGCTGACAACTTCCGGCACGGCTGTGGGGAATCTGATGCCGGCAGTGATGGAAGCCAACCACAGCGGCACACCGTTGGTGGTGCTCTCGGCCGACAGGCCCGAGGAACTCCGCGGCACGGGCGCGAACCAGACCACCGTGCAGCTGGACATTTTTGGTGAGCAGGTCCGGTTTGCCACCGACGTCCCCGCCGGAATCGATCCCAGCAGCGCCATTGCCACCGCCCTCAGCGCAGCCCAGGGCCGCCTCGACGGGATCCCTGCCGGCCCGGCCCAGGTCAACCTGGCGTTTCGGGACCCGTTGACCCCGGCCCTGGACGGGTCCGAATGGGAACGCCTCTTGCCGGTGGTTGAACCTGCCGGAATCCCCGGAACAACTGTGGTTGAACCTGTCGAAATCCCTGGCTCAACGGAGGCAGAGCCGGCAATGCCCCGCCCCTCCGCCAGCCACCGGACGGTGGTCGTTGCCGGGCACGGCGCCGGTCCCGCCGCCGAGTATTTTGCGCGCATGTTGGGTTTGCCCCTGCTGGCCGAACCGTCGTCGAACGCACGGTTCGGGCCCAATGCGGTTGGACCTTATAGGCTCCTGCTGGACCGTTTTGGTTCGGGAACGGCACTGCCCATTGAACGGGTGGTCGTCTTTGGCCGACCCACACTCTCTCGCCCGGTGGCGCAGCTGCTCGCCACCACGGCTGTGGAGCGTGCACTTTACGTGCCGCGCCCTGTGGCCTGGTTTGACTCCGGGCGGCGTGCCGAACTTGTCCTGACCCAGTGGGACCAGCTCGTGGGATTTGCCGGGTTTGGTCCGCACGGATGGCTTGAGGCGTGGCAGGAAGCGGGCCAGCTGGCCGAATCCGCGTTGGATGCCGCACTGGAGGCCCATACCAGCCCCGGTTTGATGAGCGGGCCAGCCGTTGCCCGCACCGTGTGGGAGGCGGCCCAGTCCGACTCCGGTAGCAACCTGGTGCTCGGCTCCTCCAATCCCGTCCGTGACGTGGATCTGGCGGGCCGGCCCGTCGTTGGCGAGCTGACGGGCGCCGGCCACGCGCCGGGAGCAACCGTGTTCGCCAACCGTGGCTTGGCCGGCATTGACGGCACCATTTCCACGGCCACGGGCATTGCGCTGGCCACGGGGGCTCCCACCCGTATTCTCCTGGGCGACATCACTTTTCTGCACGATTCCGGGGCGCTTCTGCAAGGCAGCAGCGAGCAGGTGGCGGAATTGCAAGTCATTGTGCTTAACGATTCCGGTGGCGGCATCTTCTCCGTCCTGGAACACGGCGCCCTTGCCGCGGTACCCGGCTACGCCGACGCCGTCGAACGGTTCTTTGGCACGCCGCACACGGTGGACATCGGCGCGCTGGCCACGGCGTTCGGTTGGCGGCACACGCTGGTGCGTTCGACGGCGGAGCTCACCACCGCTCTCGCCCCGCCAGTGGAGGGACGAAGCATCATCGAAGTTTCTGCCACCCGCGAGGGCTTGCGGGAACTGCACGCCCAGATCCGCGAGGCCCTGGCCCGGTAGCCCGGGTCTTAATTACCGGTGGTCGAGCTTGTCGAGACCCGGGCATGATTTCGACAAGCTCAATCACCGCTACAGGACCCGGCTGAGGAACTCCTTGGTGCGTGCATGTTGCGGGTTGGCGATGATCTCGCGCGGGTTGCCGCTTTCGACCACCACGCCGGCGTCCATGAACGTCAAGGTGTCCCCGACCTCGCGGGCAAAGCCGATCTCGTGGGTCACCACGATCATGGTCATGCCTGACTTGGCCAGGTCCTTCATGACTTCAAGGACATCGCCCACCAGCTCGGGGTCAAGGGCGGAGGTGGGCTCGTCAAAGAGCATCAACTCCGGCTCCATGGCGAGGGCCCGGGCTATGGCGACTCGCTGCTGCTGCCCGCCGGAGAGCTGGGCCGGGTAGAAGTCGGCACGGTCGCTCAGGCCCACCATCTCTAGCAGTTCCAAGGCCTTCAACTTCGCAGCAGCCTTGGACTGGCGTTTGACCTGCGTGGGTGCTTCGATCACGTTTTGCAGCGCAGTTTTGTGCGGGAACAGGTTAAAGCGCTGGAACACCATGCCAATTTCGCGGCGTTGGGCAGCGATATGTTTTGTGCTCAGATCATGGAGCTTCCCGTTGACTTCGCGGTAGCCAATGAGTGAGTCGTGGACGTAGATCCTGCCAGCGCTGATGGTTTCCAGCACGTTGATGCACCGCAAAAGCGTGGACTTGCCCGAACCCGAAGGGCCAATAATGACCGAAACTTCGCCCGGAGCGACGGTCATGTCGATCCCCTTCAGGACGTGGTGTTCACCGAAGAACTTGTGCACACCCTCAACTTTCACGAGGGGTTTCACACCATGGGCTTTCCCTTTGGCCAGGGGAGTGGTCTCAGTCATTCCTTGCCACCTTCCTTGCTTCCATCAGTTCCGGTGGTGGGCTTGGCGTGTGCGGCAGCAACAGCGGCTGTTGCCATAACGGGAGCCTTCATCACATTGTCAACGCCCTTGCCGTAGTGCTTTTCAATGAAGTATTGGCCCACCATCAATACAGAGGTAATGATCAAGTACCAGATGGCGGCGACTATCAGCAACGGAATCGGTTCGTAGGTGCGGTTGGCCAAGGTGTTGGTCACAAAGGTCAGGTCCAGGGTGAACGGCACAGCCAAGACGAGGGAGGTGGTCTTGAGCATGCCAATGGTTTCATTGCCTGTGGGTGGAATGATGACCCGCATGGCCTGCGGCAGGACAATTCGCCACATGACCTTGGAGCGACGCATGCCCAGGGCCTCGGCAGCTTCCATCTGGCCGTTGTCCACGGATTTCAACCCGGCCCGGAAAATCTCTGCCAGGTACGCCGACTCATTTAAGCCAAGCCCCACAATGGCGCCTACTTTTGCCGTGATGAGAATGGAGGTGTTGACGGTGAGCAGTTCCGGCCCAAAGGGCACGCCCAAAACAATAGTGGGGTACAGGGTGGCGACTAGTCCCCAAAACACCAGCTGCGTGTAGATGGGGGTGCCGCGAAAGAACCACACCCACACCCAGGCAACATACCTGAACAGAGGGTTGTCCGACTGGCGCATGAACGCCAACAGGATGGCCAAAACAATGGCGATAGCCATGGACGCGACAGTCAGAATCAAAGTCCAGCCAACGCCTTGAATGACAAGGACGTCAAGGATGTAGGTACCTACAATGTCCCACCGGAAGCGTTCGTTGGTCACCAGGCTCTGAGCCACAAGCACCAACACGATAATGATGACCGCTGCACCAACCCAACGGCCCGGGTGCCGGACGGGCACGGCCTTGATTAAATCAATGTCGCCGCCCGCCGGCTGGCTCCCGCCAAGGGGACTTCTCAATTGCTGACCGCCGGGTTAAGCACTGCTGTCTTGATAGCGCCGTCAGCGTTGTTCCACTTCTCCAAAATCTTCATGTAGGTGCCATCCGTGATGAGCTTGTTCATGACTTTTTCGATGACTTCAGCCAAGGGCAGGTCATTCTTGGCGATGGCAATACCCTGCTCCGCGGAGTCGTAGATGTCGCCGAGGACCTCAAGCTTGCCGCCGGTGTTGGCCAGTGCGTTGCGGGTGATGGGGGAATCGGCAGCCATGGCGTCAATGGTGCCGCCAACTAGTCGGGTGGTGATGTCTGTCTGGTTCTTCAACGAGATGATGTCGATGGCGGGCTTCCCGGCTGCGACGCAAGCCTTGGACCGGTCCGAGACATCCGGTTCTTCCTGAACCGTTCCGGTCTGCACGCCTACCTTCTTGCCGCAGAGGTCATCCATGGTGATCTTATTGGGGTTGCCCTTTTGCACTGCCCAGAGGGTACCTGCGTTGAAGTAGCTAACAAAGTTAACGGCCTTGGAGCGCTCTTGCGTGATGGTGAAAGAAGACATACCTAGGTCATACACGGTGCCCAGCTTGGGCAGAATGGTCGGGAAGTCTGCTGTGTGGGCAACAGCTTTCTTGCCCAAAGTGGCTGCGATGGCCTTTGCCATGTCAATGTCGTAACCAACCGGCGTCTGGCCATCCTTGTCCAGGAATTCGGCGGGCTCGTAAGAGGTATCTGAGCCAATTTCCAGGGTGGCTTTGTCCTTCAACGCCGCCGGGAGGAGAGCGATCAGTGCCTCGTCTTTGGGTGCGGTGGTGGGATCGAAGGCGGCTGCTCCGCCGGCACTTGCCGTGGAACCGGGTGCCGGCTGCTGGGATGCGTCGGTGCAACCTGTCAGCGCCAATGCTGCGACGGCTGTAACTGCGGCAAGACGTAAGGTCAGCCTCGATGAAATGTTCATATTGTTCCCTTTGTTTCTGGACTGGAGCACAGCGGTTTGAAATCTAGTGTAGCGCCCAGTGATTTGCATCACGGTAAACGAGGTTTCACTATTGAACAACTTCTGGGCGAAGTGCACAAGGCTGGACCACGCATCCCTGTCTGAAATCCCGGACAAGGGTTGTGTCGAAGCCACCGCGGAAATCAGCGGTGCAGGCCCAGTGCCTGAAGCATGGGACGGAATTTGGCCCAGGTCTCGGCAAGTTCGGCGTCGGGGTCGGATGCCTCCACGATGCCGGCACCGGCGTACAGGCGCGCCGTGCGGGGGGTTTCCAGTACGCCTCCGCGCAAGGCGATACCCCATTCTCCGTTACCGGCGCCGTCGAGCCAACCGACAGGCCCTGCGTAGGGGCCGCGATCCATTCTTTCCAGCTCCAGGATGAGCTTCCCCGCGGTTTCCCTGGGGGTCCCACACACCGCAGCGGTTGGATGAAGCGCCTCCACAAGGGCCAGCGAGGTGGGTAGGTGGCCATCCGTGTCGGCCAGTTCAGCACTCACATCCGAGGCCAGGTGCCAGACATTGGGGAGTTCTAGGATGAATGGTTCGGCGGGGAAGGACAGGTCCTTAGAGAAGGGGGCCAACTGCCGTGTCAGGGAACGGACGGCGAAGTCGTGTTCCTGACGTTGCTTGGCGGAACCGCCCAGAACTGAGGCGGCAAAGCCAACAGCGCCGGCCGGCTCATCCTCCCGGTCCAGAGTGCCGGCCAGGACGCGAGCCTGGGCCGTGGTGCCGTCGACCTTGATCAGCATCTCCGGTGTAGCACCAACCAGACCACGCACGCCGTAAGTCCAACATTCACCGTAAAGGGCCACCAATCGTTGCAAGATTGATATGCGTTCAATGGGTTCTTCGAACGTGACGAGCACATCGCGGGCCAGCACCACCTTCTCCAGGCCGCCGTGGCCAATGGCATGAACGCCGGCGGCGACCGAGAGTTTCCATTCCTCCTCCGTGAGCGCTCCTGTGCGCACGGTGCCGGCGGGGGAGGGGGCCGGCACGGTGCCGTCACCGTGGCCGGAGAGGAACCGCCGCAGCAGTGCATGGGCAGACTCAGCGGTGGGCGCTTTGCCGTCAGTAGTGAGCTGGGTTAGCCAGAACAGTCCGTCACGGGAACCCAGCACCAGCTCCGGAACGATCAGTACGGACTTGTGTGCGCTGGTCTTGGAGAAGGCAAAGGAGCCGAAGGCCATCGCCCCGGTGCCGGGAACTTTGACCGGGTCAACAACCACGGCTCCCGCCAGTAACTCTTTCCACCACTGTTCGGCGTCGACAAAGCGGTTCGGGCCGGTCCCACCAAAACATGCAGCCTCACCAAAGCCAATAAGGCCCTCACCATGGCGCAGCCAACACAGCGGATCCGTGCCGGACAACAGCAGATCGGATGCGGTTGCAGGTGCCAGATCGCCCAGCGCGGCAGCGTCCAGGGCCGTGGTCAGGGTGCGCAGGGAAACAGTCATGATGAGTCCAGATTACTCCGTGCCCGGGCGCTAAATGGCGGCGCCGCGGTGTGATCCCCCACAACTACGCCAAACCGGTGAGCGAAGGTGCGTAAAGTTTGAGAGACTAGGGGGGTGAACCGTGCATCCTTGGAGAAGCGTCCGGAAGAAGTGGCCGCCATGTTTGACGACGTGGCCCCCAAATACGACATCGTCAACGACATCCTGTCCATGGGTCAGGCACGCCGTTGGCGCCGCATTGTGGTTGATGCGGTGGGCGCCGTCCCTGGCCAAAAGGTCCTTGACTTGGCTGCCGGCACCGGCACCTCGAGCGAACCCTACGCCGACGCCGGCGTGGATGTGGTGGCCTGCGACTTCTCAGTGGGCATGCTCAAGGTCGGCAAGCGCCGCCGCCCCGACATTGACTTCATCGCCGGTGACGCCACCAACCTGCCGTTCGCGGACAACTCCTTTGACGCCACCACCATCTCCTTTGGGCTGCGCAACGTCATCGACCCGAAAAAAGCGCTCCAGGAGATGCTGCGGGTGACCAAACCGGGCGGGAAACTGGTGGTGGCCGAGTTCTCCCACCCCACCAATGCCGTGTTCCGAACCGTGTACAGCGAATATTTGATGCGGGCGCTGGCGCCCATCGCCAAAAAAGTTGCTTCCAACCCGGACGCCTATGTTTACCTGGCCGAATCCATCCGCGTGTGGCCCAGCCAAGACGAGCTTGCCGCCTGGATATCCGAGTCCGGCTGGTCTTCTGTGGCCTACAGGAACTTGAGCGGTGGCATTGTTGCCGTGCACCGCGGCGTGAAAGCCGACACTAACTAAAGGAACTCCACACACTGTGAAGGTACTGATCGTAGGGGCTGGCCCTGCCGGTTCCACTGCTGCCTACCACTTGGCTTCCGCCGGGGTGGAAGTCACTGTGCTGGAAAAAACCAGGTTCCCGCGCGAAAAAGTCTGTGGTGATGGTTTGACGCCCCGGGCCGTGCGCGAAATCCAGCTCATGGGCCTGCCCCACGACCCCGCGGAGGGATGGCGCCGGAACAAGGGCCTACGACTGATCGCCGGCGGGCGCACCATCGAGGTCCCCTGGCCCGAGCTCTCCAACTTTCCCAACTACGGCCTGATTCGCACCCGCCTGGGCTTTGACGAGTCCCTCGCCGCCCATGCCCGCGAGGCAGGGGCCACCATCCTGGAGGGCCATTCGGTGACTTCGGCGTTGACGGACGACGCCGGAACCGTCATTGGTGCCACGGCGTCCGTTTTGGACGGGGCCGGGCGCAAAACGGGTGAAACCGCCGACTTTATGGCCGACGTCGTACTGGCAGCCGACGGCAACTCAACCCGCACGGCCGTCTCACTCGGGCACGAGAAGCGCGACGACCGGCCCATGGGTGTGGCGTACCGCACCTACTTCACCTCCCCACGCCACGACGACGACTGGATGGAAGGCTGGCTTGAGCTGCCCGGCAAGGCGGGGAAACCTTTACCTGGTTACGGATGGGTGTTCGGTGTCGGTGACGGCACCTCCAACGTGGGTTTGGGGATACTGAACTCCTCCAAGGAATTCGGCAAGCTTGACTACCGGGCCGTGCTGCGTGACTGGACCGCGGCAATGCCCGCTGACTGGGGCTTCACCCCTGAAAACCAGGTGGGCCCCATCCGGGGCGCGGCGCTGCCCATGGGCTTCAACCGGACCCCGCACTATTCGGACGGGCTGATGCTGCTGGGCGACGCCGGGGGCATGGTCAGCCCCTTCAACGGTGAAGGAATCTCCTATGCTATGGAATCGGGCCGGTTTGCCGCTGAACACATTGTGCGGGCCTGCGCCGCAAACTCCCGGCTGGCCTCCGATCACGTGCTGCGCGGCTATGCCGGCTTTGTGCAGGAGCAGTGGGGCAGCCACTTCACCCTAGGCAGGGTCTTTGCCTCCCTGATTGGTAAACCCGCCATCATGAAATTGGCATTGCGCACAGGCATGCCGGTTCCCGTGCTCATGCGGTTTGTGGTCCGCTTGATGGCCAATCTCACCGACGCTGACGAACGTGGATTTGAGGATAGAGTGATTCATCTACTGGAGAAGCTGGTCCCAGCCACCAGCAACCAAGGCTTTCCCCGAACATCCAAGCAACAATCCCTACCAATAGTGAGTGTTAAGTAGTGACTACTTCCGCGAACCACAGCTGGACCCATGCCGGGCACGGGCACCCCGCCTCCCATGATCCCAACCCCAGCACCATGGACATTGCCACGGGGTTGCAACTACCCGCTGGTTTCTCCGCCGTGGCCGATGACCCTGACCTTGGGCCCTCCATTTTCATGAGCATGGCCAAGGTAGAAAAGGTCCTGCGCGAGGCCATCTCCAACTCCGATCCGTTGGCCGACGCCACGAGCAGGCATCTGGTGGAAGCAGGCGGCAAACGTATCCGTCCGCTGCTGGTGTTGCTGGCCGCCCACCTAGGCGACGCGAGCCGGCCGGAAGTGGTGCAGGCCGCCGTCGTGGTTGAACTGACGCACCTGGCCACCCTGTATCACGACGACGTGATGGACTCCGCACCCTTCCGCCGGGGAGGGCCCACCGCGCATGAGGTGTGGGGCAACACCGTGGCCATCCTGACCGGTGACCTCATCTTTGCCCGCGCCTCGATCCTGGTGTCCGAGCTTGGTTCCGAAGCACTGGGCATCCAGGCACGCACCTTCGAACGGCTGTGCCTGGGCCAGCTCCATGAGACTGTGGGACCGCGCGAGGACGAAGACCCCATTGAGCACTACCTGTCAGTGGTCGCGGACAAGACAGGCTCGCTCGTTGCAGCGTCGGGGCAGCTCGGTGCCATCTTTGCCGGTGGCTCGAGGCAGACGCAGGCAGTCATGCTTGAATACGGCGAGAAGGTGGGCGTGGCCTTCCAGCTGGCCGACGACGTCATCGACGTCACTGGTCTGAAGCAGGTATCCGGGAAGTCACCTGGCACCGATCTTCGTGAAGGCGTTCCCACCCTGCCCGTGCTGCTGTTGCGCAAGGCTGCCGCCGCGGGCGATGTGTCTGCGGATGCGGTGTTGGCACTGGTCGACGGCGACCTGAGCAGCGATGAAGCATTGGCTCAGGCCGTGGCTGCGTTGCGTGAGCACCCGGTCACGGCGCAGTCCTGGGTGGTTGCCCGCGAATGGTCGGCTCAGGCCATCGCCGCGCTGGCACCCCTGCCCGAGAGCGTCGTCAAGACGGCCCTTGCCAGTTTCGCGGAAGCCGTGGTCTCCCGCGACGTCTAGCGCCCGGTGGTCGAGCCTGGGCCCACGCCCGCAGGGTTCCCTAGCCGAGGAACGAGGTTAGGGTGCGGGTGGGGAGCGAGACCGGCGGATTTCGACGGGCTCAATCACCGGCACTTCGCAGCTTTTGCGCAACAGTGTGGCTGATGGTGTCGGCGCTGGTCCCCAGGGCGCCTGCAAGGCTTTGCATATCGGCTCCCTGGAGCAGGCCCAACAGCAGGTGTTCGGCGTTGATTGTTGGGCTTTGTAAATCCCGTGCTTGTTGTTCGGCGGACTGGAGTGCCTGCTGGGCTGCGCTGGAGAATTGCATGGTGCCAGCTTTGAGCCGGTTGTGGATGCGCCCAGCCTTCTTCGCCGGTTTTTGTGGCAGGTCAAGTTTGTTGACCACGGACGGCCGGGTCATTCCTTCGCCCGCCAGCACCGTGGCGGGCGATGCCGTCTGTGTGGTCCATGATGCCGAGCAGTAGGTGGACAGGTTCAATTTCCTTTGCCTGCACGCCCCGCGCTTCGTCAACGACGTGGCGCATCACGGCTTCTGCAGAGTCGGTGAAAAGTTCAAACACGGCCATCACATCCTAGGATTCGAGGGCGGCCCCTATGCCCACGTTAGATGGCTGTCCCCGTGAGGTCCATGGAATGCGCGTCTCACCAGGGGGTTCGGAGGACCGACGGCGGATCTCCTCGAAACAGTGGGTGGTTTTAGGCGCTTGGGCGAAAAGTGGGAAGCACGAATGGGCTGGCACCTTCTGCGCTGCCGTTCCAATGGGCGGGGGCCATTCGGCGTCGTAATTCTCCGTCCGCTGCGGCGGCAAGCCCTGCGTCAAACACGCTCAGAATCATCCCGCTGTGTTGCAGGTTGAAGAACCTGATGATGATCCTGCGCCCGTTAGTGTTCCAGATGCATGTTTGGACCACGGGGTCGTGCCATGGATTTATGGGTTGGCCATAAAGCTCGGTCAGCTGGGCCCGGACGCTCTCATAGCCCAGGCGTGCTATTGGATTATTCGGCATCATGTCCGTGTAAGGCTGCATGCTGATGCCCATGAAACGTCCATTGTGGCTTGTCCAGGAGCTGGACAGCTCACCGGGGAGCTGGGTGAGGAGGGCGAAGTGGTCGGTGACGGACTTATCGGCGGAATCGTCCCACCTGGCGCCGCTGACAAACCCCAGCCTTTGAAAAAGAGCCCTCCGCGAAGTGTCCGATCGGGGCCACATGCCCCCGACCATGCTTTCAACCAGCTCCACAACGGCGGTGGGTTCCGGGATCAATGCAGAGAGTTGCTCCTGAGCGTCCATATCGCAAAGATACAACGCCTTCCTGATTATTCCCATAGCTGGGGAACGGCTCAGTCGTCGTCGTCGGTGAAGACCCAATCCAGCATGTCAAAGACAAACTCGCTGAAGGTGCCTTCTTCGTTGATCCAGGCACCCGTGGCGTTGTTGCGGCGCCACACAATCGGGTCGGGAACGTCAGCCTGATCGGCCAAAATACCCCAGGTGTAAGCCTCGTCCTCATCCTCCAGGAACAAGAGGTAACCGTCTTGGATCTCCAGTTCTTCCGGATCCCAGAAATAGTAGTAGGCCTCCATGAGCTCTTCGCAATTGCCCACAGCATGCAAGAATTCACGCAGTGCCTGCGGAACAGTGATGTTCAGCTCGGCAAAGACATCGTCAAGATCGGCCTGCGCAATCCCGTCGGCTTCCTGCCACGGCTCCTGCAAATACTGGGGCACCAGGGCACGGAATTTCTCTACGAACATGTCGGACATCTGAATCTCCAAGATCGGCAACGTACTGGGTATCAATCCTAGCCGCGCCGGAATCGGGGGCGTACCCAACTCCGGGCAGCCAGCGGAGCATGCCAGCCAAAACGCAGGCTGAGCATGCGCAAGGAGAAGACGACGGCGGCACTGAGGGTCCCTGTGACAAGGTTGAACCAGCCCAGGTTCCACAGCGCTGTGGCGAGTCCCGCACCCACGAATGCCGGGATCGCGTAGAGGTCCTTCGGGTCAAACAACCGCGGGACCTCGTTGGCCGTGACGTCACGGAGGATGCCGCCACCAACGGCCGTGGTGACACCCAGCAACAGCGCGGCAACAGGATTCATGCCAGCATTCAGGGCCTTCAGCGCGCCGGTGATGCAAAACAAAGCCAGCCCACCGGCGTCGAATGTCAAGAGCAGGCGGGAGCTGCGCTCAATGTTTCGCGGCATGAAGTACACGATCACGGCGGCGAGCAGCGGCGGGGCGAGATAGACCGGGTTGGTGAAGGCAACTGGCGGGCCGGTGTTCAAGACGATGTCCCGGACCACGCCGCCGCCGAGCCCCACCATGGAGCCCAACAACACCGAGCCCACCAGGTCGAAGCCCTTGCGGGCGGCAAGTAGGGACCCGGAGACGGCGAAAAAGAACACGCCCACAAGGTCAAGCATGAGTGCTGGGTCGAAGGTCATCGGCGCATTCGGCAGTAGGGGCAGGGGCTGCAAGACAGTCAGCATCAAGGGTACGGTGGCGGGCATACGGGAGCGAATCATGGCGTGTCATTGTCGCCGGATGCGTCTACGCTAACTGCATGACCACTGGTTTCCCTGCAACACTCCCACTCATTCACATTGAAGACTTTCACATGCAATTCGGTGAGAAGAAAGTCATCGACGGGCTCTCTTTTGACGTGGGGCGCGGGGAAACGTTTGGATTCCTGGGCAGCAACGGTAGCGGAAAGACGACGACGATCAGGGCCTTGCTTGGCATCTACCGGCCCACGGCGGGACTTTTGCAGATCAACGGGAAAGTGTTCAGCGACGATTTTGGCGCACGGTTGGGATACCTCCCCGAGGAACGGGGCCTGTACAAGAAAGAGTCCGTGCGCGATGTCATGACGTACTTTGGCCGGCTCAAGGGCTTGAGTAAGAATGACGCGCAGAAGTTCTGCCGCGAGTACTTGGACAGGGTGGACCTGGCAGACAAGGCGGAGGTGCGTGTGGACAAGCTCTCTGGCGGTGAACAGCAAAAGATCCAGCTCGGCGTCACCATCATGAACGAACCTGAGCTGCTGATCCTGGACGAACCCACCAAAGGCTTTGACCCGGTCAACCGCAGGCTGCTCATGGACATTATTGAGGACCACAAAAAGGCGGGGGCCACCGTCATGATGGTCACCCACCAGATGGAAGAAGTGGAGCGGCTGTGCGATCGGATCATCCTGCTCAAAGACGGCAAATCCGAGGCCTACGGCACCATTGACGAGGTGCAAAACCAGTTTGGTGGGCGGACCGTCAGGCTCAAGTACAGCGGGAGCATCCCCGAGTCACCGCGCTATGAGGTGACACTTCGGGAGCACAACTATGCAGAGCTGGCCCTGACTGGCAGCGTCGATGAGGCGCAGGTGCTCCGCGAACTGGTTATGGCCGGTGTGGTGGTGCGCGGCTTCGTGGCCGCCAAGCGGAGTCTGGATGACATTTTCATCCAGGTTTACGGTGAAAACATGGCAGCGCCTGTGGCCCTGGGAGGGAAGTAACATGGCACGTCACAATCTGGGCACCGTGGTGCAATTTGAGTTCACCCGTACCGTGAAGAAACGGCGCTTCTGGATCGCCACCTTGGCCATCCCGATCCTGTTGGCTTTGGTGTTTGTGCTGGTGTTTGCCAGCAGTTCCTCTACGCAGTCACTGTCCGAGGCGCAAAAGAGGCAGACCCTGGCGTTCACCTACACGGATGCCTCCGCCGTGATCGATCCGGCGATCGCCAAGGCGCTGGGAGGCACCGTGGAGCCTGACCCGGGCACCGCCGTCGAACGGGTGCAGGCTGGCAAGCTCAACGCCTACTTCAGCTTCCCGGCGAGCCTGGAGAAGGATCCAGTCCTGGTCTATGGCACTGACCAGGGCATTTTCAAGAACGGAACGTACGACGCCGTCGCCAAGCAAATAGTGGTGCTCTCGGCCCAGGAGAAGGTGGGATCGCCCGAGCTGGTCGCCGCCGTGCAGGGCAGTTTCAGCACCGAAACGCAGACCTTCAAGAACGGGGTGGTGTCCGGTGGCCTGGAAACTGTGGTGCCGCCGCTGCTGTTTTTGGTGCTGTTTTATGTGGTGATCATTCTGCTGGCGAACCAAATGCTGGCCTCGACCCTTGAGGAGAAAGAGAACCGGGTCACCGAGATGATCCTGACCACCTTGAACCCGACAACACTGGTGGTTGGCAAGGTCATCTCCTTGTTCATGGTGGGTGCGTTGCAGTCCATTGTTTTTGCCGCACCCATGCTCTTGGGGTACGTGTTCTTCCGTGACCAGCTGAACATGCCCAATTTTGATCTCTCCAACTTGAGCTTCCAGTTCTGGCCGATGCTGGTGGGCGCACTGTTGCTGATAGGTGGTTTCATCTTGTTCACCGGGGTGCTGGTGGGCATCGGCGCCGTGATGCCTACCGCCAAGGACGCCAGCACAGTGTTTGGCCCAGTCATGATCATGATGTTCATCCCGTTCTACATTGTGACCATGGTGGTCAGTGACCCAGGTTCGCTCATTGTACAAATCTTCACGTTCTTCCCGTTCACCGCGCCCATTACAGCCATGCTGCGCAACGCCTTTGGTTCGCTCAACGGCGTCTCTGCTGTCATTGTGATTGCGGAGCTGTTCATCTTCGGCTTCCTGGCACTGCGTGTTGCCATCCACCTGTTCCGGTACGGCTCCATCGAGTACTCCCGCAAACTCTCCCTGCGAACGGCCTTCGCCAAGCGGAGTTGAACCGATGCAGCGGCGGGTGTTGTGGGTGGCGATCCTGGCGTCGTTTGTGGCCTTTTTGGATGGTGCCATAGTCAATGTTGCCTTGCCCGCCATCACCGGCGAGCTGGGCGGGGGCATCACCACGCAACAATGGGTGGTCGACGCGTATCTGCTGGCGTTGGGTTCGTTGATCTTGATTGCCGGCTCGCTCTCTGACAGTTTCGGCAGGGTACGGATTTTGCGGACAGGACTGCTCATTTTCGGGGTCGCCTCGCTGGCTTGCGCCGTGGCACCGAGCGCGGTCCTGCTCATACTGGCCCGGGCCGTGCAGGGTGCCGGGGCCGCGCTTTTGGTGCCGGGTTCGCTGGCCCTGATCACCTCAACCTTCAGTGGCCCAGCCCAAGGCAAGGCTATTGGGAGCTGGACGGCTTGGACTGGTACCGCATTTTTGGCGGGGCCGCTGATGGGTGGGCTGCTGGTCGACTACTCCAG
The DNA here is from genome assembly GCF_001294625.1 of Arthrobacter alpinus. NCBI lineage: Bacteria > Bacillati > Actinomycetota > Actinomycetes > Micrococcales > Micrococcaceae > Arthrobacter > Arthrobacter alpinus. The sequence goes on along the minus strand of NZ_CP012677.1, from coordinate 2,993,455 downwards.
CTGGCGCCTGGTGTTCGCGATCAACGTGGTCCCCATCGCAGCCACGCTGCTGCTGTTGAGGGGGCTTGCGCTGCCCAAGTACGACGGCGGAACCCCCACCGCACCGGGCCTGGCCGTGGGCGCGGCGAGAGTGGGTGCGCCACCGCCACGAGTTGACCTACCCGGTGCCGTGCTGGCCTCCGTCGGCCTGGCGGGGACGGTGTTTGCGTTCATCGAGCAGGACCGGCTGGGGTGGGGCGACCCCGCCGTGGCCGTCCCGTTCGGTATTGGGGTGGCAGCCTTGGTGGCCTTCCTGTGGTGGGAAAACCGGACGCCGGCTCCCATGATGCCGCTGGGGCTGTTTCGCCGGCGAAACTTTGGCATGGGCAATATCGCCACCACGTTCATCTACGCCGGGGTGTCCCTGGGGCAGCTGATGCTGGTGTTGTTCCTACAGGAGATCGTGGGGTTCCCGGCGGTGTTGGCGGGGCTGGCATCAATGCCCACCGCAGTGATCATGCTGGCGCTGTCCGGGCCCTTTGGTGCGCTGGCTGGCAAGTATGGGCCGCGGCTGTTCATGACGGTCGGCCCCATGATTGCCGGGGCCGGATACCTGCTGATGACCGCCGCCGCGGAGCCGTTCAACTTTTGGACCCAGATCCTGCCCGGCCAGCTGGTCTTCTCGGTGGGCTTGTCCATCACGGTGGCCCCGCTGACGGCTGCCATCCTCGGTGCCGTGCCGCCGGAGCAAAGTGGGATCGGCTCGGCGATCAACAACGCCGTCTCCCGGGTGGCGGGGCTGGTGGCCGTGGCCCTGGCCGGTGTCCTGTTGGGCGGGGTGTTGGAATTCGACTCATTTCGCCGCATTATGGCCATCACCGCCGCCATGTTCATCACGGGGGGCCTGGTGTCCGCGTTTGGCATCGTCAACACCCGGCCCCCGGCCCCGGCTCCAAGCCAGCTGCCCACCGGGCTGTGAGCCGACGCCGGTGGCGTACATTGGCAGATGAGAAAGAGGCCACCCCGACAGAAACGAGCCGCACGTGAATGCTGCGCCGCCCCCAGCCATCGACGGAGCAGCAACCGTCGTGATCGCCTGCGCCCACGGCACCAACAATGCGCAGGGGCAGGCCCTGATCAATGGAGTCCGTGCCGCCATGGGGTCGCTGCGTCCGGGCCTGTGCGTGCTGGAAGCCTACGTCGACGTCCAAGAACCTGCCCTGCCTGATGTGGTGGCCGGCGTGTCGGACGGCGTGCGGGCCGTCGTCGTACCGCTGCTGCTCACTGTGGGGTACCACGTGCAGGTGGACATTGCGGAGGCTGTGGCAAGCCGCCCGGGGTTTCTGGCCGCGGCACCCCTTGGCCCTGACCCCCGGCTGGCCGGGTTGCTGCACGAGAAGTTGGGGGAACTGCCCCAGGACTGGGGCATTGTGCTCGCCGCTGCGGGGTCCTCCAGGCCGGAGGCTGCCCATCGAGTTCAGGTGATGGTAGCGGCGCTGGCCGCCCTCCGCCCCCAACGCGTCCTGGCCGCCTATGGTGCCGGCGCGCAGCCGTCCGTTCCCGAGGCCGTGGCGCGGTTGCGAGCCGAAGGGGCGGCCGGCGTGGCGATCGCCTCATATCTTTTGGCTCCGGGCTACTTTCACGACCAGCTCTCCACGGCCGGGGCCGATTTCGTCGCGGAGCCTTTGCTGCCGTCACGGCTGCTGGCCCAGCTGGCGTTGGAGCGCCTCGACGCGGCACTTGCCCACCGCGAGCCGTTAGGTCTGGCGAGATAGGGTGGGGCAAAGCCGCCGTATCTAACGGCTCGCCGTACGGGAAGCATAAAACCTTGGTGAAATGGGCGTGTGAAGAAATGTTGCCCAAGGTGAACCCACGTTGCATCTTTGATTTGCCCGGCGGGGGCCGAACCCTACGCTCGTCATATGACACAGACAGCTCTAGCCGGAGCGACCGCCGACGCTTCCACCGCACCCACCGTTGATTCCTCGCCACCTCGCCCGGCACGCGCCCGCCCCGCAGCCAAGCCGCACGGGCAGTGGAAGGTTGACGGCACCGCGCCGCTGAACCCGGTTGAGGTGTGGAAGCAGGACGACGACGGGCTCTCCGTGCGCCACCGCATCGAGACGATCTACGCCCACGAGGGTTTTGACTCGATCACGGACGACGACCTGCACGGCCGTTTCCGCTGGTGGGGGCTGTACACGCAGCGTAAACAAGGGGTCGACGGCGGTAAGACTGCCTCGCTGGAACCGCACGAGCTCGAGGATAAATACCTCATGCTGCGCGTGCGCATCGACGGCGGCAAGCTGACCACCGAGCAACTGCGCACCATCGGCCAGATTTCCCGCGACTTTGCCCGTGGCACCGCTGACCTGACCAACCGGCAGAACATCCAGCTGCACTGGGTGGAAGTTGAAAGCGTGCCGGAGATCTGGCGCCGCCTGGAAGCTGTGGGGCTGTCCACCACCGAGGCCTGCGGCGACGTTCCCCGTGTCATTCTCGGCTCCCCGGTGGCCGGCATCGCCAAGGCGGAAATCGTTGACCCCACCGAATTCATCCAGGAACTAAGCCGCCGCTTCATCGGCAATCCGGAGTTCTCGAACCTGCCGCGCAAGTACAAGACCTCCATCACCGGCCACCCCAACCAGGACACGGTGCATGAGATCAACGATGTCTCCTTTGTTGGTGTGCTCCACCCCGAGCTCGGCCCCGGCTATGACCTCTGGGTAGGTGGCGGACTGTCCACGGCGCCGCGCCTGGCCGAGCGCGTCGGTGTGTTTGTTCCCCCGGAGGATGGCCCCGCCGTGTGGGAAGCCGTCACCAGCATCTTCCGCGACTACGGCTACCGGCGCATGCGCAACAAGGCCCGCTTGAAGTTCCTGATCGCCGACTGGGGGGTGGAGAAGTTCCGCCAGATCCTTGAGGACGAATACCTGGGACGCAAGCTCCCCAACGGAATTGTGCCGCCGCAGGCGAAGGGCCTCGGCGACCATGTTGGCATCCACGCGCAGAAGGACGGCAAGTTCTTCATCGGTACGGCCCCCTTCGTAGGACGGCTCTCCGGTGACAAGCTCGTGGAGCTCGCGGACCTCCTCGAGGCCCACGGCTCGCACCGACTGCGCACCACTGTGCACCAGAAGATTCTCGCCCTGGACATCGCCAAGGAGGATGTGGACTCCGTCATCGCCGGGCTCGATGCCATCGGCCTGAACGCCCGTCCCTCCGTGTTCCGCCGCAACACCATGGCGTGCACCGGCATCGAGTTCTGCAAGCTCGCCATCGTCAATACGAAAGACACTGCCGAATACGTCATCGGCGAACTTGAACAGCGCATGACCGATCTCGTCGACGCCGGCGCCCTCGGCGACCCCATCACCTTGAACATCAACGGCTGCCCGAACTCCTGCGCCCGCATCCAGACGGCCGACATCGGCCTGAAGGGCATCATTGTACCCACGGACGACGGCGGCACAACAGGAGGATTCCAGGTCCACCTCGGTGGCGGGCTGGCTTCCCATAACCGTGAGGAGGCAGGCCTGGGCCGCACCGTCCGCGGGCTCAAAGTCGCTGTTGACGACCTAGCCGACTATGTGGAGCGGCTCCTGCGCAGCTACGCAGCCAACCGTCTGGCGGAGGAGACCTTCGCCGAATTCGCCCACCGGGCCGATGAGGAGCTGCTGAAATGAATCCCCAACCGCTCCCCAACCTCGTGAACTCGGCTGCCGACCTCCGCGCGCATGAAGAACTCCGGGCCATCGCCGCCGCCGGCGCAGCTGAACTGGACTGGGACGCATCCGCACAGGAGGTTATCGCCTGGGTGGCGCGAAACTTTGCAACCGGTGCGGCCGCCGTCGCCTGTTCCATGGCCGACGCCGTGCTGCCGGCCCTGGTTGCCGATCAACTGCCCGGCGTGGATGTGCTCTTCCTGGACACCGGCTACCACTTCCCGGAGACCTATGCGACGCGGGACGCGGTGGCCGAGAACCTCCGGGTCAACGTGGTGGACGTGTTGCCCGTGAACACCGTGGCCGAACAGGATTCACTGCTGGGCAAGGATCTTTTCGCCCGCGACCCGGCCCAATGCTGTGCGTTGCGCAAGGTGGAGCCGCTGGGTCGTTCCCTGAAAGGCTACGAAATCTGGTTTACGGGAGTGCGCCGCGACGAGGCCCCCACCCGCACCAACACGCCACTGGTCAGCTGGGATGAGAAAAACGGGCTGGTCAAGATCAACCCCCTGGCAACCTGGAGCTACGAGGACGTCATTGGGTACTCGGATGAGAACCTCCTGCCCACAAATCCATTGCTCAACCAAGGCTACCCATCCATCGGCTGCGCACCCTGCACCAAGAAAGTGGCCCCCGGCGCCGATCCCAGGAGCGGACGCTGGGCCGGAACCTCCAAGACGGAATGTGGGTTACACGTATGAGCACCCAAACTACAGACACACCGGTGATTGAACCTGTCGAAATCCTTGTCGGGGCACCCGGCGAGGCCCCCGAGCTGAAATCGCTGGACCTGCTTGAATCCGAGGCGATCCACATCATCCGTGAGGTGGTGGCCGAGTTTGAGCGCCCGGCGCTGTTGTTCTCCGGCGGCAAGGACTCCGTGGTCATGCTGCACCTGGCCACGAAGGCGTTCTGGCCTGGCAAGGTCCCGTTCCCGGTGCTGCATGTGGACACCGGGCACAACTTCCCGGAGGTCATCGAGTTCCGTGACAGGACCGTGGAGCGGTTGGGGCTGCGCCTGGAGGTGGGTTCCGTGCAGGAGTTCATTGACAGCGGCGAGCTGGCCGAACGCGCCGATGGCACCCGCAACCCGTCGCAGACAGTGCCGTTGCTGGACGCCATTGCCAAGAACAAGTTCGACGCTGTCTTTGGCGGCGGGCGCCGCGATGAGGACAAGGCCCGCGCCAAGGAACGGATCCTGTCCTTGCGCGACGAGTTTGGCCAGTGGGATCCGCGCAACCAGCGGCCCGAATTGTGGAACCTGTATAACGGCCGCCACACCGTGGGGCAGCACGTACGTGCCTTCCCCATCAGTAACTGGACCGAGCTGGATGTGTGGCGCTACATAGCCCGGGAAAACATTGAACTGCCGGGCCTCTACTACGCTCATGACCGCGCAGTATATGAGCGAGATGGCATGTGGCGTGCCGTGGGACCTGTCTCGGAGCCGCGCCCCGGCGAGGACGTCATCATCAAGCAGGTCCGTTACCGCACGGTGGGGGACATGTCCTGCACCGGCGCCGTGGCCTCCAACGCTATCACCGTCCACGATGTGGTGCGCGAAGTTGCCGCCTCCACCCTGACAGAACGTGGCGCCACCCGGGCCGATGACCGCATCTCCGAGGCAGCTATGGAAGACCGCAAGAAAGACGGATATTTCTAATGAGCACAACAACCCATTCGGTGATCGAGCCTGTCGAGATCCCACTGGCCCACGCCTCCTTGTTCCGCTTCGCCACCGCCGGTTCCGTCGATGACGGCAAGTCCACCCTGGTGGGTCGCCTGCTCCACGATTCCAAGGCCATCCTGGCCGACACCCTGGAGGCGGTGACCCGCACCTCCGCCGACCGCGGCTTCGGCGGTGAAGACGGCAGCGCGCAAAAGATCGATCTGGCGCTGCTAACCGACGGCCTGCGAGCTGAACGCGAGCAGGGGATCACGATCGACGTCGCCTATCGCTACTTCGCCACGGACCGGCGCAGCTTCATCCTGGCCGACTGCCCCGGGCATGTGCAATACACCAAGAACACGGTGACGGGCGCGTCCACGGCGGATGCCGTCGTCGTACTGATCGATGCCCGCAAAGGGGTGTTGGAGCAGACCCGCAGACATCTCTCGGTGCTGCGTTTGCTGCGCGTGCCCAACGTGCTGGTGGCCGTGAACAAGATCGACCTGGTCGGCTTCAGCGAGGACGTTTTCCGCACCATTGAGAGGGATGTTCAGGCCGTGGCCGCGGGCATAGGCCTGCGCGACGTGGTGGTGGTTCCGGTCTCTGCGCTGGAGGGCGACAACGTGGTGGATCGCTCCGCCCACACGCCCTGGTACACCGACCCCAGCCTGCTGGACATCCTGGAGACCCTGCCCACCACGGACGAATTGGAGCGTGGGATGGAGCCTTTCCGTTTCCCCGTACAGCTGGTGATTCGCCCGCAGGGTGCGCTGGCCCCCGAGCTGGCAATTGCGGACGACGCCGGAACCTCCTTTCGCGACTATCGCGCCTATGCGGGGCAAGTGGCTTCCGGCTCGGTGTCAGTAGGCGAGGCGGTCACTGTCCTGCCAGCGGGACGCACCGCCACGGTGGTGGGGATCGACTTTGCCGGGCGGTCTTTGGACCGGGCCGTGGCGCCGCAGTCGGTGTCGTTGCGGCTGAGTGAGGAAATCGACATTGCCCGCGGCGACGTCATCGCCGCCACCGGCACCTTCCTTGAGGTCAGCCAGGACGTATACGCCGAACTGTGCTGGCTGTCGGTGAAGCCGCTGCGTGAGGGCGCCAAGGTGTTGATCAAGCACGGCAGCAAGACGGTCCAGGGCCTGGTCCGTGCCGTGAGGGGCAAACTGGACCTCGCGACTTTCGCCGAGGCGCCGGCGTCGGGCCTGGAATTGAACGACATCGGCTCCGCCCAGATCCGGCTGGCCTCGCCGCTGCCGGTGGAGTCCTATGCCCGGCACCGCCGCACGGGCGCGTTCCTGGTCATCGACCCTCAGGACGGCAACACCCTCGCCGCTGGTCTGGTCAAGGACCATCCGGGCGACCACGAGGATGAGAGGTACGTGATCTGAGCGCTGCGACGAATTCTGATCCCGATCCATTGACACACTCCCGATGGGTGGCAAGCATTAAATGTTCTGTATAGCCACTGACACGGCAACACCCGATTTAGGGGGTAAATATCATGGCCACCCAATTATTCATCAACCTTCCCACCAAAGACCTTGATGTCTCCAAAGCGTTTTTCTCTGGCCTTGGCTGGCGGATCGAGCCCAACTTTACGGACGAGAAGGCGGCCTGCATTGTCATTGATGCGAGCATCTTCCTGATGGTGCTCACGCACGACTTCTTTGCCACGTTCACGGACAAACCGATTGCCGACCCCGCGCAGGTGCAGCAGGTACAGACAGCCCTGAGCTGCGAAACCCGCGAGGACGTGGACGCCATGTTGGAGAAGGCGCTGGCCTCCGGCGGCAAGGAGCCGCGGCCAGCTCAAGACATGGGCTTCATGTACTCGCGCGACTTTGAGGACCCGGACGGCAACTGGTTCAGCATCCTGTGGATGGATCCCAAGGCGGCCGAGCAGGGGCCTGAGGCGTTCATGGCGCAGCAACAAGAAAACGGGGCCTAGCCCACCTGCGCGCCGCGGCCGGGGCTGCCCCGCGCCGATAGTAAAGTCTCGATGTGAACCATAATCAACCGGCCGCCCGGCCATCGCGGCAACCGCTGCTGCGCGGAGCCGCCAGTATGCTGCTGCGTGGTTTCCGCAGATCTTCTTTCAGGCTCAAAACCTCCCCGGGCTGCTGATTCTGGCGGCTTTTGCCGTGGCCAGTTGGCAGATGGCTCTACTGGCACTGCTGGGCTGCGCCGCCTCTACCGTGACCGGATTATTGCTGCGGGCACCGGCAGCAATGGTGCGTGCCGGAGATCATGGTTTTTGTGGAGCACTCGTGGGAGCCGCGGCGTTCGCTGCCATCGGCGGAACATGGTTCGCGGCGATGTGCGCCATCCTGGCAGGCGCTGCCTGCGCGCCCGTGACGTGGGGCGTTCAACGGCTCTTCCGAACCGCCCTGCTCGGGCCCCTCAAATTACCCTCCATCACGGCCCCATTCTGCATTGTGGCCGGTATTTTGTTCTTCGCCACGGCTGACCGTCGCGTGGCACCGGCCTACATCACGCCGGACGGATCGCCTGTTGCCCTTTTTTGCGCTCCATTTTGGCCAATGTGTCCCAGGTGGTGCTGATTGACTCCCTGATTGCCGGTGGATTGATCCTGGCCGTCCTATTTCTTGCACAGTGGAAAGTGGGGTTGGCCGCTTTAGCAGGCAGTGTCCTCTCAAGTGTGCTGGCTGTGGCCACCGGAGCGGACCACTTGCTGTTGGGACACGGCATGTTGGGGTACTCCAGCGTGTTGGTGGCAATTGCGATGGCTGCGTTGTTCCTGGCAGCCGTGGGCATTGGCCGCGATTGGGGCATTGCTGGCCGGCGGACTGTCGATGGTCTTTCAGGGTGTGCCCGCCCTTTACACCTGGCCTTTTGTGGCGGTCACTTGGCTGCTCCTGAGCGTGGTCCACTTTGTGCCGGGACTGGAGCGGTCCCGTCCGGGCAGCTCAGATGACGCACCGCCGAAGGTACCCGCCGGAGCGTTGCGCTAGTTGGAATATTTTCATAGGGAGTGGTGTTGCCTCGTAAGCGACGACAGTTCTACGTAGTGAAAGAGTGTAAGTGCCCCTAAATAACGTGACCACACTTGTTGCCGAAGACTCCGCCGCGCACACAGGAGCCACAGCGCAGGAACAGCTCATCCTAGATGAGGCCTTCGCCCGCCGCGACGGGATCCTCCAGCATCTTGAGGCCGAGCTTGCTACGCCGGCGCAGGACGCAGTTGAGCAGGCGCGGATGCGCATGCTGGTCCGCCGCCGTGCGGAACTCCAGCACGCGGAGCAAGGTTTGATCTTCGGCCGGATCGATGCACTCGATGCGACAGTGCGCCATCTGGGGCGCGTGGGTATTCCCAGCCCCAGCGACAACGGCGATCCTCTCGTCATCGACTGGCGTGCACCGGCCGCACGGGCCTTCTACACCGCGACGCCGGTGGACCCCCAGGGGCAGGCCCGCCGTCGTCATATACGAACCCAAGGGCGGACGGTCATCAGCTTTGAGGACGAGCCGCTGGATGGTTCCAGGGCTAGTGAACTGGTGGGCGAGGGGGCCCTCCTCGCCGCCCTTGGTGAGCGGCGCACCGGTCAGATGAGCACCGCAGCGGCAACGTTGCAACGCGAGCAAGACGATGTGGTTCGTGCCGACTCCCGCGGCCCGCTGGTTGTCCAGGGCGGTCCGGGCACTGGAAAAACCGTGGTGGCCTTGCACCGGGTGGCCTACCTACTTTTCACCTACCCCAAGCTCGCTGCGCAGGGCGTCTTGGTGATTGGACCGTCACCGCGTTTTCTGGACTACATTGGCCAGGTACTGCCGGCACTGGGGGAGACCGCAATAGTGTCGGCGACCTGCGACACCCTGGTTCCTGGGGTAGGTGTGGAGCGCCTGGAGCAGCGTGAGCTCGCGGAGATCAAGGGCAGGGCGCTATGGCAACAGGGGCTCGCCCGGTATTGCGCATCGCGCCTCCCACAACCAGCCGGCGTCGAACTGCTGTGGGAAGGGGAACGGTACACGATTGATGAAACACAGACCGCCCGGACCATCGCCTCGGCAACCTCGGGGCGCTCCTACCATGGTGCGCGCGCAGTGTTCATCCAGCAGGTCCAGGACCAACTCACCGATGCCGTAGTGGCACGCAGCGAGGCGACGATGGCACAGGTTGAAGACGGACTTGAGGACCTGCTGCGCGACTTCGATGCCGTCTTCACCCACACCGACAATCGCGCTGCGAGCTCCGGGGCAACAGGCACTGACGTCGACGGGATGCTCACCGAGGAAGACATTGAACTCCTCCGTGAGAAGATCGCGGACGACGACGGCGTGAACGCAACGCTTCAGCGGTGGTGGCCCACACTCGATACGACACGAGAACTGCGCCGGCTCTTAGATGATGAGGCACTGCTTGAGCAGTGGGTGCCGGAGCTTACCGATGCCGAACGAGGGTTAATCGCTGGCGAACCTCGGACGTGGGCGAGCAGCGATCTGCCCTTGTACGACGCGTTGGCTGATTTGTTGGGCGATGCAATCCCCAACAATGGGCAGGGCGAATTTATGAGCGATCGTGCCAGCGCACAACGCGACTGGGTCTACGGGCACGTCGTCATTGACGAAGCTCAAGAGCTTTCGGAGATGCAATGGCAAATGGTCATGCGCCGCTGCCCTTCTCGATCGATCACCGCGGTTGGAGATATCGATCAGGCCGAGGCGCCGCACCGGCACACCACCTGGCAGGAAGCGGTTAGCGCTGCCTTCGGTGACAGGTGGACCGAGGCGCAGCTGAGCATCTGTTACCGCACGCCGATGGAAGTCATGGCCCTCACCGGAGCCGTGCTTCGCAACGCTGGCAGTCAAAACGAGCCTCCTCGCGCCGTTCGCGCTGCCGGCATTGAGCCATGGGAACTCTCCGTCACCGAAGGTGAGCTGGCCGCTGAGGCCGCACGCGCCGTCGAACAACTATCAGCACGGTGGAAGGGCGGGATGGTCGGTGTGATTGCTCCGATGGAACGCTTGACAGCTTTGCGCGAGGCCTTACCCGGCACCCCGGTGCTCTCCGCGAGCGATGCCAAGGGGCTGGAATGGGATGCCACGTTGCTCATCGACGCTCCCAGCATTGCCGCTGCGCCGAGAGGCTGGAACGGACTCTATGTGGCGCTGACCCGTTGCACCCAAGAGCTGGGGCAACTGCTGGTGAGGTAGTTGCTCAAGCGCTGACCGGAGTGCTGACTAACTATAAGATGCGAAAATACTGCAACAACAAGAAGCATCTTAGTCCTGTGCAAACGCTCGGCACTGGACGTGTCGGGCATCCCCGTCAATATCCGTGACGACAAAGAAGCCCGGGGAGGACCCGGGGAGGATAGGGCCTCTCAGGTGAATACTGTTGATATTGCGGACCAGCCGGCCCCGGACGTGCGTGTCTGTTTTGTGGGCGACTCCTTCGTGGCCGGAGTCGGCGACGAGCCGCACCTGAGCTGGGCCGGACGCGTGACACCAGCGCCGACCTTCTTCGGCGCATCCATGCCGAATGCACGCCCCGTTTGCCCCCCCGAAAGCCACGCCTGCGTCGTGTTGTCCTTCGGTGTCAATGACACCAAGTATGAATCCGGCCAATCCCGGGTTGCAGCACGTGCCTCGATCGCCCATCTGCGTGCCGAGCTGCAGTGTCGTTCAGCAACTGCAGGGTAACGATGTTTGGCGGCGGGAGGTGCGCGAGCGCGACGGCGCCCATCCCGGAGCTGGTGGCTATGAGGCCCTAGCAACATTGCTTCGCCCAGCCTGGGACGACTGGTCGGCTGCTCTGCGAACTCAAACGGCAAGCAACTAAATACATTCAAGGCAGCGGAGTTCTTGGCATTGTTTGGGTAGTGCCGCTCATCGCATGACCCCAAGGTCCCGGCCACGGCAGCAACGCCGGAAGCAACCGCAATCATGAGCAAGGGCGAGCCATAGACCACACCATCAGCCATGCGGCTCGGAATTAGCCGGCGGAGTAGCAAGTACAACAACCCCGAGCAGCAGGATCGAACATGCCAAGCCATGAGTTTGGGCTCGATTGTCCGGGCCAGCTCTGAACGGCGCAGCAGGCTTCCCGTCGGCACTCGTAGGAGCAGCCAGATTTTCGTGGCGAATGCCGTTTCCGCAGAGTAGGCTCCCCCCATGGAAACCGATCAGCTATTCCTTGCCGCTGACGCTGAACTTCGAAGCGTCATAGATCGCATCACTCCGAAGGATTTCGACAAGCCGGTCCCTGCCGCGTGGTCGCAAACTCCCAACCCCACCATCCTCGACATCCTCAAAGCGCACGCCTACGACGAGGCCTGGGTTCCCGCAGTGATTGGCGGGGCTTCGGTTGCCGACGGGGATGCGCTGCGCGACCGCGATCTCCTGGGGGACGACCCGATCGCAGCTTATGACACACTCAACGATGCCGCGACAGCCACTGTCCAAGGGGGCGTCGATTTGGAGGCGATCTTCCGGTTCCAATACGGTGACTACCCTGCAAGGGAGGGTTTTGCGCACCTGGCAATGTATCGAGGTTTTCAAGCTTGGCTTATTGCCAAGCACCTTTCAATCCCGTTTCATTTGTCCGCCGAGACTATTGCCGGCATGAATGAACACGTCGTGCCCAACGCGGAAGAATGGCGTAGCTTCGGGGTGTTCCCGCCGGCGATTGATCCGCCGGCTGGTGCTGATGACCAGACGCGGCTACTTTGCATAGTCGGGTTTTGGATCCCCTGAACCCAGTCTCGAATCGATGCGACTTTTCACGGATACTGACGCGACGTCGCCCCCGGGCGGTGCGGGGACATAAACTGCACCGGCTAGCCGTATTGTGATGGTCGCTGGGGAGACTTTGGCCCGGGGCGTGCGTAGAGTTGCAGATACGGTGTGGTGGAAGAAATGAGTTGCGATTATGGGGCAGGCAATCGATCACTTGGACCAGATATTTGCAGAAAGATCTGCACAAAAAAAGGCGTTAGAGGACGCTGCTCAAGCCATTCGCAACACGATTGTGGGCAGGCTTCACGACGACGGGCTCAACCACCACGACGTGCAGTTCAGAGTCAAGACGGCTGAATCCGCGGCCGAGAAAATGGCCCGCCGTGACCACGATGGCTCGCTAAAATACCCTGGCGGCCTGACAAAGCTCGATGACTTGATCGGAGTCCGGGTCATCCTCTTCGTGGAATCGGACATTGACGCCGTCGCGATCGCGCTCTCCAGCCAGTTCGTCTGCCACGACGATGAAGACAAAACCGCCATGATGCGCAAGAACGGCGGCATTGGCTACGCAGGACGCCACCTGACATTGGAAGTTCCGTCCCACAACCCGCCCACCGGTTGCAAAGACTATACCGGACAGCGTTTTGAGGTGCAGATCCGCACGGTACTCCAACATGCCTGGGCGGAATTTGAACACGACATCCGCTTCAAGGGCTCAAGTGGTGACAACGCCGAAATCAGCCGCGCCTTCACCATGGCCTCCACCCTCATTGAACTGGCGGACCAACAATTTGTGAACATTAGCGACATCTTGAAACGGGTGCAGGTCAAACGCGCCAATGACGGTGACCAAGAAACCCAGACGCTCGACGCCGGATCCCTCCAAAGCGTGCTGGCCCGCGTCTTCCCGCAATATCGCACCAGCAAAGAAAACCAGTACGACTGGATGGTCCGCATCCTTGCCGTCAACGGAATCGACACCATCAGCGCCGCGGAGAAATGGTTCAACACAATGGATCCGGACAGGGTGGCCAGAATCATGGAATACAGGTTCTCGCCGGGCCAAGTCCGGGTGGCCGATGACCTGCTGCTGGAAACGTTGGGGGAGTCCTATGTTGATGCCACCAAGGAGGTCGGCAGCGACATCAACCGTGAAAGGAAGCTGCGCTCGCGGTTGCGCCGGCTTCGCAGCAACGGGGACTGAGCGTTTCGAATTATTTCGCGAAATTGTCCCTGCTGCTGAGCCGCTTTGTGACGTGGAATGAATGCCCGTGACGCCGCGCGTCAGCTTCATTGTGAGTGAACGGCAGCATCCCTAGCCTTGATCCATGACGAGAATCCCCGCCACTGCGCCAGAGACCGCGGCCGGTCAAACGTTGAAAACCATCCGCATCGTGGCCGGCCAAAAAACCCGCCACAAATTGCGTAAAGTGGAGATCCTGGTCCTTGCCGCCTTGATTGCCTTGATCAGTGCCGGTGCCGCCATCGCCGCAGGAAGCGCTGGCACCAACAACGCCACAGCTGAGCAGGCCGCAGCTGGTCCCGCCGCCGAACTCCGGCTAGGGTACTTCGCCAACGTCACTCACGCCCCGGCCCTGATCGGGGTTCAGAGGGGCATCCTGGCCAAGAACCTGGGCGCCACAACCCTCAAAACGCAGGTGTTCAACGCCGGGCCCTCGGCCATCGAGGCGCTCAACGCCGGGGCCATCGACGCCGCCTACCTGGGCCCGAACCCCGCCATCAACTCATTCGCCAAAAGCGGCGGGGAATCCATTCGCATCGTCGCAGGGGCCACTAGCGGCGGCGCGCAACTGGTGGTCAAGCCGGAGGTCACCACCCCGGCACAGCTGAAGGGCAAGGTCCTTGCCACCCCGCAGCTGGGCGGCACTCAGGACGTGGCACTGCGCTCCTGGCTGGCCGGTGAAGGCTTCACCACCACGCCCAGCGGCGGCGGCGACGTCACCATCAACCCCACCGACAACGCCGGTACCCTCAAGCTCTTCCAGGACGGAAAGCTCGACGGCGCCTGGTTGCCCGAACCGTGGGCCTCCCGTCTGGTCCTCGAGGCCGGCGCCAAGGTGCTCGTCAATGAAGCGGATTTGTGGGACAAGGGCGAATTTAGCACCACCATCCTGGTGGTCAACAAGTCGTATTTGGAGCAGCACCCACAAACCGTTGCCACACTGCTGGCCGGACACGTCGAATCTATCGAGTGGCTCAACAGCCACAAGAACGGCTCCGGGGCGGATAGTGCTGCCGCTGCGGTCAATGTGGCCCTGACGGCATCGGCGGGCAAGGCGCTGCCGGCCGCGGTGATTGAGCGTTCCCTCTCACAGCTCACCTTTTCAGCGGACCCGCTGGCAGCAACCTTCCCGACGCTTCTTGAGCACGGGATCAAGGCGGGCGTCGGCACGCAGGCCAAGCTCTCGGGCATCTTCGATCTGCACCAGCTGAACACAATCCTGGCGAAGAACGGAAAGGTGCCTGTTTCCGCCGGAGGACTGGGCACCGAATAGCGTCCACACCGCCAATCCCATTATGACGCCGCGTGAACTTGCGTGACCCTGGGCGTCCCGATCGTTGAACCGGCAACCCGGCAATGTCTACCTTTTAGTCATGACCACTCCGGGACGGCAGGCGCCCTCTGCAACCACAGCACAGCCCTGCCCTCAGGGGCGCCCGTAGTCTCTTCCTCAGCCAACAACAACCACGCCGTAACAACCGCAGCGCACGCCTCCGCCTCGCCTTTGGTCTGGCCGGTGGTGGGCAGCCCCGCGTACCAAGGATTGGAGATGACATGACAGAAGTACTCGCCGACCATGGGGGTCCTTCCGCCGACGATGCGCTCGCACCAGGCCCAGTCCCAGGCCCAGGCCCAGGCCCAGGACCCGGACCAGGACCCGGCATCCCGGGCCGCGCCCCCGCCGTCGTGCTGGAGGGCTTGGGCAAGCGCTTCGGCTCCGGGCCACCCGTTCTGGAGGACGTCAATGCCACCGTGTACCAAGGCGAGCTTGTGGCGTTGCTGGGGGCGTCTGGGTGCGGGAAATCGACCCTGCTCAACTTAATTTCCGGGCTCGACAACCCTACGTCCGGCGCTCTTGAAGTCCCCGAAGAGGGTGCGGCGTTCATGTTCCAGGACTCCGCGCTGTTCCCGTGGCGCACTGCCCGGGGAAATGTGGAATTGGCGTTGAAACTGCGCGGCGTGGGCAAGGCCGAGCGCCGGGAGCAGGCCATCGAACTGTTGGACCTGGTGCATCTGGGACACTCCGCGGACAAGCGCCCACACGAGTTGTCGGGGGGCATGCGCCAACGGGTGGCACTGGCCAGATCGCTGGCCCAGGACCGGCCACTGCTGCTGATGGATGAACCGTTTGCCGCCCTCGACGCCATCACCCGGGACCTGCTGCACAACGAGTTGGAACGGATCTGGCGGCAGACGCACCGGACCATCATCTTTGTCACCCACAACGTCCGCGAAGCCGTGCGGCTGGGGCAGCGGGTGCTGCTGCTCTCCTCAAAACCTGGCCGCGTTGTGGCGCAGTGGCAGGTGTCCGAGGAACACCGCACCAACGCCGGAGCTGCCGGGGAACTGACGGCGGAGATCACGGCCCGACTGCGCGAGGAGATCCGCCGACATGCCTGAAACATTAACATCACCGCTCATCAAGAGCGGCAGCGCCGAGGAAATGCGGTCCCTGGAGGCGGGCCTGGACTCGTTGCAATCCGAGGCAGTTGAGCGCCGTGGGCTCGACTGGTCCCGGGTTCTGCTGCCGCTGGCCGCGTTCACCGTACTTCTGCTTGCCTGGCAGTTTTACGTCTCGCTGGGCCTGCGGCGCCGGGACCTGGTTCCCGGACCGCTGGATGTGCTTGGCTCCCTAGGCGCGCTGTGGGCCGCCGGAACAGCGCAGGAGGGCGTGTGGACGTCGCTGCAACGCGGGCTGGTCGGATTCGCCATCAGCATTGTGGTGGCCACGCCCATCGGACTTTTGCTGTCCCAGGTGCGGCTCTTGCGCCGGGCGTTTGGGCCGCTGATCTCCGGCTTGCAGGTGCTGCCGTCGGTGGCTTGGGTGCCTGCAGCCATCATTTGGTTTGGACTCACCGACGCCACGGTGTACTTCGTGATGTTCATGGGTGCCATCCCCTCCATCATCAACGGGTTGATCGCCGGGGTGGACCAGATCCCGCCGCAATACCGCCGTGTGGGACACGTATTGGGAGCCTCCCGCTGGGAGATGGCAGTGCACGTGGTGCTTCCGGCAGCGCTCCCCGGCTACGTGGGTGGGCTGAAGCAGGGCTGGGCGTTCTCGTGGCGTTCGCTGATGGCGGCGGAGATCATTGCCATGGGCGGTTCTCTGGGTTTCGGGTTGGGTTCTTTGCTGGAACAGGGCCGCCAACTAGCCGACATGGGGATTGTCATATCGGCGATCCTGATCATCCTCTTCGTGGGCATCCTTGTGGAACTGGCGGTCTTCGCTCCGGTGGAAAAGCGGCTCCTACGCGGGCGCGGCCTGCTGGCCGGCAGCACGCGCTAACTCGTCCTTCCACTCCGCGACTGGTTGGACCCTTGGCCGCCCTCCGCGAACTCAATTGCCTGCTCGGTGGCCGAACGGCTGTCCGGCGAGTTGAAACAGCAGATAAAGGGGGTGCAGGGGGGCGCGCACCCCCTTTATCTGCTGTTTCAAATTCAGTACTCTGCGAAGTCCCTGAATATTTCCTCCCGTGACGCCGCGTGAACGGGTGTAACGAACTTCTTGGACGCAAATAGTGGCCCTACCTAAGGTCATTTCATGGCAATTGTGGATCTTTACCCAACCTCGCTCCGGCTGCTCGGCCGCCCCGTCCTCGTGGTCGGCGGCGGCAGGGTTTCGGCCCGCCGGGCCAAGGCACTGCTCGACGCCGGAGCCCAGGTCACGCTGGTGGCCCCCAGACTCAGCGTCCCCGCCCAGGAGTTGGCGGATGCCGGCCTCATCTACTGGGCTGCCCGGGACTATGAAAGCACGGACATGGCCAACGCCTGGTTCGCGGCGACAGCGACCAACAATCCCACAGTGGATGCCCGTGTGGCCGGCGACGCGGAGGCCAACCGTACCTGGTGCGTCAACCACTCAGCCAGTGCCGAATCGGCTGCGTGGACGCCCGCTGTAGGTACCGTCGAAGACGTCAAGATCGCTGTCAACGCCGGGGGAGACCCGTTGTGCGCCGCGGCCATCCGCAACGCCGTGGTGGTGGCGTTGGAAACCGGGGCGCTGCCGATGCGCCGCTACCGCAAAAGCGCAGTGGGCGCGGTTGCGCTCGTGGGCGGCGGGCCCGGCGCCGATGACCTCATCACGGTACGGGGACGGCGGCTGCTGGCCGAGGCCGACGTCGTCGTGGCGGACAGGCTGGGCCCGCGCGGCCTGCTGGAAACATTAGGACAGGGCGTTGAGATCATCGAGGTCGGCAAGACCCCCGGCCACCATCCCGTTCCCCAATCCGAGATCAACGCGATCCTGGTCCGGGAGGCCAAGGCCGGAAAGCGGGTGGTGCGCTTGAAAGGCGGCGACCCTTATGTGTTGGGCCGTGGCGGGGAGGAAGCCATCGCCTGCCGCGAGAACGGCGTGGATGTGGAGGTTGTCCCGGGCGTCACCAGCGCTGTGAGCGTCCCTGCGGCGGCGGGCATCCCCGTCACCCATCGCGGCCTGGCGAAGGCGTTCACCATGATCAGCGGCCACGAGGAGCTTGAAAATGTCCCGGAAGGCAGCGACCATACCGTGGTGTTGCTCATGGGAGTTGGCACTCTCAACCGGTCCATGCCCATTCTGGCGTCGGCCGGCCGCGGGCAGGACTGCCCTGTCGCCATCATCGAGAATGGTTTTGCCAAAAACCAGCGGGTCACCATCGGCACCCTCGGCACCATTCTTGCCCTGGCCCAGGCGGCCAAGGTACGCAACCCGGCCGTCGTCGTCGTGGGGGATGTGGTGCGTGTAAGCCCGCTGGCGCCCCTTGAAATCGCCACCGACTATTACGGCACGCGGGAAACTATCAGCACTCTCTCTTAGACTTGTCCGTAAGTCCTTTTGGAAAACATAGAAATGAGCACAGCCGTGTCTTCACACACCCCCGTGACTTCAGCAAGCGACGCAGCCCGAGGAACTCAGGAGCGCCCGCTGCGCGTTGCCGTCATCGGTTCGGGCCCCGCAGGCGTCTACGCCGCGGACATGCTCACCAAGAGCCCGGAAGTGCGCGACGGACTGGTGCTGGCGATCGACCTCTTCGACCGGTACCCGGCCCCGTACGGCCTGATCCGCTACGGCGTGGCCCCCGACCACCCGCGCATCAAGGGCATCGTCAACGCCTTGCACAAGGTTCTGGACCGCGGCGACATCCGCTTCTTCGGCAATGTCGACTACGGCACGGACCTAACCCTGGCGGACCTGCAGAAGCATTACGACGCCGTCATCTTCGCCACCGGCGCCATCAAGGACGCGGACCTGAACATACCCGGGGTCGAGTTGGAGGGCTCCTACGGCGGCGCCGACTTTGTTTCCTGGTACGACGGCCACCCCGATGTGTCCCGCGAATGGCCGCTGAACGCCAAGGAGATCGCCGTGATCGGCAACGGCAATGTGGCCCTGGACGTGGCCCGCGTGCTGTCCAAGCATGCCGATGACCTGCTCGTCACCGAAATCCCCGATAACGTCTACGCCGGCCTGTTGGAATCGCCGGTCACTGACGTGCACATCTTTGGCCGCCGCGGCCCGGCCCAGGTGAAGTTCACACCCCTGGAACTGCGCGAGCTTAGCCATTCCCGCGACGTGGACATTGTGCTGTACGAGGAGGACTTCGACTTTGACGAGGCCTCCGACGCCGCGGTCAAGTCCAACAACCAGGTCAAGACCATGGTCAACACGCTGAGCAACTGGCTCGTGGAGCAGGACGACGACGCCGCCGACCCTGCCACGGGTGCCTCCCGCCGCCTCCACTTGCACTTCCTTCACAACCCGGTGGAAATTCTGGGGGAGGGCGGCAAAGTCTCCGGCATCAAGTTCGAGCGCAATGAGCTGGATGGCACTGGCAACGCCCGTGGCACCGGCAAATTCATCGAGTACCCGGTCCAGGCCGTCTACCGCTCCGTGGGCTACTTCGGATCGGCCCTGCCGGATGTCGAGTTTGACCACCGCCGTGGCGTTGTTACCAACGACGGCGGACGCGTGCTGGGTGCCGACGGCGAGCACGTGCCGGGCATCTACGCGACCGGCTGGATCAAGCGCGGACCGGTTGGCCTGATCGGCAGTACCAAGGGCGACGCCTTGGAGACCATCACGTACCTTCTGGCCGACCGCACCGAACTGCCCGCCGCCGTCGTTCCCAGCATTGACGCCATCGTGGAACTCCTCGACGGGCGCGGGGTGGAATTCACCTCATGGGAGGGCTGGA
This sequence comes from Arthrobacter alpinus, assembly GCF_001294625.1. Taxonomy (NCBI): domain Bacteria; kingdom Bacillati; phylum Actinomycetota; class Actinomycetes; order Micrococcales; family Micrococcaceae; genus Arthrobacter; species Arthrobacter alpinus. The sequence continues at coordinate 2,973,964 of NZ_CP012677.1, read as the reverse complement.
ACGAGTTGGACGGCCATGAGAAAGACCTGGGCGTGCGCGCTTCTGAGGCCGGACCCGTGGTGCGCGAGCGGGTGAAGGTTGTCTCCCGCAAAGAGATGGTCAACGTTTCCCGCGGCACCGCCGAGGTCCACTGACCGTTCTGCGGGCGGATCCAGCCTTGCAAGCAGCGCAGGCAATAGTCCAGGTTCTGGCCCACTATGGCCGCAGCGGCCTCCGGGTCGCTGGCCTCCAACAGCCCCTCATAGCCTTTAGAATGGCGGCCCAGTCCCTGGCCGCTGGCCTGGGGTAGCAAGTTGCTGCGGAACACGGTGCACAATGACTCGTACAGTTCAGCCAGCAACGGGTTCCCCGCGGCGTGGACCACTGTCAAATGGAAGTCCCAGTCGTTGACCACCCAGGCCTGTGCGTCCTGTTGCTCCGCTGCACGACGCCGACCCTGAACGCGGGCGCGCATCCGGTCCAGGTTCGCACTTCGTGCGTGTAGGGCGGCCAGGCGCGCCGCCTGGGTGCCGTCGCCGCGCCTGACCTCCAGCATGCCCGCATGTGCCAGTGACTTCCTGGGCCAGCGGTTCCCTAGGTGATGGCGTGAGGGTCCTGCCATGCTCCTTTCTGTCACGGTGTTGGCCTTGGTCCGGTATGTTGCCGTAAGCAGCCTGGCCAGCACCAGCTGCACGGCTGACATGCCCACAAGGAGCAGTAACGGCAGGGCCCAGCCGCCGCTGATGCTGTGCGCCAGTCCCATCCCGAACGGTCCCAGCGTCCCCAGAAGGTAACCCACCGGTTGGGTGAGCGTGGACATGGCGGTGGCATCCGCCGTCGTGCTTCCGCTGCGGCTGATGACCACCAATACCAGCGCGAACACGCCAAAACCCAGGCCCAGCAGCAGTGCCGGCAGCACCGCAGCCCTGGCGGGGAGCACCAGCAGTGCCACGGCACCGAGCAGGTAGGAGACGCTGGCCACCATGAACGCCCGGTGCAGGACTGCTGGCCAGCCCGGGCATGCTCACCACGGTGCCCAGCAGCAGCATGCCGACGCTGGGCACAGTCAGCAGCGCCGCTGTGAAGGCGCCGTAGCCCAGCACCTGCTGAAGGTCGTGGTACAGGTCCGAGGCGCTGGAGATGCCCGCGCGCAGATTCAATCCGATGAGCACGACGGCGAGCAGTCCGAACGCTGCGAAAAGAGGTGTCTTCGGGCGGGGGTGAGGGGCCGTATGCCCGGGTACGTGGCTGTCTTCGAGAGTTTATGTCACTACTTAAGCCCTAAGACGTTAGGCGACTAATCGACCCGCGAACCGTGAGCTCTGGCGACTTACGCGCGTCTAAGACGCCAGAGCTCACGGCGCGGTGGAGGTTCAGGCCGGCGGGGACAGCCTGCGCACGGCAAGGGCCAGCCACAGTTGGACGCGATCGGACGTTACCGCCGGGTCATAGCCGGTCAGCTCGGCTATTTGGGTGAGTCGGTAGCGGACGGTGTTCCTGTGCAGCGTGAGGGCTTCGGCCACGGACGCCACCGAACCGTTCAGCCGCAGGTAGCTCTCCAGCGTTTCCACCAGCTCGGCGCCGTGGGCGGAGTCGAAGGCCAGTAGCGGTCCCAGGGCCTCGGCCGCCATGTCCGCCATGGGCACATCCTCACTGGCCAGCAGCAAGGAGGTCAGGCTCAGTCGCTCGGGAACGTTCACATCCAGGCCGCGGGTGGCCGCCTCCCGTGCCTCGAAGTAGCTCCACCGCAACCCGTTCGCCTGCGAATAGGCCCCGCCAATGCCCACAGCGGCCGTGATGCCGACGTCGTGCATCTGGCGGCTCAATGCACGGCCAAGAACGGCGGGATCGCCCAGTTGAGCCGGGATCACCAGCAGCAGTTCATTGCGCCCCTCGGTTGCCATGACAGCGGCCACGGCGGTTTCCAGCTCGGTGGGCAACGTCATGGTCGCCAGCGTGGCAAATTTCTCCTCCTCGGCGCTGACCAGCAGAACAATGTTCTTGGTGCCGGGGTTGATGGTCAGGCTCTCCAGTCTGGCACTGGCATCCACAGCAGATAGGGTCCCGCGCACGATGTCGGAGATGACGGCTCCGGCCATCTGGCGTGCCGTCTGACGGCGCTGGATGAGATTGTTCAACTCGATGCTGATCAGCCCGCGCGCATAGTCGACAATGCCGTCGTCGTGGAATGGCTTGCGCAGCCAGAGAGTGCTGGCGTCGCGCTTTCCCGTGGAGAGTGCGACGGCGTGCCAGTCCTCGGGGGGGGAGTGGGCGCCGGAAGAAGTGGAGAACACTTCCCCGCCGTATTGGGTGATGGTCAGCTCGGAACCCACCATGGAGGCCAGTTTGCGCAATAGTGCGGGCAGTCCGCCCCCGGCCAGGAGGGCGCGGGCCAGGACCTGGTGTTCGCGCAGCAGCCGTTCGAGCTTGGCATAGTGGTCCGCGGACCGGGCGTCCGCCACGAGCTTTCCGATGGCGATGAAGGGCGTGCTGTAGGGCACCTCGACAATGGGTACGGCCCAGCGGTTGGCCTCGGCAATCAGTGCTGGCGGCACGGCGTCGTGCTCAAAACCAATGCCAAAGCCGATGCCGACGGCGCCCGCCCGCCTGATCTGGCGGACGAAGGAGCGCTGGGCGTCGGCTGTGCTCTGCCGGGCCCCTGTGGTTAGGACCAGCTCGCCGCCGCTGAGGAACGCTTGTGGGTTTTCCAGCTCCGTTACGGCCACCCAATCGATGGGGACGGTTAGCGGAGTCCGGGAGGAACCCATGTTCTTCAGGTTCAACGCGGGGACGCCCATCAAGTCAGCTAGGGAAAGTGCCATGCCATAACTATACAAACGCACTACAAGTTAAGGGCCCAGTGGTGCAAACGGCCATTCTCTGCGGGTGAGTTGGGGGCTTAGGATCTGCATAAGCGGTAGTACGCCGCACCATCCACATCGAGCTAAAGAGGCAAGAACACTGTGGTCCAAACCTTGCAGAATTTCATCAACGGTGAATTCGTTCCGGCCACCGGAACTGATTCCTTAGACATCGTCAATCCCACCAACGGGGACGTCGTGGCCAAGGCGCCGATCTCCAGCCAGGCCGATGTGGATGCCGCCATGAGCGCCGCAGCCACGGCCTTCAAGACCTGGAAGCATGCCACCCCCGGCCAGCGTCAAAGTGTCCTGTTGAAACTAGCTGATGCGATTGAGGCCCGCAGCGATGAGATCGTTCAAGCCCAGCACCGCAACACCGGGCAGGTCAAGGCCATGATCGCCTCCGAGGAAGTGGCCGCCGGCGCCGACCAGCTGCGCTTCTTTGCCGGTGCGGCGCGCCTGCTTGAGGGCCGTTCCGCCGGAGAGTACATGGAGAACTTCACCTCCTACGTGCGCCGCGAACCCGTCGGTGTCATTGCCCAGGTCACGCCCTGGAACTATCCGTTCCTGATGATGATCTGGAAGATTGGGCCGGCCCTGGCCGCCGGCAACACCGTGGTCCTGAAGCCCAGCGACACCACGCCCGAAAGCACCCTCGTGTTTGCCGACATCGCCAAGGACATCGTCCCGGCCGGCGTGCTGAACTTCGTGTTGGGCAACGGTGGCACTGGCGCCGCCATGGTGGACCACAAAACCCCCGCCATGGTGTCCATCACCGGTTCAGTCAGGGCCGGCATCGCCGTCGCCACAGGTGCTGCCAAGGGCCTCAAACGCGCCCACCTGGAACTGGGAGGCAAGGCGCCCGCCGTCGTCTTCGCCGACGCAGATCTGGGCAAGACGGCACAGTCCATCGCCGAGTTCTCCTTCTTCAACGCCGGCCAGGACTGCACCGCCATCACTCGTGTGCTGGTCGAGGAATCAGCACACGAGGAGTTCGTCGCCGCCCTGTCCACCGCCACGAAGGGCCTGGAGACCGGCCACGATGACGACTCCCTGAACTACTTTGGCCCGTTGAACAACATCAACCACTTCAATGCGGTCAGCGAGGTTGTCGCCAACATCCCCGACTACGCAACTGTTGTTACAGGCGGCAAGCGCGCGGGCGAGAAGGGCTTCTTCTTCGAAGCGACAGTGGTGGACGGCGTGAAGCAAAGCGATGACATTGTGCAGCAGGAAACCTTTGGTCCGGTCATCACGGTCCAGACGTTCAAAACCGAGGAAGAAGCCGTGGAAATGGCCAACGACGTCGACTTTGCCCTGGCTTCCAGCGTGTGGACCTCCAACCACGGCGTGGCCATGCGCGTCTCCCGCGACCTGGATTTTGGCGCCGTCTGGATCAACACCCACATCATGCTCACTGCCGAGATGCCGCACGGCGGGTTCAAGCAGTCCGGCTATGGCAAGGATCTGTCCATGTACGGCGTCGAGGACTACACCCGCATCAAGCACGTCATGAGCAACCTGGACGCGTAACAAGCACGACGGCGGCACCCGGTGGGGTGCGCCGCCCACCCTATCTTGCAATCCCATTTCGAAAGGACAACCATGTCTGAAATTAACTACCGGCTTGAGCAAAAACGGCACCTCATCGGGGCGTTCCCTGGCCCCAAGTCCGCTGCCCTGGATGCCCGCCGCAAGGCAGTGGTTGCGGCCGGAGTGGCCTCCAGCGTTCCGGTCTACGTTGCCGACGCCGACGGGGGCATCATCACCGACGTTGACGGCAACTCCTTCGTCGACCTGGGCTCTGGCATCGCTGTGACCAGCGTTGGTGCCTCGGACGCCAATGTGGTGGACGCCGTCCGCGAGCAGGTTGGTCACTTCACGCATACCTGTTTCATGGTCACCCCGTACGAAAGCTACATTGCCGTAGCCGAGGAACTGAACGCACTGACCCCCGGCATGCATGAGAAGCGCACCGTCCTGTTCAACTCCGGTGCCGAGGCCGTGGAAAACGCTGTGAAGGTGGCCCGCCTGGCCACCGGCCGCGACGCCATTGTCGCCTTCGACCACGCCTACCACGGCCGCACCAACCTGACCATGGCCCTGACCGCCAAGGCCATGCCGTACAAGAGGAACTTCGGCCCGTTTGCGCCGGAGATCTACCGCGTGCCCATGAGCTACCCGTACCGTGAAGAGTCCGACATCAAGGGTGAGGAGGCTGCACGCCGCGCCATCACCATGATCGAGAAGCAGATCGGTGCAGACTCCGTTGCCGCAATCCTGATCGAACCCATCCAGGGCGAGGGCGGCTTCATCGTACCTGCCGACGGCTTCCTGCCCACCCTGGCAGCCTGGGCCAAGGAAAACGGCGTCGTCTTCATCGCCGACGAAGTCCAGTCAGGCTTCTGCCGCACCGGCGCCTGGTTCGCCTCGGAGCACGAGAACCTTGTCCCGGACATCATCACCATGGCCAAGGGCATCGGCGGCGGCTTGCCGCTTTCGGCGATCACCGGCCGCGCCGACCTCATGGACGCCGTGCACCCGGGCGGCCTCGGCGGCACCTACGGCGGCAACCCGGTGGCCTGTGCCGCGGCCCTGGCAGCCATCAGGACCATGAAAGAGCACGACCTCAACGGCCGCGCAGCGAACATTGAAAGGATCGTCACCGACCGCTTCACCGCGCTCGCTGAAGAACTTGGCGCCAACGGCATCATCGGCGAAATCCGCGGCCGTGGCGCCATGATGGCCATTGAACTGGTTAAGACCGGTACCGCCCACACCACCAAGGAAGTCAATGCGGAGGCCGCTAAGGCCATCGCGGCCGCCTGTCTGCAGGCCGGGGTCATCATCCTGACGTGTGGCACGTATGGCAACGTCATCCGCCTGCTCCCGCCGCTGGTCATCAGCGACGAACTGCTCAATGACGGCTTGGACGTACTCTGCGACGCGATCCGGGCAACCGTCTGACAGACGCTACTGCACCTTCTGCAGTCAGGGGTGGAAACGGTCTTTTGAAGTTGATATTTCAGCCTCGAAAGGCCGTTTCTGCGTCCTGGCCGCTAGCAGCGGGGCGTTGGGTAGGCTGGGGGGAATAGTGTGCCGCGGGGTGCCACGGAAACTGGGGGCTGGGATGAAGAACAGCGAGTTTGACGAGCGGTATCCTGCCATTTTTCAAGCTGGCGGCGAGCAACACCAGAGGTCCACAGCGCCGCCAGCACCTGCTTCGGTGAAGCCGCGAGCGGTTGCTGCGGAGGATCCGCCATGGCGGCCTCCCGTGCTGGAACCCGTCAGTCGCCTCCCGAAAGGCATGCCGGACAACCGGCCTACAACGCCGGATTCGGACATGTCCGCAGATGAACCCCCTACTGTGTCCGCGATGTCCACGGTCACCTCGAATCCCGCCCCCTGGTCGGCCTGGCGCTGGCTCATCCCCGTGGGAGTCGCACTATTTCTGCTCGCGGCTGGCCTGTTCTGTCTAGGTGCACAGTATTGGGTTCCTGCTTCGCTGAAGATTGATCCGTCTAAATTCCACGGCCTGAACGTGCAGCCTTGGGGCTTGTTTGTCTACCAAGCTGCGCCATTCCTGTTCGGTGGCTGCGCGGGCATCATCGGCGGGATACTCTTTTTGGCGTCGCGGCGTCGGGCAGCGCGTGAAACCATCCTGCGCACCGCCTTCGGGTTGTTCGCGCTCGCTGTCGGCGTGGCTGGTTGGGTGACGAACTTTGCCTTGGTGTTCTTCCCTGAGGCCAGCTATCAGCGGACCACGGACTACACTGGGGCGCCGCAGCCGGCCCCGCTGGCCTATGTGCTCATGTCATGTGGTGTCTGGCTGCTGTGCTTGGCACTGTTGATGCTGGCCGTGTTGTTCGTGGTGCCCCGTCGCTGGCGACACCAATGGTCCGAGGCCGGAGACGGCGCCCACCAGAACGTTCGCACGGACAGGGGACCATCGGCAGACCGGGGTCTGGTGTTTGGAGTCGTGGTAATGGCCGTGTCGGTCTTTGTACTCTTCGCCCCCTATATGTTCCCGATGTCCACCGGCGTGCAGACTGTCCAGACGGCCGACGGCGGAACGTACAGCCAGCAGGCCTGGGCGGCCTTGGCCCAAGGACTCCTGATACCGCTCATGCTTGCCGGGATGATTGTGCTGAGCTGGGCCTGCATCCGTCTGGCGGTCACGCCCCGGCCAGTTTCCGTGTAGGAGTGCACCACCAGTCCACAGGTACCGCACACACGGTTACATTGACGAGAGAGAATGAAGTGCTGTGAGCGATTTGGATCAGGGAGCAGACATGCGTGTTGGTCTCATTGGTTTCGGCCTGCGGGCCGCCCTGTGGGAGCACGTGCACAAGCCCGGTCAAGGCTCTGAGGTTGTCGTGGTGTGTGATGTGTCCGAGCGGGGGCGTGCGGATGCTGCACAGAGGATTCCGACGGCGGTTGTCACGGATGACCTTGAGGAGCTGTTGGCTGCGGGACTGGATGCGGTGTTGGTGCTGACACCGGACAACCGGCACGCCGAAGTGGCTGTGCGCACGCTCAAGGCGGGCATCCCCACCTTTTGTGAGAAGCCACTGGATGTGACGCTGGAGGCTGCCGATGCGATCTTGACTACCGCTTACGAGACCGGTGCCCGTTTGTATGTTGGCCACAATATGCGCCACATGCCGGTGGTGGTGCAGGTGCGCGAGCTGATCCAGTCCGGCACCATCGGTGAGGTCAAGGCTGTGTGGTGCCGGCACTTTGTGGGCAACGGCGGTGGCTACTACTTTAAGGACTGGCATGCCGAACGTGCCAACACCACCAGTCTGCTGCTGCAAAAGGGTGCCCACGACATCGACGTAATCCACTGGCTGGCCGGCGGGTACACCAAGCGGGTGTCCGCGATCGGGGACCTGGCCGTGTATGGGGATGTCACCAGCCGCCGGGACAACAGCGACCGGCGCATGGGGGATTGGTTCTCACTGGATAACTGGCCGCCCACCGAGCAGACTGGCCGGAACCCGGTCATTGATGTTGAGGACATCTCGATGATGCAGATGGTCCTGGACAACGGGGCGCTGGCCTCCTATCAGCAGTGCCACTTCACCCCGGACTACTGGCGCAACTACAAGGTCATCGGGGCCAAGGGGCGGATTGAGAACTTTGGTGATGGCCCCGGGGACTTCATCCATGTCTGGACCACCCGCACCCAGAGCGGGTTCGCGGAACCGGATCAGAAGATTGAGATCCGAGACGGCGACGGCGGCCATGGTGGTGCCGACCCGTTGCTGATCGCGGACTTCCTGCGTTTTGCCCGCGACGGCGGGGCGACCGTGACGTCCCCGGTCGCCGCCCGTGCCTCTGTGGCGGCCGGGGTGCTGGCCGCAGCCTCGCTGCGCGGCAACGGCGGGGCCCTGGACATCCCCGAACTCCCTGCCGCGTTGGTGGACTACTTCGACGCCGGACAACCAGCCCACGCCGCAAAATAGCCGGCCCGTTCCACGGCCGGCAGTCCGCAAAAATCCAGCGCCGGGGCCTGTGACCCGGGCGAGACCACGGATATGCTGGGCAGGCACGGTTCACGTAGCTGCGGCCCAGAGACGGGGATGGTATGGGGGAACAGTTCGACGACCGTTACCCGGCAATATTTCAGCCGGGCGGCAACGAGCTGCCCCGCGCCAGCGCACCAGCCCGTCGAGAGGACCCGGCGCCTGAACCCGGACACCCGGGCCCGCAGCGGACTGAGGATCCGGAACCAGCAGATGTCCCGGCGGAACAAGCAACCGGCACACCGCGGCCGCTATGGATTTGGTGTGTTCCACTGGCCGCAGCTCTGGCTATGCTGGCGGCCGGGATTTTTGCGCTCACGGCCCAATACTGGCTTCAGCCGTCCATGGTTGCCCGCCCAGCAAACAGTCTCGGAGTGGTGCCAGAGCCGAGGGGCCAAAGGGTGAACCGGGCCACGCCAGCGCTGCTGTCAGTTGGATTGGGCCTGCTGGCGGCCTCGTTTTTTTGCTTCACGGCTCCGGGCACACACCGAGACGGCAGGCAGGACTGCATTTGGCGTCTTCGCCTTGCTCGTCGGCCTGGCAGGCTGGATTGCCCTGTACGCGGTTGCGTTGTTCCCCGAACAAGCTAACTATGCAGGTGCAGCCTATGACGGTTCACCACGGCGGACACCCTGGACCCATGTGGTGATGGCCTGCGGGCCGCAGCTGCTGGTGTTGGCGCTGATCATGTTGGCGGTGTTGGTGGCGGTGCCACGCCTGTGGCAGGAGGGCCCCGCAGAGGAGGACCATCCTGGCCCGGCGCAGGCCACGGGCAAGCCATCCGTTCGGCGCGGGGCCTGGTTTGGGGCCGGTGCCGTGGCCGCCGGGTTACTGGCACTTTTCGCGGCGGCGCTTTTCCCTCCTGTGGAAACTGCGCGCACCCGGGCCTTGGAGTCATTGGAAGGCTACGTTCCGCCGTGGTCGGAACTGATGCAATATGTGGCCTCACCACTGTTGCTGGCCGGCTGGGGGTCTTGGCTTAGGCCGCCATCCACAGCACCTTGGATCTCGTACACCACGGCGCAGGTTCCGGCGCGGCGCTAAGCCCACCAACCTCCGTCGACCATTAGGCACCAAGGCGCGCATACCTGGTCTATTCCCGCAAGGGTTCGGCGGCTGTACAGTCAGTGATACGAACGTCTTGACGTGCGCGGCGATTTGCCCGTGCGCAGCGAGGCCCATCGAAGGGTTGCATACATGAAATATGTGGTTGGATACCGGCCGGACGAGCGTGGCGCTGACGCCATTGCCTTGGCTGTTGTCATAGCAAAAACACAGGGCGCCGAGCTGCACCTGGTCAATGTTGTCCATGGCAGCAGGGGCGACGGCAGCAAAGCCGCGGACCCGGACCTGTCCGGCACGGCCCTGAGTCTTGTCCCGGACGAGGTCACCGCCACGTTCTCCACCCGAAGCCACGAATCCTATGTGCACGGGTTGATTGAGGTGGCCAAGGAGGATAACGCCGCGCTGATCGTGGTGGGCGCCGCCAGCAACGGGATCTTCAAACGCTTCACTGTGGGGTCGGTGGCCAACGGCCTGCTGCATGCCTCACCCGTTCCGGTGGCGCTGGCCCCGCGCGGCTACAATCGCAAGGATCCGCTGTCCCGGCTGACGGTGATGACGGGCATGCGTGAGGGCTGGCAGGCGGTGCTCGACGTCGGAACAACCGCCGCCGTGCGCCGTCACGTGCCGCTACGGCTGGTTTCAGTGGTGGAAATTGACCAGCTGGAGCAGAGGGACTTTGACCTGGACAACGCCTTGAGCCCCGCCCGCCAGCATGTGAGAACTGTTCTGGCGCAGGCCGCGGCAAAACTACCCAAGGACAAGGTGACCGTCACCTTGGCGCACGGGAAGAACATTGAGCAGGCCATTGACGGGATCGGCTGGAAATCCGGGGAAATCGTCATTGTCGGCTCCAGCAGGCTAGCCGAAAACTCCAAGATATTCCTTGGCTCCACGGCGAACAAGATCCTGCGTTCACTGCCGGTGCCCATGGTGGTGGTCCCGCGGGACTTCCAGGAGCAGGGCATCTAGCGGCTGCTTCAGAGCGTGGCTTTTCGAAGCCGGGTGGTGTGCCTGTAGTTGCGCAGCATGTCGAAGGTGAGAATGATCAGTGCCACCCACACGATCGAGAAGCCAATCCACCGGTCCAGCCCCATGTGCTCATCCAGCAACGTGATGGCCACGACGAACTGGATCAGCGGCGTCATGAACTGGAGCAGACCGATTCCCGTCATCGACAGCCGGCTCGCGGAGGCACCAAATAGTAGCAGGGGAACGGCGGTGATGATGCCGGAGGCGGCGAGCAGCCAAAAATGTCCCGGCCCCATACCCGTCAGCGTGGCCTGCCCCGCCGACGCCAGGACCAGCATCGCCACGATGGCGAAAGGCGTCAGCACCGCTGTTTCCACGCTTAGGCTGGTGATGGCGTCCACCTTGCCACCCACTCTGTTCTTCACGAATCCGTACGTGCCAAAGCTAAAGGCCAGCACCAAGGCGATCCAGGGGAGCTTGCCGTAACTGAGGGTCAGTACGACGACGGCCACGAATCCTACGCCGATCGCGATCCACTGTAGGGGGCGGAGTTTTTCCTTCAGAACAATTACGCCGATCAGTACTGACACGAGCGGGTTGATGAAGTAGCCCAGGGAGGCCTCGATGGCGCTGCCGGTGGTTACCGCAAAAACATAGGTGAGCCAGTTGATCACAATGAGGAAACCGGCAACGACGAGTGTGCCCAGGATGCGCCGGTTCTTCACGGCGGCCCCGAATTTTCCCCAACCACGCGTCGCCGTGATGATCAAAGCGCAAAAGAGCACCGACCACACCACGCGGTTGGCCACGATTTCAATGCTGTTGGCAGGGATCAGCCAGATGAAATAGATAGGGAGCAGCCCCCACAGCCCGTAGGCGCCAACGCCATACAGCACCCCGGTCGCTGCCTCGGAACGCGCGGGCTTGAAAGCCTTGCCTTGAGACTTCCGGATATTCCCTGGAGATGATTCGCTAAGTGGCACAGTGCCTATAAGAGCAGGTTTGGCCAGTAAATTCCACGACCACCTGTCAACGATTGGATTGAGAGCGGTGGTGGACGCCGTGTCCGCCTCGGGGGCTGAGCGTTTGGTCACTTTCCACGACAGGCCCTTACCGCCGTCGTGCAGGGGAATTACACTAAGGAAAGTGGCGACGGTTCGACGCATGCCCCCTTCGTCGCGCACTGCCTTGGTTCCGCGATCCACAGTTCGGAAGGACTCCTTCTTGTCTCACTCCAGCACCGTTCGGCCGTTCCGTGTCGCCATCATTGGCTCCGGTCCGGCGGGCGTCTATGCCGCGGATATCCTGACGAAGTCCCAGGAGGTTGCCGGTGGCGACGTCACGGTCAGCATTGACATTTTCGAGGACCACCCCGCGCCCTACGGCCTGATCCGCTACGGCGTGGCCCCGGACCACCCGCGCATCAAGGGCATCATGAACGCCCTCCACAAGGTCTTGGACCGCGGCGACATCCGCTTCTTTGGCAATGTGCGCTATGGGCGTGACCTCTCACTGGCAGATCTTCGCACCCACTACGACGCCGTCATCTTCGCGACCGGCGCCCTCAAGGACGCGGACCTGAACATTCCCGGGGTCGAGTTGGACGGCTCCTACGGCGGGGCGGACTTTGTTTCCTGGTACGACGGGCACCCGGATGTGCCGCGCGAGTGGCCTCTGCGGGCGAAGGAAATTGCCGTCATTGGCAACGGCAACGTGGCCTTGGACATTGCCCGGGTACTCTCAAAACATGCCGATGACCTGCTCGTCACCGAAATTCCGGACAACGTATACGCCGGGTTGAAGCAGTCTCCGGCCACCGATGTGCACATCTTTGGCCGCCGCGGCCCGGCACAAGTGAAGTTCACACCCCTGGAATTGCGCGAACTCAGCCATTCCCGGGACGTGGACATCGTCTTGTACGACGAGGACTTTGACTTTGACGAGGCCTCCGATGCCGCCATCAAGTCCAACAACCAGATCAAGACCATGGTCAACACGTTCAGCAACTGGCTGGCCGAGGAACACGAGGAAAACCGGACGCCGGCCTCCCACCGCCTGCACCTGCACTTCTTGCACACACCAGTGGAAATTCTTGGGGTGGCTGGCAAGGTGGCCGGAATCAAATTTGAGCGCAATGAGCTCGACGGCACCGGCAATGTGCGCGGCACCGGAGAATTTCTCCAGTACCCGATCCAGGCCGTCTACCGTGCCGTTGGCTACTTCGGCTCGGAACTGCCCGAGGTCGGTTTCGATGCCAAGCGCGGCGTGATCCCGAACGTTGCAGGCCGAGTGGTGGATCCGGCCGGGAATCCTGTCCCCGGCTTGTACGCAACGGGCTGGATCAAGCGCGGGCCGGTTGGCCTGATCGGGCACACCAAGGGTGACGCACTGGAAACCGTTGGCTGTCTTTTGGAGGACCGTGCCGGCCTGCCTCCCGCGGAACGCCCGGATGAGCGGGAAATCGTGGCGTTGCTGCAGGCCCGCGGCGTCGACTACACCACGTGGGAGGGTTGGAACAAGCTTGACGCCCATGAGAAGGGGCTCGGTGCCATCTATGTGCCCGAGCCCGGGGTGGAGGTGGTCCGCGAACGCGTCAAGGTCGTGGACCGCGAGCAGATGGTCAACATTTCCAACAAATAACGCCGAACCGCCAAGAAATGGTGGGCTGAAGCTCTGCAACACAAACCCGTTAGAAGTGAGTAGCTCACTTCTAACGGGTTTTCTCGTGATAGCTGCACATGCGAAGAACAAACCTTTTGCGGGGGATCAAAGTTGCCGGTGCCGCAACCGATTTCATCGCCATCTTGGTCCGCACCAGAGACGCCAATAGGATGCTCGGCGGTACCAATTGACGGCCGGGCAGCGGACGCTGGTCACTGGATAGCCAGCCACTTGAGCTACCCGTGAAGGTGAACGAGAAGATGGACGGGGGGCGAAAAAAGTCTCTTCAAAAAGTTATCAATCTTCTTGTCACGATTTCCTGATCTCGCACTGGCAGTGCGGGTTGGTGCGGGCTCGATCCCAACCAAAGGCAGCCAACGAATGCGGGCACCGGGGCTGCGACGGGACCGCAATCTCTCCTGCCGTTCACGCTCCGTCCACGCCACGCCACACGCAAGCACCACCACGGCAGTGATGCGCCGGTATTCGCTGAAGTTCGGCGCTTGGCGCCACTGATTTCAACGTGGCAATGGCGTTCTGAAACTCCGCCTATGGATGGACAAGTCACAAAATGACGAACCAAAATCTCACAATATGAGAAAAAATTCATTGAATATGATTGTTCTGGTAGTGCTTCGCTACTCTTGAAAGGTTGTTCGCACCTGAAGATTAAGCGGTTTCCATGAACTTGTTCCGAACCAAATCCATTGAACGATCATTGGCTGATGCACAGGAGCCAGGGCACTCGCTCAAACGCACCTTGAGCACGTGGGACTTGATGATCATGGGGATCGCCGTGGCCGTGGGTGCCGGCATCTTTTCCGTGGGTGCCAAGGCCGCGGCCGACTACGCAGGCCCGGCCGTCACCGTGTCCTTCGTTCTGGCGGCCATCACCTGCGCCCTGGCGATCATGTGCTATGCCGAATTTGCCACGGCAATCCCCGTCACTGGAAGCGCCTACGTTTTCACCTACGCCACGGTGGGGGAGCTGCTGGCCTGGATCATAGGGTGGAACCTTATTCTGGAACTGCTGATGGCGGCCTCGGTGATCGCCAAGTATTGGGGCGTGTACCTGAGCAACTTCCTTCAAGCAGTCAATATCAACGTGCCATCGAACTTTGCCATCGGCGGCGTCCACGTCTACTGGGGTCCGCTGATCGTTGTTGCCGCGTTCACCGTGGTGCTCGTCATCGGCACCAAGTTATCGGCCCGCATCAACAACGTGTTCACGATGATCAAGATCGGCATCGTCATTTTTGTCATCGTGGTGGGCTTCTTTTACGTCAAGGCCGAGAATTACCTGCCGTTTGTGCCGTCGTCGCAGCCGTCGCCGTTGACCGATGTGGCCTGGCAGCACCAGCCATTCATTTCCTTGCTGACCGGCGGTGAGCCCGCCATGTACGGCTTTGCCGGCATCATTTCCGGTGCCGCGCTGGTGTTCTTTGCCTTTATTGGCTTCGATGTTGTCGCCACAAGCGCCGAAGAAGTCAAGAACCCCTCCCAGACCCTGCCCCGTGGCATTTTTGCTGGCCTAGCAGTGGTCACCGTGCTGTACATCCTGGTTACCTTGGCCGTCACCGGCATGGTCTCCTACAAGGATTTGGCCGCCCAAGCCGATCCCTCACTATCGACAGCGTTTGCCCTGGTGGGCGCCGACTGGGCCGTGGTGATCATTTCCCTGGGATCCCTGATTGGCCTGACCACCGTGATCATGGTGCTGCTGATGGGCCTTGCCCGGGTCACGATGGCCATGAGCCGTGACGGGCTACTGCCCCGCGGGCTGAGCCGGACCTCGGACAAGCACGCCACACCGGCGCGGACCCAGATCATGTGTGGCGCCCTAGTGGCCATTCTGGCCGGGTTCACCCCTGTGGAACTGCTCAGTGAAATGATCAACATTGGCACGCTCAGCGCGTTTGTCATGGTCAGCATTGGCATCATGGTCTTGCGGCACAAGCGCCCCGATCTCAAGCCGGCCTTCAGGGTCCCGTTTGGTCCGGTCATCCCCACCCTCTCCGCCCTGCTGTGCATCTACCTGATGTTCAACCTAGCCACCCTGACATGGGTCTTCTTTGCCATATGGCTGGCTGTGGGGCTGGTGTTCTACTTCTCCTACGGGCATTGGAATTCACGGTTGCACCGTGAAGAAGCCGCCGGCCTTGCCACGAGCGTTCCACAGAACCTCAGGTAGACCTGTGAATCCTGCGGGATTGATTCCTCCCGATTACCGAGACATACCGGCCGATTGCCACTTTTCCTACTGTAATCTGGCCTGAAACAATCTCTTCGGGTGGGGGCATCGATGGATACCGTACGTTTCATAGTTGAGCTTTTTGTGGTTCTGGGCGCCATTGTCATGGGCACACGGTCCAGCGGGGTCGGATTGGGGCTGTGGGGCGGTGCCGGCGTAGCTGTCCTGGTGTTCGTCCTGGGGCTACCTGTGGGGTCCCCGCCAGTTGATGCTTTGTTGATAGTCATGGCAGTCATTGTTGCCAGTGCCACTATGCAGGTGGCCGGAGGTATCGATTGGATGGTTTCCATCGCCGCCAAGCTCATCGCCACGAATCCCAAACGCATTACTTTTGTTGCCCCGCTTGTCTCCTTCTTATTTGCTGTGGGTGCCGGAACCAGCAACATCTTATACCCGTTGCTGCCAGTCATCTCCGATCTTTCCTACCGCAATGGCGTCCGCCCTTCGCGTCCACTTTCACTCTCCGTGGTGGCCACGGGCGTAGCGCTTGCCTGTAGCCCGGTCTCCGCCGCTATGGCGGCCATGGTGACCCTGACCGCCGTCGGGCCCTACAACTTTGAACTCATCGACATCATCAAAGTCACGTTCCCGGCGGCACTGATAGGCATCATCGCAGCCGCGTTTGTAGTTAACAAATTGGGCAAGGAAATCGAGGAAGATCCCGAGATTCAGGCCAAAATCGCCGCGGGAGTCATTGCCGCACCTGACGCCGCTGGTTCTGCCGCCGAAGTTCAGGTGACGGTGACCAAAGAGGGTCGCAACGCTGCGCTCATCTTCTTCCTGGGCGTGGCCGCAATCGTGGTCTTTGGCTTGTGGAAGGGTATCCGGCCCCTTGATGCATCAGGGAACCCGATGGCCATGACGCCCATGATTGAGGTCATCATGCTGCTCGTGGGAACTTTGATCCTCCTTATCTGCAAGCCAAAAATCTCTGAAGTACCCAGTACCTCTGTGTTCAAAGCCGGCATGGTCTCTGCCATTGCGCTGTTTGGTTTGGCCTGGTTGACCGATACCTTCTTGAGCGCCCATACCGAGCAAATTGCGACAGGTGTTGGAGCCTTGGTCCAGCAGGCCCCCTGGATCTTCGCCCTGGGTGTTTTCCTGGTCTGCGTCCTGACTACCAGCCAGTCAACGGCCACTAGAACGGTGGTGCCCATTGGCTTGGCCGCGGGAATGGCTCCGGCACTACTTACAGGAATGTGGGCCGGCGCCTTTGCCGGAATCTATCTGCTCCCTACCAACGGTTCGCAGATCGCTGCGGCGAACTTTGACGCGAGTGGATCAACCAAACTTGGCACCAAACTCTACGATCATTCCTTCTTTGTTCCGACGATTGTTTTGGCCGTCTGCACTCTTATTCCCGGCGCCATTTTGGGCGCCATTCTGAGCTAGCTCGCATGAACCAATTGCCGTACTTGTGCCGAAATGTGGAGGGCTTCTATCCTGTGGAAGAAGCCTAGCGATTTTTTGCGTCATGGTTCGCAGCAAAGCCACTGTTCCTTAGTAGATGGCACTTTTTCATGCCGCAATTTGGCGTGTGCTCTTAGTGAAGCCGCAATCGGATTCACTAATTAAAGAACGATGTACATGATCAACCAAAGCAGGCAGCGCCGGTTGGCAGGATTCCTAGTTTTGGTGATGGGGTTACCCTTGTTGTTCGCCGGCTTCTTGGCGGGGGCCAACAGTGCTTCGGAGGAGGTGATTCCCTCGGCAATCACCTCGATCAACACCACGGCGAGGACCGTCAGCCAATGGGGCCTGGTGAATTTCACGTGTACCTGGGCGGACCCTGATAAGTCCGATGCGGGGGGCACATTCAGCATGCAATTGTCCGCCGAATTGGAATGGTGGGTGCTAGCAGCTTTAACCTCGGCAGTTAGATACATGTGGTGGATCGATGGATCACAAACCAAACTTCGGTCCCGGATCATCGCCCCCACGACGAGCAACGACGTTAATGCTCTCACCATCACGGACACTCCAGGGGCATGGCCTTGGAGTGCAGTACCGAATACGTCGTGGTCGGAACCAAGATTGGAGCCACTAGGGCCATTGTCGATCCCAGCGATGCCTGCCCGCCGACAAGTTTCATCTGCGATCCCTCTGGACTTACGGTAATTTGGGTGGGTGCGCAGTCCTTGCCCGAGGGCATCTACGTGCAGTAGTTTGTTAAAGCCTCACTTACGGACACCGCTAAGGGCTTGTACAGCAACTCCGGACTGGTGACGATGGATGGCGCCGGGTTTCCGGTAGCAGCACAGCAGGGCTTCGCCAGTGCCGGTGGAACCGGTAGCGGCACCGCCGCTCCCGCGACCACTCCTGCTACGGCGCCTGCGTGGTTTCCGGCGACCTCACTGGCCACTTCGCCTGTGACGAGCATGAATCCTTCGACATCTTCTGTCTCCGGTGAGCTGGCGTACACAGGCTCCAGTAGTATCTCCTTGATCCTTGGAGCAGGAATCCTTCTGGTGATGGGTGCGGCTTCTCTCGGCGGTGCCCGGGGACGAACTCGCCAACAATAGTCGCCGGCGAAGCGGCACCCTTCCAAAACAGCGACGGTGAGTAGAGAGCCGGGTAGCTCGCAGAGGCGAGCTACCCGGCTCCCCTCAATATTTGTCCTAGGCTGTCATCGTGGTGATGGTAGGGCCAGCAACCTGGCGTTTCTGGCTCTACTTGGTTGCCTCGGCTAAGGAAGTACGGAACCCATCCCAGCTGGTCTTGCAGGCATGCGCCAGTTTCATCGTCCAAGCCGGATCTTCTTTGGGCCATCCAGTGCCAGGTTGCAAGAGTTCCTTGGTGGCTGCCTCGCCGATCAAAAATTCACGCAAGAATTCCGCCTGTACGGCCCCCACAGCCAGTTCGCTGCTGCCGATTGCTTTGCGGAACGTTGAATCCGTCAGAGATCGGAATAGAGTGCCGGCCGCGACGATCTCCTGGCTACCTAGATAGGGCTTGTTGAGCGTCACCGCTGCTGGGTCGGTCGTTTTGAAACCTGCCCGGTGGCAATCGGCGAGAACTCGGAGCATTTCGGGGTCCATGGTGATCACTTCCTCACCACGCCGTTCACCGTTTTCGTCTCCGCGGTTGGACAACGCCGCCACAGCAGGTAGTTTGTCCGGCTCGGCACGTTCCACATTTACGGCACCGTCACTGGTGGTGGTGTGGTTCATGGTGTCGTGGAATGACAAGGTAAAGACATGCCCGGGTTGTCCCGTTCCGGCAATTCGTGCCGTGGTCGATTCGAGCACGGCGTTCCGGAGTTTGTCCCTAGTCTTTTCATAGACCTCCAGACCGCGGCTGGCAACATCGGTAAAGACTGCCACCATATGCTCGAGCTCGGTATCGGTTTCGGGAACCTTGAGCAGGGGGTAAAAGGAAAAAGTCACAGGACGGATGGTGTCAACACCCGTTAAATCCACTCTGTTCCATGCGCCTGCCGCACGGACCCTCGCAAAGGCTTCGCGTAACTGTGGGCCTAAATCATCGGGTCTCGCTCGGTTTGGGTCCCGCAAGAGCCGTGGATGAGGGTTCTGCACGAAGAGGATGCGGCTGTCTAGGGCCGCCCACGCCTGACAGATTGGTCCAGTGGTCCTGTCGCTGTAGTCGGACTGCAGCCGGTGAGTGAATCCCGGCGCCAAGAATTCAGCGATTTCCTCTGGAATAGCGTCGCCTGCGTGTGGGCAGGAAACCACCAGATCTGCTTCCCCTATGGCTTCTGCCAGTGTTCGCCCGGAGTGCTTTCCCTGGAAGAAGGTGATGTCATCGGGGCTGAATGGTGTTCCGGCTGGAATCAATACAGGTGATCCTAGAGCTTTTGAGAAAAGTGGAAATGGCACGAATGACCGGACCTCTCTAGGGTGCGCAGCGAAGTCTCTTGAGCCTACCTGTGCGAGGCGCCACTGAGAAGCAAGCGATTCACTCCCAGTTGGCTGTGTCAAGCTGACTGGGTGGCAACATCATTTGAACAACAAGGTGGAGGCGGACTGTGACGGGTAACGCGAGCCAAAGCTCAGAACCCACGCAAACGCCTTCGCGTGCAGGCGGCCTTTTGTCCAGACGCACGCATGTTTTGAGCATTGCGGACATTGCCCCGGAGGCCGTCATCCTGGCCGGTGCCGGACGGGCCATCCTATTGCAGTTGGCCAATCCGGGTGTGGGATACGGCGTGGCACAGCACTCGAACTTTGCGGCGGATCCGCTCAAGCGTCTTCACGGGACGCTCAGCTACATCTATGCGCTGACCAACGGGACCCCGGAGCAACAGAAACTGGTGCAGGTACGGGTCCAGCGTGCGCACCACCCGGTCAAAGGGCCAAGGACCGCGGCACACCCTGCCTACTCCGCCGGTGACCCGGTGCTCCAACTATGGGTGGCAGCCACCCTCTATGACTCCGGAATGCAAAGCTACCGCGCCTTGTTCCCGGCCTTGGGCCCAGACGTTGCTGAAACTGTGTACAGGGACTATGGCGTACTTGGCGCTGCGCTGGGCATGCCTGCAGACCTCTGGCCGGCGACCCGTGCAGATTTTGCCGTTTACTGGGAATGTCAGCTGACTTCATTGCGGGTGGATGAGACCATCAGGTCGGTGGCACACGAATTGCTGGCAGCAAGGCATGCGCCACTGTGGGTGAAAGCCATCATGCCGCTGGCACGGTTCCTGACGGTCGGTCTTCTTCCCTTGTCGTTGCGGGAGTTGTATGGCTTTGCCTGGTCTACGCGCAAGGACAAGGCGCTTGCGGCAATGTTCAAGCTGGCCGCAGTCCTGGTGAGGATCACACCGAGGCGTATCCGTCACGCCCCGATGCACTTCTACCTCAAGCGTCTGCACTGATCGAGCACGTTCAGGTCTGGGTATCGACGGGCTCAACTGCCGCGCTCATGGCGGTGCGTAGCGGATGACCCAGTCCACGAGCGGGCGCAGCTGTTCCCATCGGGCGGCCACCTCGGTGGCGAGATTGGCCGTCTCCATCCACTCCGGCCGGCCCGGCAGTAGCGACGCGCCGAGCGTCTTGTGTTTGAGTAGTTCGGCCCGGGGGTGATCCCGCACGAAGCCACGCGGTACGGTCTTGAGTATCTGCCCGTCAATGGTGAACCCGGCCATTGCGAGGTTCTCAACGATCCTCGCCAAGGCTTCTCCGCTGGCAGTTGCGTCCACAGCAGATCTGTACCGTGACAGCTGCGCGGGTGAGAACGATCGGTAACCGCCCCCCAGCAAGAGACCGTCGGCGCTGACCTGAAGGTAAAATCCGACGCCCTCATAGTTTGAGACAAAGGCGCCCTGCGCTCTCTTGTAGGGTGCCTTGTCGAGTGAAAATCGCATATCCCGGTAGGGCCGAAAAAGCTTGGCGTCGCCAAAGACGGGCATTAGTTGGGCAAGCACGGCTTCCAGCGGGACCTTCACGAGATCGTGGTATTGGTCTTTGTGGGCCAGCCACCATTCACGATTGTTGTTTTGCTCGAGTTCGGCATAAAACTCGCACGCTGCTCCTGGAATGCCGGCCAATGTGTTCATAGACAAGGAGCCTACGGATTCCTCCGGCCCGGTACTAGGCGCGTTGTCACGATTGTGGGGTGAACGGCAGTCAGCTGCCCCTGTGCAGGAGGGTCCCCCAAAAGAAGGCCTTACTGGACTCAGTCCAGAAAGCATGCAAGAGTGGAGCCATGGACACATGGCAGAACCCCGAAGAGATGTTGCGAGCAGCCGCGCTGCGCGTGACGGCTCCGCGGGTTGCTGTTCTGGACGCAGTCCGGACCCATCCGCACGCTGATGCTGACACCATTATTGGTGCAGTCCGCAAGGACCTCGGCAGTGTCTCCAAGCAGGCCGTCTATGACGTCCTGGCGGCGCTGGGCGAGGCCCGCCTGGTACGCCGGATTGAGCCTTCGGGCTCGCCGGCGCGCTTTGAGGCCCGGGTGGGTGACAACCACCACCACGTGGTCTGCCGTAGCTGTGGCGACATCGCCGACGTCGACTGTTCCGTGGGGGAGGCCCCGTGCCTGCACGCCTCTAACAGCCACGGATTCTCCATCGACGAGGCTGAGGTCATTTACTGGGGCACGTGCCCGGACTGCACCGCCAAGAACACTGATGAAGTAGAACCAAACAATCCCACAAGGAGCGAATAGTACAGATGACTATCGAAAACACCGCACCCCTGACCACGGCCGCTGGCGCGCCCGTTGCCAACAACCAGGACAGCCTCACCGCCGGTCCCCGCGGACCCATGCTCCTGCAGGACGTCTGGTTCCTGGAGAAGCTGGCCCACTTCAGCCGCGAGGTCATCCCCGAGCGCCGCATGCACGCCAAGGGCTCAGGTGCTTTCGGTACTTTCACCGTCACCAACGACATCACCAAGTACACCAAGGCGAATATCTTCTCCGAGGTTGGCAAGCAGACTGAAATGTTTGCACGCTTCTCCACCGTTGCCGGTGAGCGCGGCGCTGCCGACGCCGAGCGCGACATCCGCGGTTTCTCGGTCAAGTTCTACACCGATGAAGGCAACTGGGACCTGGTGGGCAACAACACCCCAGTGTTCTTCTTCCGTGACGGACTGAAGTTCCCCGACCTGAACCGCGCCGTCAAGCGCGATCCGCGCACCAACATGCGCAGCGCCGAGAACAACTGGGACTTCTGGACGAACCTGCCCGAGTCACTGCACCAGGTCACGATCGTCATGTCCGACCGCGGCATCCCGAATGGCTACCGCCACATGCACGGTTTCGGCTCGCACACCTTCTCCCTGATCAACGCTGAAGGCGAGCGTTTCTGGGTCAAGTTCCACCACGTGACCCAGCAGGGCATCGAGAACCTGACCGACGAAGAGGCCGGCGCCCTGGTTGCTGCCGACCGCGAGTCCAGCCAGCGCGATCTGTTCGACTCGATCGAAAACGGCGACTTCCCCAAGTGGAAGCTCATGGTCCAGATCATGCCCGAGGCCGACGCCGACACCTACAAGTACCACCCGTTTGACCTCACCAAGGTCTGGTCCAAGACGGACTACCCGCTGATCGAGGTTGGCGAGTGGGAACTCAACCGCAACGCCGAGAACTACCACGCCGATGTTGAGCAGGCTGCCTTCGCACCGGCCAACGTGGTCCCCGGCATCAGCTTCTCCCCGGACCGCATGCTGCAGGCCCGCCTCTTCTCCTACGGCGACGCCCAGCGCTACCGCCTCGGTGTGAACCACCACCAGATCCCGGTGAACGCGGCGAAGAACCCCACCAACACGTACCACCGTGACGGTCAGGGCCGTGTTGACGGCAACCAGGGCCGCACTCCCGGCATCGAGCCGAACTCCTACGGCCGGTGGGCCGAGCAGCCGGCCTACGCCGACCCGGCACTGGCTGTTGGTGCGGTGGCGGACCGCTTCAACTACCGCGAAGACGATGCCAACTACTTTGAGCAGCCGGGCATCCTGTTCCGCGAAAAGATGAACGACGCGCAGCGCCAGGTGCTCTTCGAGAACACTGCCCGCGCCATAGACGGTGCCTCACAGGCGACCATCGAGCGTCACATCTACAACTGCACCCAGGCCGACCCGGCCTACGGCGAAGGTGTCCGCAAGGCCATCGAAGCACTGCAAGCGTCGAAGTAGCAGCAACGTAAAACTGTCCGGAACCGGCCATTGCGGCTGGCTCCGGACAGTTTTTGTTTGTCCCGACGACGGCGGTGTCCTGTCCTGCGCCATGCTCACCGGGAGTGCGGCGCATGACACTGTTCTGCGCCATGCTCACCGGGAGCGCGGCGCATAACAGTGCGGAGAATCTAGTCCAGGAGGTGCTCGCGGCCAAACATGGCAGCGGTGGCCCGGGCCGTGGGCGTTCCCGCGTCAAGGTCGGCGCCGGCGGCTACGAGAAGGGCGACGACGGTGTCCTCACCCTTGAAAAGTGCTCCGGCGATGGGTGACTGGCCCCGGGCATTGCAGAGGTCCGGGCTGGCGCCGCGGTCCAAAAGCAGGGCCACCGTCGCCGCCTGTCCCCGGTAGGCGGCGAGCATTAGCAGCGTATTGCTGTCGGCATCCTGGATGTCCACGGCGAGCCCATGATCAAGGAACTCCGCGAGCTCGTTCGTCTTGCCGTCACGAGCCAGATCCATGGCAAGGGCGATGACCTGGGCGCTCTGGTCGTCGTTGAGTGATGGGTTTGAAGTCATCTTTCCACAGTAGGCGATGGGTCACCGATTTTCCTCTGCCCATCCCGTGGCAGCGGAAAATCCAATCCACCGTGGGCAACGAAATCGGCTACCTGCGCGGTACCCTGGCCGTGCCGGCGGGCGAAGATGTGAAAGGTTGCCGGGGTGGGCGATTCCCACACGTCGCGGACCCACACAGTGACGCCCTGGAAAGCCGGACGCGAGTGGCTTGCCAGGGCTTGCATCGTGGCGGCCAGGTCAACCAGGGCTGCCGGGTCCATGCGGTCCAGAGAGCCGACGCGGGAGCGAACAATCGCGGTCCAATGCCCGCCGCGGAAAGGTTCGCCCGCAGTGGGCCATGCCGGTTCAATGTGAAAGGGGCGGTCCTCCCAGCCGGTTGGTTCCCACGAGCGGTCCTGGCCTGGCGCGGGATCCCCGGGACGTGGCTGCGCAGGATCGGGCGGTAGTGCCGGTGCGGGGTCGGTGTCAGCAACTTTACCGCCGTTCCACGCTCGAAGCCGGGCGTCGAGGCCGCCGGCGCACCCTGCGGCCACTCGCAGGTGGGCGGGAAGGCGGAGCACGGACGACGCCGTCGTGCTTCCCGGGAAAAAGAAGAAGGCGTGCAGGGTGGGGGTCGAGGTCTCGGCGAGCGGTTCGCCGACGGCGTCGCCTACGGGCTGCCAGTTCAAGGCGATGTACAGGTGTGCCGCGGTGGCTCCGGCGAGCTCGGCCAGGGCAAGGCGCAGATGTCCGTAGCAGCGCAGCAGGTCGGCGGCGGAGGCGGGGCCAAACTCGATGGCCGGGTCGTTGAGGCGGAGCACAAAGTGGCCCTCGGTCAAAGGGAATTTGGCACGCCGAGCACTCCAAAAGGTCGAGGCGAACAACTGCTCACGCACAGCTGACACAGGATCCTCCATTTCCGGCACGCTCCGCCAGCATAGCTGATGGAGCGGTACCGGTGGCCGTAGGCCGGGAACAACGGCCGGTACTGGTGCGTTAGGGGTGTACAGGGTACTAGCGAACGGAGCAGTCATGCACCACCACTTCAACGGGCTTAAGACTGCGGCGCTTTTTGGCGTGTTGTGGGCCGTCTTGCTGGGCATTGGTGCCATTATTTCCGCAGGGACCAACAGCGCGGCACCGTTATGGATTTTCTCGCTCATTGGTGTGGGCACCACGGCCTATGGCTACTGGAACAGCGACAAGATCGCCATCAGGTCCATGCAGGCCTATCCGGTCACCGAGGCGCAGGCGCCGGGAATTTTCCAGATTGTGCGTGAACTCTCGGTGAAGGCAAACCAGCCCATGCCGGCCATCTACATTTCCCCAACCCAGGCACCCAACGCCTTTGCCACTGGCCGCAATCCGAAGCATGCGGCGGTTTGCTGCACGGAGGGGATCTTGAACATCCTGGATGAGCGCGAGCTGCGGGGTGTGCTGGGGCATGAGCTCATGCACGTTTACAACAGGGACATCCTCACTTCCTCTGTTGCGGCTGCCGTGGCTGGTGTCATCACCTCCGTGGCACAGATGATGCTGTTCTTTGGTGGCGGCGACCGCAGGAATGCAAACCCGATAGCGATGATTGCCATGGCCATCCTTGCCCCGATGGCGGCCTCCATGATCCAGCTGGCCATCAGCCGTACGCGCGAGTACGACGCCGATGAGGACGGCGCCAAGCTCACCGACGACCCGCTTGCGTTAGCCTCGGCACTGCGCAAGCTCGAAGTTGGCGTTCAGCGGGCACCGTTGCCGCAGGAGCAGAACCTGGTCAATGCCAGCCACATGATGATCGCTAACCCGTTCGCCAACGGCGGGGCGAAGAACTTGTTCGCGACGCACCCGCCCATGAGCGAGCGGATCGCCCGGCTGGAAAAGATGGCCGGTCGTCCGCTGGGGCATTGATTTTTCCCAGCCTCCAGTGGTGAGAGTACCTCCACCCCGGCCCAGCTCTTGGAGCCTTTCGTGGCCCGTGGTCGGGTGCACTCTGAAACATCATCGCAATCGTCCCCGTCCGGGGCGGGTCAAGCCTGCGGCGACCTCCATGGCGGATTTGTAAGCACGCCGGCAGGGGAATGGTACAGAATGGGGGGTATGCGATTGATCTTGATTCGGCACGGGCAGACACCCAACAATATCTTGAACCTTCTGGACACGGCGGTTCCCGGCCCCGGACTGACCTCACTCGGTGAGAAACAAGCGGCCGCGGTCCCTGCCGCTCTGCGCGATGAACAGATCGGCGCGCTCTACGTTTCCACGTTGACGCGGACTGCCATAACGGCGCAGCCACTTGCCCGAGAGCTGGGCCTGACACCGACCGTGCGCGATGGCCTGCGGGAAATCAGTGCCGGATCGCTGGAGATGAAGGGTGACCTGGAGTCGGTCATGGCATATATGACAACTATGAAGGCGTGGCTGAGGGGCGATCTGGCTGCGCGCATGCCCGGTGCCGAATCCGGGATTGACGTCTTGGACCGTTTCGACGCGGTGGTCCAGGAAGCCGCAGCGCACCAACCCGACGGCGCCGTGGTCATGGTCAGCCACGGGGCGATGATCAGGTTCTGGGCAGGGCACCGCTCCGGAAATATTGACTGGAGCGACCCCACCTATCACGAGCTCTCCAACACCGGCATTGTGGTCCTAGAGGGTGAACCGGGGGCTGGTGCTGCGCGCGGCGGCTGGCACATTGAGTCCTGGCACGGGACGCCGGCCGGGGGACTGGGTGGAACAGATTTTGACGGTCCGACGGCGGAGCTCGCCGCGAGTGCATTCCATGCCGACCATGACGAAGGCTAAGGCAGGTGTGCCCACCGGTCCGATGCGCACCGGTGGGCACACCTTGGAGTCCCTCGTGGCCCAGACGCCCTTCAGCACCGTCAACCTTTGGCGGATGAAGAAGCTCAGCTGGGTGTGGCTGGTCACCGCGGCGGTCTGTATTGCCTTGCTGGCGGTCGGTGCGCCACTGAACATGAGCCTGTATCAAATGGCGTTGCCCTTTGGCTTGGGCATGGCGATCTTGCATTCCGCATCGCTGGGACTGACCGCCGCCAGACCGGTAGCTGGCGTCCTGATTTCCCTGATTCCTCTGATGGTCTTGCCGCTGGTGTCGGTCCCCTTTGGGGCTGCACCCATGCCGTTCAGCGTTGTAGCCATGGTGACCCAGGTCTTGGTGATTTGCGTGGCAGGGTTGCGCAGCCATTGGATGGTGGCGGCCGCCGCGTGGCTCATGAGCGTGGGCGTCGGGGTCATTGCCAACTATCTGACCATGCCCGAGGGCCAGTCCCCGGGTGCCCAGATCAACGTTGTCATCTTCGCCTCGGTGTCTGGTGGGCTCATGGTGGCCGCCGTTGTGGCCCAGCAGTGGCAGCATCTGCGCACCGAGTTGGCTGCTGAGAGAACTCTCAGCGCCGATGAGCAGTCCCGGCGCCGGCTGGCCGAGGAACGGACCCGGATTGCCCGCGAGCTCCACGATGTGGTGGCCCATGGCATGTCAGTGGTGGTGGTTCAGGCAACTACCGCGGCCTACAGACATGCGGGGATCAGCGATGAGCTCAAACAGGAATTTGATGACATTGCAGCAAATTCGCGGCGGGCCATGACAGAGATGCGCAGCATGCTCGGTTCCCTCCGCAGCGCCGGTGACGGGCGGGAGATGGGACCGCAACCTGGGTTTGGTGACCTGCCCGGGCTGCTCGCCTCCGCCCGCACGGCCGGTGTCCACGTCCCGGAACCAGACCTTTCCGGCGTCGAGCTGGACAGTGTGGGGGAGATCATCGCCTTGACCGCGTACAGAATTGTCCAGGAGGCCCTCAGCAATGTGATTCGGCATGCGCCAGGGGCTGAGGTGGCCATTACTTTCAACGGCAACAGGGAGCGACTGGAGCTCTCTGTTGTGAACACGCCGTCGGCCATTGGGGCCGTCATGGCACAGCTTGACCGCGGCTCCCACGTGGGGCAAGGGTTGATAGGGATGCGCGAGCGGGCAGCCATTGTGGGTGGTTCAGTCTTTTGCACTCCGACGCCGGATGGCGGGTTCTCCGTGGTGGCTATCTTGCCGCTGGTCAGCGCCAACAAAACTAAACCTGGAAAGTCAAAGATGTGAGCATTCGAGTCTTAGTGGTTGACGATCAGGCCATGGTCCGTCAAGGGTTTGCGGCGTTGCTGGGGGCGCAAGCGGACATTGACATTGTGGGGCAGGCCGAAGACGGCGCCCGGGCAGTGGAAATGGCTGCCCAGCACCGCCCTGACGTTGTGCTCATGGATGTCCGCATGCCGGTAATGGACGGATTGGAGGCCGCCAGAATCATCCTGGCGGACACACCCGAGGGCGGCGAATCCACACCCCATGTGCTGATGCTGACAACCTTTGACGTAGACGACTACGTCTACGACGCCCTGAAGATTGGGGCCAGCGGGTTTCTGCTCAAGGATGCGCTCGCCGACGAGTTGGTGGCCGCCGTTCGCATCGTCGCCGCCGGTGAGGCTTTGCTGGCCCCGTCGGTGACCAAACGGCTCATTGAACAATTTGCCCAGTCCGGGCCCCGGCCTGCCCGCTGCCGCGAAAAGCTCGAGGGGTTGACCGAGCGCGAGCGAGAGGTGATGACCCTAGTGGGGAGGGGCTTGTCCAACCATGAGATCGCTGCAGAACTGTTCATAGCTGAACAAACTGTCAAGACCCACGTCAGCAAGATCCTAGCCAAGCTGGGGCTGCGGGACAGGGTGCAGATGGTGGTGCTGGCCTACGACACCGGGCTGGTTCAACCCGGTGGATAGGCTCCACCTGGTCGCCTATTCTACTGGCGGCTGGCACAGCTTGAACATGCCTCTGTAGGGTCGCTTAGCCCAGCAATCCGGTCGAAAAGGGAATCCTCGGCCGGGTTCACGGTGGTGGCACCCAAGGTCAGTGCCGTCGCGATGGTGGCGTCGGCGTCGTCCATCTGGAAGTACACCAGCCAATTCGAGGGAACCTGATCGGGCAGGTACACGGATGCATCCATGATGCCAGCCAAGGCTTCACGCCCTTCGCCGAGGGTGGTGTACCGGAATTCGGGCGTGTCGCTCATGACCGAAGTATTCCAGCCAAACACGTCTTGGTAGAACTTCACGGCGCCGCCGCTTGGGTCACCAGGTCAATCCAGCAAGGTGCCCCGGCTGGGATTTCCGTTGTGCTCGTGCTCACTCCTGGGTTGGGGGAAGTGTGGAACACTGCAGAGTTTATGCGCCGCACATAGGCCCGACGAGGACAAAAAGGCGCTTAGCGGCTGGGAGTTCACCCAGTGTTAGCGGGGAAGAACTCTCAACGGCAAGCGCCTCTTTTAGCAGTCGTTAGCGCATGTTGACGAACTGCAGGTCGGCATCCTCGAACTTGCGCAGCAGCGCCATGACTTCCTGGAGGTCGTCGCGGCTCTTGGAGCTTACGCGCAGTTCGTCTCCCTGGATGGTGGACTTAACACCCTTGGGGCCTTCCTCGCGAATCAGTTTGTTGATCTTCTTGGCGATGTCCTGGGCGATGCCCTCGACGATCTCCGCCTCGAGACGGTATTCCTTACCGGAAGCGTACGGCTCGCCGGCGTCCAGGGACTTCAAGGAGATGCCACGCTTGATCAGCTTGGACTCGAACACGTCCATGACAGCCATAACACGCTCTTCGGAGTTGGCCTTGATCAGGATCTTCTCTCCGCTGAAATCGATCTCAGCGCCCACGCCCTTGAAGTCGTAGCGCTGGATTACTTCCTTCTGGGCCTGGTGCAGCGCATTGGCGACCTCTTGCTTGTCGACCTTGCTGACGACGTCGAACGTTGACTCGCTAGCCATGATTCCTCCACTTACTTGGAAATTTGAACGTTTGCTTTGAATCTAAGCCTAGTGCCCGAGGGACCCAAAGCGAGAGAAGCGAGTTTTGGGTCCCTCGTTGCTAGTTCCGCTCACAGTTTGCTCCAAGTCTTCATGGGGCAAGTGCACATGTGGGTCGGCGACTGTTGAGGCAGTTGAGACCACCGCTTTAATGGAGGACCGATGAACACTGATGAAGGTATCGCAAGTGCGCAGGTGAGAGTCGCAGCAAAGGCTCGTCCGGGCGTAAAGGCAACCGTAACAACGGCGGTTGCGACGGCGGCGCTGGTGGCGGCAGCCGTTCTCGCAGGGCCCGTGGTCAGCCCCGACCCGGCGTCGATCTTGGCTTCGCCGACCAATTCGGCATCGTCGAGGATCGCCGGCATTCAGGAGGACATGGCCCGGGCCGTAGCCTTGAAACAGGTCACCCCGGAGCAGGCGGTGTTCCTGGAAGATCAGTTGGTCAAACGGATCCAATCTCAGGCGTAGGGCCGGGTTGTCTGCGCCGCAAGATCGTGTTGTGAGCACATCGTGGGGTAAAAAAACTCTCGATTCGATTCTTGGGCAAATACCTTGTACAGTTTTACTGCTCCCACTTGATGGGGGCGAAACCAAACTCCCTTGTGGAGCTTGGTGGCCATGGCAGATTACCCGAGCGGCCAAAGGGGGCTGACTGTAAATCAGCTGGCAACGCCTTCACTGGTTCGAATCCAGTATCTGCCACCAGGGAAAAGCCCGGAACCACAAGGTTCCGGGCTTTTCAGGTTAACCGCCACTCCCTCGCTGAAGTAGCCCGTGCCCGCCGAGACCAGCCCGGCGCTGGGTAGAGTTTCGGCGCTGACCTGCTACCTCGGCAACTCCGCGGACGCAGGGGACCATAAGGGCTTCCCTTATGGCCAGGGCGGGCCGCTTCTTGTTGTGGGGATCGCCCTGGGCCGCAAGTCCATCCCAACGGGCACGGTTTATTGGCAAACGATTAATTCCGGGCAGCCAGAATGCGGCGGGGGCCTTAAGGTTAGGGTATGGAATACCTTGTCCCGATGCTTATTGTCGTGCTCGTTGTCATTGTCGTGACCTTCGTCGCTTGGCTGATGGGCCGAAAGACCCGCCGAAGTCAGAATGCGGCCAGCTCGGAGCCTGCCGGGGGCAACGCCAAACGCCATGGGCGCGAAATCACCAGAGAGATGGCGCAGGAGGCGAGTGCCAAACTGACGCCGGAGACCCATCAAAGCGTCTATTCGTTGATCGCCCGCCAGCAGGTCCTGAACGCAGTCAAGGCCTACCGCAGTGCCACCGGCACCAGCCTGGGGGAGTCGGCCGCGGCGGTAGCTGCGTTGGCTCAATTTCCCCAGCCGTCGCCGGCGCCTGCCGTCTCGTCGGCAACGGAAAGCCCTTTGACTGTTGCCGACATTGTTGCAGCAGCTCCGGTGCCCGCGGTGGCGCCAGCCCCCCATGCGTACAGATACCGGGCCATAGTTTCCCAGGGCGAGGAAGTCCGGGAAGTTGCCAGCACACGCCTAAATGAGGAGATTTTTGGGCAGGTCCGCGCCCTAGCCCAAAGCGGAGACTACGACGGCGCGGCACGCCTTTTGCGCGATCATGCGGACATTGGGGAAGAGGAAGCGAAGGAATTTGTCTCCATGATCGAACCCTATAGCTAGGAACAATCAGTGGCCGGGCAGGGTGTTTTCGAGCATAAAACCATCCTGGTGGTGGATGAGTTGACGGCCCATGCCGGCGTCGAGCTGAATCCACAGGCATTGGCGGTCATTCGTGAGTGTCTCCACGGTTCCCCGGAGGCGCCAGCCGCGCTCGTTGATCAGGGACACCGGCTGGTCGGGGGCCAACTGTGGCCACAACTGCACGTCGACGGGGTGAACAAACGCATGATGATGGGTGGGGCGGGTCATGATTCCTCCTGGGATGCCGTTGTAGACCAAAGCGTCAATCTGAACCAACTGTGTGGTTAGTCAACTCGGCCAGTATGCGTGAAAGAAGTGAAATTGCCGTGAACTGGGTGTGTACCTTTACCCGGTTTTGGATGACAGCTGTGGCGCAGTAGTGCTGAAGACCAGTGAGTCAAGCCAGGCTCCTCGAATGAGCCGGTCATTTTTCAGATGCCCCGTTTGAGCCATGCCAAGCTTGCGCAGGACGCCTGCTGAGGCCACATTCTCCGGCCGGCAGGTGGCCGTGATCTGGTCAAGGGCCAGCTCTGAAAAGCCGAAGTCGAGCAGGGCCTTGGCTGCTTCGGTGGCGTATCCCAGCTCCCAGTGGGTGGGATTGACCGTGTAGCCGATCTCCGCCTTGGCTCCGTGGTGCACTGTGAGCCCCACAGACCCTATGACGACGCCGGCCAGGGTGATGGCCAGGGTGTGCCCCGTTCGCGGCACCGCCTGGGCGCTCGTGTCGCAGTAGTTCAGAAAATCCAGCGTGTCCTGCTCCGTATTGGGGCCCCAGTCTACGAAGAGCACCGTTCGGGGGTCGGTGGCGAAGGCGTGGACTGCATCAAAATCCGCAGCCGAATATTCGCGCAGAACCAGTCGCGCAGTGGTCAATTCCATGTGCCTATGCCAGTTCGAAATTGACACTCAGAAGCCTAAATTGTTAGACTACCTAACTATGAGAGAAGATCTTCAGGACCTAGCCGGCCGCTACCGCCACATCTTGCGCCAAGCAGTGTTTTTGGTGCGGTCCATGGATGCCGAAGGTGAACTGAGCATTGGGCAGCTGAGCACCTTGAACATGATCTCCAGTAACCCCATGAGGGTCAGCGACATCGCCCGCAACGCAGGCATTCGGGTCCCCAGTGCCACGGAGCAGATCATCAAACTCGAGGCCGCCGGCCTGGTGCAGCGCATCTCCGACTCCTCCGACGCCCGCGTGGTGCTGGTCAAGCTCACCGCTGTCGGAAGAGTCAAGCTCACAGAGTCCAACGGGCGCCGGAACGCCGCTATGGCTACGGCGCTTGAGACGCTCAGCCCCGCCGAACGATCATCCATTGCCAACGCCATTCCGGCCATTGCAAAGCTCAATGCAGCCCTGACACAACAGTCCTCCACCGACTGAGCGCGACGGCACGCTGGGACAAAAGTCGCGCACCAGCGTCGAGGGTCGACGCAAGTGAAACCACAAGCAGTTCTGAGGAGAAACCGTGCAGGCCAATTCCACAACGGGGGCAACCCAAACCCGTGAGGGTACCCTCCACTCCGAGAAGCAATCGATGCTCAAACAACCCAAGGCCGTCTGGGCGGTGGCGTTTGCCGCTGTCTTCGCGTTCATGGGCATTGGGCTGGTGGACCCGATCCTGCCGGCGATCGCCAAGAACCTCGAAGCCACCCCGAGCGAAGTCTCTTTGCTGTTCACCAGCTATTTCCTGGTGACAGCCATCGCCATGCTGGTCACCGGCTTTGTCTCCTCCCGGATTGGTGGCAAGAAGACGCTGCTCATCGGTCTGGGCATCATTGTGGTGTTCTCCGCACTGTCGGGAATGTCCAACACGGTGGATGCGCTGGTGGGTTTCCGGGCCGGCTGGGGCCTGGGCAACGCCTTGTTTGTGGCTACCTCCCTAGCAGTCATGGTGGGTGTCGCCTCCGGCGGCGCAGCCACAGCCATTATCTTGTATGAGGCGGCACTGGGGCTGGGCCTCTCGCTGGGCCCGCTGATGGGCGCCCTGCTGGGCGGCTGGCAGTGGCGAGCGCCGTTCTTTGGTACGGCAACGGCCATGGCCATCGCCTTTGTCCTGGTGATGATCCTGCTGCCGAAGGCTTCCGTACCTGCCGCCAAGACACGGTTGCGTGACCCGCTGCTGGCCCTGGGCCACAAGGGCCTGCGCACCACGGCCGGAAGCGCGCTGTTCTACAACTACGGCTTCTTCACCATCCTGGCCTTCGTGCCGTTTATCCTGGGCTTCGATGCCTACGGTATTGGTGCCGTCTTCTTCGGCTGGGGTGTTGCTGTGGCGGTGTTCTCAGTATTTGTGGCACCTGTGGTGCAGCGCCGCTTCGGCCCCACCCGGGCTTTGATGGGTTCATTGCTGGTCCTCATGCTGATCCTGGTGGGCCTGGCCCTGGCCGCCGGCAACTCCGTTGCCCTGATCGTGATTCTGACCGTCACCTCCGGCGCTCTGCTGGGCATCAACAACACCTTGTTCACCGAAATGGCCATGTCGGTCTCGGATTCACCACGGCCGGTGGCCAGTGCCGGCTACAACTTCGTTCGCTGGATGGGCGGGGCGCTGGCGCCGTTCATGGCCACCCGGATCGCAGAGTACTTCAACGCCTCTATCACCTTCTATGTTGCAGCGGCTGCCGTGCTCATCAGTGCCGCGGTGATCTTTGGCGGCCGCCGTTTCCTCAGCGCCCATG
Organism: Arthrobacter alpinus; assembly: GCF_001294625.1. NCBI lineage: Bacteria > Bacillati > Actinomycetota > Actinomycetes > Micrococcales > Micrococcaceae > Arthrobacter > Arthrobacter alpinus. Next base: position 2,940,323 of record NZ_CP012677.1, on the reverse strand, counting down.
AACCGGACGCAGACTAAAACCAGCCCCCGGCCCTCAAGCGGTCAGCGAAATTTTCCCTACTCCGAAGCCTCATCGCGTACGGTTAACGCATGGCTACAGTTGATATCACTACTGAAACGTTTGGCACCACCATCGAGAATAACGACATCGTGTTCGTTGACTTCTGGGCGTCTTGGTGCCAGCCTTGTGTGCGCTTTGCGCCCACCTATGAGGCTGCCTCCGAGAAGCATGACGCCGTCGTGTTCGCCAAGGTGGATACCGAGGCGCAGCAGCAGCTGGCCGCCGAGGCGAACATCACCTCCATCCCCACGCTGATGGCGTTTCGCGAGAAGGTCTTGGTTTTCGCCCAGCCGGGGGCGTTAAGCGGGACTGATCTGGAGAAGGTCATCACCGCCGTCAAGGAACTGGACATGGCCGAAGTGCACGCCGCCGTTGCCAAAAAGGCTGAGGAGCAGGCAGCAGAGTAGGCGCCCACCACGCAAAACTGCCGCTTTCCCGCATACCCGTTGTTGTCCAACGGCAGGTATACGGGAAAGCGGCAGTTATGCGTTAAAGGCGCTCCAGCTTGACCGGTTCGGCCAGCAGCGCGCTGAGGGATTCATTGAGGTCCTGGACCGCGATCCCCTTGCCGTGCTTGTCGAGGTCTTGCTGGGAGGCCCACTGCTCGGTCAGCACGATCCTTTCCTCGGATTCCTCCGTGATTTCGTACTGGATGCAACCCGTTTCCTCCACAACTTGCTCAATGGCAATGTCAAGGGCGAGCTTGACTCGGAAGAATTCGCCGTCGTTGGGGATGAAAGTTACCTGTAGGTTGATGATCTCGCTCATGGAACCAGCCTAGGCGATCCGGGCTCGCCGCAAGAACTAGTGCCTGCGGTGGTCCTGAATGCTCATCCGCGGGCCGAACGACGGCTTGCGGAAGCCGCTGAGGTACAGCATCCGCACCACCCTTTGCCGGTGTCCGCGCCACGGCTCCAGAAGTTCCAACATGCCTGCGTCATCCACGGCCTTTCCCGCCAACGCCCAGCCAACGTAAGCCGCAAGGTGGTAGTCACCCACCGCCACCTGGTCGGCGTCACCGTGCGTGCGTTGGGTGACTTCTGCCGCCGTCCAGGGCCCTATGCCCGGGATGAGCTGGATGTTCGTGGCGGCTTCCTCGGCTGGCAACCGTGCCAGCCGTTCCAGGCCCGACGCCGATCGCAGCATTCGCAGGACGGTGGCAGAGCGCTGTGGCCCGACCCCGGCCTTGTGCCAGTCCCAGGACGGAATGGCGGCCCACTGCCCCGGGGTCGGGGCCACGAGCAGGTCGTTTGGAATATCCGGGTGAAGCCCGGCGCCCGGCGCCGGATTGCCGAACTTGCGCAGCAGTGTCACATAGCCGCGGTGGGCTTCAAGCGAGGTGATTTTTTGTTCCAGAATGGCTGGCACCAGCGCGTCAACCATGCGCCCGGTGGAGGGTAGGCGCAGTGCCAGGTTCCGGCGTCGGGCACTAGTTGCCAGCCGGGGGAGGGTGGCGGCGAACTCGGGGGAGTCGAAGTGTGACCAGTCATCGTGGGCACCCAGCAGGGACGGTGCGGCTTCAAGCGCCAGCTCGGCGCCCGGCCCCCACGAGCGGATTCGCACCTCCGGACCGTTCTGGGTGATGCCCAGCGTGGCGGGACCGGCTGGTGTGTGGAAGGCCAACCAGGCAGTGTTCGGGGCCAGACGGACGGTCCTGTCCGCGGGCCCGCGCCCGAGGATGCCCAAGGTTTGGTTCAGATTGTAGGGGCCACCCGCATGCCAGGCAGCGGCGGGCCCGGGAACTGCGCAGATGCTCATGCATCCATGGTGGCACGTGGGGCTGACAACTTTCTGGTTGCCCCTATGGCAGAGGTGATCCGGTGGGCTGGGAACCCGGCCAGCCGGCGTCGTACAGGGAACTACCCAGGCAGCCCAGCCGAAAGCCAGAGTGCCAGCACGGACAGTGGCACCAACACCACCGCAAGCGCCAGGCCAGCCAGGACATAGCCTCGCCAGGAAATATTGAAGCCCATCGACTTCATGCGGCTGTGCCACAACAGTGTGGCGAGCGACGCCCACGGCGTGACCAGCGGTCCAAGGTTCACCCCCAGCAACAAGGCGGCCATCCGAACAGGGGAGTCGGCCACAGGTTCCAACGCCAAATAGGCGGGCAAATTGTTGACGCCATTGGCACTGAGGGCACCCAGGCCCGCCAGCTGGAGCAGGCTCAGGAAGTCCTCGCCCGTGCCGGAGATGCGGGTCAGAGCCGTGCCCAACCCGTGGTCGTGCAAGGCGGCGACCAGTAAAAACAGCCCCATGGTCAGCAGCAACGGCTGGATGGGCAACATGGCCCAGCGGATGGCCGAGCGCTGGCGAACCACGAACACCACCAGCAAAAACACCGCGGCAATGCTCGCCGGAATCCACACAGCAACGCCGGAGACCAAGGCTGGCAACAGCAGCGCAACCGTGCCGGCACTGAGCAGCAACAGCCGCTTGTCCGCCACCGGCGGCAGCGCTGGTTCCCGGTACCGCCCCCGCAGGTCCTTGCGGTAGATCAGGAACAAAAAGGCGACCGGCACCAAGACACCTACCAGGGCTGGCGCCCACAGCAGTTGGGCGAACCCCAGCGGGCTGAGCCCCAATTGGCGCTGCGCCAGCAGGTTGGTCAGGTTCGAGACCGGCAACAGCAGCGACGCCGTGTTGGCCAGCCACACAGTGGTCAAGGCGAACGGCAGGGGGTGGATGCGGGCGTGCCGAGCCAGTGACACCACCACGGGGGTGACCAGCACGGCGGTGGTGTCAAGTGAGAGGAACACCGTGCTGACCGTGGCCAGGACAACCACCAGCAGCCACAGGAAAACGATTCGGCCACGCGGGGGCGCATTGATGGTGGAGCGTGTGCCCAACCGTGCCAGCCGCGCCGTGATGAAGTGGAACAGCCCAGCGTTGTCTGCCAGTTCCGTCACCACGGTCATAGCCAGGACAAACAGCAGGATCGGCACCGTGCGGGCAGCCAGTTCCAGCGCCGACTCCGGAGTTAGCAGGCCGGTGGCGAGCAGCGCCAGCCCCGCCAGGAACAGCGTGGCTGGAAAGCCTGCGGCCACCAGCCTCCTCATGCCTGTAGGGCCGTGCCGGCCACCTTTTGAGCCGTCTGCACCAAGATTTCCCGGCAAGCCAGGATGGCCGGGCGTCGGCGGCTTGCCCGTCGCACCGATGTGAACACGGTGCGCCGGGGGAGGCCGGGCAAATCGATCAGTGTCAGTGCCGGGGGCCGGCCCGTCCACATCAGGTCAGGCATCAGTCCGACGGCGTTGCCGGACTCAATGAGCCTGACCTGGGCCTGGAGGTCGGCCGTTTCAAAACGCACATCAGGCTCAAATCCCGCCTGCCGGCAGGCCTGCTCCGCCCAGTGCCGGGACGCCGCACCCCGCGGCTCCATGACCCAGGGCAGTTCCGCGGTGTCCTCAATGTGGGCGACGGGAGCCGGACGCAGCCTGGCCACGCCGCCGCTGACGCCCAGCGCGGGCACGGCCAGCCTGATGGCGTCGGTGGTGAGAATGATCCGGTCCAATTCCGGGTGAAGGGGTGCGGCGTGGCCCGGGTACTGCTCGGCCACCACCAGGTCAAAGTCCCTGGCCCACGTTTCATAGAGAGCTGTTTCGGGCTCGCGCTGGACCATCTCCAGGCGTACGTCCGGGTATGTCTGTGCCATGGCCGTGAGCATATCCGGGAGTAGTGCCAGGGCGGCCGACTGGAACACGGCCAGTTTCACCGTCCCGGTCACGGTGGTCAGCGAGGCGGACAGATCGGCCTCGGCCCGTTCAAGGGTCTCCAGCACCACAGCGGTGTGGGCCACCAGGATCTCTGCTTGCGGCGTCAACTGCACACGCCGGCCCACCTTGCGCAACAGCTTCACGCCGGCTTCCTTCTCCAACAGGGCCAGTTGCTGAGACACGGCAGAGGGGCTGTATTGCAGTGCCGCGGCCACGTCCGCCAAGGTGCCGCGAATGTGTAGTTCCCGCAGCAAGCGCAGCCGTTTGACGTCCAACATGAGCGCCTCCTGATTGCTTAGTAAAACTGATCAATATTCATCATAAAACATCGCTTTTCCTTATTGAATAATAGTCTCATACTGGTGATTAGGACAGCTTTGCACCAGCCGCCTTGGCGCCAGTAGAAAAGAACGCACACCAACCATGACAAGCACCATTCCAGCGGCTACCGCAGCCAACATTCCGGCTCCCGGCAACGACCTTGCGCAGGAGACAATCGCCTTGGTCCGGCGCTGGCTCACCGAGGCCGCCACGTTCCCCGCGGACGTCTCCGCCCAGCGCCTGGCCGGGGTTTTGAAGGACCCCAACGGGCTGGACTTCACCGTGGGCTTTGTTGACGGCGTGGTCCGTCCCGAAGACCTGGCCGTGGCCGCCCGCAACCTGGCCCTCCTAGCGCCCAAGGTGCCGGCGTTCCTGCCGTGGTACATGCGCGGCGCCGTGCGCGTCGGCGGCGTCATGGCCCCGGCCATGCCACAGATTGTCATCCCGATCGCCCGCAGGGTGCTGCGTGAGATGGTGGGCCACCTGATCGTGGACGCCACCGACGCCAAGCTGGGCCCGGCCATCGCCAAGATCCGCCAGGACGGGGTCGATCTGAACATCAACCTCCTAGGTGAAGCCGTGCTGGGCGACCAGGAAGCCGCCCGCCGCCTCGAGGGAACCCTGAAGTTGCTGGCCAGGGACGACGTCGACTACGTCTCCATCAAGGAGTCCTCCACCGTGGCCCCCCATTCGCCGTGGGCCTTCGACGACGCTGTCGAGCACGTTGTGGACAAGCTCACCCCGCTGTACACGCTGGCCAGCTCTTTCCCCAAGGCAAAGTTCATCAACCTGGACATGGAGGAGTACAAGGACCTCACCATGACCATCGCCGTGTTCAAGCGCATCCTGGACAAGCCCGAGTTCAAGAACCTCGAGGCCGGGATCGTGTTGCAGGCGTACCTGCCGGACACCCTCGCCGCCATGATCGACCTCCAGGAGTGGGCTGCGGCAAGAAGGGCCGACGGCGGCGCGCCCGTCAAGGTCCGCATCGTCAAGGGCGCCAACCTGCCCATGGAACAGGTGCAGGCCTCCGTCAACGGCTGGCCGCTGGCCACATGGGGCACCAAGCTGGACTCTGACGTCAACTACAAGCGCATCGTGAACTACGCGCTGACCCCCGAGCACATCAACAACGTCCACATAGGCGTGGCCGGACACAACCTTTTCGACGTCGCTCACGCCTGGCTGCTGGCCAAGCAGCGCGGCATCGACACCACCTCCGGACAGCTGGAATTTGAGATGCTGCTGGGCATGGCCACCGGCCAGGCCGAGGCCGTGCGCAAGGACGTCGGCAAGCTGTTGCTGTACACGCCCGTGGTTCACCCGGGCGAGTTCGACGTCGCCATCGCCTACCTGATCCGCCGGCTGGAAGAGGGCGCCAGCCCGGACAACTTCATGTCCGCCGTCTTTGAACTCTCCGAGAACGAGGCCCTGTTCCAGCGCGAGCAGAACCGCTTTCTGGCATCTCTGGAGGGAGTGGATTCCACGGTGCCGCCCACCAACCGGGTCCAGGACCGCCACCAGCCCGCCGTTGGTGCACCCGTGGATTACTTCGCCAACACCCCCGACACCGATCCGTCACTGGTGGCCAATCAATCCTGGGGCCGCGACATCCTGGCGCGCATCCCCGGCTCCGTGCTGGCCAACGATATCGTCAACTCCACCCGAGTCCGCGAGCTGACCGAGCTGAACCGCATTGTTGACACCGCCGTTGCCTCCGCCAAGGAGTGGGGCGCCCTGGGCGGTGCCGGGCGCGCGGCCATCTTGCACCGTGCCGGTGATGTTATGGAAAGCCGCCGGGCCGCGTTCATGGAGGTCATGGCGTCCGAGACCGGCAAGACCTTGGACCAGTCCGACCCCGAAATTAGCGAAGCCATCGACTTTGCCCACTACTATGCCGAGCGTGCCAAGGACCTGGAAACGGTCGACGGCGCAACGTTCGTCCCGGCACACCTCACCGTCGTGACCCCGCCGTGGAACTTCCCGGTGGCCATCCCCGCCGGTTCCACCCTTTCGGCGCTGGCCGCCGGCTCCGCCGTCATCATCAAGCCGGCCACCCAGGCCCGGCGCAGCGGCTCACTCATGGTGCAGGCACTGTGGGACGCCGGTGTTCCGCGCGATGTCCTGGCCCTGGTACAGCTCGAAGAGCGGGAGCTGGGCCGCGCACTCGTGTCCCACCCCGCCGTGGACCGCGTCATCCTGACCGGCGGCTACGAAACCGCCGAACTGTTCCGCAGCTTCCGCAACGACCTGCCATTGTTGGCCGAGACGTCCGGCAAGAACGCCATCATCGTGACCCCCAGCGCCGACCTTGACTTGGCCGCGCGCGACGTGGTCCAGTCCGCCTTTGGCCATGCCGGGCAGAAGTGCTCCGCCGCGTCCCTGGTCATTATGGTGGGATCCGTGGCGAAGTCCGCCCGCTTCCGCAACCAGCTGATCGACGCCGTCTCCAGTCTGAGCGTCGGATACCCGGAAACGGCAACCACCCAGATGGGCCCGGTCATAGAACCGGCCGCCGGCAAGCTCCTGACGGCCCTTACCACCCTGGAACCTGGCGAAAGTTGGGCCATCGAGCCCAGGCAGCTCGACGCAAGCGGCTGCCTCTGGTCCCCGGGCGTGCGCACCGGCGTGGCCGCCGGCTCGAACGTCCACCTGACCGAGTTCTTCGGCCCCATTCTGGGGATTATGACGGCAGAGACGCTCGAGGAGGCCATCGCCATGGTCAACGCGATCGACTACGGATTAACATCGGGCCTGCATTCTCTGGACTCCGCGGAGATCGGCCTCTGGCTGGATACCGTCCAGGCCGGAAACCTTTACGTCAACCGCGGCATCACCGGCGCCATCGTCCAGCGCCAGCCGTTCGGCGGCTGGAAGAAATCGGCGGTGGGAGCCGGTACCAAGGCCGGTGGACCCAACTACCTGATGGGGCTGGGCTCGTGGCTTCCGGCCGAGTCCGCAGAAACTGCACCCCTGGGCAAGACGGCCGCCAAGCTACTCAATGCGGCAGCTGAACTCTCCTCATCGGATCAGGCGTTCCTGAGCCGTTCGTTGCACAGCGACGCCGCCGCCTGGGCGGACGAGTTTGGCGTGGCCAAGGACGTTTCGGCATTGACGGCCGAGCGTAACGTGTTCCGCTACCTGCCGTTGAACCCGCTGGTGCGCCTGGCCGACGGCGAACCCGTTGCCAAGCTGGTCCGCGTCCTCGCGGCAGGCATCACAGCTGGCGCCACCCCGGTAGTCTCTTGCGGCGTTGTGCTTCCCAACGCAGTGCAGGCACTGTTGGTGGGCCTGGGCATCACCGTCACGGTGGAGAACGACGCCGACTGGCTGGCCACCGCCCGCCGCTTCGGTGCCGGACGCATCCGTTTGATCGGCGCGGACGCCGCCGCCGTGTACGAGGCCACCGGCGGACGCCCCGACTTGGCCATCTATCATGGTGAAGTCACCGAGGCCGGCCGTGTGGAAATGCTGCCGTTCCTGCATGAGCAGGCCGTCAGCATCACCGCGCACCGCTTCGGCACCCCGAACCACCTCTCGGATGCCCTGATCTAATCCCCACCCGCTCCCCAACCTCGTTCCTCGGCCGGGCCCCTCGCGGGTGTGGGCCTTAATCGAGATCCGCGTCCGCTCCACCTTTCCGCCCCCGGTCTAGGGGGTCTGAGGACGGGGGTGGGCGCGTTTTTCGTTTCGGGACCGGTTCGGCTCCCAACCGACTTCGCGCACCCGAAACCCATTGTTACGCTGTGGCGCTAGATGAAGACTGGGGCCTCAGGCATTCTTTTTCTGTCCTTTAGGCCGGGGGTAGCGCCCCAAAGGGAGATTTCCTGTCCTATAAGCCAAGATCTATTTGGATCGGTAGCCCGTTTGGCCGATAAGCGATGGTAATATGGTTTTAAAAGCTATCTATAATTGTGCGCAGTTCGTCTCGCCGCGCAAGGCTTTACGCCAAGAAAACTATTAGGGGGAGACCAAGGACTCTGACTACTTCCTGACCGACGACGACGGGACTGGACTGGCCGACATTTTGGTCAGACTGGTCTCAGGCGTTTGCAATAGCCAAATGGCCATCCAGAAGCAGATTCAGGACATCAACGGAAAATTGGTAGAGGATTCGGCGCTGTCCAACGGCTGGAACTTCCAGAACACGATCTCCGCGGGATCCACTATCGGCGCCACGGCCACCACCGCCGTTGATAAGGATGGCAAGAATGGTTTCACTACTACGCCAATCGAGATCCCGTTCGGCTCAACGCCAACCGTGACGATCAAGGAAACGCTCTAGCCTAACTTTGTGCCGGTTTCGGCGCAGTGCAAGGTTGACAAGAAAGATGTTCCCACCGTATTCGACACGATCACCGGGGCGGCGTTCTTCACAGCTGGCTCGAACGTTCCCATGAGCTGTTTGTTCACCAACAAGCAACTTCCCATCCCGGCCCAAGTAGTGGTCACCAAGAAATGGGCGATCAACGGTGGACCAGCGGTGGCCGACGGATCCCAGCCCGGCGGCTACACAGCGAAGCTTGAACTTTCCAAACATAGTGCGCCAGTCTTTGGCACCATCTATGACGGCTATGCAGCGGGAAACACCGTGAATGTCAATGAATCGGTTGTGGTACCCGCAGGGTGTGTCAACGTACCCTCCGGGGATATCGGCAACCACGTTCTCGCCGCAGGTCTAAATTCTTATGCCCTTACTAACACGGTTAACTGTGCGCCCACCTTGCAGTTGAAGAAGACTGTCAGTGGTGCGGCGACGGCGAACACCAATTGGGTTTTGAGTGGTACCGGAACCGGATCAGCAACTGTCACCAACCCGGCCGGCGGTGATATGGCCCCCAAGTTGGCCGTTAGCGCGGGCGTGGAGTACTCGCTGAGCGAAGCGGTCAAGGCCGGATTCGCCAACGCAGCGGAATTCAAGGCCAGTGACTGGTCATGTGTCACTGACTCAGGAACCATCACGCTCACCAAGGGCGCGGCCGGCACGGCCACCCTGGCCGGCTTGAAAGCAGGCCAAAACGTGGTCTGTACCATCAACAATGCTCATACCGATCAGGGCGTAGGCGTTACCAAGACAGTCACGGGCAACGCTCAGAACGCCGATGGCACCTAGACCACTACCTATGACGTCAAGGTCATCAACAAAAGCGCAGTCGTTTCAGGTACCTATGATCTGTCGGATACGTTGAAGTTTGGTGCTGGTATTACGGTCAACTCGGCGTCCTGGGCTGGTCCTGCTGGTGCTATGGGTTCCTGGGCTGAGCCGATGAAGACCCCGAAGACGGTGCTGGCTACCGGTGCCGTGATCGGTGCCGGTGTGACGGATACGTACACGGTGAGTGTGAACGCGGCTGTGGGTCAGTCGGCGTGGGATGGCAAGACCACGGTCTGTAGCCCGGATAAGACCAGTAATGGTGGGTTCTTGAACGCGGCCACCTTGACTGTTGGTGGCGATACGACGACGGTGGCAGATTGTGCGCCGCCGGAGACGTTGACCTTTGATAAGTCGATGTCCGGGGATCCTGTGTGGGATGCCGCGACGGGCCGCTGGGTTGTGACATATGCGGTGACGGTGACGAACAGTAGTGCCAAGGCACAGTTCTACAACCTGGCCGATGCCACGAATTATGCTTCCGGGATCACGGTGGTCTCCAGTAGTGCCACGAAGAACGTCCACCCTGATCCCAGGGTGGACGTTGGCCCAGCCGTTGGCGACGGGTGCTGCCATTGCTGCCGGTACGCCCGCGGCGCCGGTGCAGGATGTTTCCCTGGTTTCGGTGATTGCCGATGTTTCGGCGATCACCAAGGATTCCGCGTTGGTGTGTGCCGGTTCCGGGAAGCAGGCTGCCGATGGCACCTGGGGGATCACGTACACGGTGACCGTGAAGAACACGGGCACCGTGGGTGGTGTGTACGACCTGGATGACACCTTGCGTTTCGGTGCCGGGTTCGGCGTTGGCGTCGGGGCGGCCATTGGCTGCCGGTGCGAGCGTGGCCTACACGGTCACGGTCAGTGGTGTCAGTGTGCCCAAGGGTGCAATGGATACTGCGGCCGGAAAGTGCCCGGCTGATGTGAAGAACCTCGGTGCGTTCAACAACGCCGCGGGTCTGACCGTCAAGGGTGAGAAGACGGAGGTCCCAGCGTGTGAGCCTCCGACCACACCCAAAATTGTGAAGACCGCCATCAGCGCCATTCCGAACGTGTTGGTTCCCAACGAATGGAAGGTTTCCTACAAGTTGACGGTGGATAACACCGCCAACACGACCACCAATTTCTACACCCTGGTGGACCAGCCGAAGTTCACCACCGGCACGAGCATTCTCAGTGCCAGCGTTGATGGCGCTCTGGCAACACTCACGGCGGGTAAGGTCACCGTAGTGGGAACCCCCGCCGAGATTGCCGGTGATACCACGCACGAGTACACCGTGGTGTTCACGGTGAAGATTGCTGCCGAGGCAACAACGCTGGCAAAGTGCGCCGTAACCGACGGGGGCCTGAACAACCAGGCCGTCCTGACCGTTGGCCAAGACACGAAGACGTCCGAGGCCTGCCTTGATCCGCAGGACGTTCTTCCGACACATACCAAGACAGTCGTCTCCACCATACAAAAGACCGACGGTACGTGGGATGTTGTGTACGAGGTCAAGGTTGTTCAGCCGGCCAAGGGAGATTTCAACCCGGGCGGGGCAAGCGCCAATTACGATCTGACTGACACCTTGAAGTTTGGTGCTGGCATTACGGTCAACTCGGCCTCATGGGCCGGTCCTGCCGGTGCTAAGGGTTCCTGGGCTGATCCGATGAAGGATGCCAAGGCTGTCATGGCAACGAAGGCCGTGATCGCTGCCGGTGTCACCGACACGTACACGGTGAGCGTGAACGCGAACCTGACCCAGAAGGCCGTTGACTCGGGAAGCATGACATGCAACCCGGACCAATCAACACCGGGCGGGTTCCTGAACGCTGCAGTCCTCACGGTTGCAGGGAAGGACCTCACTGCTGTGGCATGTTCGGAACCGGCCATACCCGTGGTCGGAAAGAAACTGCTGTCCTCCAACCGCAACGCAGATGGCACCTGGAACGTCACGTTCCTGCTCGAAGCCAAGAACCCGTCGGCAACCACCGCGGCACAGTTTGTCTTGACGGACACAACGCCGGGGCTCTCAGCTGGTGTTCAGGCCAAAGGTGATTGGACTGCCGTTGCCGTAGGTGCCGGAACCCCGGTGCCCACAACGGCGTCGTGGGCACCGGGTACAACGGCCCCTGTGGAGAAGTGCCACGGGGTCGATGGGACATCGATCTTGAACAAGGGTGAGGTGACGTCCGGTGAATTCACCAGCTCTGCACAGGACTGCGGACTGGTTGATGCCTACGGCATGGGCATCGTGAAGACACACCAGCCCATCGCGGGCGACGCCGTCGAATCTGGAAAGGGGCAATTGATCAATTTCCGATTGCTGGTCACCAACCATGGCAAGTACGACACCCGCGAAGTGCTGGTCAAGGACCCCATGCCGGAGGGACTGAGCATCAATGCTGACTCCCTGCAGCCCACCAAGGACTGGGACTTCACAGGCACCACCGCCACAGTGTTGCACGCCAAGTACATTGGCAACGAGGGCGTGTTTGCCGCCGGGATGGAATCAGTCATCACCCTGGCAACCACCGTGGGAGAGCTGCCCCGGACCGGTGCGGGCAATACCTACCCGGATATTGTAAACACGGCCTGTGTCACCCATAACAAGCCGGACGATCGTGCGGAGAACGACTGCTCTACCGATAAGGTGCCCGTCACGACACCGACACCGAAGCTCCCCAACACCGGTATGAACTCCGGTGCGCTGATGGGAATGGGTGGGATCTTGGCTCTCTTGGGAGGACTACTGATCTTCTCGGCCTACAAGCGCCGGAAGGAACAGGACGAACTCGCGAGGAACTAGCGACTAGGAACTGAAACAACTCCGAAGGGAGGTGGTGGCCAATGGGCCGGCACCTCCCTTCGCGTCTGTGCCCGGCAAGGAGCGCAGCCGGGCCAGGATCCCCGGGATTTATTCCTGATTCAATCGAACCATGTTGCCTGAGGGATCCCGAAACGCGCAATCTCGCGGACCCCACGGCTGGGCGATCGGCTCCTGGAGCACCTCCGCGCCTGCGGCCACTGCTTTCTTGTAGGCGGCGTCGAGGTTGTCCGTGGTGAACACGAGCATGGGGAGCACGCCCTTGGCGAGAAGTTCCGCCAGGGCGTCGCCGTCGGATTGGGAACGGCCGGCGTGCGGGACCGAAAGGACGATGCAATGGCCGTCTGAGGCGTTGGTGCCCATGGTCACCCAGCGGAATTCGCCGGAGGAGACGTCCTGGACCACGTTCAGTCCCAGGGCGTCCCGGTAGAAGGCAAGGGATTCGTCGGTGTCGTTGACAGTTACCTGTGTGTATTTCAATGAAATGGTCATGGTGGCAACGTTAGCCCCCTCATTCCGGGGCTGCTTCTCGAATCCTGCTCGGCTCTTCCCCTACCGGTGCTAGGGTGTGCCGTGGGCGGCGGGATTGCGTTGGGGCCGGGTCGCGAACCGGGCGAAACAAGCCGGCATGGCCTCAATGGCCTCATGTGCCCGCCCCCTGTACGCGCTGGGTGTTTCACCCATAAGTTCGGTAAACCGCGAACTGAAGGAACCAAGGGAGGTGGCCCCCACAGCCATGCACGCCTCCGTCACCGAGGTGCCCTCGCGGAGCAGCGCCGCGGCCCGCTCAATGCGCCGGGTCATGAGGTAGCCGTAGGGGGTTTCCCCGAAGGCGGCAAGGAATTTGCGGGAAAAGTGCGCCGGAGACATTAGTGCCTTTTGAGCCATGGTGGGGACGTCCAAGGGACTGGCGAAGTCCGCGTCGATCATGTCCCGGGCCCGGCGCAGGTACACAAGATTGGATAATTCCTCCGGGGTCATTGCTTGAGGCTACCAGCTTGTCAATCTGCGGTTACGGTTGCTGCTGGGAGGCGGGACGTAATGAGCGTTGGTCATGCTCCCGGCGAGGGGACTACCTTGGAAGCTATGAAGTATGCGAACTCCGTCCTGGACTTGATCGGCAATACGCCCCTGGTGAAGCTGCACAAGGTGACCGAGGGACTTGCAGCCACCGTATTGGTGAAACTTGAGTACCTGAACCCCGGCGGCTCGGCGAAGGACCGCATTGCCGTGAAGATGCTGGATGAGGCTGCCAAGGAAGGCAAAATCAAGCCCGGCGGCACCATCGTGGAACCCACCAGCGGGAACACCGGCGTGGCCATGTCCATGGTGGCGCAGCAGCGCGGCTACAAGTGCATTTTTGTGGTCCCGGACAAGGTGGGCGAGGACAAACGCGCCGTGCTTGCAGCGTACGGTGCGCAGGTGGTGGTCACCCCGGCGGCGGTAGCCGCCGACAGCCCGCAGTCCTACTACGGAGTCTCCGACCGTCTGGCGGCTCAGATCCCCGGCGCCTACAAGCCCGACCAATTTTCCAATCTCAACGGCCCGCTCAGCCACTACGAAACCACGGGGCCGGAGATCTGGGCCGACACCAACGGGAAAGTCACCCACTTCGTCGCCGGCGTGGGCACCGGAGGAACCATCTCCGGAACGGGCCGTTTCCTGCGGGAAGTCTCCGCCGGCCGGGCTCATGGTGAAGTCCAAATCATCGGTGCCGACCCGGAAGGCTCCGTGTATTCCGGCGGCACCGGGCGACCCTACCTGGTCGAGGGCGTGGGTGAGGACATCTGGCCGCCGTCATACGACCCGGCAGTCCCGCACAAGGTCATTGCCGTGAGCGACAATGACAGCTTTGCCATGACCCGCCGCCTCGCCCGCGAAGAAGGCCTGCTGGTGGGCGGCTCCTCCGGCATGGCCGTGGTGGCCGCGCTGGAAGCCGCACAGGGGCTGGGGCCCGAGGCCGTCGTCGTCGTCCTCCTGCCGGACAGCGGGCGCGGCTACCTCGCCAAGATCTTCGACGACACATGGATGCAGTCCTACGGGTTCTTGAAGGTCTCCGACGAGCCCGCCATTGGCGATGTGCTCAAGGCCAAGACCGGGACGCTGCCGGCGCTGGTGCACATCCACCCGAACGAGACGGTGCGTGATGTCATCAACCTGATGGCCGAATACGGGGTCTCGCAGATTCCCGTGCTCTCGGCAGAGCCGCCCGTGGTGATGGGAGAGGTCATCGGTTCGGTGGACGAGCGCACGCTGACCGGCAAATTGTTCCGCCACGAGGCTAAGCTGACCGACAAAATTACCGCACACATGCAGCCACGACTGCCCATCATCGGCTCGCTGGAACCGATTTCCACGGCGCGCGCCAAGCTGCAGGACGTGGACGCCCTGATGGTGACATTTGTGGGTGCCCCCGTGGGTGTGCTGACCCGCCACGACCTGCTGAATTACCTCAACGACTAGCGGTGCTGGGCTTGGCGGGATCTCGACAAGCTCGATCACCGGAACCAAAGGAGACACCATGACTGAAGGCTTCAACACTCGCGCCGTGCACGCCGGGCAGGCCCCTGACCCCACCACAGGCTCGGTGATTCCGCCGCTGTACCAAACCACCACGTTCGCCCAGGACGGGATCGGCAAGCTGCGCAACGGCTACGAATACGGCCGCGGCACCAATCCCACCCGCGACGCACTCCAGTCCCAGCTCGCGGCCCTAGAGGGCGGGGAATTCGCCTTTAGCTTCGCATCCGGCCTTGCCGCCGAGGACGCCCTGATCCGGGCACTGCTCGTCCCTGGAGACCACATCGTCATGGGCAACGACGTCTACGGCGGCACGTACCGGCTCATCAACCGGGTGCTGTCCGTGTGGGGCATCAGCAACGCCGCCGTTGACATGTTCGACGCCGGTTCCGTGGCCGCCGCTGTTGCCGCGGGAGGCCCGGAAGGCAAGACGAAAATGGTGTGGGTGGAGACGCCGTCGAACCCCATGATGAAGATTACCGACATCGCTGCTATGGCCGAGGTGGCACATGCGGCCGGGGCGCTGCTGGTGGTGGACAACACCTTCGCCTCGCCGTACCTGCAGAACCCGCTCGCCTTGGGCGCCGACGTGGTGGTGCATTCCACCACCAAATACATTGGCGGGCACTCGGACGCCTCCGGTGGCGCCATCGTCCTCTCCGATGCCGAGGCGGCCGAAAAGGTCGGTTTTGTGCAGTTTGCCGTGGGTGCCGTCTCCGCGCCGATGGAGGCGTGGCTGACCACGCGCGGGCTCAAGACGCTGGGAGTGCGGATGGACCGGCACTCCTCCAACGCGCAGGAGATCGCCGAATGGCTGCTGACCCGTCCCGAGGTGGAACGGGTGCTGTACCCCGGGCTGCCCAGCCACCCCGGTCACGAGCTTGCTGCCCGGCAGATGCGCGGCTTTGGCGGCATGATCTCCGTCCAGTTCACCGGCGGCGAGGCTGCGGCGCGCAAGGTGGCCGAATCCACTCACCTGTTCACACTGGCCGAATCGCTCGGCGGCATCGAGTCGCTGATGAACTACCCTTCGGAGATGACGCACGCCTCCGTCAAGGGCACCGAACTGGCCGTCCCGGTCAACCTGATCCGCCTCTCCGTGGGCATCGAGGACGTCGCTGACCTGATCGCGGACCTGGAGCAGGCACTCAATTCGTTATGACTGGTTGGTGCCGTCGAAACTTGAAGCTCTCGGGGCGGACATTTTTGGCGGCTCTTCGCCTACACCACCATGTTGTTAAAACGGTGACGATTTGGTAACAGTGTGCTGATTTGCGTATCAATTTGGTTTCGTTCTACCGTGGGGGATGCCCTGCGGGGCTGGCGGCACACTTAGGTGGGCCACGAATGCCCGTAGCCTGCACACACCGAACGCCGTCATGCGGCAGGCTGCGGAAACAACCTCCACATACACAGGTTGGACGGTGGCGCGAGGATGTCCGGGGACGGGCGGAGCGAAGGTGGCCTTGGGGAGTACGCATCCATGAAGAACACAAAAATTACCCGCAACATCACCCGATGCCTGGCCGTCGCAGCCATCGCCGGAGGCGGAATGGCCGTGGCAGGAGCCGGGGCCAATGCGGCCGACGGCAGCACCTGGGACGCCTTGGCGCAGTGTGAAAGCGGCGGAAACTGGGCCATCAACACCGGCAACGGCTATTCCGGAGGGCTGCAGTTCAGTGCAAGCACCTGGGCTGCCTTCGGCGGGACCGGATCAGCGGCAAGCGCCAGCCGCGAGCAACAGATCGCCGTGGCCGAGAAGATCCAGGCCGGGCAGGGCTGGGGTGCTTGGCCGTCCTGCGCTGCCCAGCTGGGGCTTTCCGGCGGCGGCGGCGCGGCATACTCACCCGCCGAAGTTCCGGCTCAAGCACCCGTGGCGGCTCAAGCACCAGTGGCGGCGCAGAGCAGCCATGTGGCGCCGGTGACCCAGGTGCCTACCCAGGCCCAAGCGCCCGCTGTGCAGGCGCCGGCACCCGTTGCGTTGAGCGGGGAAAGCTACACGATTGCCTCGGGCGACACCCTGAGCATCATTGCCGAGAAGCTCGGCATTCAGGGCGGCTGGGAGGCGCTATACAGCGCCAACACGGCCACCGTCATCCATCCGGACCTGATCTTTACCGGGGCCACCCTCCAGCTCCCGGCTTAATAGTCCCGGGCATCAAGTAGATCTGACTTCACGGAAAAACGCTCACGCAGCTGTGGCCACAATTGCCGGAACGCTATCGCACTCGAGTGTGAACTGCTCCCTGAAAGTTGGACTGAATAATTCAGTACCTTACTTTCGGGGAGTTTTTCATGCGTCCACATAGTTCATTGACAGCCGAGCAGCGGCTAGCTGCCGTCGATCTGTTTGAGGAAGGGTTTGGGTATCGCGCGGTATCCTCAAAGCTGGGAGTCAGCGCGTCGGCTATTTGCAAGTTGGAGAGTCGGTTCAAGATCTGGGGTAGAGCAGCATTGGAAATCAAACCAACTAGGCAGGTGTATTCCTTTGAGTTCAAGCTGGCGATTGTTCGCCAATATCTTGACGGTGAGGGGACGCGGCAGGACCTCGCCCGGATGCATCAACTCAGTTCTCTAGACCTCTTGCGAGCATGGATCCGCGCCTATCGGGACTTTGGTGAGGAGGGCCTGCGCTCCAAGGCCAAGGGCCGGCCCAAGTCTGTGACTAGGACCCCCTCGGTCGAAGTCAGTGAGTTGGAGAAGCTACGCCGCGAGAACGAGCGTCTGGCGGCTGAGAACGCCTACCTAAAAAAAGTACGGGCCTTGAGGAACCAACCACGGCGCTGAAAGTCAGCGCCGTGATTGCCCTCAAGGCATCCCATTCCCTGCCCCTTTTGCTCCAAGCAGCGGGGTTGCCTCGTTCCACGTTCTTCCACCGCCAAGTGGCCCTGCAGACCCCTGACCGGCACGCTGAGCTTCGAGCCCAGATCCACGAGGCTTTCATCCAAGCTAAGGGCCGCTACGGCCACCGGCGCATCCACGCGGTCCTGAAGCGCCAAGGCTGGCAGGTCGCACGCAAGACCGTGCTGAAGCTGATGCGTGAGGAGAACCTGGTCTGTAAGGTCCGTACCCGAAGCAAATATTCCTCTTACAAGGGCAAGGTCGGCAAGATCGCCGACAACCTTTTGAAACGAGAATTCGATACCGATGCGCCAAACACCACATGGGTGACCGACGTGACCGAGTTCAAGATCGCCGAGCGCAAGGTCTACCTCTCACCGGTGCTAGATCTGTTCGACCGCTCGATCGTTTCCTACTCGGTTTCCGAGTCGCCGACCGTTGCCTTCACCACCGAATCACTCATCGAAGCGATCGGCACCCTGGCGCCGGGCGAGGCCCCGATGGTGCATTCAGACCAAGGATTTCAGTATCAACACTCCAGCTGGCAGAAGCTCCTCAGCGACGCCAAGATGGCCCAATCCATGTCGCGCAAGGGCAACTGTTTAGATAACTCGGTGATGGAAAACTTCTTCGGACACCTGAAGGAAGAGATGTTCCATCGCCAAAAATTCACCGGCATCGACGGGTTCCGCACGGAGCTGGACGACTATATCCACTGGTACAACAATGACCGCATCTCGTTAACGCTGCAGTGCCTGAGTCCGATGGAATATCGGGCTCAGGCACTGGCCGCGTAGACTTTTATTTACCGAGTCCAACTTTCGGGGCCCAGTTCACACCAGGTGCGAGAGCGTTCCCGCAAAACCTGTCATTGCTGCGATAGCGTTTGCATGAAGGGACTACACCCGGGAGGCTGCGGCACCCACCCGGGAATCGACGTCGTAGGTGTAAACAGCCTTGCCGCCGATGAACACCTGCAGGGCCCGCTGCATGACATCAAGAGGATCCCCGCTCCACAGCACCAGATCCGCGTCCTTGCCCACCGCAAGTGAACCGATGCGGTCAGCAAGTCCCAGCACCTTGGCCGGGTTGATCGTGATGGCGCGCAACGCCACCTTCGGGTCCAGGCCCTCTTTGACGGCGAAGGTGGCCTGGTGGACCAGGAAGTTGATGGGCACCACCGGGTGGTCGGTGATGATCGAAATCTCCACACCGGCCGCCGCCAGTTTGCCCGGATTGGCGATGGAGCGGGCACGCAGCTCCGGCTTGGACTTAGTGGTGAACAGCGGGCCGATCAACACCGGGGTGCCGCGCTTGGCCAGGACATCGCCCAGGACATGCGCCTCGGTGCCGTGGTCGATGACCAGCTGATAGCCAAACTCGTCGGCCAGGCGGATGGCCGTGGCAATGTCGTCTGCGCGGTGGCAGTGCTGGCGCCACGGGATTTCCCTGCGCAACACCATGGCCAGCGCCTCCAGGTGGGGGTCGCGCGGCCGCGGCTCGGGCAGCGCCATCCAATTCTGGGCCGCCATGAATGCCTTGCGAATCACCAGCGCCGTGCCCAGCCGGGTGGAGGGGGTCTGCTTCTTTTCGCCGTAAATATTCTTCGGATTCTCGCCCAGAGCTGATTTTAGGCCGCTGGGGGAGCGTAGCACCATTTCCTCGATGTAGCGCCCATGCGTGTGCAGCGCCACCGCCAGCCCGCCAATCGGGTTTCCCGAGCCGGGGTTGACGTTTACCGCGGTGATGCCGCCGGCCAGGGCGTCGTCAAAGCCGGGGTCAAAGGGGTCCACGGCGTCGATGGCACGCACCGCGGCCATGACGGGGTCGGTCATCTCGTTGACGTCGCTGGTGGAGCCCACCTCACCTTCGGGGTGCATGCCCAGATGTACGTGCGCATCGATGAAACCGGGCAGCAGCCACTGGCCCTTTGCGTCGATCACGTCGGCGCCGGCGGGCACCTGGACGGAGGTGCCCAGTGCCAGGATCATTCCGCCCTCCACCAGTACGGTGCCGTCAAACGGTTCGCCGTCGATCGGCACCACGTGGGCGTTGGTGATGGCCAGCACCCGCTTCCTGGCGGCGTCGGCAGCCTCACGGATGGCGGCGCTGATCGACGCCGTATTGGCCACCGGCTTGGCCACGGCACTTTTGCCCTTCGCCGAAGGTTTCCCCGAAGGTTTCCCTGAGGGCTTGACCGGGCCCCCGGATGCCGCCGTGTTGGCGGCCTTGCTCACGCGGCCCGGAACAAATGCTGGCTTGGGGGTGGGCAGAGTGGGAGTCATGACGGCCTTTCGATGCGTGCACTGCTGTGCGGAAAAATTGGCGGCCCGGTGGGCCCAGTCCCAACTTACCGCGCAGACCTGCCCCACTAGCGTCGTTGTGAGCATAGGCTGGCCGGATGCAACGCAAAACAGCCTTGATTACCGGTGTAAGCCGCACCGTGGGCATCGGCGCAGGCATTGCCCGTGCGCTCGCCGCCGACGGTTGGGACCTAGTCCTGAACTACTGGCAGGCCTACGACGCCCGCATGCCCTGGGGCCTCCAGCCCGACGGCGTCGGTGAGCTCACCACGGAACTTGAAGCCGCCGGTGCCCGGGTGTGGGCGTTCCCGGCGGACCTGGCCGACCCTTCCGCCGTCGAGCGTTTGATGGCGAGGATCGCCGAGGAGGCGGGGCCGCTGACCGGGGTGGTGCTCTCGCACAGCGAGTCGGTGGACTCCGGCATCCTAGACACGTCCCTGGAGAGCTTCGATCGGCACTTTGCGGTCAACACCAGGGCCAGCTGGCAGCTGGTTGCCGCGTTTGCCCGCCAGGCCCCGGACGACGGCGGCGCGATCGTTGCGCTGACCAGTGACCACACAGCGTTCAACCTGCCGTACGGCGCGTCGAAGGGGGCTCTGGACCGGATTGTGATTGCCGCGGCACGCGAGCTGGGCGGTCAGGGCATCAGCGCCAATGTCCTAAACCCCGGCCCCGTTGACACAGGATGGATGGATGAGGTCACCGGCACCGAGCTCACAGCCCTGCAACCCGGGGGTCGTCTAGGCACCTCCGAGGATGTGGCGCCAACAGTGGCGTTCCTGCTCTCACCGGGCGGACGTTGGGTGAGCGGGCAGCTGATCAAGGCCGACGGCGGCTTCTCGGCGTAGACCCCTCATTGGTGCGCATGGTTTGGCCGCAATGGTGCGCCACTTTCAAAGCTGCGCGCCATTCATGTCGAACGGTGCGTGGATACAAAGCTGCGCAGGTCAGGAAGGCGTCAAGAACCTATGACGAGGCGTTAAGAACCCGTAAAAGTGCCCTCCACGGCGGCAACCCGGGTGTGCGATTGATCCAGAGATCTACTCGCACAGGAAAGCAGGCAGTCGTGGAATTGGTTACATGGTTAATTTTGGGGTTGGTGGGGCTGGCACTTTTGGTGTATTTGCTCGCTGCTCTTATTCGTCCTGAGAAATGGTGAACGCGGCCATGGAGCTCAATGCCTTCGCGCTGGCCACCCAGGTGGCCGTTCTGATCGTTGCCCTCGGAGCGCTGCACCAACCCTTAGGCGCCTATCTTGCCAAAACCTTCACCAGCCATAAACATCTGGCGGTAGAGCGAGGCCTGTATAAACTCTCCGGCGTGGACCCCGCCGCAGACCAGCACTGGAAGGTGTATCTGCGCTCATTGTTGGCCTTCAGCATCGTCTCGATCGTGGTGCTGTTCATCTTCCAACTGCTGCAAGGGCTGCTCCCGTTCAACCAGGGCCTGGGCGCTGTGGACCCGTGGGTCGCCATGAACACGGCGGTGTCCTTTGTGACCAACACCAACTGGCAGACGTACGCCCCTGAATCCACACTGGGCTTCGGCGTGCAGATGCTGGGCTTGGCCGTGCAGAACTTCCTCAGTGCCGCCGTCGGCCTGGCAGTGGTCGTAGCCCTGATCAGAGGCCTGGTGCGCGCCGAAACGGCCACCTTGGGCAACTTTTGGGTGGACCTGAGCCGCGGCGCCATCCGTGTCCTGTTGCCGATCAGCGTGGTGGGGGCCGTGGTCTTGATGATCACCGGGGTCGTGCAGAACTGGGGCGGCACGGACATCCACACTCTGGTGACCGGCGCACAGCAAACGGTTCCCGGCGGTCCTGTGGCCTCTCAGGAAGTCATTAAGTTGCTCGGCACCAACGGCGGCGGCTACTTCAACGCCAACTCCGCACACCCCTTTGAAAACCCCAACGCCCTGAGCAACCTCTTCGAAGTCTTCTTGATCCTGCTCATCCCGTTCTCCCTGCCCGCCATGTACGGGCGCCTGGTGGGTGACAAGCGTCAGGGGTACACGCTGCTCACCGTCATGGCAGCGTTCTGGCTCATCTCCACCGCCCTGATGGGTTGGGCACTGGCCGCTTTCAGCGGGACGGGGACCAGCCTGGGCGAAGGGATCGAACAGCGCCTCGGCGCCAACGGCACGGCACTGTTCGCCACCGCCACCACCCTGACCTCCACCGGCGCCGTCAACGCCGCCCACGACTCCCTGCCACCCCTGGCGGGAGGCTTGGGCATGGTGAACATGATGCTGGGCGAAATCGCTCCCGGCGGTGTGGGCTCAGGGCTCTACGGGCTTATGGTCCTCTCCGTGGTGGCCGTCTTCATCGGCGGACTCATGGTGGGGCGCACCCCGGAAATGCTGGGGAAGAAGGTGGGTGCGGCACAAATGAAGCTGGTGGCCGTGTACATCCTCGTCACCCCGACACTGGTGCTGCTCGGCACGGCCATCACGGTCTCGATCCCGGCACTATCCGCGGCAGCTCCGGCCGAAGGTCCGCACGGGTTCAGTGAAGTGCTATACGCCTTCACCTCCGCCGCCAACAACAATGGCTCCGCGTTTGGTGGCATTACCAGCTCCGGACCTGGTCTGGCCACCATGCTGGCACTGGCCATGTTCTTTGGCCGGTTCCTGCCCATCGCCCTGGTGCTGGCGCTCGCCGGTTCCTTCGCGAAACAACGCAAGATCCCAAACACCGCCGGCACCCTCGCCACCCACGGGCCGCTGTTCGCCGTGCTACTGGGCGGCGTGTGCTTGGTCCTGACCGCACTTACCTACTTCCCCGCGCTCGCCTTGGGCCCGGCCGCTGAAGGACTGCTGAAATGAATCTGACCACTCTCCGCGCGGCGCTGCCCTTGGCAGTGTCCAAACTAAACCCTCGCCTCATGATCCACTCGCCGGTCATGTTCACGGTGCTGATCGGCTCAATCGTCTGTACGGCGGTGAGCATCCAGCAGCTCCTTATGGGCTCCTCTACAGCCGTATTTTCCCTCATCGTCACACTGTGGTTGTGGCTGACGGTGTTGTTCGGCAACTTGGCCGAGGCGATCGCCGAGGGCCGCGGCAAGGCGCAGGCGGACAGCCTGCGTTCGGCCCGGACCTCGGTCATGGCACGACGCCGGAGTGCGGCTCTGGTGCCCGCCGGCCAGTCGGGCGGTGCAGCGGAGCGCTACACCGAGGAAATGGTCCCGGGCACCGACCTGGTGGTGGGCGACATTGTGATTGTCACGGCAGGGGAGTTGATCCCCGGCGACGGTGACGTCATTGAGGGCCTAGCCAGCGTTGACGAATCAGCCATCACAGGCGAATCAGCGCCGGTCATCCGGGAATCTGGCGGTGACCGGAGCTCGGTCACCGGAGGCACCCGCGTGCTCTCGGACCGGATCGTGGTGCGTATCACCGCGGCCAGCGGCAAGACCTTCCTGGACCGGATGATCGCCCTCGTGGAGGGCGCCACCCGCCAGAAAACACCCAACGAGATCGCCCTGAACGTGCTGTTGGCGTCCCTGACCATCGTCTTTGTGGTGTGCATCATGACACTGGCCCCCATGGCGGCTTTCGCCGACGCGCTGCCCAGCCCGGTGATCTTGGTTGCCCTGGTGGTCTGCCTGATTCCCACCACGATCGGCGCGCTGGTGCCGGCCATCGGCATCGCCGGTATGGACAGGCTCATCCAACGCAACGTTCTGGCCACATCCGGCCGGGCCGTGGAAACAGCAGGGGATGTCACCACCTTGCTGCTGGATAAGACCGGCACCATCACCTACGGCAACCGGCGTGCAGTCGCCTTCGTGGCGGCCGACGGCGTAGACAAGTCAGTGCTCATCGATTCTGCCCGTCTGTCCTCCCTGGCAGATGAAACCCCGGAGGGGCGCTCCATCGTGGAACTGGCCCTGGCCGGGACCGGGGCGGACGGCACACCGGAGGCAGCCTTCGCTGCCGCGGCAGCCAGCCTGACCGGCGACGTGGAGGTCATCGAGTTCAGCGCCTCAACACGAATGAGCGGGCTGAACTTTCCGGTAGGGCACCGGGCGAACCCGGGCCCGGCGGTGCTGGAGGTCCGCAAGGGGGCCGCGTCCGCCGTCGAAAGCTATGCCAAGGAGCGTGGCGGACACCTTCCTCTGGAATTGGAGGAGGCGGTTGTCAAGATCTCCGGAACCGGTGGAACGCCGTTGCTCGTGGCAACCTATGACGGGGAGCGGGCCAAGATTCTTGGCGTCATCCACCTGGCCGACGTGGTCAAGCCTGGCATGAAGGAACGGTTCGCTGAACTGCGCGCCATGGGCATTAAGACCATCATGATCACCGGTGATAACAAGATCACGGCCGCGGCCATTGCGGCCGAGGCCGGTGTGGATGACTTCGTTGCCGAGGCCACCCCGGAGGACAAGCTCGCCGTCATCAAGGCCGAGCAGGACTCCGGGCGACTGGTAGCCATGACCGGTGACGGCACCAACGACGCCCCGGCGCTGGCCGCCGCGGATGTGGGTGTGGCCATGAATTCAGGCACCAGTGCGGCCAAGGAAGCGGCCAACATGGTGGACCTGGACTCGGACCCCACTAAGCTGATCGACATTGTGGGGATCGGCAAGCAGTTGCTGATCACGCGCGGTTCCTTGACAACGTTCTCGGTGGCCAACGATGTTGCGAAGTACTTCGCCATTGTGCCTGCATTGTTTGCCGCCACGTTCCCCGGCCTAGGCCTGCTGAACATCATGGGCCTGTCCTCGCCGCAGAGCGCCATCCTCTCCGCCGTGATTTTCAATGCCCTCATCATTGTGTTGCTGGTGCCGCTGGCGCTGCGCGGGGTCAAGTACCGGGCCGTTTCGGCAGCCCAGGCACTGTTCCGGAACCTGCTGGTCTACGGGTTGGGCGGCGTGATCGCCCCGTTCATTGGCATCAAGCTTATCGACCTTCTCATCTCCCTCATCCCGACGATTGGTTAGCACTATGAACGCCTACGCACGCCAACTCCTGACCGCGCTTCGTTTCCTGCTGTGTGCCACCTTGCTGCTGGGCCTGGCCTACCCGGTGCTGATCTTTGGGATTGGCCAAGTGGTGGCCCCGGCCCAAGCCAACGGTTCCATCATCACGGTGGATGGGAAAGCCGCCGGTTCCTCGCGGCTAGCCCAGCCCGTCACCGGCCAGAACTTCTTTTACCCCCGGCCCTCCGCAGTGGAGTGGGATGCTGCGGTGTCCTCGGCCAGCAACTTGGGGCCCAACCAGCCGGCCCTGATCGAGGCCATCGCCACGAACCGGGCCGAGGTGGCAGCTCGCGAAAAAGTGTCCCCGGACGCGGTGCCCATCGACGCCGTGACAGCCAGCGGCTCCGGCCTGGACCCGGACATCTCCCCGGCCTACGCCGCCTTGCAAGTCTCCCGGGTCGCTGAGGCCACCGGACTCGGTGAGGCCAAAGTGAAGGAGCTGGTAGCGGCGAACACCAGCTCAGGGATCAACGCGTTCCTGGGACAGCCATCGGTGAACACCACCACGCTGAACGCGGCGCTTTTTCAGGTCCTGGGCACGCCCTAGCGGTGGAAATCACAGAAGTACTGCGAGAATAAGGGTATGACGCGCGGCATATTGAGGGTTTTTCTGGGGGCGGCCCCCGGCGTGGGCAAAACCTACTCCATGTTGGAGGAAGCTCACGCCCAGGTGGTGGCCGGGGTTGACGTGGTGGCAGGCATTGTCCTGGACCACGGACGCGTGCAAACCCGGCTCCAGCTGGAGGGGCTGGAACAGCTCCCCGTCAGGAAAATCAGCTACCGCGGCGCAGACTTTGAAGAGCTGGACGTGCCAGCACTGCTGGCCCGCAGGCCGGCCCTGGCCCTCGTCGATGAGTACGCCCACTCCAACATTCCAGGCGCCGGCAACGCCAAACGCTGGCAGGATGTGGAGGAATTGCTCGCCGCAGGCATCGACGTGTATTCCACTGTCAACGTCCAGCACCTGGCCTCACTGGGCGACGTGGTGGAAACCATCACCGGCGTCCGACAGCAGGAAACCATCCCCGATGAAATGGTCCGCCGGGCAGACCAGATTGAGCTGGTGGACATCCCACCGGAGCTGCTGCGGCAACGCCTGAGCGCCGGCAACGTCTACGCTCGCGACAAGGTGGATGCGGCGCTAGCCAACTACTTCCGGCTGGGCAACCTGACAGCCCTGCGTGAACTGGCGCTGCTGTGGCTGGCCGACAGGGTGGAAGAGGGTGTTGCCGCATACCGGCAAAGCCAGGGGATCGAGGCCAGCTGGCCCACCCGCGAGCGGATTGTGGTGGGTCTGACCGGAGGGCTGGAGGGCGAGGTCCTGCTGCGGCGGGCCGCCAGGATTCTGAGCCGGGTCAGCGGCGGCGAACTCATGGCCGTCCATATTCCCCGCTCCGACGGGGTGGCAGGAGAGGTGCCGCTGGCGTTGGAAAGTCAGCGCCAGCTGGTCACAGATCTTGGCGGCACCTATCATTCTGTGGGTGGGGAAGACCCCGCCCGGGCGTTGCTGGACTTTGCCCGCAGCGTGGGCGCCACCCAAATCGTGATTGGTTCTTCACGCAGGAAACCGCTCCTGGGCGTCTTCGCAAGTCCCGGAGTCGGTGCTAGGGTGGTGCGCGACGCCGGCGACATGGACGTGCACATGGTGCCCCATCCCCTAGGCGGTAAAAGCCGTCCCCAACTCAGCCGCGGGGACTTGAACAAGAAACGAGTCATCGCCGGATTCGCCATGGCGGTGGTGCTGCCCGTGCTGGTGCAGTACCTCACGGACGGGCTCAGCCTGCAACTGACCATGATCATCCAGTTCGCCGCCACCATCACGGTGGCTCTGGTGGGCGGGTTGTGGCCGGCGGTTGTGGCCGCCGTCTGGAGCAGCCTGCTCCTGAACTTTTTCGCCGCCCCGCCGGTGGGCACGCTGACCATCCACGATCCGGAAAATTTGGTGGCGCTACTCGTTTTCTTGGTGGTGGCAGTGGCTGTGGCGCTCGCCGTCGACCGGTCAGCGCGGCGTTCCCGAGAGGCCAGCAAGGCAAGCGCCGAGGCGGCCACACTCAGTGAACTGGCCCGCGGCATCCTCGCCTCGCAGGACACGGTGCAAGTGTTCCTGGAACAGGTACGTGAACACTTTGGTATGCGCTCGGTGGTGCTCTTCAGCGGAGAGGGAACGGATCTGAGCACCTGGACCACCGACGCCTTTGTGGGCGAGGAACCGCCAGAAAGCCCCGCAGAGGCGGACAATGTAGCGGAAATTTCCGAACGCCTGGTGTTGGGGCTCAGTGGGAAGGTCCTGCCCGCCAGCGACCGCCGCCTGCTCGGTGCCTTTGGAGCGCACCTGATTGCCCTGGGACAGCGTGAGGCGCTGACGCTCAGCCAACGCGAGAACCAGCAACTGAGCCAGGACAACACGATCCGCACCTCCGTGCTGCGGGCCGTCTCCCATGATTTACGCACCCCGCTGGCAGGTATCAAGCTGGCCGTGAGCAGCCTGCGGCAGACGGCCGTGCACTTTGACCCGGAGGATGAGGCAGAGCTGCTGGCCACCATTGAGCACTATGCGGACCGGATGGACGCCCTCGTTGGTAACCTGTTGGACATGTCACGGCTGAGCGCAGACATGGTCTCCCCGATCATGGGCCCAGTCACCTGGCCCGAGGTACTGCCCGCAGCCCTTCACGGCGTCCCGGCGGGGCGGGTGCGCATTGAGTTGCCGGCCAACATGCCTCCCATCGAGGCAGATCCAGGGCTCCTGGAACGGGTGATCGCCAACGTGGTGGAGAATGCTGTGAAATATGCGCCGGGCTCCGATATCACTGTTGTGGGCTCCGTGGGTGGCAGCGGCAGTGCCACGGTGAACGGCCGCCCTGCCAGCGAGCTGCGCATAGTTGACCACGGTAAAGGCGTCCCCGCGGCCAATGTGGTGGCCATGTTTCGTCCTTTCCAAAGGCTCGACGACGTCTCCTATGGGGCACAGGGCGGCACCGGTGTGGGGCTGGGGCTGGCTGTAGCCAAGGGGTTTACCGAAATTATGGGAGGAGTTCTTAACGCCGAGGAAACTCCCGGCGGCGGGCTCACCATGATCATTCGGCTCCCCCTGTCCACCGGCACCAAAAATACTGACGCCGGCTATCCCGGCCGCACGAAGAGGGAATCACCGTGACCACCGTTTTAATCGTCGACGACGAACCACAGATCCTGCGGGCCCTGCAAATCAACTTGCACGCCCACGGCTACATCGTGGTGCCGGCGCACAACGGGACCGCGGCGTTACTGGCGGCCCAAACTCACCCGATCGACGTCGTCGTGCTGGATCTGGGGCTGCCGGATATGGACGGGCTTGAGGTGATTGCCGGGTTGCGTGGCTGGACCGACGTTCCCATCATCGTGCTTTCCGCCCGGCACGGCTCACACGACAAAGTTCAGGCGCTGGACGCCGGCGCTGACGACTACGTGACCAAGCCGTTTGGGCTGGACGAGCTGCTGGCCCGGCTGCGTGCGGCGTCACGGAGGGCTGGAACTACCGCGGCCGAACCGCTCGTGGAGACGGCGGAATTCACCGTGGACCTGGCCAACAAGCGGGTCACCCGCGCCGGGGAACCGGTGCGGATGACCCCCACCGAGTGGAGCGTGTTGGAGCTGCTGGTGCGCAATCCCGGCCGGCTGGTCAGCCAGCAGCAGATCCTCTCCGAGGTGTGGGGTCCGGCTTATGCCAAGGAAACCCACTACTTGCGCGTGTACATGGCTCAATTGCGGCGAAAGCTGGAGCAGGACCCCGCCAATCCCGTGCACCTGCTCACCGAGGCCGGCATGGGGTACCGTTTCGCCCCGTGAGCGAGGACATACTCATCCAACTTATGTAGTCATGAACTTATTAGTAATATTATGACTATGACTAAACGGTCTTCCCTGGCTTTGGCCGTGCTTGCGCTGCTTGAAGAAGCGCCCATGCACCCTTACCGCATGCAACAGCTGATCGCCTTGCGCGGCAAGGACAAGGTCATCAATGTCAGCCAGCGTGCCAGCCTCTACAGCACCATCGAACGGCTGAGCCGTGACGGGATGATCCGCATTTGTGAGGTTGAGCGGGACGGGGTGCGTCCCGAACGCTCGGTGTATGAAATTACCGACACCGGACGCGCCACCGCCTACGGCTGGCTCACCGACATGCTGTCCGTTCCCACGCGCGGCTTTCCCGACTTCTATGCCGCCCTGGCCCACGCCCCTATCCTGACACCGGAAAAATTGCAGGAGTTGCTGGCAAGCCGCCGCGAGCTGGTGGCTGCAGAAGTGGCCGGGCTGCTGGATGAAATCACCCACGGCTCCACGTGCCTGCCAAGCATTCTCCTGCTGGATGCCGAACTCCTGTGCCGCACCCGCGCCACCGAGCTCGATTTCATCGACGACGTCCTCGCGGCGCTGGAGACCGGCACCATGACCTGGACCCGGGAATCTCTGGCCGAACTGACCCGCGCCAACGAGCTGCCCCTGTGATCTGGCCGCCGGGTGATCGAGCTTGTCCAGATCCAGCCGACCGCCACAACTTTGCACACCATCACTCGACGAGGAATCACGCATGAAATCCACTGCTCCACCCATTGGCAAGGCACGCACCGTCGCCCTGATCTCCCTGTTCATGGCCTCGTTCATGGAACTGCTTGACGCCACGATCGTCAACGTGGCGCTGCCCGACATTGAACGTGCACTGGGCGCCCAGAACGCCGAGCTGCAGTGGATGGTGGCCTCCTACACGCTGGCCTTGGCCATAGGACTGATCACAGGATCCCGTTTAGGTGACATCTACGGGCGCAAAAAGGTCTTCATCATCGGCCTAGTGGTATTCACGGTGGCATCCGTGCTGTGCGGCATGGCCATGAACCCGGAAATGCTCATTGCCTCCCGTGCGCTGCAGGGCTTTGCCTCCGCCGCCATGATCCCCCAAGTGCTCTCCAGCTTGCAGGTCATGTACAAACCGTCCGAGCGAGCAGGTGCCATGGCCGGGTTCTCCGCCCTGGCAGGTGTTGCTGCCGTTTCCGGGCCCATTCTGGGTGCCATCTTGACCGACGCGAACATCTTCGGATGGGGCTGGCGCACCATCTTCTTTGTCAACATCCCCGTGGGCATCTTTGCCGTGATCTGCGCCGTCAAGTTCGTGCCGGAATCGAAAGCGCCGGTGCGGCACAAACTGGACTTGTCCGGCGTTGTGGTCCTGGCCGTGGGAATGTTGGCCATACTGTACCCGCTGACCATGGGCCGGGAGGAAAATTGGCCGCTGTGGACGTTCCTGATGATGGGGTTTGGTGTGCTGGTGCTTGTGGGCTTCGTGCTGTTGCAGTGGCGTGAGGAGAGGAACGGGGGCGAGCCGTTGGTGGCAATTTCCTTGTTCAAGAGCCGCCCCTTTGCCGCAGGTATTGCCATGATGTTCTTGTTCTTCATCCCCATGAACGGCTTCTTCTTGATCCAGACCCTGTTCCTGCAGCTGGGTCTGGAGTACCCGATCTTGAAGGCGGGGCTGACCATGATTCCGTTCTCTGTCATGGTGCCGGTCCTGGCAGGGATCTCCGCGGCCATCTTGGCCAAGAAGATTGGCCGCGTGGTGTTGCAGCTGGGGCCGCTGGTGATCGCTGCCGGCTTTGTGGTGCTGATCTTTACCGTTCAAGCAGTGGGTGGAACAGTGACCCCCTGGCACCTACTGGCCGGTCTTGCCCTCAGCGGGGCCGGTTTTGGCATGGTGGTGGCACCCGTGGGCATCTTTGTGCTCTCCGAGGTCCCCACCAAATTCGCCGGCAGCGCCTCCGGGCTGTTCAACACCACCAGCCAGCTCTCGGGAGCACTTGGCGTGGCGATCATCGGAACCATCTTCTTCAACGGCCTGGAATCCAGCACGGCCACCAGCAAGTCGACGGTGTTCATTGACGGATTCACCTCCACCATGTGGATGATGGCCGGCGGCATGGTGCTCGCGGCGATTGCGGCGTCGTTCCTGCCGCGGTGGGCCTCCGAATCTGACCCTGGCGAGGATGCTCCAGCGGAACGGCGTGCGGGTGTTGCCGGAGATTGGTGCCATGACTGATTTACCCGCCGGCTCCGTCCTGGCTGTCTGCCGCGTCCACGAACTGCACCCCGATGAGGGTGCCGTGGGCGTGACCGCCATTGACAAGCGTCCCATCGAGGGGCCGGTCCCGGTGCGCCCGCTGGGCCTGTACGGTGACCTCCAGGCGGACCGGAAAAACCACGGCGGCCTGGACCAGGCAATCTACGCCTACGCCCAGGAGGATGCCGATTACTGGGCGGCGGAGCTGGGCCGGGACATCCAGCCGGGCCTCTTTGGTGAGAACCTGCGTACCCGTGGGATCGACACTTCCGGCGCCGTGATCGGGCAGCGCTGGAGGATCGGTGAAAACGTGCTGTTGGAGGTGACCTCGCCGCGTGTCCCGTGCGCCACGTTTGCCCGCCGTATGGGCGAGCCGCGCTGGGTGAAAAGGTTCACCGAGGTCGGACGGATTGGCAGCTATATGCGCGTGCTGCGCAAAGGGAAACTGCAGGCGGGGGACGCCATCGAGATTGAGTACACCCCTGACCACGGCATCACGGTGGGTAAGTTCTTCTCAAACCCCACGCCGGCGGACGTGCACACGCTGCAGGAGCTGCATGCCGCCGGGGAATTGCAACTGTCCGCGAACTATTGGCCTTACTTCGACCGGATCCTGGCCCGCGAACAGTAGGCGGCAAGGGTGTGTGCCGAAACTCACGATGACTCATCGACGTTTGCCATGTTGATTGTCTAACGTATGCCCTACAATTTAAATATCCCCCACTCCGGTATCTCCTTTTATTTTCTGCCCAATTTTTGAGGCAGGAGCCTGAAGTGTATGGGGCCCGCATAGTTTTTTAGGCGGGCAAGTAGCGTTCATAGGGGATTGCCGGCAAAGAAACGTCATACAGTGGTGACCTTGTGTCAGCATTGGCGGCCGTACCCACGGTGCGCACATGGCGCGAGATCCTGCCCGGGATGCCTAGTAGAGGCTGGATTTCTTCCAATGCGGTGTTCATTGCCGCCTGGCCCTATGAATGAGGACATCTTGACCATGCCCGAAAATACTACCGAATCCACTGAGAACGCTTCCGTGTCCACGGAAGAAGTACCGGAACTTACTTTTGCCGACCTCGGCATTGACGGCCGCGTGCTGTCCGCCCTGAGTGATGTTGGCTACGAGAAGCCCTCACCCATCCAGGCCGCCACCATCCCGCTGCTGCTCGAAGGCCGCGACGTCGTTGGCCTCGCCCAGACCGGTACCGGCAAGACGGCAGCATTCGCCGTTCCTGCCCTGTCCCGCATGGCTGAGTTGATGGACCTCAACGGCCCCACCAAGGACACCCAGATCCTTGTCCTGGCACCGACCCGCGAGCTTGCGCTGCAGGTTGCCGAAGCTTTCACCTCCTACGCCAAGCACATGGACAACTTCAGCGTCCTGCCTGTCTACGGTGGCTCCGCTTACGGCCCTCAGCTGGCCGGCCTGCGCCGCGGCGCACAGGTTGTTGTCGGCACCCCCGGCCGCGTCATCGACCACCTGTCTAAGGGGTCGCTGGACCTCTCCAACCTGCAGTACCTGGTGTTGGATGAAGCCGATGAGATGCTGCGCATGGGCTTTGCCGAAGACGTTGAGCAGATCCTGTCCAAGACGCCGAAGGAAAAGCAGGTTGCCCTGTTCTCGGCCACGATGCCCGGCGCGATTCGCCGCATCTCCAAGCAGTACCTGAACAACCCGGCAGAAGTGACGGTCAAGTCCAAGACCACCACCGGCGCCAACACCCGCCAGCGATACCTGCAGGTCATGGGCCCGCACAAGCTCGACGCCCTGACCCGCGTGCTTGAAGTTGAAGAGTTCGAAGGCGTCATCGCGTTCGTGCGGACCAAGATGGCCACGGAAGACCTGGCTGACAAGCTGAAGTCGCGTGGATTCCAGGCTGCCGCCATCAACGGCGACATCCCGCAGCAGCAGCGCGAGCGCACCATTGAGGCACTTCGCAGCGGCCACATCGACATACTGGTGGCCACCGACGTCGCCGCCCGCGGTCTGGATGTTGAGCGGATCACCCACGTGATCAACTATGACATCCCGCACGACACCGAGTCCTATGTGCACCGCATCGGCCGCACGGGCCGTGCCGGCCGCTCCGGTGACGCAATCCTGTTCATGACACCGCGCGAGAAGTACCTGCTGCGCGCCATCGAGAAGGCCACCCGCCAGCCGGTTGACCAGATGCACC
The DNA here is from genome assembly GCF_001294625.1 of Arthrobacter alpinus. NCBI lineage: Bacteria > Bacillati > Actinomycetota > Actinomycetes > Micrococcales > Micrococcaceae > Arthrobacter > Arthrobacter alpinus. The sequence goes on along the minus strand of NZ_CP012677.1, from coordinate 2,907,359 downwards.
TGCCGTCTGCAGAGACCATCAACTCGCTGCGCCTTGGCAAGTTCGCTGAGAAGATCACCGAGACCTTGGCCAGCCAGGACGTTGCCAAGTTCCGCGACCTGATTGCCAGCTACGAGCAGGAGCACGACGTTCCGGCGTCGGAAATCGCCGCTGCCTTAGCAGTCATGGCCCAGGGCGGGCAGCCGCTGCTGGTCAACGACCTGCCTGCAGCCCCGGAATACCAGAAGAAGGAACGCGCCAAGGACGGCTTCGGCTCACGCGGCCCGACCCGCACCCTGACCGAAGGCAACGCCACCTACCGAATTGCTGTAGGCCGTCGCCAGCGTGTCATGCCTGGCTCCATCGTGGGCGCCATTGCCAACGAAGGCGGCCTGTCCTCCTCCCAGATCGGCGGCATTGACATCCGCGCCGACCACACCTTGGTGGAATTGCCGGCAGAGCTGAGCAAGGACCAGTGGCGTGCCCTGAGCAAGACCCGCATCAGCGGCGAGCTCATCAACCTCGAGCTGGACAAGGGCCGCCGCCCCACCACCGGTGGCGCGGCCCCGTACCAGGGTGGCGGAGAGCGTAACGACCGCGGCCAGGGCGGTTTCAAGAAGAAGTTCGACGGCGACCGCAGCGGCGGATATCGCGGTGCAGACCGCGGTGCGGACCGCGGTGCGGACCGCGGTGCAGAGCGCGGCGGCTTCAACAGCGACCGCGGCCAGGGCCACACCGGCCACGGTGCCGGCGACCGCCGTCCTCGCCACGAAGGCGGACAGAGCTTCAATAGCAAGGGCAAGTGGTAACCCCCACGCGCTAAAGCGATAAAGCGTTAAAAGGCAGGGTGCCAAGAATCGGTACCCTGCCTTTTCATGCAAAAAACTGACATGTGACGCATTTCACCCCCTTCTGCTAATCGCGTGTCATAAAACAGTTATTCGAGGTTCATCTAGGCCTCTTTTTAGTCCAAAATAGGACAGTTTTGTCGCCAAAAACAGGGTGAAACTCGTAGAGGTGTGCCTCGATTTCACATCCAGCAAATCCGCTGGTAAAGTATTCTCTCGTTGCCCCCCTAGCTCAGTGGTAGAGCGCGTTCTTGGTAAGAACGAGGTCACCGGATCGATTCCGGTGGGGGGCTCTGAATGGGAAGGCTCGCGTCAAGACGGTTTTGACCGGCTAGTCACGAGCCTTCTCCCATTCATGGCGGCATAGCTCAGTTGGTTAGAGCGCACGACTCATAATCGTGAGGTCCCGAGATCGAGTCTCGGTGCCGCTACAGAAAAAGCCCCCCGAATCCAAAAGATTCTGGGGGCTTTGTCTGTTTTCGCGGCCCCCGACGGTGTTCCGGAGCCAGCCCCTGAGATAGCGTGGGCAGCACAATCCTTCGAAGGAAGAGGCACATCATGTCAAGTATTCTCATCATTGGCGGGCACGGAAAGATCGCGCTTCTACTGGCACCTTTGCTGCGCGAAGCAGGGGTGGAAGTGACCAGTCTGATCCGCAATGCCGCGCACATCGACGACGTTGTCGCGGCCGGGGGCACCCCTGTGGTGCACGACGTCGCATCCTCCTCGGTGCCCGAGCTCGCCGAACTCTTTGCCGGGCACGACGCCATCGTCTTCTCGGCGGGTGCAGGCGGCGGGAGCCCAGAGCGGACCTACGCGGTGGACAGAGACGCGGCCATTCACTCCATGGACGCGGCCGTGGCGGCCGGGGTACCCCGCTACGTGATGGTCTCCTATATGGGTGCCGGGCTCAACCACGGTGTACCGCCGGAGGACAGCTTCTTTGCCTACGCGGAGGCGAAGGCGGCCGCCGACGCCCACCTGCGCGGCAGCGCCCTAGCCTGGACCATCTTGGGCCCGGGCGCGCTCACCCTGGACCCGGCGTCGGGAAACATCACCACAACGCCGGAGAAGTCGCAAAGTAACACCTCCCGCGGCAATGTGGCCCTCGTGGCAGCCGCCGTCCTGGCCCGGCCCGAAACCATCGGGCGCACCATCGAGTTCACCGACGGTGACGTGCCCATTGATCAGGCGCTGAACCCGTAAAGTAACAAGGGTGGAACAACTTGCACTGATTGTTGGACTCCTCTTCGCCACTGTGGTTGCCGTCGGTTTGGGCGACAAGCTCCGGCTTCCCTACCCGGTGCTCATGCTCATCATGGCTGGCGCCCTGACGTTCATTCCGGGCTTCCCGGATCTGCGGATCGACCCCGAGCTGATCCTGCCCATCTTCTTGCCGCCGCTGCTCTTCGCCACGGCGCAGAAAAGCTCCTGGGCGGTCTTCCGGGTCCGGTGGCGCACCATCATCATGCTCGCCATTGCCTTGGTGGTGGTCTCCACGGCCATGGTGGCGGGCGCCGCCTGGATGTTGATCCCGGGCATCGGCATCCCCGCCGCACTAGCCTTGGGTGCCATGGCCGCCCCACCGGATCCGGTGGCCGTGGAGTCGGTCGCCGGCAGGGTCCACATGCCACGCCGGCTCATCACCGTCCTGCAAAGCGAGGGCTTGTTCAACGACGCTGCCGCCATCGTCATCTTCCAGGCCGCCGTCGCAAGTGCCATGGACGGTGAACAGTTTGGCCTGGGCGTGGTGGGCAAGTTTGTGCTCGGTGCGGTGCTCGCGGTGGTGGTGGGCATGCTGATGGGCTGGGTGACGGGGTTGATCACCAAGCTGATCACCTCCTCCGTTGCCCGCAGCGCAGTGACACTGGTGGTGCCATTCGCCGCCTACATCCTGGCCGAGGAAGTCCATGCCTCCGGCGTAATCGCAGTCGTCGTCACGGCTCTGGAGATCAAACGACACGCCCGTGCCGAGGACGCCGCCGAACGGATCACCCGGGCGGCGTTCTGGGATGTGGTGGAGCTGCTGGTCACCGGTCTCGCGTTCGGCCTGGTGGGACTTGAAGTACGCGAAGTTATCAACACCGAGGGTCCGGCCATTTGGGGCATGCTTCCGGCGGCGATCAGCATCAGTGTCCTGGTGATAGTGGTCAGGTTCCTCTGGTTTGGTCTGCTGGCCCTTCTCTCGAAGAAACACGACGACGACCTTCCGCCTACCAGCCTCAAGGACGTCATCATCTTGACCTGGTGCGGCATGCGCGGGCTTGCCACCTTGGCGTTGGCATTGGCGCTTCCCACCGTGCTTCCTTCCGGCGAGGCGTTCCCTGCACGGCACGAGATCATCGTCATCGCCTGTGCCGTGCTGCTGACCACACTGGTCCTTCCTGGCCTGACGCTACCGTGGCTCATGCGGGTGCTCAAAGCCACCGACAACGGGGTTGAGGAACGGGAAGCAGCAAAACTCCTGGCCCTTCGTGCCCAGGAGGCGGCGATTGCCGCCTTGCGCGACAACGAGGTCATCAAGAACCTGCCGCCGGAAAAGTTGTTGCTCGTCAAGGACAGGATGAAACGCCTGCACGCCGAACTACTGGACGGCGACCTGAAGGAGGAGGGCACCGACGAGCGCCGCCGTCGTGGCCGGGAACTGGCGATTGCCGTGCAAACCATAGCCTTAGACGCGGCCCGGGCCGAGGTCCTCAGTGCCCGCAACGAACCAGAGTCCGATCCCGAAGTGGTGGACAGGGTGTTGCGCCAGTTGGACCTGCGCACCATGATCATGCCGGAGAGCTAGGATCTGCAAAAATGCAGACAACGACGAAACACCTTCTCCTGGCCCGTCCGCAGGGCGGCGACCTGGCCGGCCTGCACAACATCTGCAGTGATCCGCGGGTCTGGACCCATTTCCCCAGCCTCCGGCACACCACCAGCGGGCAGACCCGGACCATGCTGGAGCAGTTCGTGGACAAATGGGACGCTGACGGGCTGGGGCCCTGGGTTGTCCGGCTTCTAGGTGATCCTGCCGTCATCGGGCACGGCGGCTGCTCCGTCAAGGGAGGCGTCTTCTGGAACCTGGGGTACAGGCTGTCCCCGGACGTCCAAGGGCGCGGCTTCGCCACTGAACTTTCACGCGAGGCCATTGCGCAGGCGACGCAGCGCCGTCCCGAACTTCCGGTCGTGGCGTACCTGCTGGAACACAATGCGGCGTCCGCACGGGTGGCCGGCAAGGCTGGCCTGGACTTGGTCCATCGCGGCCCCGACAAAGGCAATCCCGATCCCAAAGCAATCCGCCTCGTTTATGCGGACAGGCCGTTGAGCCCAGAACAGCTGGCCGTCATCCTGGAATAGCCGCTCGGGGACGGGATAGGGTGTCGTCATGGACCCCTTGCGCAGTGCGGCGGCAGGCGACTGGCTCAAGCCGCGCATAGATATTCAGTGGCACGACATGCATGCCGTGGTGCCGCGCGGATTTCCCGCATACGCCCGGATCTTTCACCCTGCGTGGCGTGATCACCCTGAAGCCACCAAAACATGGCACGGGCATGAGCTGCCGGCCCGGGGAGCAGTCCAGGGGCAAGAGGTTGGCTGGTCCGACGTCGCACTTGCCTTCGGAAAGCACATGCATGCCCTGACCCAATTCGGTCGGCTGACGGGGCCGGAAATTCCCCGGCTCGGTCCCGTCGATGCGGCCGGATGGCGCTATGGAAGCCCGGAACTGGGAAACCTCAACCCCGAGAAGTTAGCGGCAGCCGCCGTGCATCTATGTGCGCACACCTCTACGCCAAACCAAGGCGTCACCGGCATCTGGGAGGGTTACGGCGGGCTGACAAGCTCCTCCGGCTACGTAGAGTTGACCTTCGTGGACGACGGCGTGCAGCCAGACTATGGCGGTGGCTCCGAAGCGCCCAATGCAGAACCTGGCACTGGCCTGCTGCCGGCGGAGGTAGTCAACGGGGAGAGACTTCAGTTGCCGGGGCGCAGTTACTTCCTCTTCGATACGGCGCCGCGGATCTACCTTGAGCCGGGCTGGCTCCATGAAGCGCCGTGGCACCATTCACCAGATTCACCGCAATCGCCGAATCTGCTGTGGCCGGCCGACAAGAGCTGGGTGCTGGTGTCGGAAATAGATTTTGACTCCACCATTGTGGGCGGCAGTTGGGACCTCATTTCAGCACTCGCGCAAGACCCCGCCATTGAGGCGCTGGCCATTCAGGAGGGTGCCGATCTGACATGGGACGCAGACGTTCACAACCGTCCGGCACAGTAAGCACCGCACGGCCCACAGGCCACCTGAACCGCCGTTACTGGTGCATTCCACCAGCCACACGGGGTTGGCCTTGTGGAAGGACACATCGAAACTTTCAACCGCGACGTATACGGTAGATATATGTCTAGCTCCGTTGGCACTGACGCCACCTCAAAGCCCGCTCGTACGCGCAACATCCCTGCAGAGATCGCCAGGTCGTGGCTGTTGGTGCCCGCAACGCGTCCGGAAATCTTTGACGAGGCAGCAGGATCCCGGGCCGACGCCGTCGTGCTTGACATCGAAGACGCGGTCGACCCGAAGAACAAGGCAGCCGCGCGCGGTGACGTCATCGATTGGCTCCGCAACGGCGGCCAGGCCTGGGTGCGTATCAACGATGTCCACTCCGACTTCTGGGCCGACGACGTCGCCAGCCTGCGCAACACCCCCGGCCTGCTCGGCGTCATGCTCGCCAAGACCGAAAATGCGGAGCAAGTCAAGGAAACCTACCACCGCCTCGACGGCAAGACCCGTGTGCTGGCCCTGGTGGAATCCGCCGTCGGCATCGAGGAAGCTAACAACATCGCCCGCGCCGAGGGCGCGTTCCGCCTGGCCTTCGGCTCCGGTGACTTTCGCCGCGACACCGGCATGGCGGCGGACCGTGAAGCCATGGCGTACCCGCGTGCCAAGCTGGTGGTCGCCAGCCGCGTAGGTAACCTGCCCGGCCCCATCGACGGGCCCACGGTGGGAACTAACCACCCGATTCTGCGCGAACAGTCGGCCATCACCGTCTCCATGGGCATGACCGGGAAGCTGTGCCTGGCTATCGATCAGACCAACATCATCAACGAGGTCATCAGCCCCACACCCACCGACGTCGCCTGGGCGACCGACTTCATGGACGACTTCAACGCCCGCGGTGGCGTCATCCGCGACGGCTCCGACCTTCCCCGCCTAGGCCGGGCCGAGAAGATCATGAAGCTGGCCGTCGCCTACGGTGTCCAGCCGGCTGTTTAACCTCATGGCTGAAACCGGGCATGCCCTCGCGTTAGTGCGGGGGGTGTCCTGGGGCCCCGATGGGCCGTTGCTGTCGCTGACAACCGACGACGGCCCGAGCCGCCTGCCGCTCTCGGCCGGCCTCTGGTTGCGGTTTCGGGTGGAGTCCGGGGCGGACGTTGTGGCGCGGTACTGTCTGGGGTACTCCACCGTTCAGGGGCCCGTCGACTCCGAGCACTTCCCCTGCCCCACGGGGGTGGCCGCGGAGCGCGGGTACCAGTGCGGTTCCTGCTTTGCCCGGGACGGCTTCCGGTTCATGCATGACTTTCATCGCAGCGGGATTGCCCCGGCCGGGCTGAAGGCGTACATGGCCCAACCGCACTGGCTGTATGTTGCCACCTTTGCCGACGGCACCACCAAAGTGGGCACCGCCTCCCAACGCAGCAAATGGAGCCGGCTAGCGGAGCAAGGTGCCATGACGGCCCAGTATGTGGCCAGGGCCAACAACGGTTCCGTGGTGCGTGTTCTCGAGGACGCGGTATCCAAGGAACTGGGGCTGACCCAGTTGGTCCGCGGCACCGCCAAGTTCGCCTCCCTCCTTTCACCCCGCCCCGAAGCACAACTTCAGTCCGGCAACCAGGCGGGCGCCGCCGTCGTACGGGATTTTCTTCACACACTGACCCTCGACGGTTTCTCAACGTGCACCGAAACCTGGGAACGCAGTGCCTACGCCAACGCTGTGGCAAGTACCGGGCAGCGGATCGCCTACCCGCAACCACTGGATTCGGGCGGACACGGCATGCGGCTGCATTCCATGATCGGCGGTTACGCGCTGGTGACGGTGGACAACGCCGAGGCCGCTTTCCTGGCCGACCTCTCTGCACTCAAGGGCCACAAGATCAGCTTCGGCGCCTACACCACCGCTATCCCGGCCCTACAAGAATCGCTGTTCTAGGCCGGTAGCGTCTGCCTGCCTCCCAAAACTCTCTCCGTTCCCCAGCCGCTCCCACCGCTCGCAAGCTCGCGGTGGGCCCCTCGCGGCCGTGGGCCCATTCGGGTCCCTCGCCCGGTAGACTTAGCACGTGCTTAACGAATTCTGGGAAACCGCGCCGGCCGCCTATAAATACACCGTTTTTGGTGGCATGGGCCTGACCGCCATAGGTATCATCATCATCATTGTGGGGGCGCTGACGGCAACGCCAACGCTGACATTTGTGGGGCTGCCGTTCATCGGTGTGGGGCTGATCGCCCACATGAGCTCGATGATGCTGCGCGGCCGTGCAGTCCGTAAGGCGCTCAAGGCGGCCGAAAAGCGCTCCGCAGAACCCAAGTAGCACACCAAGCCGTACATGACTGGGCAGATCACGCGCTCAAAACCGATTTAGTGCGTATCCGGTTGACTCTGGTAGAGAAGACCAATGATGGACCAGAGCTGAGTCAGGCCACACCGGTCACTTCCACCCTGAACAATTTGCCGCGGTGCCTTCCCCTGGATACAGTCACGGGCCAAAAGGGACCCAAGTTTCCACTCTCACCAGTAAAAGTTGCTGATGCGGCGTCCATGACTCCGCTCCAGCGCACCATTATGTGAGGATCAGGCGCAGCTTTGAAAGTGGCGCCACATTGGCGGCAAACCGTGCGCCCGTTCAAAGTGGAGGTTTGCCCGCACCGCGGTGTGATGTCAATTCCGCGCGAAAGCGGCCCATCTGGGACTCCTGCTTGAGGGCCTCAGGCGTAACCCTAGCTAACCGGTCAGTCAGGATCTTGCAGCACACCTGCGGCGCTAGTGATCCACCGGCTCCGGGTTACTGACAGCAGTCCTCAACGTCCACAGGCACATGAGTGCAGCACCGAGCATGACAATTACGCTCACCATGGCGACGATGCCCGAACCGGAGTCGAAGGCGTGCTTGGCCGAGTCCAGCAGCGCAGCGCCTTGATCGGCTGGCAGGGTGGCGGCAACATCGATGGCGCCGCCCAGCGTCTGGGACGCTGTGTTCGTTCCTTCCAGCGACACGCCTGCCGGAACCACAACATTCATCCTGTACGCTGCGGCCAAGATGCTGCCCAGGACGGCGGTTCCCAGTACCGAGCCCACCTCGTAGGCCGTTTCCGAGATGGCCGACGCAGCGCCTGCCTTAGCTGGCGGCGCGGCGGAGAGGATGAGGTCGTTGGAAATAGTCTCGGCCATGCCCACTCCCACGCCCAGGACCACAAACGCTGCAATGATGCCGGTTACTGACCCGTCGGTGTTCAGCCAAACAATCAGGAATGCCGATGCGTTGAGGAACAGCCCTCCGGCCACCAGCCATGATGGCTTGAAACGGTTGGCAAGGGACGCCGCCAGCAGTCCGGAGACGATGGTGAGCGCCAGGCCGGGGACCAGGACAAAAGCTGCGTGGGTAGGGGAGAGGCCCACCACCAGCTGCAGGTGCTGGGTGATGAAGTACAAGAAGCCCACTAGGGCAAAGATGCTCAGCAGATTGGCGCCTACGCTGCCGCTGAAGACCGGGTTCTTGAACAAGGTCACATCCATCATGGGGTTCTTGCGGCGCAGCTGACGGCGCACAAATACCGTACCCAGGGCAAGGCCCGCCACGATGAGGGCAACGTTGATGACGGAGAGTCCCGACTGGGCGATTTCCTTGATTCCGAAAATCGTCGGCACCATGGCGCCAAAGGACAACAAGATGCTCATCGGGTCAATTTTGCCTGGGGCGGGGTCCTTGGACTCCGGCACAAAGATCGGTGCCAGGATCAACAGTGGAACCAGCACCGGCACGGACATCAAGAACACGGAGCCCCACCAGAAGTGCTCAAGGAGGAATCCGCCCACGATGGGCCCCAGAGCCGCGCCGCCGGAGAAACCTGCCGCCCAGATGGCAATGGCCTTGCGGCGCTGGTCGGGGTGGAGGAACAAATTGCGGATCAGCGACAAGGTGGAGGGCATCAGCATGGCGCCAAACAGGCCCAGCAGCGCCCGATAACCAATGAGGGCGCCGGCGCTGGGGGCGAAAGCGGCAAACACCGAGACAATGGCGAAGCCGGTGCTGCCGATCATCAGCAGCCTCCGCCGCCCAAACCTGTCGGCCATGCTCCCCATGGGCACCAGCAGCGCTGCCAAGACCAGCGGGTACACATCAATGATCCACAACAGTTCCGAGGCGGAAGGAATCAGCGCCAAGGAGATCGAGGGGATGGCGAAACTGAGCACCGTATTGTCCACCGACACCAAAAGCACCGGCAACATGAGCACGGCCAGGGCAAGCCAGCTGCGGGCGCCGGCACGTGCATGGCCCGCGGAGGGGCCGGACAAGGGGGTGGTTGATGAGATAGCCATCAACCAATACTATACCGTCCAGTCGGTACAGTAAACCGTCTGGGTGGTGCACTTCATCACTTCTTGTAAGGTGGAGCAATGACGAATCAACCCCCAGCCCGGGATCGGGTCCTCGATGCCTATGGGGAATTGCTCATCAATGACGGCCCACTCGCGGCAACCTTGGACGCAGTAGCGGCGGCGGCGGGCGTGTCCAAGGGCGGGCTGCTTTACCACTTCAAGAGCAAAGAAGCCCTCACAGAGGGGCTGGTGAATCAGTTGCGTGAGTTGGCGGAAGCGGACTTCACCGCAATGTCAAAGGATCCACGGGGTTGCGCGAGCTACTACGTGCGAACCAGCGTATTTGGCGAGAGCACTTTTGACCGTGTCATTGTCGCCGCCATGCGTTTGGCGCAGGGCGAGGACAGTACGGTTAGGCAGGCCTTCGCGGAGATTCACGCTACCTGGTACAAGCTGATTCTCTCCGATATTGGGGATCCCACCGTGGCCCGGGCTGTCATGCTTTTGGGAGACGGGCTTTACTACAACGCCGCCCTTTTCGGTATGGCTTCAGGCTCCGAGCACACCACGGTCGACGGCGAAGCCGTTGACGTTGAGGCGCTGCTCGAGGTGGTGGCCCAGATGAGGTCCGGGCCTCGTTCATAGAGTGCGCTGGCGCAGCTGCAGAGGATAGTCTTTACCCCATGAGTATCAATCCCGCGCTGCAGGGACGCAGCTATTCCCAAGGTGACGTGTACAGTGTCGGTCGCGAATCGATCCGTGAATTCGCCACAGCAGTCAAGGCCACCCACGCAGCCCATTTTGAGGTTGTCGCAGCCCATGCATTGGGGTATACGGACCTGCTGGCCCCGCCAACGTACGCCATCATCGTGGCACAACGCGCTGACGCCCAGTTGATCAACGATCAGGATTCAGGAATCGATTTCTCCCGCGTCGTGCACGCGGAACAAAAGTTCACACACCACCGTCCCATTGTGGCCGGCGATGAGCTCGTGGCCGAACTCCACGTTGACACCGTGCGTGCCATGGGTGGCGGTGCCATGATCACCACTCGCGCAGAAATTTCCACCGTGGCAGGCGAGCCCGTGGCCACCACCGTGTCCGCCATCTTGGTCCGCGGAGAGGGACAATAATGAACTTTTCAGAGCTGACGCTGGGCCAGGAAATTGGTTCTCGCACGCTGGAAATAAGCCGCGCCGACTTGATTAAATATGCGGGAGCTTCGGGGGACTTCAATCCCATCCACTGGAACGATCGTTTTGCCCGTGAGGTCGAACTGCCCGGTGTCATCGCCCACGGCATGTTCACCATGGGCGCTGCCGTTCAGCTCGTCACGGATTGGGTGGGTGACCCGTCCGCCGTCACCGCCTACGGCACCCGCTTTACCAAGCCCGTGCCGGTCGCGGACCTGGCCGGTGCGCCCGGCGCCGTCGTGCAGATTCTCGGCGTCATCGGGGCCCTGAACGCAGAGGCGTTCACGGCAAGGGTCGACTTGGCCGTGACCTTGGATGGTCAAAAGGTTTTGGTCAAGGCGCAAGCAACTGTTCGCGTGGCGTGAGCGATGTTAATGCCTGGCGCAACGGGGTAGTTACCGCGTACGCAGGGTCCGGGCTGGTCTTTGCCAGTTGGGTCTCCCGTCTGCCGGCCATCCGTGATGATCTGGGCCTGACTCCGGGCGCGGTGGGCCTGATGCTGCTGTGCATGTCCCTGGGATCTTTTGTTTCCGTGGCAGCATCCGGGCTGGTGGTGCTCCGGCTTGGTTCTAAACTAACATCCCGGTGGGGCAGCATTATCCAAACCCTGGGCGTAATGGTCGTGGGGTTCGGTGCCACCGTGTTCTCCGAGGTCATGGTCGTCGGTGCCGGGCTGGTCATTGTTGGTTTGGGCACGGGTAGCTGGAACGCCGCCTCGAACATTGAGGGCGCCGCGGTTGAGCGTGCCCTGGGGCGGCACATCATGCCCCGACTGCACGGTTCCTTCAGCATCGGCACGGTGGCGGGAGCGGGGATGGGGGCGCTCGCGGCCTCGACCCACCTGCCAGTGGCCATCCACCTTTCGGTGATAGCCGTGATTGTTTGTATTGCTGTTTGGATAGGTGCCGGCCACTACCAGGCGGACCAACTTTCCCACGCGGCGTCGATGGTGGATGTGCGTCCCGGTGACACAACGGACGCCGGCGTGAGCGCGAAGACACGCAAAAAGGCGGGGAAGGCGAAAATTGCCGCTGCCTGGAAGGATCCGCGGACTTTGTTGCTGGGTGTGCTGGTACTGGGGCTCGGGCTTGCCGAAGGGTCCGCGGGGGACTGGGTGGCGTTGGCGATGGCCGACGGTCACGGCTCCTCAAACGCTGTCGGGGCCATCGGTTACGGCATCTTTGTCTCCGCCATGACCATTGGCCGTTTTGCCGGGACAGTGGTGCTTGACAAGTACGGGCGGGTCATCGTGTTGCGGGTCAGTGCCGCCACGGCGGTGCTGGGCCTAGGCTTGTTCGTGTTCGCTCCCAGCCAGGAAATTGCCTTGTCCGCGTTGGTCTTGTGGGGTCTGGGCTCAGCGCTGGGCTTCCCCGTGGCCATGTCTGCCGCCTCTGACGATCCCGAACAAGCGGCGGCCAGAGTCTCGGTGGTTTCCACCGTGGGCTACGGGGCTTTCCTGGGTGGTCCCCCATTGCTTGGCCTGTTGGCTGAGCACGTTGGTGTGCTGCATTCCCTGCTTGCCGTTCTGGTGTTGCTGGTTGTGGCGTTCTTCCTCACACCTGTGGTCCGCCGGCCACAGTACCTGGACGCCGTGGAGTACCCGGCAACAGCTACTGTTGAGAAGTGACTAGTCAAAAACTGCTCAGCTCCCTGACCACCGTTGGTGTTGGCGGCCCCGCACGAAATTTCGTTGTGGCCACCACCGAGGCGGAGATCATCGCGGCCATCCGTGCTGCGGACGACGCCGGAGAGCCCCTTTTGATTCTTGGCGGGGGTTCCAATCTGGTGGTCTCCGATGACGGCTTCGCGGGCACCGTCCTGCAGATCGCCAGCCACGGCTTTGTGGCGAACTCCGAGGACTCCTGTGGAGGAGCCTCCGTGGTGGTCCAGGCCGGCCACGACTGGGACGACTTCGTCCACCAAACCGTCCTCCACGCCTGGAGCGGCGTCGAGGCGCTCTCCGGAATTCCCGGCAGCGCCGGCGCCACCCCCGTGCAGAATGTTGGGGCCTACGGCTGCGAGGTCGCCTCGAGCATTGCCGCCGTGCGCACCTGGGACCGGGAGAAAAATGCTGTCCGCACCTTCACCAACCACGAGCTGAGGTTCGGCTACCGCGACTCGCTGTTGAAGGCCACCACCGTCAACGGTTCCCCCCGCTACGTGGTGCTGACCGTTGAATTTCAACTGCTGCTGGGCCGGATGAGCGCCCCCGTGGCGTATACCGAACTGGCCCGCCGCCTCGGTGTGGAGGTCGGTAAACGCGCCAATTCACTCGAACTGCGCCGCACCGTCCTAGCCCTGCGTGCGTCCAAGGGCATGGTCCTGGACCCGGCCGACAGGGACACCTATTCCACTGGATCGTTCTTCACCAACCCCATCGTCACTGCCGAGGTTGCTGCCGCCTTGCCCGATGACGCCCCGCGCTGGCCGGCTGGGGAGCTCACAAAGCTCAGCGCCGCCTGGCTCATTGAGCACGCAGGCTTCGGCAAGGGGTACGGCTTGCTTTTGCCGGACGGCGTGGACGCGGGCGGCACCAACGGCCGTGCGGCCCTGTCCACCAAGCACACGCTTGCCGTCACCAACCGGGGTTCTGCCTCGGCACAGGACATCCTGGGGATCGCTCGCAAGGTGCGCGACGGCGTCGTGCGTCAGTTTGGTATAGCACTGGTCCCGGAACCAGTCCTGGTGGGCTGCTCCCTCTAGCCGCCCGTGGGGCGGGCTGGGCTTGTTGACAAACACTCCAGCACCCCATACCCGGGTAGGGGGGTAGGACGGCTCCCCGGTGTGATGTGCGCCGCCGTCGTTATTCGTAGTGTTAATGGAAAGATCTGCACTTTCTATTAACCTGGCGCACTTTGACGGGCCAGGCGTAAGGAGCCCCATGTCGTCGGCAACACTTGACAGCCCGGATGTATTGGACGAGAGCACTGTTCTAACCAAGCCAGCCAAAAAGCGCCCCGCCCGCGACCGCCACGTCACCGACTTTATCCAGCTGGCCGAAGAGGTGCGCGCCACCGGTCTGATGAACCGTGACATCAAATGGTATGTGGCGCGCTTTATCCGCCAGGGCATTGGATACTCGGCGGTCCTGGCCTTGTTCCTGACGCTCGGGCAGAGCTGGTGGCAGATGGTCACCGCGGTGCTGCTTGGCTTCATGTGCACGCACACCGCGTTCATCTCACACGACGCCGCCCACCGCCAGGTCTTCGCCTCGGCCAAGAAGAACGCCTGGCTTGCCCGCATCGCCGGCAACCTTTTTGTGGGCATGAGCTATGGCTGGTGGATGAACAAGCACGGCAAGCACCACCTGAACCCCAACAAGGTCGGTGTCGATGGTGACATAGACCCCGGCGTCATCGTGTTCGACCCCGACAACGCTGCCAAGCGCAAGGGGTTTGCCAAGTGGTTTGCTGCCCGCCAAGGCTACTTCCTGTTCCCGCTGCTCTCACTTGTTGCACTGGATCTGCACATTGCCTCTGTCAAGCGCGTGTTTGACCGCACTCAGGTTGTCCCGCAACGCAAGGCGGAGATCGCCTTGCTGGTGGTTCGCCTGGTCATCCTTCCCGCCTTCACCATCTTCTTCCTCGGTTGGGGCATCGGGCTGGCGTTTATCGCCGTGCACGTCATGACCCTGGGCGTCTACATGGGCGGCTCCTTCGCCCCGAACCACAAGGGCATGCCGTTGGTCCCCAAGGACGTCAAGATCGACTTCATGCGCCGCCAGACGCTCATGAGCCGCAACATCACCGGCGGTTGGTGGGTTGATGCCGGCATGGGCGGGCTGAACTACCAGATCGAACACCACCTTTTCCCCACCATGTCCTCCAGGAACCTGAAGGCCGTCCAGCCCATGGTCCGTGCCTACTGTGCGGAGCGGAACATCACGTACACCGAAACCACGCTGGGCCAGTCGTACATGATCGTGATGCGTTACCTGAACAGGGTTGGCCTGGGCCAGCGCGACCCCTTCGAATGCCCCATCACCGCAAATATGCGCTCCGCCCGCTAACGCTCCAATCCTTCAACTGACTCGCAGAAAACGGCGAAAACACCGAGAAATCGTGGTATTTCGCCGTTTTCTGCGGGTCTGTTCTGTTAAGTTGAAGTCATGACACCTGGCGTCACCCCCTCCACGATCGCCCGGCTCCGGCTGGCAGCACAATGGATCAGGCCCGCATTGCTCAAAGCGTCCACCATTCCCACACCGGGACCGGTGGACGTTGTTCGTTCCCTGACCGCGCTGCAGGGGCAGGACTTCCCGGGCGCACTGTGGGCCATCGGGTTACGTTCCCCGGGGCGCACCCGCACCGACGTCACAGCCGCCTTCAACCGCGGCGAACTCGTCCGCTCCTGCCCCCTGCGCGGCACCCTGCACGTCACCGTAGCCGAGGACCTCGGCTGGATCCTCTCACTCACCGCCGGGCGCATGTTGCAGGGCCAGGCCACGCGCCACCGCCAGCTAGGAATTACGACGTCGGACCTCGAGCACGTGCGAGGCCTGGCCCTTACGCTGCTGGAACAGTCGGGCGGAAAGTCGACGCGTGAGACGCTGTTGGCCGCATTCGAGCAGGCAGGCCAAGGAACAAAAGCCCAGCGCGGCTATCACTTCCTGTTCCTGCTGTGCCTGAAGCAGACGCTGGTGCAGGGGCCCGTGAACCCGGACGGCAACGGCAACACCCAGTTCTACGTCAGCTCACAAGACTGGATCAAGAATCCGCGCACCCTGGAACGGGATGAAGCCCTTGCGGAGCTGGCCCTGCGCTACTTCCGCAGCCACGGGCCGGCAACCATCAAGGACTTTCAGTGGTGGTCAAAGCTGACGATCAAGGACATTAACGCCGGGCTGGCGCAGGCAAGGGCAGGGCTGGAAACCATTGAATGCAACGGCTCCAGCTACTTTATGGCGCCGGAAACCGCAGAACTCCTCGGCGGTGCATCCGGTAAATCGGTGCAGCGCAGGGCGGTGCCACCTGGCGCCCGTTCGGTGCTCCTGCTCCCGGGCTTCGACGAGTATCTGCTCGGCTACACGGACCGCAGTGCAGCACTGGCCCCGGAACACGCACACCTGACGGTGCCGGGTAACAACGGCATGTTCAAGGCAACGGTGGTGGTCGGCGGCAGGGTGGCCGGGACCTGGCGCAAGGCGCAAGGTGCGGCGGAGAAACAAAGCCAACTCTCCGGCGTCGTGCTTCCAGAACTGTTTGGCGTGCTCAGCCCGGCCCAAAGCAAGGCGCTGGAGAATTCTGCACAAGCCTACAAACGCTACTTAACTTAAAAACTGAGACGCACTCGTTGTACGAAAATCGCGAAAGTAAGCGCTTTCCGGTGCAACGAGTGCGCCACAGTTGAGAGAGGCTAGAGCGTGCCGACGGCGATCTTGACCATGCGGCGCAGCGGCTCGGCGGCACCCCAGAGGAGCTGGTCGCCCACCGTGAACGCGCTGATGTACTCCGGGCCCATCTCCATCTTGCGGATACGGCCCACGGGGATGTCCAGGGTGCCGGACGCCGCGACGGGCGTCAGATCGGCCATGGAGGCTTCCTTGGTGTTGGGGATGACCTTGGCCCACTCGTTGTCGTTGGCCAGAATCGATTCGATTTCAGCAACGGAAAGGTCCTCGCGGAGCTTCAGGGTCAGGGCCTGGGAGTGGGAGCGCATGGCGCCGATGCGCACGCACAGACCGTCCATGATGACCTTGTTGGCGTCGGTGTTGCCCAGGATCTTGTTGGTCTCCACCCCTGCCTTCCACTCCTCCTTGGACTGCCCGTTGCCCAGGTCCGCGTCGATCCAGGGGATCAAGGAACCGGCCAGCGGAGCGCCAAACTGGGAAGAATCCACGCCATCGCGCTGGTGGGCCAGGACCTTCCGGTCAATTTCCAGGATGGCCGACGCCGGGTCGTCAAGTTCGCTGGCAACCTCAGAGTTGAGCGTACCGAACTGGTTCAGGAGCTCACGCATGTGGCGCGCGCCGCCACCAGATGCAGCCTGGTAGGTCATGGAGGTTCCCCACTCGACCAAGCCGTTCTTGAACAATCCACCCAGACCCATGAGCATGCAGGAGACTGTGCAGTTGCCGCCGATGAAATCCTTCGTGCCGTTGGCGAGGCCGGCGTCGATGACGTCACGGTTGATGGGGTCCAGCACAATGATCGAGTCGTCGTTCATTCGCAGTGTGGAGGCCGCATCCATCCAGAGCCCATCCCAGCCGCGGTTGCGCAGCTCAGTGTGCACCCGGGAGGTGTAGTCGCCACCCTGGGCGGTGACAATAATGGGCAGCTTGGCCAACGTGTCAATGTCAAAGGCGTCTTCGAGCCTGCCGGAGTCGCCGCCGGTAATTGCCGGGGAGTTGCCGCCAGCATTCGAGGTGGAGAAGAAGACGGGGTTGATATTGCCGAAGTCGCCTTCGTCCTGCATACGCTGCAGCAGAACGGAACCGACCATGCCACGCCAGCCAACCAGGCCGACGGAAGGAACACTGTTATTGGTCATGCACTCCAGTTTAGAGGGGAGCTTGCCATTCCAAGAAGTTCGTTTCATTGGGTGAACGCACGGGCAGTACGCTCGCAAGGGGCTTGCCGGGCACCCGAAGGTCGTGTGGCTGGGGGATGGCCCTTATTCGGGTCGGATCAAGGTGATGCCACGTTCCTTGCGCAGGCGCTCTGCCTTGCGTTCCCGGGCGTAGTACACCCAACTCCAGGGGACGAACATCCCTGCAAGGAGCAGGGGGACGGTGTTCTTCACGGCCTCTGCGGGACCGGACTGGATCCAGTGGATAGTGAAAGTCACGAGGGCACCTGCAACGAGGCAGGAGAGTATCAGGGAGATCGCCAGGAGCCCACCGGCACTGTTGACGGGCTTGACGGCGCTGCCCACGGAGCCCTTGTACACGCCGTATTCTTCCACGCTCATGCCCTGGCGGAATGCTTCACGTTCCACCTCGGACTTGTAGTAGCCCTTGGTGCGTTTGTATCCAGGCTTGTGTTTGGGATCCCTGGAGGGTGCCGCGTGGGCGCCGCCAGTGGGAGATGGCCGCTTGCTCAAGAAAGCAGTGCCGTTCGCAAGGTGGTCAGTGCCGCCAACAGGCCAATGTCGTCCAGTCCGCTCTCTTCGACGACGTCCGACGCCGGATCCACAACTTTGCCCACAGACCAGGCGCCGGCATCAGGGCGGATCATTAGGTGATCCTCGGCATCGACGGTTCGACTCAGGATGTAGGCGGTCCCGGTTTGTGTCTGGCGGACGTGCTCAGCAACGATGTCAAGCTCGGCCACAGCCCCCTCGATGGCCGGATCTTGGGCAAACGCAAACCATGTTGCCAAAGTACGAGGCTGCAAGAGGACCTTGACCAAATCGGATTCCACATGGACCACGGTGTCTATGGATTCACCGGACATCAGGCTGATCTCCGTCCATCGATTCGCCCGCCCCAGGGCATAAGCCAAGGCCACGGCAGGGCCTTCGAGCTCAAGGTCTTCGCCATTTGCCGTGGCCAGGCCCCGGGCCAATAAAGAGGAAGCGCCTGCCATGCACAATTGCTCGGACGCCAGCTCCTCGCTCAGCCGGAGGACTGCTGCACTCTTTTCTGCCTGTGGCGTCGATGTGCTTTTGAGAAGGTAGGCCATCTCGGCGAAGCCAAAACCGTAGGCATCCGCTGTTGAAGGTTGCTGTTGCATGGATGTCTGGGTCATGTTTTTGTGGATTCCGTTCTCTGAGGTGTGGGGTGAGGTGTGGGCAGGATGGAGGGTGCCAGTGTCCGCAATTATGGCGACCTAGCCAAATCCAAGGAATTTCGCGGCACTGTTTCCAAGATCATTGATGCCTTCATTGACACTGTTGGCAAACTTGGCGGTCTCCGCAACTGCGGATTGCGCAGCGTTGGCGACCGCGTCGCCCACAGCCTTGACACCGCCGTCGACGAACTCTTTCACCGCGGGAATTTCATAGATGGCCCAGCCTGCACTGACCACCTGCGCTACGGTTCCAGCCGGTGGCGGCAGGAAGCAAGCCACACCCAGCGCCGTCTTGGCAAACGAGTAGCTGGCACCTCCAACGTCACCTTCGGCGATATTTTTGACCGTGTCGTAACCACTCAGACCAACGCCGAGCCAGCCCAACCCCCGGCCCAATCCCCCCTTGCCCAGCCAATCAAGTTTGGAATCCTTGAAGAGCACCGAGGATTCAGCAAAGAAGCCCTTCATGGAGTTCAGCTGGGGGAAGTACTTGTTGAGATTCTTCATGCCCAACAAGTCGGTCGTGGAATCCATGATGTTGAAGGGCGCGCTGCGACCAGTCAGCTTTGCCCATTGGGCCGAGTCGGTGAAGAAGTCCCAGTTCTTGCTGGCGCCCATCCACCCGAGCCCCCACAGGTTCTTCGGCAGGGAAGCTACGTTCTTGACATTGCCGTAGTGCTTCCAGTTGTCTCGGAAGTGCGAATCTTTCGCGAGCCAGTCCGGGCCCCACGGATTGGATGCACCGCCCCCGCCAGCGCCACCCGGTCCGCCGGCCCCTGAAACGGCGCTCGCCTGTTCCTGTTCCAGGGCATTCTTGTTCAGCTCGGTGGCAGTGGTGTCCAGCATGGCCGCCGTGCGGGCAATAACGCCGCTTTGCGAACCGCGCCACTGGGCGGCGAAACGCTGCGCGTCAGGCCCCTGCCAATAGCGCGGGAGTTGGTTCACGGCGCCGTCGAGCGCCGCCTTCACTTGGAGGAGAGACTGCGACTTGCCCGAGAAGTCCCGGGCCAGTGCGCGAAGCTCCTCGACATCGGCGCCAAGCATTTGTGTCAAAGTAGTCTCCAGGGTGCGAGGTGGGGCTGGCAAGCGGCCGCATTTCTAGGTTGAGTCTAGATGGCGGGCACAGCCCGGGGCCATGGGGAGCACACCCCATGGCCCCGGGTGGGCCCGGCTTCCGGGGCCCTACTCGGGTGACTCAAACTCGGAATCGCCCTTGGCCCACAGGGTGAAACGGTATTCGGTGCCATTCTTCGCGGTGTGCCAGCCCTCTTTTGGCGAGGCGCCGCGGAAGGACCATTCAAGACCCAGCCCGGGTGCCTCCGTATCCCCTGGTACGTCCGTGTTAATAACGGTGATGATGGCAACGTTGCAATCCTCGATCACCTGGTCAAACACCTGCCTGCCACCGATGACCCACACCTCATTGCCGCCGGGGGAGAGTTGCGCCTCTACAAGCGCCTGATCCAAGGATTCAAGCACGACGGCGCCACGCGCCTCGGGCGTGGCTGCCCAGCCTTCTTGGTGGGTCACCACGATGTTGGTGCGGTCTGGCAACGGGCGGAACTTTTCCGGGAACGAGTCCCACGTCTTGCGGCCCATGACCACGGGGTGGCTGAGGGTGACGCGCTTGAAGTGGGCCATGTCCTCGGGCAGGTGCCAGGGCATGCCACCGTCGGCGCCAATGATGCCCTGATTGGTTTGGGCCCAGATCATACCCACGATGGGCTGCTCGAAACGGTAGTACGTGGGCAGGGTGTGAGACTCGCTCATACGGCTATCGGTGCCTTAATCGTGGGGTGGTGCTGGTAGTTGACCAGCTCCATGTCTGCAAAGGTGTACTCAAAAATAGAATCCGGCTTGCGCGTGAAACGAAGTTGTGGGCACGGGTACGGTTCACGGGAGAGCTGCTCGGTGACCTGGGCGAGGTGGTCGTCGTAGATGTGGACGTCGCCGCCGGTCCAGATGAACTCTCCGGGGTCCATATCCAGCTGGTGCGCCACCATCATGGTCAGCAGCGCGTAGGAGGCGATGTTGAAGGGGACACCCAAGAAGGTGTCGGCCGAGCGCTGGTACAGCTGGCAGCTGAGCTTGCCGCGGCCGTCCTGGGTGGGGGCAACATAGAACTGGAAGAAGGCGTGACACGGCGGCAGCGCCATGTTCTTCAGCTCGCCCACATTCCAGGCCGAAACAATGTGCCGGCGCGAATCCGGGTTCTCGCGCAGGGACTCGATGACGGCGGCAATCTGGTCAATGTGCTCGCCGTCCGGTGTGGGCCACGAGCGCCACTGGACGCCATAGACCGGGCCCAGCTCGCCGTCGTCATCTGCCCATTCGTTCCAGATCTTCACACCGTTTTCCTGCAGCCAACGCACATTCGAATCCCCGCGCAGGAACCACAGCAGCTCCATCGCCACGGACTTGAAATGCACCCGCTTGGTGGTGATCAGCGGGAAGCTTTCGGAGAGGTCAAAGCGCAGCTGGCGGCCAAAAACGCTGCGCGTGCCGGTGCCGGTGCGGTCCGATTTCGCGGTGCCATTCGCCAGTACGTCCCGCAGCATATCCTCATAGGGGGTCAAAATAGTCACGCCAACAGTCTACTTGCCGCGCTGGTTCAGGCGACCTTGCAGCAATGTGATGAGCATCGTGCCATCCAGACCGGCCCGTTCCCCTTCCTCAATGAGATGTTCGACGGCGGCCATCACCGCCCCATCCGCTCCCACTGCTCGAGCCGCCCCAGGCGGTCGAGCCTGTCGGGACCCAGCCACCACCGTGCCCTGCCGTCGGTTCGTGATGACAATTCTTGCCGCCTCCAGCTCCTTGTAGGCCCGGGCAACAGTTCCGGCGGCCACGCCGAGGTCTGCTGCGAGGCTGCGGACGGTGGGTAACCGGGCACCGGCCTGGAGTTCGCCCACCGCAATGAGCGCGGAGATCTGGCCCTGGATCTGCTCATACGGCGGGGTGGCTGTTGCCAAGTCGATGACAATCTGGGCTTCCATGGCGCTAGTTGCTCAGGCTGGTGTTGTGTTTTGCTGCCGGCATGAAGTCTGCGGGGGTGAAGCCGCGCATGGGGTAAAAGGACACAAGTGCGGCAATGACCAGGCACAGGGCGCCGAATATGCCTGATTCAAATCCAGACATGAGGGGGTTGGGATCTGGTGCCACGGGGATCATGATCAAGAGAATCCCGAGAATGGCGTACCAGCTGCCGGTCACCGTGCGGGCAACTCGGAACAGCGAGCGCCGGCGCAGGGTTCTGTCCAGGGTTGCCGGTGCGTTGCTCAACCCGGGCCGGGCAAGGACAAACCATGCGGCGGACAGGGCAGATGCCAGAATGGCCAGAGCCGCAATGCCGGGAACCCAATACATGGCTTCCGGAGCAGCCAACCCATCCCATGAATTGGGACTGCCGGACTTGGCAACGCTGTGGGCATTGATAAGCGCCAACACCAATCCAACTGCTGCGATCGCAAAGGCAAAGTACATCGGCCGAGGCAGCAGTACACGCACCTTGCTGCGAGGTGTTCCCGGAGTCGCATACTTGCGTCGAAGGACGAATTCCAGGCCCAGAATGGCGAGCAAGGCAAACACGGCTGATAAAGCCACAATTCCCATCAGGCCAAACCAGCCATGCGTCGCATACCCCACCGCAGCGCCAACGATGGCGGCAGGAAAAACCGCTGCCCTGGCCGAATTGGTGAACCGGGCGGCAGCAGGGCCGTCTCCCGAGGTGAGGTCCGGGGAAGCCCACGTTGCAAACAGAACGTTGTATCCGGCGTCGTCCGTGGGGGAATCAAGGAGCGCAGGCTTCCACAGGAGCATGGCGATCGAGACCACAATGTTGAGCAGACCCAGCCAATTCACCCAAGAGCTGGCTTCCACGTCCGGCCCCGACTGGCCCAGGAAGTTTCCTGCAATGGCGGCGAGGCCGGAGGCCACCGTGGCGGCAACTCGCAGCAGCCGATTCATGCCGATGGTCCGCAGCGTCTTGTTCTGGGTGCTGTCCAGACCCTCTATTGATCGGCGCGAGGCAATGAGCGCCATGACGAACAAGGTTCCCAGTGCCAGGACTACCAGCGCAGTCCCCAGCGCGGTGGCCAGGACCCATCCGGGAACGCGGCCGTTCAGCGGGCCATGCCAGGTCCCTTCTTTAGGGGACCAGGCTTCCCTGGCCGGGAATCCGGGGGCGAAGGCCAACCAGACCAGTACGCCGGCGCTCAGCAAGAAGACACCCAAGACGGTCCAGCCCAGCGTCGGCTGGACAAAATCGCGAATTCGCCTGAACTCCAGGACTGCCATCCGCGTGGGGGATTTTGGTGCAGGCCAGGACAACTGGCCGACCAGGTGGACCACCAGGACGGCCGCGACGGGGCCGATGATCCAGAAGAACGGCACCACCGCCCATGGATTGGGGGAAAGCTGCATCTGGCTGGCCGGAAACGTCCCGGCCTGGTTTGCGCCGGCGAGGCTGCTGAGCGCCCAGGCAATGACGCCGGTCCAGAAGGCGTGCTTCCGGACAGCCTCCAACATCTTGTCTCGCTGCGGCGCCCACACCACAAAACGCAAGATCAAGTACAGCACTACGCAAGCAATTGCCACCACCGGCGCAAACGCCACGAGGATTTCAAAAAGGTTCGGTACCAACGGATTTGGTTCAAGCATCATTCCCCCGACAAATCGACAATCTTTGTACTAAGCGTACGGTACAAAGATTTCTTGGGGAAGGACGATGAAGTGAAGAGCCACCCCTTGGTGGACGGCCAGTCTGGCGGCCGGTCAGTCCTCGTAGGGTTTGTGCCGCTCCAGCGCCACGATCCGGCCGGGCTCCGCGATCGAAACATGGGCCACCAGGACCTCGCCCGGGGCAAGATACGGGTCGGCAATGGGCAGCTTCGCGGCCAGGGCCGGGTCCATGCGGGCGGCCAGTGCACCCAAGATGGTGGGCAAAACTGGGCGGTGCGTGCACACTGCCACGGCGCTGGACTTGGCCAGCAAACGTTCAACCACGGCACCAGCCTTTGCCGGGTTTCGCTTGTGATCGGCCTCGGTCAGACAAGGCACCACCTTGACCTTGGCCTTGGTTGCCTGGGCATACGGGGAAATCGTGGCAATGCACCTCATCCAGCCGCTCGTGAGGATCTTGGCCGGATGCCAGGACATCAGCAGGCGCTGGAGGTACAGGGCCTGACGCTTGCCCGTGGCCGCCAGCGGGCGTTCACCCTCGGCCCGTGTCCATGCCGAGCGTGGTTTAGCCTTGGCATGCCTGACTATCAGCAACGGCCACGTTCCCAAAGCATCGGCCTCATGGGCGGCGATCAACGCCTCCAACGGTTCGATGTCGGATGGGTTGGACAGCAGGCCGCGCGCCTTGTTGGGACTGCACCAGAGCGCCGTGTCCACTTCTTTCCCGTCGGGCATTGGCGGCATGTCATCAACAGCGGCAGCCCAGTAGTGGACTTCCTTCACGCCAGGCTTGACCGCGTAGCGGATGGTGGGTAGCGGAATGCCCAAGGTGATGGGCAGGCCAACCTCCTCATACACTTCCCGCACGGCACACTCGGATAATGTCTCACCCTTGTCCAGCTTGCCCTTGGGCCAGGACCAATCGTCGTAACGCTGGCGGTGAATGAGTAGAAGTTCCAGCTTCTTTTTCTTCACCCGCCAGCACAGTGCACCGGCGGCGTATACGGACACTCCCGACTCACCGTCGGGTGCCATGTCCTGTAAATGTTCAGTGCTGCGCATTACCGGCGAAGGGTCGAGCGCTGTCGTGAACGGCCCGCCAGCAGCCAGGACTGGACGTCCTCCAGCGGGTTTCCATCGGCGTCTAGGTGGCGGCGCGTCCACAACCCGTCAACGTCTAAATGCCAGCTGGCGGTGCCCGGGTCAAGGTAGCGATCAAGTAAGGTGTTGACCTCGGCAATGTCCTCCGTGTTGGAGAGTCGGACCAGGGCTTCCACGCGGCGGTCAAGATTGCGGTGCATCATGTCGGCCGATCCGATGTAGACCACCGGGTCGCCGGCGTTGGCAAAGGTGAACACGCGGGAGTGCTCCAGGAACCGGCCCAGCACCGAACGCACCGTGATGTTTTCGCTAAGCCCGGGAACGCCCGGCCGCAGGGAGCAGATGCCGCGGACGATGATGCCCACCTCAACGCCGGCCTGGGAGGCCCGGTACAGGGAGTCGATGATGGCTTCATCGACCATCGAATTGACCTTGAAACGCACTTGGGCTGGGCGCCCGGCCTTCTTGTTGGCGATTTCCGCATCAATGCGTTCGATCAGTCCTGAGCGCACCGAACGTGGCGCCACCAGCAGCCTGTCGAAGGTTGATTTAGGGGCGTATCCGGAGAGCTGATTGAACAGCTTGGACAGGTCCTCGCCCACCTGATTGTCCGCCGTTAACAGGCCCAGGTCCTCATAGTAGCGGGCAGTTCGAGGATGGTAATTTCCGGTGCCAATGTGACAGTAGCGGCGCAAGCCGTCCTGCTCCTGCCGTACCACCAGTGATAGCTTGCAGTGCGTCTTAAGCCCCACAATGCCGTACACCACGTGCACCCCGGCCTGTTCAAGTTTGCGGGCCCAGGAGATGTTGGCCTGCTCGTCAAAGCGGGCCTTGATCTCCACTAGGGCCAGCACCTGTTTGCCAGCCTCGGCAGCATCCACCAGTGCGTCCACAATGGGGGAGTCGCCGGAGGTGCGGTACAGGGTCTGCTTGATGGCGCGCACCTTAGGATCGGCAGCGGCTTGCTCTAAGAATGCCTGCACCGAGG
The DNA here is from genome assembly GCF_001294625.1 of Arthrobacter alpinus. Taxonomy (NCBI): domain Bacteria; kingdom Bacillati; phylum Actinomycetota; class Actinomycetes; order Micrococcales; family Micrococcaceae; genus Arthrobacter; species Arthrobacter alpinus. The sequence continues at coordinate 2,882,264 of NZ_CP012677.1, read as the reverse complement.
TGGAGAAGGAGTCGTAGGGGTGGTGCAGGAGGATATCCCTGCGGCGCATGGCAGCAAATACGTTGGCGGCCTTGGAAGTCTCCGACTCGTTCAGGTCGCGGGAGGTGTGGGCAACATGCTTGGGGTAGCGCAGATCGCTGCGGTCAATGCCGCCAATGATCGACAGGCCGCGCAGGTCAAGCGGGGCCGGAAGCGAATACACTTCCGTGTCCTCAATGTCCAGCTCCCGGACCAGCAGGGCCAGGATATTCGGGTTGATGTCCGTGGTCACCTCAAGGCGCACCGGCGGGCCGAACTTGCGGCGCAGCAGTTCCTTTTCCAACGCCTGCAGGAGGTTCTCGGCGTCGTCCTCTTCAACCTCAAGATCCTCATTGCGGGTGACCCGGAAAGTATGGTGCTCCAGCACCTCCATACCGGGAAAGAGCTGGCCCAAATGCTCCGCGATGACCTCTTCGAGCGGGATGAAGCGGGCCACCCGGCCAGGTACGGTGCCCGCGCGCGGACCGTCAACTGAAACAAGGCGGGGCAGTAGGTCTGGCACCTTCAAGCGGGCAAAGAGCTCTTTGTCGCTGACCGGGTTGCGCACCACAACGGCCAAGTTCAAGGAGAGCCCTGAAATGTAGGGGAAGGGATGGGCGGGGTCAACGGCCAGGGGGGTGAGGATGGGGAAGATCTTCTCGGCAAACATGGTGCTGAGCGCAATCTTGGCGGTGTCATCCAACTCTTGCCAATGCACCAAATGGATGTGTTCGTAGGCCAGCGCCGGGCGGATTTGACCGGCAAAAACTTGGGCGTGCCTGGACTGCAACTCGTGGGCGGCGTCGCTGATCTGCTCCAACACCTCGATGGGACTCAGACCGGCGGGGGAGGGCACCGCTAAACCGGTGGCGATGCGCCGCTTCAGGCCAGCAACCCGGACCATGAAGAACTCGTCCAGGTTGGACGCGAAGATGGACAGGAAGTTCACACGCTCCAGCAGGAATAGGCTCGGGTCCTCAGCCAGTTCCAGGACCCTGGCGTTGAATGCCAGCCAGCTCAGCTCACGGTCAAGGAACCTGTCGGGGCTGATGTCACCCTCAGGGATAAGATTCGGCTCAAACTCGGGGATGTCGATACGGTCCTGCGTGGCACGGGCCGCTGGGACTTCGCCTGATCCGAAGCGTTCCCGCCCAAACGACGCCGCGGTCTGTACAGGTCCCTTGTATTCGCGTTTCATCGATAAATCCTCATAGTCGGTGCTGCTTTGGATCAACCTTACAAGCCGGGGCACCATGGTGCGGCACAGGCCGCCAGCTGGTGGGGCGCTAGGACGCGGCCATGGGTCCATACATGACATCGGAGTCCCATTTTGTGAACCCGAGTTTGCGGTAAAGCGCCACGGCAGCCTCGTTGTCGGCATCCACGTACAGCATGATCGCCTGCAACCCTGAGCGTTGCAGGTACTCGATGCCCTGCAAGGTCAGCGTTTTGCCCAACCCCATTCCTTGCGCTGCCGGGGTGACGCCCACAACATAGACCTCGCCCATGGCTTCCTGGCCTGCGCGGGAGGGGTGCACCTTGGTCCAGTGGAAGCCTAAGATCTCGCCGTTGCCGTCGACGGCCAGAAAGAAACCGTTGGGGTCAAACCATGGCTCGGCCATGCGCGCCTGCAAATCGGAAAGGGTCATGGCACCCTGTTCGGGGTGGTGAGCAAAAGCCGCGGCATTGGCCGCCAGCCACGCCGCTTCGTCTTGATGCGGTACAAAAGTGCGCAACCTTACGCCGCTGGGCGTTGAAAGGTTGGTGGACGGCGCATCCGAGAGACTGGCCCGGACAAGACGCATCCGCCAGAGTTCACGGATGGCCCGGAAACCGTAGCTTGCGGCGAGGTCGGCTGCGGCCTCGTGACCGCCGTGCGACCACGCTTTCAGGCCGTGCAGCCCCCTTGCTTCCAGCAATTTATCCACCAGCATGGCGCCGACGCCCCCATTCCGGTAGGTGGGGTGCACCACGATCTCCAGCACGCCTTCACTGCCGTCGAGCACGACGACGGCCACCCCTGCCAGGTCTTCACCTTCGGTGACGGAGTTCTCCTCAGGGGCATGCGCCGTCAGGACCAGGAGGTTGTGGGCGCCGGCGCTTTTAGACCTCAATTCAACAAGGGTTTGCTCGGAGAGAGGGGGATTTCCGTCGGTGTCCTCGGCGGCGTCAACCACGGAGAAAATGTCGCGGAGTGCATCGGGGTCGGGGGTACCCGTGATTACCGTAACGGGCCAGCTGCCAGTCTTTGCGGGGCTCATGACCACAGCCTAGTAGGGGTGCGGTCCCGAACGCGAGACGCGCGGTGAGAAAAAACTGTGCCAGCGCCCCAATTGCCGCCCGCCAGGGCCCCTCGGTTTGCGTTCAGAGCACGTGCTGCCCTAGAGTTTGAGAGCAGTTATTTTCTGGGGGGATGCACCAGTGGGGTGTCCTCGATACGTTCGACCCGTATGTCCTCCACCAAATAACAAAGGCCCGCATCCGTCAAGGATGCGGGCCTTTGTGTTCCCGTGCCAAGTGAGCAAGATGCCCGGGCAGGACTAGGCGTCAACCATTTCGTCGTCGGGCATCCTGGCAATGGTTAGGCGGTAGCCCACGTTACGCACTGTGCTGATCAAGTTCTCATGGTCCGAGCCCAGCTTCGCTCGTAGGCGCCGAACATGGACATCGACGGTGCGGGTTCCTCCGTAGTAGTCATAGCCCCACACCTCATTGAGCAGTTGGGCACGGGTAAAGACGCGGCCAGGATGCTGGGCAAGGTACTTCAGGAGCTCAAACTCCTTGTACGTCAGGTTCAGTGGCTTGCCGTGGACACGCACCGTGTAACTGTCCTCGTCGATGACGACGCCGGCGGCATGGATTTCCGCACTGGCATGGTCCTCTGCGGTGGACGTGCGGGTCAAGGCTAAACGGATCCGGGCCTCGACCTCGGCGGGGCCCGCAGAGTCCAGGATCACGTCGTCTGCCGCCCAGGACGCGGACACAGCCGCCATCCCGCCTTCGGTCAGCACCAGCAGCAGCGGAACACTGATGCCGGTGGCGCGCAGCAATTGGGTCAGTGACCGTGAACTGGAGAGGTCCTTGCGGGCGTCGACGAGGATGATATCGCAAGGTTTGGCGTCCAGCAGTGCGGTGGGCACGGCCGGCAGAATGTGGACCGAGTGGCTCAGGAGTTCCAGGGCAGGCAAAACGTCCACGGAGCTACCGTGGTTGTTGGTCAGCATCAGTATCTGTGACAAGTTTTCCTCCAAAGTGCGGGATGCGCATCTTTGAGCGACGAACCACCGGGCAACCCCATCAGGGGCTGACCAGCCAGGCCTCATATGCTGAAGAGAAAACGCACCGCTCCAAGGGTTGTTCCACAGTGTACCGCGCAGAGTAAGGCAGGATTGGTGTGTGAAGTCATCTATTACGGCCCTTGTCGGAATCATCGCGCTCGCAGCTATTGTCGCCGGACACTTCTTTGGCCTTGGATACAGTGTGGGCGTTGGCATCGCCTTGTCAGTTGTCTTTGGTCTGGGATGGCCTCGCTACCTGGGCATTCCCGCCAAGAAAACGCTCGGCACGGTCATGGCGTTGACAGGTGCCGGTGCTGCGCTGACGGTCGGGTTGACCAAGGACGCAAACTTCATGGTCTGGACACCCATCTTCATTGCCGTGGGCTTTGGGGCTGTCATGGTAGTCCAGCTCATCCGCGGCACCGGGCAAGCCCACCGCCTTGAATCGACCCTCGGCTCCGGTGCGGGCGTGTTAGTGGCCGGATTCGCCAGCGGCTGGGTGGCCTCACAGAGGTTCCTGGGCGAACCGGGCATGACATTGATCGTCGCCATCAGTGCAGCTGTTGCCTTGTTGGCGGGGACACTCCCCTGGCCGGACAGGGTGGCGGCGCCCCTGGCCATCGTCCTGGGTGCACTTTCTGGCCCCCTTGCAGCATTGCTTTTCTCAGATCTTCGAATTGTTCCCGCCGTCATCTTAGGGGCACTCGTGGCCGCGGTGATTGCCAGTTTCCGCCGCCTACGAACACTAGCCGGACCCTCGCACAGTTTCATGGGAAGCTGCGCGTCGGCGTTGGCACCCATTTTGTCGCTGGGCGCGTTGGTCTATTTCGTGGAAAAACTGCTCCTAAGCTAAGTGCGGCCGCAAGCACTGTAGGATGGAATTATGAGCGTATTTGCCTTAGAAATCTTCTTCATTTGCCTGCTTGCCCTCGCCGGAGTCACCATGGCTTGGTTCGCCGGTCTGGTGGTGTGGCGGTTGTTCAAGGGCCAGCAGTAACCTGCCATGGCCATTGAAATCCCCACTGATCTAACTCCCGAGCTGGTGCCGCTGTCATGGCTGCTTGGCACGTGGAGCGGAAACGGCCGGCTGGGTGCCGGTGAAGCTGATGACGAATATTTCACCCAGACCGCTACCTTCAGCTCCAACGGCTTGCCATACCTGCAATATACGGCCGAGTCCTGGCTCACCGATGAGCTGGGCACCGTTTTGAGACCGCTCTCCGTGGAAACCGGCTTCTGGCAACTTGACCGGCCCATGAACGACGCCGACGTAGGCCCGGGCTTGATCCCTGCCGACATTGTCCCCGCCCTAAGGACAGCCGACGACGTCGAAGCCCTGCGGAATGCTGATGGCGGGTTCGACATCATGGCTACCATCGTGCACCCCGGCGGCATTGCCGAGCTGTACTACGGCAGTATCAAGGGACCACAGATACATCTCTCCACTGACGCTGTCATGCGCGGTGCCGGGGCCAAAGACTATAAAGCCGCCACCCGCATCTTCGGTCTGGTCAACGGCGAACTTTACTGGCGCTGGGATGCGGCCGCCAGCGGCAAGTCCTTACAGGCCCACGCGTCCGCCGCTCTGCGTAAAATCTCCTGACTGCATTCATGCACCGGGTCTGGACAAGCTCGACCACCGGGCCGGAATAGCCCATCAAGAGAAGGCGTTGCACACCATATGAGCTATTTGAGTCCTTTGCTAAACCGTCATGGGGCTGTTCAGTCCGGCGGACTGGATGCCGGTGTTGCCGCTCACTACGGTGATCCCAACAAGGAGCAGCGCCTGTTGGCCGGTTACAACGGCAAACCGGGCACCGCAGTGGTGGATTTGTCCCACCGTGGGGTTGTTACAGTGGGCGGTCCGGACAGGCTGAGCTGGATGAATACGCTCTCCTCGCAAAGCCTGACCGGTCTTGCCCCCCACACCAGCACCGAGTTGCTGCTGCTGAGCGTCCAAGGCCGCATTGAATACGACGCACGGGTAGTGGACGACGGGGAAACGCTATGGCTGATCGTGGAAACGGACGAGGCCGCGCCACTAGCAGCCTGGTTGAACTCCATGAAGTTCATGCTGCGCGTGGACGTTGCCGATGTGTCATCCGATTGGGCCGTGGTGGGCTCTGTGGTGGAGATCCCGGAGTGGGATTCGCTGCTCATGTGGACGGATCCTTGGCCTCATATCGGCGCTGGTGGATATAGCTATGCGGCCATCGACGAGTCGGAGCACCCGGGGCTGGAGCGGCCCTGGCACGAATATTTGATTCCAGCAGCCGCCCTGGTGGACACCGTAGGAACCCGTCCGCTGGCGGGTGTCTGGGCGGCCGAGGCGCTGCGAATTGCCGCGTGGCGCCCGCGTCGGGGAGCTGAGACCGACGACAAGTCGATTCCTCACGAGTTGGACCTTTTGCGCACCGCAGTGCACATGTCCAAGGGCTGTTACAAGGGCCAGGAAACCGTAGCGCGCGTTCACAATCTGGGACACCCGCCTCGGCGGCTTGTGTTCTTGCAGCTGGATGGATCCCAGCACACCATTCCGGCCCCTGGTAGTGAGGTGTTTGCCGGTGACCGCAAGGTGGGTGTGGTGACCAGCGTTGCCCAGCACTATGAGATGGGCCCCATCGCCTTGGCCCTGATCAAGCGCACGGTGGATCCCGCCCAGGACTTGATGGTGGACGACGCCGGGGAAAAGTATGTTGCCGCCCAGGAGCTGATCGTGGCCACCGACGCCGGCCAGGTGGTGGGACGGGCCACAGGGTTCCTGCGCACCCCGCGCTAAAAGATGACACGCATCACACTGGGGCGCCCTTGTCTGCGATTAGTCCACGTGGAATAATTCTCGTGGAATACCTTTCGGGAGGGCAGGGGATGTGACAAGAAATTCGCAATTGACGCCGCTGGGCATCTGCGCCCTCGGGCTCCTTGTGGAACGCCCCATGCATCCCTACGAGATGTACCAGGTGCTGATGCAACGGCATGAGGACCGCCTGGTGAAAGTCAGGCCGGGAACGCTCTACCACACGGTAGGCAGACTCGCCTCTGCCGGGCTGGTGGAGCCAGTAGGTACCGAGCGGGACGGGAACCGGCCGGAACGGACCACCTATGCAATATTGCCCCCGGGCAAGGTCGCCTTGGACGCCCGCATCAAGGATTTGCTGTCCACCCCCGTGAATGAATTCCCCAGCTTCCCCCAGGCCCTGGACGAGGCGCACAACCTGCCAGCCGGCGTCGTGGTTGACCTCTTGGACCAGAGGATCCACGCCTTGGAGGTCGATCTGGCCGATCTGGGTCAAGGTGCCGCAGAAGCCCGGTCCCAAGGCGTTGAACGCCGCTATTTAATCGATATCGAGTACCAACAGGCGATGCTGACGGCCGAGACTCAGTGGGTCCACGGGCTGTGCGCGGAGCTTACCGCCGGCACCCTGGCCTGGTGAGCAAACCGCCACCATACATATTTTTCTAAACTAAGGACTCCCCATGGAAACCGTGGCAAAACCGTGGCCCGCGTTATGGGCACTCGTGCTTGGCTTCTTCATGATTCTTGTCGATTCAACCATCGTCTCGGTGGCCAACCCGAAAATCATGGAGGGCCTGAACACCGACATCAACTCCGTCATCTGGGTCACCAGCGCCTACCTTCTGGCCTATGCGGTGCCGTTGCTTGTCGCCGGCCGCCTCGGTGACAAATATGGCCCCAAAAATCTGTACCTCATCGGCCTGAGTGTGTTCACCTTGGCCTCCTTGTGGTGCGGTTTCTCCGGTGACATCAGCATGCTGATCATTGCCCGTGTGGTGCAGGGCTTGGGAGCGGCCATGATGACGCCGCAAACCATGGCCGTCATCACTCGCATCTTCGCCCCTGACAAGCGTGGACCGGCCATGGGCCTTTGGGGCGCCACGGCCGGTGTCGCCATGCTGGTGGGCCCCATCCTTGGCGGAGTCCTGGTGGACGGGTTGGGTTGGGAATGGATTTTCTTTGTCAACGTGCCCGTCGGTATCGTGGCGTTCGTTATGGCCTGGCGGCTGGTGCCCTCCTTGAAAACACACGACCATAAGTTTGATCTGCTAGGTGTTGCGCTGAGCTCCATCGGTTTGTTCATGCTTGTCTTTGGCATTCAGGAAGGCGCCAAGTACGACTGGGGCACCATCGCCGGACCCATTTCCGTGTGGGGCCTGATCATTGCCGGGATCGTGTTCCTTGGCCTGTTTGTTGGCTGGCAGGCCATCAACAAGGGTGAACCGCTGGTCCCCTTGAACCTGTTCAAGGTCCGCAACTTCTCTCTGGCCAACATCGCGATCACGGGCATGGGCTTCAGCATCACCGCCATGAGCTTGCCACTCTTCTTTTACTACCAGCTGGTTAGGGGCATGACGCCCACCCAGTCGGCACTGATGATGGTCCCCATGGCCCTGTTCTCCGGCGTTCTGGCACCCTTCGTTGGCAAGTTGGTGGACATTGTTAATCCCCGCTATGTGGCCTTTGTTGGATTCATCCTGATGTCAATTTCCCTGCTGTGGACCTCGGCCCTGATGAGCCCGGACACGGCCATCTGGCTGTTCCTGCTCCCGAGTGGTCTGTTGGGCATCGCCAGCTCAGGCATCTGGGCTCCCTTGTCGACGTCGGCCACCCGCAACCTGGGGCCGCGTGAAGCGGGCGCCGGTGCCGGGATTTACAATACGACCCGCCAGATCGGCTCGGTTCTGGGCAGTGCCGCCATCGCCGTGCTCATCACCTCCCGGCTCGCGGCTGAGATGCCTGCAGGTGCCTCGCAGGGGGTCTCCGGGGCGTCCGGGCAGTTGCCGGAGGCTCTCCGGGCAGGATTCGCAACCGCCATGTCGCAATCAATCGTCCTGCCGGCTGCTGTGGTTCTGATTGGTGCCGCGGCAGTGATCTTCTTCAGCAAGCCGCGTGCCGTGGACGCCATCTATGCTGACTTTAAAGTGAAACCGATGTCTTCAGACCAGCGACACTAAAGCCCGCCGAGATTGCCAGTGCGTGGGCGGCTGCGTTGTTCACGTCAGCCTGCCACTGCACAATAAGCCCTTCAGCCAAAGCCTCATGCGCGGCAATGTTGGTGGCCAGCAGGCCAAGCCCCTGCCGCCTGTGGGTCGGGGCAACCAAGGTGCCCATCGTTGCCAGCAGCCCTTGGTACTGGGCGTACGCGCTGGAGGCGACCGGGCCGGCGTCGTACGCGTCCTGCTCCTCGGAGCCAGGTGCGCCCATGAGCGTGAACTTGTGCTCCAGCATGCCAATCCCGGCGTCGTTCACATCGTCGGGCGGGCACAGCGCCTGAAGCGCAACAGCCTCCGGATTCCCGTGGGAGAGGGTCACTGTGCCCGCGGGCTGGTGCACGGCCAGGTCATCGGCGTAGTACAAGGTTTGGGTGCCGTGCCCGCGCCCGCCGAAGTCCCGCGTCAAGCGCAGCATCACCGCATGATCGCTGAGCTGGTCGTCACTGTACGCGGCCACGGCGTGCAGGACGGCGGCGGGGCCGGTGAGGATGGCCTGATCCCAGAGCCGGATGAAGGTGAGCCCGCCGCCATCGACTGGGTGGGTGATGCGGGTGCGGTCAGCGCCCATCACCAGCGAATCCGTGGGCAGACCTAGACCCCGCTCCCAGGCTAGGCGAACAATCGGGGCAGAACTCAGATCAAAAGTCATAAGTTAAACGCTACTCCCCACGGACTCCCCGGCAGACGCTGGCGCGGCGACCGAGGGCCCGATTATGGGGGCAATTGGGGTTTAGCCGAAGAGGATGGCGGCCTCGTCGTAGCGGTGCTGCGGAACAGTCTTGAGGTTGCCAAGCGCCGCCTCGAAGGGGACGTGCTCAATCTCGGTGCCCTTCAGGGATACCATGGTGCCCCAGCGTCCCTCCACCACGGAGTCGACGGCGGCCATGCCCAGGCGGGTGGCCAGAACACGGTCAAAGCTGGAGGGGACCCCGCCACGCTGGATGTGGCCCAGGATGGTGGCACGCGTCTCGATGCCGGTGCGGGCCTCGATTTCGGGAGCCAGCTGCTCGGAAATACCGCCAAGGCGGGGACGCCCAAAGGTGTCCAGCCCGCGTTCGGAATGGGCGGAGTCCTGGTGGTCCGGGACAAAGCCCTCTGCCACCACAATCAGGGGTGCGCGGCCGCGGTCCCGGGCTTCTTGCACCCATTCAACGATCTGCTCAATGCTGGTCCTTTGCTCCGGGATAAGCACCGCGTGGGCGCCGGTCGCCATGCCCGCGTGCAGCGCGATCCAGCCCACATGGCGGCCCATGACCTCGGCGATCATGCAGCGGTGGTGGGATTCGCCCGTGGTGCGGAGTCGGTCGATGGCCTCGGTGGCGATTTGCACGGCCGTGTCGAAGCCGAAGGTGTAGTCGGTGGCGTCGAGGTCGTTGTCGACGGTCTTGGGCACGCCCACGATCTTCAGTCCGGCGTCGGTGAGGCGGCGGGCGGCTGCGAGGGTGCCTTCGCCGCCAATGGCGATCATGGCGTCGATGCCAAGGCGCTCCATGTGCGCCTTGATGACCTCTGGCCCGCCATTGCCCTCGAACGGGTTGGTGCGGGAGGTGCCCAAGATGGTGCCGCCTTGTTTGGAAATGCCGCGCACGCTTTGGCGGGGCAGGTCCATGATGTCGCCCTCCACCACGCCGCGCCAGCCGTCACGGAACCCCACAAATTCGTGGCCGTAGACCTTGATGCCCTTGAGAACAATTCCTCGGATAACCGCATTTAGTCCGGGGCAGTCGCCGCCGCTGGTGAGAATACCGATCTTCATATGAAATTCAGGCCCTTCAAGGGATGGGGTCAATGTGTACACGAGCGCACCATTGAGCTCCTCTCTAGGACATTCTATGCGGTCATGTGATGGAGGCAACTGCTGACCCGCTTTGTGAACGGCGTGGGTCAGCAGTTCCGCGTTGGCGCTACTTCTTGCGAAAGAGGTTGACGGCGCCGGCCGTCACCATGGCAACACCTGCTCCCAACAGGAGCCACATGGCGGTTTGGGCCGCGTCCAGGGACAGCTCCAGCTGGCTGCTGACAATGATCAAGGCGGCAATGAGGACAACGACGGCGCCCCAGACCACAGTGCCTACACGCGCCGGAGCACGGTGGTGGGCTTCCGGAGGTGTTTCGTAGGGGAGATTTACGGGTTCTGCGGGATTTTCCATGATGTGCTCCATAAAGTTCATTAGTTGCAGGGCAGTCGTTCGGTGTCAGGGGGCCGGGACCGTGATCACGCTGATATTGCTTGCGGCCCCCTGCAAGATGATGACAAGACCCGGGCCTGTCGACGCCGGGTTGATGGCTGTGGTGGTCTGCTCGGCCAGCACGCCGCCATTGTTATCGCCATTGATGGTCAGTGAGGCTGCCGCCAGTTCACTCTTGATGCTCACCGGGATGTTGTCCGGAACCTTGATGGTGACGCTGGAAACGACCAGGTCCACTGGTATCTGGACATCGGCCTTGAGCGGGGTGCCGTCGCTGACCAGGGTGAGGTCAAGGGTTGCGTTGCCCAGGACCACCGTCCGTCCGTCCTCGGCCGCGCTGATGCTTTGTGGGGTCCAGGTGCTGCTGTTGAAGGCGATGAACGCGCTGTTCTGCGCCGGCAGGCTCATGAGCCCGGCCAACACCAGCATGACAACGGCGAACGTGCCCAGCCCGCCGGCAGTCCGGCCCATGACTCCGGCCACAATGATGCCCACACCCGCAGTGACGGCAGCTGCGGCCGCGGCAATCCCGGTTTGGTATCCGTTCAGATCAATGACGCCGGTGGCTTCCAGAAGCAGTACCGTTGCGCCAACCACGGCGGCCATGCCCAGCACCAGAAAACTTGCCGCGGCACCGAGTCGTGATGTGGCGCGCTTGTGCTTGATATACAGCCGCGGGTCTGGCCGGTACGGCTGCTCACCAGCGTAGTTCAGGGGCTGGGCACCGCCGGGGCCGCTGCCCGGCCAAGTGGGGCCAGACCAGGACCGGGCCTGCTCCTGGGGGGCGTCCTGGCGTCCTTGCGCCGGTGACGGGCTGGAATCCTTGTCCTTGTCACGGTTGATGGCCCAGTAGATCACGGCACCCACGCCGGCAATCCAGAACAGCGGCCAGAGGAACCCGCCGTCGTTCCTGTCAAAGAGGAACCCCTGGCCGGGCCCGGCCAGGCCCACAACGGTCAGCGCCGCCGCCCCTGTCATGCCCGCTGACCAGTGCCCGCGGCCCACTTCCTGCACATGAATGCGCCCGTCGGGTTCAGGCAGCAAAGCCCATGCCACGCCATAGGCCAGCAGGCCGACACCGAAAAACAGGCTCAGCACCACGGCCAGGCCACGCACTACAACGGGGTCGATGCCCCATTTGTCCGCCAGCCCGCCGCACACGCCACCGACCCAGCGGTGGCTGCCACGCTGCACACCCAAACCACGAAGCCACTGGTAAAACCTTGCCGATTCAGGGGAGGGGACGGGGACTTGTTGGTCAGGATCCGGCACTGTGGCCTGCTCTGGGTTCTCATTGGAGGTGTTCATGGTTCAATCATGTCCGTCCGGGCAGGCCGCTGAACATCGGGGGTGACCCTGAAAGAACCCTGAACGGCCCCCGAGGAATCGGTGCAGAGGGTGCGGGGCATGCTTGGATTGGCTCATGAGCGCAAAGATGTACCGTTCCCAGCAACGTATTGTTGCCGGGGTTTGTGGCGGACTGGCCGGACACCTTGGCCTGAAGGTGGGGCTGGTGCGGGCCCTGATGGTTGGCGCGAGCCTGTTTTTTGGTGCCGGTCTGCTCTTTTACGCCTGGCTGTGGCTGCTGGTTCCCATGGAAGGGGAGCAGGCCGGCGACGGCACAACACTTCTCGACGCCGACGGCAACCCGCGCCTGCGCCTCTTCCGCCCAGCCGACGGCGCCCCTGAGGAGGCCGGCCCCGTCGTCCAACGCCAGAAACTTTCGATCGGCTTCAAGGAGGTGTTGATCGGTGGCGCGCTGGTGATGGCGGCCGTCATCTTGGCGGGGCAACAATGGGGCTTGAACCTGCAGCTGGGGACCCTAATTCCGCTGCTGGTCATTGCTGTGGGCGCTGTTTTGGCGTGGATGCAATTGGACAACACCCGCCGTGTGGGGCTTCTCAGCGCCGCCAAGATGGACACGCCCATCGCCTTGCTGCGCCTGGGCGGTGGCATTGTGCTTGTCATTGCCGGGGTCCTTGTCATTGTGACGGGAACTGGGTCGTGGTCGCTGGTGTGGGCGTCGGTAGTGGCTTCCTTGGCAGTGCTTGCCGGTGTGGCGCTGGTCCTTGCGCCGTGGGCGCTAAAGTTTTGGCGGGAATTTCAAAGTGAAAGGGCAGGGCGCATCCGTGAAACGGAACGGGCGGAGATTGCCGCGCACCTGCATGACTCGGTGCTGCAAACTTTGGCCCTGATCCAAAAAAGTGCCAATTCCGCCGCGGATGTGACTCGTTTGGCAAGGGCGCAGGAACGCGAACTGCGGGAATGGATCTATCAAGATGCCAGCCAGAACGGCGGCCAGTTGGTGGCCAGGGTCAAGGGGGTTTGCGCCGAAATCGAGGACCTTTACGGGCAGGGCGTGGAAGTGGTGACGGTGGGCGACGCCGAGCTGAACGACCGCAGTCAGGCACTTGTTCAGGCCACCCGCGAGGCGGTGCTCAACGGTGTCCGGCACGGCGGGACGGCTGTCTCGGTCTATGTTGAGGCCGGGGTGAAGGGTGTGGACGTGTTCGTCAAGGACAGGGGGGCCGGCTTTGACATAGCTGCTATCCCGGCCGACCGTCTCGGGGTCAGGGAGTCCTTGTTGGGCCGGATGTCCCGCAACGGCGGAACAGCTGAGATCATTAGTTCAGCCAGCGGGACCGAGGTGCGCCTGCACCTGCCCAGCGAGACGAGCAACCATGAGGACGCACGATGACCGAAGCAGCCCAACCGATCCGTGTAGTGGTGGTCGATGACCATGCCATCTTCCGATCCGGCCTAAAAGCGGACCTGGACCCTGACCTCCTGGTCCTGGCAGAAGCGGCCACCGTTGAAGAGGCTGTTGCCGAGGTTGTGCGCCACCAGCCAGATGTGGTGTTGCTGGACGTTCACCTTCCCGGCGGCAGAGGGCAGGGCGGGCGGGAAGTCATCGCCGGCTGTGCGGCGGTGATGCCCGGCACCAAATTCCTTGCCCTGAGCGTGTCCGACGCCGCCGAAGACGTGGTGGCTGTGATTCGCGCCGGCGCCCGCGGCTACGTGACAAAGTCGATTTCCGGGGCTGAAATCTCCGACGCAGTCCGGCGCGTGGCGGGCGGGGACGCGGTGTTCTCGCCGCGCCTGGCCGGTTTTGTGCTTGACGCCTTCGGCACCGCAGAGGTTGCTGTTGAGGATGAGCTGGACCGGCTCTCGGCCCGTGAACTGGAAGTCATGCGCCTCATTGCCCGGGGCTACTCGTACAAGGAGGTAGCCAAGGCCCTGTTCATCTCCATCAAAACCGTTGAATCACACGTCTCCGCGGTGCTGCGCAAGCTCCAGCTCTCCTCCCGCCACGAACTCACCCGCTGGGCCGCCGACCGCCGTCTGCTCTAACGAGCGGTGGTCGAGATGCCCGACCACCGGCCGTCGTCGTTATTTGGCGGTGCCCAGGAATTCCTGCAGGCGGGAAATGCCGGTGGCCAGGTCTTCGTCGCCAAGGGCGTAGGAGAGCCGGATGTAGCCGCTGGGGCCAAACGCCTCGCCTGGCACCACGGCAACCTCCACCTTTTCCAGGATTAGCGCCGCCAGTTCGGCCGACGTCGCGGGGCGCTCACCTGCGATTTCCTTGCCGAGCAGTCCGCGGACATCGGCGTAGGCGTAGAAGGCGCCGTGCGGGGTGGGGCATTCGACGCCGTCAATCGCGTTCAGGCCCGCAACCATGGCCTTGCGACGGCGGTCAAAGGCCACTTTCATCTCATCCACTGCCGTCAGCGGCCCGGCCACGGCGGCCAGAGCGGCCATCTGGGAGACGTTGGCAACGTTGGAGGTGGCATGAGACTGCATGTTCGTGGCGGCCTTGATAACGTCGGGGGCCGCGATCATCCATCCCACCCGCCAGCCGGTCATGGCATAGGTCTTGGCAACTCCGTTGAGAATGACAACCTTGTCACCAAGTTCCGGGACGGCTGTCGCGATCGAGGTGAACGGCACGGCGTCGTAGGTGAGGTGTTCATAGATTTCATCGGTGATGACCCACAAACCCTTGGACGCTGCCCACAAACCGATCTCACGGGTTTGCTCGGGGGAATAAACAGCGCCTGTCGGGTTGGACGGGGAGACGAACAGCAAGATCTTGGTGCGCGGTGTCAGGGCCGCTTCCAACTGCTCGACCGTGACGAGATAGCCCTGTTCGGGCCCGGCAAACACGTCCACAGGGACGCCGCCGGCCAGGCGGATGGCTTCCGGGTACGTGGTCCAGTACGGGGTAGGCAACAGTACCTCGTCACCTGGATCCAGCAAGGTGGCGAAGGACTCATACACGGCCTGCTTGCCACCATTGGTCACTAGCACCTGGGAGGGGTCCGCCGGGTATCCGGAGTCGCGCAGGGTCTTGGCGGCGATGGCTGCCTTCAGCTCGGGGAGGCCGGCGGCTGGGGAGTAGCGGTGGAACTTGGGCTGCCGGGCGGCGTTAATGGCCGCGTCGACAATGTAGCTGGGGGTCGGGAAATCGGGCTCACCGGCACCAAACCCGATGACGGGGCGCCCAGCTGCCTTAAGGGCCTTGGCCTTGGCGTCAACAGCCAGCGTGGCTGACTCGGCAATGGCGGCGATTCGGGCGGACACGCGGCGCCCGGTGGAGTTCTTAGCTGTCAGTTCGGCAGACATCGAGGTACTTTCTTTTCAAGGGTGAGCTTAAAAATTGCAAACTTCATCACCCCCCACTTTAGGCGCATTGCGCACCCGGTTCGACGTACCGCGCTAAGAATGCGTAGAATGAATAACTGGTGCAAAACCTCCACGATGGTGCACGCCTTGGCGCTGGTTTGGAAAACAGCTGTTCAAGACGGTAAGTTATTCATGGCAAAGAGCATCAGTGGGACCGGAAATTTTTGGTTCTGCAAGGTATTTGTTTCATAGGGTAGTGGCGCAATTGGTAGCGCAGCGGTCTCCAAAACCGCAGGTTGCAGGTTCGAGTCCTGTCTGCCCTGCGCATAGGCTTAGCGGGTTTGGTTCACTGGTTTCTAGGTGGACCAAACCCATCTCCGTCTAGCGAATAAAATGCACGCGACACGCGCTTGTCCACACGACGAGCGCTGGGTCATCCCAACTAATGATTGAGTGAGGCACTGGTGACCGATACTTCGGCAAGCAACTCCAAGGGCCGCTCTGCAAAGAAGACTAACAAGTCCTCAGGACCTGGTTTCTTCGCTCGCATTGCGATCTTCCTCCGCCAAGTCATTGGTGAGATGAAAAAGGTTGTCACCCCCACTCGCAAAGAGTTGATCAACATGACCGCCGTCGTGCTGGTATTCGTGGTCATCGTTATGGCGATTGTCACCGTGTTGGATCTGGGTTTCGGCAAGGCCGTGCTTTGGGTCTTCGGCGGCAACGTCAGTGGCGAGCAGTAGACGCTGAACTTTGGCCGGCCCCGCTGTGAACACGGCATGGGTCGGTTTGAGCCATTTAAGAAACGCACAAGGAAAGCAGGAAATTCGTGTCTGAGCAGGAGCCCGAGGCAACTTACAGTGAGCAGGACCTGGACACTGTGGTCGCTGATACTGCCATCAGTGCCGACCTTGATGCAGCCGAGGCAGTAGATGGCGACGATTCCGTCGCCACTGGCACGGACGACGTCGAACCCCAAGACGCTCTCGAAGAGGTCACCGAGGCTGAGGTTGACGTCACTGAGGCTGACGCCGAGCCCGAGGTGGATCCGGCCGAGGAGTTCAAGGCCAAGCTGCGCCGCCAGGAGGGTGACTGGTATGTCATCCACTCCTACGCCGGCTATGAAAATCGTGTCAAGGTCAACCTTGAATCACGCAGCCTCTCGCTGAACATGGAAGATTTCATCTTCGAAGTCCAGGTCCCCATGGAAGAAGTCGTGGAGATCAAAAACGCCCAGCGCAAGGTTGTGAACCGTGTTCGCATCCCCGGCTACGTTCTGGTCCGCATGGACCTGACGGACGCCTCCTGGGGTGTTGTTCGCCACACGCCCGGCGTTACCGGCTTCGTGGGCAACGCACACAATCCCGTGCCGTTGCGTCTGGATGAAGTGTTCTCCATGCTGGCCCCGATCTTCGAGGAGCAGCAGGCGGAGGAGTCCGGTATTCCGTTGCGTCACGATCCCCTGGATGCGGACATCGACTTTGAAGTCGGCGAAGCCGTCATCGTCAAGGACGGTCCCTTCGAGACCTTGTCCGCCACGATCTCAGAGATCAAGCCCGAGACGCAGCAGCTGGTTGTGCTGGTTTCCATCTTCGAGCGCGAAACCCCGGTTACGCTCGCCTTCAACCAGGTCACCAAGATCTAGTTGAACCACTAATTTCGCTGAACGGCAACTATAAGCTTTGTTGCCGGGCAGCGTTCGGCCGGACGCCATTCGGCCACCCACCTTGGACGCGCTCCGTCGTCCTAGGAAAGATATTGAGAGAAGGACCCTACATTGGCTCCCAAGAAGAAGGTCACCGGCCTTATCAAGCTGCAGATCCAGGCAGGCGCCGCTAACCCGGCACCGCCCATCGGTCCGGCACTTGGTCAGCACGGCGTCAACATCATGGAATTCTGCAAGGCGTACAACGCTGCAACGGAATCCCAGCGCGGAAACGTTATCCCCGTGGAAATCACGGTTTACGAAGACCGTTCATTTACGTTCATCACCAAGACCCCGCCGGCTGCAGAGCTCATCAAAAAGGCTGCAGGCGTCGCCAAGGGTTCAGCTACCCCGCACACCGTCAAGGTTGCTCAGCTGACCAAGGCACAGGTAACCGAGATCGCCACCCAGAAGCTGGTCGACCTCAACGCCACCAGCATCGAAGGCGCCGAGAAGATCATCGCCGGCACCGCCCGCTCCATGGGTATCACCGTCGAGGCCTAAGTCTTTTAGACTTTGCTTTACGCCCGTTTGGGCACACATAAACATTCAGAACGACGCCGGACCCCTCACCTTAGGGTGTGCGCCGGCGGACGTAGTGGCAGGGCCCGCGCGGTCCTAACGACCACAACTGCACAAGGAGAAACAGCAGCATGGCAAAGCGCAGCAAAGCATATGAGGCAGCCGTAGCCAAGATCGATGCGGAGAAACTTTACGCACCGTTCGAGGCCATCAAGCTCGCCAAGGCAACCAACCCCTCCAAGTTCGACGCGACCGTCGAGGTTGCCTTCCGCTTGGGTGTAGACCCTCGCAAGGCTGACCAGATGATCCGCGGCACAGTGAACCTGCCTCACGGTACCGGTAAGACGGCACGTGTTCTGGTTTTCGCAACCGGTGAGCGCGCCGAGGCTGCTATTGCAGCTGGCGCTGACTTTGTTGGCACCGACGAACTGATCGAAAAGATCCAGGGCGGCTGGACCGACTTCGATGCAGCCGTTGCCACCCCCGACCTCATGGGTAAGGTTGGCCGTTTGGGTAAGGTTCTTGGCCCGCGTAACCTCATGCCGAACCCGAAGACCGGTACGGTAACGAACGACGTCGCCAAGGCTGTCAATGACATCAAGGGTGGAAAGATCGACTTCCGCGTCGACAAGCACTCCAACCTTCACTTCATCATCGGCAAGGTCTCCTTCGACGAGATCAAGCTGGCTGAGAACTACGCGGCAGCACTGGAAGAGGTGCTTCGTTTGAAGCCGTCCGCTTCCAAGGGCCGCTACCTGCAGAAGGCCACCGTCGCCACGACGTTCGGCCCCGGCATTTCCGTGGATCCTGCGGCCACGAAGGTCTTGACTGAGGTCTAAGGCTTGGTTTTATTGTGGGGAGGGCTGGTGTAGCGAATAGCTGCACCAGCCCTCCCTTTTTTGTATGGTTGGATTCACAAGCAGCCCCACAATTTGGAAAGCCGTTCAATGGACTTCACAATTCGACAGGCCACCGTGGCAGATGCTGCCTCTCTGGCTGAACTTGCTGCCTTGACGTTTCCGCTGGCTTGCCCGACCAGCAGCGAGCCCGAAAACATCGCCGCCTTTATTGCCTCGGAATTAAGCGCAGTGTCCTTTGCCCGGTATCTCAGCGACCCGCAGCGGATACTGTTCGTCGCCGAAGGCGGCCTCGGGAAGGGGGAGCAACACTTGCTTGCCTACACCATGATGGTTGACGGCCCGTCATCGGACGCGGATGTGCTGGCGGCATTCAACGGCCCATCCGTGGAAATGAGTAAATGTTATGCCCATCCGGATTGCCACGGGATGGGGATCAGCGCAGCCGTTATGGCAGCGAGCCTACAATGGGCCGCTGACCAGGGAAGCCCGCAGGTCTGGTTGGGGGTCAATACTGAGAACCTCCGCGCCAAGACCTTCTATGAGAAGCACGGTTTCACTGTGGCTGGACACAAGAGTTTTCAATTGGGGAGCCGGGTCGAGCACGACTACCTCATGCTCAGGCCTCTCTAAAGCATGTTTTCAGGAGCAACAAAGATGACTGATATCCGGATCGAACAATTGCGCGTGCCCCAGACGCTTGATGGCGAAGGCGGCCAGGACTTTCTCCGTGCCGTTGATGTGTCCCGGCAGGTGCGGATCAACGCTTGGGGAAATGACGATCTGGCGTACACGGGCGCCGAACTTCTTGCCGTTTGCCAGGATCCTTACGAGTGGTACGTGATGCTCGTGGCTCGTCTCGATGGTGAGATCGTGGGCCGTGCAGGCATTGCGATGCCCCTAGACGACACAACAGAACTGGCCCATGTGACCCTTGATGTCCTGCCCCAGACACAGGGGCACGGCATAGGACGCCAGCTCCTGGCTGCCGCCGAGACCTTTGTTCGCGGCGAGAACCGCAGGGTGGTTGTGGTTGAAACCAATCACGCCGCAGCGAGTCTGTGGACGGGCGACGCCGAGGTTCTCAAGGCTGCGAACGGTTTTGGAGAGTTGCCGATGAACAGCCGGGAGACCCGGTTTGCTTTCAGTGCCGGGTATGCGCTGGAACGAGTTGAACAATTCGGCTCCTGTCTGCTGCCCCTTGACCCTGCGGTGGCGCTCGAGCTCTCAGTGCTGGCCCGTGGAGCCCACGGGGATGCGTATGCGGTGCACCAATGGGTGGACAGGTGTCCGGAACGCTGGGCGGCCGATATCGTCTTTTTGGAGAACGGCCAGGAACAGCTGGGCAATACTCCCGTGAGCACTGACGACACGGCTGGCGAGGGTGCTGCGTGGGGTGTGGACAGGCTGCGTGAAGCGGAGATCCTATCGGTGGAATCGGGTCGGCGTTCCCTGGTCACTGCTGCCGAATGCGTGTCCACGGGGAGGCTTGTCGGGTTCACGTCAATTTCGGTGTTGGGAAACCGGGGCGACGTCGTTTTCCAGGACGACACTGTGGTGGAGGTTGGGCATCGGGGCAAGGAACTGGGGCTGATGATCAAGGTTGCCAACCTTGAAATGCTGGCGCGAGAGTTCCCGCAGTCCCGGGTTGTCTATACCTGGAACGCTGCGGACGACTCTTACATGTTGAAAGTGAATGCCCGGCTTGGCTTTGTTGCTGCCGGCGTTACCGGCCAGTGGCGCAAGGACTTCGATTTGGAGTAGGCCCACCCGATCCTGTATTCTTAGAGAACCAAAGACCGTCGGTCGGTGGAAATCAACCCCATTGTGAGTGGCGCAGCATGTGCCATTTTGCCTTGGAAACGGGCGATTTTTCATCCGAAAGTCCATGTATGGACGGCCAGCGCAGGTGCACAAAGCTTAGGCAGTGTTGAACGTGGGGTGAACCCATGGATCCACTGCCACTAACGCCCCGTACATCTGTGCGGGGCGTTTTGTTTGTCCAGATTGCCTCTCTTTCGGGAAGCTCTGGGCAGGACTGCAAAGACCGGCACTAATTCCCGGAAGGAGGGTTATGGCAACGCCAACAAAGGTGGCTGCGGTTGCAGAAATCAAGCAAGATTTCAACGATTCCACTGCAGCAGTCCTAACCGAATACCGTGGGCTCACCGTTGCACAGCTCAAAGAGCTGCGCGTTTCTCTCGGCCAGGACACCAAGTTCTCGGTTGTAAAGAACACTCTGACTGCCATTGCGGCTAAGGAAGCTGGTGTTGACGCTTTCGAAGGTCAGCTCAGCGGCCCCACCGCCATTGCATTCATCAAGGGTGACGCTGTTGCGGCAGCAAAGAGCCTGACGGATTTTGCAAAAACCAACAAGGCGCTGGTCATCAAGACCGGTTTCTTCGAAGGTAGATCTCTGAATGCCTCTGAGGTTGCCGCCCTGGCGGCCCTGGAGTCCCGCGAGCTGCAGCTGGCCAAGGTTGCAGGCATCCTCAAGGCACCGATGGCCGCCGCTGTGCGCTCCATCGACGCCCTGCGTCTCAAGCTTGCCGAAGATGCTCCCGTTGAAGAGGCTCCGGCCGCTGAGGAAGCACCCGTCGCAGAAGAGGCTCCGGCCGCTGAGACCACCGAGGCCTAAAACCTCATGGGATTCGTCCCTCAAGTTCTTCCCTAAATCCATGAGGACTTAGGTACTTTGATTCGCCCCCCGGGGCAAGTACACAGAAGGAGCGCCACACATGGCTAAGCTCACCAACGACGAGCTCATTGCAGCTTTCAAGGAACTGACCATCATCGAGCTCTCTGAGTTCGTCAAGCTCTTCGAAGAGACCTTCGAAGTTACCGCTGCTGCTGTTGCAGTTGCCGGTCCTGCTGGCGGCGCAGCTGAAGAAGCTGAAGAGCAGACCGAATTCGACGTTATCCTCGAAGCTGCTGGCGACAAGAAGATTGCAGTCATCAAGGAGGTGCGCGCCATCACGTCCCTCGGCCTCAAGGAAGCTAAGGACGTCGTTGACTCCGCTCCCAAGGCTGTCCTCGAAGGCGCCACCAAGGAAGCTGCTGAGAAGGCCAAGGAAGCTCTCGAAGCTGCCGGCGCCACGGTTACCCTCAAGTAATCACCTCGCCTTTCAAAAGAAGCCCCGCACCGATTGGTGCGGGGCTTCTTTGCGCCCTCAAGCCGTTGTCAAGGCGACGGTGTCGGCACAGAGCCAAGGCAACCTCGGGCGTGGGCAGCTGGAGCTTGTTCACGCCCACCATTTGACGTAGTTTGGGCCACGAGATTGACCGGCCGCCGGGTTCAATGCTCATCAGGGCGGCGGCCTCAGCGAGGGAATTCGCGGCAGGGCGGCCAAAGATCTCAACGGCCAGGCCTCGGCCCTGGGGCGTCAGCAGCTACCCTGGTATGGCCTCCCCGGTGACAGGCTCACTGCGCGTCGCGGAACAGCAGGAGCGCTTCCCCCTGACCTCCGCCGCCGCAAAGCGACACGGCTGCTTTTCCAGAGCCTCGGCGGCTCAGTTCGAAGGCGGCGTGCAGGGCCAGCCTGGCGCCTGAGGTGCCGATGGGGTGTCCCAGTGCGATGGCGCCGCCGTGGATATTGCACTTCGCCAAGGGATATTGGAGGTCCCTGAGTGATTGGACTGCAACCGACCCGAAGGCCTCGTTGATCTCGATGAAGTCCAGATCCGAGGCGGTCCAGCCGGCTTTGGTCAGGGCGCTGAGGATGGCGTTGGAAGGCTGTGAATGCAGTGAGTTGTCGGGTCCGGCGACTTGGCCTGGAGCCCCTACTGCGGCAAGCCACGGCAGGCCGTGCGCATCCGCGTAACCGCGGGTGGTCAACACCAGGGCCGCTGCGCCGTCCGAGAGGGGAGAGGAATTGCCTGCCGTGATGGCGCCGTCGGCTGTGAACGCCGGGCGCAGACCAGCAAGGGTTTCCACCGTGGTGTTGGCTCTGATGCCCTCGTCCTGGCTCAGCATGACAGGATTGCCCTTGCGCTGCGGCACCGCGACAGGGACGATCTCTTCGTCAAATACGTGTGCCGCCTGCGCTGCCGCTGCCCGCTGGTGGGATGCGGCGGCAACCTCGTCCTGGGACGTGCGGGAGATGTTCAGGCGGATATTGCCGCGTTCGGTGGACAGGCCCATGGACTCGCCGTCGAAGGCGTCGGTGAGGCCGTCGTGCGCTGCCACGTCAAGCGCCTGTATTGAGCCGTAGGTCCAGCCCTGCCGCGAGCCGGGGAGCAGGTGGGGGGCACGCGTCATGGACTCCTGGCCGCCAGCCACCACTACGGTGGCGTCGCCGCTGCGAATCAGGCGAGCGGCGTCGATCACTGCCGTGAGGCCCGACAGACACACCTTGTTGATGGTCACTGCGGGGACGTCCCAGCTGATACCGGCGCCGACAGCGCTTTGGCGAGCAGGGTTTTGACCAGCACCAGCCTGCAGGACATGGCCCATGATGACCTGGTCCACATCGGATCCGCTGATGCCTGAACGTGTGAGTGCGGCGGCAATTGCCTTGGCTCCTAGCTCAGTGGCGGTGAAACTCGCCAGTTGTCCATTGAGGCGTCCCTGCGGGGTGCGGGCGCCGGCGAGGATTACCACATCGTTTGCTTCTACAGCCATTGAGGCTCACTCCTTAAAGCATCACCTGCACACATCACCGTTGACGTGTGCATACGTTTCTATAGAATCTAACAGTAAGAGGGGGAAGAAAATTTCCACAACATAGTCTGTGGCGACGCGCTCCAACAGCCCCGGAGGGGCTCCGGAACATTGATACTTGCGTATTTTCAGAACGTGGGGTAGACAAGTGACCCCTTTTGCCTGTAATGTAGTTCTTTGCGTATCCCTCTTAACCTTCAGCCTTCATATAGCGGTGGGCTTTGCTTAGGACAAGAGTTTGGACAGCACGCATCGCAAGGGTTGGCGCAGCCGCTTTTCGGTGGGTAATGGACGAGCTACTTGACCAGCGATCGTCTTGGTTTGATGACCAATTGGCGAATCGGGTGAGGGTTCACAAGAACAAGCCTGCAGGTCTGTGGAAGGATCCCTCTTGGTCGCCTCGAGCACCTCTAATGTAAATAACGCTGCAACCGCTATCGATTCAAACAGCACTGATGGTGCTACGCGTCGCATCTCATTCGCAAAGATTCACGAGCCGCTTGACGTGCCGAATCTGCTTGCACTCCAGACCGAGAGCTTTGACTGGCTCGTTGGCAACGAGCGCTGGCAGAACCGCATGGAAACCGCCGTGAACGCTGGCGATGACAGTGTGGCCGTCACCTCCGGACTGTCTGACATCTTCGAAGAGATCTCCCCGATTGAGGACTTTCAGGGCACCATGTCCCTGTCCTTTACGGAACCGGAGTTCGCCGACCCCAAGTTCACAGTTGATGAGTGCAAGGACCGCGACGCCACATACGCCGCGCCGCTGTACGTCAAGGCTGAGTTCATGAACAACCTCACGGGCGAAATCAAGCAACAGACCGTGTTTATGGGCGATTTCCCGCTCATGACCAACAAGGGCACGTTCGTCATCAACGGCACCGAGCGTGTTGTTGTGTCCCAGCTGGTCCGTTCCCCGGGTGCTTACTTTGAGCGCACCGCGGACAAGACCAGTGACAAGGAAATCTTCACCGCTAAGATCATCCCCTCGCGTGGTGCATGGTTCGAACTGGAGATTGACAAGCGGGACCAGGTTGGCGTTCGCCTTGACCGCAAGCGCAAGCAGTCGGTCACCGTGCTGTTGAAGGCCCTCGGCTGGACCGAAGGCCAGATTCTGGAGGAGTTCGGCGAGTTCGACTCCATCCGTGCAACCTTGGAAAAGGATGCGACCACCGGTCGCGAAGACGCGCTTTTGGATATCTACCGCAAGTTGCGTCCGGGCGAGCCGCCGACAGTTGACGCCGCCGACGCGCTGCTGCACAACTTGTACTTCAACTCCAAGCGCTACGACTTGGCGAAGGTTGGCCGTTACAAGATCAACCGCAAGCTGGGCATCGATCTGCCGTTGAGCGATGAAAAGGCATCAGTGCTGAGCGTGGACGACATCGTCGCCATGATCAAGTACTTGGTCACCTTGCACGCTGGCGGCAAGACCACCAAGGGCAGGCGCGACGGCGCCGAGGTTGACCTCCGTGTCGACGTCGACGACATCGACCACTTCGGAAACCGTCGTATCCGCGCCGTGGGCGAGCTCATCGAGAACCAGGTCCGCACGGGCCTTTCCCGCATGGAGCGCGTCGTCCGCGAACGCATGACCACGCAGGACGTCGAGGCCATCACGCCGCAGACACTGATCAACATCCGTCCCGTTGTGGCTGCCATCAAGGAGTTCTTCGGAACGTCCCAGCTGTCACAGTTCATGGATCAGAATAACCCGCTGGCCGGCCTGACACACAAGCGTCGCTTGTCCGCGCTGGGCCCGGGCGGTTTGTCCCGTGACCGCGCAGGCATGGAAGTCCGAGATGTTCACCCGTCGCACTACGGCCGTATGTGCCCCATTGAGACCCCGGAAGGCCCGAACATTGGTCTGATCGGTTCATTGGCTTCCTACGGACGTATCAACCCGTTCGGTTTCATCGAAACCCCTTACCGTCGTGTCAAGGACGGCTTCGTTTCCGACGAGGTTGATTACCTGACAGCCGATGATGAGGTTGACGTAGTTATTGCCCAGGCAAACGCTCCGTTGAACGATGATAACCACTTCTCCGAGGAATCCGTTCTGGTCCGCCAGCGCGGTGGTGGCGGCGAGCCCGTACTGATCCCTGCCAACGAGGTCGAGTACATGGACGTGTCCCCGCGCCAGATGGTGTCGGTGGCTACGGCCCTTATCCCGTTCCTTGAGCATGACGATGCCAACCGCGCCTTGATGGGTGCGAACATGCAGCGTCAGGCTGTGCCGCTGGTCCGGTCCGAGGCCCCGTTCGTGGGAACCGGCATGGAGCGCGCCACTGCTGTTGACGCCGGTGACGTTGTCATCGCCAAGAAGGCAGGTGTAGTCTCCGAGGTCTCGGCAGACATCGTGGTGATGTTGAACGACGATGGCACCGAGACGAACTACCCGATCGCCAAGTACCAACGCTCTAACCAGGGCACAGCCTACAACCAGCGTGTCTTGGCTTCTGAGGGCCAGCGCCTGGAAGTTGGCGGCATCATCGCTGACGGTCCGGCAACGGACATGGGCGAGCTTGCCTTGGGTAAGAACCTTCTGGTCGCTTTCATGTCCTGGGAAGGTCACAACTACGAGGATGCCATTATCCTTTCGCAGCGCATTGTTGCCGAAGATGTGCTTTCCTCCATCCACATTGAAGAGCATGAGATCGACGCTCGCGACACCAAGCTTGGTGCCGAGGAAATCACCCGGGATATCCCGAACGTTTCCGAGGAAATCCTGGCTGGCCTGGACGAGCGCGGCATCATCCACATCGGTGCAGAAGTTGAAGCCGGCGACATCCTGGTAGGCAAGGTCACCCCCAAGGGTGAAACCGAGCTGACCCCGGAAGAGCGCTTGCTCCGTGCCATCTTCGGAGAGAAGAGCCGTGAAGTTCGCGACACTTCCTTGAAGGTTCCCCACGGCGAGTCCGGAACTGTCATTGGCGTTCGCGTCTTTGACCGTGACTCCGACGACGATCTGCCTCCCGGCGTGAACCAGCTGGTTCGTGTGTACGTTGCCAACAAGCGCAAGATCACCGATGGTGACAAGCTGGCCGGCCGTCACGGCAACAAGGGCGTCATCTCCAAGATCCTCCCGATCGAGGACATGCCCTTCCTTGCCGACGGCACCCCCGTTGACATCGTCTTGAACCCCTTGGGTGTTCCGGGTCGAATGAACGTGGGCCAGGTGCTGGAAATTCACCTGGGTTGGGTTGCCAAGACCGGTTGGAAGATCGAGGGCGATCCGGACTGGGTTAAGAACTTGCCGAACCTGCCGCGTGAAAGCGGTCAGACCAACGTTGCCACTCCCGTGTTCGACGGTGCCCGTGATGAAGAGATCACTGGCCTGCTCGATTCCACGAACGTGACTCGTGACGGCGAACGCCTGATCGATTCCTCGGGTAAGACGCTTCTGTTCGACGGCCGCTCCGGTGAGCCGTTCCCGGACCCGGTTTCCGTGGGCTACATGTACATCTTGAAGCTTCACCACTTGGTGGATGACAAGATTCACGCCCGCTCCACCGGCCCCTACTCCATGATCACCCAGCAGCCCTTGGGCGGTAAGGCCCAGTTCGGTGGACAGCGTTTCGGTGAGATGGAAGTTTGGGCCCTGGAAGCTTACGGTGCCGCTTACACCCTGCAGGAACTGCTGACGATCAAGTCCGATGATATTCACGGCCGCGTGAAGGTTTACGAGGCGATCGTCAAGGGAGAGAACATCCCGGAGCCCGGTATCCCGGAATCCTTCAAGGTTCTTATCAAGGAAATGCAGTCGCTGTGCCTGAACGTGGAAGTCCTTTCCACCGATGGCACCACGATTGAGATGCGTGACTCGGATGAAGAAGTCTTCCGGGCCGCGGAAGAGCTGGGCATTGACCTGTCACGGGCCGAGCCTAACTCTGTCGAAGAAGTTTAGTGAGGCCCGACGGCGGTAGCTAGCCTGCCGCCGTCGGCCCTGTACTTCCTCCCGTACCCGCTTAGACATTCAGACTTTAGAGAATTAGAGAGAACAGGACCCATATGTCCAGCGAATCCTCCTTCGGCCTCATGCAGATTGGCCTGGCCACCGCGCAAGATATCCGCGACTGGAGCCACGGCGAAGTCAAGAAGCCGGAAACCATCAATTACCGCACGCTCAAGCCTGAAAAGGACGGCCTCTTCTGCGAGAAGATCTTCGGCCCGTCCCGCGACTGGGAATGCTACTGCGGCAAGTACAAGCGCGTGCGCTTCAAGGGCATCATCTGCGAGCGTTGTGGCGTTGAAGTCACCCGCGCCAAGGTGCGTCGTGAGCGGATGGGCCACATTGAGCTCGCCGCTCCCGTAACCCACATCTGGTACTTCAAGGGCGTCCCCTCGCGGTTGGGCTACCTGCTGGATCTGGCACCGAAGGACCTTGAAAAGGTCATCTACTTTGCTGCCTACATGATCACCAGCGTTGATGACGATGCACGTCACGCCGAGTTGCCGAACCTCCAGACCGAGCACGACCTGGAGAAGAAGCGCATGGTTGACATGCGTGACTCCGACATCGCCACGATCGCCCGCGATCTTGAAGGCGAATTGCAGCGCCTTGAAGGTGAAGGCGCCAAGGCGGCCGAGAAAAAAAAGGCCCGCGACTCTGCGGACCGTCAGATGGCCAATGTGCGCAAGCGCGCCGACGCCGACATCGACCGCCTCGAGCAGGTTTGGGACCGTTTCAAGGGCCTGAAGGTTGCCGACCTTGAAGGCGACGAGGCCCTATACCGCGAATTGCGTGACCGTTACGGCATGTTCTTCGAAGGTTCCATGGGTGCCGAAGCCATCAAGAAGCGTCTTGAGACCTTCGACATGGCCGGCGAAGCCGAGATCCTGCGCGACATCATCCAGAACGGCAAGGGCCAGCGCAAGACGCGTGCCCTGAAGCGGTTGAAGGTTGTCAACGCGTTCCTGACCACCAACAACAGCCCGCTGGGCATGGTCCTGGACGCCGTCCCGGTCATCCCGCCGGAACTGCGCCCCATGGTTCAGCTTGACGGTGGCCGTTTCGCCACCTCGGACTTGAACGATCTCTACCGTCGCGTGATCAACCGCAACAACCGTCTCAAGCGTCTGCTTGACCTGGGTGCTCCGGAGATCATCGTCAACAATGAGAAGCGCATGCTGCAGGAAGCTGTTGACTCCCTCTTTGACAACGGTCGTCGCGGACGTCCGGTCACCGGACCGGGCAACCGTCCGTTGAAGTCGCTCTCTGACATGCTCAAGGGCAAGCAGGGTCGATTCCGCCAGAACCTCCTTGGCAAGCGCGTTGACTACTCTGGCCGTTCGGTCATTGTTGTTGGCCCGCAGTTGAAGCTGCACCAGTGTGGTCTGCCCAAGCAGATGGCCCTGGAGCTCTTCAAGCCGTTCGTGATGAAGCGCTTGGTTGACCTTAACCATGCACAGAACATCAAGAGCGCCAAGCGGATGGTGGAGCGTTTCCGTCCCCAGGTCTGGGATGTTCTCGAAGAGATCATCACCGAGCATCCTGTGCTGCTGAACCGTGCACCAACCCTGCACCGTTTGGGTATCCAGGCGTTCGAGCCGCAGCTAGTTGAAGGCAAGGCAATCCAGCTGCACCCGCTGGTTTGTGGTGCTTTCAACGCTGACTTCGACGGCGACCAGATGGCAGTTCACCTGCCGCTGAGCCCCGAAGCTCAGGCTGAAGCACGCATCCTGATGCTCTCGAGCAACAACATCTTGAAGCCTTCAGATGGCCGCCCGGTGACCTTGCCGTCACAGGATATGATCATCGGCCTGTACCACTTGACCACCAAGCGTGAGGGGTCGGTCGGCGAAGGCCGCACCTTCTCCACCCCGGCTGAAGCCATCATGGCGCACGACGCCGGCGAGTTGCACTTGAACTCGCAGGTCAAGATCCGTCTGAGCGACTTTGTGCCGAACGCCGACTGGGTTGCTCCCGAGGGTTGGGTGCCTGGCACACCGGCCATCGTAGCAACGTCGCTTGGACAGGTTCTGTTCAACGAAACCCTGCCCGCGGACTACCCGTGGGTTGAGAAGGTGGCCGACAAGGGCCAGCTCTCCGAGATCGTTAACGATCTCGCCGAGCGTTACCCCAAGGTCGTTGTGGCTGCAACGTTGGATAACCTGAAGGATGCCGGTTTCTACTGGGCAACCCGTTCAGGTATCACCGTTGCCATCTCCGACATCAAGGTTCCGGCTTCCAAGCCGGCCATCCTTGAAGGTTACGAGGTCAAGGCGGCCAAAGTTCAGGCGCAGTTCGACAAGGGCCTCATCGCTGATGAGGAACGCCGTCAGGACCTGATCGACATTTGGAACCAGGCTACGAACGAGATCGCAGATGCGATGCGTGAGTCCTTCGCCGAGTCCAACACGATCAACCGCATGGTTTCCTCCGGTGCCCGTGGTAACTGGATGCAGGTTCGCCAGATTGCCGGTATCCGTGGCTTGGTGGCTAACCCTAAGGGTGAAATTATTCCTCGCCCGATCAAGTCCTCCTACCGTGAGGGCCTGTCGGTTTTGGAGTACTTCATCGCCACTCACGGTGCCCGTAAGGGTCTGGCTGATACGGCTCTGCGTACGGCCAACTCCGGCTACCTGACGCGTCGTCTGGTCGACGTTTCGCAGGATGTCATTGTTCGTGAAGACGACTGTGGCACCGAGCGCGGCTTGACCCTGCCGATCGCCGTGGTTGACTCCATGGGTGAACTGCAGTTGCACGAGGAGGTTGAGAACAGCGTTTACGCTCGCACCTTGGCTTCTGAGGTTGTGGACGCCGCTGGCAAGGTGCTGGCTTCCGCCGGCGCCGATGTTGGTGACGTACTCATCGCCGAGCTGTTCGCAGCCGGTGTCGCTGAGATCAAGGTCCGCTCCGTGTTGACTTGTGAATCGACTGTCGGAACCTGTGCACTGTGCTATGGCCGTTCCTTGGCAACAGGGAAGACCGTGGACATCGGTGAGGCTGTCGGTATCATCGCAGCACAGTCCATTGGTGAGCCCGGCACGCAGCTGACCATGCGTACTTTCCACACCGGTGGCGCTGTTTCGGCCAGCCGTGGCGAGGACATCACCCAGGGTCTGCCCCGTATCCAGGAGCTCTTCGAAGCACGTACCCCGAAGGGTGTCGCACCGATCGCTGAGGCCGCCGGACGCATCAACATTGATGAGTCCGAACGCACCATGCGATTGATCCTGACCCCGGACGACGGCACCGAAGAGATCGCTTACCCGGTTCTGCGCCGTGCACGCCTGCAAGTTGTTGACGGCGAGCACGTTGAGGTTGGCCAGAAGCTGGTGGTGGGTGCTGTTGACCCCAAGCAGGTTCTGCGTATCCTGGGCCCGCGTGCAGCACAGAAGCACCTCGTTGAGGAAGTTCAGCGCGTTTACCGCAGCCAGGGTGTAGGGATCCACGACAAGCACGTTGAAGTCATCGTGCGTCAGATGCTCCGTCGCGTGACGGTCATCGAGTCCGGTGACTCTAAGTTGCTGCCCGGTGAGCTTGCCGAGCGCGGCCGCTTCGAGACGGAAAACCGTCGCGTCGTGTCCGAGGGCAAGAAGCCGGCCTCCGGCCGTAACGAGCTCATGGGTATCACCAAGGCTTCCTTGGCTACCGAATCTTGGCTCTCCGCTGCTTCCTTCCAGGAAACCACCCGCGTTCTGACGCAGGCGGCCATGGAAGGCAAGTCTGACCCGCTGCTGGGTCTGAAGGAGAACGTCATCATCGGTAAGCTGATCCCGGCTGGTACGGGTCTGCCGCGCTACACCAATGTCACGGTGGAGCCGACCGAAGAAGCCAAAGCCAACCTGTTCACCGGTCCGAGCGCGTTCAGCGACTTTGACTACGTGGGCGGCGCCGGCGATCTGGGTGCCGAGTTCCGTGCCATCCCCTTGGATGACTATGATCTGGGAACCAACTTCAGCGGCTAGCACATAGCGAATGACGGCGGTGAGTTGCCTTATAAGGGCAGCTCACCGCCGTCGTACGTTAACTCCCCGTTGAGGGGGCACTTCTCCGCGCCTTGGTGCGGTGGGTGATGTGTCCCCTCAACGAGGGGAGGGTCAGGTTCCGTAGTCGCCGGCCTTCCACTTTTCCCAATCCCAGCCGGAGAGGAACGTTTTACCGCTGCTCATGCCCTGGTTGAACATGGCTTCTTTGTCGCCAGTGGTGAGCTGGAAGTCAGTGGAACGGTAAGCGGAGGTGTCCACGAAGATGGTCCGCGAAATCGCCTTGGGGTCGTTCACGTAGCTGCGGTCGTGGGCTCCCATCATGGTTCCCAACAGTGACTTTGCCAATTGGATGTTATTGGTATTCGACTGCCAATCTTCGGTGCGGATGGTTGCCCTCCCCGATAGCTTCACCCCAATGGTGGGCCAGCGCGATGCCACGTCGTCGTCCCTGTCGAAAATGGACATGGGAAAGTTGGAGAGCATGCCGCCATCGACGCACACAATGTGATCATGTCCTGTCGTCTTGACGTCCGTGGGTATGTTCCATGGCCGGAAGAAAAACGGGATGGAGGCAGAGGCCCTGATGGCGTCGGCCACGAAAGCAGTGTCGGGGTCCATACCCAAGAGCGGTTCGTAGTCCCAGGGAAGGCGCAACATGAGCCCGCGTGAGACATCGGAGACAATGACCACTAGTTTGTACTGCTGCGACGGCGGCAGGGAACTGGCCGGGTCGGTTTCCTTCAGATCAGCCCACGTGCGCACCCCCTGCCCCGCGAGGGTTTCCGAAATCCAGTTGTGCAAGAACCCGCCAGAGTATAGGCCCTCATGGAGGAGCAGGCTGGCAACGGGGCCAACCGTGGGCACGTGAGCCAGGAAACCAACCTCATCCTGGAACTGGGAAAAGTCCAGCTTGTCCATCACGGACTTTATTTGGGGGACACCCATGCCGGATGCCAGCAGCCCTGCCACTATTGCTCCCGCGGACGTGCCAGCCACGCGGTGAAAGCTGTAGGGATCGCTGTGTTCGGCAAGGGAGGTCACGGCCCCGACCAAAGCGGAGCCTTTTACTCCGCCCCCTTCAAGGACCAAATCTGCATCAGCCATGACGCACCTGAGCTTTACTGTTGTACCGCTCCATATATGGGTGCAGCCGGCAAACTAGACCTGCCGGTGGCATGGAGTAATTAGAGAGTGCATTCAGCGACTCGCTATGTCAAGGGCATATCGGGACCGATTCGCGTCAGGGTCCGACGACGTGGTAACGTAGTGAGTAATTGTTAGTGTGGCAGTGGATAAGAGTACTTATTTTTAGCGCTTAGGTGTCTAGAAGTGGATACGGGTCCGGGTTGTACGGTTCTTGTACAGCAGATGCCACATTTTTGCATGCCTAGGCGCTGTGAAGTCGCCAAGTCTGCGACTACCAGTAAATGGCTCTTCCTTGACGTTTCGGTGACTATGCGCCCAGTGCGCAACGGTTCGCGGACCCAGGGCAAAGCGACACGAGAATCAACTCGAGAAAACAACGGAGAACACGAAAGTGCCTACGATTAACCAGCTGGTCCGAAAGGGCCGGACACCCAAGGTCACAAAGACCAAGGCTCCCGCATTGAAGGGCAGCCCCATGCGTCGCGGCGTTTGCACGCGCGTCTACACAACCACCCCGAAGAAGCCGAACTCTGCCCTTCGTAAGGTTGCCCGCGTGCGCCTCAACGGTGGCGTGGAAGTTACCGCTTACATCCCCGGTGTAGGTCACAACCTCCAGGAGCACTCCATCGTGCTCGTCCGCGGAGGCCGTGTCAAGGATCTTCCCGGTGTACGTTACAAGATCGTCCGTGGCGCATTGGATACCCAGGGCGTTAAGAACCGCAAGCAGGCTCGCAGCCGCTACGGTGCAAAGATGGAGAAGAAGTAATATGCCTCGCAAGGGTCCGGCCCCCAAGCGGCCGCTAGTTGTAGATCCCGTATACGGCTCCCCGTTGGTCACACAGTTGATCAACAAGGTTCTCGTTGACGGCAAGAAGTCCACCGCAGAGCGCATCGTATACGGCGCACTTGAAGGTGTTCGCGAGAAGACTGGCAGCGATCCCGTTGCCGCTCTGAAGAAGGCCATGGAAAACATCAAGCCGAGCCTTGAGGTGAAGTCCCGCCGTGTTGGTGGCGCCACCTACCAGGTTCCGGTTGAGGTCAAGCCTGGCCGTCAGACTGCCCTGGCGTTGCGCTGGTTGGTTGGTTACTCGAAGGCTCGCCGCGAGAAGACCATGACCGAGCGTTTGCGCAACGAAGTTCTGGATGCCTCCAACGGTC
The DNA here is from genome assembly GCF_001294625.1 of Arthrobacter alpinus. NCBI lineage: Bacteria > Bacillati > Actinomycetota > Actinomycetes > Micrococcales > Micrococcaceae > Arthrobacter > Arthrobacter alpinus. Next base: position 2,849,157 of record NZ_CP012677.1, on the reverse strand, counting down.
TTGGTGCCGCTGTAAAGCGCCGCGAAGACACCCACAAAATGGCCGAGTCCAACAAGGCCTTCGCCCATTACCGCTGGTAACTAGAGCCGGATGTGTGCCTGCGGTGACCCCGTAGGCCCACGCAAGCTCATCTCTAGAAAAGGGAGACAACGTGGCACAGGAAGTGCTTACAGACCTTAACAAGGTCCGCAATATTGGCATCATGGCCCACATTGATGCCGGCAAGACCACTACGACTGAGCGCATCCTGTTCTACACGGGTGTGAACCACAAGCTCGGCGAAACCCACGACGGCGCTTCGACGACTGACTGGATGGAACAGGAAAAGGAACGCGGCATCACTATCACGAGTGCCGCCGTGACCTGCTTCTGGGACAAGAACCAGATCAACATCATTGACACGCCCGGCCACGTTGACTTCACGGTGGAAGTTGAGCGTTCCTTGCGTGTTCTCGATGGCGCCGTTGCCGTCTTCGATGGCAAGGAAGGCGTGGAGCCGCAGTCCGAGACTGTTTGGCGCCAGGCTGACAAGTACAACGTTCCGCGTATTTGCTTCGTCAACAAGATGGACAAGCTCGGTGCTGATTTCTACTTCACGGTAGACACCATCATCAACCGTCTGGGCGCCAAGCCCTTGGTTATGCAGCTGCCCATCGGTTCCGAAAGCGAATTCGTTGGCGTCGTCGACTTGATGACCATGAAGGCCTTCGTCTGGGCCGGCGATTCCAAGGGTGATGTCACCATGGGTGCCGCCTACGAAATCAAGGAGATCCCCGCGGATCTGCAGGAACGTGCCGAAGAGTACCGCGCAGCCCTCGTTGAGGCCGCTGCGGAGGCCTCCGAGGAACTTATGGAGAAGTACCTTGAGGGCGTAGAGCCTTCCATCGCGGAACTCAAGGCCGGCATTCGTAAGCTGACTGTCAACTCCGAGATCTACCCGGTCTTCTGCGGCTCTGCTTTCAAGAACCGCGGCGTGCAGCCCATGCTCGATGCTGTCATCGACTACCTGCCTTCACCTCTCGACGTTGGTGCCATGATTGGCCACAACCCGAAGGACGAGACGATTGAACTGTCGCGCATGCCTTCCGAAGAGGAGCCGTTCTCGGCTCTGGCCTTCAAGATCTCATCGCACCCGTTCTTCGGCCAGTTGAACTTCATCCGCGTGTACTCCGGCAAGGCGACTTCTGGCACACAGCTGATGAACTCCACCAAGGGCAAAAAAGAACGTATTGGCAAGCTCTTCCAGATGCATGCCAACAAGGAAATGCCCGTAGATGAGATCCACGCAGGTCACATCTACGCGGTGATCGGCCTCAAGGACACCACCACCGGTGACACCTTGTGCGATCCGGCCAACCCGATCGTTCTTGAGTCGATGACCTTCCCGGCGCCGGTGATCTTCGTTGCCATTGAGCCGAAGACCAAGGGCGACCAGGAGAAGCTGTCCACGGCTATCCAGAAGCTCTCCGCTGAGGACCCGACGTTCACCGTCAACCTCAACGAAGACACAGGCCAGACCGAAATTGGCGGCATGGGCGAGCTCCACTTGGATATCCTTGTGGACCGCATGCGTCGCGAATTCAACGTTGAAGCCAATGTTGGCAAGCCGCAGGTTGCGTACCGCGAAACCATCAAGCGCGCCGTCGTCAAGCACGACTACACGCACAAGAAGCAGACCGGTGGTTCAGGTCAGTTCGCCAAGATCCAGATTGCCATTGAGCCGTTGGATACTGCTGAAGGCGAAATGTACGAGTTCAGCAACAAGGTCACTGGTGGCCGTGTTCCGCGCGAGTACATCCCCAGCGTTGACCAGGGCATCCAATCCGCACTGCCTGACGGTGTGTTGGCCGGTTACCCGATGGTCGGCATCAAGGCGACACTGCTCGACGGTGCCTCTCACGATGTCGACTCGTCCGAAATGGCCTTCAAGATCGCCGGTCGAATGGCGTTCAAGGAAGCTGCTCGGTTGGCCAACCCGGTTCTGCTTGAACCGTTGATGGAAGTTGAAGTCCGCACCCCTGAGGAATACATGGGTGAAGTTATTGGTGACATCAACTCCCGTCGCGGCCAGATGCAGTCCATGGAGGACGCAAGCGGTGTCAAGGTCATCAAGGCTCTTGTTCCCTTGTCCGGCATGTTCGGCTACATCGGTGACCTGCGGTCCAAGACCCAGGGTCGCGCCGTGTACTCGATGAAGTTCGACAGCTACTCTGAGGTTCCGAAGGCTGTTGCCGACGAGATCATCCAGAAGGCCCGCGGCGAGTAGTCGCCCCTTATGTTTAGGTTGCATCCGGCCCTGGGCTGGATGCAACCTAAACACCCAGCAATTTCTTAAATATCAAAAGCCCCCAGTAGACTTATTTTGATTTCAGTGGCGAACAGCGCTACTGAGAGTAAGTTTTCTAAAATGTTCTAGGAGGAACCCGTGGCAAAGGCAAAGTTCGAGCGGACCAAGCCGCACGTTAACATCGGCACCATCGGTCACGTTGACCATGGTAAGACCACGTTGACGGCTGCCATTTCCAAGGTACTGTACGACAAGTACCCAACACTCAACGAGCAGCGTGATTTCAGCTCCATCGACTCGGCTCCCGAGGAGAAGCAGCGCGGCATCACGATCAACATCTCCCACGTTGAGTACCAGACCGAGAAGCGCCACTACGCACACGTAGACGCCCCCGGCCACGCTGACTACATCAAGAACATGATCACCGGTGCTGCGCAGATGGACGGCGCTATCCTGGTGGTTGCTGCGACTGACGGTCCTATGGCCCAGACTCGTGAGCACGTTCTGTTGGCCCGCCAGGTTGGCGTTCCCTACCTGCTGGTTGCACTGAACAAGTCCGACATGGTTGACGACGAAGAGCTCCTGGACCTGGTGGAGATGGAAGTTCGCGAGCTTCTTTCCTCACAGGGCTTCGACGGCGACGAGGCACCTGTTGTCCGCGTTTCCGGCTTGAAGGCTCTTGAAGGCGATCCCAAGTGGGTCAAGTCCGTTGAAGATCTGATGGACGCTGTGGACAACCATGTTCCGGACCCGATCCGCGACAAGGACAAGCCGTTCCTCATGCCGGTTGAAGACGTCTTCACGATCACTGGTCGTGGAACCGTTGTTACGGGCCGCGCCGAGCGTGGAACCCTGAAGATCAACTCGGAAATCGAGATTGTCGGCATCCGTCCGGTCCAGAAGACCACGGTTACCGGTATCGAAATGTTCCACAAGCAGCTCGACGAGGCTTGGGCCGGCGAAAACTGTGGCTTGCTGCTTCGCGGCATCAAGCGCGAAGACGTAGAGCGTGGCCAGGTTATCGTGAAGCCGGGTTCCATTACCCCGCACACCGATTTCGAAGCCAACGTCTACATCTTGGCCAAGGACGAGGGCGGGCGTCACAACCCGTTCTACTCCAACTACCGCCCGCAGTTCTACTTCCGCACCACGGATGTTACCGGTGTCATCACCTTGCCTGAGGGCACGGAAATGGTTATGCCTGGCGACAACACCGAAATGACTGTCGCGCTGATCCAGCCGATCGCCATGGAAGAGGGCCTCGGCTTCGCTATCCGCGAAGGCGGACGCACCGTTGGTTCAGGTCGTGTTACCAAGATCATCAAGTAATTAATTACTTAGATCGCTAAAGTAGGGCCCTCAGCTTCGGCTGAGGGCCCTACTTGTTTCTCAACGCCAACGGTGTGGCCTAGGCTGCACCGTTGGCGGATCGTAGACCAGTGCACTCCCACAGGACAGGACCCCGCCATGCCCCAAATAGTGGCCGAACGATTCATAGACATAGACCCGGAGACTGCTTTCGGTCTCTCCCAAAGCAGCGGTTCCTTCCGGCTGCGGTGGGACCCGTTCATCCACTCGCAACAATTCCTTGGCGGCGCAGGCGTTGCGGCCAAGGGTGTGCGCACCCGGACACGCACGCGGCTGGGTCTGCTCATGGTCAGCGAGTATGTCTCCTACCTGCCACCACGGAATGTCGGCATGAAAATGGTCCAGGGACCCTGGTTCTTTGAACAGTTCGGTGGGGGGTGGCGGTTCGCTGCCACCAAGGGTGGCACCAAGGCTGTTTGGAAATACACCTACTCCTGTAAGCCGGGCTGGTTGCGCTGGATTGCCGAGCCCGTGGCGGCATGGATTCTCGGCAGGGAAATCGAAAGACGCATGTCGGCTTTCGCCAGGGCGTGCCAGAATCCGGCGCTTGTTGCCGAGTTCAAGACACTGAGCTAAGAGTGGCTGGAATGGCACGACACAAACAGCTGCGTTATTATTCCATTTGGTAGTCTTACTCTGTTTGACGGCGTGGAAGTACCCAGGCTGATGCATCGACGACCTCAAGGGGAAACATCATGGGCAAGCCACAGCAAGGGCCCCCGGTTCCACCCGCAAATCCGGCTTCGGCCCAGCTTAATGAGGCCTACCGCCGGGGCTATCTGGATGGGCACCTGGCCGGTTGGCGTGATGCGGTGGCCCGGGATACTCCGCCTAACCCGGCACCCCAAGTAATCCGTGGGGTGGCACCGGCCCCGAAAGTGAAGCAAGTGCCGGGGCCGATTCCGGCGCCCCCCTCACCTCCCATGCACCCCCAAAGTCCCTGGCCCGGACAAATGACTACCCAGGCGATACCTGCTTACGGGCGACAGGACCGGCCCTTTGGCGCGCCAATGCCGCCGTTGGATCCACAGGTCCATGCCGCCAGGAAAGCCAAGCGAGAAACCCAGAACATCAACATCACGCTGTATATCGCCAGCCTGTTCATGGTGGCGGCTGCTGCGTTGTTTGTGGTCAGTTCTCTGCCGGTCTCTGCCAGACTGGTGGGCGTCTGGCTTGGGACGGCGGTGTTCTACGGGGCAGGACTGGTACTCCACGCCGCCACCCCCCGGTTACGGCCGGCGGCGCTGGCATTCGTCGGCACGGCCCTGGCCATAGTCCCGTTTGCGGGGCTGGCCACCTACAACCTGGGCTTCCCCAACGCACCGGCCGTCTGGCTACTCACCTCACTTGTCGGAACAGCAGCCTATGTTGTTGCCGCCGTCAGGCTGGGAAGCCGGCTCGTGGTGTACCTCTCCCTGGCTTTCCTGATCTCCACGGCCTGGTCATCCGGGGCAGTTCTGGGTGCCGCCCTGTCCTGGTACTTCACGGCATTGATTGTCATTGCCGCCGTACTGTCCCTGGCCGGGCGGGTCTTGGGCAATCGGATCGCCAGCCAGTCACCGGTGCTGGGACTGTTCGCCAAACCGCTCTCGGACCTTGGCCCGTGGTTTGCCCCCGTGGGCCTTGTCAGTTCCCTGGCGTTTCCCCTGGGGCTGAACGCGGCTGACCATGCGATGGTCTTGCTCGCCGGCACACTCTTCTACGGCGTCATGGGCTGGGTGGATCCACCACGGCTCCGGCGCGCGAACTACTTGGGCCTGCGGCTCTCCCTGACCATTGCGGCCCCGTTCGTTGGCTGGCTAATGGGGGAATCGCTGGCATTCGCAGCCGGGGCCATCACGCTCACACTGGCCGTGCAAACCCTGATCGTCGCTTGCTTCCACAGCCGCATTGGCAAGTGGCTGGGTCGGGCGGTCTGGCCAGTGGGCGATGTTTTCCTTAGTCTTCCACTGGCAGCCGGGTTGTCCCTGCTCTGGAGCGCGGGGATTGCCTTTTCCGGGCACGACGGCGGCGCTTGGGTCTGGAGCCCCGCACTGCCTTTGCTGGTGGTTTTGCTTGCTGCGATGGCTGCTGTGCCTGCCATGTTGCCGCGAGGGGAGTGGCTGCCGTTGCCGGCACTGGGGGCGGCGGTCCTGTCCAGTGGCTGGTTGGCGGCCCAGGACTGGGCAATGGTGCTGGCGGCGGCTTTGATCTATTCGGTGGCGCGGTTCCTGAGTTCCAAGGAACGCAGGATCAGAGGTGTGATGCTTGTGGCCGCCCGCATCGTGCTGACAGGTCTGGCGACGTCGTTGCTGGCGGCCTACCTTCCCGCGCAGTCCGGGAAGGCCGAGGTCATCATTGCCGTGGTTGTAGTCATGGCGGCCGGCCAGCTCTTCGCAGACACCTTGCTCGGGATGTTCGGCCGGCCCAACAAGGTGACGGCTGCCTCCGGGACTTCTTGGGCAGTGCTGGGAACCGTGCTGATAGTCGCCCAGGCGGTGGCTTTCAGGGCTACAGATCAGGGAGCATGGGAGCCAACCGTGCCGGTTGCCGCAACCGCGTTCCTGATTGCTGTTCTCGCGCTGGGCGCCGCGGCCTGTGCACATTCGTGGGTGTTCCTGCCGCGGGGCCAGCGGTACGCCGGAGCCGAGATCATGGCGCCTGCGTTCCTTGCCGTGGCCGGCATCTGTGCGGGAGTGGTCTTTGGCGCCTCGGGGACGGTCGTGGGTGCGGCATCCTTGACCCTGTTCCTGGCAGTCACGGGTTGGCGGCTGCGGGCGCAGCCAGAGCCGACCCATCGCTGGATCTATTGGTGGTGTGCAAGGGGTGCGTCGTTGCTGCTGGCGATGGCCGTGTTCGCACTGTGGCGCGAGCACATGCCCGTGGACGTAAGTGCCGAGGTTTCGTTGTGGCTGGTGGTTTTGTTTGTCCTTGGAGGGCAGCTGCTGATCCTGGCGGGGTCAATGTGGCGTGGCAACACGGTTGCCGGCTTCTCCTTCGATGTTTGCGCTACAGTTGCGGCGACACTTCTGCTCGCCACCTTCCAAATGATCGCCAACCCCGATGGACATTGGACACAAACGTTGGTCGTGGCGCTCGTAGTTGCCGCCTTGGGTTTGGTGGGCTGCGCTTACGCCCTGCGTTCACCGGCCCCAGGGGTAGCCCAGTGGGCAGCTCCGCTGGCCATGACGGCGATAGCTGGCATGGCGCTGCAACACCGGCAGAGCTTTGAAATCGCTGCTGCACTTGTAGCGGTTACCGCTGGTGTCTGTGCCGTTCGCGGGCTTAGGCACCGGAGCCGGAGTGCATATTTCCTGCTGGCACGGATAGCGTCCACCGCACTGATTGCCGTGTTGGTGACCGATATTACCGGCAGCCCCACCATCCAAACGCTGGTTCTCAGCGGCGTGTTGATCGCCCAGCTTGGTGTGCAGTGGTTGGCGGGTTCGCCTGCCGCCCGCCGGATCGTGGGGGAGTCCCTGGTGTGGAAGGCCAGCCTGTGGCTGCTGTTGCTCGCCCAGGTGATGGCGCCGATCGCGTATGTCATCGCGGCTGGAGGGCTCGATCGTCAAGGATCCGGCCTCCGCTGGGTGGTGGCCCTGGAACTTCTCCTGCTGGCGGCGTCGGCCATCTTGGCACAGTCCACCCTCGGCCAACGGGGAGCGTCTTACCTGGCCATCCTTACGGTGGCAGGTGGTGCGGCCATCATGGCACCAGTATTGCCACCGGGGATCACCACCTTGGTCCTGATTCTCATCTCCGTGGCTGTAAATCTATGGGGCTGCCTATTCCGGGTGCAGAGAGCCGAAATGCGCTGGTATGGGCCGGCAGCAGCCGCGGCATTCTTGTTTGCTGCCCTGTTGGTGGATGGGGCTGCCCCGGCCGGCACCCTCGCTATCATGTGGTTGGCGGCAGGCTTGGCCTTCATCGCCGCGGCGCATTTGCAAAGGCTGCCCTGGCTGACGCTTCCCGGGGCGCTGATGGTGCTGGTGGCTGCTGTCCTGGTGCGGGTGCAGATTCTCGAATTGGGACACCTGGAAGGTATCGCCGCTCTCTCCGCCTTTGGTGTGGCGGTCGGTAGCCTGTACCTGGTCCGAATGCTCCTGTGGGAGCTGGCCTCGGTGGTGCCTGTCCAGCGCTGGAGTCTGGTGGGGGTTGCGCTCGTGTCGGGGGCGGGTTTTTCGCTACTGGCCATGGCCGATCACAAGGCCATCCTCGGCGGGGCACTAGCGTTCACCGCCGTAGCCGCCCTAGCCTGCGTGGAGACACCGGGGCACAGGCGCCCAAACGCCGTAGACCTGGCCGTTGTCGCCACGGCCTTGATCTGGTTCATCGCCAGTTCAGCGTACGTTGATGGTGGCATGTTTTGGCTTGTGGAATGGTGCGCACTGGCCTTGGGTGCCTTGGCTGTGCGCCGCCACATTTACCGGCTACCGCAGGAATGCAAGGCCCTGCTGGTAGCGGCAGGCTCGGTGGCCTCCTTTGGCGCCCTATTGACAATGTTTGGTGGGGATACACTCCAGCAGGCGGTCTCGCTGCTCTTGTTCGTTGCACTGCTCGTGGCCGGGCTCAGCATCGATGAACGGTTGTTCACCATCTGGGGCGCCATCGGCGTCAGTGCATCCGTCCTCTGGTACTGGCGCGGTTTTACGTTCGTTTTGCTGGCGGTTTTGGCGTTGCTGCTTATTGGCCTGGCCATTTGGCGCTTGAACCGCAAGCCGCCGCACAACGGCGACGACGGCGGTTCCCCGTCGGTAAAGCCGGCGCCAGCCACCACTGCGGCGACGCCGGTCGCTCCGGGGCCACCTAAGTAGCTGGCGCACCCGGCGCGCCTGCCGGGCAGGGCCGACGGGAAGGCCCTAGGCGGGGACCCTATTTGACGCCTCTGACCTGCGCGACGGCGATTGCACCCGCCAGCGCTGTGATGCCCGAAAGCAGAAACAGCCAGGTGAACCCGCCGGTGGCGCTGACCAGTAAGGCCCCGAGCATGGGGGCAAAAGCCTGCGGTACTGTCAGCGCTATGTTCATGATGCCCAGATCCTTGCCCCGGGAAAGCTGGTCCGGCAGAACCTCCGTGGCCAGGGCCTGATCCACGGAGAGGAAGCAGCCGTAGCCCAGGCCCAAGAGCCCGGCCGCGACAGTGGCAGCCTCAAAACTGGGCACGAACGCCAAAATCAAGGCGGCCACGGCCTGCAGCACCGACGCGATGAAGACGAAGGACCGTCGGCGGCCCAGCCGGTCCGAGAGCCTGCCCAGCCACAGCGAGGCAACGATCACGAACACCATGTAAACAAGGGTGAGAATGATAAGTGAACCCTCGGCGTCGTCCATGCGGAGCCCGTACATCAAGAAGTACAGGAGCAGGCTTGTGCCAAAGGCGTTACCTAGGTTGACCAGGATTCGGCTGAGCAGGGTCCAGCCAAAGTCCGGGTAGCGGCGGGGACTGATCCACAGCCCGTCGATCAAGGAGCGGAGGGTCAGGGCAGGCATGATGCCGCGGGGGAGCACCGCATCGGGAATAAGCATAAGGAACGGCAACCCGAGCAGGACCACCAGGGCCGCCATGAGGGCGTAACCGCCAAAGGTGCTCAAAGCCAGTGCCGTGACCAGGACCAGCCCGGCGATGATGCCGATGGCCTGGGGTGCGGAAATCCAGCCCGAGACGTAACCGCGCTGGTTGACCGGTACCTGGTCGGAGATGGCCGCTGTGAGTGCCGCCGTCAGGACGCAGAAGAATATGCTGGAACATACCCAGCAAATCCCGATTCCGAGCAGGGATGTTTGGAGGCCCAAAACTACCAGCGAAGCGGCGAAGCCCGCGGTGCCAAGGGCAATCCAGGGACGACGCCGGCCAAAGCGTGAGGTGGTGCGATCGGAGAGGGCGCCGGTCAAAGGGTAGGTGATGAGAGCGAATACCCCGGCGATCCCGGAAATGTAGCCGAACCCCAGCACGTTTTGGACCCAGTCGGTGGCATGGAGGAAACTCTCGATCTGCAGGGGCAACAGCAACTGCACCGGCGTCAGCTGCGCAATCCACACCCCAAACCAGCTCAGAGCGAAGAGCGTGATCCAGCGTCCACTGACCCTCCGGGTGGGAACGGCGGACAGCGACTGAGTTTGCGTGGGATCAGATACCCCATCGTAATTAGTGACATTGCTCACGCTTGTAGTTTCTCATGCCCGTCAATACGGCTTCGGGAACGCCGCCGACGTCTGGCCTGCCCGCATGGCAATTGGTGTTTACGCCGATATTCCGGCATACTTATTGAGTTGTTCAAGTGCTTTTCCGTGTCCCGGTCGAGATAATGCTCGATGCAGGGTCCAAGTTGAAGCCCAAACATAACCTTTCCCTCGTAAACATGCGGGTACGTGCGCGTTTTCAAACGCGACACGCCCGACCGCGGGGGTCGGAGCTTCGGTTGATTGAGGAACCCGGAATTATCCGGATTCAGTTGATTGGGAGCGTGGCTGAAAGTGCCACATTTGAACAGGAAAAGTAAACAGCGTTTACGTCAACAGCATCGCTTCCCTTCAGGATGCTTCGTTACAGGAAAGAGAGTCACGACGCCATGGCGGGACAAAAAATCCGCATCCGGCTGAAGTCATATGACCACGAGGTCATTGACGTTTCGGCTCGGAAGATCGTTGAGACGGTCACGCGCGCAGGCGCAACAGTAGTCGGCCCCGTGCCGCTGCCCACCGAGAAGAACATTTACTGCGTAATTCGTTCGCCTCACAAGTACAAAGACAGCCGCGAGCACTTTGAAATGCGCACGCACAAGCGTCTTATCGACATCATTGACCCCACGCCCAAGGCAGTGGATTCGCTTATGCGTCTCGACCTGCCGGCCGACGTGAACATCGAAATCAAACTGTAGGGAGGTGCTGAGAAAACTATGACCGCGACCCGAAATTCTAAGGGCATCCTGGGCACGAAGCTCGGCATGACCCAAGTCTGGGACGAGAACAACCAGCTTGTTCCTGTAACCGTTGTCCAGGCCGATTCAAACGTTGTCACACAGCTGCGTAATGCAGAGGTTGATGGCTACGTCGCCATTCAGATCGCCTATGGTGCGATCGATCCCCGCAAGGTCACCAAGCCGCTGGCTGGTCACTTTGAAAAGGCTGGCGTTACGCCTCGCCGCCACGTCGTTGAGCTGCGCACTGCAGACGCCGACACCTACACCCTCGGCCAGGAGCTCTCCGTTGAGATCTTCGAAGCCGGCCAGAAGGTCGACGTCGTCGGCACTTCAAAGGGTAAGGGTTTCGCCGGTGTCATGAAGCGCCACGGCTTCCACGGTGCTCCGGCATCTCACGGTGCTCACAAGAACCACCGTAAGCCCGGTTCCATCGGTGGCGCGTCCACCCCAGGCCGCGTTTTCAAGGGTGTCCGTATGGCTGGCCGTATGGGTGCCGAGCGCGTAACCACCATGAACCTGACGGTTCACGGTGTTGACGCGCAGAAGTCGCTGCTGCTGATCAAGGGTGCCGTTCCCGGCGCCCGCGGCTCTGTCGTCCTGGTACGCACAGCCGTGAAGGGAGCATAAGTAAATGGCTACTGTAAAGGTTGATCTGCCTGCAGAGATCTTCGACGTTCAGACCAACGTGCCGTTGTTGCACCAGGTTGTCGTTGCTCAGCTCGCTGCTGCACGCCAGGGTACCCACAAGACCAAGACCCGCGCCGAAGTTTCCGGTGCTGGCCGCAAGCCGTTCGCACAGAAGGGTACCGGCCGTGCCCGTCAGGGTTCCATCCGCGCCCCTCACATGACCGGCGGTGGCGTTGTCCACGGTCCCACCCCTCGCGACTACAGCCAGCGCACCCCCAAGAAGATGAAGGCAGCAGCTTTGCGCGGCGCCCTCTCCGACCGGGCACGCAACGGCCGTATCCACGTTCTTGCACAATTGGTTTCCGGCAACACGCCGTCCACCAAGGCTGCCAAGGCTGCTCTTGCCGGCGTTTCCGATCGTAAGAACCTCTTGGTTGTTATCGAGCGCGCCAACGACGTTGCAGCATTGAGCGTCCGCAACATCACCAACATCCACGTGCTGTACGTTGACCAGCTCAACACCTACGACGTGCTTGTTTCTGATGACATCGTCTTCACCCAGGCTGCCTACGAAGTCTTCGTCTCCGGCCGTGCCGCTGCTGAAGCTTTCGCTTCCAGCATGCTGCTGGTCGAAGAAATGGTGTTCGAGAGCGATGCCGCTGATGATGCCGAAGGCACCATCAAGGGCAACAAGGACTCCATGAAGTACCACGTGCCTGGTTCACGCTGGTATGACGCCACCGTGGCCGAGGTTTGGTTCGCAACCGTTGAGGATGCCAAGGCCGCAGGCTTTGTTCCCGCCGGCGGCGAAGCTGCCCAGACGATTGAGGAGGACGCCAAGTGAGCGCCGTCACCATCAAGGATCCGCGCGACGTAGTGCTTGCACCCGTCGTCTCGGAAAAGAGCTACGGCTTGATCGACGAAGGTAAGTACACCTTCTTGGTTGACCCCCGCTCGAATAAGACTGAGATCAAATTGGCAGTGGAGAAAATTTTCTCTGTCAAGGTCGACTCAGTCAACACCATCAACCGTGCCGGTAAGCGAAAGCGTACCAAATTCGGATGGGGACAGCGCAAGAACACCAAGCGCGCAATTGTCTCCCTCAAAGAAGGCACAATCGACATCTTCGGCGGTCCGCTTTCCTAAGCGGAGACCACTTTAACGAGGAAATATACTATGGGAATCCGTAAATACAAGCCGACAACCCCGGGCCGTCGTGGCTCGAGCGTTGCCGACTTCACTGAAATCACGCGGTCGACTCCGGAGAAGTCTCTGGTTCGTCCCCTGCCCAAAAAGGGTGGCCGTAACAATACCGGTCGTATCACGACACGTCACAAGGGTGGTGGCCACAAGCGCCAGTACCGCCTGATTGACTTCCGTCGTCACGACAAAGATGGCGTAAACGCTCGCGTTGCTGAGATCGAATACGATCCCAACCGCACCGCACGCATTGCGCTGCTGCACTACGTTGATGGCACCAAGCGTTACATCATCGCTCCGAACAAGCTCAAGCAGGGCGACTTTGTTGAAGCCGGCCCCGAGTCGGACATCAAGCCTGGCAACAACCTGCCGTTGCGCAACATCCCCGTGGGTACTGTTATCCACGCTGTGGAGTTGCGTCCCGGTGGCGGTGCCAAGATGGCCCGTTCCGCTGGAGCATCCGTTCAGCTCGTCGCCAAGGAAGGCCGCTTCGCTCAGTTGCGTCTGCCCTCCGGCGAAATCCGCAACGTTGACGTCCGCTGCCGCGCGACGATCGGCGAGGTCGGCAACGCTGAGCAGTCCAACATCAACTGGGGTAAGGCCGGCCGCATGCGCTGGAAGGGCGTTCGCCCCTCCGTTCGTGGTGTCGCCATGAACCCGGTTGATCACCCTCACGGTGGTGGTGAAGGCAAGACCTCCGGTGGACGTCACCCGGTCAACCCGAACGGTAAGGCCGAAGGCCGTACCCGCCGTCCCAACAAAGAGAGCGACAAGCTAATTGTTCGTCGCCGTCGTACTGGCAAGAACAAGCGATAGGAGCCTGGAGACATGCCACGTAGCCTGAAAAAGGGTCCCTTCGTTGACCAGCACCTCTTTGTAAAGGTAGCTAGGGAAAACGAAAAGGGCACCAAGAACGTTATTAAGACCTGGTCACGTCGATCGATGATCATCCCGGACATGCTGGGTCACACGATCGCCGTACACGATGGTCGCAAGCACATCCCCGTGTTTGTTACTGAGTCGATGGTCGGGCACAAGCTCGGCGAATTCGCCGCCACGCGGACATTCCGCGGCCATGTCAAGGACGACCGTAAGGGCAAGCGCCGCTAGGCGCTTGGCTCTTACGGCTAAGACGAGAGAAGGATAGCAATGGAAGCCAAGGCAAGTGCGCGTCATCTGCGCGTTACGCCTATGAAGGCCCGGCGCGTCGTCAACCTGATTCGTGGCAAGCAGGCGAATGAGGCATTGGCGATTTTGAAGTTTGCCCCCCAGGCAGCTTCGGAGCCGGTATTCAAGGTAGTCCAGTCCGCAGTGGCTAACGCCCGCGTTCTGGCTGACCGCGACAGCATCGCGTTCAACGAAAATGATCTGTACATCAGCGAGATCTTCGTTGACGACGGCCCGACCATGAAGCGGTTCCAGCCGCGTGCTCAGGGTCGCGCGTTCCAGATCAAGAAGCGCACCAGTCACGTCACCGTGGTTGTCGCTACACCCGAGAAAGAGGAGGCTCGCTAAGTGGGACAGAAAGTAAACCCGCACGGGTTCCGTCTCGGGATCACCACGGACCACCGTTCGCATTGGTTCGCGGACAGCAACAAGCCCGGTCAGCGGTACAAGGACTTCGTAAAAGAAGACATCCAGATCCGTGCACTCATGTCAACGGGCATGGACCGCGCCGGCATTTCCAAGGTTGAGATCGAGCGCACCCGTGACCGTGTACGTGTGGATATCCACACCGCACGCCCCGGAATTGTCATCGGCCGTCGTGGAGCAGAAGCAGACCGCATTCGCGGCGAGCTTGAAAAGCTCACCGGCAAGCAGGTTCAGCTGAACATCTTGGAAGTCAAGAACCCGGAAGCTGATGCTCAGCTCGTTGCCCAGGGCATCGCAGAGCAGCTTACTTCACGTGTGGCTTTCCGCCGCGCAATGAAGAAGGCCATGCAGTCCGCACAGCGCACCGGCAGTGTCAAGGGCATCCGTGTCGCTTGTGCCGGTCGCTTGGGTGGCGCTGAAATGTCTCGCACCGAGTTCTACCGCGAAGGTCGTGTGCCCCTGCACACCCTGCGTGCCAACATCGATTACGGCTTCTTCGAAGCCAAGACCGTGTTCGGCCGCATTGGTGTCAAGGTCTGGATCTACAAGGGCGATGTCACGAGCAAGGAATTGGCTGCTCAGGCAGCCGCTGCCCCTGCCCGTGGCCGTGGCCCGCGTCGTGATGGCGATGACCGCGGAGCCCGCGCCCCGCGCGCCGGTGGCGACCGTCGTCGTAACGACCGCGCCGAGGCTCCTGCCGCGGTTGAGGCTCCTGTAGTTGCAGAGACTGCAGCTCCGGTAGTAGAAGGAGGGCAGGCTTAAATGCTTATCCCACGTCGAGTAAAGTTCCGCAAGCAGCACCACCCGGGTCGAACCGGTCAGGCTACTGGCGGCACCACGGTTTCGTTTGGCGAGTGGGGCATTCAGGCCCTGACGCCTGCTTACGTCACCAACCGCCAGATCGAGTCCGCTCGTATCGCCATGACTCGTCACATCAAGCGTGGCGGAAAGGTGTGGATCAACATCTACCCTGACCGTCCGTTGACGAAGAAGCCTGCCGAAACCCGCATGGGTTCCGGTAAGGGTTCGCCCGAGTGGTGGATTGCGAATGTCAAGCCCGGTCGCGTTCTCTTTGAACTCTCCGGCGTATCAGAAGAGGTAGCTCGCGAGGCATTGCGCCTGGCAATTCACAAGCTGCCGTTGAAAGCACGCATCGTGCGTCGCGAAGGTGGTGAGTAGAGATGTCAGTTGGATCTAAGGATCTTGCGCCCGCACAGCTTGACGGGTTCGACAACGAGCGTCTTGTTGAAGAACTCCGCAAGGCTAAGGAAGAGCTATTCAACCTGCGCTTCCAGTCGGCCACCGGTCAGTTGGAAAGCCACGGTCGCCTGCGCGTTGTCAAGCGCGACATCGCCCGTATCTACACAGTGATGCGTGAGCGCGAGCTGGGCATTCGCCCGGACGTCGTTGCCGCAGCACCCGTGGAGAAGGCCTCCAAGAAGGCTGACAAGGAAGCCAAAAAGGCCTCCAAGAAGGCTGTTACATCTGAGGAGGACGCCAAGTGAGCGATTCTGTAAACAACAATGAAGCCGGCGCGGAGACTGTTGTCCGCGGCGAGCGTAAGAAGCTGCGCGGCTACGTCGTCTCCGACAAAATGGAGAAGACGATCGTTGTCGAAGTTGAGGACCGTGTAAAGCACGCCCTCTACGGCAAGGTGTTGCGACGCAACAAGAAGATCAAGGCTCACGATGAAGAGAACAGCGCCGGCATCGGCGACCTGGTCATCATCTCCGAGACCCGCCCGCTCTCCGCTACCAAGCGTTTCCGCCTGGTTGAGATCGTAGAGAAGGCTAAGTAAGCCACTCACGCACTTTTGCGTGGTTGTTTACTAAAACGTTGGGCCCGTTGCCACTTGTGGCGGCGGGCCCAACGCCGTTTAGCCACCGACGCCGGCCAGCTCGCGGTAGGCGAGCGGTCCCGAGTGTGGGCCGAAGGAGCAACATTCTCTCGGCGACTATCCGACACACGGCCGCGGGCGGCCTTAGCGTCTCCTTTACGTCGCCTACGAGAACGCAGCTCCTTCGGCCTATGCGGAGCGACGATTGTGCGCGAGGTAACGCCAGTGGGGAGCCGGCGGCGTAACGTGTGGTTCCGCCGTCGTGCTAGGATTGTTTATTGCTGCGCCTTTTCTGTGCCGCCGTTTTTCGGTAGCGGCAGTAGGTGCACAATTACCTCGTAAATGTTCGTGCCACTACAAACTGCCGTCTGGACTGTGGATTTATCCGCACTGCCGGTACGGAAAGTGCAGTTGGCATGAGGTATTTAGGCGTGTTTTGGCAAAATCCAGGCACGTCGAGAGACATCCCGATCAATACGTTCCGCAAGGCTTATCCATAGATGTTTTATGGCCAAGAACCGGCGCGACGAACAGGAGACACTAGTGATTCAGCAGGAGTCGCGGCTTAAGGTCGCCGACAACACGGGTGCCAAGGAAATCTTGACAATCCGCGTTCTCGGTGGATCTGGGCGCCGCTA
This sequence comes from Arthrobacter alpinus, assembly GCF_001294625.1. Taxonomy (NCBI): domain Bacteria; kingdom Bacillati; phylum Actinomycetota; class Actinomycetes; order Micrococcales; family Micrococcaceae; genus Arthrobacter; species Arthrobacter alpinus. The sequence goes on along the minus strand of NZ_CP012677.1, from coordinate 2,832,708 downwards.
CGCAGGCATTGGCGACACAATCGTCGCTACCGTCAAGGACGCAATTCCCGGCGGAAACGTAAAGAAGGGTGACGTCGTCAAGGCTGTCATCGTTCGCACAAAGAAGGAACGTCGTCGTTCAGACGGTTCCTACATCAAGTTCGATGAGAACGCCGCTGTGCTTCTCAAGAGCGACGGGGACCCCCGTGGAACCCGTATCTTCGGCCCGGTTGGCCGTGAACTTCGGGACAAGAAGTTCATGAAGATCATCTCGTTGGCTCCGGAGGTGCTGTAACTTATGGCTAAGATCAAAAAGGGTGACCTGGTTCAGGTCATCACAGGTGGCAAGGCCGAACGTGGCGGCGACCGTGGCAAGCAGGGCAAGGTCCTGAAGGTTTACACCGATACCAACCGCGTGTTGGTTGAAGGCGTAAACCGCGTCACCAAGCACACCAAGGCCGGTCAGACGGAACGTGGCACCAACACTGGTGGCATTGAAATCGTCGAGGCACCCATTCACGCCTCAAACGTTGCTGTGGTGGACCCGTCCACCAAGAAGCCGACTCGCGTCGGCTACCGCATCGAAACCGTAGAGCGCGACGGCCGCGAGCGTCAAGTACGCATCCGCGTTGCCAAGACCTCGGGGAAGGATCTGGCATGAGCGCCGTAGTTGCAGAGAACACACCTAAGATCACGCCTCGTCTGAAGACCCGCTATGCAGCGGAAATCAAGGCGACGCTGGTAGAGGAATTCAAGTACGCGAACGTCAACCAGGTTCCGCGCCTGGTGAAGGTCGTTGTCAACATGGGTGTTGGAGAAGCCGCTAAGGACTCCAAGATCATCGACGGCGCCGTTCGCGACCTCACAGCCATCACCGGCCAGAAGCCTCAGGTTTCCAAGGCCCGCAAGTCGATCGCCCAGTTCAAACTGCGCGAAGGCATGCCGATCGGTTGCCACGCCACGCTGCGTGGAGACCGCATGTGGGAATTCCTTGACCGCTTGGTCACGTTGGCACTGCCCCGTATCCGCGATTTCCGCGGCTTGAGCGGCAAGCAGTTCGACGGCAATGGTAACTACACCTTCGGTCTGACCGAACAGGTTATGTTCCACGAGATCGATCAGGATTCCATTGACCGCGTTCGCGGCATGGACATCACTGTCGTGACCACCGCCAAGACCGATAACGAAGGCCGCGCGCTGCTCAAGGCGCTTGGCTTCCCGTTTAAATCCGAAGATAAATAATCTACGTAAAAGGTCCGTTCTGCGGGCTTGGAGCATTGGCACATGATGCCGTCGTCTTCAGGTCACGTGGAGGAAACCGTTACGAGGAAGGGCAAGCGCCCAAATGACAATGACAGATCCTGTCGCAGACATGCTTACGCGTCTGCGCAACGCAAACTCGGCACACCACGACACCGTGTCCATGCCGTTTAGCAAGCTCAAAGGCCACATCGCCGACATCCTCAAGGCACAGGGCTACATTGCTGCCTGGAAGGTTGAAGACGCCGAAGTTGGCAAGAAGCTGACCATCGACTTGAAGTACGGCCCCACACGTGAGCGTTCAATCGCTGGCCTGCGACGCATCTCCAAGCCGGGACTGCGTGTTTACGCGAAGTCCACGAACCTCCCCAACGTTTTGGGTGGTTTGGGTGTCGCTATCCTGTCGACGTCTTCAGGTCTTTTGACCGACCGTCAGGCTGCCAAGAAGGGCGTGGGTGGGGAAGTCCTCGCCTACGTCTGGTAGTAGAGAGAGAAGGGAAAGAAAAATGTCACGTATTGGACGTCTCCCCATCTCTGTGCCTGCCGGCGTAGAAATCAAGGTTGAAGAAAACCTGGTTTCCGTCAAAGGCCCGAAGGGATCGCTGGAGCACACAATTGCCAGCCCCATCACGGTTGCTCTCGAAGAGAACACCATCACGGTTAGCCGCCCCAACGATGAGCGCAACTCGCGCGCACTCCACGGTCTGACTCGCACCCTCATTGACAACCTGATCATCGGTGTCACCAAAGGCTACGAGAAGAAGCTGGAAATTGTTGGCACCGGTTACCGTGTACTCGCCAAGGGCAATAACCTGGAGTTCGCTCTGGGCTACAGCCACCCGGTTGTCGTTGAGGCACCCGAGGGCATCACACTGACTGTTGAGAGCCCCACTAAGCTTTCCGTGTCAGGTATTGACAAGCAGCAGGTGGGCGAAGTTGCTGCCAACATCCGCAAGCTGCGCAGGCCCGACCCGTACAAGGGTAAGGGCGTACGCTACGCCGGCGAAATCATCCGCCGCAAGGTCGGAAAGGCTGGTAAGTAACCATGGCACTATCCGTAAGAGGAAAGTCCAAGGCCGCAGCACGCGGCCGTCGTCACCTGCGCGTTCGTAAGCGCGTCAGTGGAACTACCGCGCGTCCGCGCCTGGTAGTCAACCGCTCTGCCCGCCACGTATTCGTGCAGGTCATCGATGACACCCAGGGTTTGACCCTGGTGTCGGCATCGACCCTGGAAGCAGACATGCGTGTCTTCGAAGGCGACAAGACAGCCAAGGCCAAGCGTATTGGTGAGCTCGTTGCTGAGCGCGCCAAGGCCGCCGGCATTGAAGCTGTCGTTTTCGACCGCGGCGGAAACCGCTACCACGGCCGTGTTGCAGCTATTGCTGACGGCGCACGTGAAGGTGGTCTGGCACTGTGACCGAAAACATTAACAAGGAGAACACTGTGTCAGAAGCAACTGCAACTGACGGAGCGGCAGTCAAGACCGACGCAGCAGCAGCTGACGCCGGCCGTGGCCGCGGTGGCCGCGACGGTGCTCGTGGAGGCCGCGAAGGCGGTCGCGACGGCGGCCGTGGCCGTGGGCGCGATGGTGGCCGTGAGGCCGAGAAGAACCAGTTCATCGAGCGCGTTGTCAACATCAACCGCGTTGCCAAGGTCGTCAAGGGTGGTCGTCGCTTCAGCTTCACCGCTCTCGTGATCGTCGGCGACGGCAACGGTATGGTTGGCGTCGGTTACGGCAAGGCTAAGGAAGTTCCCGCAGCCATTGCCAAGGGTGTTGAAGAAGCCAAGAAGTCCTTCTTCCGCGTCCCGCTCATCGGCAAGACGGTTCCGCACCGCGTGCAGGGTGAGGCCGCTGCCGGCGTCGTCATGTTGCGTCCGGCTGCCGCCGGTACCGGCGTTATCGCCGGTGGCCCGGTCCGCGCCATCCTGGAATGCGTTGGAATCCACGACGTGCTGTCCAAGTCACTGGGTTCCTCCAATGCAATCAACATTGTTCACGCAACTGTTGCTGCACTGAAGGCACTGGAAGACCCCAAGGCTGTTGCGGCTCGCCGCGGTTTGCCTTTGGATGAGGTTGCTCCGGCCGTACTGTTGCGCAATATGCAAAAGGCGGGCCTGTAATGACTACACCGAAGAATGTTCAGGTTTCTGAGAAGAAGCTTGAAATCACACAGACCAAGGGCGTCATTGGCGTCAAGCAGAACCAGAAGGATTGCCTTCGCTCACTGGGCCTGAAGCACATCGGCGACTCCGTCGTTCGTACGGCTGATGCAGTGACCGTTGGCATGATCAACACGGTTCCGCACCTGGTAAAGGTTGAGGAGGCGAAGTAGAAGTGGCTGCTGAAAAGAAGACTGTAGAAACTGCGCAGAAGCAGAATACACTGAAGGTTCACCACCTGCGCCCGGCACCTGGTGCCAAGACGGCTAAAACCCGTGTTGGCCGCGGTGAAGGTTCCAAGGGTAAGACTGCAGGCCGCGGTACCAAGGGTACCAAGGCTCGCTACCAGATCAAGGCTGGCTTTGCCGGCGGCCAGTTGCCGCTGCACATGCGCCTGCCGAAGCTGCGTGGCTTCAAGAACCCGTTCCGCGTTGAGTTCCAGGTTGTTAACCTGGACAAGCTGAACGAGCTCTTCCCCGAAGGTGGCGTTGTCACCGTCGAGGCTCTGGTTGAAAAGGGTGCAGTTCGCAAGAACCAGCCCGTCAAGGTGCTGGGCACCGGCGATATCACCGTCAAGGTTGATATCACGGCCCACGCATTCTCCACCAGCGCAGTAGAGAAGATCACTGCTGCAGGTGGCACCACCACCGGACTGTAAAACGTCCTAAATGCGCACATCTAGCGAATAGACTCTTGGTGGGCGGAGCTTACGTTCCGCCCGCCAAGGGTCTTTTGCGTCACTGGCGGATTGTATTCTGCCACCGACTCCGGAGTATTTGAGTCCTTTCGGTTTCAGTGCGAGCTAGATCACCGGCTAGAATCTTTCCTTGGGCCTCAACTATGAACCCATTGCAACCACTACACATCAGGAGGACGCTTGCTTACCGCATTTGGCCGCGCCTTTCGCACGCCTGATCTGCGACGCAAGTTGTTGTTCACGCTCGGAATCCTTGCCATCTTCCGCTTGGGTGCTTTCATCCCCTCGCCAGGAATTGATTACCGCAACGTCCAACAGTGCGTGAACGCTGCTGACACTTCTCAGGGCATCTATCAGCTCGTGAACTTGTTCAGCGGTGGCGCCTTGCTCCAAGTCTCCATTTTCGCGTTGGGTATTATGCCCTACATCACCGCGAGCATCATCGTCCAGTTGTTGCGTGTGGTGATTCCCCGTTTCCAGGAACTTCACCTTGAAGGAGCCCAGGGCCAGGGCAAGCTGACTCAGTACACCCGCTACCTGACCATCGCATTGGGTCTGCTCAACGCCACCACCTTGGTGACACTTGCCCGTTCCGGACAACTTTTTGCTGGATGTGGTGCCGCAGGCACCCCTGGCGCCTTGATCCCCAACGACAGCCTGATTACCATTTTGCTGTTGATCATCACCTTGACCGCCGGTTCCGGTTTGATCATGTGGATGGGCGAGCTTGTCACCGAAAAGGGTGTCGGCAACGGCATGTCCCTGTTGATCTTCACCGCCATTTCTGCGCAGTTTCCGACTTCCTTGGGCGCCATCTTGAAGACCCAGGGTTGGGGCACCTTCTTGATCGTCATGGCCGTTGGCCTCGTTGTGGTGGCACTAGTGGTGTTTGTTGAACAGTCCCAGCGCCGAGTCCCGGTGCAGTACGCCAAGCGTATGATCGGGCGACGCACCATGGGGGGGACCAGTACGTATATTCCGATCAAGGTCAACATGGCCGGTGTTATACCGGTCATCTTCGCGTCCTCGATGCTGTACCTTCCTGCCTTGCTTGCACAGTTTGCCACGCCGGCGAATTCTGCAGACTTGCCGGGTTGGGTGGAATGGATCAACAACTACCTCACGCGTGGCGATCACCCGATCTACATGCTGATGTACTTCCTGCTGACAATCGGCTTTACGTACTTTTATGTCGCGATCACCTTCAACCCTGAAGAAGTCTCCGACAACATGAAGAAGTATGGTGGATTCATTCCCGGCATTCGTGCCGGCAAACCCACGCAGGATTACTTGCAGTACGTTATTTCAAGAATCACCCTGCCGGGATCGCTCTACCTGGGTATTGTCGCCCTGATTCCTCTGATTGCCTTGGTCATGATCGGGGCAAACCAGAACTTCCCGTTCGGCGGCACCTCGATCCTGATTATCGTTGGCGTCGGGTTGGAGACGGTCAAGCAGATTGATGCACAGCTCCAGCAGCGCCACTATGAAGGGTTATTGCGATGACAAGAATGTTGATCATTGGACCTCCCGGGTCGGGTAAAGGTACGCAGGCCGAACGCATCTGCTCGGAATTGGGCATTGTCGCCATTTCCACAGGAGATATCTTCCGTGCCAACGTCAAGGGCGAGACTCCCTTGGGTCTGGAAGCAAAGAAGTACATCGACAACGGTGACTTTGTTCCTGACACCGTGACCAACCGGATGGTTCGTGACCGGCTCGCTCAGGACGACGTCGCTAACGGCTTCCTGCTCGACGGGTACCCCCGCACCAGCGGCCAGGTGGATGAGCTCGATGACATTCTTGCTGCCGCCCAGCTCAAGCTCGACGTCGTCGTGCAACTGACGGCCGACGACGAGGAACTGGTCAAGCGCCTGCATGGCCGGGCTGTGGAAACCGGACGCACCGACGATAATGAAAAAGTCATTCGACACCGTCTTGACCTGTACCGTGAACAGACCGAAGTTGTAGTTGCCCGCTATGCGGAGCGAGGCATCCTTGCCAAGGTCGACGGTCTCGGCGAGATGGATGAGGTCACTAAGCGGATCATGGACGCCATCAGGGACGTCTAGTTCGCTTGCAACAAAGTGTTCTTGGTATGAGCGTTGTACGGATTTGATAGGAGGGCTCCTTCCCGCATTGTGGGGAGGAGCCCTCAGAGTTTTCCACTGAAGGGATCCTGCCATGGCGTTTGGCCAGCAACGGATTGAATACAAAACCATCGACCAGATGCGCATCATGCATCGCAGCGGGCTCATTCTCGATGACGCGCTGAATCAGACAATAGCCGCCGTCGCCCCGGGGGTCACCACGGGGGAACTTGACGCGATCTTTGCCTCCCTCCTGAAGAAGGCCGGCGCCACGTCAAATTTCCTTGGCTACCACGGGTTCCCGGCATCGATCTGCACCTCGGTTAATGAAGAGGTCGTTCACGGCATTCCCGGCACCCGCGTGCTGAAGGCCGGCGATCTCATCTCCATCGATGGTGGCGCCATCGTCGAAGGCTGGCACTCCGATTCCGCCCGGACCACCATTGTGGGAGGGCCAGCCACTGAGGACCCCGAGGACCGCCGCTTGAGCGACGTCACGGAGGAAAGCATGTGGCGCGGTATCGCCGCGATGGCGGGCGCCAAGTATGTCGGAGACATTGGCGACTCCATCGACGAATACGTCACCTCGGCGCCTGGTAAGGAATTCGGCATCCTGGAAGACTATGTGGGTCATGGGATTGGCTCGGCCATGCATATGGCCCCGGATGTCCTGAACTACAGCTCCAAACACCGCGGCCCCAAGCTCAAGCCCGGCATGTGCCTTGCCTTGGAGCCCATGCTGGTGCGCGGTGGACTTGCAACCGAGACGCTTGCCGACGACTGGACGGTAGTGACCGTTGACAAGGCTCGCGCAGCGCATTGGGAGCACTCAGTTGCCGTGCACGCCAAAGGCATCTGGGTGCTGACAGCGGCCGACGGCGGGGCTGAGCGCCTTGCGCCGTGGGACGTCGTTCCCGTACCGCTGGGCTAATCCCCACACCCTCCCAACGCTCGCAAGCTCGCATCGGGGCCCTCGGGCGCGTGGGCCCAACACACCCTCCCAACGCTCGCAAGCTCGCATCGGGGCCCTCGGGCGCGTGGGCCCAACACACCCTCCCAACGCTCGCAAGCTCGCATCGGGGCCCTCGGGCGCGTGGGCCCAACACTTTAGCCCCAATACTTTAGCCCCAACAATTCGGGCCACCCATCGGGTTCCTCCGGTCTTGCGACTTGTTCGCAGGGCCGGGGGAACAACTGTTTTAATTTCGTTTCCCCGCCGTCCACCTTGCTGACACCAAAAGTGCGAACCCCCTGCGTAACTTGGTCGTTGAACCCGTCGGGAACCCTGCCAAGAGGCAGGAAAATTCCACATCGGGAAGACCAATGAGGAGAACGCAACCATGCGGATCTATGCCCATAGGGGGGTTTCGGCGCACTGGCCGGAAAACACTTTGGCCGCTTTCGCTGCGGCAGTTGACCTTGGTCTCGAGGGCATCGAATTGGATGTACGCCTATCCCGCGACGGTGTTCCGGTGGTCATTCACGATTCCACAGTTGATCGGACCACCAACGGGACCGGTCCGCTGACGGACTTCACCGCCACACAACTGGGCCTGCTCGACGCCGGGGCGGGCCAGCATGTGCCCACCCTCGCCCAGGTGCTGGAACTTGCCTCCGGAAAAGTTCGGGTCAACCTTGAGATCAAGGACCCAGACGCCGTTGCGGCGCTTGTGGCGCTCGTGGCAGGCATGCCGGAACTGGACTTCTTTATTTCCGGGTCCCATTGGCCGGCCCTGGCCGCCGCAGCCGGGGCACATCCGGGCATCCGGATCTACCCCCTGACATTCGTCGAAGCGGTCCAGGCGCTTGCCCCGGCCGGGCTGGGAGCCCTTGGGGCGGCCGTCGAATTTGCCCTGGCCCACAAGGGGAATGGGGTGTCGGTCTGTGAACAGGGTCTGGAGCAGGCCGATGTGGACGCTGTCCATGCCGCGGGCCTTGAGGTGTGGGCGTGGACCGTCAACGACGTCACTAGGGCCAGGGAATTGCAGCAGCTCGGCGTGGATGCGATCTGCACCGACGACCCGCTGCTCGTCCGGAACGGGCTCCCCGTCCTGCTCCCTTCCTCGCCGCTGGGCCGATAAATGGCCGTCACACAAATAACACAACCCCGGCAAGTAACGGGGCGGGCGCTCGGCCGCGGCAGGGATTTCGCTGGCCCCAACAAGCCACGGGGCAAGCGATACCGGCCGCTGAGGAACCGTCGGGACACATGGGTGTTCTTGGCCATGGCACTACCTAACTTGGCGCTGATCGGGTTCTTCACCTACCGGCCCCTGCTGGCGAACATGTACTACTCCACCCTGGATTGGACCCTGGGATCTACTGACGCCACGGTGGTTGGATTCGGCAACTATATGGAGTTCTTCACCTCGGGGGATGCAGGATCGGTGCTGGGCGCCACCGCAATCTTTACACTGGCCACCGTGGGAGGATCCATGGTTGTGGGCTTGCTTGTAGCCGTGGCCCTGAATCAAAAGATTCCAGGGAGCACACTGGCCCGGTCCGCTGTGTTTGCCCCCTACGTACTATCAGGGGTCGGCGTGGGCATGGTGTGGCTGTTTATCTTCGACCCCGTCTACGGCGTGCTTTCGTGGGTGCTGCGAGGGGTTGGATTGGCCAGTCCGCAATGGATCAACGACCCCGATCTTGCCCTGCTCATGGTCATCATTGTCTACGTGTGGAAAAACTTGGGCTACTGCGCCATCGTGTACCTGGCTGGCCTGCAGTCTATGCCCCAAGATGTCTTGGAAGCAGCGGCACTAGATGGTGCGGGGCCGTTGAGGCGGTTTTGCCTGGTCTCCTTTCCACTACTGTCACCGACTACCTTCTTCCTGCTGATCACCAGCCTGCTGAGTTCGCTCCAAGCCTTCGACATCATCAAGATCATGACGCCCACAGGTAATGGCACGGGCACGCTCATCTTCGAGGCGTACTTGCAGGCGTTTGGCGCCTACAACAGGGCCGGATATTCGGCTGCCATCTCGATAGTGCTGTTCTTGGTGTTGCTCACCATGACCGGACTGCAGTTGCGCTTCGTCGAACGAAAGGTGCACTACGCGTGAGTACCCACACCACTGCTGCCACCGACGTCCAAGTCCCCGGAACGCGAAACCCGGCACAGGATGGCAAGGATCTGCAAGGGCCCCGTCGCCGGGTCCACGCGCTCTCGGGGAGAAACCTGGCCCGCACCATCGCCACCGGTTACCTGCCGCTTCTGCTGGCCACGTTGGTTGTTGTTGCCCCGCTGGCCTGGATGGTGCTTTCCTCCCTGAAGGGGCCCGGCGAAATCATCACCACAGATCTCACGGTGCTGCCGCGCAATCCGACACTTGAGAACTATGCGCAGGCCGCCACCACGGTGCCGTTTGTCCGGTTCTTTGTCAACAGCGTGGTGGTTACCGTGGTTGGCTCAACCATCAAATGCCTCCTGGCTGTTCTGACGGCGTATGCCCTGGTCTTTGTGCGGTTCCCGTTTAAGCGCAGCATCTTTTTGGCCATCCTGGTGGCGTTGATGGTCCCACCCCAGGTTTCGGTGCTGCCCAACTACATCTTCATCGCCGGCATGGACGGCTTGAACACGTACTGGGGCATAATCCTGCCCGGACTTGGCACCGCCTTTGGCACCTTCTTGCTTCGCCAACACTTCCTGACACTGCCACCATCCATCCTGGAAGCTGCAGAAATTGACGGTGCCGGGCACCTCCGCAGGCTGTGGCAGGTGGTGGTGCCAATCTCCGGTCCCAGCATTGCAACAGTGGCGTTGGTGACTGTGGTGGGGGAATGGAACGACTACATTTGGCCGCTCATCGTCACAGACAAGCCGGAGATGATGACACTTCCTGTTGGCCTCACCCTACTCGCCAACAGCGATTCCACAGCGCAGGCATGGGGGGTGCTCATGGCTGGAGCTGTGATCGTCATCGTGCCCATCCTGATCATCTTCGCCGCACTCCAGCGCTTCATCGTCGACGGGCTCACTCAAGGTTCCGTCACCGGATGACAAAGCAAATTTTCCCTTCCATAAGCCGTTCCCTAAAGAAAGAGAAACTCACCATGTCGCAAACAATTAATCGCAGAAACTTCTTCGCCGTCACCGGTTTGGGATTGGGTACAGCGGCCTTGGCGGCCTGTGGCGGGCCCAGCACTGCTGGCACCGCGGTCAAGACCACGAGCACTGACTGGTCCAAGGTGACGCCCGCAGCCAAGATCACGTTCATGTCCAGCCATCCCGGAAAATCGGGTGACATCGAGGCAGCGCTGATCAAGGACTTTGAAGCCGCCAACCCCGGCATCAAGGTTGACCTGGTAACCGGCGGGGCCAACTATGAGGAAGTCGCTCAGAAGTTCCAGACAGCACAGGCCGGCAACAATGTGCCGGACGTCGTTGTCGCCTCCGATGTTTGGTGGTTCCGGTACGCCATTGCCGAGACCGTGATGCCGGTCGATGACCTGCTGGCAGCGGTGGGAGACAAGAGTTCAGAATTCAATGAAACCCTCTTCGGTGACTACAACTACGCAGACAAGCACTGGGCCGTACCCTATGCACGTTCCACCCCGTTGTTCTACTACAACAAGGACCACTTCAAGGCTGCCGGCCTGCCCGACCGGGCCCCCACCACTTGGGACGAGTTTGCTACCTGGGCTCCGAAGATCCAGGCCGCCAACGCAGGCAATGCGGGCTACCAGCATGCCTACCAGTACCCGGCCCTGGCCGGCTACGCCGGGTGGACGTTGCAGAATGTGTTGTGGGGCCAAGGCGGCGGCTGGTCCAATAAGTGGGAGCTGACAGCGAACTCGACCGCATCGGTCAAGGCCATGACGTGGGTGCAGCAGACCATTGTTAAAGATGGCTGGGCCGGTGTTTCTTCCAAAGATGCCGTGTCGGATATGACGGCCGGAGCCGTCAGCGCCACAGTGAGTTCCACGGGCGACCTGGTGGGGACGCTCAAGGCAGCCAAGACGGCCAATGTGAACATAGGTGTCGGGTTCCTGCCAGGCGGGGCAGTTTCCGCCTCGCCAGTATGTCCCACAGGTGGTGCCGGATTGGTCATTGCCGCAAAGACCTCCCCGGAACGCCAGCTGGCGGCCGCAAAGTTTGTCTCCTTTGTGACCAACGCGGCGAACACCGCAAAGTTCTCGGCCGCAACAGGCTACATGCCGGTGCGAAAGGATGCAGACATGTCGGCAGTACTGGCAACCACGCCGCAAATCCAGGTGGCACTGGACCAATTGAAGGTGACCCGAAGCCAGGACTATGGCCGGGTATTCCTGCCCGGTGCCGATCTGGAGATGGCGAACGCCGCGGCGAAAATTATGAACGAAAAGGCAGACGTCGCCACAACTCTGGGTGCACTTCAAGACAAGCTGGATGGAATTTACACCAAGACGGTGAAACCCAAGTTGACGAGCTGATCCAGTGAATGGCCGGGCCGCTGATGTGAAATGAACCTGCGTACACTCATACTCGTATGAGACAACGGATACGAGATGACCATGGGATGCACGGCATGACACATCTAAATCAAACGGCTCGGCCAGGATTCATCACGGACGTGCCCGGCATCAGGGTCGGGCACGCGCAGCGGCGCGGCGACGGCTGGCTGAGCGGGGTCAGCGTAGTCCTGCCGCCTGTTGGAACCATCGGCTCGGTCGACGTCAGAGGAGGCGGGCCCGGCACCCACGAAACCGACGCGTTGGACCCAACCACGCTTGTACCGACGGTCGACGCCGTCGTGCTGACCGGCGGGAGCGCCTACGGGCTGGCCACTGCTGGAGGAGTGCAACAGTGGTGCGAAGAAAACGGCAGGGGGTTCCCCGTTCCCGGGGGTGTGGTGCCGATCGTGCCTGCCGCAGCCATCTTTGACCTTGGCAGGGGAGGCGACTTTGCCGCAAGGCCCACCGCGCAGATGGGTTATGAGGCGGCACTGGACGCTGCGGACAGTCCTGAAGGGGCCGACGTCGTCCGCGGCAATGTGGGTGCGGGGACCGGCGCGGCGATTGGCGCCGGAACATTCAAGGGCGGTGTGGGGTCAGCGTCCGTGAGGCTCAGCGGCGAGAACAGCGCAGTGGTGGTCGGCGCCTTGGCGGTGGTCAACGCAGCAGGAATCCCCTGGCAACCGGGCGGTACGCCGCCGTCGGCCGGGGTGGGCCTGAACACCACACTGGTGGTGATCGCCACGAATGTTCGCATGAGTGTCGCTGAGGCAAAGCGTACGGCGACAGCCGCGCACGCCGGGCTCGCGAGGGCACTGAACCCCGCGCACACTCTGGCGGACGGCGACACCATCTTTACGCTGGCCACAGGTGCCGTCCAGCTGATTGCGCATCCACAGATTCCCGTCGCGGCGATGATCGAGTTGCAAAGCGCTGCCGCGGAAGCCGTCAGGCTGGCCATCATAGATGGTGTCGCCAGCGCTGTGAGCGTGAAAACGCCGGCGGGTGAATGGCATCCGTTCCCTGGCGCCTGAGCTTAAACTCACAGCTTGGGAGCGATGGACCAATTTAACATATTTCACGCTTTGCCGTAGAGTAGGTTGTTGGTTGTCTGTGTCCGATAGTTTGTCGGGCGCATTGTGGGAATCGGTTTCGTGCCAAGACCTGCTCTGCGAATATAGACGAGCAATAAACTAGTAGTAAACCCAATGCTGATCTTGTTGTGTCCATTCCGGGCAGGGCGGGGTTAGCGCAACAAAGTTAGCGGAGGATATGGCCAAGAAAGACGGGGTCATTGAGATCGAGGGCGTTGTGACGGAAGCGCTGCCCAACGCGATGTTTCGTGTTGAGCTGACGAACAAGCACATCGTTCTTGCCCATATCTCAGGAAAAATGCGCCAGCACTATATTCGTATCCTTCCTGAGGACCGAGTTGTGGTGGAGCTCAGCCCTTACGACCTCACCCGTGGTCGTATCGTCTACCGCTACAAATAACCACAACTGTAATCACGCAAAGGAATGCCATGAAGGTTAAGCCGAGCGTCAAGCAGATCTGCGACAAGTGCAAGGTGATTCGCCGTAACGGCCGAGTCATGGTGATCTGCGAGAACCCGCGCCACAAGCAGCGCCAGGGCTAATTTCCTCTTTTTTGAGGAGATCCCTGAGCAGCTGCTCACGTAAGTCAAATTAAATAAGGCAGCACAAGTTGGACGAAGGCGAAGCAATTCGCAACCGGTCAACGGACCCCCGGTCGGAGGCCGGGGCCACATTAGTCAATAATGCGGGTGTACTGTCTACGACCTCCGGTTTACACAAGGAGCAGCCAATATGGCACGTCTCGCTGGCGTAGACCTTCCCCGCGAAAAGCGGTTGGAAGTAGCGCTTACATACATCTACGGCGTGGGCAAGACCCGTGCTACAAAGGTCTTGGCTGACACGGGGATCTCCCCGGACGTCCGCGTCAAGGACTTGACCGACGCTGAGCTCGTTCAGTTGCGTGACAACATCGAGGGTAACTACAAGGTTGAGGGTGACCTTCGTCGCGAGGTTGCAGCCGATATTCGCCGCAAGGTCGAAATCGGCAGCTACCAGGGTATCCGCCACCGTCGTGGCATGCCCGTGCATGGCCAGCGCACGAAGACCAACGCTCGTACCCGCAAGGGCCCGAAGCGTACCGTCGCAGGCAAGAAGAAGGCCGGCCGCTAGTCCCCACTTGCCGGCCAAGAAAATCGCTGTGCGATTTTCTTGGAACCTGGCAAGCGTGGCCCCATGCGCCCGCAGCCCCCAAAAAAACTTTCGTAGGAGAATAAAATGCCCCCAAAGACTCGTGGAGCGGTGCGTAAGCCGCGTCGCAAGGATAAAAAGAATATTGCGCTGGGCCAGGCGCACATCAAAAGCACCTTTAACAACACCATCGTTTCCATCACGGATCCGAACGGTGCAGTCATTTCATGGGCATCAGCTGGTGAAGTTGGCTTCAAGGGTTCACGCAAGTCGACCCCGTACGCTGCACAGATGGCTGCTGAGGCAGCTGCCAAGCGCGCACAGGAGCACGGCATGCGCAAGGTTGACGTTTTTGTAAAGGGTCCGGGCTCGGGCCGCGAAACGGCTATCCGTTCGCTGCAGGCTGCTGGTCTTGAGGTTGGCTCCATTTCGGATGTCACCCCCAGCGCCCACAACGGTTGCCGTCCGCCCAAGCGCCGTCGCGTCTAACGAGGACATGTTGCGTTGGTTGGCCTTCGGGTGAACGTTTCCGGCACTGCCAGAAACATTCACCGGAGGGCCAACTTCGCCGCCGTTAAGTCCTCAGCCGCCATTTCCACTACCTGTGTTGCGTCATATAGCGGATGCTCGCTGAAAGGAAAACCCAGTGCTCATTGCACAGCGCCCCACCTTATCTGAAGAAGTAGTTTCCGAGAACCGTTCCAGGTTCGTTATTGAACCCCTGGAGCCCGGCTTCGGTTACACCTTGGGAAACTCCCTCCGTCGGACCCTGTTGTCCTCCATCCCCGGCGCTGCTGTCACCAGCATCCGCTTGGATGGCGTACTGCACGAGTTCACCACGGTTCCCGGCGTGAAGGAAGATGTCACTGAGATCATCCTGAACATCAAGGGCCTGTCAGTGTCTTCGGAGCATGACGAGCCTGTCGTCGCCTACCTGCGCAAGCAGGGTCCCGGCGTCGTCACGGCGGCCGACATTGCACCGCCGGCCGGTGTGGAATTCCACAACCCGGACATGCACATCGCCACACTGAACTCGAAGGGCAAGTTCGAACTCGAGCTGACCATCGAGCGCGGCCGCGGCTATGTTTCGGCAGCCCAGAACAAGAATGTAGATGCAGAGATTGGCCGCATCCCGGTTGACTCGATCTACTCTCCCGTTTTGAAGGTGACCTTCCGCGTGGAGGCCACCCGTGTCGAGCAGCGCACTGACTTTGACAAGTTGATTGTCGATGTAGAGACGAAGCAGGCCATCTCCCCGCGGGATGCCATCGCCTCTGCCGGCACGACGCTCGTTGAACTCTTCGGCCTGGCCCGTGAGCTGAACACCGCAGCTGAAGGTATTGAGATTGGCCCGTCCCCGACGGATGCCGCTCTTGCCGCAGACATGGCCCTGCCGATCGAGGATCTGGACCTGACGGTTCGTTCCTACAACTGCCTCAAGCGTGAGGGCATCCACTCTGTGGGTGAACTCGTTGCTCGCTCAGAGGCTGACCTGATGGACATTCGCAACTTTGGTGCGAAGTCCATCGACGAGGTAAAGGCAAAGCTGGTTGAGCTCGGTCTGTCTCTGAAGGATTCCCCTCCAGGATTTGACCTTGCCGCCCGTGCCGCAGCCATTGATGAGAACGACGACGCTTACGGCGACGACGAACTCTAAAGACGAACAACATTTTTCTTAGCCGCCCGTGGCAAACACAATTGATGTGTTTGCTGTCGGCGCGGCTGACACTTGAGGAGAAACACCATGCCAACACCCGCCAAGGGTCCCCGCCTCGGAGGCGGAGCGGCCCACGAGCGTTTGATGCTCGCGAACCTGTCCGCCGCTCTGTTTGAGCACAAGCGGATCACCACCACCCTGACCAAGGCCAAGCGACTGAGCCCCTACGCAGAGCGACTGGTAACTTTCGCAAAGCGTGGAGACCTCTCTTCGCGCCGCCGCGTTCTCGGCCTGATCAGCAACAAGGGCATCGTCCATGAGCTGTTCACCGACATCGCCAAGGCAGTGGAGAACCGCGACGGCGGTTACACCCGCATCACCAAGATCGGCAACCGCAAGGGCGACAACGCTCCCATGGCTGTCATCGAGCTCGTTCTGGAGCCGGTCAGCGCTAAGCAGGCCGTCGTGAAGGAAGCTACCGCTGCCGCCGTCAAGGCTGCCCCGGTTGAAGCTTCGGTTGAGGAAGTTGTTGAGACCGAGGTTGTAGCTGAAGAAGCTGCTGCCGAGGTTAAGGCTTCTGCCGAAGAGACCAAATAAGGCCTAAGCGCCAGCTTTAGTCTTTGTTGAAGGACCCGCCACCCGGAAGGGGAGGCGGGTCCTTTTGCGTGCCCCGTGGCAACCGCTGCCGACGTAGAATTGAGCCCATGCACAACCCCAAATTGGCCCCCGAATACCTTGGCTTGATTCGTGCCCGCCTGGACATCGCCTACGACGGCGGACCCTTCAGCGGCTGGGGCATCCAAACCATTGAACGCACCATTCAAGGTGTCATCGAGCAGGCGCTGGCTGTGATTGTGCGCCGACAAGTGCGGCTCACAGTTGCAGGACGCACAGATGCGGGGGTCCACGCAAGGGGACAGGTCGCGCATTTTGACCTCACGCCAGAGGAATGGGACGGGCTGAGGCGAGGGCACGACGTCGTCCCTGAAGATTCGCTCAAGCGGCGCCTGAACGGGGCGTTGGGCATGGTTCTGCGGGAGCTTCGAGGCACCGTGGAGATCATCGACGCGACACGGGCCCCGGTGGGCTTCGACGCACGTTTCTCAGCCCTGTGGCGGCGCTACAGCTACCGAATTGCCGACGGCTCCACCCGCCGGGATCCCCTGCAGAGGGCCATCACGTTGTGGCATGAGAGGGATCTGGACGTCGATTTGATGAACCAGGCGGCGCGGGCTTTGCTGGGGTTGCAGGACTTTGCGGCCTTCGCGAAACCACGCGAAGGTGCAACTACGGTGCGGACCCTGCAACGCTTTGACTTTGGGCTTGCCGATGACGGTGTGATTAATGTCAACGTTCAGGCGGATGCCTTCTGCCACAACATGGTCCGGGCGTTGATTGGCGGCTCCCTGCGGGTCGGGGAGGGGCAGGAGAGGCCCGAGTGGATGCATGAGCGATTATTGGCCGGTCTGCGGGACGCAAAGTCCGTCTTAGCCGCCCCACACCCGCTTATTTTAGAAGAAGTGCACTATCCGCACGAGACGGATATGCATGAGCGGGCCGCCTTGACCCGGGCCCGGAGAGCTGTTCCTGAAGCCTGCTTTTGACCTCTTGGGAGCCACCCGCCAATCTCGCTTTGACCGGGTGGCTGTATTAAAGGTATCGTTGGTAGTCGTTGTGCGTGTCCTATCTCGATACCACGCGCCCGCTGAAGATCCGGTTGCAGGATCACCACCTCGGCAGGCGTGATCGGGAAGTGTATGGATAACTGGTGTTAGAGCCCTCACCTCTGTTCCGGTAAACGCATAGATAGCAGGTGTCAACCATCTGTGACACCACCTAGAACAAGAAACGAAGGCAAAAACCGTGCGTACGTATACCCCGAAGCCCGGCGATATCAACCGTCAGTGGCACATTATTGATGCCAATGACGTTGTCTTGGGCCGTCTTGCCAGCCAGACCGCAACACTGCTGCGTGGAAAGCACAAGCCGACCTTCGCTCCCCATATGGACATGGGCGATTTCGTCATCATCATCAACGCCGAGAAGGTTGCTCTGACCGGCGCCAAGCTCGAGCAGAAGCGCGCCTACCGTCACTCCGGTTACCCGGGCGGTCTGTCCAGCGTGAACTATGCAGAACTGTTGGAGAAAAACCCGGTTCGTGCAGTGGAAAAGGCCATCAGTGGCATGCTCCCGAAGACGAAGCTGGGCGCAGCCCAGATTGGCAAGCTGAAGGTTTACCGTGGTGCTGAGCACCCGCATGCCGCACAGCAGCCCAAGACGTTTGAAATCACCCAGGTCGCCCAGTAGTCCTGGCCACCAACCTAAATTCTATCAAGGAGAATCGTGGCTCAGAATACTGAAGAGCTGAACACCGAAGCCGTTGTGGCTGAGGAAGAAGTTTTGACCAGCTACACCAGCGAAACCTCGGCTGCATCTGATGCAGCTCCCAAAAAGGAGCGCCCGGCCCTGACGGTTTCCGGCGCTGCTGTTGGCCGTCGCAAGCAGGCAATTGCCCGCGTTCGCGTCGTACCCGGCACCGGAAAGTGGATTGTGAACGGCCGTGAGCTCTCCAACTACTTCCCGAACAAGCTGCACCAGCAAGAAGTAAACGACCCGTTCCGTATTCTCGATCTCGAGGGTGCCTACGACGTTTGGGCTCGCATCCACGGTGGCGGACCCTCCGGCCAGGCCGGCGCACTGCGTCTGGGCGTTGCTCGTTCCTTGAACGAAATCGACGTTGAGAACAACCGTGCGATCCTGAAGAAGGCAGGCTTCCTTA
Source organism: Arthrobacter alpinus (assembly GCF_001294625.1). NCBI lineage: Bacteria > Bacillati > Actinomycetota > Actinomycetes > Micrococcales > Micrococcaceae > Arthrobacter > Arthrobacter alpinus. The sequence goes on along the minus strand of NZ_CP012677.1, from coordinate 2,814,430 downwards.
CTCGTGACGCACGCGTCATCGAGCGTAAGAAGGCTGGTCTTAAGAAGGCACGTAAGGCTTCGCAGTACTCCAAGCGCTAATCTCAGCGTTAGATTAGATGCTCCCTTGAAAGTCCCCGGCTCGCTTTGCGAGCCGGGGACTTTTGGATTAAGGCGACGAATATTCGGACGCGTGCGTTGGTGACAAGGCTGCGGACAGCATTTGGGGCCGGGTGATCTAGACTTATCGAGATGTCTAGATTATTTGGAACTGACGGTGTCCGCGGTTTGGCCAATGGCTTGCTGACGGCAGAACTTGCATTGTCGCTTGCCCAGGCGGCTGCCATAGTGCTCGGGCATAACCAAGTCGCGGACGGCAAACGCCCCCGGGCGGTGGTGGCCCGTGACCCCCGGGCGAGCGGTGAGTTCATTTCTGCTGCCGTGGAGGCGGGCCTGGCCAGTGCCGGCATTGACGTTTACGACGCCGGCGTTCTTCCCACCCCCGCTGCAGCGTTTTTGATTGCCGATCTGGGCGCCGACTTTGGTGTCATGATTTCCGCGTCGCACAATCCCGCACCGGATAACGGCATCAAGTTCTTCGCTCGTGGGGGCACCAAGCTCGATGATGCGCTAGAAGATGCCATCGAAGAGCAGCTCCAACGGGACGCTTTCCGCCCCACGGGCGTTGAAGTTGGCCGCATCCAGCGCTTCTCCGACGCCGAGGACCGCTACATTTTGCATTTGCTGGGCACCCTGCCGAACCGGCTGGACGGTCTGAGGATTGTCCTTGACTGTGCCAACGGTGCAGCGAGCGGCTGCTCCCCCCAAGTCTTCACCGATGCCGGTGCCACCATCCATGTCATTGGCGCGGAGCCCGACGGTCTGAACATCAATGACGGTGTGGGGTCCACCCATCTGGAGAAACTCCAGGAGAAAGTGTTGGCCACCGGGGCAGACCTTGGCATTGCGCACGACGGCGACGCCGACCGATGCCTTGCGGTGGACCACGAGGGCAACATCATCGACGGCGACCAGATCATGGCAGTTCTGGCTTTGGCCCAGAAGGAGTCCGGTCAGCTCAAGGACGACGTTCTTGTGGCCACCGTCATGAGTAACCTCGGATTGAAAATTGCGTTGCGGAAAGCCGGGATCACCATTCGGGAAACCGCCGTCGGCGATCGCTATGTGCTTGAAGAAATGCGTCGTGGAGATTACACGCTCGGCGGTGAGCAATCCGGGCACGTCATCTTCTCCCAATTTGCTACGACCGGGGACGGACTGCTGACAGGCTTGCAACTTTCCGCGCAACTGGCACGAACGGGCAAGTCGCTGAAGGAATTGGCAGCTGCGATGACCAAGTTGCCGCAGGTCATGATCAACGTCAAGAACGTTGACAAGAACCGCGCCGGTATTGTGCCCGCTATCAAGGCCGCCGTCGTCAAGGCAGAGAACGAACTCGGCGACACCGGGCGAGTCTTGCTGCGCCCCTCCGGCACCGAGGCGCTGGTGCGGGTCATGGTGGAGGCCGGCGATCTAGAAACTGCCCAGCGGATCTGTGAAGAACTCGTGAGCGTTGTTCGGACCGAATTGGCGCTGTAGTTTGAATTCAACACTTTGATTTCAACATGAAGAGGGCGGCAACTCTTATGGAGTTGCCGCCCTCTTCATGTTGAGTCGGATTATTAGTGTAGGCCGCCAGTGGGGCGGGCCGTGAGTGCGTCGCGGATTTCGGTGAGCAGTTCCAGCTGTGGGTCGACGGGGGGAGCTTCCTCCTTGATACCAAGCTTGGCGTTGCGACGGGCGATCATGTGGTTCATGGGCATGACAACCACAAAGTAGATTGCTGCTGCGACCAGGATAAAGTTCACCAACACGGTAAGGAACACCCCGAAAAGGATGTCGTTGTTATTGATGGTGATCTTGCCGAAGCTGTCGAAGTTGGGCGAACCTACCAGCGCAGCAATGAGGGGCATGAGTATATTGGTGACGAATGAGTTGACGACCGCACCAAATGCGGCACCAATGACTACGGCGACGGCAAGGTCTACGACGTTGCCTTTCATGATGAAATCTCTAAATCCCTTTAACATGCACCAAAAGTACCGCAAAAAATGCTGCAACTGCAGGAAATTGTGAAATTTCCTTGTGCCGGCGGTGGCCTTTGCTACTCGTAACCAGGGGCTGAGGGAAGACCCAGATATGTCTCGTAGCTGAAAATTCCACGACGGTTCATGTCCTGGGCGACGGCGATTCCCAGGAAGCGCAGGTGCCACGGCTCGGCAGAATAGCCCGTGACGGACTCCTGCCCCAGCCGGTAGCGGATGACAAAGCCGTACTCTGCACCGTGGGCCGCCACCCAGCGCCCTGCCGGGGTCTCAGCCATGCATATGGTGAACTCGCATGACGAACGGACAGAGGTGTCACCAATATCCAGTGCAAAACCCGTTTGATGTTCGGAGAACCCCGGTCGGGCGGAGGTGGTGTCTGAAATATCCTGCCCATTTTGTGCGATGTATCCGTTGTACACCGTGGCCTGCGTGTCGTAAGAACGGTACCCGCTCATGATGGTGATCTGCACGCCATCGGAGGAAGCCGCCTCAAACATGCGTTCCACGGCCGTGGCGGCTTCCGTGCGCAGCAGAACAGCTTCCCCTCCTCCGGTCATAACGTTGGGCGTGGTGAGGTCGGCAGGCTCAAACGTCGTGGGCACGAGGGGATGGTGTTTGTTCACCAGGACCAGTGGGCTGGCGGGGCTGGCAATATCCCAGAGCCCGCGGTCGGCAGGTGCGGCGGTTCCGGACGCGAAAAGTTTTTGGATGGGAGCGTTGGCGTCGGCCCCCAGAATCAAGGGAGTCGCTGTTGGTTCCGGAGCCAGTGCGGGGGGCGCGTTCGACGGCGTGGGCCGTGCTGTGCTGACGGGGGAGGGCGAAGGGGGCGCAAGGACCTGGCTGGAGGGCGTCGTCGTACGAGGGAAGCCTTCACCTAGCGCAACAGCACCGGTGAGCACCATTGCCGCCCCTACGACCGACACCAGAATTCCCACAGGGTTTGGCCAGGAAAGCAATTCCCGGAGGCGGTCGGCCGGTGTGCGGCGCAGCCTCCGGGCCTGGTGGAAGCCGGTACCTGGCATCTAAACTTTCCTCAGCAACATCCGGCGGATGGAATGATCGGAGTCCTTAGTGAGCACCAGTTGGGCGCGCCCGCGTGTGGGCAACACGTTTTGTAGCAGATTCGGTTCGTTGATGCCCTTCCAAATCCGCGCGGCGGTGGCAACTGCCTCGACGTCAGAGAGGTCGGCATAGCGGCGAAAATACGATTCCGGGTTGGAAAACGCACCGCTGCGCAGTGATCGGAACCGATCGATATACCATTGTTCGATGTATTTGGTCTTCGCATCAACGTAGATGGAAAAGTCGAAAAAGTCGCTCACGGCGAGTCCGGACCGGCCGTCGGTTCGTGGGCGTGCGGCGGCCAAGACGTTAAGGCCCTCCACAATCAGCACGTCGGGGCGGTGGACCACCACTTCCTTGCCGGGCAGGATGTCGTAGGTCAGGTGGGAGTACATTGGCGCCCGCACTTCGTCGGCGCCACTTTTGACGGAGCTGACGAACCGCAGCAGGGCCCTGCGATCGTAGGATTCCGGGAAGCCCTTTCGCTCCATCAACCCGCGGCGCTTTAGCTCAGCATTGGGGTACAAGAAGCCGTCAGTGGTCACCAGTTGCACGTTGGGGGTGTCCGGCCAGCGGCACAGCATCTCTTTCAGCACACGGGCAGTGGTGGACTTGCCCACGGCGACCGAACCAGCCACGCCAATCACAAACGGGGTGCGGCTGCCCCGTTCTCCCAGGAAGGTGGTGGTGGCGCTGTGAAGGTGGCCGGCCGCACCCACATAGAGGTTCAGCAGCCGGGAAAGCGGAAGGTAGACGTCGCGAATCTCACGCATGTTCAGTTGGTCACCGAGCCCGCGGAGCCGTTGGACGTCCTCCTCGTTGAGAGGTTGCTCAATCTTATTGGCAAGGCGCGACCATGTTTGGCGGTCTAATTCCACAAAAGGAGAGGCGCCTTCGCCATTGCTGGACTCGGATCTTTGCGATGTCACACCTCCGATTCTGCCTTGTTTGTTGCGCAGTACGAAATATTCGTACGGGGCAAGCGAATTTTTTGTGACAGAATTTCAGGGTCATTTGCACGAAGGAGGTAGAACGTCCTGCAAATGGGTGAGGGTTTATGATTGTTTTTCATGTGTGGAATTGTGGGATACGCCGGCACTGCCCCGGCCAATGGAATAGTTTCAGCCGGGCCCCATCAGGCATTGGACGTGTTGATGGAGGGCTTGCGGCGGCTTGAATACCGCGGCTATGACTCCGCGGGTGTCGCCGTGGTGGCCAACGGTGGCATTGCCATGGCGAAGAAGTCAGGGAAGCTTGTCAACCTCATCACGGAGCTTGCCGCGAACCCGCTGCCTGACTCGATGACGGGAATCGGCCACACCCGCTGGGCGACCCATGGGGGACCGACCGACAAGAACGCGCACCCGCATGTAGTGGACGGCGGGAAGCTGGCTGTAATCCACAATGGCATCATTGAAAACTACGCCCCGCTCAAGGCCGACCTCCTCAAGCAGGGTTACACCTTTGTCTCGGAAACCGACACAGAAGTGGCGGCAGTTTTGCTCGGTGACATTTACCGTTCTCTGGCAGATGTGGCAACCCCTGCAGCAAATGGAAGCGGTGAAGGGGGGCGGCTAACCGAGGCCATGCAGCTTGCTGCCCAGCGTCTGGAGGGTGCCTTCACCCTTCTGGCCACGCATGCCGAGCAGCCGGGGGTGGTGGTCGCCGCCCGCCGCAACTCGCCACTGGTGGTTGGCTTGGGTGATGGTGAGAATTTCCTGGGATCGGATGTTTCAGGGTTTATCGACTACACCCGCCGCGCCGTGGAGCTGGGCCAGGACCAGGTTGTCACCATTGCCGCAAACACGGTGGACATCACCGACTTTTATGGTGCACCGGCGCAGGGAAAGGAATACCTGGTTGACTGGGATGCTGCCGCCGCCGAGAAGGACGGCTATCCCTCCTTCATGGAAAAGGAAATCAACGAGCAGCCCGAGGCCGTGGCTGCGACCTTGCTGGGCCGTTCTGACATTGACGGCAAACTGATCTTGGACGAGATGCGCATCGACGCCGACGTCCTGAAGACCATCAATAAGATCATCGTCCTGGCGTGCGGGACATCGGCCTACGCTGGTCAGGTGGCCAAGTACGCCATTGAGCACTGGTGCCGCATCCCCACAGAGGTGGAGCTCTCCCATGAGTTCCGCTACCGCGACCCCATTGTTGACGACAAGACGCTGATTGTTTCCCTGTCGCAGTCCGGCGAGACCATGGACACGCTCATGGCCGTCCGCTATGCACGCGAACAGGGCGCAAAGACGATCGCCATCTGCAACACCAATGGCTCCACCATCCCGCGAGAGTCCGACGCTGTCCTGTACACGCATGCCGGCCCCGAGATCGCCGTGGCCTCCACGAAGGCGTTCCTGGCCCAAATTACCGCCGCCTACCTACTAGGCCTGTATTTGGCACAACTGCGCGGTAACTTGTTTCAGGGCCAGATCAAGGACATCCTGGCGGATCTGGGCAAGATGCCGGCAAAGATCGCCACGATCCTGGATAACTCCGAGCAGATTAAGGAATTGGCCCGCAGCATGGCGGACACCCGCTCCGTGCTGTTCCTGGGCCGCCACGTGGGCTACCCGGTGGCCATGGAGGGCGCACTTAAACTTAAGGAGCTCGCCTATATCCACGCGGAGGGCTTCGCGGCCGGCGAGCTCAAGCACGGGCCCATCGCCTTGATTGAAGAGGGCCAGCCGGTCATCGTGGTGGTTCCCTCGCCTCGCGGCCGGGATTCCCTGCACTCCAAGGTGGTCTCGAATATCCAGGAAGTGCGTGCCCGCGGTGCAATGACCATTGTCATTGCCGAAGAAGGTGACGAGTCGGTGCGTGAGTACGCCGAACACGTGTTTTACATCCCGGAGACCACGCCGCTGCTGGCCCCGTTGCTGACTACCGTGCCGCTGCAGCTGTTCGCCTGCGCGTTAGCCACCGCCAAGGGTTTCGACGTTGACCAGCCACGCAACTTGGCCAAGTCGGTCACCGTCGAGTGAGGAATGGGCCCACTGTTGCGAGGGTCCTGCGGTGAGCTTGCGGGTGCTGGACGCGACGGGTGGGCCCACTGTTGCGAGGGTCCTGCGGTGAGCTTGCGGGTGCTGGACGCGACGGGTGGGCCCACTGTTGCGAGGGTCCTGCGGTGAGCTTGCGAGCCGTGGGAGCGACAGGGGAATAGGCTGGGGTCATGATTATTGGCATTGGTGTGGACGTTGTTGACATTGAACGCTTTGGCCGGCAGCTGGAACGCACACCGGGCCTGCGCGACAGGTTGTTTGTGCCAGCTGAACGTGGCTTGAACACGCAGTCTCTGGCGGCTCGGTTCGCTGCCAAGGAATCGGTGGCCAAGGCGTTGGGTGCCCCGGCTGGCATGAACTGGCAGGACTGCTGGATCGGCTTGGACGAGCAAGGACCCACGATCAACGTCAAGGGCACTGTTGCTGCCGTGGCGAAGGCCAAAGGCATCAAGCACTGGCACCTTTCGATGAGCCATGACGGCGGCATCTCCACCGCAATGGTCATAGCCGAGAGCTGACATGCTGCGCGCCTATACCGCCGCCGCCGTCCGCGCCGCGGAACAACCCCTTCTCGACGCCGGCCACGGCCCCGCCTTGATGCAGCGGGCCGCCCATGGCTTGGGGCTCGGTGTGGTGTCGGTGCTGCGGGCCCGGGGCAGGGGAGTCTACGGCTCCCGTGTGGCGCTGCTGATTGGCTCTGGCAACAACGGTGGCGACGCACTCTATGCGGGTGCCTACCTAGCCTCTCGCGGGTCCTGCGCGACGGCGTTGCTCACCAGTGACCGTACCCACACGGAGGCTTTGCTCGCGTTCATCAAAGCCGGTGGACGCATCATGCGCATGCCGGTTCTTCCCGCGGTGCCGGCTCTGACTCCCGGCCAGGAGCCGCCGTCGTCCGCTTCTGGGGAGAAAGGCGCGCTCGCGGCGTTCCTTGCCGAGTCGGCTTTCTGCGACATCATTATTGACGGTTTGCTGGGCACTGGCGGGCGTGGTGGGCTCCAGGGACCACTGGCAGAGGTTGTAGCGCAACTGTGTCACATGGTTGCGGCGGGTGACGGGCCAGCAGTTGTGGCCTGTGACCTTCCCAGCGGTGTCAATGCGACAACGGGTGAAGTCACGCACCCCGTGCTGCCGGCGGATCTCACCGTCACTTTTGGAGCGGCCAAAACCGGTGTGGTGTGCGCCCCGGCCGAGCAGCTGTGCGGCAGCGTGAGTGTCGTGGACCTTGGCATCGACGAATTCCTGGGGGCTCCCGACGTCCTCCGGCTTGAAACCGCCGACCTGGCAAACTTATTGCCCGTCCCGGCCACTGCCGATCACAAGTACACCAGGGGCGTTGCCGGGATTGTGGCGGGTTCGGAGCAGTATCCCGGGGCCGGCCTGCTGGCCGTGGCCGCGGCGTCGGCTTGCGGACCCGGCATGGTGCGGTATCTGGGGGCGGCTGAGGTCTGCGCCGCGATCCATATCCGTAACCCGGAGGTGGTTTGCTCTCAGGGGTCCCCCTTGGACGTCCGGGTGCAGGCCTGGCTGGTGGGCTCCGGCATCGACGGGGACAATGCCGCGTTGCTGCGGGCCAGTCAAGCCATGGAGTCCCGAGTCCCCACAGTGGTGGATGCGGCCGCCTTGACCCTCCTCGGGGCTGGGATACCTGAGGAAGACGCTGCAGAGGCCACCGGAAGCCGTCACAATGCGCATCTGGTGCTGACCCCGCATGCGGGGGAACTGTCCTTGCTCCTTACCCGGCACGGAATCGCCAAATCCCGTGCCGAGATCGAGGCCGCACCCCTGGCCGCGGCCCGCCTGGCGGCCCGGGTCACGGGTGCCACGGTGCTGTTGAAGGGCCCCACCACGGTGGTGGCCTCACCCGAGGGAACGGTGTACACCCAAGCTGACGGCGCGCCGTCGTTGGCTACGGCGGGGAGCGGAGACACCCTGGCAGGCGTCTTGGTGGCACTGCTCGCCATGCGGGCCGAACACCAGCACCAGGAAGATCCCTCTGAGGGGGTGCAAGACACGCTGGCCGTCACGGCGGCACTTGCCGCGGCGTTGCATGGCAGACTGGCCCATGTGGACAGCGGTGCGCCGTTGAACGCCGGAGCGCTGGCGGCACGGATCCCTGCCGTCTGGGCACGGATCATGCACTAACCCGAGGGGGAACCTGTGGAACTTTGGCCCGGACGGCAGCATCCACTGGGGTCCCACGCCGACGGCAACGGCACCAACTTTGCCGTGTTCAGCGGCGGTGCGCAGGCAGTGGACTTGTGTCTCTTCGACGCAGAGGGCACCGAAACGCGTCTCCCCTTGACCGAAGTGGACGCTTATGTGTGGCACGGGTACGTTCCCGGGGTGGAGGCCGGACAGCACTACGGGTACCGGGTGGACGGGCCGTGGGACCCGGCCAACGGGCTGCGTTTCAATCCCAGCAAGCTCCTGCTTGACCCCTATGCACGTGCCGTTGGTGGCGACATCAGGTGGGGGCAGCCGCTTTACGCCTACGAATTTGGGCAGCCACTGACCCGCAACGACAAGGATTCCGCACCGCACACCTACCGGTCTGTGGTCACAGACGAGCAATTTGACTGGACCGACGCCGACGGGCACGACGACGTCCGCCCCGACACTCCCTACTTCCAAAGTGTCATTTATGAGGCCCACGTGAAAGGGCTGACAGCCCTGCACCCGGATGTCCCGGAGCACCAGCGCGGCACGTATGCCGGGGTGGCGCACCCCGCGGTCGTGGCCCACCTGAAAAACTTGGGTGTGACCGCCGTCGAACTGATGCCGGTGCACCAATTTGTTCAAGACGACTCGCTCGCCGCAAAGGGTTTGCGCAACTATTGGGGCTATAACACCATCGGATTTTTTGCCCCGCACAATGAATACGCCTCCGCCACCGACCCCTGCGATCAGGTGCGCGAATTCAAGGAGATGGTCAAGGAACTGCACCGCAACGGCCTGGAGGTCATCCTTGACGTGGTGTACAACCACACGGCTGAAGGAAACCACCTAGGACCCACAGTGTCCTTCCGGGGTATCGACAACGGCGCCTACTACCGGCTCATGGACGGTGACAAGGAACATTATCTGGACTACACGGGCACGGGGAACTCTTTCAATGTCAGGGAACCGCATGCGCTGCAACTGATCATGGATTCGCTGCGTTACTGGGTGAGCGAGATGCACGTTGACGGGTTCCGTTTTGACCTGGCTGCGACCCTTGCCCGCGAGTTCTACGACGTCGACAAGCTGTCCACCTTCTTTGAAATGGTGCAGCAGGATCCGGTGGTGTCCCGGGTCAAACTCATTGCCGAGCCATGGGACCTAGGGCCCGGCGGATACCAGATGGGGAACTTTCCCCCGCAGTGGACGGAGTGGAACGGCAAATTCCGGGACACGGTGCGCGACTTTTGGCGTGGCGAGCCGGCAACCTTGGGCGAGTTCGCCTCCCGGCTGACCGGATCCTCGGACCTGTACGGGCATTCCGGTCGGCGCCCGGTGGCTTCCATCAACTTTGTCACCGCCCACGACGGCTTCACTCTGGCCGACCTTGTCAGCTATAACGACAAACACAACGAGGCCAACGGAGAGGACAGCCGGGACGGGGAGGCCCACAACCGCTCCTGGAATTGTGGGGTGGAAGGGCCCAGCGACGACGCCGGAATCCTGGCTGTGCGCGCCCGCCAGCAACGCAACTTCCTCACCACCTTGCTACTCTCCCAAGGGGTTCCCATGATCCTGCACGGGGACGAGCTGGGCCGCACCCAAAACGGCAACAACAACGCCTACAACCAGGACTCCGCGCTCACCTGGATCAATTGGGACACCGCAGATTCGCAGCTGATCGATTTCGTCTCCCGGCTGGTACGGTTGCGGGCAGCGCACCCGGTGTTCCGTCGTCGTCGCTTCTTCAACGGCCACCCCGTGGACCGGGGGGACGACGGCGCGCTACCGGACATCGTCTGGCTGCGCCCCGACTCGGCGGCCATGACCGGGGCTGATTGGGACAGCGGATTTGGGCGAAGCATTGGCGTGTTTCTCAACGGTGCCGGGCTGCCGGAATGTGACGCGCAGGGCCGGGCAGTGGTCGATGACTGTTTCTTGTTGCTGTTCAACGCCGGGGACAACGCCGTCGATTTCACACTGCCTGACGGGGAGTACGCGCAGCGGTGGGTGGTGGAGGTGCACACGGACGGAGTCAGTGCCTCGGAGTTTGCCTCCGGGGAGATGGTGTCCGTGACGGGGCGGTCGGTGCTGGTGCTGCGGGCCCCGGAACGAAACTGATTCACAGCAGGGCGCTGGTGACAGCAGCCAAGGGTGTCTCTGGCAGGGCCACCCAGAGGGCGGCTCGCAGCGTCCCGGTGGTGGCAGAATAAGGGTATGACTTTTCATGCAGCGGAAAACCGTTATGAGACCATGCCGTACCGCCGGATTGGCCGCAGCGGGCTGAAATTGCCTGCCGTGTCTTTGGGCCTGTGGCACAACTTTGGGGACGATAAGTCCTTTGACGTGCAGCGGGAGATCCTGCGCCGCGCCTTCGATCTGGGCGTCACCCACTTTGACCTAGCCAACAACTACGGCCCGCCCGCCGGCAGCGCCGAAACAAACTTTGGCCGCCACCTGAAGGACGACTTCGCCCCGTACCGCGACGAGCTCATCATCTCCACGAAGGCCGGCTACGACATGTGGCCGGGCCCGTACGGCGAGTGGGGCTCGCGCAAGTACCTGCTGGCCAGCTTGGACCAGTCGCTGAATCGCATGGGCTTGGACTATGTGGACATCTTCTACAGCCACCGCCCCGACCCGGAAACCCCCATGGAGGAAACCATGGGAGCCCTGGACACGGCCGTGCGTTCGGGCCGCGCGTTGTACGCGGGCATCTCCTCCTACACGCCAGCCCAAACGTTGGAAGCCGCCCGCATCCTGAAGGAAATGGGCACCCCGCTGCTCATCCACCAGCCGTCCTACTCCATGCTCAACCGCTGGAGCGAAAACGGCGAACCCAACCTCTATGAAGTGCTCGACACGGTCGGGGCGGGATCAATTGCATTCTCGCCGTTGGCGCAGGGGATGCTCACGGACAGGTACCTCAACGGCGTCCCCGCTGATTCACGTGCGGCCAAGGAACACTTCCTGCACGAGCACGACCTCACCGAGGACAAGATGGGCCGTGTGCGGGCGCTTAACGATATTGCCGCGTCCCGCGGGCAGTCGCTGGCACAGATGGCCATCGCCTGGATCCTGCGCGACCAGCTCAAGGGTAGCCCCGTGACCTCGGCCTTGGTGGGCGCCTCCAGTGTTGCCCAGCTGGAAAACAACGTGGCCGCCATCAAGAACGTGGGCTTCACGGATGCCGAGCTGACGGCGATCGACGAGTTCGCTGTCGAATCTGAGATCAACAGGTGGGCGCAAAAGTAGGCTGGGTACCTCATGCAACGGCGGCTGTGTGACGAAACAGCGAGATAATCCTTGCGTGAGGGAACAAAACCGGGGCAGGGGGAGTTGACTAGAATGGTTAAGGGCGCCGTTGGGGCGTCAGGCCCGGTTGAATATGCCGTGCGTGTTGTCTTCGTATAAGAAATGAAGGCGTGCGCCAACCTATCACCGCTTTGTGTGAGAGCCGGGTCCGTGTGAGTTTTATGAAGGAGTTCCGTGTCCAATTATCCTATTCGGGTTGCCATTGTCGGCGTGGGCAATTGTGCCTCGTCTCTGGTCCAGGGCGTCCAGTACTACCAAAATGCTGATCCGTCCGTGAAAGTACCGGGCCTGATGCACGTTGAGTTCGGCAAGTACCACGTCAATGACGTGACATTTGTGGCCGCTTTTGATGTGGACAGCAAAAAGGTGGGGCTCGACCTCTCCGACGCCATTGGCGCCAGCGAGAACAACACCATCAAACTGGCCGATGTGCCCAAGCTTGACGTTCCCGTTTTGCGCGGACACACCCTTGATGGCCTGGGCAAGTACTACCGTGAGACCATCGTGGAGTCCGACGCAGACCCCGTGGACATTGTGGCAACTCTCAAAGCCGCCAAGGTTGACGTCCTGGTGTGCTACCTGCCGGTTGGCTCCGACGCCGCCGCCAAGTTCTATGCACAGTGCTGCATCGACGCCGGCGTGGCATTCGTCAATGCCCTCCCTGTTTTCATTGCCGGCACCAAGGAATGGGCCGACAAGTTCACGGCAGCCGGTGTCCCCATTGTGGGTGATGACATCAAGAGCCAGATCGGTGCCACCATCACACACCGTGTCATGGCCAAGCTTTTCGAAGACCGCGGTGTGATCCTGGACCGCACCTACCAACTCAACGTTGGTGGCAACATGGACTTCAAGAACATGCTCGAGCGCGAACGCCTGGAGTCCAAGAAGATCTCCAAGACCCAGGCTGTCACCTCCAACACCTCGGCCGTACTCAGCGCCGACGACGTTCACATCGGCCCGTCCGATTACGTCGCCTGGCTTGATGACAGGAAGTGGGCGTTTGTCCGCCTCGAGGGTCGTAACTTCGGTGACGCCCCGGTGTCCCTGGAATACAAGCTTGAAGTGTGGGATTCGCCCAACTCGGCCGGTGTCATCATCGACGCCATCCGTGCAGCGAAGATCGCCTTGGACCGTGGCATCGGCGGACCCATCCTGTCCGCCTCCAGCTACTTCATGAAGTCCCCGCCGGTGCAGTACGCCGACGACATCGCGCACGAAAAAGTTGAGGCCTTCATCCGCGGCGACGTCTAAACGCTGCATCACCAATGACGCTTTAAAGTGGAACGCTCCCCCACTTCATTCGTGGGGGAGCGTTCCACTTTAAGGCCGAGTGCCTTAGCGGGACGAGGTAAATCCTGAGGTGATGGTGGGATCTTCCCACGCTTTGCGCAGTGTGCTCTTGATGAGGCGGACGGCGTTCTGGAACCCGTCTGCATAGTCTGCTTGCGTGAAAATCAAGACAGTCCACCCTGCTACTTCGAAGGCCTTGTCTCGGCGTCTGTCGCTGTGGCGCTGCAGCTCATCAAGGTGATGGGCGCCGTCGTACTGGATGGCGATGCGCCGCGAACGGAAGCCAGCGTCTGCCGACGGCGAGTCCGGACGGTCCCAGAGGGTGAGCTGCAAGTCGGGCTCAGGCAAACCGGCGTCGAGCATGGCTAGGCGCAGGAGGGTTTCAGGTCCGGAATCGGCGCCAACGCGCATGAGTTCAATGGCCTTTCTGGCGCGGACGATTCCCTGCAGGTTCCGGTGTCGCCCCACCATTGCCCGCAGTTCGTTGAGCGTGGTGTAGGGGGTGAGGCGGTTGTCAAACTCGAGCCGGGGAATGCGGATAAGCTGATCGCCCATGCACACCAGCTCGGACAGGGGCAATAAGGACGCCATCTCAAGCCAGGTGCGGGCCCGGGTGCTGATTCGCAGATCCCCTTTTGTGTCAATCTCGTCGGTGAACACCATGACGTTGTGGCCGGTAATGCCCTTCCGGCGTGTTTGGGGCAGCTCGCGGGGCTTGCTCAGATGGAGTTCATGCGAATCCGACAGCCACGGCGGAAGGATGAGCTCATGTAGCTGCGCCGCTGTGACATGCGAGATCCAAGCGCCCGGCGTGGCAGCACAGAGCGCACGTGCAGCGGTTCGGAGCTCAAAGTCCCACCCTGCAGGACGGTACAAACCGTAACTGATGCCTTCCACGGCTTTGTGCCGGAGCTGATTGCGCGACAGACCTAAGCCCTGTGCCTCAGTTGAAGCGAACGGTACTGTGGGGTGGCCGAAATCGTCGCTTGGTTCCATGAAGACATTCTGGCCCATATTTAGAAGCAACGTCCGAAGTTATCCACAGGCGCTGCATCACCTTGGACGACTGGGATGGGCGACGCTGCTAAGGTGATGCAGCGTTGGCGGAATAGTCGTTATTGATGATGCAGCGTTGGGTTAGGGGGCGAGCCAGAGAGTCGTTTCGGCCGGGATTGTCCCCTCCGCCGTCCCTTTCCCTGCTGCGGGGTCGCCCGAGCGCAGCACCACCTTGGCGGGGGCGACGCCGGTCGGCAGCGCCGCGGCAACGGGCGCGAAGTTGGTCAGGACCTCCCAGCCGTTCGGGCGCCGGTAGTGAACCATGTCGGAAGCGGGGGCGCTGAGCCATTCCAGGGTCTCGACGGTTTGCAGGGCACGTCGGAGCTTCAGCGCCGCACGGTACATTTCCAGTGTGGACCCGGCCACGCCGTCCTGCACATCCGCGGCATGCTCGCCGAACCAGGCCGGCTGCGGCAGCCACGGACTGCCGCCGAAGCCGAAGTTCTCCGCCGCGGCACTCCAGGGCAGCGGCACCCGGCACCCGTCGCGGCCCTTGACCTGGTGGTTGGTCCGGAACCAGGTGGGGTCCGCCAGCGCCGAGGCGGGCAGATCTGCCACCTCAAAGAGCCCCAACTCCTCGCCCTGGTACAGGTAGGCAGAGCCGGGCAGGCCCAACATGAACAACGTGGCTGCCCGAGCCCGCCGCAACCCGCGGGCCAGGTCCGGCACGGGAGCGGCGCCATCAGCCAGTAGCCACGCCTCCAAGTCCGCCAGCGTACTGCCATCTGGCAGTGCGTAGCGGGAGGGGTGCCGGATCACGTCGTGGTTGGAGAACACCCAGGTGGAGGATGCCCCCGACGCCTCCGCCTCGGTAAGGCACTTCTGGGCGACGGTGCGGAACTCAACGGCAGAAAATGGGGCCTGCAGCAGGTCAAAGTTGAAGGCCTGGCCCAGCTCAGTGGGGCGAGCGTACTTCAAACGGCGGCTGGTAAACGGCACCCAGGCCTCGGCCACGGCTGCCTTTGGCGGGTGGTACTCGTTGAGCACTGACCGCCAGCCGGCAAAGATCTCGTGCACGGCGTCGCGGTCAAAGAGCGGGTCGGAGCCGTCGTCGACGAGGATTTGTAGTTCCGGTTTGGACCGCAGCGGCAAGGTCATGTCCTTGGCCAGACCGTGCGCAACGTCCACACGGAAGCCGTCCACACCCCGATCTGCCCAGAACCGCAGCGTGGTGTGGAAGTCCTCGCGCACCTCCGGGTTGTCCCAGTTGAAGTCCGGCTGCTCGGAGGCGAACAGGTGCAGGTACCACTGGCCGGGGGAGCCGGCATGCGGCCCTGCCTGCTCCACCACGCGGGTCCAGGCGGGCCCGCCAAAGTGGGAGGGCCAGTCCGACGGCGGCAGCTCGCCGTTCTCGCCGAGGCCCTCAAGGAAGTGGTACCGGGCGCGTTCGGGGGAGCCGGGCGCAGCGGCGAGGGCGGCAGTGAACCACGCGTGCAGGTTGGAGGAGTGGTTGGGCACCACATCGACAATGACGCGGATGCCCGCGGCGTGGGCGGCGGACACCATGGCGTCGAAGTCGTCCAGGGACCCCAGCCGGGGATCGACGTTGCGGTAATCGTCGACGTCGTACCCGCCGTCGGCCAGCGCTGAGGGATAGAAGGGACTGAGCCAGATCGCGTCCATGCCCAAAGCGGAGAGATAGTCCATCCGGGCCGTGACGCCGGGGAGGTCGCCCATGCCGTCGCCGTTGGAGTCGGCGAAGCTGCGAGGGTAGATCTGGTAGACGGCGGCCTGGCGCCACCAGCTGGCATCGTGGGAATCAAAGGTGGACATTATGTGATGGATCCTCTCATGACGCCGGAGATGACCCAGCGTGGGCGAATTGGTAGATCAAGAGCAACGGTGCCATGGTCATGAGGTAGGACGCAAAGGCCATTGTGTAGTTGGTGCTGAATTGGCTCTGGAAGACGGTCTGGGCCAGGGCTGGCGACGTCCATGATGGCCGCCTCGTCCCGCTCGGCCGGGGTCGACGTGATGAATGCGGTGTAGAACAAAAACAGCCCACGGAAGTGACGGTGCCCGAGGTCAGCATCGTGTTGGGGCAGTTGCTGCGTGTCCAGGTGTTGGAAATGTTTTTCAGGTGGGGCTTGGGGGCGCCGGCGTTCCTGGCCTAACACCTGTCAGCACCCCGGCGGGATGACGTACTGGTAGGTCAAGGCGAGGTCGTAGCTGGCCATTGTCTGGGCTGCCGTCTTTTCCCAACCAAATGATTCGGCGAACACAGAGGCGGCCCGACCCATGTCGATCCGGGTTTGCGGAAAGTCGTACAAGGAAGCAATGGCTGCGGCCCACAGACGGGGGGACCTGCCCTCCACCAATAGCCCCGTACGCCCGTCACTGACCGCCTTGGGCAGCCCCCCCACATTAGTGGCGACCACGGCCGTGCCGCAGGCCTGCGCCTCAAGCGCCACCAGCCCAAACGATTCACTGGCGGAGGGCACCGCCACAATGTCAGCGCTGCGGTACCAGTTGGCCAACTCGTCCGGCCCAACGGGTGGGAGCACCCTGGCGCTAGCGCTGAGCCCGGCGTCCGCGAGCAGTTGCGGCAGATCATATTTTTCGTTGCCACTGCGGGCGCCCAAAAACGTCATGCGCAACGGAATGTCCGGGCGCTCGGAGCGCAAGATAACGGCTGCCTTGACCAGGATGTGAGGGCCCTTCAGGCGTTGTAGGCGTCCGGCAAACACCAGGTGAAAATCCTCTGCCGCAACGCCCAGGACCTGCCGGGACCTGTCCCGAAAAGCCGGCTTGAAAACCTTCAGGTCAACGCCGGGCGAAACGATGTCGATGCGCTGCTCGCAGCCGTCGTAGTGGCCTTCAAGCTCGGCGGCCTCCGCCGTGGTGTTGGCTATCAGGCGGGTGGCAGCTGCCACGATGTGCTGCTCACCGTCCTCTCTGATGCCGGGTTCGGCCGCCTGCCCCGGTTGCAGGTGGCCGTTTTTGACCCGGGCCATGGTGTGCATGGTGTGCACCAACGGCAGGTCCAGCGTCTGAGCCACCAGCACCCCCACCATGCCCGAGACCCAATAGTGGGAGTGGACCACGCCCACGGGCACGGAGGTGAGGTGGGCAATGTGGGTGGAGACGGCGTCGGCCATCTTATTCACGAGCTCCGGCAGGGCCTCCTTGGAGATTTTCGCGAAGGGGCCGGCGGCGATGTGGTGGACGTTGACGGCCGGTGCCATGGACACGGTGTCGGGCTGCCCGGAGGAGGTACGGCGCGTGTAGATCTCCACCATCACCCCGGCGGCGGCCAGCTCCAACGCTAGCTGGCGGACGTAGACGTTCATGCCTCCGGCGTCGCCGCCACCGGGCTGGTCGAGGGGGGAGGTGTGCAGGGACAACATGGCAACGCGTCGGACCTGATGCATTGGCTGTCCTTTCGGCTGCGACGGATGTAACTGTCCTTATCTTTCCACTGCCGCCGGCATTCTGTGACAATTCTTGGCAGTGAGCGGCGCCACACCGGGGTGTCCGCACGCCAGCAGGTCCCGGGTCCGTGCCGGGAAGGCCTAAAATGAAGGTGTGAAATCCATCGCCGCATCCGTTCAGGCCCGCGCCGTCTCCCCCGAACGGCAAGCCATCATTGACCTTTCCGCGATTTCCAAAAACATAACGGCGCTGCGGGACATCGCCGCCCCAGCCAAGCTGATGGCTGTGGTGAAGGCGGACGCGTACGGGCATGGGGTGGTTCCGGTGGCCCGCACAGCGGTTGCCGCAGGCGCGCAGTGGCTGGGTACTGCCCATGTCAGCGAGGCGCTGACGCTTCGTGAAGCGGGGCTTCACGTGCCGGTCCTGGCGTGGCTGCACACGCCCTCAACCGACTTCTTCGCCGCCGTCGCCCAAGGGATCGACCTTGGCTGTTCCGGCTGGGAACTGGAGCACATTGCGGCCGCTGCCCGGGCCCAGGAACGCCCTGCCCGTATCCATCTGAAGATCGACACCGGGCTGGGCCGCAACGGCAGCACCATGGCGGACTGGGATGCGCTGGTAGCTGAGGCCATCGCCTACCAGGACGAGGGCCTGCTGCGCGTGGTGGGAGTGTTTAGTCACTTTGCGGTCGCCGATGAGCCGCACCGCCCCGAAACCGATGAGCAGCTCCAGCTCTTCCGGGAGGCGGTGGCTATCGCCGAGGACGCCGGGGCGGACCTGGAGGTGCGTCACATCGCCAACACCCCCGCAACACTGTCGCGCCCGGACTCGCACTTTGACATGGTCAGGGTGGGCCTGGGAATTTACGGGCTGTCCCCCTTTGCAGACCAGACATCTGCGCAGTTGGGCCTCATCCCGGCCATGACGCTGCAGACCCGGGTGGCGTTGTGCAAGGACGTCCCGGCGGGTCAGGGCGTGTCGTACGGGCTGGGGTATGTCACCGCTGGCGCCACCACATTGGGCCTGATTCCGCTGGGCTACGCCGATGGCATTCCGCGCATTGCCACGGGAGGTCCGGTGCACGTCAACGGCCGCAGCTACCCGGTGGTGGGCCGGATTGCCATGGACCAGATGGTGATTGATCTGGGGCCCGATGGGCGCTCACACTTTGCCAGTGCCGAGGTTCCGGGCTCCGCCTTGGGGGCCACCGCCGTGCTGTTTGGGGACGGGGCCGACGGCGGTCCTGTGGTTGAGCAGTGGGCTGCGGCGGCCGGGACGCTGAACTATGAGGTGGTGACTCGGATCAGCCCGCGCGTCCCCAGAACGTATGTGGGCGGCCCCGCGGGCACTAACGGCCCCGGCGGCCGGCCTGCCAATGAGCCAGGAGGACAGTTGTGACGGCCTGGGAATTTTCCACCACCACGGCCGAGGCGACCCAGCACCTTGCCGGGAACCTCGCCACACTGCTACAAGCAGGGGACCTGATCGTGCTCAGTGGCGAACTGGGGGCAGGGAAAACCACGTTCACCCAGGGACTGGGGAGCAGCCTGGGCGTGCGGGCCGGCATCATCTCACCGACGTTCGTGTTGGTCCGCATCCACCCTAATCTCCCTGATGGGCCCCGCCCGGGCGGGCCGGATCTGGTCCATGTGGATGCTTACAGGCTCGGATCTGCCGCTGAGATCGATGATATCGACCTGGAAAATACCATGGACTCAGCCGTCACAGTAGTGGAATGGGGTGCGGACAGGGTGGAGCACTTGGCCGACAGTCGGCTGGAAATCGATCTGCTGCGAGCCACCGGAAGCGCAACTCTGGCGCAGGGCCCGTGGCGGGTTCCGGCGTCGCCTCTCCCAGGGAACAATCCGGAGGACGGGACCGGCACCTTTGATCTGGCCGACGATGACGAAGACGAACCACGCATTTTGCGGCTCCGGGCGATTGGCCCACGCTGGGCCGGTATCGACTTCTCCGGCCTAGACCGGCCTGGCGAACCAACAGAATAGACTGACACAGTGCGAATTTTGACCATTGACACCTCAGCCGTGGCCAGTGCCGCGGTGCTGAGCTTTGACCCCGCGGACGCCGTGCGCACCCAAAAAGTTGAGGCGAACTTTGCCACGGAGGACACCCGAAGCCATGCCGAAGTGCTCGCGCCCGGGGTGAAATCCCTGTTGGGAGATCCCGTCACCGAAGGCCCGGCCCTGGATGCGATCATCGTCGGAACGGGTCCGGGGCCGTTCACCGGCCTGCGCTCGGGTATCGCGATGGCGCGAACCCTGGCCTTCACCTGGGGCGTGCCGCTCTATGGCCTGATGAGCCTGGATGCGCTGGCCCAGCAAGTGTTTGACACACCCAGGTACGACGCCGGACGGGCGGTGGCGCCGTTGGCCGTGCGCGAATTTGTGGTCGCCACCGACGCCCGCCGCAAGGAAGTTTACTGGGCCCGGTACAGTGCCGGTGCGCAGCTGCTGGATGGGCCCCATGTGGGTCCGGCCAGTGCGGTGACGGGGGTCCAGGTCTTCGGCGCCGGGGCCGGCCTGTACGCTGCCGAGCTGGGCGCGAACGGATGTGAGGTGGATCCCGGGTTTGCCGACGTCCAACCCAGCGCCCTCCAACTGGGCCGGGCGGCGGTGCGCAGGATTGCTGCGGCCGGGTCTCTGGAAGGCGCCGGCCTGCTGGATACCACGCCGCTGTACCTGCGTGAATCCGATGCGAAGGTGCCCGGGCCCCGGAAGCGGGCCCTGTGAGCGGGCAGCAGCCCGAAACCCCGTTTTTGACGTTGCGGGAGATGACGGTGGCGGACATTGACGCGATCACCGCCATGGACGCCACGCTTTTCGGTGTGGACAGTTGGCCCCGGCACATGTTCGTTGACGAACTGGCCCGGCCCGAAACCCGCCGTTACATCATCGCGGAGGTTTCCGGCCAGGCAGGCCATCTGGTGATGGCCGGCTATGCCGGGCTGATGTGCATACCGCCCATTGGCGACATCCAGACCATTGGGGTGCTGCCACAGTACGAGGGGCGCGGCTACGCCCGGGCCATGCTGGTTGAACTCATTGATGAGGCCCGCCGGCGCGGGGCACAGGAGGTGATGCTGGAGGTCAGTTCCACTAACCCCAGGGCGCAGGAGCTGTACCGCCGTTTTGGGTTCGAGCACATCCATACGCGGCGCAAATATTACCGCGACGGATCGGACGGGCTGATCATGCGCCTGCAGCTTTCTGAACCACACGCAGTGAACACACAAACACAGGAAACGGACCCCGCATGAACCAGAGCAATCCGCTGATTTTGGGGATCGAATCCTCCTGCGACGAAACGGGCGTGGGCCTGGTGCGCGGGACACAACTGCTGACCAACACGGTGTCCTCCTCCATGGATGAACACGTGCGCTTTGGGGGAGTCATCCCCGAAATTGCCTCCCGGGCACACCTGGATGCTTTTGTGCCGACACTGGCACAGGCGCTGGCTGATGCGGGGGTGACGTTGGGGGACGTGGACGCCATCGCCGTCACCAGCGGGCCCGGACTGGCAGGGGCACTGATGGTAGGTGTCAGTGCCGCCAAGGCGTTGGCCCTTGCCACGGGCAAGCCGCTGTACGCCATCAACCACCTCGTGGCCCATGTGGGGGTGGGGCTGTTGGATGAATCGATCGCCGCCCAGACCGTGGCCCTGGACGCCACCGCCGGTGCGCTGCCGCCGAATCTTGGCGCCCTGCTGGTGTCGGGTGGGCACACCGAGATTTTGCGGGTGCGCAGCATCGCCTCCGACGTGGAACTGCTCGGTGCCACCATTGACGACGCCGCGGGGGAGGCCTTCGACAAGGTGGCCAGGATCTTGGGCCTGGGATATCCGGGCGGACCAGCCATTGACGCGCTGGCCAGGGAGGGCAACGCGAAGGCCATCCGCTTCCCGCGGGGGCTGACTGCGCCCAAGTACATGGGCACCACAGAAGCGCCCGGGCCGCACCGCTATGACTTCTCCTTCTCGGGTCTGAAGACCGCCGTGGCCCGGAGCGTTGAAAGCTACGAGGCACGCGGCGAGGAAATCCCGGTGGCCGACGTCGCGGCGTCGTTCCAGGAAGCGGTGCTGGATGTCATCACCGCAAAGGCGGTGCTGGCCTGCAAGGAACAAGGCATGACCACCTTGTTGCTGGGCGGGGGAGTGGCGGCAAATTCACGGCTGCGCGAACTGGCGTCGCAGCGTGCCTCCACGGCCGGCATCACCTTGCTGGTGCCCAAGCTTTCACTGTGCACCGACAACGGCGCCATGGTGGCCGCGCTCGGAGCCCAGCTGGTTATGAACGGGGTGGCGCCCAGCGATCTGGCCTTCGCCCCGGATTCCTCGATGCCAGTGGGCACCATCAGTCTGTAGTGGCGCCGCCCGCCACTAGCCCGTCGCTAGGCCGCCGGCAGCGTTAGTTCCATGACTGTGCCCCGGGGGCCCGTGGCACTGATGTCAATGCGTCCGCCAGCGGCGGTTGCGATCTCCCGGACCAAGGCCAAACCCAGGCCATAGCTGCGCCGCCCCCCTACCGGAGCATCACTCGTTCGGGCAAACCGCTCAAACACGCGAGCCTGGTCTATTCCCGAGATTCCGGTGCCCGTATCGCTCACAGTGATGCGTGCATCGCGGCCGACAAGCGACGTGCGCACCGTCACGTCACCCCCGGACGGGGTGTGGTTTAACGCGTTGTCCACCAGTCCTAGGACGGCCCGGCGCAAACTGTTGGCTTGGATGCGAACCCGAGCGTCGCCGCCGTGCTTTACCTCAAGGTGCACACCGCGAGAACCAGCCAGATCCTGCAAATCCGCGATAACGGCGTCAACTACAGTGCTGACGTTGACTGGATCGACCGGTGAATCGTGGTCTCCGGTGGCCGCGAGCAACAGTTCCTGGACCGTGGTGCTCAAGGCGGCAGTGTCGGTACGGATCTGTGCCAGCAACCGTGCGGCGTCACTACCGGGCGGCACCTTGCGTTCGGCCAGCTGGACGCGCGCGTCAAGAATGGTCAGCGGGGTGCGCAGCTCATGGCTGGCGTCCTGGATGAAGCGTCGCTGCAACGCCAACGCCTTTCCCAACGGTCTGATGGCGCTGCGGGCGCTCAGCCAGCCGATGGCGCCAGCTGCAAGAATACCGCCAAGTCCGGCTACGAGCATTGCCTTGAGCATGTCATTGGACTCAACGTAGACGCGGGCCGACGAGTCTGTCCCCGAAAGTTCCGGATGCCCGGAAAGGTACAGCATGTACAGAGCCGCCGCGATGATCGTGGCAACCACCATGAGGGCGCACGCCACGGCTATGCGCAAGCCAACAGTCACCGCGGCTCGCCGCAGTTGGCTCGCGTCTGCCGCGGTAAATTCCCCGCTCATGAGGCATCCCCGATCTGGTAGCCCAAGCCATGCACGGTTCTGATCACAGTCTTTGATACCTTCTTGCGCAAATAGTGCACGTACGTGTCAATGACAGTCGGCGAGTCTTCTGCATGGAACAACGCCTCCATCATCTCCGGGCGGGTAAAAACCCGCCCGGAGTCTCCGGCGAGCAGGCCCAACAGTTCCGCCTCCTTGGCCGTAAGTGGGACGTGATCCCCATAAGGTGACCGTAGGGTCCTGTTGGCCGGATCCAGGTCCCAATCGCCAATAATGAGCACTGCGGGGGCGGGAATATTTGTACGCGAAATTGCGCGGAGGCGGGCGCGCAACTCGCCGGCATCAAACGGTTTGGTCATATAGTCGCTGGCCCCGGCGTCGAGCCCTTCAATCTTTTCTACTGTGGTGCCTAGAGCCGTCAAGATCAGGGCAGGAGCAGCAATTCCTTGGCGTCGCAAGGCCTTCAGCAGTTCCACCCCGTCCATGACCGGAAGGCCGCGGTCAATGACCATCACGTCCCATTCGCCGGTCAGGCCAAGATGTAGGCCCGCCTGCCCGTCCGGTGCCAGCGTCACGCGGTAGTCCTGCGCCAACAGCTCGGCGATCAGCGGTCCCAGTACGGGATCGTCTTCCACAAGCAGGAGTTGTGGGCGCTCATTGGTGTGCATGTTCCTTATTGTCTCGCGCTGAACCCGGTGTTGGACCCTGAGCTGCAATCCGGGCCCGGCGCCGCGAGCGAAGAAGCCCGATCACACCCGGAAGCACCGAGACCAGCACCAACAGGATGGCGATGACGTCGATGTTCTTGGCAATGAAGTCAAAATGGCCCAGCCAAGTACCCAAAAGGACCACTGACGCCGCCCAGCCCAGCGCCCCGGCAATGTTCCACAGCGTGAATTTCTTGTGATTGTACTGGGCAATGCCAGCCACTAACGGGGCAAATGTACGTACCACGGGCACAAATCGGGCAAGCACAATCGCCTTGCCGCCCTGCTTGGCAAAGAATTCCTCGGTCCGCACCAGGTAGGCGGTTTTCAAAATCTTGGCGTCGTCTTTGAACCAACGCCGGCCAAATTTGCGGCCCAACATGTAGCCAACCTGGTCCCCAGCCACGGCGGCCAGGACAACCACGCCTATCAGTAGTGGCAGGGACAGGTTCAACTGCTGGTGCAGCAAACCTGCCGTAAAGAGCAAAGAGTCACCAGGAAGGAACGGGAACAGGACACCGGATTCAATGAAGATCATTAGGGCCATCACGCCCAGAGTTGCCGGGCCCAACCCCTGCAAGAGAGCCGCAGGGTCAAGGACGGAGGACAGCCCGGCGGGGAGGGCTCCCGAGACGGTGGACGGCAGCGCGCTGGCAAGCATCAGCATCGACAAGCTCCTATCGCTGGTTGTTAGGGGAGGCCACGGGGCCAAAACGCCCTAGCAGGGGGATACGCGGCAAAATCCGGCCCTGGTAGCGGTTCCACACACCGGCAAAGAGAATAACCATTGCGCTCGCGGCCAGGAGCGAGGCCAGCACATCGCTGGGGTAGTGCACACCAATGTATAAACGCGACCATGCAACGATGATTGGAACGGCGATGCCAGCGACGCCGGCCAGCCTGGCCCACCGGCTGTTCCGAGCCAAGAAAAAGAATGCCCAGGCCAGGCCAACGGCCAGGGCCACGTGGCCGCTGGGGAAGCTGTTCGACCCGGTTTCAGGGGCCAATGGGTCAAAGAGCAGGGCGGGGTTGGGCCGTTGGCGTTCAACGAGAACCTTGAAGAGCTGGCTCGACAGCCACCCCGCCGCGGCGACACCGCCGAACGCCACCGCATTTATTGGCGATTTGTGCATCACCAACAAGTAAAGGGCCACTGCGGCAATGATCACGACGCCGCCCACCGGGGAAAACACATAGTTCAACGTCATTGCCACGGCTGTCAGGGCAGAGTTGTGGTCGCGGCTGAGCTCCTGATCCACGGAAAACTCTCCGATGGTGAATCCTGGCAGTTTCTTGGCTATCAGACCCAGTGAAAGGACACTGGCTGAAAGCAACAAAGCCCACAACAACCAGAGCCGGGGTAGGGGCAGCACGGCCAAACGGGTGCGCCGGGTCAGCTGCGTGGTCCTGGTATGCGCTGGATTTGTCGACTCGTACAATGGACGGGCTGGGACGGGATACGACACTTGTTGCTCCGAATCGTGGCGGATAGTGGAAGCGACCCGAAGGCCTTTCCCCCAGTGTTCCGCACACAAACTAAGAACTTACTAAGATCTGCCCCACCCGAGCGGCGGCATGAAGACTAGTTCGTGGCCATCTCCGCCACAAGGTTCCGAACGACTGCGCGAAGGTCACCGTCGGCGGCGGCAGCCACGGCGCGTTGACGCTGGTAACCGGCGCCGTTGGCGATGATCTTTTCCACACTGGCGAGCTCGTCGGCGCAGCCGAGCCGGGCGGCAACGGGTTCGAGCCTGTTCAGCAATTCTAGGGTGTGCTCGGTGACGAGCTGCTCCTTGCCTGCCGCGTCAAGAATGACGATGGCTTCCATGCCATAGCGGGCGGCCCGCCACTTGTTTTCCTGGATGTGCCACGGCGGCATGGTGGGGATGGTGCCGCCGTCGTCCAGGGTGTTTGAAAAGTCCTCAACCAAGCACTGGGTGAGTGCCGCGATCGCCCCGATCTCCTCCAGAGTGGACATGCCGTCACAGATGCGCATCTCAATGGTGCCCAGCCCGGCCACCGGTCGGATGTCCCAGCGGATTTCATTCGTGGCGTCGATGACCCCGGTGGTGAACATGTCCTGCACGTAGGCTTCGTAGGCTTCCCAGCTGGAAAATTGGAACGGCAGTCCGGCAGTGGGAAGCTGCTGAAACATCAGGGCGCGCTGCGAGGCGTAGCCGGTGTCTTCGCCGTTCCAGTAAGGGGAGGACGCCGAAAGGGCCTGGAAGTGCGGGAAATAGTTCACCAGCCCATCCAGGACCGGCATGGCCTTGGAGACGTGGTCCAGGCCAACATGGACGTGGACGCCGTAGATGAGCATCTGAGTGCCCCACCACTGGGTCCGCTCGACGAGTTTCGCGTAGCGTTCCTTGTCGGTGACTTCCTGTGTGCGCGGGTTACTGAAGGGGTGGGTACCGGCACTGAGCAAATCCAGGCCCAACGGCTTGGCCGCCTCACGGACAATGTTCAGGTTACGGCGCAGGTCATCGGTGCCCTCGGCCACCGTGTGGCAGATACCAGTGACCAATTCCACCGTGTTCAACAGCATTTCACCCTTGATGTGCGGGTGCTCGTCGGCGTTCATGGCCTCTGGATGGGCCCGGGAGACATTTGCCAAAACGCTATTTGCTTGGGGTGCAAGATCACCGGACGCACTGTCCACCAAGGCGATTTCCCACTCCAGGCCGAGGGTGGACTGCTCAGATTTGGCGAAATCAATTCTCACCGTGGGGTCCCCCTCTATTATTGTTGCCAATTATTGCCTCACGGCGTGGCGCCGTATGCCCCTTGATTCTAATGCAGGAAAGGGGGGCAGAATGGAAGGGTGCCCATTCTGAACAAAGACATGAAGCTATGTATCTCCCTGGCAGCGCGCCCCAGCAATATCGGCACGCGCTTCCACAACTATCTCTACGATGCCCTGGAGCTGAACTACGTCTACAAGGCCTTCGCGCCGGTGGACCTGGGCCAGGCGGTGACGGGGATCCGGGGACTGGGAATCCGTGGGGCCGCCGTGTCGATGCCGTACAAGGAGGCCGTCATCGCCATGGTCGACGTCATGGACGCATCCGCCGCGGCCATTGATTCGGTCAACACCATTGTCAACAACGACGGCGTCCTGACCGCCTACAACACCGACTACCTTGCCATCGCCCGGCTGCTGGCCGTGCACAAGGTCCGTGCCGATTCCACTGTTCTGCTGCGCGGCTCTGGCGGCATGGCCAAGGCAGTTGCTGCGGCCCTTCGCGACGCCGGTATGGCAAACGTGAGGATCGTGGCCCGCAATGAGGTGGCAGGCCGGGAGCTGGCCAGCCTCTACAACTTCGCCTGGCTCCCCGAGGTGGGGGCCGCCACGGCCGACCTTCTCATCAATGTCACCCCGCTCGGGATGGCCGGGGCCGATGAAACCGTGCAGTCCTTCTCCGACGCCACCGTTGCCGTCGCTCAGCTGGTCTTCGACGTCGTCGCACTGCCTTCCCAGACGCCGCTGATCACGGCCGCCCGCGCCGCCGGCAAGCCCGTCATTACCGGCGCAGAGGTTATCGCACTCCAGGCGGAAGAGCAGTTTGTGCTGTACACGGGGGTGCGCCCCAGCCCCGAACTGATACGTGCGGCGTCGGAGTTCTCCCGCTCCTAGAAGCACTCGCAGCAATGGTTGCTTTTCCCGGCGCTGTCGCACTTGTTGCGGGGGCGTTTGGGGAAGTGGTGGCGGGGCGGGCGTGAGGATAAAAGTGGGCAGTTAGAAGCCGTGCGGTTCAACCACGACGGCGATCCTGTCGTCCCCGATCCGGGTCAGGATCAAGGTGGCCTTGTTTGGGCCCTTCCCGGAACCGGTGAGTAGTTGGCGGCGTACTTCCTCGGGGGTCGTTGAGATGCCGCGCTTCTTGATGTCCAGCACCCCTATCCGGTTCGCCTTGACCCAGGCTTTCAGCGCCTTGATGTTGAAGGGCTTGACCTCCAGCACCTTGTAGCCGCGGGCAAAGGGCGTCTGGGCAGGCTGTTCGGAGCAGAGGTAGGCGATGTGTTCGTCAATGAGGTGTGCGCCCATCGTCCGGGCCAAATCGGCCACGAGTCCTGCGCGGATGACGGCGCCGTCGGGTTCGTAGAGGTACCCGGCGATGGGGCCAAGCTGAACATCCTGGTGCGCCGGATCGTAGACGATGGCACTGGTGAGCTCGTTCATCCCGTGTGCCCCCACCACCAGCGCGGCCCTGCGGATGCCGGGCCGGGCCAGGGCGTTGAAGTACAGGCCGGCCTCGACCACGTCCCCGTTGACCGAGATCCATTGGGCCTCGGCGGTGGCCGGGACGGCGTCGTGCGGAATGCTCGGACCCATTTTGACGCCGACAGCCCTGCCGGAATCGGCAAGCTTTTCCACAAACGACAGGGGCGGGGAGAACGCCTCGGGATCAAAGAGCCTGGTGGTGCCTGAGGTGTTGGTGGTGCGTCGGGCGGGGTCAAGCCAGACGCCCTCGATGCCGTCCAGGTTGGTGTCCTCGGCGCGGCCGCAAATGACATTGGCGTGAGGGAACGGCATAAGGTTCACGGTGGTGCACGCTGCCGTGATCTCATCCATCTCCACGGCGGTGACGTTGATGTCGAGGCTGGCCATGGCCAGGGAGTCCGCGCCGATGCCGCAGCCAAGATCGGCCACGGAGGTGATGGACGCCGTCGTAAATCTTTGGGCGTGCAGGGCCGCGATGCTCAGGCGCGTGGCCTGTTCCAGCCCGGCCTGAGTGAAGAGCATCTGGTGGGCGAACTCGCCAAACTTCGCCTCCGCCTTGGCGCGCAGCCGGGCCTGCGTCAACGCTGCGGCGACCAGCTCGGGGGTGTGGCCGGCCTTGCGCAGGGTCTCGTTGAGTTTGAGTGACTCTGATTCCTTGTAGGGGCCCAGGGAGGCCAAAAGTTCCCAGCCTGCGACGGTCAGGAGAGGGGAAATTGCGTCAGTGGACATGGGTAAATCGTAGCCGCTCCACGGCCGGTGACGAGCGTCACTTGAAATAGGGCAGCAATAATTTGCGTATTTATTCCGCTATGCAATAGCTTTACAAGACTGCCCGTAAGGGTTGCCTAAGCTAAATCGATCCTGGAGATCACTGATGTTGAAGAAAAGCCTGCTGACGCTCGCCGCCGCCACCGCCGCCATGCTGGCTCTGGCCTCCTGCGGCCAAGGTGCCGGCGCAGGATCCCAGGACAAAGCCGCCGGCACCGTCTCTATCACACACGCCCAGGGAACGCAGGACGTGCCGCTGAACCCGGCAAAGGTCTACACCTTTGACCTGGGCGTTCTGGACACCCTGGATGCCTTGGACGTGCCGGTCTCGGGTATACCTCAGGTCAGCTTGCCAGCGTCCTTCACGGCGTACGGTTCGCCCGACATCCAGAACATCGGCACCATGAAGGAACCGGATTTTGAGGCCATCAGTGCCGGCGCCCCGGATTTGATCATCATCTCGGGCCGGACGGCTGGCTCGTACGCCGAACTGAGCAAGATTGCCCCCACGATCGATCTGAGCATCAGCGCCAAGGCGCCCATGGACTCATTCAAGGCCGCAACCGCTAGCCTGGGCCAGATCTTCGGCAAGGAAGCTGAAGTTGCCGCGAAGATTGCCGCGATCGACACGAAGGTCGCCGCTACCAAGGCCACAGCCCCCGCAGCCGGTACGGGCCTGATTGTCATGACCAGTGGCGGCGAGCTGACAGCGTACGGCGCAGGCTCCCGCTTCGGGCTGATCCACGACGTCCTCGGTGTGCCCACCGCCGCCGAGGTCAAGGCCGAGGGCTCCCATGGCGAGGCCATCTCTTTTGAGTACATTGCCAAGTCCAACCCCGGCAGCCTGTACGTGATTGACCGCGACGTGGCCATGGGCGAATCCAAGGGTGCCGCCGAGGCTGTCTTGAACAACGCCCTGGTCAAGGGGACGGATGCCGCCAAGAACTCCCGCATCAGCTACCTTGACCCGGCCAGCTGGTACCTCATCGGCTACGGCCTGAACAATGTCGACGCCATGGTCGACGCCGTAGCTACTTCGGTCGCGAAGGCCTAGCCCCTAGTCTCTTCCGCCCGCTGCGGCCCTCAGGCGCCGGAGCGGGGACAAAAACCCAAGGATTTCTTGTGTCACTTGCAACGGTTGCCCCCGTGCAAACGGTGGATCCCGCAGCACGCACTGCCGGCTCCGGCCTCAAGCTGGCGCTTGGCGGGGCGGTCGTGTTGCTGCTGGCCATCGTGAGCATGTTTGTCGGCGTCAGCGATCTCTCTGCGCCAGCATTGCTGGCAGGGGACCCTGCGGCCTGGCATGTGCTCTGGATCAGCCGTATCCCACGGACCATCTCGGTCATCCTGGCCGGAGCCGCCGTCAGCGTGGCCGGGCTCATCATGCAGCTCATGGCCAAGAGCAAGTTCGCGGACCCCTCCATGGTGGGCACCGTGGAATCGGCGTCGCTGGGCATCCTGGTGGTCACCGTGCTCTTCCCGGCAGCCTCACTCTTTTTGAAGATGGGCGTCGCCAGCGTCTTCGCCATGGCCGGAACTGCGTTGTTTTTGCTGATCCTGCGCCGAATGCCGTTGCGCAACACGCTCATCGTGCCCTTGGTTGGCATCATGCTGGGCGGGGTCATTGCCGCCGTAACCACGTTCTTCGCCTACCGTTTTGACTTGCTGCAGACCCTGAACTCGTGGATGGTGGGCGATTTTTCCGGCGTCCTGCAGGGCCGCTACGAACTGTTGTACATTGTGGGCGCACTGACAGTGGTGGGGTTCGTCTGCGCCGACCGTTTCACCGTCATCGGCCTGGGCCAGGAGTTCACCACGAACCTAGGGCTGAACTACAACCGCATCATGATGCTGGGGCTGGTGATCGTGTCCCTGATCAGCGCCGTCGTGGTGGTCTCGGTGGGTGCCATCCCGTTCCTGGGCCTGATTGTGCCCAATCTGGTCTCCATGTACTTCGGCGACAACGTCCGCCGGGCCATCCCGTGGGTGGCCGTGTTTGGTGCCGGCTTTGTCCTGGTGTGCGACATCATCGGCCGCACCATCCGCTACCCGTTTGAAATACCCGTCGGCATCATTGTCTCCGCCGTGGGCAGCCTGATCTTCTTGTACATGCTCCTGGGGAGGAGGAAAACCAATGGCCACTAATCCGATTCCGGCCGCACTTTCCGTTAGTGCGCGCAAACCCGGGCGACAGAAACCAGTGCTGTCCGCCGGTTTCCTGCTGGCTGTTTTGGGCGTGGTGGCCGTGGCCGTGATCCTGGTTTTCATGACGATCGAGCTGCGCGGGAACTTGGGCTACATCCTGCCGCGCCGGGCCATCAAGGTCGGCTCCATGGTCCTGGTCGCCGTCGCCGTGGGGCTCTCCACCGTGTTGTTCCAGACCGTCACGGCCAACCGCATCCTGACCCCCTCCATCATGGGCTTTGACGCCTTGTACATCCTGCTGCAAACCGTGCTCACGTTTGTGCTCGGAGGGCAGGTGGTGCTTTCAATGGTGGCGCCATTGAAATTTGGCCTCGAGGTGCTGCTGATGGTGGCTTTCTCGCTGCTGTTGTACCGGTGGCTGTTCACCGGCAACGGCAAGAGCCTGCACCTGATGTTGTTGGTCGGCATCGTCTTTGGCACCTTGTTCCGCGGGGTCTCGGCCCTCATGCAACGGCTCATGGACCCCAGCGAATACCTGCTCCTGCAGGACCTGTTCTTCGCCTCCTTCAACCAGGTGGACGGGACGTTGCTGCTGGTGGCGATTGCCGCCGTCGTGCTGGTCTCGATCCCGGCGTGGCGGATGCGCCGCGAATACGACGTGTTGGCGTTAGGCCGGGAAACATCGATCAACTTGGGCGTGGATCACCGCAGGGCCGCCACGGTGACACTTGTCATCTGCTCGGTGCTGGTGGCCGTCTCCACGGCGCTCGTGGGTCCCATCACGTTCTTCGGGCTGTTGGTGGCGTCCCTGGCGTATCAGCTGGTGCCGAAGTTCACGCACGCCGTTGTGCTGCCGGTTGCCATCTTGCTGGGCGTCATCTCGCTCGTGGGCGGGCAACTGGTGCTTGAACGCATCTTTGACTTCAACAGTGCCCTGAGCATTGTCATCGAATTTATTGGCGGCTTGGTCTTCATCGGGCTGCTATTGAAAGGGTCGTTAAAGTGATTGAAATCTCCGGGGTCAGCAAATCCTACGACGGCCGGCCGGTGGTCCGGGACGTCACCGCAACGATCCCGGCCGGCGGCATCACCTCGATCATCGGCCCCAATGGAGCCGGGAAGTCCACCCTGCTGTCCATGATCAGCCGGTTGCTGCCCATGGACGCCGGCAGGGTGCAGGTGGGCGGGCTGGACGTGCACGCCACCGCCAGTAGGGAACTGTCCAAGACCATGGCGATCCTGCGCCAGGAAAACCAGCTCAGCGTGCGGCTTTCGGTGCGGGACCTGGTCGGATTTGGCCGGTTCCCGCACAACGGCGGACGCCCCACCGCTACCGATAAGGAACATATTGACACCTCCCTGGACTATCTTGAGCTGGGGCCGCTGGCCGACCGCTTTGTCGATGAATTATCCGGCGGGCAGCGCCAACGCGCTTTCATTGCCATGGTGCTGGCCCAGGACACCGAGTACCTGCTGCTGGATGAGCCGCTGAACAACCTGGACATGAAGCATTCGGTGCACATGATGCGCACCCTGCGGAAAATGGCGGACGAGCTGGGCAAGACCATTGTGCTGGTCATCCACGACATCAACTTTGCCTCCTGCTACTCGGATACCATCCTGGCTATGAAGGATGGCGAACTGATCTCCCAAGGCGCCCCGGCCGAGCTTATGCACAGCTCCGTGCTGGCGCAGGTGTACGGCATTGACATCCGCGTCGAGGAAATCGACGGCAACCGGATCGGCGTCTACTTCGCCTGACTTCCGGCACCTGAACCCTCGCTGCAACGACGTCGTCGCCGCTTAACTGTCCCTGCGGATCCAGCGGAACGTCATCTTGCACAGCGCGAGTCCAATCACCAGCCACAGCCCCAGGACGAGCGCCACCAGACCCAGGTCCCACGACCCGCCAGGTTCCATGGACTCGAACCGCTCCGGCAGGAACACGCTGCGCATGCCTTGGGCCATCCACTTCAGTGGGAAGATGCTGGCAACGTTTTGCAGCCACGACGGAAGCTGGGCGAAGTTCAGGTAGACGCCGGAGATGAACTGCAGCAGCAGCACGATCGGGATCACGACGGCGGTGGCGCTTTTGCCTGTGCGGGGCAGCGCCGAGAGGGCAATGCCCAGGACGCAGCTGGTGATGACGCCGAACAAGAAGACCCAGGCAAACGTCAGCCATTTGCCGGGTTCGGTGGGCAGCGAAACGTCAAAGGCGAACTTGGCCACGAGCAACAGCAAGATCACCTGAAACACCGAGCTGACCAGGACCATGCCGATCTTGCCCATGAAATAGGAAAACACCGGCAGGGGAGTGCCACCCAGGCGTTTGAGCGTGCCGTCGCCCTTTTCTCCGGCGATGTCCACGCCCAGGTTTTGCACCCCACTGAGCAGCATGCCTGCGGCCACCATGCCGGGTACGTAAAACGCGGCAAAGGTGATGCCACCGGTACCGTCGGGGGCCGCCCCGATGGTGCCGCTGGTGCTGAAGGCCACGGCGAAGATCGAGAGCATCAGGATAGGGAACAGGAACGTGAAAAATACGGAGTCGCCCTGACGAAAGTACAGTCTGAGCTCGTAGCCGATGCGTGAGGTGCCCAACTGCAACGTTCTCATGCCGTGTCCTCTGCCGTTGCCTGCGCCGATCCGGGCCGGGAATGCCGCCCAACAAGTTCCAGGTAGATGTCCTCCAAGCTGGGCCGGGTGATCTCAAGGGAGTCCACCTCACGGCCGGCCTCCGCATAAAGCCGTGCGGCCAGTGCCGACGGCTCGGCCGTGCGCACTTCCTTGACGAAGCCCTCCTGCTGCCAGCGAACGAGAGGCACCTTTGCGCCGTGGCCGCCAATGTCGTCAATGGCACCAATGTCCACCAGCTTGCCTCCGACGATCACCCCTGCCCTGTCGGCCAGCGTCGCCGCCTCGTCCAGGTAGTGGGTTGTCAGCAAGATGGTGGTGCCCTCATCCTTGAGCTGGTTGATCAGCCCCCAAAACTGGCGGCGGGCCTCTGGGTCAAAGCCGGTGGTGGGTTCATCCAGGAACAGCAATCGGGGGCGGCCGATAATCCCCAGAGCAACGTCCACCCGGCGCCGCTGCCCGCCCGAGAGTTTGCTGATCCGGGTTTTGGCCTTGCTCGAGAGGCCAACTGCCTCAATCACCTCGCCCACCTTGCGCGGGTGGGGGTAGTAATTGGCAAAGTGGGTCAGCTGCTCCAGGACTGTGACATTGCCGCTTTCGCCGGTTGACTGCAGCACGATGCCCAGCTGGGACTTCCAGTCCAGCCCGCCGCGTTGTGGATCCACGCCCAGGACCTGGACATCCCCGCCCGTCCTGTCCCGGTAGCCTTCCAAGATCTCAATGGTGGTGCTTTTGCCGGCGCCGTTGGGACCCAGCAGGGCAAACGTTTCACCTTCATGAATGTCGAAACTGATACCGTCCACGGCATTGCCATCCCCGTAGGATTTTTCCAGATCCCGGACCTGCACCAACGCGTTTGAACTTGTCATGGCATCATCGTTGCACCCCGACAAGGCTCCGAACAATGCTCGGGTGCGCCGTAAGCGAAACCAAGCCCGCCGCCGTCGCACTTTTGGCAAAAAACTTAGCACTCGCCTTGACCGAGTGCTAATGGATTCAATAGAGTCTGAGTTAGCACTCTCGCCATGAGGGTGCTAACTTGCTGAACTTTTGGCCATGGGATCCTCACCGGCACCGCGACGACGGTTGGGATCCACTAAGCATGGCCGCAAAGTTTGCCTGTCATCCATAGAATTTACTCATGTGAAGGAGAGGTCCGAGTGTCGGTCTCTATTAAGCCTCTTGAGGATCGTATTGTTGTTCGCCAGCTCGAAGCAGAGCTGACCACCGCATCCGGGTTGGTTATCCCGGATACTGCCAAGGAAAAGCCCCAGGAGGGCGAAGTTGTGGCAGTAGGCCCCGGCCGCGTTGACGATAACGGCAACCGCGTCCCGATCGATGTTGCCGTGGGCGACGTCGTCATCTACTCCAAGTACGGTGGCACCGAAGTGAAGACCGGTGGCGAAGAGCTGCTGGTCCTCTCGGCCCGCGACGTGCTGGCCATCGTCGTAAAGTAACCACTTTTGTAAAGCCCCGCGCCCGGCAATTCGCTGATCGTCGGTGATCGAGCCTGTCGAGATCGCGTCGAGATCATGGATAAGGGTGCGGGGTCTTTGCGTGAAAGGATAAAAACGCATGGCAAAGCAGCTTGTATTTAATGACAGCGCACGGAAGGCCCTCGAGGCCGGTATCGACAAGCTCGCCGACACCGTTAAGGTGACGCTCGGCCCGCGCGGTCGTAACGTAGTGCTGGATAAGAAGTGGGGCGCCCCCACGATCACCAACGACGGCGTCACGATCGCCCGCGAGGTGGAACTGGAAGACCCGTACGAGAACCTTGGTGCACAGCTGGCCAAGGAAGTTGCCACGAAGACCAACGATGTTGCCGGCGACGGCACCACCACGGCCACCGTTTTGGCACAAGCACTGGTCAAGGAAGGCCTGCGCAACGTTGCTGCAGGTGCGGCTCCCGGCGAGCTCAAGCGCGGCATCCAGGTTTCCGTTGAAGCCATTGCCAAGCGCCTGCTGGAGAACGCCCGCCCGGTCGAGGGTGGACAGGTGGCAGAGGTTGCCGCCATCTCCGCGCAGAGCCAGGAAATCGGCGACCTGCTCGCCGAGGCATTCGAGAAGGTCGGCAAAGATGGTGTGATCACCATCGAGGAATCCTCCACGACGACCACCGAACTGGTCCTCACCGAGGGCATGCAGTTCGACAAGGGCTACCTGTCCCCGTACTTCGTCACCGACGCAGAACGCCAGGAAGCTGTCATGGAGGATGCACTCATCCTCATCCACCAGGGCAAGATCTCCTCACTGCAGGACTTCCTGCCGCTGCTGGAGAAGGCCCTGGCGGCAGCGAAGCCGCTGTTCATCATCGCCGAGGACGTCGACGGCGAGGCCCTGTCCACGCTGATCGTCAACCGCCTGCGCGGCACCTTGAACGTTGTGGCCGTCAAGGCTCCTGGCTTCGGCGACCGCCGCAAGGCCATGCTGCAGGATATTGCGATCCTGACCGGTGCCCAGGTTGTCTCCCCGGAGATCGGCCTGTCCCTGGACCAGGTTGGCCTTGAAGTACTGGGTACGGCTCGCCGCATCACAGTCACCAAGGACACCACCACCATCGTTGACGGTGCCGGTACCTCGGAAGACGTAGCCGACCGTGTGGCCCAGCTGCATGCTGAGCTCAAGCGCACCGACTCCGATTGGGACAAGGAAAAGCTGCAGGAACGTCTGGCCAAGCTGGCAGGCGGCATCGGCGTGATCAAGGTTGGCGCAGCCACCGAGGTCGAGCTGAAGGAAAAGAAGCACCGCATTGAGGACGCCGTGTCCGCAACGCGTGCGGCCCTGGAAGAAGGCATTGTGGCCGGTGGCGGTTCCGCGCTGGTCCAGGCTGCGAAGGCTCTCGACGAGGATGCAACGGTCGCCGCCCTAACCGGCGACGCCGCAACTGCGATCGAACTGGTCCGCAAGGCCGTTGCTCAGCCCCTGCGCTGGATCGCCCAGAACGCCGGCCACGACGGCTACGTTGTGGTGCACAAGGTTGGCGAACTTGAAGACGGCTTCGGCTTCAACGCCGCCACCGGCATCTACGGCAACCTGATCTCCGACGGCGTCATCGACCCCGTCAAGGTCACCCGTTCGGCCCTGCGCAACGCAGCCTCCATCGCGGCCCTGGTGTTGACCACCGAGGTGCTCGTGACGGACAAGCCTGCAGAGGACGACGACGCAGCACACCAGCACTAATCCCCACTCGCCGGTCCGATAAATCGCTAACGCGATTTATCGGGAACCTGGCGAGTGTGGGCCCAGCAACCCGAATGGCTCGTTGGCCCAGTTTTGGAAATGACACCGATCCCGCTTTCGGACACCGATATCCCGGTGTCAGAAAGCGGGATCGGTGTCATTTTTGCGTTGTGCCGGTGCCGGTTCGCCCGGTCAGCGCTCCGGAGGGGGACCCTGCCGACGGAAACGCGCCCCCACTTGCCCATATGCGCAGTGCGTAGGGTGGCGGTTGCGCATACGCGACGGATCGAAAACTTATGCGTAGGGTTCCCGGCGTGGCGTTGCGCCTGTGAACAACGTGCGTAGACCACACAGGCGAGCACGGCGCACAATAAAAGTCCCAGGCCCACTCAGCCCGGCCGGCCCCGGGTCAGCCGCGCTTCCGGCGCCCCGGCAGCAATGCCCGCAGCGCGTTCAGGATCGTGGCCAAATCCACCAGTTCCTGGGCCAGCGCACCGGCCACCGCGGGAATGTATCCCAGGGCCGCCAACACCATCAACCCCACGCTCAGGGCAATACCGATCCAGATGCTCTCGATGGCGATCTTCATGGTGCGCTGGCCGATCTCCACCGATTGCGCAACCTTGGCCAGGTCGTCGAGGAGGATCACCACATCCGCGGACTCACTCGCCGCGGTGGAGCCCTTCGCGCCCATGGCGATGCCGACGTCGGCCACGGCAAGGACCGGTGCATCATTGATCCCGTCGCCCACCATCAGCACCGGTCGGTGGGGGAGGCCGTTGATGATCCGCACCTTGTCCTCGGGCAACAGGGCCGCCCGGACCTCGTCAATCTCTGCCTCGCGGGCCACATGATCGGCCGTGGATTGCGCGTCACCGGTGACCATGATGGCATGGCGGACACCCAGGGAGTGCAGTTTCTTGATGGTGGCCGCCGAATTTGCCCGGATCGGGTCCCTCATGATGAGCGTTCCGGCAAAGCTGCCGTCGATCGCCACATAGACGGCCAACTGCCCGGCCGTCAGCTCCGCGCCCGTCATGCCCTTTACGTGTTGGGCCACAAAAGCAGGCTTACCGACAACAACCACGCGCCCGCCACAGGTGGCTGTTACGCCGTTGGTGGCATGCTCGACGGCGTTGTCGCAGGCATGGATGTCAAGCCCCCGGCCGCGGGCTGACTCGATGACGGCCGCTGCCAGAACATGGGAGGAGTACTGCTCGGCCGAGGCGGCCAAGGCCAAGACCTGGCTGGCCGTGAAACCTCCGGCCGGGCGAACTTCCTCCAGCGTTGGGTGGCCGCCGGTCAGGGTCCCGGTCTTGTCAAAGGCAGCCGTTTTGACCCCGGCCAGCATCTCCAGCGTGCCACCGTTCTTGATGATGATGCCAGCCTTTGCAGCCCGGCTCATGCCGCCCAGGAAGGCCACAGGTGCCGCGATCAGCAGCGGGCACGGCGTGGCCACCACCAGCACCTCGGCGAAGCGGGCCGGGTCGCCGCTGAGGAACCATGCGAGGCCGGCCAGCGCCAGCGCCACCACGGTGAACGGTACGGCGTACTTGTCCGCCAGCCTGACCATAGGGGCCTTGCTCTCGGCAGCCTCCTGGACCAGAGCAATGATGCGGCTGTACTGCGAATCCGATTCTTTCGCCGTGACCTGGATCCGTAGGGCTGCGGAGCCGTTGACGGTTCCACTGATGACGGGATCACCGGCAAAGCGGTCCACGGGCAGGCTTTCCCCAGTCAGAGCCG
The DNA here is from genome assembly GCF_001294625.1 of Arthrobacter alpinus. Lineage (NCBI taxonomy): Bacteria > Bacillati > Actinomycetota > Actinomycetes > Micrococcales > Micrococcaceae > Arthrobacter > Arthrobacter alpinus. Next base: position 2,776,289 of record NZ_CP012677.1, on the reverse strand, counting down.
ACTCGTCGAAGGAGCCGGACTCCGAGAGTAGCGTCCCGTCCACCGGGACCACCTCGGCCGGCTTGATGACCAGGACTTCGCCGACCACCACCTCGGCGACCGGGATTTCCTGGCTGACGCCGTCCGGCCCCTCCCGGTGTGCCGAACGGGGCGCCCTTTCCAGCAGGGAACGCAGTTCACGTTGTGCCCGGCCTGCGGCAAAATCCTCCAGCGCCTCCCCTCCGGAGAGCATCAGGACAATGATCAAGGATGCGATGTACTCCCCGACGGCCACTGTGCTGACAATGGCGGTCACGGCAAGGATGTCGATCCCCCAACGTCCGCGCAAGATGTCCTTGACCATGCCAACGCCTTGGTGGATAGCGATTCCGAGGGCGTAGAGGCTGGCCAGCGACTGGGCTGCTATGCCCAGTCCTGTCAGGGCCAGTATGCCGGTGACAACCATGGCGAGGAGGGTCAACGCCACGATGGGGTAGCGGCGGACAAACCCAAGTGCCTTCGCAGCGGGTGTGGGATGCACAGCACCCGCATTTCCGGGACCTTGGGGGTGCAATGCCGGCAAGGACTGGTCCGCAGATTTGTTCATGCTCACTAGTGTTACCGGTCCTGACATTTCTGCCAACTAAGCGCCCGGTGCGTGCCCGGATGTGACCGAGCACTCGGGAATAGGGCAACGGCGTCTTTCGTTTTAGACTGTAAGCAACGCACAGGTCCGCTTCGTAATCACGGAACAGGCCATCGGATGCACACCCCAAAATGGTTCTACCCCCGCCAAGGAGCCTTCGTGTCCCAGCCAGAAATCCATGATCCATTCGCCTTCGTTGGGCTGACGTATGACGACGTGCTGCTCCTTCCCGGCCACACCAACGTGATCCCCTCCGAGGCTGACACCAGCTCGCGAGTGTCCAAGCGCATCACCGTGCAGACGCCGTTGCTCTCAGCCGCCATGGACACCGTGACGGAATCGCGTATGGCGATCGCCATGGCCCGCCAGGGCGGTTTGGGTGTTGTCCACCGCAACTTGTCGATCGAACGCCAGGCCGAGGAAATCGATCTGGTCAAGCGCAGCGAGTCCGGCATGATCACCGACCCGGTCACGGTTGGCCCGGATGCAACGCTCGCGGACCTGGACGTGCTGTGTTCACGCTTCCGCGTCTCAGGACTGCCCGTTGTTGACAGCGACGGGCGCCTCATGGGCATTGTGACCAACCGCGACACCGTGTTCATTCCGGAAAGCGAATATTCCCAGCGCATTGTCCGGGACGTCATGACCCACATGCCGCTGATCACCGGCAAGGTGGGCATTAGCCGCGAAGAGGCCTCCCGGCTGTTGGGCAAGAACAAGATTGAAAAACTGCCGCTCGTCGACGACGCCGGTGTGCTCCGCGGCCTCATCACCGTCAAGGACTTCTCGAAGGCCGAACAGTACCCGCTGGCTACCAAGGACGACGCCGGCCGGCTGCGCGTCGGTGCCGCAATTGGCTTCTTCGGCGACGGTTATGAGCGGGCCATGACCCTTGTTGAGGCGGGCGTGGACGCGTTGTTCGTTGACACGGCCAACGGCCACAGTCAGGGCGTGCTGGAAATGATTGCGCGCCTGAAGAGCGAAAAAGCTGCGGCGCATGTTGACGTCATCGGAGGCCAGGCGGCCACCCGCGAAGGCGCACAGGCCCTCATTGACGCCGGTGCCGACGGCATCAAGGTAGGCGTCGGTCCGGGCTCCATCTGCACTACGCGCGTCGTAGCCGGCGTCGGTGTCCCTCAGGTAACGGCCATCTACGAGTCCGCGAAGGCCGCCATCCCGGCAGGTGTGCCACTGATCGCCGACGGCGGACTGCAGTACTCCGGTGACATCGGTAAGGCCCTGGTTGCCGGAGCCGACACGGTCATGCTCGGATCCCTACTTGCAGGCACCGAGGAATCCCCGGGCGAGACGGTATTTGTCAACGGCAAGCAGTTCAAGGCCTACCGCGGCATGGGCTCGCTGGGGGCCATGCAGTCCCGCGGCAAGAACACCTCGTATTCCAAGGACCGCTACTTCCAGGCCGACGTCACCGGGGATGAGAAGCTGATCCCCGAGGGCATCGAAGGGCGGGTGGCCTACCGCGGCCCTCTGTCCTCGGTGGCTTACCAGCTGGTGGGTGGCCTGCGCCAGACCATGTTCTACGTGGGCTCGCCCAACATCGCCGAGCTGAAGGCCCGCGGCAAGTTCGTGCGCATCACCCCGGCCGGCTTGAAGGAATCCCACCCGCATGACATCACCATGACGGTTGAGGCGCCCAACTACCTGAACAAGTAAAGCTTCCCATCCAAGGCCGGGGGCCGTTGTGGTGATTCGATGGAGGCCGGCCGTCATCGAATCACCACAACGGCCCCCGGATCGTTGGGCGCAGTCCCCGATGACGCGGTTTAGGCCTCCAGGGCGGCCTCGAGGCGGTCCAGCGCGTCGGCGGGGGACACCGAATGCTCCGTGAAATCTGTTTCCGAGCCGGTGCGCAGCGTCCAGTTCCCGGATTCGACGGCGGTCAGCTGGGCTACCACGGGTTCGGCACCAGTGCGCAGGCGCTTGATGACGGCTGTGGCAGGCAAACCTTCCGCAGCGCCCACCAAGTATTCGCGGCACAGATGCACGCCCAGGGCCAGCATGGCGGGCCCCGATTCAATGGGCTGGATCTCGTGGACGCCGAAGGGGCTCAGGCTCAACAACACGGCACCCACATTTGAACCGGCCGTGAACAGCACATGCTCGGTGGAGGGTGTGGTGAGGGAGATCTCCAACCACTCCTGGGCTTGCGAGAGTACGGTGCCAACCACTGCACAATTTTCAATCGGAACAATCAGTTCCCCTTGTGCCTGGGCCAAACCCCGCACCATGAGCGTTGTCAGGCCGGCATTTTGCAATAGCTGGTTCTGAGCGTGCTGATCGAGCCGGAACAGTCCCAGCGTCGTTGCCGCCGATTCGGTCGGCGTCATCGACAGTAAGGCGAGCAGTTCGTGGTCGGTCATGCGAAGTTCCGTGTCAGTCATGGGACTAAGCGTAGCGGCCGAGAGGGCCCCGGCCGAGCGAAGCGAGGTGGGGGAGGCCGCAAGCGGTAGCGGCCGAGAGGGCCCCGGCCGAGGAAGCGAGGTGGGGGAGGTCGCAAGCGGTAGCGGCCATGGGCGAAGGTGACCTGCCGGATACAATCAAGCCATGCCTGCCGCCTATGACCCAACCACCACCATCTCCCATTGGGACGCTGGCCTGTGGGCTCGTGTCCTGGCCGCGTCCGGAACTTTGAACCCTTTCACCCGGGAGCCTTTCACGGAGGCGATGCTGGCTGGTTTGGGTGGCGGGATCGGTTTCATGATCTTCACCTTCGAGTACAAGGACATCACCACCGCCTCTGTAGTCACGCGTTTTCACCCGGGCCCGTATGTGGAGAACCTGCTCGCCCGCAGTGGTGCAGCGGTTTCCATTGCGCAAACAGGCAGCGCGGAGTTGGCTCAGGCACGGCTGGACGCTGCCCTGGAAACGGGGGTGCCCGCCGTCGTGCGTGTTGTGCACGGGAAGTTGCCGTGGGCGGCGGATGACGCGCTGGCAGACATGGACTCATTGGATATTGCCGTGGTGGCCCGGGATGGTGCGGGGTACCTGGTGGACGACGGCGGGGGCCGCCTTGAGCGGATCGGTGCCGTTGCGCTGGCTGCGGCGCGTGGGAGCCGGAAGGCGGACAAACATTGGCAGGCCCATGTGGGGCCCGGCTCAGGGAACATGCTCACCCGTGAGGTGTTTGCGCAGGCCATCGCCCAGACCGCCGGTGCGCTTCTGGCGCAGGGGGCTCCGGCAGGAATTCCGGCGGACTACGCCAAGAACTTTGGCATTGCGGGGATGAAATCGTGGGCTCACTGGCTCTCTGATACCTCCTCCAAACGCGGCTGGGCAAAGATCTTTGGTGACCCGAACCGTGCCGCAGCCGGACTAAGCATGTTATGCGGGCTGCTCGCCGGCCGGCGGTACTCCGGGCCGGGCGCCCTGCGTCCGATCTATGCCGAGTTTCTGCGGGAGGCTGGCACGTTTAGCGGGTCCGGCATCGAAGACTCAATTCTGACCGACGCAGCCATGCAGTACCGCCAACTTGGCGCCCATTGGGATGATCTGACAGCGTTGGTGGGCGCGCCGGGGGAACCCGATTTCACGGGTATGGCCAACGCCGTGGAAGTTATTGCCGATCTTGAGACCGAGGCGGCGCGGACGTTGCACAAGTTCTGAGCATGCAGGGGCTTTAAGGCCGCAGCCCGTGGCTGGGATAGGGTAGGGGGGTGACTTATGAGATTGAGATTGGCCGTGGCAAGCGTGGACGTCGTGCTTATTCTTTGGATGACATCGCGATCGTTCCCTCCCGACGGACCCGTGACCCCAAAGATGTGTCAGTAAAATGGCAGATCGACGCCTATCAGTTTGAGATGCCCGTTATCGGCGCACCCATGGACTCGGTCATGTCTCCGGAAACCGCCATTGCCTTGGGCAAGCTGGGCGGCCTGGGCGTGCTGGACCTTGAAGGTTTGTGGACCCGGTATGAGGATCCGCAGTCTGTGCTCGATGAGATCGCCGCACTTGAGGGCTCCGTGGTCAACCCGGAGACCACCTTGCGCCTGCAGCAGCTGTACAGCCCCCCCATCCAGCCCGAACTGATCACCCAACGCCTGGCCGAGATCCGTGCCGCAGGCGTGAGCGTCGCTGGCTCGTTGACCCCAGGACGCACCCAGGAGTTCTACAAGACCGTTGTGGCCGCAGGGGTCGACATCTTTGTGATCCGTGGAACCACTGTTTCGGCAGAGCACGTGTCCAAGAACACCGAGTCGCTGAATTTGAAACAGTTCATTTACGAACTCGATGTGCCCGTGATCGTTGGCGGCGCGGCCGGCTATACCCCAGCGCTGCATCTGATGCGCACCGGTGCCGCCGGTGTCCTGGTGGGTTTCGGTGGGGGTGCCTCGACCACCACACGACGTGCCTTGGGCATCCGCTCGCCCATGGCCAGCGCCATTTCCGATGTTGCCGCCGCTCGCCGCGACTACATGGATGAATCTGGTGGCCGGTACGTGCACGTGATTGCCGACGGCGGCATGGGTTCCAGTGGCGACATCGTCAAGGCGATCGCCATGGGTGCCGACGCCGTCATGCTCGGTGCTGCGCTGTCCCGAGCGGCCGAGGCGCCCGGCCAGGGCTGGCACTGGGGTGCCGAGGCGCACCACCAGGAACTGCCGCGCGGCCACCGAGTGAACATGGGCACCGTGGGAACCCTGGCCGAGGTGCTGCACGGCCCGGCCCACCAGGCCGATGGCACCTCCAACCTGATCGGTGCGCTACGCCGTTCCATGGCCACCACCGGATATTCGGACCTGAAGGAATTCCAGCGCGTGGAAGTGCTTGTTTCCCCGTAGTTGATGGTGAAAGGATGCCCCGGTCCATGGCGGACCGGGGCATTTTTATGCCCCCTGCCTTTCTGCCGACCAACCGCGTAGGGTTTTGTTATCAGTTGATGGCGCCTCCAGGAGGAATCGAAATGAATCATTCAACCCACCCCAACGGCAACTTGGACCCAGCGGCCCGTGAAGCCTCGCTCAAGGCCTTGAAATCCACAGTGGCGCCCGGCAAGGAACTGGATATTTTGATCGTTGGCGGCGGGGTGGTCGGTGCCGGCGCGGCACTGGACGCCGTCACCCGCGGCCTGAACGTGGGGCTTGTGGAGGCCAACGACTGGGCTGCGGGGACGTCGTCGCGCTCGTCAAAACTGATTCACGGCGGGCTGCGCTACCTGGAGATGCTTGACTTCGCACTGGTGCAGGAGGCTCTGCAAGAACGCGGGCTGCTGATCCAGCGCATCGCGCCGCACTTGGTGCGTCCGGTACCGTTTTTGTACCCCCTGACCAGACGATTCGTGGAGCGCCCCTACGTGGGGGCTGGGATCCTGCTGTACGACACGCTGGGCGTGACCAGTGGCAACAGTCGCGGCGTCCCCATGCATAAGCACCTCACACGCCGGGGCACACTGCGGGCTGCCCCCAGCCTGAAGGACGACGCCATGATCGGCTCCATCCGCTACTATGACGCGCAAGTGGACGACGCGCGGTTGGTCACCAACGTGATCCGCACGGCTGCCAGCTTTGGCGCCCACGTGGCCAACCAAACGGAGGTGATCGACTTCCTTCGGGAGGGCCAGCGCGTGGTCGGAGCCAAGGTCCGCAATTTGGAGGACGGCACCGAATTTGAGATCAGGGCCAAGCAGGTCATCAACGCCACGGGTGTCTGGACGGACGAAACCCAGGCGATGGTCACCGACCGCGGCCAGCTCAAGGTCAGGGCCTCAAAAGGCATCCACCTGGTGGTGCCGCGGGACAGGTTCCAGTCAACGGTGGGCCTGATTTTGAAGACCGAAAAGTCGGTCTTGTTCGTCATCCCGTGGGGTAGGCACTGGATCATTGGTACGACGGACACAGACTGGAAACTGGACAAGGCCCACCCCGCAGCCTCCAGCAAGGACATCGACTATCTGCTTGGACATGTCAACAAAGTACTCAAGCGCCCCCTCACCCGCGAAGACGTCGAAGGAGTCTATGCCGGCCTCCGTCCCCTGCTGGCGGGCGAGAATGACTCAACCGCCAAGCTTTCCAGAGAACACGTCGTGGCCCATCCCGTCCCCGGTCTGGTGGTGGTCGCCGGAGGAAAGCTCACCACGTACAGGGTCATGGCGAAGGACGCCGTGGATGAGGCCACCCGCAGCTTGGATGAAAAGGTGCCAGACAGTTGCACGGATACCATTCCGTTGCTCGGCGCCTCCGGGTTCAAGGCCAGCTGGAACCGGCGGACCAAGATGGCCGATGAGTCCGGCATCCATGTTGAGCGGGTGGAGCACCTGCTCAACCGCTACGGGGCCATGGCACAGGACGTTCTGGACCTGATGGTGGCCTCGCCCGAGCTGGCGCAGCCACTTCCGGGTGCCGACGATTACCTAGGGGCTGAGGTGGTGTATGCCGCCACCCATGAGGGCGCGCTGCATCTGGCTGACGTACTGACCCGCCGCACCCGTATTTCTATCGAGGCGTGGGACCGCGGGGTCGCGGCGGCCCCCGTAGTGGCTAGACTAATGGGGGATATTTTGGGGTGGAGTGAAACCCAACGGGAAAATGAAGTGGCCAACTACTTGGCCCGGGTCGAGGCCGAGCGGCTCAGTCAGCAGCAGCCCGACGACGAATCGGCGGATGCTGCCCGGCTCGGGGCTCCGGGCATTGTTCCGCTCATGTAGAACGCCCACCTCATCTCAAACAGGGACCTGAAAGGTACATAAATGACATCCGGTTCGCTCCAGCGGTATGAAACCGAACTGACCAACCCCGGTTTGGTGATTTTGGAGATGGAGGCCAGCTCCAAGGAGGACGCCACGGCCCAATTGGCCACGAAACTCTTTGAACAGGGCCGCATCAGCGACCTTACCGGGTTCCTACGTCACGTCAACGCCCGTGAACATCAGCTAGCCACTGGACTGCCAGGCGGCATTGGCCTGCCGCACGCACGAAGCGACTACGTCAACCAAACCTCAATCGCGGTAGGCATCACCCGGTTCGGGCACAGCTTGGATTTCGGTGCCGTCGACGGTCCCGCCACAGTGATCTTGCTCATCGCCACACCGGCCACCTCGTTTTCCGAACATCTGGAAGTTCTCGCCACCATTGCGCGCTCACTGTTCAAGGAAAACTTCCGGGAATCGCTGCGCCGGGCGCATGACACGGAGGTTATCTCCGAACTCATCAACTCTTCACTGGTGTTCTTCGACCATTAGTCCCCACGCCCTCCCAACGCTCGCTTCGCTCGCGTCGGGTCCCTCGGGCGCGTGGCCCCAACGATTCGATATGGGAACCTGGCGCGCGTGGGCCCAACACGCCCTCCCAACGCTCGCGTCGGGTCCTTCAGAGAGTTCCGTCTGCTGTGGGCGCATTCGTTGTTCTACATGGTTACGAAGTACCGTTAGAGGGTGTTGAAAACTGCCGTAAAACCAAAATGGATCGCAGCCTTGGTATTTGCGCTGGCTGTTGCTGCCGTCTTTGTCTTGCTGAGTCAGTGGCAGTTTTCGCGTTCCCTGGAGAAGGATGTGGCCCCTCCTTCCGTCACGGAGAAGGTGCAACCGTTGCTGGAAACTTTGCAGCCTGGCGAACCGCTGCTGGGGTCCGCGGAAGGCCAGCTGATTAGCGCAACAGGCCATTTTGACGCGAGCAAGCAGGTCATTGTGCAGTCCCGTGTGCAGGAGGGCGAGGTTGGCTATTGGGTTGTCACGGCGTTCGTGGTTGACGGCGCACCGAAGCTGACAGGGGTGACCGCCACCGAGGAGGTGGTGATCCCCGTGGCTCGCGGCTGGATCGCTGATCCGGGTCAGGCTCAAACGCCGCCGTCGGGCACGCTGACCCTTGAAGGTCGGTTGCTCAATTCGGAAGGGCCCGTCCTTGCCAAGAACCTCCCTGCCGGCCAGATCGGTGCACTGTCCTCGGCAGAACTGACCAACCTCTGGGACACCACCACGTACGCCGCGTTTGTGGTCTCGTTCCAGGAACAGGTTGACGGTGCCGATGTTGGAGCAAGTGCCAGCCACGGCAGCCTGATTCCCATCACCGTCACAGCCACTGACCAGAATAACAAAATCAACTGGCTGAACATTTTCTACTCCATCGAGTGGGTAGTGTTTGCCGGATTCGCCGTCTTCCTGTGGTGGCGCCTGGTGGCCGACGACTACCGCCGGGCCCAAGACGAGCTCTTCGACGTGGGCCACGACGACGAAGACGATGCGTTAAACCCAGACTTAGGAAAGTGAAGCAAAGTGACCGATAACAACACCGCCGGGCCGCAGAACCCCTCGGAGACAGCAGCGCCCTCGGGCGCAACAAGCGAAAGCACCAGCGCCAAGACCGAGCCAAAACGACGTTTCGGTGGAACCCCTGCACAGATTCTGGGGGCGTTGAAGTTCTACAAGGTGTTGGCCTACGCGACGGGCACCATGCTGTTGCTGCTCGTTGCTGAACTGGTGCTGCGTTACGGCTTCCACAGCGTCCTGGTGGCCGGTGGCACCGACTCCACAACAGGCGCCGCACACGGGTTGGGCATGGTCAATATTGACGGCGGCGTCATGGCCATCACCGGCGGCTTCAACTTGTCCACCATGGTGCTCATTGTGCACGGCTGGATGTACGTGGTGTACCTGATTGCCGACTTCCGGCTCTGGACCCTCATGCGCTGGCCGTTTGGCAAGCTGGTCCTGATCGCTTTGGGCGGGGTGGTCCCGTTCCTGTCATTCATCGTGGAAGGCCGGGTCCACAAAGAAGTCCTGGCGGAGGTTGCGGCAAATCCCAAGGCCGGCAAAAGGTACTAACTGTTGGCCTCAGACGCTGGGATTTGAGGCTCTGCTCACGCAAAGGACCCTGCCGGGGCCACGCGCTGGCGTAGTGGGTTAAGATTGAAGCGTGACTAATCCCGCTACGGCCCAGACTTCCCAGAAGCCCGTCCTGGTTGTGGACTACGGTGCCCAGTACGCCCAGTTGATTGCGCGCCGTGTGCGTGAGGCCAATGTGTACTCGGAAATCGTGCCGCATACCTATACAACTGAGCAGCTGCTGGCTAAAAACCCAGCTGCCATCATCCTCTCCGGTGGACCCTCAAGTGTCTACGCGGAGGGTGCGCCCAACGTCGGTGCAGACCTTTTTGAAGCCGGCATCCCGGTTCTGGGCATTTGCTATGGCTTCCAAGCCATGGCTGCAGCCCTCGGTGGCACCGTTGCCGAGACGGGATCGCGCGAGTATGGCGCAACCGATGTCACCTTGGTCGGCGAAAGCCGTTCCATTCTGGCGTCCACCCCCGCAGCACAAACCACGTGGATGAGCCACGGCGACAGCGTGCAGAGCGCCCCCGAGGGCTTTGACGTCCTCGCGTCCTCTGCCGGCGCACCCGTTGCCGCGTTCGCGAACGAGGAAAAGTGCCTCTTCGGTGTGCAGTGGCACCCCGAGGTCAAGCACTCGGAGTTCGGCCAGAAGGTGTTGGAGAACTTCTTGTTCAACGGCGCCAAGCTGGAAAAGAACTGGACCGCCACATCCATCCTGGACGAGCAGGTTGACCGCATCAAGGCTCAGATCGGCGACGCCAAGGTTATTTGCGGCCTCTCCGGCGGCGTTGACTCCGCTGTTGCCGCTGCCCTGGTGCAGCGGGCAGTGGGCGACCAGCTCACCTGCGTGTTCGTCAACCACGGTTTGCTCCGTGCCGGCGAGGCCGAGCAGGTGGAACTCGACTTCGTGGCATCCACCGGCGCGAAGCTGTACGTTGCCAACGAACAGGACCGCTTCCTGAACGCCCTTGGGGGTGTCTCCGACCCGGAGACCAAGCGCAAGATCATCGGCCGCGAATTCATCCGCGCCTTCGAAGAAGCCGAACGCGCCATCATGGCCGAGGCTGCTTCCGAGGGCGAGGAGATCAAGTTCCTGGTCCAAGGCACCCTCTACCCCGACGTAGTGGAATCCGGCGGTGGTGAAGGCGCCGCCAACATCAAGAGTCACCACAACGTTGGCGGACTGCCCGAGGACCTGCGCTTTGAGCTTGTTGAGCCCCTGCGTGCATTGTTCAAGGACGAGGTTCGAGCGGTGGGTGCCGAGTTGGGCCTGCCTCCCGAGATCGTCGGACGCCAGCCGTTCCCCGGCCCCGGCTTGGGAATCCGGATCGTTGGTGAAATCACCGGCGAACGTCTTGAGCTCTTGCGCAAGGCGGACGCCATTGCCCGTGCCGAGCTGACCGCAGCCGGCCTGGACAACGAGGTGTGGCAGATGCCGGTGGTGCTGCTTGCGGATGTGCGCAGCGTTGGCGTCATGGGCGACGGCCGCACCTACGGCCACCCGATCGTGCTGCGTCCGGTGTCCTCGGAGGACGCCATGACCGCCGACTGGTCGCGCCTGCCGTACGATCTGCTGGCGAAGATCTCCAACCGGATCACCAACGAGGTTGAAGGTGTCAACCGGGTTGTTTTGGACGTCACCTCCAAGCCGCCGGGAACCATTGAGTGGGAGTAACAGCCACCAACACACTGGGGAGTACCGAACTAGCCTGATTTCTGGCTTTTTTGGTGCTCCCCAGTGTGCCGTTCGGGCATTTTCGGGCTGAGCGAGATAGCCTAAAATGCATGTCAGTATGGTCAAGACCGTTCCGCTCAAATGCAGAGAAGAAGGCAACCGTGTCCGAAGTTGTGAGTCCCGCTGAGAGCTCCGCCGAGCTCCAAACATGGCTTGCAGGCTTGGATACCTATGCTGGAGTGGACACTGCCCTGGCCTTCGTGAAGAACGATGCAGGCTGCATCGACCTCACGCATGCGCACCCTTCCGGGCTGGCGCAGTTGCTGGCCGGCCGGAAAACCCGCTTGTCCACGCTCATCCGGGAACCCGAGCACTACACCTCCGCCAAGCGTGCGGCTGCCTCGCTGCGTGCCAAGATTTTTGAGTTGAGCACGGATCGCGGGATCGACGTCGGCTACCTGGCCGCCGGTCTCGCCCGGTGGTCCAGGACCGGGGCGCAAGAGCGTGGCGAGGTCTGTGCACCCGTGCTGCTGGCCGGCGTCGCACTGACCGTGCGGGCGGGGCAAGACGACTATGAACTCCAGCTCATGGAGCAGGCGCAGGTGAACCCGGCGCTCGTAGAGCACCTGAAAGTGCACGCCAATATCCGGGTCGACGCCGCGGCCCTGGGCCGGCTTGCGTACAGCACCGCGCGCTTTGACCCGGTGCCGGTCCTGGACAAGCTCCGCACACTTTTGGCCCCCCTGGAGGGTGCCACGGTGGAGCACGAACTCTTGGTCTCATCGTTCGCCTTCCTGGCGGAGAACCTTCGCGACCCCGCCCTGCTGGCGGGGTCGGAGCTGTTGGAGAATCTGCAACGGCACAGCGGCGACGACGTCCTCCCGGTGGAGCTCGAATCTGACTATTCCAAGTTCACGGCACTCGATGACCGCCTCCCCGAGGACGAAATCCTTGTGCGTGACGCCGATCCGCAACAGCAATATGTGCTGGACCTGATCCGCACGGGCAAGTCCGTGCTGGTCTCAACACCTCCCGGAACGGGCCAGACGCAGACGGCCATCAACGCCATTGCCGAGCTGGTCCACGACGGCAAGAGTGTGCTGGTGGTGGGGGAACGCCGCAGTACGTTGAACGAGCTGGCCCAAAAACTCGGTGAGATGGATCTGGATTCCTTGCTGCTCCAACTGAGCGCCCAGACCGGTCCGCAGCAGATCAAGTCCCAACTGATCAGGTCGATCACCCGCAATGAAAAGGCCACGGAACCGCAGCTCGGCAGCTTGTTTTCAACACTGGTGGACCACCGTCACCAGCTCGTGGACCATGTTGCCAGCCTGCACAACGTGCGTGAACGCTGGGGTTGCTCGCCCTACCAGGCCATGCAGTCTTTGGCGGAGCTGACCTCCATCCACCCGGCACCTGCCACCACCGTCAGGCTCAAACGCAGCGTCCTGGACAACGTCCGGGACCGTGGGGACCTCAGCGGCCGCCTGCGCCGCGCCGCAGAGCTTGGCGCGTTCAGCCAAGTTGCCGTCAGCAGTGCCTGGCACGGGGCTCGCATGGTCACCCGCAAGGAAACTGAAGCGGCCTACGGTCTGGCACAGACCCTGTTTGAACAGGTTCCCGTCTTTGCCGCGAAGATGCGCGAGGTTGCCGATTTTGGGCAGATCCGCCACGGCAACACTTTTGCCCAGTGGGGACGCCAGCTGAGCATGCTGGTGGCTATCAGGGAAAGCCTGGACAAGTTCAAGTCCGATGTTTTTGACTGGCCCATCGATGAGATGATTGCCGCCACAGCCACCACCGCGTGGCGCCGCGAACATGGCATCGACATGCCCGCCCTGCAGCGTGCCCGGTATCGCCGCAATGCCAAGGACTTTGTGCGCCCAGGTGTCCACATCGCCGACCTGCATGAGTCCTTGGTGCTGGTCAACGAACAAAGCTCCCTGTGGGCACAGGCGGCCACCAGCAAACGGCACCCCACGGTGCCTGCCGGCCTGGCCGAGCTGAACCGCAGCTACAAGGATTTGGACGAGAAACTTACCGCCCTCGGCGCCATTCTGGAACGCACCGTCGACGGTGGGGACCTGGTGAACTTCAACGACGGCGAGCTCGTGGGCCGTCTGGACGCATTGGTCCAAGACAAGGAGTCGCTGGAGACGCTGCCTGAGCGAACCCTGTTGCTTGAAAGCATGCGTGAACAAGGCCTCGGCGAGCTCTTGGACGACCTGTCACTGCGCGAGGTTGGCCACAGGGAGACCAACGCGGAGCTTGAACTTGCTTGGTGGCAGTCGGCCCTTGAAGCGATGATCAGTGGCGATGACTATTTGGCAATGTCAGATGGTGAGAACTTGCGCCGTCTGGAGGCTGAATTCCGTTTGGCTGACCAGACCCATGTTGCCGCCGGCCCGGCACGAATCCGCTGGAAACTTGCCCAAGAGTGGCGCGAGGTGGTGTCCGGGCGCAACCGGCAGGGTGAAATGCTGCGCAACGTCCTCAAGGACGGCAGGGTCTCCTTGGATGCGTTGGGCGTCCAGGCACCTGACCTGCTCAAGAACCTGGTTCCGGTCTTCACCGCCAGCCCCTTGGTGGTGCCATCCGTCATCCCGGCGAACTTCCGATTCGACGCCGTCATCATCTTAGACGCCGAATCCACGTCGCTACAATCAGCGCTGCCTGCCCTGGCCAGGGCAGATCAGGTCATCGCGTTCGGTGACGAGCAAACAGCCTGCCCCCGCAGTTTCAATGTTTCGGTGGGGGATGGGCCGGAGCCGTCAGCGCAACAGCACCCCCTGGAAAGCGTCTTGGGCGCACTGTCCCGGGTGCTGCCCCGCCACCGCCTGACTGTTTCCTACCGTGCGGTGGACGAGGACCTGGTCCTGCAATTGAGCAGCGGATTCTATGACTCACAGTTGCAGCGCCTGCCCGACGGGCGGGCCGTGACAGGCTTGGAACGGGCGCTCTCCGTTGACTACCTCCCGGATGGCAAGGGCCTTCCCGGAGCGGGCAGTGGCGGAGTGGAATCCGTGGTGGCCGAGGTCAACCGAGTGGTGGACATGGTGTTTGAGCACGCCAGGGTGCGTCCGCGCGAATCGTTGGCCGTGATCTCGGCCAGCGAACGGCACGCTGTCCGCGTGGCCCAGGCCATTCGCCTGCAGATGGCCAACCACCCGCTGCTGGCCAGCTTCTTCGAGTCGGGGCCGGAGTCGTTCCGGGTTGTCACCATTGACCGGGCGGCTGGCTTGGTCAGGGACAGGGTCATCTTCTCGCTCGGCTATGGCCGGACACCCCACGGGCGGGCGCTTCACGGCTTTGGCCCGCTGTCAGAGCCGGACGGCCGGGCCAAGTTCGCCCTGGCCATGACCCGGGCCCGCAATCACATTCACATCATCACCTGTTTCCGGCCGGAGGACCTGGATGAGCAACGACTCAGTCATGGCGCCGTTGACTTCTTTGAACTACTGGACCGTGAACTGGCTGGCAACTCGCTTCTGGGCACCCCTGCCTCGAGAGCCCAGGACAGCGAAAAGCGTGCCGGCGAGGACCCGTTGGTGGCTGACCTTGCCGACCGGCTGCGTGCCAGGGGTGCCCGGGTTTGGCATCACTATGATGGCGCACTGGACATTGTGGCCGCACCTGATCCCGTGTCCTTATTGGGCCGGGAGGAACATGAAATCCCCGTCCCGGTGGCCGTTGAGTCCGATGGCACCGCGAAATACCAAAGCATGAGTGTGCGTGAACGCAGCCGTCTGCGCCCGGAGATGCTTGAGCGGCTCGGGTGGCGTTATGTGCCCTTATGGACCATTGAAGTCTTTACCGACCCATCCAGTTGCGCCGACCAGATTGGCCGCTATTTGGGATTGTCCTCCACCTCGGTCGATGCCGAACTGACTTCCTTGATTGGCGCGTCCCTGGACACCTCCATGACAGCTGTTATTGACTCTCCGCGTTCCCGGCGCCGCACGCCGGCCCCGGGCGGGAAAAACGATTCAGAACCGGCAAATGCTGTGCCTGCAAGCGCTGAGTCCGAAAGCGAAGAAAGTGTGACCACGGTGAACGAGCCGAGCAAGACCACAAGCAACGAACCAGCGAAGACCAGTTCCGACGACGACCCTATGGAAACGCCCGCAACAAAGCCGGACACTGGGGACGTTCTGCCCAAGGTGGCCCCGAACGATGCGGCGCACACGTGGGGGGATGAGGGCAGCAACCAGGACCATGACGAATGGTTGCAAGAGAACAAGCCGCCACATTGGGGCTAGGGGAGCAGGGCGTCGTGACCAAGCAGCCGAATCTCCCTGGCAGCAGCAATTCGGTGCGAAGTTCCTTCCGAAACGGACCGGAAAGCCCGCCGCATCCACGCCTGGTCAGTATCGCCGTGGTGTTGTTGTGGGCCACCGCGCTCATGCAGACCCTGGCGTCAGTGATAGCCACCGTTTATGCAACCTCCGATGCACGCAGAGAGAGCTTGTTGGCCCAACTGGCCGCCAGCGGTAAACCGGCCAGCAAACTGGAAATGATGGTTTCCACGAGTGTGGTGACAGTGGTTGTGGCGTGCATCGTCACTGTCGGTGCGTATCTGGTGATCGCCCATTTTGTGGGGCAGGGGCGTTCGTGGGCGCGGACGCTGGGCGCTGCCCTAGCTCTGCTGACCCTTGTCCAACTCGTGGGGCTGCAATACCCCACCGGGTACCCGACCTTGGCGCAGACGGTGTTTGGCGCACTGGCCATGCTCCTGTGTTATCTTCCGGGGCCAAATGCTTACTTTGCGGCAGTCAAGGAATCCCGGAATAAATAGTGGATCTGGCATTGCCCTCCTTGGCGTACGGGCGTCACTTAACTATCACCAGAAAGATCTTCCCTCTGGCTGACGCACCGGCTAGGTGTACAGCTTGATCCGGTGTTGCCGCGACCACCACCAGTCCGTCAGCCTCAGGGCCAGGCTTTAGGCCGTTGCCGGAGGTGGCAAGGGCCGGGGTCCAGAGGACTGGGACTGAGCGGGCCAGCACCTCGTTGCTGGCTGGCTCGTCCAGTCCGGTGCTGGTGCTCAATACGACGTTGACCAGCTGGCCCTGGCGCAGCAGCTGAACTGTGGCGGGGTCTGTGAGTCGCAAAGGCACTGCCTGGCTACCGGGTGGAGCGCCGATCAGCAGTTCCTCTCCGACGAGCGCCGCATCCGTCATGACTTCTCCGCGTCGAACAGGACCAGAGACCTGCCGTCCCGCCCACGCTTGGGGTGCCTCAACGTTGGCCAGGCTCCCGTCGGGAACCATTTCCGGGCTAACACCTGCCGCAACCAGGTCAGCCACTGCCAAAGTATGGCCAGCCGGAAGGTCATGGGTAGCCACGAGGACTTTGCTTGTGAGGGGACTGGCCGGGGTCAGCTGCTGCACGGCGATTGCAAATGCCGCACACAGCAGGATCGCAGCCATGAGGCGGCGCCTCCGGATTACCCAGCGGGAAAGTTTCTCAAACGGTGTGAGGGGCCGCGGGGACCACGACGAGCCCCGCCATATGGGGCGGGTGGTGGGCGGAGCGTTTGCTGAACTTCCAGAGAACCTCATAGGCCAACGCTAGAACGGCGGGCCGTCCTTGTGACGGTGCAAAGCCCCGAATGTGGACAGCCCAGTGGCGCGCATGCCCTGTGGAGGGCGGATGTATTTAGCTTCCGACGTTTGCGGGTGTCTTCTCCGGAGTCTTGCCGGGAGCCTTGTTCGGAGCGCTGCTGGCAGGAGCACCAGCGCTTGCCGGTGCCGCACTCTTCTCGCTGGAGGTGGCGTTGTTGGAGGACTCGCCCGTCCCCGTGGCCGGGACCGAGCTACTTCCGGCGCGTGAATCGGTGCGGTAGAACCCGGAACCCTTGAAGACGACGCCTACGGAGTTGAACTTCTTGCGCAATGCGCCGCGGCACTCCGGGCAGATGGTCAGGGAATCGTCACTGAACGACTGCTGGATGTCGAATGCGTGGCCGCAATCTTTGCAGGCGTAAGCGTATGTGGGCACTGGGTTTCCTCCTGGATACATGCGTCGGGACCGTACTGCTTAGCAGTCCAAGGTCCCGAGTGCTCATTCTATCACTGCCCTGCACAACGACGGCGGGGCCAGGTTTATTTCGCGGCCGGCCTGACGTTGTCCGGTGTCAGCAGGTAGTCGACGGGCTGGTCAAGGGCATCGTGGGGGAGCTGGTGTGGGGCGAGAACCTCGTGGTCGTAGACGACGGCGGCCGCCGGGACCCCGGGCAGTCCAGCGTTTTTAGTGGTTTGCAAGGAGGCTAAAAACCGGTCGTAGTAGCCGCCACCCTGGCCGAGACGCACCCCCGAGGTGTCCACGGCGAGGGCGGGCAGCAATAGCGCAGCAACCGGCCCAAGAGCCGCGAACGCGTGGCGGCGACCTACCGGTTCCATGACGGGGGCCAGTGTGCTTCGTTGCATCGGGACGCCAGGATGCCACGACACCCAGGACAATTGGTGGCCGGGCCGGCACACGGGGACGAAAACGTGGTCGCCGGCTTGCGACAGCGTAGTCAGCAACAAGGCGGTTGACGGTTCAGGACCGACGGAAACATAGGCGCAGATGGTCAGCGGGGCCGGACCGGACCTCACGAGCGAGACCCACTCAAGCCCAGCGCTGGCTAGGCCCTCAGCAGCACGGTGACGGGCGCCGTCGTCCATTGACAGGCGCTGGGCGCGAAGGTGCGCACGCCACTGAATTTTGGAAAGGGGTTCCACAGTCAAGTCCTGCCATCCAAGGGGTGATCTGCGCATCGCCGAAGCAGTGTCTGACGAAAGTGCTTCGTGCTCAGTTAGTCTAGGAGCATGACTGATGTTTCGCGAGTACGCAAGGCTGTAATCCCCGCGGCAGGGTTGGGGACCCGATTCCTGCCGGCAACCAAGGCCATGCCCAAGGAAATGCTGCCCGTGGTGGACAAGCCCGCCATCCAGTATGTGGTGCAGGAGGCCGTCAGTGCGGGGCTGACCGACGTCCTTATGATCACCGGGCGGAACAAGCGCGCCCTTGAAGACCACTTCGACCGCGTTCCCGTCACGGAGCAGCTGCTGGAGGCCAAGGGCGACACCGAACGGTTGGCTGCCGTTCAGCATGCCACCGAATTGGGTGATATCCACTACGTCCGCCAGGGCGATCCCAAGGGTCTTGGGCATGCGGTGTTGCGTGCCAAGATCCATGTCGGCAACGAGCCGTTTGCGGTGCTCCTCGGTGATGACTTAATTGACGAACGCGACGAACTACTGACCACCATGATCGACGTCCAGGCCCGTACCGGTGGCTCCGTTGTGGCGTTGATCGAGGTGCCTCGAGACAAGATTTCAGCCTATGGGTGTGCCGACATGACGGTCATTGACGGCGAGGACTATGTTCGCGTCAACCACCTGGTAGAGAAGCCGGCCGTGGAAGAGGCCCCCTCCAATCTGGCCGTGATCGGCCGCTATGTGCTGCACCCGGCGGTGTTTGATGTGTTGGAAAACACCCCTCCGGGACGAGGCGAGGAAATTCAACTCACCGATGCTCTGCAGACTCTTGCGACCCGCGAGGGCGAGGGCGGTGGCGTGTACGGTGTGGTGTTCAAAGGCCGCCGTTATGACACCGGTGACAAGCTCAGCTATCTCAAAGCGGTTGTCACCTTGGCCTGCGACAACGATGAGTTGGGCACCGATCTGCGCGAGTGGCTGGGCGAGTTCACAGCCGGGATGCAGAAGTAGCCTCCATGTGGGGCCAGGCCATCTGGCCAGTTACCCTGGAATCCGGGGATTTGATCCTGCGCCCGCTGAAGTATCGTGACAAAGCGGAGTGGACGGCGGTGCGGTCCCGCAATGCTGCCTGGCTGCAACCGTGGGAGGCAAGCAACCCGGCCAACCAGGGTGAGCTGCCAACTTTCGGCGCCATGGTGCGGGCGCTGAATGAGCAGGCACGCGCGTCCAGTGCTCTGCCCTTTGTCATCACGGAGCGAGTTCCGGGGAAGTCCAAGCCGGTGATGGTGGGGCAGCTGACGGTCTCCTCGATCGTGTGGGGGTCAGCCATGATGGCTACTCTGGGCTACTGGGTGGATAAGGACCGTGCGGGGCGGGGCATTGCGCCAACTGCTGTGGCCATGGCGACTGACCACTGCTTCCACCAGTTGGGGCTGCACCGGATGGAGATCAACATCCGCCCGGAAAACGGACCCAGCCTTCGCGTGGTTGAAAAGTTGGGATTCCGCGATGAGGGGATGCGTCCCCGGTTTCTGCACATCAACGGCGAGTGGGCAGATCACCGCAGTTTCGCGTTGACTGCTGAAGAGGTGCCGGAGGGGATCTTGCACCGGTGGTTGTCCCGGAGCTAGCCAATACGTCTGGTTTGTCTAGGGGAGCCCCGGTGCGCCCGGTTTGGCGTGCAACCTGGCCGAAATCTTCACTCTCCTCGCGACACACCGCCAGTAATGCCGCTCCGGACATGTTTGACGTTTAAGGTTGAAATGTGGAGGCACTCACTGAGGCGCCACCATTATTGGGTAGTTTTAACCACTGCCACGCCGCAGCCGGCACGCCAGACTCAGCAGTTGCAGGAGACGTCAATGGAAAGCATCAATTCCGACGCCCACACTCATGTGGAGCCGGAACCGTCCTCCGTTATGCCCCCGACCGTCCCTGCCCCGCTGAATATCCGCTGGGGCCGGACGTCACTGGCTGTCGTGGGCCTTCTGGCACTCTTGACCGCGGGCATCTCCGGGGTCTTGAACGTGTTCAAGGTGGGGTCGGTGCCGTTAGCCTGGACAGGATTGATAGTATTTTTCGCCGTGTTGGCGGGGCTGCGTTCGTTGGCTGTGCGTGAGAAAAACCTCCGCCGGGCCGCTTCCTTCCATGCCGCGCGTACGACGTCGGACTCGGACTTTGCGAACGCCGACGGTTTCGCTGGGGAACAGCGTGAGACGGCGCTGTTTGACGGTGCCGCCGGCGGGTCAGCCGACGTTGTTGCTTCCCCGCAAAAGCCCCTGACAGCTGAGGAGCTGCGCAACGCGGCGCTGCGTGTGGCGGCCAAGGGAACCGCCGACGCAAAGTTGGCGCATACACAGACACTTGCCGAGGGCGAGCTGGTGACTGAAACTTGGGAACCGGTGGAGGTTCCAGTCCCCGGGTACGTGACGGCAGCGCGTGCGGCCTCCCGCGACACCGCATTGATTGTTCCGGAAGTGCCGAAGTCGGCGGGAACATCCATCAAGGCTGACCAGGCCGGCATTGGTGCCCCCACCTCGGCTCCAGCTGTTGTGGCCGGCGGCAAGAACGTCTCATCGTCGGAGCATGTTCTGGCAGTGAAGGCCGCCAAGTCAAACCACGCCCTGAACAACCTCGACGACGTGCTGCAGCGCCGCAGGGCGTAATCGTCTTCCCTGAATGGTTTTTGCAATGACCGGGCCCTGGGGCCCGGTCATTCTCTTCTTCGCTGCCACGGAGTAGTCTCGAAAAATGGTAGTTGTTGCTGTGGCTGGAGGAACAGGCACCGCGGGCCGGGCTGTAGTGGCCGAGGCCGTGGGTAGAGGGTTCGTGGTGCGCTCAATCAGCCGGCGTATTCCCTCTGATGAGCGGCGGCTTGCCGGAGTGGAGTACACGGCAGCGGATTTTCGGACCGGAATGGATGTGGTGACTGCGTTGACCGGCGTCGATGCCCTCATTGAGACACTCGATGCCCGGACTGGTTCCTCCCTCAAGGCCTTGCCCGCGACAACTGTTGCTGTGCTGGCTGCCGCCACCCGCGCCGGGATTACGCGATGCGTGCTGCTAACCATCCTCAATGCCGCCGAGTGCTCCATGGGCTACTACCAGGTTCAGGCGGCGCGGGCCCGCAGCTACGAGGCGGTGGGCATTCCCGCCTCCGTTATCTACGCAACGCAATTCCACGATCTGGTGGCCCGGCTGTTTTCCGCCGGATCCAAGGTGGGCTTGATCCCGGCGTTTACCGGGGTCTCTTTCCAGCCGATTGCGACGGCGGATGTGGCCCGGATTTTGCTAGACGAGGCCGTTGCTGGACTCCTCCCGGACGCGGCGGCCCATCATTCTCGAAGAGCTGGTGGGCCGTCGGTCTGGACCATGAACGAGCTCGCCGAGCAGTGGAAAGCCGCGACGCACCGCCGCGGCATGGTGACATCTGTGCCGTTGCCGGGGGCGTTTGGCACGTTCCTGCGGGCGGGGAAGAACCTGGCGCCGGATGCGGCCGTTGGGGCCGTTGAGTTCAATGACTGGTTGCAGGCGAGGCAGTCGTTGCCGGGCTAATTGCCGAGGTGGCCACGGAAGGGTTGGCTACGGGATCCCAGGGGGAAGTCGTCAGGGTTGCAGCGTTCCACCGCTAGCGGCGTGTGGTCAGGTCGCAGTCCATTTTTCACGGTTTTATCCGAACCAATACAGTAGGCTGACATTTTAGGCCGAGACTGCTCATTTGGAGGAAGACTATGGAAATGATCCCTGGCGGAACCTTGATAACCGCGACGCCCGAAGAAGGGCGACAACTGGCAATGACGATGGCCCGCAAGAGCATCGGCGCCATCCAGCCCGAGGCCGAGGTGCGCAAGGCACTGCCTCCCAAGTACGCCAACAGTCCCGACTCCTTGACCGCGGCGGCACAGGTGGTGGCGCTTGAATTTGCCACGATTGCCGCAGCCAACAAGTACTGGCGTAAGAACTCCTAGCTGGGGCGCGGACGCCTTGGGGTCGCTGGCTCTATGGGGCTGGCCAATTTGGATTCTGCTGGCTGTGGGTTTAACCTTGAAAAGCAGACGGTGTAACAGCCGTCACGGGGCTATGGCGCAGTTGGTAGCGCGCCTCGTTCGCATCGAGGAGGTCAGGAGTTCGAATCTCCTTAGCTCCACCAAGAAGGCCCTCTGACCTGCGGAAACGTTGGGTTGGGGGGCTTTTGTTTGGCCAAAATAGGGCCAACCCCTCTCCGTCAAGCTGGTTGTGAGCCATCCGGTTCTTTCTTGATCGTTTGAAGGAGACAGCCATGACACGGAAACGACACGCCTTGAGCTAAAAACAGGATGGGATTTTCAGCTCGTTTGGTCATCGAATTGTGGCCTGGCGGCAGTAGATCCAATTGCGCAGCAGCTTGCTGCGCAATTGGATCTACTGCCGCCAGGCCCTGCAAAGGTAGTCAATAAGGTTTCGGGGTGGAATGCTCTTCTGAGGTGTACTACTGATGTGGGACGTTGACACTCCTCATTCCGTGCCGGTGGTTTTTCTACGGGACTGTCCGGGCCGCCCCGATGAAATCCCTGATGAGCTGGGGATCCTTGACGCCGCGGAGCGATTCCACACCACTGGAAACATCCACCCCGTTCGGGCGCAGCGCCGTGGCCAACTGGGCAACATTGTTCGGGGTGAGCCCGCCAGCCAGCAGCCAGAAGCCCGACGGCGTGGCACCTTCTAAGAGCGTGGAGTCAAAGGCCACGCCGGCGCCGGGGTCGACGGCGTCCAGCAGGATCCGCTCGGATGCCCAGGCCAGCTTCTGGGCCGGGTCCAGGGCGCTGTAGGAGGCAGCAGAGAAGGCCCTGAGCGTGCGGAAGCCTTCCTCACGCAGGCGCACCATATCTGCCACAGGTTCGTTGCCATGCAACTGGACGGTAGTCAGTGCCGCCCGCAGCGCGGTGTCCACGACAGTCCCGATAGGCTGGTTGCGGAACACGCCCACCGTTTCAACACCCATGGGAACTTCGCGTCCAAGCTCGGCCGCGAGCTCCGCCGTGATGGTCCGCGGGCTTCCGGTCGCAAAGACGAAGCCGATGGCGTTGGCTCCTGCCGTGACGGCTGCAGCAACTGTTTCGGCTGTCTGCAAACCACAGATCTTTAAGTACATTCTTGACATCAGTCCTGACTCTTCCATCTCACCCACGACAAAGTGAACTCCTCGGGGAGCATCCTCGCCATTTTAACAGTCTGAAACGTTGGACCTGGGTCGTTTGAAGCCTGCCTTTGAACCGCGCAAGGTGACACGGGTGGCCGCCAAGGGCGGGTCAAGTGCGGAGCATGCGCCGGGTCCACCTCGCCAGTGAACCGGTGAATCGGTGCGCGTCTGCAAGGCCGCCGGGCCTTGCATCCCCAATATCGAGTTGGACTTTCCCGCCCGCGGCGCATTGGGTGGATGAGTTCTGGCCGCCGAGACCGCAGATTGGGTCTTGCTGGCCGGGGATGAGACAGCGCCTCCTATGCCATCGAATGCGACCACGACCGAGCCAAAGGTGCGCTCGTCGTCGAACTTAAGGGGCAGGAATTCGAGAGGTTCAATCACGGACACTAGCCCCACAATCTTTCCCGTACCAATGGGCCCGCAGCCTGGAACGCCTGAGTTTCCTTGACTCCTTGGAGAATCAGCAAAAACTCTCATGTGATTGACCCGAATCCCTCAGATGACAGCCGCTACACTGCCTACGCTTTCTTCCACAAGGATGCTGAATCCACAGTCGCCGTCCTTTCGGCAAACGCGCTGGTAGATCGCAAGAGGCTTGGATTCGGCCATCGCCGCAGGAACCGGACCGCCAAGGCAGCAGAGAATATCGTGTCGGGGACAAGCTATGGGGGACTTGCCTCGTTGTACCGTTATGACCGCATTGCCGAAGTGACTGAGGTAACGGGCAGGCGCCGGACAGTTCCGGGGGCCGCCGTGGGGGTATCACTTTCGCGCTGGAAATCATCGTTTCGGAGCGAATTTGGCGTTGATGCCCGTCACACGTGTAGTGTTGTTCAGCCGCTACTTTTAGCGGTTGTCATCGGGATTGTAACTTTCGGCAATAACCTGAGACGCCACGCCTCGCGCAGCAATTTGCGTTAGGCGATCCGTCTGTCTTTGTCCGAGGATCCAACCATGACTTCGCATTTTGCGTGGGCCGCCAGCATCGCCGCCCGCCACATCCCAGATGCGCTCCTTATGGAATTAAAGGCTCCCCATCGGCTCAGATTCTAGCTTCGACGACGTCGTCGAGCTACGAGCGATAAGGAATTGTAGTGTTCAAGGAACTTTCAAAGATCGGCAAGGCTTTCATGCTGCCGGTCGCCATCCTGCCAGCAGCCGGCCTGCTGCTGGGCATTGGCGGGGCCCTCTCCAACCCCACCACCGTTGCCGCCTACCCGGTGCTGGACAACCATGTCTTGCAGGGAATTTTCTCTGTCATGTCAGCAGCTGGCGCAACTGTCTTTGACAACCTAGCCATCCTGCTCGCCGTCGGCCTGTGCATCGGTCTGGCCAAACGGGATAAGGGAACTGCCGCGCTCGCGGGTGTTGTTGGATACCTGGTGATGGTGGCAACCATCAAGTCTCTCTTGGAGGTCTTCAGCCCCGATTCGGTGGCCATTGACACCGGCGTGGTGGGGGCCCTGGTAGTAGGTGGTGTGGCCGTCATGCTGCACAACAGATTCCACAACATCCAATTGCCAGCCGTTCTTGGCTTCTTTGGTGGCTCCCGCTTCGTACCAATCGTCACGGCGTTCGCAGCCATCTTTGTGGGAGCCCTCTTCTTCCTGGTGTGGCCGCCAGTCCAGATGGCGCTTGTCAGTGCCGGCACCGGTATCGCCGGAATGGGCGCCTTTGGCACCTTCCTCTACGGCTCTTTGCTACGGCTTAGCGGCGCAGCAGGTCTGCACCACATGATCTACCCCATGTTCTGGTACACACCGCTGGGCGGCACCGAAATTGTCAACGGTGTCCAAATCGTCGGTGCACAGAAGATCTTCTTCGCCCAGTTGGCCGACCCGAACCATGTGGGTCTATTCACCGAAGGAACCCGCTTCTTTGCGGGCCGCTTTGACACCATGATGTTCGGCTTGCCGGGCGCCTGCCTGGCCATGTGGCATGTCATCCCCAAGGGTCGCCGCGCCAAGTACACGGGCCTTTTTGCCTCCGTTGCCCTGACCTCATTCATCACGGGAATCACCGAGCCGATCGAGTTCATGTTCCTCTTTGTGGCCCCCATCCTTTACGTGATTCACGCGGTCTTCGACGGGCTCTCCTTCTTGATCGCGGACCTGCTCAATATCAGTATCGGCAACACCTTCTCCGGCGGACTGATCGACTTCCTGCTCTTTGGCGTATTCCAGGGCAACGACCGGACTAATTGGCTGCTGGTGATCCCCGTGGGAGTTGTATGGTTCTTCCTCTACTACTTCACGTTTAAGTTCTTCATCAAGAAGTTCAAGTTCGGCACCCCCGGACACCTTGAAGACACCTTGGGGAACGACGACAAGGCCCCCTCCGCTGACAGCGAAGCTGAGCTGGTCCCGGCCATGTCTGGCGGGCCCGAAGAGGGCACGCCGCTCCAGCATGAGGCCGCACAGATACTGACCGCGCTGGGTGGCCCGGAAAACGTTGACGATGTTGACGCCTGCATCACCCGGCTGCGTGTTTCCGTCAAGGACCCCACCCAAGTGGACAAGGAAAAACTCCGCAAACTCGGCGCCACAGGCGTTTTTGAGGTCAGCGGCGGTGTTCAAGCTGTTTATGGCGGAAAAGCTGTTCTTTACAAAAATGCCATCAATGAAAGCCTTGGCATTGACGACTAACTCACCACCAAACGCTTAACCATTTTAGGAGTCAACAGATGTTGAAAATGTTCAAGAAGAAGGGCGAGCAGATCTTCGCCCCGGCCGCCGGTACGGTGATGGCCCTGGCCGATGTTCCTGACCAGGTGTTCGCCAGCGGCGCCGTAGGTGAGGGATTCGCCGTCGAGCCCACGGAAGGTACCTTTGTGAGTCCTGTGGACGGGGAACTGATACTTCTCGCTAAGACGTTGCACGCCTTCGCGGTCCGCACCGACGCCGGTGCGGAAATACTTGTCCACATTGGCATGGACACCGTCAAGCTCAAGGGCGAAGGATTCACAGCCCACCGAGAGAAGGGCGACCGAGTCCAGCGCGGCGATGTCATCATCTCCTGTGATCTGGCCCAGATGGCTCCCTTGGTGCCGTCCATGGTCACCCCTGTTCTGCTGACCAACGGCAAGGGCTTTGCCATTGCCGAGACTGAAATCGGCGCTGTCAGTGGTGCGGCCGTCATCACCGTTCGGAAGAAATAACATGGCGCCCGTCTTGGGCGCTGCCTGCGCCCAAGTAGCTGTCAGGACCGGGTCATCATGGACCTGACTCGGGGACCCGCCGCAACCATCAAGAGGGTCTACAACAACAACGTTCTCCTTGCCGAGCTCGCCGACGGCAGCGAGATGGTTCTTGTGGGCAAGGGAATCGGTTTCAACCATAAACCCGGTGAAATTGTCGACCTGGATGCAGCGGATCAAAGGTTCGTTCCCGACGGCAGCTATGCAGCCAGCCATGTTGCCGGAATCCTCAGCGATGCTCCATTGGAGCAGATTGAGCTGGTTCAGGAGATCATGGCGATGGCCCAGACGGAACTGAAATTAGAGCCCCGGCAGTCTCTGCTGGTCCCCATTTTGGATCATTTGGGCTTTGCCGTGCAACGTGCCCAGGACGGCGTCAAGGTCGACTTCCCGCTGCGGTGGGAAGTGGCCCAGCTTTACCCGGCCGAGGGAAACCTGGGACGGTGGGTTGTTGCCCTCATCATGGAGCGGCTCGGCGTGCAGTTGCAAGAGGATGAATGGGTGGCTTTTGCCCTCCACTTCGTCAACCAGCAATGGGCGAAGTCTGATTTTTCTAAAACCGTCTCCATGACCGAGACCATCGCACGGGTATTCTCGCTACTGTCGGTGCGGTGGGGCAAAAACGTTGACGAGAATACGCTGAGTGCGTCACGGTTCGTGACGCATTTGCGCTATCTCTTTGCGCGCTCGGCAGAAGCAGCTGGCTCCGCCACGATCCGTGTGGATGTTCTGGCATCCGTGCGTCAGGCCTACCCGGAGGCGGCAGATGCAGCCGTGAAGGTGGCCAAACTCATTGACGCCGCGCTCCACCGGGAACTCGGAGCGGACGAGGTCTCCTACCTGGCACTGCACACAAGTCGGCTCTATGTCGAGATGCTTACGACTGAGGAGTCAAATAGATTGACAACGCTATGACCACCACCGGAACAGTGGCCGCCATTGCGCAGTTCATCGCAAAGTTTGAAAACTAGGGGCCTGATGGCTGAGAGCGTCGCCGATCTTGGTGACATCCGCAACCGCGTCTTCTCCGAGTTGCTTGGCCTGCAGGAACCCGACTTCCCCACTCCGGTTACCCTCATCATCCTGCTGGCCGAGGACCTCGCCCCGGCAGGCACAGCTACTCTTGACCCGGCACTGGAATTGGCAGACATTGCCGAAGGTGCCCTGGTACTCACTGACGGGGCAGCAGGAACCGTGGAAGTTGGTGCTGATCACGCGGTAGCCGCGGCAAAAGTCCAGGCGGATGCGGCCCGCAGCGAGGCCGTGCAGTCCTGGAAGGGTCCCGGACGCGCCCAGGGGTGGAACTGCCGTGGAAATTTTGGCCAATGTTCAGGACGGTACTGGGGCGCGCGCCGCAGCACAATTCCCAACCCAGTGCGCGGGGCTCATCCGCCCCGAACTATGCTTCCTTTCTGACCTGCACGAGCCATCCGCCGCCGAACAAGCCAGCATCCATGGCGAAGTTTTCGCCGCCTTCCCCGGGAGAAAAGTCCTCATTCGAACCCTCGACGCCGGATCTGAGAAGCCCGTGCCCTTGTGGTGCACGCTGATGAGCAGAATCCGGCACTGGGCGTTCGTGGCATCCGGCTAGGCCAAGTCGATCCAGGCCTGCTTGAGCTCCAGCTCGATGGCATTGCGCTCGCGGCACAACAGCAGAGCGGGGTTCCTGGCCGAGGTGCCGTCCGTCGTGCTGCTTGCTGGCGGGTTCCTGGCCGAGGTGGACTTCATGTCCATCGGCACCAACGACCTCACGCACTACACCATGGCCGCGGACCGCATGGCTCCCACCGTTGTCACGCTGACGGACAGCTGGCAGCTGTCGGTGCTGTACCTGATCCGCCTCGCGGCGATGGCGGGCACCAGCGGCCAGAAGCCGGTGGGCGTGTGCGGCGAGGCAGCGGCAGATCCGCTCCTTGCATGCATCCTGGTGGGCCTGGGTCTGAGCAGCTTGTCCATGGCACCGAACGCCGTGGCCGCCGTGGGCCTCCAGCTCGAATCCGTGAAGCTGGAGCAGTACCAACAGGCAGCTGTGGCCGTCCGTCACTGCACCACGGCGGCCGCAGCCAAGGCCACAGCCCGCAATTTGCTTTCATAATTCACCAAAAGATGTTCCAAGGAGTAGAAGAATAACCAGGCAAAAAGTTGCAGTTGGATCCCCGGTTGGCTTGCACGCCCAGCCCGCGGCCCTGATCGCCACGGACCTGGACGCTTAGCAGTTCCCAGGACAGGCAAACAGCACCCCGATCCTCGGATCGGGGTGCTGTTCGCCTTGCTGGTTGATGCCGAAGCCAGGTGCACACGGTGCGGAGTATCACTACTCAGTTGTTTTGATCGATTCAAAACAACTGTTAGAATTGCGTCATGGACAAAGACCAGCAGCAGGAGATTTTGGAGGGCAGGCTTCGGTCAGCCCAACTGAAAGTCACAGCTCCGCGCCTGGCGGTTCTCGGTGTCCTCTCCAGCAACGGACATCAGGACGCAGAAAGGGTCTTTTCCGCTGTGGCCACGTCCCTGCCAAAAACCTCTCTCCAAGCGGTCTATGGCGTGCTGGCGGCATTGGTGGCAGCTGGCTTGGTCCGAAAGATCGAACCGGCAGGATCTTCTGCACTTTACGAGGCTCGGGTGGGGGACAACCACCATCACCTGGTGTGCCTGAACTGCAAACGTGTCGAGGATGTGGACTGCGTCATTGGCGAAAGCCCCTGCCTCACGCCGTCGAACATGCTTGGATTCGCCATCCAAAGGGCCGAAATCACCTTCTGGGGCCTGTGCTCCCAGTGCCAACTGGTCACAGCAGCACCATAACCCGCCGCTGGCGGCAACTCTTTTTCAACAACTCTGTGCGGGCAGTGGCTTATCGTGCCCGCCGACAACCACCTTTTCGTGGCGCAATTTGTTGCACCCACATCAAGCAAACCCATTAAGGAAACACCTTGACTACCACTTTCATTTCACCGCGAAACCCCCACATCCGCTTATTCCTCTCAGACGGCACGGGGTCACCCGCGGCAACGTCCCCGGCCGTACATTCGGAACTCGGCGGACGGTATGTGACTACCGATGCGGCCGGTTCCGCCGAAATTGGCACCTATGTGACCACCGGCGCGCCCCAGCCAAGGTGGGCCGGAAGCTATGTGACCACCACATCCGGGCCGTCAGGGACAATGGGATCCTACGTGCACTCCGGGAAGTAGTGGCGTGGGAGTTGGCTCAAATTAAGGCCCAAAATAGGGGCCGAGTCGATTCTTTGACTAGTGAGGTCCGTGCGCGGCCTATGCGGGGGGAATCGGATTGACTGACTTTAACTTTGAAACTGCCGCTCAGCCCTCTAGGCCCTGATTGAATGCCACCAGCCGCGCTTGGATCTCCCAGTAGGAGGTGGCGGCCGGTGTCGGCGAGCCCTCGCGCAAGGCATTGGCAACGTTTACTGCCGCATCCACTGACGCCCGGTAGGGGAGAGAACCGGAGCTCACACGCCGGACACCCAGCTTGCCCAACTCGGCCACTGTCAGTGACGGGTGCGCCAGCAGGTTCACCGGCACTGCGGTCCCGGAGGTGATGCTGCTGATGTGCTCTGCTTTCACGACGCCCGGGACAAAGATGCCGTCAGCACCCGCATCAGCATAGGTGCGGGCACGCTGCAGGACCGCCCCAACGGTGGCGTCCTGGCCAAACCAAAAGTTGTCCACCCTGGCATTGATGAAAACCTCGGGGCTGCACTGCTTCACGGCCGTTACCTTCGCAGCAAAAGCTGACGGATCTACCAGGCGTCCGTCGAAGCTGTCCTCAAGGTTGACCCCGGCCACACCCAGAGACGCCAGTTGGGCCACCAGGCCTGCTACAGCCAAGGGATCATCTGAGTAGCCGTCCTCACAGTCCACCGTGATGTGGACAGGAAGGCGGCACAGTTGGGCCGCCAATGCCATGGTTGCCGCCTCGCCCGTCCGCGCAGCGTCGGGCAGGCCCGCGCTTCCCGCAATACCAAAGCTGGTGGTTCCAATAGCGGTGTACCCGGCCGCCGCAAATGCAAGCGCCGAGCCAACATCCCAGGCATTCGGCAGCAGGAGCGGCACGTTGGCGTGGTGGAGTTCCTTAAACGTGGCCATGTTCGTTCCCCTCCTGAGGCAAGCATCAAGGTGGCTTCCTTCAAGACTACAAGCTTGGGTGGTGAGCGCAAGGAGGCCCAAGACAGCCGGCAAGACAGCCTCGATCAAATCCACGCAAAACCCTTGTTTGTGATGCCATGCGGGTATATCGTTGAGTATCGCTAACAAATCGTTGAGGAGATAATGATGCACAATTCATTCCAGTCCGGAGGGTTTTTCGGTAACAACATGGATGGCATGTGGCAGGCTGTGGAGGAGCTGCGGTCGAGGTTTGATAAGCCCTCGGGAACGCGCGTTGGCCGCGGAGAAGTGCGCTCGGCAGTGCTGGCGCTGCTCGCCGAACAGCCCATGCATGGCTACCAGATCATCCATGAAATTGAGGAGCGCAGTGGTGGCAGCTGGAAGCCCAGCGCCGGTTCCGTCTACCCAACACTGCAGCTACTGGCAGACGAGGGCCTCATTAACGCAGAGGAATCCAATGGGCGCAAGGTCTATTCCCTGACCGACGCCGGCCGTGAGGCCGTGGCGGACGCCGATGCAAAAACACCTTGGGACTCCAGCGGTCCAGCGCAGGGAATGGGCTTCGCGGCACTGCCCAAGGCCGGTATGGAATTGGCGCAGGCCGCAGCCCAAGTGGGGCGAACAGGTTCGAAGGCGCAGGTGCAGGAGGCGGTTAAGGTGCTCGAGGAAGCTCGCCGCCGGCTGTACTCCATCCTCGCCCAAGACTGACACGGATGGCGTCGATTCATCGGGGCCGGGCCGAACCGGTACCTGGCGCAGGTAATACCCGTGCCAGGTACCGGCGCATCTTGCGTTTCGCCGCCTGGTATCTGGCCGTGACCTGGTGGTATGAGCTGGTTCTGCCCCGACTGCGGATGGGCGGTATAGCCGAGCGCACCCGGACAAAGCGGATGCGGCGTTTTGCGCAAAGTTTCCATGGGCTTGCGGTGGAACTCGGCGGTCTGATGATCAAGGTCGGCCAGTTCATGTCCTCCCGGCTCGACGTGCTCCCACCGGAAATCACAGCCGAATTGGAAGGGCTGCAGGACGAGGTTCCGCCGGTCGCGTTCCCCGCAATCCGCGCCCTGGCCGAGGCGGAGCTGGGTGCGCCGCTGGAAGCGGTGTTCGCGTGGGTTGAACAGACGCCAATCGCCGCAGCGTCACTCGGGCAGGCGCACCGGGCACAACTTCTTCCCAGAGATGCCGCCGACACCGGGCTCGATATTGTGGTGGTGAAGGTGCAGCGGCCGGGCATCGAGGCGATTGTCGACGTCGACCTGGCCGCGCTACGCAAAGTAGGTGGCTGGCTCAGCCATGTCCGATTCGTGTCCGATCGCGCCAACGCCCCGGCGCTGGTCGAGGAGTTTGCGAAGACCAGTCTCGAGGAGATCGACTACCTTCAGGAGGCCGCGAATGCAGCGCGCTTTGCGGCCGATTTTGCCGACGACGACAGGGTGAACGGGCCCGACGTCGTCTGGGAGCGGAGCACCCGCCGTGTGCTCACCCTCGAAGACGTCACGGCCATCAAGGTTACGGACACGGCGGCGCTCCTTGCCGCGGGCATCGACCCGGCACATGTTGCCCCCGTATTCGCGTCCGTCATGTTTGACCAACTGTTCACTAACGGCTTTTTCCACGCCGATCCGCACCCAGGCAACATGTTTCTCACTGCGATAGCCGGCGCCACCCAGGAGCGCCCGTGGAAGCTGACGTTCATCGACTTCGGCATGATGGGCGAGGTTGCGCCCAGCACGCGCAGGGGCCTTCGCAAGCTACTGATCGCTGCCGCCTCGCGTGACGGCAAGGGGCTGGTGGCCGCGATCAGCGAGTTGGGTGTGCTGGTGCCCTCGGCTGACACGGCCGAGTTGGAACGGGCCATGACGCACCTCTTTTCCCGGTTTGGGGGAATGGGTTTTGCCGAGCTTCGCGAGGTGGACCCGCGGGAGTTCCGTGATTTCGCGGCGGAGTTCGGAGACGTGGTCCGCTCATTACCGGTGCAGTTGCCGGAGCACTTCCTGCTGATCATCCGCGCCATGTCGCTGACCTCGGGTGTGTGCAGTTCCCTGGACGCGCAATTCAATCTGTGGGACTCGGTGGAACCCTATGCGGCACAGCTGTTGCGAGACGAGCGGGGCAACTTAGTGCAGGATGTTGCGCAGCAGGCGTTCGACGTCGCTGGGACGGCTCTGCGTCTGCCCAAGCGTTTGGATGGGCTTCTCGCCCGGATCGAGGACGGTTCCCTGCCGGTGTCCAACCCGCGCCTGGAAAGGCAACTGGCGCGGCTCAACCGCCACGTTCAGCGCTCGGTTGCGGCGCTGATATTTACTGCCGTCCTCATCGCTGGTGCCGTGGTCCGGGCGGATGACACGGTGCTCGGCAGCGTGCTGATGATAGCGTCGGTGGTTCCGCTGCTCTTGGCTGTGCGGGCTGGCCGCCGGGGCTGACGGCGCAGGTGTCAGAGGCGCCGTGATGCGGCTCCGAACCAGGTTGGCAGGTAGCGTAGCGGTTCGCCCTGGTCTGTGCCGATTTATGCGACGAGGACGTCAGGGCGAAGCAGGACGGCGGGCTCGTCCAGCTCAGTGCTGACGTCAGCGACGGGTGAGCCCGTAAAGATGTCCCCGCGACAAGGTAATGTCGCGCAGGCGCCGCCCGAGCAGTTCCGGGCCTTCGACAAAATCGTAGCGGATACCAATCGAAGTGGTTTTCTCAGCCAAGAAACGGTTGACGCCCGCAAAGCCCATCGGCTCGGTCAGTAACTGGCGCACGGCCTGCGGGCCGGGCTCAGGGAAAATCAGCTCGCTCTGGTCGCGGGGCAGGGTCAGCACGGCGTGGGCTACCGCGTGGCGCTCCACAAAATAGCTGTCCAACTGCCCCGTCGGCGCCAGCCGTTGACCTCGGCGGCAAGCTTCCAGACAAGGTTGAAAGCGTCCTGGATGCCCAAATACAAGCCCTGCCCACCCAATAGCGGGTGGACGTGGGCGGGGTCGCCGAAGCGGGACAGTCAACGCGGAGAGTGGGCTCCGAAGTCCGTCCCGGCGTACGCCCGAAGCTGCGTCCTGAACTCCTCGAAGGATGGCACGCCCGAGCGGTCCCCGGCCACGTCCGCGGCAAGGACGACGGCGCGGAACAGGCCGTTCCCGGCCGGTCTGATGCCGAGCCCCTCGTGGATCTTGCGCACCCGATCCTGCACGTCTGCCAGTTTGTTCGGTGCCATGGCCACCTCAACCTAGCCAAGCTCGACGGTTACACCGGCGTCGTCCTGCTCCGCACCAGTAATCTCGGCGCTGCGCCGGATCTGCGCGCCGAGCTCGACGGTGTGCTCCTCCAGCAGACTGTCGGTGACCGGGCGGGGGATACCAAGAATGTAGCCGTGAGCTGTGTCCAGATCCGCTGGCGCGGGTGCAGACCGAGCGAGCGGACGGCCTTGCGGGGCTCCGCGTCCTTCTCCAGCACGAGCACGTCAAAGCCTTGCAGGCGCAACTCGCCGACCAGCATCATCCCCGTTGGGCCGCCGCCGCTGACGGCGAAGACCATCGCTATTACCGCCGCAGCCTTCGATGCCGCGACAACAGCCTCCGTCCACTTGGCGGTGTCGTGTGAGCTCCCGAAAAACACGGGTGCTACCAGGAATGTTGCCAAGAAGTAGCCCGCAAACGTTGAACCGAGCAGGCACAAGCACGCGGTCGCGGCTGCCGTCAGCTTGTGCCACCACAACCTGGCAAGGGCCGCCAATCCGACTACCCGGACCCACCCAGCGCAATGGCGTTTTGCAGCTCGGAAGGTGTGCCGGCAGCCCCTGAAATCAGTGCATGTGCGCCGTTGAGCACGAAGAACGCGGCGACGGCGATGGCAAGTAAACCTTCGGCGGTAGCGAGGGCTGCAGCACCGATGACGTTGCGGCCCGTTGCAGTACCCGGGACAGTCAGGACCCCGACCGCCATAGTCAGGACGCCGAGCGCCTGAACGAGGGTCCCCGCTCCAAAGAGCTGCGCCGCCGTTTCAACGTTCTGCCACTCGCCATAGGGGAAGGAGTAGTCGAAGAGGTGGTCTTCGACCGAGAGATCCCCGGGTGACTGCGAGCCGCTGAACACGAACCATCGCTGGAACGCGGCAATGAACGCCAGAACAGCTGAGGCCAGAAACAAGACGACCGTGGCAAGCAGCCAAAAAATTGAAGCTCTTTGGCGACGGACGGTCCGCTGACGCTGGCCGGAAACGTCGATGGCCGACATGATCTGACACTAGCGACGTTGGGTGGGGAGTCAAGGGATTCAATTAAATGCTTCAGTTTTGGTGCTGCGCGGGCGAAGTCGACTGGAATTCACGTCCGGCTTCCCGGTTACGATCACTGACATGGCCGAACCCGTTGATGTGAGCGCAACCCGGGCGTTGTGTGACGACGTCACCACCAGCTATGAGGAACTTTTGGGGTGACCTCATGGCCGAGAAATTCTATGATCGCGCCATGATCGCGGCCTTCACCGACAGGGTCCGCGACACCGGCAACCTGGAATCCTTGGACGCAGGGGAGGGGAGCCTGCCGGAACTGTTGCCTGGTACTCGCTCATTCACGCGTCGCTCGAATGGTGCTCTCCACTCTGGCGGGCTCATTTTCGGTAACAGTCAGGGGCATCGCGCCAACGGTTCCCCTGCTTGCCGTCACCTTGCCGCTGCTCCTGTGCGTCGTGGCCAGGACCACGACGGAACGGCGGCACGCGGTGGCCAAAAACTGGCTGTACCTTGCGCCGCCGTCGTTCTTCCTGATCCGCAAACCACTGACCGTGCCCGAACGTCTCGCCACTTAACCGCAAAGGCTAAGGTCAGCGCAGCACCACCGTCCGGTTCCCCGACAAGATGATCCGGCCCTCCGCATGCCAGCGAACGGCATTGGTCAGCGCCTTGCATTCGGCATCCCGGCCGGCAGCCACAAGGTCCGCCGGCCCGTAGCTGTGGTCCACCTCGATGACCTGCTGGGCGATGATTGGCCCCTCGTCGAGCTCGGAATTGACGTAGTGGGCTGTGGCGCCGACGGTCTTGACCCCGCGTTCATAGGCCTGATGGTACGGCTTGGCACCCTTGAAACTGGGCAGGAACGAGTGGTGGATATTGATGGCCCTACCCGACAGCACCGAGGTGAGGTTATCGCTGAGAACCTGCATGTAACGGGCCAACACCACCAGTTCGACGTTGTAGCGCTCCACCAGATCCAGCAGCTGTGCTTCGGCGTCCGGCTTGGTCTCCGGCGTCACGGGGATGTGGTGGAATGGGATCCCATACCAATCCACCAGGTCCTGGTGCGTTTGATGGTTGGAGACCACGCCAACAATCTCCACCGGCAGTTCGCCATTCCGGGAACGGAAAAGCAGATCGTTCAGGCAGTGGCCAAATTTGGAGACCATCACCAAAATGCGTTCCTTGCGGCTGTGAGGCTCCAGCCGCCAGTTCATGCTCCACTGTTCTGCCACCGGGGCGAAGCCTGCCCGCAATTCCTCCTGCGTTGGCATGCCCTCGATCGCCATGAAATGCACCCGCATGAAGAAATGCCGCACCAGCTGGTCGCCAAATTGCTTGATATCCACGATGTAGCAGCCGCGCCGCAGCAGGAACTCGGACACTGCGTGCACAATCCCCGGCGATTCCGCGCAGTCAATGGTCAGGATGAAACCGCCCTTCCCGCTCTCCGACGGCTCTGCCGCCTGAATGCGCGACGGCGTGGGAGCGGGGTGCGCCGTCATTTTCCGGCCGCCGTTTGCTTGCCCAGGAGCTCCGCTGACTTAGCACGTTCCGACTCGAGATCGTCCTGGAACGCGGCGTAGCGGGCCAGGTGGCTGGGGCGCTTTCGAATCAAGGACCACACGACACCGAGGATGAGGAACCAGAGCGGTGTCACCAGCAATGCCTTCAGGGTGTCGGGCTGGGTAGTCAGCGCCCACAGCACAAAGGCGAAGAACGCAAACACCACCCACACCATGGGGATGCCGCCGGGCATCTTGAATTTCGAGGAGTTGTGCAAATGCGGGCGGCGACGGCGGAACGCGAGGTAGCTGGCCAGAATCATCGACCAAACAAACACAAAGCAGACGGCGGCAACGGTGGTGACCATCTCAAAAGCCTTGCCAATGTCCTCGCCGACATACATCAACGCCACGCCGGACAGGAGCAGGATGCAGGACAGGAACAAGGCGTTGCTAGGAACCTTGCGGCTGGAGAGCTTGGAGAAGCGCTGGGGGGCGTCGCCTTCCTGCGCCAGACCGTACACCATCCGGGAGGTGGAGTAGATACCCGAGTTGGCGGAGGACATGGCCGAAGTCAGCACCACCAGGTTCACGATTGTGGCGGCCGCACCAAGCCCGGCCAGTGAAAACATGGCGATAAACGGGCTGTGCCCGGCAGCAAACTGGGTCCAGGGGATGACGGACATCAAGATGATCAAGGCGCCCACGTAGAAAAGCAACACACGGATGGGGATGGAGTTGATGGCCTTGGGGAGGTTCTTCTCCGGATCCTTCGCCTCGGCCGCCGTCGTGCCAACCAATTCGATGCCCACGAACGCAAACACCGCAATCTGGAAGCCGGCCACGAAGCCCATGAATTCGTTGGGGAAGAACCCTCCGTGGCTCCACAGGTTGGTGAACGTTGCCGGCCCAGCGTCCGAGCGGAAGCCGCCAAAGATCATGAACAGGCCCACGATGATCAGGGCGACAATGGCGATAATCTTGATCAGGGCAAACCAGAATTCCGTTTCCCCAAACGCCTTCACCGTGGTCAGGTTCAACACCAGCAGGATGCCGATGGTGATCAGCCCCGGGATCCACAGGGGCAGGCCCGGCCAAAGTACCCGTGTGTAGGCGGCGATGGCAATGACGTCGGCGATTCCGGTGATCACCCAGCAGAACCAGTACGTCCAGCCCGTGAAGAAACCCGCCCACGGGCCCAACAGATCAGCGGCGAAATCGCTGAACGATTTGTAGTGGAGGTTGCTCAGCAGCAACTCACCCATAGCGCGCATGACAAAGAACAGCATGAAGCCGATGATCATGTAGACGAAGATCACCGACGGTCCTGCCGCGGAGATGGTTTTTCCGGAGCCCATGAACAGGCCCGTTCCAATGGCGCCGCCGATGGCGATGAGCTGGATATGCCGGTTGCTCAACTGCCGCTCAAGCTGCGGTGGCGCGTCGTGGGGAGCCGTGGATTGGTGTGTCGTCAAAAGGAACTCCATCGTTTCGGTGGCAGGGTGCCACGATGATTCGGGTTCCTCCCCACTCTGTCTGGGACCTGAGAGTTTCCGCGGGTCCCTGTGTTCAAGGACGCCGCTTGCACCTTCGGTGGGCCGGTTTCCCGGCCGCTTTCCAGAGTTGCCTATCCGCGGCGGTACATGGGCCTGAGAGATTCCCGGGGAGGGTTTGCTCCTTCGGCGCCCGCACACTGTTCCGGCGGGACTCTCCCGCCACGGATCGATGGCACTACATGTTTCTTGGGTGACGCGAGTCACATGGTAGACCTTAAAGTGCTGGCGATGCAAAAAAAGTAAAACGCGCAGGCGGCGGGAATGGGTATTTAAGGGCTGGGTGCAGGCGCCTTCGCGGAGGTATCTACCGGGCCAATTTGGCCCGAGACGGCTTCCTCGTGTATTCTGTGAGCCGAGTCACCCACAATTTAACACGCCTTTCGAACCGTGGCGGGAGAGTCCTCCCAGCAATTTTGGCGGCGCCGTAGGAGCAAATCCTCCCCAGGAATCTCTCAGGCCCATGTACCGCCACGGCGAGGCAACTCTGGAAAGTAGTGGGCCCAAAAGCCGCACTCACCGACGGTGCAAGCGCCACCCTTGTGAAATGAGGGAAACGCGGAATCTCTCAGGTCCAAGACAGAGCGGGGAGGAACCCCACCCATGCCACACCCCTCAAGGGGCGGCCGTACCTTGGAGTTCCTCATGACGATTCAATCCATTCCGACTGTCTTTGCCGACCGGCATATCGGCGCCCGCCGCCAGTTGGACATCGCGCACATGCTCAAGGCAATCGGCTACGACAGTGTTGACTCGTTGGTGGACACAGCGGTTCCGGACTCCATCCGCCAGGGCACCCCACTGAAACTTCAAGGCGCACTAAGCGAAGTTGAGGTCCTGGCCGAGCTCCGCGCACTGGCCGCAAAGAACAAGCGCGCCATCCAGATGATCGGCCAGGGCTACTATGACACCGTCACCCCCGCGGTCATCCGCCGCAACATCCTCGAGGGCCCGGCCTGGTACACCGCCTACACCCCGTACCAGCCCGAGATCTCCCAGGGCCGCCTTGAGGCGCTGCTGAACTTCCAGACCATGGTCAGCGACCTGACCGCACTGCCGGTGGCTAACGCCTCCCTGCTCGATGAAGCCACCGCCGTGGCCGAGGCCGTGCTGCTCATGCGCCGAGCCAACAAGTCCAAGACCGCTGCCAACGGCAAGACGGTTCTGGACGCGGATCTCCTGCCGCAGACCATCGCCTTGGTCAAGGGCCGTGCCGAGGCCCTGGGCTTCGAGGTTGAGGTAGCTGATCTTTCCCTGGGCCTGCCCGACGGCGACATCAACGGCGTCGTCCTCCAGCAGCCTGGCGTGTCTGGGCGCGTCTTCAACCACGCACCGGTTATCACCGCAGCCAAGGAACGCGGCGCGCTCGTCACGGTGGCCGCTGACCTGCTGGCCCTGACCCTGATCACCCCTCCCGGGGAACAAGACGCCGACATCGCCGTCGGAACCGCACAGCGCTTCGGTGTGCCGCTGTTCTTCGGCGGCCCGCACGCCGCTTACATGGCCGTCCGCAACGGGATGGAACGCTCGCTGCCGGGCAGGATCGTGGGCGTCTCCAAAGACGACACCGGACTGCCCGCCTACCGCCTGGCCCTGCAGACCCGCGAGCAGCACATCCGCCGCGAGAAGGCCACCTCCAACATCTGCACCGCCCAGGCGCTGCTGGCCATCGTCGCCTCCATGTACGCCGTCTACCACGGCCCCGAGGGTTTGAAGGCGATCGCCGAGACCGTCCACGGCCACGCCCGCACCCTCGCCGCAGCCCTTGCCGCATCCGGCGTCGAACTCCTGCACACCTCCTTCTTCGACACGCTTACGGTGCACGTCCCGGGACGGGCCGGCACCCTGGTGGCCGCGGCCGAGCGGGCCGGCATCAACCTGCGCCCCATCGACGCCAACACGGTGGGAATATCCATTGACGAAACCACGACGGCGGACATCGTGGCCCGCGTAGCCGCCGTGTTTGGTGCCGCACCGGCAGGAGATGGCGCCGACCAGGCCGGGGCCGCCTTTGCCTTGGCCGCGGACACGGAGCGCACCTCGGACTTCCTGACCCACCCCGTCTTCAACACCCACCGCTCCGAAACCCAGCTCCTGCGCTACATCCGCCGCCTCAGTGACCGCGACTTGGCCCTGGACCGCACCATGATCCCGCTGGGCTCGTGCACCATGAAGCTCAACGCCACCGCGGAGATGGAAGCCATCTCCTGGCCGGAGTTCGCCTCCATCCACCCCTTCGCCCCCGATTCCCAGACCATTGGGTGGCGCGAACTGATCGAAGGCCTGGAGGCGGACCTGTGCGAGATCACCGGCTACGACCAGGTCTCCATCCAGCCCAACGCCGGATCCCAGGGCGAACTGGCCGGCCTGCTGGCCATCCGCGGCTACCACATCTCCCGTGGCGACGCGCAGCGCACCGTCTGCCTGATCCCGGGCTCCGCCCACGGCACCAACGCCGCCTCAGCCGTCCTGGCGGGCATGAAGGTGGTGGTGGTTGCCACCGCCACCGACGGTTCCATCGACCACGCCGACCTGCTGACCAAGATCGACACGCACAAAGACCAGCTCTCGGCCATCATGATCACCTACCCCTCCACCCATGGCGTGTACGACGCCGATGTGCGTGAGGTGTGCGACGCTGTCCATGCCGCTGGCGGCCAGGTGTACGTTGACGGGGCCAACCTCAACGCCCTGGTGGGACTGGCCCAGCCCGGCAAGTTCGGCGGCGACGTCTCCCACCTGAACCTGCACAAGACCTTCTGCATCCCGCACGGCGGTGGCGGCCCCGGCGTGGGACCTGTCGCAGCCAAGGCGCACCTGGCACCCTTCATGCCCGGCGACGCCAACGCGGCAGCCAACGATGCAAGCCAGGGAACGCCGTCGTCCGGGGTACCGATCTCCGGTTCCCGCTTTGGCTCCGCAGGGGTCCTGCCGATCTCCTGGGCCTATGTGAAACTGATGGGCGGGAACGGGCTGACCGAGGCCACCAAGTCCGCGTTGCTGGCAGCGAACTACATCGCCGCCCGGCTCAACGAGCACTTCCCTGTCTTGTACACGGGGGCTGGTGACTTGGTGGCCCACGAGTGCATCCTGGACCTGCGTGAGTTGACCGCCAAGACCGGGGTGACTGCCGAAGATGTGGCCAAGCGCCTCATCGACTACGGCTTCCACGCACCCACCCTCTCCTTCCCCGTGTCGGGCACGCTCATGGTGGAGCCCACCGAATCCGAAGACCTCACCGAGATCAACCGCTTCATCACCGCCATGGTCTCCATCCGGGCCGAAATCGACCAGGTCGCTGAGGGAGTCTTCACCCTGGAGGACAGCCCGCTGCGCAATGCACCCCACACGGCTGCCGCCGTCGTGAATTCCGCCTGGGAGCGCGGCTACACCCGCGAACAGGCGGCCTTTCCGGTTGCCGCCCTGCGCCAGGACAAGTACTTCCCGCCCGTGGGCCGCATCGACGGGGCTGCGGGGGACCGGAATCTGGTCTGCTCCTGCCCGCCCATCGAAGATTTCGCCGACGACTTCTCAAACTAACCCGCAAAGGAATTTCCATGACGCAAAATCACACAGCCCTTTACGGCGAACACGAAAAAGCCGGGGCCTCCTTCACCGACTTCGGTGGCTGGCAGATGCCGCTGAAGTACTCCTCCGAGCTGGCCGAGCACCACGCGGTCCGCAACGCGGCCGGCCTCTTTGACCTCTCCCATATGGGCGAGGTCTGGGTGAACGGACCCGGTGCCGCCGCATTCCTGGACTACGCCCTGGCCGGCAAGCTCTCCGCCGTGGGCCTTGGCAGGGCCAAGTACTCGCTGATCTGCAACGCCGACGGCGGCATCATCGACGACCTGATCTCCTACCGTTTGGGTGAGGAGAAGTTCTTGGTGGTCCCCAACGCCGGCAACGCAGCCACCGTGGCCGCACTGCTGGCCGAACGTGCCGCCGGCTTCGACGTGGTGGTGGAGGATGCCTCCAGTGCCACGTCGCTCATCGCGGTCCAGGGACCCAACGCCGAAACCATCCTGCTGACACTGGTACCCGAGGACCAGCATGCCCGCGTCACCGAGCTGAAGTACTACGCCGCCGTCGAGGTGGGCATCACCGTCAATGGCGCCGTCCAGGACCTGCTGTTGGCCCGCACCGGCTACACCGGCGAGGACGGCTTTGAGATCTACCTGCCCAACGCCGACGCCGCGGCGCTGTGGCAGGCGCTGCTGGAAAACGGTGGGGCGAAGGGCCTGATCCCGGCCGGCTTGGCCGCCCGCGACTCCCTCCGTCTGGAAGCCGGCATGCCCTTGTACGGCAACGAGCTTTCCGTTTCGGGCCACGCCTACTCCGCCGGACTGGGACCGGTGGTGTCGCTAGCCAAGGAAAGTGACTTCATCGGCAAGGCTGCACTGGCCGCCATCAAGGAATCCGGCGAAGGCTCCACCACTGGCCGCAAACTGGTCGGGCTCAAGGGCCTGGGCCGGCGTTCCGCCCGCGGACACTACCCGGTCCTGTTGGCTGGCGCCGTGATTGGTGAGGTAACCTCCGGCCAACCCAGCCCCACCCTCGGCTACCCGGTTGCCCTGGCGTACGTCAACGTGGAACATGCCACCCCCGGTACACTCCTGGACGTTGACCTCCGTGGCAAGGCCGAACCGTTCGAGGTCGTCGCCCTGCCGTTCTACAAGCGCCAAAAGTAGTCCCACACCGAGTCCGTCGCTTTCGCGTGGTGGGCGCCACCAGCCCCCACCATCGCTACGTGACGGACTCACGCCCCCTTAGTGTTCACTTCCCTTGAAAGGCTTACATCATGAGCAAAGTAGCTGCCGAACTTAAGTACTCCGTCGAACATGAGTGGATCGCCGCCGATGGCGCTGGCCCCTCCACCATCGGCGTCTCCGCAGTTGCGGCCGACGCCCTCGGCGACATCGTCTACGTAGACCTGCCCGATGTCGGAAGTACCGTCACCGCCGGCGAAACTTGTGGTGAGATCGAGTCGACCAAGTCCGTCTCCGATCTTTACTCCCCGGTCACCGGCGAGGTTACCGAAGTGAACACCGCCGCCGTCGACGACCCGGCGCTGATCAACTCGGACCCCTATGGTGCCGGCTGGCTGTTTAAGGTGGCCGTGGAATCCGAGGGCCCGCTGCTGACCGCGGCAGAGTACGCTGCAGCCAACGGGGGAGAGCTGTGAACCGCGCTGACGTGAGCTACCAGCAGGTGGTTGCGCAGAGCCTTGACGCGACCCTGGCCGAGCTGGACCCGGAAATTGCCGTGGCGATCGACGCCGAGCTGTCCCGCCAGCGCACTGGTCTGGAAATGATCGCCTCGGAGAACCACACGGCCGCCGCGGTGATGGCGGCGCAGGGATCGGTGCTGACCAACAAGTACGCCGAAGGCTACCCGGGCCGACGCTACTACGGCGGCTGCGAATACGTGGACGTTGTCGAGCAGCTGGCAATCGACCGGGTCACGGCCCTTTTTGGTGCCGGGTTCGCCAACGTCCAGCCGCACTCTGGCGCCCAGGCCAACGCCTCCGTGATGCACGCGCTGATCAAGCCCGGCGACACCATCATGGGGCTGAACCTGGCCCACGGCGGGCACCTGACACACGGCATGAAGATCAATTTCTCCGGCCGCCTGTACAACGTGGTTCCGTACCAGGTCCGGGAGGACACGCACCAGGTGGACATGGCTGAGGTGGAGCGTCTGGCGCTCGAACACAAGCCGGCCCTCATCGTTGCCGGCTGGTCGGCTTACGCCCGCCAGCTGGACTTCGCCGAATTCCGGCGCATCGCGGACCTCGTGGGTGCTTACTTGATGGTGGACATGGCCCACTTCGCTGGTCTGGTGGCCGCTGGTTTGCATCCCTCACCGGTGCCGCACGCCCATGTCACCACGTCCACCACGCACAAGACCCTGGCCGGCCCGCGCGGTGGCATCATCTTGAGTAACGACGCCGACATCGCCAAGAAGATCAACTCGGCCGTGTTCCCGGGCCAGCAGGGCGGACCGCTGGAGCACGTCATTGCCGGCAAGGCCGTGGCGTTCAAGATTGCGGCGTCGCCGGAATTTGCCGAACGTCAGGAACGGGTGCTACTCGGTGCCCGCCTCCTTGCCGACCGGCTCATCAAGCCCGATGTGGCAGCACGCGGCATCTCCGTGATCTCCGGGGGCACCGACGTGCACCTGGTGCTGGTGGACTTGCGCAACTGTGAGCTCAACGGCCAGGAGGCGGAGGATCGGCTCGCCGCCATTGACATCACCGTCAACCGCAACGCCGTGCCGTTTGACCCGCGCCCGCCCATGGTCACCTCGGGCCTGCGCATCGGCACCCCGGCATTGGCCACGCGCGGTTTCGGCGAGGCAGCCTTTGCCGAAGTGGCGGATATCATCGCCGAGGCCCTTTTGGCCGACGCTGACGCGGACCTGTCCGGGTTGCGCACCCGGGTTGCAGCTCTCGCAACAGCC
Source organism: Arthrobacter alpinus (assembly GCF_001294625.1). NCBI lineage: Bacteria > Bacillati > Actinomycetota > Actinomycetes > Micrococcales > Micrococcaceae > Arthrobacter > Arthrobacter alpinus. The sequence continues at coordinate 2,732,272 of NZ_CP012677.1, read as the reverse complement.
CACCCGCTCTACCCGTCAGTGGCAGACTTGTCCTAGACGGTACTGTTGCTCCCTGCGGTGGCTGCTTTGACGGCTGCCGCAGGGGACCGGCCTGGCACCCGCAAGGGGCCCGGCCCTCCGCCAGGTTTCACTGGCGGGAGGAACTTAGTTTTTAGTGAGGTACTGCCATGTCTGTTGGTGTTTTTGATTTGTTTTCGGTGGGGATTGGTCCGTCGAGTTCGCATACTGTGGGGCCGATGCGGGCTGCTGCGGCGTTTGCTGCGGAGTTGGTGGGGGGCGGGTTGCTGGGTAGGGTCGGCTCGGTGCGGGTGGATTTGTATGGTTCCCTGGCGGCGACCGGGCGCGGGCATGGGACCATGACGGCGGTGTTGCTGGGTTTGGAGGGCCGGGAGCCGGAGTTGATTCTGCCGGCCGAGGTCCAGTCCCGTCTGGCGGCGTTTGCTGCCGGTGCGCCCTTGCTGCTCGGGGGCAGTGTGGCTCTTGAGTACGGTGCCGAAGATATTATTTTGCACCCGTTGACGATCCTGCCCCGCCACACCAACGGTATGAAGCTGGCTGTCAGTGATAGTGCCGGGGTGCTGGTGCACGAGGCCACGTACTTCTCCGTCGGTGGTGGCTTCATCATCCGTGAGGGGGAAGTGGAGGCTGCGGTGGCGGAGCTGGAACACTCCAAGGAACTTTTGCCATACCCGTTCCGGACTGCTGAGACCTTGTTGGAACACTGTGCCAATGTGGGCGGGAACTTCAGTGACGTGATGCTTGCCAATGAGCTCGTGACCCGTTCCGAGGAGGAGATCCGGGCCGGGCTGTTGCATATCCGTGACGTCATGGAGGAATGTAAGAACGCCTCCTTGGAACGCGCCGGGCTGCTGCCGGGTGGGTTGAAGGTCCGCCGCCGCGCCCCTGACTGGCATGCCCGGCTGCTGGCTGAGGACCCGGACCGGGATCCGAAGTTCTGGCAGGAATGGGTGAATCTGGTGGCGTTGGCCGTGAATGAGGAAAACGCCTCCGGCGGGCGGGTCGTGACGGCCCCGACGAACGGGGCTGCCGGGATCATCCCGGCCGTGATGTTCTACGCCACCCACTACACCGAGGGTATGTCCGGCGCCTCGCAGGAGCGTGTGGATGATGTGGTGGTGACGTTCTTGCTCGCTTCCGCCGCGGTGGGGGTGTTGTACAAGGAGCAGGCTTCGATCTCCGGGGCCGAGGTCGGCTGTCAGGGCGAGGTTGGTTCCGCGTCCTCGATGGCCGCGGCCGGGCTGGCCGAGGTCATGGGCGGGACCCCGGAACAGGTCGAGAACGCCGCGGAGATCGCCATGGAACACAACCTGGGCCTCACGTGTGACCCGATCGGCGGGCTCGTGCAGATCCCCTGCATTGAACGTAACGCGATTGCGGCCGCGAAAGCCATCAACGCCGCGAAAATGGCGTTGTGGGGCGATGGCACCCACCGGGTCTCCCTGGACGAGGTCATCATCACCATGCGCGAGACCGGCCGCGACATGTCCTCTAAATACAAGGAAACGGCCATGGGCGGCCTCGCCGTCAACGTCGTCGAATGCTAAAAAAGGCCCCGGAGCGTGAGCTTATGCGCACAACCCGAACCGGGCCCCGCGCATAAACGACCATGCGCATAACCGAGCCCGAATCCACCGCATAAGAGCACAAAGTAACCCGGCCACGGCAGCAAAGCTGAGCCGAACGAAGGAGTACAGCTGTGACGTTGGCACCTGAAGGACGTAAGTTGTTGCGGATTGAGCAGCGTAATGCTGCTGTTCCGGTGGAGCGTAAGCCGGAGTGGATGAAGGCCAAGGTGGCCATGGGCCCGGAGTACATTGCCATGAAGAACCTGGTCAAGGGTCAGGGCCTGCATACCGTGTGTGAGGAGGCGGGCTGCCCGAACATCTTCGAGTGCTGGGAAGACCGGGAGGCCACGTTCTTGATCGGCGGTTCGGAATGTACCCGGCGCTGTGATTTCTGCCAGATCGATACCGGTAAGCCGTCCCCGATTGACAGGTTTGAGCCCACCAAGGTGGCCCGCTCCGTGGTGAAGATGAACTTGCGCTACGCCACCGTCACCGGTGTGGCCCGCGACGACCTCGAGGATGAGGGTGTGTGGCTCTATGCCGAGACGGTGCGCAAGATTCACGAGCTGAACCCGAACACCGGCGTCGAGCTGCTGATCCCGGACTTCTCCGGCAAGCCCGATAACATTGCCGCGATCTGTGAGTCCAACCCGGAGGTGTTCGCCCACAATGTGGAGACGGTGCCGCGGATTTTCAAGCGCATCCGTCCCGCGTTCCGTTACGAGCGCTCCCTGGACGTCATCAGCCAGGGCCGCGATCACGGCATGGTGACCAAGTCGAACCTGATCCTGGGGATGGGTGAGACCCGGGAAGAAATCAGCCAGGCACTGCAGGATTTGCACGACGCCGGCACGGACCTGATCACCATCACCCAGTACCTGCGCCCCTCCGAACGGCACCTGCCCGTGGACCGTTGGGTCAAGCCTGCGGAATTTTTGGAACTGAACCAGGAAGCCGACGAGATCGGTTTTCTGGGGGTCATGTCCGGGCCGCTGGTGCGTTCCTCCTACCGGGCCGGGCGGCTCTGGGCAACAGCCATGCGCAAAAAAGGCCGCGACATCCCCGAACACCTCGCCCACATCGCCGAAGGCATCGAGGACGCCGGCCATACCCGCCAGGAAGCCGCCTCCCTCATCGCAGCACACTAATTCCATCCAACACGGCAAGGATCCACGATGCTCCCCACCAGACTGGAAATCATCCCCACCCAGGGTGTCATTCCCGCGGTGCTTGCGAAGGTCCCCACCAGCACGACCCTCACAGTGACGTGCCTGCCTCACCACGGCGTCGAACGCACCATGGAAACGGCCGTGGCACTGGCCGGGCATGGCTTCACCGTGGTCCCGCACCTTGCCGCCCGGGCCATTGGCTCCCGTGAGCAGCTGGCCCGGCTGATTCGCAGTGCTGCGGGCGCTGGGATTGCGGAGATCTTTGCCATTGGCGGGGACACCGCGGTCCCAGCCGGGCCCTATTCGTCGAGCGAGAGTCTCATGCGCGAGATCGTCGAGCTGAGCGGGCGCACCATAAAACTCGGTGTGGCCGGATACCCGGAAGGCCACCCGTCCATCAGCCGCCTGCAGCTCATGGAATCCTTGCAGGCCAAGGCCGAACTGGCGGACCACGTTGTGACACAGATGTGCTTTTCAGTGCCCACGATCGCCGAGTACATAGCGGGGTTGCGCAGCGAAGGCGTGTTGCTTCCGGTGTGGGCCGGCGTGGCCGGGTCCGCGCCGCGAACCAAGCTGGTCTTTCTGGCCACAAAGATCGGCGTTGGCAGTTCCCTGCGGTTCATCACCGGCAAGGGGGCGTTGGGCCGGCAGCTGTTGAGCGGCAGCCGCTACCAGCCGGGGGCTCTGATCAGGGATTTGACGTCCCTGCCAAAACCTCCGGACGGCATCCACCTCTACACTTTCAACGCCCTTGACGCCGTGGACTCACGGCCCTGAGCAGACACACAAACCCGGTGCCTTCACCGGCCATCGGTCTCAGGATCAGGTAGCTGCTATGGGAGGATGGGTCAATGTCGCCGTACCCCACAAGTCGCACTGAGGTGGCGAAATCAAAGCGGACAGTGCTCCTCACCGGCGCCAGCGGATCGATGGGCTCGGCCACGCTGTGTGAGCTGCTTCAACGGCGCGACCGCTTTGACATTGTTTTGCTTGCCCACGGCACCAAGCACGGCCGACGAGCACTGCGCCCTTTCCTGAACGAGCCAGGGGTCCGGATCGTCTGGGGCGATCTGCGCGACTATGCGAGCGTTCTCGAGTGCGTGAGCGGTGCCGACGTCGTACTGCATACGGCGGCGCTCATCTCGCCGGCCGCAGACCGTGACCCGGTGCTGACCGAGCAGATCAACGTTGGTTCGATCCGCAACATCCTGCGCGCGATTGCGGCGCAGCCAGACCCGGACAGGGTGCGGCTGGTGTCGGTCGGATCGGTGGCGACGACGGGTAGCCGACTCCCGCCCCTCCACTGGGGGAGGGTGGGTGACCCGATCACACCTGCGGTTGGTGACCACTATGCGGTCAGCAAGATCGAGGCCGAGTGCCTTGTGGTGGAATCCGGCCTTGAACATTGGGTGTCCCTGCGGCAGACCTTCATCTGTATTCCGCGGTTGCTGAGCCTGATGGATCCGATAATGTTCCACCAGCCGGTGACGACGCTGTTCGAGTTTGTGACGGCCCGGGACTCTGGCCGGTTGATGGCCAACGCCTGTGAAGAAACGGTCCCTAACGATTTCTGGCGGCGGGCCTACAACATTGGCGGAGGGGAAAACTGCCGGGTCGGGTACGTGCAGTACCTGAACCGCATTTTCGGGACTCTTGGGCTTGGCACGCTCATGCAGCTCGCCGAGCGGCGCTGGTTCGCCCTGAAGAACTTCCACTGCCAGTGGTACCTGGATTCCGATGTGCTGGAGGGCTACCTGCACTTCCGCAAGGACGGCATGGATCAGTATGCGGCCCAGGTAAAGGCATCCACGCCGTGGTTGCTCCGCATCGGACTGGGGCGGCTGATCCCACGTTCCGTGATCAAAAATCTGATGATGAAGCGGTTGGCGCAAAGACCGGAAGGGCCGCTGCATTGGATCGAATCCGGTGACCAGGCCCGGATCGAGGCATTTTTCGGGTCGAGGGAGCAATGGGAGAACATCCCTGGGTGGGAGGAAGCGATCCCGGCGCCCGGACCCGCACGACCCTTGGACCACGGCTACGACGACTCGCTGCCGGATGCCAGGATCGGCCTGGCCGACGCGCGATCGGCGGCCCTCTTCCGCGGTGGTGAATGCCTGGCTGAAGACATGCAGCCCGGGAACCTCTACACCCCGCTGCGGTGGCGCTGCTTCGCCGGCCACGAGTTCGATGCGACACCGTACCTTGTGCTGCGGGCCGGGCACTGGTGTCGGGACTGCCAGACACAGCTAAGTGATGCGGCTCGCGCGGCAGGAAACCCCTTTCTGGCACAGGTGATTCCCGTGCCCGCTGCGAACATCTAGGGTGTGGGACACGGCTTCACTGCGTAAAGAGGGGCCCCTGGGCCGGGCTCGGCCTACTTCATTGATATTGACGACGGCCTCCATCAGCCCCACCTTGGCCCGGCGCGGCCGCCCATGAACACACACCCGCGCGGTGAAGCTTGTGTTGTTTTTTCGTCGCGACGCAGGCGGTCTAGGCTGAATCTGTGGTCAAGGTTTTCTGTGCCAAAAGCTACTGTTAACTCCATGGATCTTTCCCTTATCCCCTATGTGGAATACGTGGCCCTGGAAAACTTTGTCGGCCCGGCGGCGGTGCGCCGCGGGCTCGACTACGCAGACAATGGCCACGTCCGCAACATCAAATGGGACGAGGGCGAGCTCCACTTGCAGGGTCGGGTGTCCGGCAGTCGAGGCGAAGTTTACACAACGAGCGCCTTTTTTGAGGATGAACCCAAGGGCGCCGTTATTATTTAAAGTGAATGTAGTTGCCCTGTCGGGTGGGAGTGCAAGCACGTGGCTGCGCTGGTGTTCACTACCAACCTCTTGTTGAATCCGGTGTCAATGCTCCTGTTTCGGCACAGGCCAAGGCAAAAACGGGCAAACCAAAAACCCAAAAACCTGTTCCTGTCACGGCGGAACCGTGGGAGAAACAGCTCGAAGCAATGCTGCGCCCGCCGGTCAAGATGGTACCGACTCGGTGGGGGGGGGGGGGGGGGGGGGGGATGCAAGCGCCCGACCCGGCCACGGCCGCCGTGTCGGTGCCGATGGCGCTGCAATTCGAGCTGGTTGCGGAACCCGCAGACCCGTATGCAAAAAGGCACAAGCCCGGCACGAGCGCCAGCGCAGTGACCGCGCCCCGTCGTATTCGGCTGGGTGTGCGCCCGGTCATGCGCGGCGACACCGGCAAGTGGGTTGTCGGCAATCTCGCCTGGGACGTCCTGTCCAGGGCCTACAACTTTTCCAGTCTCAACGTCGAACACATGGATTGGCTGCAGGTCTTCCGTTCCTTGTACATGGCCACGCGAACGGCCTACGCAACCGGCAAATGGATCTATCTTGACGATTTCAATTCTCCTTTGCTGTGGAACCTGCTCGATCAGGCCGGTGACATCGGCTTGGAATTGGTGACCTCCCGAAAGAACACGAGTGTCAACCGGCAGCACCAAGCCCGCGTCACCACCGAGGTGGCATCAATGGACGACGGCGGGATCCGGCTCGTACCGCGGGCGCTGGCCAACGACGTGGCGCTGGATCCTGCGGCCATCGGTACCATGGGCGCCCCGGTTCACGGGCTGTTCTGGTGGGATGGCGGCAAGGACAACACGGCCTTGACGCAGAAGAACATCCACTTTGCACCCATCACGGAGGCCATGGGAGATGCGCTCAGACAGCTGATCAACGCACGGACGCCGGTGGACATTCCAGCTTCCGCACGGGAGCAGTTCCTGGGCGCCTACTACCCGAAGCTGCGCCGCACCATGGACCTGCGGCCAAGCAGTGGCACGGCCGATCTTCCGGAAATTCAGGACCCGGAACTGGTTTTGAGAGTGGTACACGTACCTGCTGTTCCCGCCACAAAACCGGACCGGCGCCGCAAAGCTGGAAGTCAGTCCATCAAAGCCACCGGCCCCGCACTGGAACTGCACTGGCACTGGGAGTACACGGTCGGCGAGGCCAGCACCAGGTACCCCATGGTTAACGACCGGACCGGACACCGCGACGACGCCTATGAGACACGGCTGCTCAAGACCGTGTCGGAGACGCTCGTCGACTTTCCGGCCGCCACCGGCGAGTCCTTCCCGCATGCTCCCAGCCTGCATCCTGGCAGTAACGAACACGTGCACCTGTTGGACGTTGCCGCTGCCCGTTTCAGTACCGAGGCCCTGCCCGCGCTCGCCGCCGTCGAACACCTGCGCGTTGACACTTCCGGCTCGGTGCCGGACTATACCGAGCTGAAGGGCACCCCACAGATCGGCATCAGCACCAAGGGAACCAACGACGGCGACTGGTTTGACTTGGGCGTCTCGGTCACCTTGGACGGGGCACAGATCCCCTTCAGTGAGCTGTTCCTGGCCCTGGCCACGGACGAGGAGCACCTGATGCTGCCCAACTGCCACTACTTTGCGCTTGACCAACCGGAATTTGTGCAGCTGCGCAAGCTCATCGAAGAGGCCCGGAGCCTGCAGGAGCCCGACGAATCATTGAAGATCAGCCGCTACCAGGCAGGCCTGTGGCAGGAACTTGAGGAACTCTCGACGACGGCCGAGCAGGCCTCCGCGTGGGAAAAATCCGTCACCGGCCTCCTGGAGTTGCAGGAGGTCGCCGCCGTCCCGGTCCCGGAAACACTGCACGCATCGCTGCGCCCCTACCAGCAGGAAGGCTTCAACTGGCTGGCGTTCCTGTTCAAGAACGGGCTCGGCGGGGTCCTGGCCGACGACATGGGGCTGGGCAAGACCCTGCAGACCCTGGCCCTGATCACCCATGCCAAGGTGTCGGCGGCCCCAGGCACCACTACGAAGCCGTTCCTCGTGGTGGCACCGACCTCGGTGGTGTCCAACTGGGAGGCCGAAGCCCGCCGCTTTGCCCCCACGCTAAACACCACCGCCGTCACCGACACCCTGCGCAAGAGCGGAAGTGACGCAGCCGCATTGGTGAACGGGGCCGACGTCGTGGTCACCTCCTACACTCTGTTCCGGCTAGACCATGAAGCCTATGCAAGCCAGGAATGGGCCGGGCTGATCCTGGACGAGGCGCAGTTCGTGAAGAACCACCTGACCAAGGCCAGCCAATTGGCGCGCGCGTTCCCGGTGCCGTTCAAGCTGGCGATCACCGGCACACCCATGGAGAACAACCTGATGGAACTGTGGTCGCTGTTTGCCATAACCTCCCCGGGGCTATTCCCGTCACCGTCACACTTTGGGGACTACTACCGCAAGCCCGTGGAGAAGGAGGCGAACTCGGAGCGGCTCAAACAATTACGACGGCGGATCCGTCCGCTGATCATGCGCCGCACCAAGGACGCCGTGGCCAAGGAGCTGCCGCCGAAACAGGAGCAGGTACTGGAGTTGGAGCTCGCGCCACGGCACCGCACCATCTACCAGCGGCACCTGCAGCACGAACGCCAGAAGGTGCTCGGTTTGCTGGGTGACATGGACAAGAACCGCTTCGCCATTTTCAAGTCCCTGACCACGCTGCGGATGCTCAGCCTGGACGCCTCCCTGGTGGATCCGAAGTACGCCAGTGCCCCCTCCAGCAAGCTCGACGTCCTGTTTGAGCATTTGGAGGACGTGGTGGCGGAGGGGCACCGGGCACTGATTTTCAGCCAGTTCACGAGCTTCCTGGGCAAGGCAAGGGAGCGGCTGGACGCGGCCGGGATCGAGTACGCGTACCTGGACGGCAAGACTCGCAAGCGCGGAGAAGTCATCGAGAAGTTCAAGTCTGGAAAAGCCCCCGTGTTCCTGATCAGCCTGAAATCCGGCGGGTTCGGCCTGAATCTGACCGAGGCGGACTACTGCTTCCTGCTGGATCCGTGGTGGAATCCGGCCACGGAGAACCAGGCCGTGGACCGCACCCACAGGATCGGGCAAACCAAGAACGTCATGGTGTCCCGGCTCGTCGCGAAGAACACGATCGAGGAGAGAGTCATGGCGCTGAAGGAAAAGAAGGCGAAACTGTTCACCTCCGTCATGGACGACGACGCCATGTTCTCTTCCGCCATCACCGCCGACGACGTCAGGGGCTTGTTCGACGTCTGAGGTGGCCGTGGCGCAGCCGGGGGTGTCGCTTGGATGGCTAACTTGCCCCCTCCAAAGCGACGTCCCTTCCCTCATTCACCTGCAACCTGGCGGCCGACGCGGGTGGGGCGGCACGCTTGTCCTTGAACCGGACCAGACGGACGGCGTTGACAATGACCACCAGCACGCTGACCTCATGCACCAGCATGCCGGTGGCCATAAATACCTTTTGGAACAGCACTGCGGTCAGCAGCAGCACCACCGTACCCAGGGCAATAACGGTGTTTTGCTTCATATTCCGTACGGTAGCCTTCGCCAGCGAATAGGCGTGGACCAGCTGGTCAAAGCGGTTCCCCATCAAGATCACATCGGCAGTCTGGATGGACACGTCAGTGCCGGCGCCCATGGCCAGGCCGACATCTGCTGTTGCGATGGCGGGGGCGTCGTTGATACCCAGTGCGGAGGCCATCCACGTGGGGAGGGGGCCGGCGTCGGACTTCCCAAAACGCTTCGCAAACTTACGCGCAGCCAGGAACAGCAGGAACGAGCCGAAGGCGATGCGCAGAAGGCCGGCGACCGGCCCCGGATCGTCGCCGGAATCGTCCACCGCGTCCAGTGCGTCCAGTGCGAAGGTGAGGACCGCGACGATCACCGCGAGCCCGACGATCCAACCGACCAGGAAAGCCAGACCATTGGCACGGGGCGGGCCGAGCCCAGCAGCAGCACAATCATGATGATGGGGAGCGGGCTCAGCGCCACCCCATGCCTAGGGGCAGGATGCTGCCGATGACCTCATTCATGACGGCTCCTTGCTGGTCGGCCAATGCGCAAATGTTTCGGCTGTCTCGGTGCCGAGACAGCACGGTTGGGAATGGCTTGGAAAAGCTGGGTCCAGCTCATCTACGGCGTCATGCGAACACGTGAGGTCCAGGTCGATCCGTCCCAAAAACGATAGGGGGCAAGCTCTTGGGGATCCAGGTAGAAACCAGGCGCCCTGGCTGTTGACGGGCTCAGCACTGCAGCTATGTTGGCCGCCGTGCCGGGGCGGGGTTCTACGACAGGGGCTGCTTCAGGAACGCCCGCATCGTCACTGAGATTGATGACTCCGGTTTGCATGACGGGAACATTCTTCAGGGCAAGTTGTACTGCGATCTTTTCTTCACGAACCCGAACCGCCTCGGCAGTCTTTTCCTCCCTGACGCGCACTGCTTCGGTGACCTTCGCTTCACGGATGCGCACCGTTTCAGCAGCTTTCCGGGCAGCTATGTCGATTTTTTGCTGGAGCGCGACTCGCTGTGCATCTTGCACTTCAACAAGTGCCTCGCGAATTCCGGAAATGCGGGAGTTCTCAGCCAGGATCTTTTCCAGGTCGCTGGCCGCCTGCGAGTACGCTCCGTCGGCCAGACTGATGTTTGAACGCAGGGCCAGCGCCTGGAAGCGGAGGTTTTCCGGGAACTTCCTTCCCAATATCAGCGATTTAAGGCATTCCTTGGCCGCCACGAGTTGGTCCAGCCCAAAATGAGCCTGAGCCCGCAGTATGGCCAATGCGGCCGTCAGCTCGGAATTCACCGGAAGTTGGTCTGTCAGCCTAAGGACTTCTTCCCAGTCACCTAAGCTTGAATAAAGCTCTGTGAGGCTAAGCAATGCAGGGTACGTCGGATCGAGTTGCTCCACGTACTGAATTGCCTCGGGAATCCGGCCGAGTGTCTGAAGCGCTTCGGCCAAGGCCAGGGTCAAGGCCGCCATTGTCAGGGGCAACTGGGCCGTGACTCCGCCCGCTATTTCGAGTTCGAAGGAAAAGTTGGGCAGATACTTCAAGAGGAAAGGATTGCTTTCAATAGGTGGCAACCCGTGGATGACACTCTGCAATGCCTGGACGCTTGATTCCAGGTGGTCCGCCTCCAGGTCCTGCAACCCGACAATGGCTGCGGCTGCGCGTCCAAAGACCGGGTGTTTCAGAACGATCGGGTCAAGCACTGGTGCCTGCCGGGTCACGGCGTAGGCGTACAGGGCTTTTTCTTCCTTGGCGGCGAGTAGTCCCGGCTTCACCGCGGGTGCGGGCCGCGGCGCCGGAGCTGGTGCTGTGTTGCGTGCAGGTGCACGGCGAGCAGGGCTTTTACTAGCGCTTGACGGCGTGGACGTGCCAATAATCTTGGTACGGCCGGCGTAGGCGGAAACACCCTTGGTTGACACGCGCACGCGGACACCGGGCATTACCTTGAACGACGTGCTTTTCTTGAATCCCATTATTTGCCTTTCGACAGTGACAGACTCAGCCTGAATTCGCTTGCTTCTGATTCTTCCTTGAATTCCAACGTCGTGACACCCACGAGACGGGTCACGGCTTCTTTGACCTCAGCCGGTGTGGCAAAGAAGAACTCACGCCGCAGGTTTACCTTATTTACCCGACGGGCATCGAATTCGCGGTGCAACTGCGCTTCGAGGGCAGCAGCGTCTTCGCTGAAGAAGAGCACATGGATGTCATACAGAAAGGGAACTCCTGCACCGCTCAGTTCGCGTATGCGTTCCGTGGGCTCCAACCTTCGGGTCATGCCGATTTTCACGATGCGGTCCCCGAACGCACCGAGATTGGAGATGACATAGACGTAACCGGTGCGGACGTTGGCTTGGCGGTTTTCGATGTCCTGCAGCTTGGCTTCCGCTCCCTCAACAAATTTTTGCATGTTGGCGATGGCCTCGGGGTCGCCGTTCTCAATGGCGATGGCCAGCGCCGCCTGGTATTTGCTGCGCTCAAGTTCAATCTTCTGGCGGGCCTTTTGCAGTTCCTTTTCGACCTTTTCTTGTTCGCGCGCTTCTTCCCGCAAAGCACGCTGCGTCTCGCGTTCGTTTGCCACTTTCACATGGTAATCAGCCGTGAGTTTTAACTCGTCCAAGCGCAGCTGGTGGTATTCGTCGGTAATTTGAATGGCCATGCTTTTGCCGAGCTTCTCGATGGCGCTCTTGGACCGTTCGAGGCGGGCCACGTTGGCATCGAACGAATACGCCCGTACGGTTCGTACACAGTTGTCAGCCTCTGCGTTGTAGGCCCTGAGCATCAGCTGGCATTGTTCCTTCACCATTTGGGCGCCTTTGGCGAGGTTCCCGTTAACAGCCCAATTGGTGGCGCCCGTAACGGCACGTTCTTTGACCAGTACCTTCAGCGAAGTCCTGAGCTGTGACAGGTGCTCCTTGTACTGGACGGCGTCCTCAAGCGGGTGTGAAAAATCGTAGATGCCAAGGTCCTGCAAGAGGTTGATCTCACGCGTTTCGATGATGCGGGATTCCAGCTCAGCGAGAACTGCTTCACGTTCGCGGATGCGGTGTTCCAGGTCCTGGAGGCGGAACAACTTTGCCGCGTCAGGTCCTGGAGTTGCACCCGGCGTGGTTTTGCCGGAGTCAGCCGGTCCGGGGTTTTGCAGGTTCTGGGGTTCGTCGAGAACCGCCCCATAGTGGGTGAGTAGCTCAGGGAGGCCTCCGTTCCATCCTTGGGATACCGAACGGATTTTCCAGTCGTCGTTGCGGCGGTAGAGTTCTGCAACCACGGCGACGCGCTCATTGGTGAGTCCCTCGCTGCTGATGGCGCACAAAGTGCCGAAGTCACTCGTCATGACCAAATCGAGGGACGACAGTGCCCCTAGCCGGGAGTCGGCGGAATCCAAAGATGCAGCGATGGCAACGGTGTGCACGGAATCCGGAAGGCGCCCCAAGGTTAGCTCCACCCTGTGGGCGTGGCCGAACCCGGAGTCGTCCCGGCCAAGGTACCTTGCAGCACCTGCAGAGTAGTTGGGCTGGTTGTAGAAGACGATGTCCGAGTTTGCTGAGACCTGGCCGCTGGCATCGAGCAGCAACATGAACAGGTCAAGCTCTTCTGTTGAAGACGGTGCACTCCAGCGAAGTGTCAGCTGAAGTGCAGCGTCAAGCGGCGCCGATATTACAGTATTTGCCCCTTTGGGCAACGATACGTGAGACATGAAATGACCATACAACCTACGGCAGACAAACCGAATGAAGCATCGGTCAGCTCGGCCCGCCCACCGAAATTATGTGACGCACTTATTCCACCGGCCTCTTGAATTCTAGGGGTGGGTGTTTAGAGCAGCTCGGCCCGCAACTCCGCAGCCGACTTTGGCGAGAGCAGGCCCGGGGCGACGTCGAACACGGTCTTGGCGCCGAACTGGCCTGCTGCATTCATGCGGTGCACGGCGCGGGCGTAGGCCACCAATACACTGGAGGTGAACTCGGGGTTGCTCCCCAGCGCCAGAGAATACTCAATGACTTGGGCGTGCCCGTCGGTGGTGTTGCCGCTGCGGATGACAAAGCCGCCGTGGGGCATGGCGCTGTGGTCGCGGGCCAGCTCGGCGGCGGTAATGAAAACCACCGTGGTGTCGTATTGGTCAAAGTAGTGCGGCATCGAAACGATCTCGGCACGCACGGCATCCTCGCGTGCGCCTTCCTTCAGCACCACGAAACACTCGCGGATGTGCTTTTGGCGGGTGGTCAACTCCGGGCGGGAGCCGCTGCGGACCTCGTCAATAGCCGTCTCTGAAGGGATGGTGTACTGGACGCCGCCAGCTACCCCGGCCACGCGGCGGATCGCATCCGAGTGGCCCTGGCTCAGGCCGCGGCCCCAAAACGTGTAGGTGTCGCCGTCGGGCAGCAGCGCCTCGCCGAACACGCGGTTTATGGAGAACATGCCCGGGTCCCAGCCCGCGGAGATCAGCGCCGTCTTCCCGGAGGCGAGGGCGGGGGCATCCACGGCGGCAAAGTACTCCGGGATCCGCGCGTGCGTGTCAAAGCTGTCCACCGTGTTGAACATGGCAGCCAGCGCCGGGCCCTGATCGGGCAGGTCCGACTTGGATCCGCCACACAGGATCAGCACGTCTATGTCATTCGTGTGGGCCGCCAAGGCATCCATGGAGTAAACGGGTGTGTCCTGGCCCAGCGGCACCACGGAAGAGGGGTCGCGGCGTGAATAGATGCCCACCAGTTCCATGTCCGCGTTCTTGGCAATCGCCGCCTCCACCCCGCGCCCCAGGTTTCCGTAACCGGCAATGCCCATGCGAATTTGCGCACTCATGTATTCATCTATCCATTCAACGGGCGGCCACCTCGTCCGCGGCTGCATTCACTTCCCACAACCGTACAGTCTGCCGTCGTGCCGGCGCACAGCGCTCCCGTGCACCGGACAAGACCGGTGAGTACCGACGTCGTGGGAGTGTCGGTGCACCTGGACGGTCTGGACGGTAAAGTGGAGAGGGGTGTTTTCCGCCCCCCACCGTTTGCAATTAGAGGACCACACCCATGAGCTTGATCCGTTTGAACGATGTCAGCGTGCGCTTCGACAAGGTCCAGGTGCTGCGCGAGGCGTTCTTCAAGCTGGAAGCCGGCGACCGGGTGGGCATGATTGGCAAGAATGGCTCCGGAAAGTCGACCCTGCTGAAGCTGGTGCTGGACCAGGTGGAGCCGGACACCGGCACCGTCAGTGTGGAACTTGGCACCAAGATTGGCTACTTCTCCCAGTTCTCCGAGCTGAACGGCGCCTCCACCATCCTTGAGGTGCTCGAAGAGGTGTTTGCCCACGTCTTGGAGCTTGAGGCGGAGCTGGCCGGGATCGACGCCGCGCTCGCCGTCGAGCAGCCCGAGGCCGAACTGGACCGCCTCATCCACCGGCAGTCAGAGCTCTTTGCCGACATGGACAGGCTGGACGGCTGGGACTACCAGCGCAACATCGACAAGGTCCTGACCACGCTGGGCTTCAACGACGCCCATCGCGTCTGCGCCATCGACGAACTCTCAGGTGGCTGGCGCAACCGTGCCGCCCTGGCCAAGATCCTGCTCGAAGCCCCCGACGTGCTGCTGCTCGATGAACCCACCAACTACCTCGACGTGGCCGGTGTGGAGTGGTTGGAGGGCTGGTTCAAGAACTTCAAGGGCGCGGCGATCATCGTCTCGCACGATCGGAAGTTCCTGGACGCCGTAGTCACACGCATCATCGAACTGGAGAACTTCCACCTGCACGAATACCCGGGCAACTTTGCCGACTTTGTGGTGGCCAAGCAGTTCCGGCTCAAGACCCTAGAAAGCCAGTTCATGCACGAATCCGAGCTGTTGGCGTTCGAGGCCGAAGGCATCTCCGACCGGCGCGAGGCTGCCAAGGCGGCAACGAAGGGCCTGGACTCCAAGCTGTCCAAGATCAAAAAGTCCCGTGCACCGCGTCCCGTAGATAAGATCATCACCGAGATCTACGGCGGCCTGCACGTGAAGGACGTGTTGTGCCGGGTGGAGTCGCTCACCAAATCCTATGGGGACCGGACACTGTTCAGCGACCTCAGCTTTGAGATTCGCCGCGGCAACAGGATTGTGGTCCTGGGCTCCAACGGCTCGGGAAAGTCGACGTTGCTGCGCGCACTAACGGGGGAGGAGCCCGCCGATTCCGGCTATGTCACCTGGGCCAAAGGCGGCGGGCTGGTCTCCTACAACCAGGTTCTGGACGAACTCGATCCGGAGGACACCGTTACGCACGCCGTCAACGCCATGCCCGACAGCCTGGCCCTGACCGCCACCAAGAAATCGGTGAACCGCTTCCTGGCCATGTTCCAATTCTCCGAGGCAGACCTGAAGCAGCGGATCGGCAACCTCTCCGGAGGCCAGCGCGCCCGCGTTGCCATGGCCCAGTGTCTGCTGTCCGGGGCCTCCGTGCTGGTGCTCGATGAGCCCACCAACCACCTGGACATGTCTAGCACCCAGGTCATGGAACGGGCCCTGCTGCACTTCCCCGGCGCAGTCCTGGTGGTCAGCCATGACCGTTTCTTTACCGACAAGATCGCCAACCGCCGCCTCGTGTTCAATGCAGAGAAGCCCGGCATCGTGGAGGTTCGCGGCGGGTAGCCCCCGTCCCACTAGCTACGGTCCGCCGTAACATATGAAAGTACAGGATTTAGATGCTCCGGGACCAGGATCATAAGGGGTCATTATTCGCAATTGAGGAGATTTACTTGAAGAAGCGCAGTCCCTTAGCAGTCCTGCTTTTGCCCCTGATCACGTTCGGTATCTACCAGATCGTTTGGTACGTCAAGACCAAGAATGAGATGAACCAGCTGGGTGCCCAGATCCCCACGGCGTGGCTCGTCATTGTCCCCATCGTCAACATTTGGTGGTTGTGGGAGAACTCCAGCGGTGTGGAGCGTGTGACAAAGAACGGTCTGAGCAAAGTCAGCTCATTCCTGCTGGTCCTGCTCCTGGGTTCCATTGGTGGGGCCATCGTACAGAACACCTTCAATACCACCGTCGCCGTGAAGGCCGAGTTGCAGGGCGTTTCATAACCGGCCTGCGCCGTGTTTTCACGAGTGCCGCCGCAGTCCCGCAGGAACGGGCGACGGCGGCACTTTTGGTTGGTTGGGTGCCGTGCCTGTGCGATGCGCGGTGATAGGGGTTCGGCATAGGTAGGCTGGGTTGCATATCTACGTCAGGGAGCCCATGATTCGCCGCACCTCAGCTTTGCTCGTTGTCCTTGCCCTCGTCTTTACGGGCACCGCGTGTTCGCCTGTCAAGGATGACGGGAGTACAACGGCTAAGGCGCTCGCAGCAGCCCTTGCCTCCCACACCGTCGGCGAAATCGTCTTCGACAAGCCGGGGGCTGAGGTTCAAAAGGAACTGAGCGAGCTTTCCAAGGGCATCGACCCGGTGTGGCCCCAGGTGAGTGTTGACAGTGTGGTGCCCGGTGATGGTGACACTGTAAGGGTTTCCCTGAACTACGCGTGGAACATTCCCAAACTGGCCAAGCCGTGGACCTACAAAACCGGGGCCGACATGAAGCGCGACGGCGATGCCTGGACCGTCACGTGGACCCCCGAAATGCTTGAGCCAAGCCTGAAGGCCGGTGAGCGTCTGGCGATCGAGACCATGTACGGGCAACGGGCCAGCATCCTGGCCGCGGACGGTGAAGCGATCGTCAAGGACCGACCCGTCAAGACCGTGGGAATCAACAAGGCTGGCCTCAGCGACGCCGAAGCGGAGGCGTCAGCGAACGCCCTAGCCGCCGTGGTCGGCATTGACACGGCCGGGTACCTTGCCAAGGTCAAGGCGTATGGGCCGGTAGCGTTCGTCGATGCCATCACCTTGCGTGTGGAGGCTTTTGACGCGCTGGATCAGGCCGCGTTGACGGGCATCAAGGGCTTCCTTGCGACCCCCGGAACCCTGCCGCTGGCGCCGTCGAGGTCCTTCGCCCAGGCCATTCTCGGCACCGTCCGTGAGGCCAGCGCCGAAGACATTGAAAAGTCCAAGGGACAGGTGGTTGCCGGGCAAACCGTGGGCGCCAGTGGGCTGCAGGCCGCCTTCGACGCCCAGCTCGCCGGCACTCCCGGGGTCACCGTCGTGGCCACGGCGGCCCCCGCCGCATCCACCGCTTCCCCCAGTGCCAGCCCCAGCGCTGGCACGGCCGACGCCGGGACGTCACCTGTTGCTAATCCCGCACCGCCGCGCATCCTGTTCTCAGAGGCGCCCGTCAACGGCCAGGATCTGAAGACCACATTGGTGCCGACCTTGCAGACGGCCGCCGAGGACTCCTTGGCCGGGGTCAAGACGCCGAGTTCGATCGTGGTGTTGCGCCCATCCACCGGCGCCATCCTGGCCTCGGCCAACGGGCCCGACAGCAACGGCTACAACACTGCGTTCCTGGGCCAGTATGCGCCCGGATCCACGTTCAAGATCGCCACATCGCTGGGCCTGTTCCGGCTGGGCATGAACCCCACCTCAACCGTCAGCTGCACCCCGGAGTTCACCGCCGACGGCAAGAAGTTCTTCAACGCCCCGGGCTATGCGGCGTCGGCCACGGGTGAGATCACGCTGACCACGGCCGTGGCGCACTCGTGCAACACGGCCTTTGTTTCGCAGTTCGATAAATTGGCGCAGGACAAGCTAGCGGACGCGGCCGGTGCCCTCGGAATCGGCTTGACCAATGACTTGGGCCTTGACGCGTTCACCGGAGCCGTGCCTCGGGACTCCGCCGGAACCGAGCACGCAGCCTCCATGATCGGGCAGGGTAAGGTGCAGGTTTCACCCTTGGCCATGGCGACCCTGATGGCCTCGGTGGTCAAGGGCACCACGGTGGTTCCGCAACTGGTGGACGGTCGCGACGGCAAGGCCACACCTGCCGGGGGTGCCCCGCTGACGGAGAAGGAAGCCGGCGATCTTCGCACCATGATGCGCGCAGTGGTGACCGACGGCTACCTGGGAATCCTCGCCGACCTGTCAGGCACTGCCGCGATCGGCAAGACTGGCACCGCCGAGTACGGCACCGATACCCCGCCGCGTACACACTCCTGGGTGATCGCCGCCCAAGGTGACATTGCCGTTGCGGTATTTGTTGAGGACGGGGACCTGGGTGCCGTAACCGGCGGTCCCCTGGCACGGGCCATGCTCGCAGCGGCCGCCGGCGGCTAGGTTCCGCAGCTAGGCGTTAGCGCGCAGCTGCGGGCGAAAGCGGCGCACGGCGTCGTCCGGGTGTGCTTTCACCTAGCGCGGTGCGTTGCCTGCCGGTGCAGTAACGCACCGAGCCCCTTTCAGCTCTTGAGCGGGCACACAACTGAGGCTGCAAACTCCACGGCGGTGGCGTGGCCAATGTCTTGCACGTGGGCAGTCCCGCGGGATTTGCTCGCCAAACTCACGACGCGGTGGATGATTTCCTTGTTCAGATCGCGGCAACCTTGAACTGCTTTCAGGCACGCCAGCGTCCCTGAAACTTCCGCCCATCGGGGGTCCTAGGCCAATACCTTGCCGAGGAATTCCAGCGTCTCCTCCCATGCGATTCTGGCCGGTTCCGCCCGGTACGTCATGGGGTTGGTGTCATTGAAAAAGGCGTGCCCCGCGCCGGCGAAGACCGTGTATCTAAAGTCCACCTTCGCTTCTTGCATGCGGGCGATCAAATCCGGCAGGCCGTCTGTCAACGCATGGTCCTCCTCGCCGTAGAAGGCAAGGACTGGGCAGGTGATGTCCGCCAATTCAGGGACCGAGTAGTTGGCTTGGCCATAATACGGTACAGCCGCCGCGAGCAGGGGTTCCGAGACCGCCAGGGCAAAAGAATAAGTGCCGCCAAAACAATAGCCGACGACGGCGGTTCTTCCGGCCCCCTCGGCGCTTGACTGCAGGTAGTTGAACACGGCAGCCGTGCCCGCCTCGATCGCCAAAGCCGCCTTCGGGGAACGTAGGGGTTCGGTGGCAGCCCTGATTTTGGGCTGGACGGAGGCGAGTTTCGCCGGGTCGGAGCGGTCGGCTCCCAATTCAGCCAGCAAGGTTGCATCCAGCCCGGCCAAGCCCATGAGGTCTGGTGCCACGGCGAGGTATCCGGCAGCGGCGAATCTGTCGGCGATGTCCTTGACATGGTCGGTGAGCCCCCAAATTTCATGGATCACCACCACCGCGCCGCGGACCAACCCGGGGGGTTCTGCCTGGTACGCCTGAAACGGCTGGCCCGCAGCGGTGAAATCCATCGTGTTTCCCATGGTCTCATTTTGACACCGCTGACTGGTGTTTGGTGGGGAAGATGCTGAACATTTATGTTTTCTTGGCGACGGGAATCGGGGTCAAACCGCGGCGCAGACCCAGCCATCCGGTACCGTACCCTGGGCCAGAAAGTCCAGCAGTTCGGCGCTTGCCGCGGCATCCAATACCTTGTCGGCCTGGGTGTAGATGATGGGCTCTTCCTTGGAATTGTGGGCGTCAAGAAGTGCCAGCAAGGCGGTGCAGGCGTCACGGATGGCGGTAGTGCCTAAGGGGCTGGACGGCAACGCCTCAACGGCGTCCATGGCGCGCCAAAGTGCGCCGTGTTCGCGCAGCATGACGAAAATGGGTCCCATGAGCCCTGCAGCCTGTAAAGGTGGGAACAGGAATTGCTCTTCGAGGTAAATGTGGCGGCGCAATCCGGCGAGTGCGGTCCGCAGCGGTGCCGGATCGGCAGCTTCGCCGTCCGCGGCGGCCAGATACGACTCAATACCGCCGTCGATCTGCCGGTGCTCCAATTCCAGTGCCTTTCCCAACGTTGCCTGTTCCATGGTTCCTCCTTCATTGCTGCGCTTCAATGGTGGATGTACTTTATTGGCTATGCCCGTTTCCTGCGCTCCGCCCGACTGCCCGTGCAAGGTGCCCGGCAGCCTACTCCGGGATGATGTCACGGTTGCTGAACCGCCAGAACCCAAGTACGCCGAGGGCCAGCGCGATGGCGGACAGCACCAGGATGGGTAGGGCCGTGAAGTTCTCCGTCATCAGCCGGGGGACCGCACCGTACGGGGTGGCCGCAATGACCGATTCGGACAGCGAGAATAGTCCGCCAAACATGGCTACCACCACGGAAATCCCGTATACGGCCCAGCCCAGGCTGGCGCTGAGGCGGGGCGCGAAGCCCTGGAGGAACAACGGCACGCCCATCATGAGCAAGACGGCCGGCCAGTAGGCGAACGCCGCCCCGGCCAGTTGGGAACCCGTGGCTGCCCCGTTGGAGGAGACTCCCGTGAGGTAGCCGCCCAGCAACAGCATCAGCGCGGACCCCACGGCGGAAACCAGCACATTGGCCCACAGCCAGGTGGACCGGGACAAGGCCCCGGCCAGCTGTGACTCTAGCCTGCCTTCGGCCTCCTCTGTGCGGGCGCCGGTGATGCATTGGACGGCGAAGGCCCCGGCCAGCATGGCGGTAAACAACACGAAGACCCCCAGAATGCCGTCGAGCATGTTGGAGGATTCGCCCACGAACGCTTTGGCGAAGGCGTTCGACGGTTCCAGGACCGTGGTCATGGCCTTTGCCACGGTGCCGAAGAACAACCCGGCCACCACGGCTCCGACCATCCAGCCAATCAGTGGCGCCCGCTGCAGGCGAAGGACCAGCCCCACAGGGTGCATCAGGAACTCGCTCGCCCGGGCCTTGCCCCGGCGTTCGGGCAGTATGCCCATGCCTAGGTCCCGGCGTGTTTCAATGCGGAGGGCCAGGGCGCAGCCTGCCACGGCTAGCCCGAGGAGTGCCAGTAGCGGCCACCAGGTGTTCTGGCCGAAGGGGCGCATGTTCTGTGCCCAGCCGATCGGTGAGAACCAGCTGATGACGTTCACGTTGCCGCCATTCGCCTGAAGGTCAGCTGCGGCCCGGATGAAATAGAATACGGCCAGGATGGCGACGGCCAGCGAGTTGGCCCCGCGGCTGGTTGAACTGAGCTGCCCGCAGATCACGGCAATGCCCACGAACGCCAACCCTGTTCCGGCGATTGAGGCACCCATGACCAGCGAGCCGGCCGTGGGCAGCGTTTCGGCCAGACACAGCAGTGAAATCAGCGCACCGCTCACAACGCTCAGGCCTCCCACCACCGCATAGTTGGCCATGCTGTAGGCGTGACGGCCCATCGCCGAGGAGCGTAGCAGCTCGGTCCGCCCGGACTCCTCGTCCGCCCGGCCGTTGCGGGTCACTAAGAAGATCGAGGCAAAGCCCAGGGCCACAGCCAGCGTCATCCAGATCTTGATGACCAGGATTCCGCCCAATGAACCTGCCGCGTAGGGCAGGCCCGTCATGGCCGCGACGGCCGGGGTGTTCGCCACCTGGGCATAGGCGTTGCGGGCAGCCTGGGTGGGGAAGGCCTGCTGCTGGGAATCGTAGACCACGGGAATCATGACGGCCAGCACGGCCGCCCAAATGACCAGCCGTAGCCAATTGCGGCGCAGGATGAACCGCACGCTGATCCAAAAGCCCGTCATGATCCCCGACCGCGACGTGCTCCGTGAGGCGGCACGGGCCGGGGCAGCTGCGACGCTCATAGCGCACCCGCCTTCTGCGCTGTCGCAGCCTGCTGGGCCGAGGTCGTGTCGCGCTTGCCCACCCCGCCATAGTGGCGCAGGAACAAATCCTCCAAGGATGGTGGGCTGGCAACCAGGGAATGGGGAGCATAGGCAGAGACGGCCGTCAGCACCCCGCCAAGCTCTGCCTCACCCACGGTGAAGGTGGCTCTGCTTCCGTCCGTGACGAGGTCGTTCACACCCGCGACGACGGAAAGCACTTTGGCGTCACGGTCCAGCACCACCGAAACCACGGTCCGGTGCAGATGGCGAAGCTCCTCCAGCTGGCCCGCCTCAACGGTCTGTCCGTCCCGGATGATCGTTACGGTGTCGCACAGCTTCTCAACCTCGGCAAAGATGTGGCTGGAGAGCAGGACGCTGCGCCCAGCTGCCTTGACCTCGCGAATGCAGTCGGTGAAGACTTCCTCCATCAGCGGGTCTAGGCCCGACGTCGGCTCGTCAAGAATCAAGAGCTCCGCGTCGGAGGCCAGAGCAGCCACGAGGGCCACCTTTTGCCGGTTTCCCTTGGAGTAGCTGCGGGCCCTCTTGCTAGGGTCCAGGTTGAAGCTTTCCAGCAGGGCGTCCCGCTTGGCGTTGTTCACGCCACCGCGCAGCCGGGAGAGGATGTCGATGGCCTGCCCGCCCGTCAGGTTGGGCCAGAGACTGACCTCACCAGGCACGTAGGCAATCCGCCGGTGGAGGTCCACGGCGTCACCCCAGGGGTCTCCTCCAAGCAGGCGTGCGGTGCCGCCGTCGTTCCTGAGCAGTCCCAGCAGGATGCGGATGGTGGTTGACTTGCCCGATCCGTTGGGCCCGAGGAATCCTGCAACGGTTCCCTGGTCCACGATCAGGTCCAAGCCGTCCAGTGCGGTGGTCCGCCCGAATCGTTTGCGCAGACCGGCGACCTCGATGGCCGCAGTAGTGGGTGACATGGTTCTTCCTTACAGTGACAACGGTTCTCCCGCGAGGCCCGCGGGCGGGTTGTTGGTGGCTGCAACGTATTCGAGGTACTGCTCGAGGTAGGTCCTGTCGGTGAACAGGCCCTCCGTATACAGTTCAAGGGTGGGCAGCATGGAATCGGTGTAGAACTGCCCCATGACTGCCTGGAAATCATCCAGTGGCGTATCCGGGTTCATGGCGAGCCTGACCACGAGCGCACCGATCCCTTGATAGGTGAGGTAACGGACGCGGGCTTCCTCATCGCGACTGGGGACAACCAGCCCCCGCGCCACGGCGTCTCGGGTAAATCCAAGGGCTTCGGCAACCATTTGCTCGATGAACTCCCGCCCTGCCGCTCCGCCCTCACGGACGCTGCGCAAAATGTACACCAGCAGGATCCCAGCCTCGTTGGAGGCCGGGAACTGCGCGAACAGCTGCTTGGGGTCCGAGTTCAGACTCTCCGTCTTCAGCTTGGTGTAGCGGGCCAGGACGGTGGCGTCGCATTCGGCGCGCAACATTTCCTTGGACCCGAAATGATGGCGTACCAAGCCCGCGCTGACGCCTGCCCGTGCGGCAATGGCCCGCAGCGACTCGCCAAAACCGCCCGCTGCGAAGCACTCGATGGCGGCGTCCCGCAGCCGTGCCCGGCCCGTCAGATCCTCTGGTGCTGTACTCATGGATTGTAGACTACTCGCGTGTATAGCCAGGGGCAATGACTATTTCTCCAGGGCCACGCTGGCAGGGTTCCTTGGCCGAGGTACGAGGTGAGGGTGTCGGTGGGTGGGGCCACGCTGGCAGGGTTCCTTGGCCGAGGTACGAGGTGAGGGTGTCGGTGGGTGGGGCCACGCTGGCAGGGTTCCTTGGCCGAGGTACGAGGTGAGGGTGTCGGTGGGTGGGGCCACGCTGGCAGGGTTCCTTGGCCGAGGTACGAGGTGAGGGTGTCGGTGGGTGGGGCCACGCTGGCAGGGTTCCTTGGCCGAGGTACGAGGTGAGGGGGCCAGTGGGGACTATGGTTGGCCCATGGGAAATGACGTGCCACTGGCTCCGCTGGAAGATGCGTGCACGGTGGTTTTGCTGCGCGACGGCAATGCCGGTCTTGAGGTGTTGATGCTTGAGCGGCCGGGCGCCAGCAGTGCCTTCGCCGGAGCGTGGGTGTTTCCCGGTGGCAAGGTGGATCCGATGGACCGCCTCGGTCCAGACGGCCAGCAACTGGATATCATCGCTGCGGCGCAGGTGGCCGGGCTGCGGGAGTTGGCCGAGGAAACGGGCCAGCAGCTCCAGGCCCAGGACCTTGTCCAGCTTTCCTTGTGGACACCCATGCAACGGCTTCCGCGCCGTTTTCGCACCTGGTTCTCCATCGCGCAAGCCCCCACTTCGGAGGTGGTGTTGAACCCCGGCGAACATGAACACTACGCCTGGTTGACTCCCGCAGAGGCCCTTGCCCGGCACGCCGCCGGGGCCATGGTCTTGGCGCCGCCCACCTGGGTCACCCTGCACCACCTGGGTAAATTCGCCACAGTCAGGGACGCGCTGGCCCGGACCGCGATGGCGACGCCGTTCTCCTACGAAAGCCACTTTTTGCCGCAAGAGGTGAAGAACGACGCCATCCCCTCCACCCCCGAGCCGCCCACCGGTGTCATGTGGCGCGGCGACGCGGACTACCCGCAGCCCGCACGCCGCGGTGCCCGCCACCGACTCACGATCACGTCACTGCCGTGGGTGTTTGAATCCACTGTGGAGCATTAGACTGAGGCCGTTCGCACAGCCAACCTTCAAGGAGCAGTCATGGCAGCCAAGAAACACTGGAACGAGCTGAGCAAGCGAGCCAAGACCAGGATTGTCGTTGCGGGGTGCGCGCAGATCGCACTTCAGTTTGCTGCGCTGCGGGACCTGTCCCAACGCAAGCCGCAGGAAGTCAACGGTCCCAAGCCTGCGTGGGTAGCGGCGTCGTTCATCAATTTTGCCGGGCCCATCGCCTACTTTATCTGGGGCCGGAAGAAGTAGCAGCCGCAAGAGTCCTTCAGGTAGTGGCGGACCCTAGAACAGCCCCAGTTCCGCAACGGCGTCGCGTTCGGCCAACAGCTCCGCAACCGACGCGTCAATCCGTGCCCGGGAGAACTCGCTGATGGCCAGGTCCGGCACAATGGTGTAGTCCCCGCCGCTGGTAGTGACGGGGAAGGAACTGACAATGCCGGCCGGTACGCCGTAGGAGCCGTCGGAGGGGACCGCCATGGACGTCCAGTCGCCCGCCGGGGTTCCCTGCACCCACAAACGCATGTGTTCGATGGCTGCGTTGGCGGCCGACGCCGCCGAGGAGCCGCCGCGCACCGCGATGATCTCGGCGCCGCGCTTGGCCACACGGGGGATGAACTCGTCGGCAATCCAGCCCTGGTCCACCAACTCGGTGGCGGGCTGTCCGGAAACTGTGGCGTGGGTGATGTCAGGGTATTGACTGGCCGAGTGGTTGCCCCAAATGGCCAGGTTGCTGATGGCGGAGACCGGCGCCCCGGTCTTGGCCGCCAGCTGGGCCACCGCCCTGTCATGGTCCAGCCGGGTCATGGCGGTGAACCTCGACGCCGGCACGTCCCGGGCGTGAGCGGCGGCAATGAGCGCGTTGGTATTGGCCGGGTTGCCCACCACCACTGCCTTGAAATCCGCCGCAGCGCCGGCGTTGATCGCCTGGCCCTGCACGGAGAAAATCCCGCCATTGGCCTTGAGTAGATCGGCGCGTTCCATTCCCGGTCCGCGCGGCCTGGCACCGACCAGCATGGCGATATTGGCGCCGTCGAACGCCTTGACGGGATCCTCAAAGACCTCCATCCCGGCGAGCAGGGGAAAGGCGCAGTCCTGGAGTTCCAGCAGTGTCCCCTCGGCAGCTTGGGCGGCCTGCGGAATTTCCAGCAGATTTAGTTTGACACGCACGTCCGGGCCCAGCATGGCCCCGGAGGCGATGCGGAACAGGAGTGCATAACCAATTTGACCGGCGGCCCCGGTGACCGTGACAGTGACGGGGGCGGGCGCTTGAGCGTTCATCTGGCCAGTCTAGGCCAGGAGCGCGTGATGCGGATCTCCCTGCATGTTCACAGTGCGCGCTGAGGGGGCTCACAACCGGCAACTGTATAGTTGTGGTAACTGGGGTTCATACATTTGTTGTTGTTCAAGGAGATATTCGAATGCCGTTTTGGCTGCTCATCACCATCATCGTGGTGTTTTGGCTCGTAGCCATGCTGGCGATCATCATGTTCATGATGGGCGCGGCACGTAGCCGCGCCTTGGAACGCACCGAAGAACTGAGTCATGGCTTGCAGGTTGCCGCCGTTGGGGCGGATTCTGCCGAACTCCAAGACTCCGAGCATACAAGCGCACCGAAGCGCCACTGAACCGCGCTACCAAATAAGGCGAAATTGACCGAGGTGACCGGCCATTTCAGACGAGGCAGGGAATGCTGCTGGGCAAGTAGATCTAGGGAATGCTGGGCAGCCCATGCTTGCCGCAAAAATCATCTCCGGAACCCGCGCCCTCTCCGGCCTACTGGCCCCGGCGCCTTGGTGAGTCACGCTCTGGGTGGGTGGAACCATTACCGTGCTTCCTGTCTTCATGGCAGCGGCACTCATCCTCAGCGGCGCTGGCCAACGCCGTCGTAAAGACCTTCATCAAGCCAGCCAATGTGCCGGATGCCGCGAGGGCGGGCAAGGCGCGCTCTGGACCGGCGGAAAATATGCCCAACATAGCCATCGAGAAGGACAAAACCACCGTTGCCAAGCACCCAGCCACGGGACCCTTGGCCAGAGATTGCGCAAGAACACGCCGAGTTAGCCCATCCCGTACCCGCTCGAGGTGGCACAGGACCTGCGCGGGCGGGGATCTGATCGCATGGACCAAGGACAGGCTGGCTGGCGCGCCTGCGGCTTCGATCTGTTCCACCTCGCCGTGAGCTGCACCGGCTCAGCCGCTTAGAGCGTCTGCGTAGCCGCGTCGAACTCGAGGCGGTGCAGGCGATCGCGGTCCACAATACCGTTGGGCCGGCCCAGGTTGACCACCAGGAACGCTTTGCGCTGCGTGCCGGAGTTGAATTCGGCGTCGATCCCTGAGGCGTCAAAGCCGCCCATGGGTCCGGCTGCCAGGCCTGCGGCACGGGCTGCCATGATAAAGAATCCGGCCTGGATGTGTGCGTTGTTGGCCGCCATGCCCTGGCGCAGGGCATGGTTGGCGGCAAAAGTGGGAATCATGCCGGCGGCGTGCGGTGCCGTGGTGGGCATCAGTTCGTGCCAGTCGGTGTCGTAGCTGAGCACGGCAACCAGGGGGGCCGTGAGCGTCTTGGCCTGGTTGCCCTCGGACATGTGCGCCACCAGACGTGCGCGGGCTTCGGCGGAGCGGATCCAGGAAATGCGCAGCGGCTGGGTGTTCATGGCCGTCGGGGCCATCCGGGTCAGGGCGTAGATGGCTTGCAGCGTCTGCTCGCTGATCTCGCCGTCTGCCCAGCTATTGGCGGTGCGCGCCTCAAGGAACAACACGTCGGTTGCCTGTGCATCCAGGATCAATTCATCCTGCACGTTGATTTCCTGCGCGATGTCAATGCTCACGGGTCCGGCTTTCTGTTTCGAAGAAGGTGTTCGTGGATGGATAGCGTGGAAATGGTGTGAATTGTTTCCACATGGCTGTATGAGTTGTGTCACTTGTCGTCTGGGTGGCTACGCTTGGCCGGTGAGCAGAACCCGTACGACGCCGGCCGTGGCCCCGTCCTTCAGCCGCGTCCTTGCGCTGTTGGTTGCCGGGACGTACTTCATGGAAATCCTCGACGGGACCATCATCGCCACCGCGGCGGCAGGCATTGCCGACGATCTCGGCGTCCGGCCCGTGGACATCAACCTGGCCATGACCAGTTATCTGATCACGCTGGCCGTGGGCATCCCCATCAGCGGCTGGCTGGCAGAACGCTACGGGGCCCGTCGGGTGTTTACCGCAGCCATCGCCATCTTCACCGTGGCTTCCCTTTTGTGCGCACTGAGCCCCAACCTCGCCTTTCTGTGTGGCGCCCGCATGCTCCAGGGCCTGGGCGGGGCATTAATGGTGCCGGTGGGCCGGCTGGTGGTGCTCCGGGATGCGGACCGAAAGGAATTCCTGGAAGCCATCGCCTACCTGACCTGGCCGGCCTTGATCGCACCGGTGATTGCCCCGGCACTGGGCGGGCTGCTCACCACTTACGCCAGCTGGCACTGGATCTTTCTCATCAACGTCCCCCTGGGCATCATCGCCTTTATGGTGGCCCTGCGTGTGGTGCCGAACATCAGGGCGCACAAGCTTCCCCCGCCGGACTGGACAGGATTTATCCTCTGCGGCGTTTCCTTGGCCGCTTTGGTGATTGTGCTGGAACTGGTGGGCTCGGTACCCGCGCCCTGGGCCGGCGTCGTGCTGTGGCTGCTGCTGGCTCTGGGCGCCGGTGCGGGCGCATTGTGGTGGTTCAAGCGCTCCCGCCACCCGCTGCTGGACCTGCGTGCCCTGGGCATCCGCACCTTTCGCGTAGGAAACGGCGGCGGCGCCCTGTACCGCCTGGTGATCAACGCCGTGCCGTTCCTGCTGCCGCTGATGTTCATGCTCGGTTTTGGCTGGAACGCGTTTGGGGCCGGGCTGATGACCATGGCCATGTTTGCCGGGAACGTGCTGATCAAGCCGGCCACGTCTGCGCTCATCCGCCGCTTTGGGTTCCAGAAGGTGCTGCTGCTCAGCAATGCCGGCGGCGCCCTGGTCCTGGGCGCCTGTGCGTTGCTGGGGCCGGCCACACCGCTGCCGGTCATTGCCGCCGTGCTGTTTGCCAGCGGTGTGCTGCGTTCCATCGGGTTCAGCGCCTACAACACGCTGCAGTTTGCCGATGTGCCGCAGGCGCGCATGGCCGGGGCCAACACGCTCTCCTCCACCATTGCCCAAATCGCCACCTGCCTGGGCGTGGCCGTGGGCGCGTTGATCCTGCGCGCGTCCGAGTCGCTGCTGGGCGGTGCGCCGCCGGTGACCGCCTACCAGTGGACGTTCGCCGTGCTGGGTTTGCTCATGCTGTACCCGGTGGTCGAGGCGGCCCTGTTGACGCGCGACGCCGGCGAAGCGGTACGGGTCCGGTAACTCTCGGCGGATCCGGCGTTTATGCGCAGTGTCCGGGTGAGGTTCTTGCGCCACTGGCCAAGCTGCGCAGGGTGCGACCCCGGGCAGTGCGCATAAAGAATCTATGAGACTGAGCGAACGGCCACTGTGCGGGCTAACACTGCGTGGACAGCTGTCGACGTGGAGCCCCAGCCATGCCATGATGCGAAGCACGGCAACGCAGAGGAGCGCTAAACAATGACGTCATGGAAGATTCGGGACTTTCATTCCCAGGATGTGGAGGGGATCTTGCAACTTTGGCAGTCCCTGCGCGCCACCAAAGTGGAACCGGTCTATGACCTGTCCGAGGTGCTGGCCTCGTGCGAGAAGGACCATGCCGTGGTGGCTGTCCAGGGCGAACAAGTGATTGGCGCTGCGGTGGGGCGCGCCGCCCACGACCAGGGCTGGATCGTGTTTTTGTCCACCCTGCCGGAATTTCGCGGACGCGGGATTGGCACCTCGCTGCTGGCCGCCGTCGAGAACCGCATGGCGGCCCACGGGTTGAACAAGCTCTCTGCACTCATGCCGGAAACGGAGACCCGCGTGGAGGCGTTCACTAACCGGGGCTTCGTGGTGAAAAAGAACCTGCGCTATTTTGAACGCCGCATCCCCGTCCAGCGCGCCGAGCTGGGCGCCTTGGACGAACTGGGCGGACGGTTGCTTCCGCGCGACCTCTGGGACCGGGTGGCAGGTATGACCGCCGAGAAGGAATTGCTGGAACGGCGTCTGGTGCTGCCCCTGGCAGAGCCGGACCTGGCCGACGAATTCGGTGTGGTGCCCCCACGCGCTGTCGTGCTGTTTGGCCCGCCCGGCACCGGCAAGACCACCTTTGCCAAAGCCATGGCGTCCCGCCTGGAATGGCCGTTCGTGGAAGTCTTCCCCTCCCGGTTGGCGGGGGAGCCCGGCGGCCTGGCCGGGGCCCTGCGCCAAACCTTTCTGGACATCGCCGAACTCGAACATGCCGTGGTGTTCATTGACGAGGTTGAGGAGATCGCCTCGCAGCGTTCGGGGGAGCCGCCCTCGCCCATGCAGGGAGTAACTAACGAGCTTCTGAAGATCATTCCGGCATTCCGGGACCAGCCCGGCCGACTGTTGGTATGCGCCACGAACTTCATCCGCTCCCTGGATTCGGCCTTCCTGCGCCACGGCCGTTTTGACTACGTCATTCCCATCGGCCTGCCGGACGACGACGCCCGCACCGCCATGTGGCGCCGGTTTATTCCGGAGACGGTGGTGGAGGAGGTGGATGTGGCCGGGTTGGTCGCGGCCAGCTCCGGGTTCTCCCCGGCGGATATCGAATTTGCCGCCCGCAGCGCCTCGCAGCGGGCCCTGGAAAAGGCCGTGTACGACGACGTCAGCCACGCTCCCGCCGCCGGCCCCCGCGGCCCGGTGACAGCGGACTACCTGGAGACCATTGCCGACACCCGAGCCACCGTCAGCGATGCCGTGGCAGCGGACTTCTTGGAGGATATCGACGCCCTCGCGCGGACGTAACAAACGGGCACTGGGTGCTTCTGGATAAATGGGGTCGGCTAGACTCGCTGGCAGTGACACGGGGTGCCCTTGGCGGGCTGAGAAAGACACCCGTTGAACCTGATCTAGTTAGCACTAGCGAAGGGATGTCCTGCCGGTTTCTTGCGCGCCACCCATGTTAATGGCGCTTTGCCGTGCCCATCTTTTCGCCTAATCCAAGGTGGAGAACCATGCAGTTTCCAGAACAAGTAGTCCTCGTCACCGGTGCCGGCCGCGGACTGGGCGCCCACATCGCCCAGGCGTTCCTGGGCACCGGAGCCCGCGTGGTGGTCAACTACCGCAGCAGTGCAGACGCCGCCGAGGCGCTGGCCGCCAATGCCGGCCCCGGGCGGGCCCTGGCCGTACAGGCCGACGTCACCAACCCGGAGGACGTCGCAGCCCTGTTCGCGGCCGCGGAACGGCACTTTGGTGCTGCCATCACCACTGTGGTGAACAACGCCTTGGCCGACTTTTCCTTCAACGGTGACGCCCGCTCCACCGCCGGCACCATCGCCTGGGCCGACTTTGACGCCCAGTTCTCCGGAAGCGTGCGCGGTGCGCTGAACACCACTCAGGCGGCCCTGCCAGGCATGAAGGCCCACGGCTTTGGCCGAATCGTGAACATTGGCACCAACCTGTTCCAAAACCCCGTAGTGCCGTACCACGACTACACGGCGGCAAAGGCGGCACTGCTGTCCCTGACCCGCACACTCGCCGTGGACCTGGGGCCTGCGAACATCAGCGTGAACATGGTCT
Source organism: Arthrobacter alpinus (assembly GCF_001294625.1). Taxonomy (NCBI): domain Bacteria; kingdom Bacillati; phylum Actinomycetota; class Actinomycetes; order Micrococcales; family Micrococcaceae; genus Arthrobacter; species Arthrobacter alpinus. The sequence continues at coordinate 2,701,334 of NZ_CP012677.1, read as the reverse complement.
CCGGCGGCCTGCTGCGCACCACCGACGCCAGCGCAGCCACGCCCGAGGAGGTCTTTGACTACATCGCCGCGGCAACGCCGCTTCGCCGGGTCACCACGCCGGCCGAACTCGCCGACACCGTGCTGTTCTTCGCCTCGCCGTGGGCCCGGTCGGTGACGGGGCAGAACATCATGGTCGACGGCGGGCTGGTGATGAACTGATACCGGACTTCGCTTTGCGGCAACTACACCTGAACGTGCTCCTGCACGGCTGAGGCCACCACTGCGCCGCCTGGCGGATGCCTGGCTCCCCGATCGCGGAGCTTGGCGACATCGGCTACTACGAGCAGCTGGGACCTTGAGGGACCCGTGCCAGCCCTGGCGCCGGCGTCGGACTTCACAGGGCAGTTATTTCACGACCCTGCGCATCATCGAGACCGAGCAGCCCACGCTGTGCCAGCTTCTGGGCAGGCTCGCTGCCGGCGTCGAGCAGCCCACGGTGGTGGCCACCCCGGAGTAGGTGGCCGATGAAATGCAGCGCTGGTCTGAACAGGGCGGGGCGGACGGTTTCAACCTGATGCCGCCCCTGCAGCCGTGGCCGCCAGCCCGGAGAGGAAGAGCCCCAGACCGAATTCAAAGGAGGCGTCGGTGCCGGTGCCGGAGCCATCCAACAGGCCCGCACGGAGTAGGCCGGCACGGGTCTGCTCCTGTGTGACGGCGCCCAGGATGTAGTGTGCCAGGGCGTCGGCGCCCCAGCGCGCCTCCCCGATGGCCAACCCCTGCCCCATCAGCAGGGTGCGCAGGCGCAGTAGCGGTGACGGGGCCTCCGGATCCAGCGCCCATGCCAGGGCAACCACCTCGGCGCCGTCGCGGACCGAGAGCAGCGCGCCGCGGATGTCCAAGGCCAATCCGCGCGGGGAAACCGATTCGCCCACCGGTTCCAGGATCAGCCCGGCCAGCACCGTCAACAGGTCCTGCTTGTTCTTGATGTGCCAGTATAAGGCCCCGGGCTGGACCTCCAAGTCCCGGGCCAGCCGTCGCATGGACAGGTCGGCCAGGCCGTATTCGCGCAAGATCCCCATAGCGGCGTCCACGATGTGCCCGCGTGTCAACGCCATGGTTTCCGGTCCCTTCGGCTTGGTCGACGTGCCCCAGTGGCACCCTTACATCTTCCCCCATGCGCGGGCCTTCCAATTGACAGCAGCACCGCCAACTCCCACACTTGAACAGTGTTCAATTACTTTGATGACCTCGCCCGCCGGCAGCTGTCCGGTGCCACCTTGACCCGTGACGAGGCACTTGCCGTCCTCACCTCCACCGATGAGCAACTGCTGGAGGTGGTGGCTGCCGCCGCACGCCTGCGGCGGGCCCACTTCGGCAACTCCGTGAAGGTGAACTACCTAGTCAACCTCAAATCGGGGCTGTGCCCGGAGGATTGCACCTACTGTTCCCAGCGCCTGGGCTCCGCCGCGCAAATCCTCAAATACACCTGGCTCAAGCCCGAGGAAGCCGTGGCGCAAGCCGCCACAGGCATCCGTGCCGGAGCCTCCCGGGTCTGCCTGGTGGCCAGCGGCAAAAGCCCCAGCGACCGCGACGTGGACCGCGTGGCCGGTCTGGTCAGCGAGCTCAAGTCCGAGCACCCGGACGTCGAGGTCTGCGCTTGCCTGGGTATCCTCAAGGACGGCCAGGCCGGGCGCCTGAAGGATGCTGGAGCAGACGCCTACAACCACAACCTGAACACCAGCGAAGCCATGTACTCCCAGATCTGCTCCACCCATGAATACTCCGACAGGGTGCGCACAGTGGAGCAGGCCAAGGAGGTCGGACTCTCCCCGTGTTCCGGGCTGATCGTGGGCATGGGCGAAAGCGACGAACAACTCATTGACGCCGTCTTCGCCCTTCGCGCGCTGAGCAGTGAATCCATCCCCGTGAACTTTCTCATGCCGTTTGACGGGACGCCGCTGGAGGGCACCTGGCTGCTCACCCCCGCTCACTGCCTGCGCATCCTGGCCCTGGTCCGCTTTGCCTGCCCTGACACAGAGCTGCGCATGGCCGGCGGGCGCGAGATGCACCTGCGCACGCTCCAGCCGCTGGCTTTACATGTGGCCAACTCGCTGTTTCTGGGCGACTACTTGACCAGCGAGGGCCAGGAGGCGGTGGCGGACCTGGACATGATCGCTGAGAACGGTTTTGTGGTCTTGGGCCGCACGCAGCCTGATGAACTTGGGGCCGACGACGCCGGAACCTCCCCGGGTGGGCCCCTAGCCATCCGTCGCCGCGGAGCCGGAACGGCCATGGCTCCCAATGCGTGATGGCGCCAGTGCGGCGCTGATGACGCACGCTGGAGCGGACACGCCCGCAGTGCCGGTCTTGCCTTCGGGGCCGGATCCGCTGGTTGCTCGCGACCGGGGACTACTGTGGCACCCCTACGCCCCGTTGGACGGTGACGCGCCCTACGCGGTGCACGGCGCCCACGGCACCAGCCTGCACCTGGCCGCCCAGGATGGCACCACCTTTGAGGCCGTGGACGCCATGAGTTCGTGGTGGTCCGCCATTCACGGCTACCGGCATCCGGCCCTGGACCGGGCTCTGTTGGAGCAGGCCGGACGGTTCAGCCATGTCATGTTTGGTGGCCTGACGCATGAGCCAGCGGTACATCTGGCCGAACAGCTCGTGGCACTGACCCCGGACGGGCTTGACCACGTCTTCTTTGCGGATTCCGGCTCGGTGGCCGTGGAGGTGGCGCTCAAGCTGGCCGTCCAGTACCAGCTAGGACTCGGCCGGCCCCGGCGCACCAGGTTCCTGGCCCTGCGCGGTGGCTACCATGGGGATACTTTCGCCGCCATGGGCGTCTGCGATCCCGTGGATGGTATGCATGCGGCGTTCCCTTCCCTGATCGCCGAGCAACTCTTCCTGCCCCGCCCGCCCGCCGCACGGCTGGCAGGTGGCCAGCTGGTATCCGATCCGGAGGCAGTCGAGGCGTGGATTGGTGCCCTGGAAACGATGGTGGCCCAATACGGCGACGAGCTGGCGGCCATCATTGTGGAGCCCGTGCTGCAGGGCGCCGGCGGCATGCACATCTATGCCCCCGAATGTTTGGCCGCCGCCCGGCGCGTGGCCGATGACTTCGGGCTGTTACTTATTGTCGATGAAATCGCGACCGGCTTTGGCCGGACCGGGAAACTGTTCGCCTCCCACTGGGCCGGGATTGTCCCGGACATCATGTGTGTGGGAAAGGCCCTCACCGGCGGCTACCTGACCCTGGCCGCCATGCTGTGCTCGGCACGCGTGGCCACGGTGGTCACTAACTCCCCGCTGCGGGCCCTGCTACACGGGCCCACATTCATGGCCAACCCCCTGGCATGTGCCGTGGCGTCGGCGTCGCTGGACCTGCTGTGCGCCTCGGGCTGGCAGGGGCAGGTTGACGGGATCGAATGGGGCCTGGCAGTTGGCCTGGCCCCGGCACGGGAGCTGGAAGCCGTGAGGGAAGTGCGGGTGCTGGGCGCTGTGGGGGTCGTGGAACTGTTCGGGGCGGTCGATGTGCCCGCCGTGACCTTGGCGGCCCTGGAATGTGGCGTTTGGATCCGCCCGTTTCGGAACCTGATCTACACCATGCCGCCGTTCGTCAGCACCGCGGCGGACGTGGCGGACATCGGCGCTGGCATCTGTGCCGCCGTCGCCCGGGTGCACGGCTGATGGCCGGCACTGCCATGGACACTTG